>CAWFJI010000013.1:0-135072 GCA_963816075.1 uncultured Flavobacteriaceae bacterium | reverse complement strand
AAATTCTTTAGAGGGCCGAACGGTAAGCAAAGGTCTGGCAGACTTTTGATCGTGAGGGGCCAGCTGGAGCGGGGACATTAAAACAAAAAATATGATAAAGTTTTTTAGACAGATAAGGCAAAATTTGGTTACAGAAGGCAAAACCGCCAACTACCTAAAGTACGCCATTGGTGAAATTGTTCTTGTTGTCATTGGGATTTTAATTGCCCTTCAGATTAATAATTGGAACGAACAACGTAAAACTGATATAAGGGTAAAAAACTCCTTGGCTGCCTTGAAAAGTGACTTAATACAAGATACGATATTGATTAAGGAAAGACTGCCATTTATTATTGAACAGTATGCTTTAAATGAATCTTTAAGATCAAGGGTTGCAAGTACCCATGCGACTGTTGATACTTTAGTTAAAATAATGAGGTTTGAGTTTAACCCAAACTGGGTTGTTCAAATCCCATACAACACAAATACGTATAATAGTTTAATTCAAACAGGCTTAGTTGAAAACCTGTCTGACTCATTAAAAGCGAACATCAGGAATTTTTACAATGTAAAAACCGCTCTTATGAACAGAGTGGAAAAGACTACCACAGACTATCAGGGTAAAGTAGCTTCTTACGTGAATAATTATACATTCGGCGTGACTAAAATACACGACCAGGGACCTTTGATTGATTCACTTGTTTGGAATAATATAGATTACAGACACCTTGCGGCTACTTTTCAAGGCATCAGTAATTTTAAAAGAATTTTATTTACAGAAACTAAACAAGAACTGGAGTTTTCTTTAGAAAATTCCAAAGACTTAATTGAACAAATTGATAACTTCCTTTTACAGGATTAACCAATGACAAAATTCTTTTACGGACCAAAGTCCAGATATAGGTCCGATGAGCCTTTTTCATGGAGAGCATAAACGAGGAGAAGAAAAAAATAGTCTTAAATTTATAGGGATGGAATATCTTAAACAAATCGGACAGCTAAATCCTCCTTATTTATTTTGGTCATCACTGGGCCTCTTTGTTATAATCTTCTTTCGGTATCTCATTTTATCCTGGGTATATCATCTTTTTTTCCATCGTTGGTTGAGGGACAAATTTCGGAATCGATTACTAAGTATTTCAAAATTGAGAAGCAGACAAATTAGAAGGGAGATCCGCAGTTCTGCGATCAGTGCTGCCATCTTTACAATGCTCGGGATGGGGGTGATTATCTTGTGGCAGCAGGGGCATACAGCTATTTATACAAACTTTGATGCCTATCCTGTCTGGTATTCGGTGTTGAGTGTATTCCTTGTGCTTATCATCCAGGATACCTTTTATTACTGGCTCCATCGCTGGATGCACATACCACCGTTTTACAGATGGATACACAAGGAACATCACATGAGTTTACAAACTTCAGCCTTTACCTCATTCTCCTTTCATCCTTTGGAATCTTTATTACAAGCCATTGTCTTACCTGTATTGGTCCTGTGGTTGCCTTTGCATATTGGGGTCATTTTGGCTATCCTTTTATTTATGACCCTTGCGGCCACCATTAACCACGGGGCTGTGGAAATTTATTCCACCAAATGGGCTCGGCACCCGTTAGCAAAATGGCTGATCGGAGCGGCGCATCACGACGACCATCACAAAAAATTCAACTATAATTATGGGCTCTATTTCACCTTCTGGGATACCTGGATGGGTACGGAGACCCCTTATTTTAAGGAGCGTTTTGAGAAATTGACTACAAAAGAGGAAGCTGTCTGAATAGGGTCAGCACTGCGACCTTAGCCCGCAAGGTTGTCAAAAACTAACGATATCCCGGAACAATGATGTATAAATAGATATATTTGTTTGGATGTAACAAGTTGGCAACAAGTTAAACACAGAAATATTCTAAACATAATTTAATTCTATCAAATGAAAATACAAGCGCATAAAACCGAACGATTACACGCCTTAGACTCTTTAAGAGCGATTATGATGATGCTTGGTATTGTCATACACTCCGCCAACACTTATGTTATTGCCGATTATGGTGCTTCATGGCCATTAAAAGACCCAAATTCTACGGGTTTAGCGTTAGATTGGATTTCAAGCGTTGTCCACGTCTTTAGAATGCCAATCTTTTTTGTGATAGCAGGCTTTTTCGCTTCGCTTCTATTTCATGAACGATCACCTTCAATAATGATAAAAAATAGGGTAAACCGTATTTTTCTACCTTTTCTTGTCTTTTTAGTGCTTCTATGGCCTTTAGTACAGATAAGTTTCAGTTACTCTAATATTGTTTTTGCGCAAGGAAGCAATCCGTTTTCTACTGCTCTCGAGAGCTTTTCTCAGCCAGCTGCTTTTGTTCCTGGACATACCATGCATCTTTGGTTTTTGTATTATTTATTAATGTTTTCTGGAGCTTCTTATGTCTTAGGTTTAACTTTTAATAAACTTCCTTGGTTTACCTCTAAATCAAGTCAACTCGTAAGTTTTGTTATTCAACGTCCATTTTTAAAAATAATCGCATTTACTTTTATTACGTTTTTGCTATTATTAATAATGAATCGCACTTGGGTTGCAACATCGTTAAGGTTTACACCAGATTTTAATACCTTTATTTTTTATTTCTTCTTCTACATGTTTGGTTGGGTGTTGTTTAGATCAAAATCGCTTTTAAGCAGTTTTAAAAAATACGATTTTGTATTTACGGCTCTGGCTTTATTGCTCTTTACCTGGTATTTTTTCGCAGATTTGAAAGCTATGGCCCTGTGGGTGAAAATCATCATAAAATCCTTAAACTGTTGCTTATTTATTTTTGGAATTACCGGATTATTTATTCGGTTTGGTAGTCGCCATTCGGCCACTATGCGTTATGTATCGGATTCCTCGTATTGGGTGTTTTTATTACATTTACCCTTAACCGCAATCATTCCCGGATTAATAGCCGACTGGAACATTCCTGCAATCTTTAAATTCCTATTTGTTATGAGCGCTACCACTGTATTTTGTCTTGTGACCTACCATTATTTGGTGCGTTCCACCTTTATAGGAGCGTTCTTAAATGGCAGAAAATACCCCAGAAAACTATCTCATATTAAATTAGCAGAGAATTTGTCCAAATCAAAACCAGTTGCCAACATTGTATAAGCGTAATGCGGGCTAAAGTGCTAAAATTGAACGAACTGAATATTAATAAACATTAGGTTAAGCCGGTTGTGAAGTGCTTATAATCCCGCACTACGCTTATACTTGACCGTTACAAACAACCAATTAAAACATGAAATATGAAAAAGCTTTCCATTACTTTTATTCTATTCCAATTTATTTTAAATTTTGGGTATTCTCAAGAAATAACCGGAGATTGGTATGGAATTGCTGACTTTCAAGGCACGAATACACGAATAAACCTCCATATTACAGGAAATGATTCTGGCTATAAAGCCATTTATGATATTCCGGATTTTGAAGTTTTTGGACTTCGGGCAGATACACTTATCGTCTTAGATAATTCATTCAATCTTAAATCTGGTACGCAAAATTACGAAGGATTACTTTCAAGAGAATTGCAAAAGATATATGGTACCTGGAAATATCCCGGAGGGACAACTGTCTTGAATTTGGGCAGGGAATCCATCTCCCCGCCGGAAGGAAGTATCGTCCTTGTAAAAGAACAATACGATAAAGCCGAAGCACAAGTCACTATGAGAGATGGTATTCGGTTATTTACCTCCATTTACACTCCCAGGGACAAGACTGAACCCCATCCAATATTAATCATAAGAACCCCTTATAATAGCGAGCCCAATGAGAAGAATTATTCATACAGATTAGGTAATCTGAATCACTTGTTAAAGGAAAAATATATCATCGTTTTTCAGGATGTCCGGGGAAAATATATGAGCGAAGGTAAATTCGAAGATGTGCGTCCGTTTAATCCAAATAAAAAGAATAATGAAATTGATGAAAACAGCGATACATACGACACCATTGACTGGCTCGTTAAAAACATTGATAACAACAATGGATCTGTAGGTATTTTTGGCATTTCTTATCCGGGGTTTTATTCAACGATGGCCTTACCAAATGCCCATCCGGCACTTAAAGCTGTCTCACCTCAAGCCCCTGTGACTAACTGGTTTTTGGGAGATGATTTTCATCATAATGGAGCGTTTTTCCTCATGGATGCATTTTCATTTTATTCATCATTTGGACGTCCAAGACCGAAGCCAACCCGAAATAGTCCTTCTTCATTTGAATTTAAAAATAATGACAATTATGATTTTTATAAAGATATAGGACCTCTCAAGAATGTCCAAAGAAAATATTTTGGAGATAGTATCCAATTTTGGTCTGATCTTATGAAACATCCTAATTATGATGAATTCTGGAAACAACGTAATGTTCTCCCGCATCTTAAAAAAGTTAAACCTGCAGTTCTGGTTGTTGGAGGCTGGTTTGACGCCGAAGATCTTTATGGACCTTTAAAAACATATGAGGCTATTGAAACACAAAATGATGAAACTGTTCAAAATCGTTTGGTCATGGGGCCCTGGTCTCATGGGCAATGGGCAGGTGGGAATGGTGAAAAACTAGGAAATATTCACTTCAATAGCAATACATCAACCTATTTTAAAGATCTGGAGTTGCAGTTTTTCAATTATTATTTAAAAAACAAAGGCGAGATGAAACTTCCGGAAGCTTCCATATTTATTACCGGAGCCAATGAATGGAGGGGATTTGAGAATTGGCCTCCTGATAATGTTGAAAACAAGGATTTGTACTTACAGTGTGATGAAAAACTTTCTTTTAATAAACCGGCGGTTGAAGAGTGCTATGATGAGTATGTTGTTGACCCAAATAAGCCGGTACCTTATACTGAAGATGTTCATCTCGATAGAACAAGAGAATACTTAACTGATGACCAGCGTTTTGCTGGTCGCAGACCAGACGTTATGGTATTCCAAACGGACATTTTAGAAGAAGACATTACAATCGTCGGACCTTTAAAAGTAAATTTTTATGTGAGTACAACGGGTACGGATGCTGATTATGTTGTCAAGTTGATCGACGTTTTCCCTGACGAATTAAATGATTATCCTACGAATGACATGAATGTTCCAATGGGAGGTTATCAAATGTTGGTAAGAGGAGAGGTAATGAGAGGGAAATTTAGAAATAGTTTTGAAAAACCTGAACCATTTAAATCAAATCAAGTAACCCAAGTTTCATTTGAAATTCCCGATACCGCGCATAAATTCAAAAAAGGGCACAGAATTATGATCCAGGTTCAAAATTCCTGGTTTCCTTTAGTTGATATAAATCCACAATCGTTTGTAAATATTTATGAAGCCGATGAGAAAGATTTTATCAAAGCCACACATCGTATTTATCATGATGTAAAACGACCTTCTAAAATATCAATTCGTATTTTAAAAAAATAATTATGAATAAATGAGGGCTATTTTGCAACAATGCCTAACACCGGCAGCCACAGCACAAGGGTTTAAAATCAGGTATTTTTAAATACAGTGGTTTTTCAGATTTTGAAATTTGATTTTAAAAACGCTGGAAGGATTTGTTAATAACCTAACTTACTGATTTTCCCGTACTGCAGTGTTTTAAAAGGACATAATGATATCCAGGATTGGAACGTATAAATAATTAATTTAGTAATTATATAACCAATGCATTCATTTGAAAGAATTACTAAGAAGAGAATTAAAATAGTATGACACTTGAAGAAAAATTTAAATTACTTGAAGCAGACCATGCTCCCGGACAAGAGGTCAGGCAATCTCTTGGAGATTTAAATTCAATAATGATTGGTGAAAAACTGGATGGTATTTTTGTTGATTTCTCACATGGGGATGTTGATGCTTTTACCCCTTTGCCTGGTGCTGAAGAGGCCTGGAATAACGGTTTTAAAAAAGGTGCAAAGCAAGCGTACACCGAGTATCGGGGAGCAGCAAAAATCCGCACTGGACTGGCTGAACGGCTTGGGAAATTTACAGGTAAACCCATTTCAGCAGAAAATGAATTGATTATCGCTCCCGGAACACAAGGTGCTTTGTTTCTGGCCTTAGGTACTACTGTTACTTCGGGACAAAAGTTGCTGTGGTTACGCCTGATTATTTTGCAAATCGAAAGCTGGTAGTCTTCCTTGGTGGAGAAGTTGTACCAATCACCTTGAATTACAAAGAAGCTCAATCCAAAATGGGTGTTGATCTTAATCAACTTGAAAATGCATTTAAAAGTGGAACAGAAGTCTTTGTTTTTTCAACGCCCAACAACCCAACCGGATTTGTTTATTCAAGCACTACAATAAATCAGATCGCAGCTCTGGCAGCAGCATATAATGTTACATTAATTGTTGATGAACTCTATTCCAGGATGCTATACAGCGGTGAAAAATACACGCATCTTTGTGCCTGTGATGTAGTTCCGGAAAATCTCATCACGATCATCGGACCTTCAAAAACTGAGTCGCTCAGCGGATTCCGCCTGGGAGTTGCATGCGGGACACCAAAATTGATTGACAGAATGGAACGTCTGCAGGCCATCGTTTCTCTTCGTGCTGCAGGTTACAATCAATCCGTTCTTGATACCTGGTTTAATGAACCTCCAGGCTGGCTGGAAGATCGTATTCGCGGACATGAAGCAATCAGAGATGAATTACCGAATATTCAATGCCGGTAAACTTCAAACTGTCTGTCCGCAAGCAGGAAGTTATCTCTTCCCGCAGCTTCCTGAGCTAAGTGTTGATTTACATACATTTGTGCGTTTGCTTCGTTATCAGGCCAATGCGGTAGTTACACCGGGAACAGAATTTGACCCTAACTGCACCGACAGTATCCGGCTTAACTTTTCCCAGGATCAGCTGCGGCAGTTGCGGCAGCAAAACGAATTGTAAAAATGGCAGAGATCTACAGTATATGAGCAATGATAAAGAACAACCGATCCCACAAGGCAAGTATTTACCGCTGTTCGGCACGCAGATATGATATTCACTTCCGGAATGACATCTCGTAAAGCAGGAAATCTATTGTATTCCGGAAAAATCAGCGTTGCAGATTCAATAGAATCGCACAGAGATGCTGTAAGGTTGGCAACTTTAAATGCCTTACATGCAGCGCAGGCCTGTTTGCAAGAAGGCGAAAAAATTGCTTTCATCCTTCAGTTGAATGTTTTTTTAAATGCTGAGGAGGAATTTACAGCCCACACTCAAGTTGCGGATTTTGCATCTGAGATCTTGATAGAAAATCTGGGTTCTAATTGCATTGGAAGTCGGGCTTCGGTTGGCATTTCTTCATTGCCTTCAAATTCCCCGGTTGAAATAACAATTATTTGCAAAGTAGAATAATCTCACGAATGATTAATTTAAAAAAATAGAAATGGACTAATGGGGATCATAAAATTCATTTTGGAATAAAATGTAAAATAAATAAGGTATTGTTTACAAAACTGAAATTGGCCCTAAGTCAAAATTAAAATAATTTCCATATATTTTTTATAGTTTGGACAAATGTCTTATATTTGAGAACAAATGTCTTAATTATGATTACTGAGGAGCAAAAAAAACATACAGCCGATTCAACAGCACTTGATAAAGCTATTAGAGTGTATATTCAAAAAATCAATAAAACTTCTCCCGTCAAAATCAAAACAGAAGCGTTGACTTTTTCAGATTTTTTTGAAAATAAAATGTTGATAATCAGAACAATCAGGGAAGGTTTACCTTACAAGATATTTAGCAAAATTAAAAGTGTTACGCCTTTTACAGAAGATGATTGGGCTGCATATTTGAATTTATCTAAAAAAACTTTGCTCAGACACCGAAATGAGGCAAATTTCTTCTTCAAACCCATCCATACGGAAAAAATAATTGAATTAGCAGAAGTTACAAATTTCGGCAGGGAGGTATTTGATACTACAGAACAGTTTTATCTGTGGATTAACACACCTTCTTATGCTTTAGGCGGCTTAAAACCTGCTGAACTTTTAAAAGACTCTTACGGAAAAGAAATGGTAATGGGAGAGTTGAACCGAATTGACCAGGGAATTTTTGCCTGATGAAAGTTTTTCGGTTATCAAAAAAGAAATATGCTCACGAATTCAACGGTAAAGGAGCTTCAAAATCGGGTAACAGATGGAATTCGAAAGGAACAGAGATCATCTATACTGCTGAAAGCAGAGCTTTAGCAATGGCTGAAGTGGCGGTTCACCTGACATTAGCAACCATGCCAAGTGACTATGTTATGATTGAAATAGAAATTCCGGACAATATAAAAATCAAAGAAATAGCATCAAAAGATCTTCCGGACAATTGGAATAATCATCCCCCTGGTAATCATACGCAAAAAATTGGAGATGATTTTATTGATTCTGGGGAAGCTTGTGTCTTAAAAGTACCTTCCGCTGTGGTTAAGGGAGATTTTAATTTTCTGATAAATCCATACCATTCAGATTTTAAAAAAATTAAAATATGGGATGTAACAGCATTTCCGTTTGATAAACGGATTTTAAAATAACTAAAGTCAACAAGGATATCCGTTGCACAAGGAGTTAAAATCTGGTCTTATTGAGAGAAAGTAGTTTTTACGGCTTTGCACATTGATTTTAAAGCCCCTGGATTTGTTAAATACGTAAATGTAATTTTACCTTGCTTAAGGTGTTTAAAAGGACAAACGATTCCGGAGAATTCAGAAATATAAAGAGATTAGAATTATGAATACAAAATTACTGATGACAGCCAGTGCCGTTTTTATGGGACTGATCGGAATTACTTTAACCTTTGTACCGGACGAAGTTTTAAAAATTTTGGAACAAGTACCCAATGCTACGCTGAACTTAAGTTTACAACTTACAGGAGCTTTGTATTTCGGTTTTGCGATTATGAACTGGATGGCTAAAACAGTTTTATTGGGTGGCATCTATGCAAGGCCTTTAAGCATTGGAAATTTTTCCCACTTTTTCATTGCCGGACTGGCTCTTTTAAAAGCCTCAGTAAATGCCAATACGGCGTCCCCTTATACCTATACTTTGACTTTTTTCTACCTGATTTTTGCCATTTTATTTGGGTACATACTTTTTAAGCACCCGAAAAAAAACAGATGAACCAGACGTAAATTAAAGAAACCTGCCTGCATTCCGCTGCCAACCCTTGTCGGCAATTCCTTAAAAAAACAAAGATTGTATTTGGTTTTATTTTATATTTTTAAAATGCGTTTTCAAAAGCAGGTTAAAATATGAGGAAAATAGTTTTTGGCAGTAAAAATTTAGTCTCACCTGCTGATCAGGGTGCTGATTTTGTTGAGCTGTTTTTCGATCTGGTTTTTGTATATGCCATTACCAGGATTACCTCTTTAACAGCAAATAACCTGACTGTTGAAAATGTGCTTCAGTCATTGCTGATATTCTGGCTGATCTGGTGGGCATGGACGCAGTATACCTGGGCGCTCAATGCTGCCAATACAAAGATTGCAGAAGTTAGACTGACGGTATTGATTGCTACTGGTGTTGCCTTCGTCATGGCATCTGCCACTGACCTGGCATTCACGGAAGGAGTCATGTGGTTTGCGGCATCTTATGTGGTCATCCGAATAATTGGCCTGGCTCTTTACATCCGTGTTTCCACCAATTTCAACGGACACCGTTCAGCAGTCATGGGATTTGCACTTTTGTCGCTTACCGGATTAATTGCGGTACTGGCAGGGGCATTGGTAAATCCATCGCTTCGTATTATCTTTTGGTCTGCCGCTATTTTATTGGATCTGTTAGCCGGATTTGTTGGCGGGAGATCTGAAGGATGGAACCTGCATGCCAAACATTTTGCCGAGCGTCATAGTTTAATAGTTATCATTGCACTGGGCGAGTCCCTGATCGTAGCCGCTACTGCTGTGGGAGGCCAGGAACTTTCAAAAGATATCATACTCGCCGGGGGACTTGCAGTGATTGTTACATGTCTGCTTTGGTGGAGTTACTTCGCTTGGATCAATGAGTTTTTGGAAGAGAATTTCTCAAAGAAGTCAGGTTCCGATCAGGCAGAGACCGGCCGGGATACTTACAGTTTCATACATTTTTTAATAATCTGTGGGATTATAGGCATAGCCATAGGGTTTGAAAAGATACTGCATCATCCCCATGATCCTTTACCCGTGCCGGTTGCCTGGGCCTTGGGTACTGGATACCTGCTTTTTATCAGCTTTAGTACAGCGGCTGTATGGAGAACGAGCAAAGTTATCCTGCTACCCAGACTGTTTATCCTGATTATTTCTTTAACAGGGATTGTTTTTTCGGCAGGACAGAGTCCATTATTGATTTTGGGAATCATTTCGATCAGCCTGGGTTTGATAAACTTTTTAGAATGGAATAAATGCCGGAAGAAACACGATTGACCTGACGGATAATTTAAAAACAAATATAATATTATGAAAAAGCTACAATTCAAAATAAGTATCAAAGCACCTGCAGCCAGGGTATATGATTTTATGCTAGGCCTGAACAGCAAATCAACTTATGAACACTGGACTTCCGTATTTAACCCGACATCTACCTGGGAAGGAAGCTGGGAGAAAGGAAATAAAATGCTATTTGTCGGTGTAGATGAGAAAGGAGAAAAGGGAGGTATGGTTTCCAGGATAGCTGAAAACATACCCAACCGATTTGTTTCAGTTCAACATTACGGTCTTGTTAAAGGGGACAAGGAAGTAACGGAAGGACCGGAAGTGGAAAAATGGGCAAACGGATTTGAAAACTATACTTTTGAAGAAAACCAGGGCACAACAACTGTTACTGTTGACTTAGACGCCACCGAGGATTTTTTAGATTATATGAACCAGACTTATCCCAAAGCCCTCGACAAACTAAAAGAACTTTGTGAAAAATAACAATGGCAAGCATATCTTAAAAAGACAAAGAAATAAACACAGCCGGTAACTGATTCTCATTTGCGGCGCGTAGTCTTTACCTGGCACTGATAATAGATCACCGATAAAACTGTCATTCCGAACCCCGCGTAGACGCGGGGGTGAGGAATCTCATGGAAGATAGAAAAATTGAATAGAACCGGATGTATGCAAAATCAATGATTAGGATTAAATGATTGCCTTATGTTAGACTACGGTGAAGGTTATCACACCTACTATATTTATATTATTACCAACAAACACCGTTCGACCTATTATATTGGTATGACCAATAATTTGAGTCAGCGCCTGCAACAATACAAAGAAAACATTATAAATAGGATTAAAACTTTTGCATCAAGGTACAACCTTGAGTACTTAGTTTATTATGAAAAATTTGCCTGGGTTCAGGAGGCAATTGCAAGGGAAAAGGAAATCAAAGGTTGGAGAAGGGAGAAGAAACTGGAATTAATTCGTTCTTTTAATGAAAATCTCGACTTTTTGGACCATCACTTTATAAGGCAGGATGAGATTCCTCCCACGCCCTGACCCCGATTTGCTCGGGGCAGGATCGCGGTTCGGAATGACAACATTGTTGGCCTATTTACTTCTTATTTGATTTTTTCAGTCACTAACCCTTATCTTTATTTACAGCGAAGTGTATTTTCACAAAACTGATACAAGAGCACGCAGCGTAATGTCATTCCTCTCCCGCCCCGAGTGCTCGGGGCGGGAGAGGAATCTCATAGCAGAGAGATAAAAAGTGCTAATTGTAAAAATGATAGGGAAGGTTGCCACAATTAAATTTCTATTATACAATTTTTTCAAAATTAGAACGTTAGTATTTATTAATATTTTGATTTCCGGAAAATCATGTTTAATTGAAAAAGATCATTCACGCTTCTTTTTTGACCATGATGGTTGTAATTGTTATTATTACGACCATTTATTTATTTTATAATGGTTATACCTATTATAACACCCCTTTAGAAGAAAGATTTTACCACCCGAATCACCATTGGTTCAAACCTAGCGGAATTTATGGCCAGGGCCTGGGGGTCATTGGCACCCTCATGATTGTTTTTGGTGTCTCAATTTATATTGCCAGAAAACGCTATAATTTTTTATCGAAATATATTCGGTTAAAATACTTGCTGGAATTTCATATTTTCTTATGTACACTTGGACCTATCCTGGTACTTTTTCATACTGCCTTTAAATTTGGCGGAATTGTATCAATCGCCTTTTGGAGTATGGTAGCTGTTGTTTTAAGCGGTGTCATCGGAAGGTTTATATACATTCAGATTCCCCGCACAATTGAAGGGCGGGAATTGAGCCTGAATGAAGTAAAGAATATGAAAACTGATTTAACCCGTGTATTGAGTGAAAAATTCAATCTTGAACCTCAACTCATCCAACCTTTTATATACTTCACGGATGAACAAAACCAGTCAGGCAGTAAAATAACAACCAGGCAATTAAAAAAATCGCTAGGGAATAGTCACTTGCCTCAAAAAGAAATAACAAGCATTATTAAAATGGTTAAAAATGAAAAAAAGTTATCCGGAAGAATAGCCCGGTTAGAGACCATGCAGAGGCTTTTTAAATACTGGCATGTTGCCCATATGCCTTTTGCGTTGATTATGCTTATTATCGTGATAATTCATATCGGAATTACATTGACCTTTGGTTATAAATGGATATTTTGATGGAGGTTCTGCTAGAGAAAATATTGGTTTACGGCATAGTGTTTATAATCCTGGCGATTACCATTTATTATCACCTTCGGATGAAAAGGAAAACTTCTCTGAAAACTGAACAAAAAGTTGCCATAGCAAAAGATGAAGGATTATTTGAACCTGTTTCCCTGCATCCCTATATTGACCTGAATACCTGTATAGGTAGTGCAGCCTGTGTTGCAGATTGTCCGGAAAAAGATATTTTGGGAATCGTTGATGGCAAAGCAACTGTTATCAATACCTCTAATTGTGTTGGTCATGGGGCTTGTTTTCACAGTTGTCCTGTTGAAGCAATTTCTCTCCGAATAGGAACAGAAACCAGGGGTATTGATTTACCCCATGTGAACCAAAATTTTGAGACAAACGTGAAAGGTATTTATATTGCCGGTGAACTGGGCGGTATGGGCTTGATCAAAAATAGTGTAGAACAAGGCCAGCAAGCCATTGAAAATATTGTAAAAAACAAAAAACCAGCTAAAGAGAATGTACTCGATATCATTATAATCGGCGCAGGTCCGGCTGGTATATCGGCTGCATTGGCCGCTAAAAAAAATCATTTGTCGGCAGTGGTTTTGGAACAGGATTCTTTGGGAGGAACCGTTTATACCTTTCCAAGGGAAAAGATTGTAATGACCTCCCCAATGGATTTGCCTTTGTATGGTAAAGTAAAACTATATGAAACTTCAAAGGAAGAACTGCTTTGCTTGTGGAATAAAGTAATTGTCGAGCACGATATTAAAATCATTGAAAATACAAAGGTGGAAGATATTATCGCCGCAAAAAATGACACCTTTAAAATTATTACCAAGACCGGTGAAGAATACAGTTGTAATGCAGTTCTGCTGAGTATAGGCAGAAGAGGTAGTCCGAGGAAACTAAATATTCCAGGTGAAAATTCCATTAAGGTTGCCTATCGGTTATTAGAGCCTGAACGGATTAGTAATAAAAAAATTATGGTTGTGGGTGGTGGAGATTCTGCAGTTGAAACAGCCCTGTTGTTAAAAGATCAGAATGAAGTAATTCTCTCATACAGAAGTGATAAATTTTCAAGGCTCAAACCAAAAAATAAAGAAAAAATTACTGAAGCAATAACAGATGGTTCGGTTGAAGTACTATTCAATTCAAACCTTCAATCAATTAAGGAAGATCATGTCCTGGTTAAAATAAATGAAAATGACCAGTTTAAAAAAATAGCCAATGACCTGATCTATATTTTTGCAGGAGGTGAATTGCCAACAGCATTTCTACAAAAAGCCGGTGTACAAATTACCAAAAGGTTTGGGCAAATTGTTAAAAAACACAGATAATTTGTATAAAAGTCAAATACATATAATCCTGTTTTATCTATTGAATATAACCTTTGGTTATGCTCAGATATCGCCAGGTGATCTGTCACAGGCTCATGCAGAATTAGAAGGTATGAGTAAGTGTACTTTATGTCATGAATTAGGAAACAAAGTATCTAATGCAAAGTGTCTGAATTGCCACAAGGAAATGAAAACACTGATAACTCAAAAAAAAGGGTACCATGCCAATCCAAAAATAACAAGTAAAAACTGCTTTGAATGCCATAGCGATCATCATGGAACAAAATTTAATATGATCAGATTTGATGAGAAAAGCTTTGATCACAATTTAACCGGTTATAATTTAGAAGGCAAGCACGAAGTTGTAGACTGCAGAAAATGCCATAAACCGGATAACATAAAAAGTATTGATTTAAAAAAGAAAAAAAACACTTTTCTTGGATTAGATAAAAAATGCTTATCCTGCCATAGCGACTACCATCAGAACACCCTTACGACAAATGATTGTAAAAAGTGCCATGACATGGAAGCATTTAAACCAGCATCAAAATTTGACCATAACCTTACGGAATATAAACTTATTGGCAAACATATTACGGTTGATTGTAAGGAATGTCATAAAACAGAAATAAAAAGCGGAAAAGAATTTCAAAAATTTAATGGCATACCCTTCGATGATTGCAAAAGTTGTCATCCCGATCCACATGAAAGCCGGATTCAAGGGAAATGCATGTCATGCCACACAGAAACATCATTCTTGACCTTTGCAGGAAATGGCAAATTTGATCACAGTACAACAGGTTTTTTATTAAAAGGCAGCCATAAAAATATCGATTGCTTTAGCTGCCATGCAAAGTCTTCGAATCCATTAACTGTTTTTCAAGATAAAAAACCAACTGAGGAGACCAATTGTACCGCATGTCATAAGGATGTTCACGAGAATAAGTTTGGGAATAAATGTGCAGAGTGTCATACCGAAAAGAGTTTTATTTCTTTAAAAACGATGGATTTTTTTGATCATAACAAGACGGATTATCCTTTAAAGGGAAAGCACCTGGAAGTTGATTGCAAGCAATGCCATACGAAACGCTACTCAACACCGATCAATTTTACTGCCTGTAACAATTGCCATCAGGATTATCACCGGGGTGAGTTCAAAAAAAATGAGGTTTCTCCGGATTGCAGGGAATGCCATTCCCTGGACAAGGGTTTTAGTTATAGTATGTATACTTTAGACCAACATCAGAAAACAAAATTTCCCCTTGAAGGAGCACATACTGCCACACCCTGTAATGCGTGCCACGTGAGTGAAAAGGACAATAGATGGACTTTCAGAAAACTGGGTACCAAATGTATAGATTGTCATCAGGATTTACATAAAGGATTTATAAACCAAACATTTTATCCGGACAATAATTGTAAGAATTGTCACGTTAATGATAGATGGTCTGATATCAATTTTAATCACAACAACACCAAATGGCCCCTTGAAGGAAAGCATGCCGGAGTAGCATGCAAATCCTGCCATATGAAATTGTCGGAAAAAAAGGCGATTATTAGTCAAACATTTGCTAATTTGCCCAACAAATGTGCTTCTTGTCACGATAATATTCACGACGACACATTTGCAATTGGTGGAGAAACAGATTGTAAACGGTGCCACATACCGGATAGCTGGTATCCTAAAAAATTCGACCATAGTAAAACAGCCTTTCCCCTTGAAGGTCGTCATGCAGAAATAGCATGCAATAAATGCCATACAAGCACTCTTGTAAATGGCAAACCAAAGACATTGTATAAATTGAGAAAATTTGAATGTGTAGATTGCCATCAGTAATATTATTTTTTATTGGACTCGTTTCAGTATTCGCTCAGTCACCCCATGGAGCTGAGCTAAAGATTGATTGTGCCCAATGTCATAAGCCCGATGGATGGGCTATTAATTACAAAACAATTCGTTTTGATCATAACATAACTGATTTTAAACTTGAGGGAACACATTCGCAAACCGATTGCAAGTCATGTCATAAGACTTTGGTCTTTAACGAGGCCCCATCCCAATGCATATCCTGTCATAGTGATATTCACAGTATGTCAGTTGGTACCGATTGCCTGAGATGTCATGACTCCGACACCTGGTTAATTGATGAGATTCCTGAATTGCATGAGAAAAATGGCTTCCCGTTGATCGGTGTGCATGCCAACAGGAGTTGCGTAGAATGTCATTTGTCAGAAAACCTGTTAATATTTGAACCCCTTGGTAATGAATGTATAAATTGCCATAAAGAGGATTACGCCGGCACCAAAAGTCCGAACCACGCTCAATCCGGATTTTCAACGAATTGCATCGAATGCCATAGTCCGCTTGGATTTGGCTGGGAAACGGATATTATTAAACACGATTTTTTCGCGTTAACTATGGGGCACGATATTCAGGATTGTACCCAATGTCATACTACCGGTAATTATGCTGATGCATCTCCTGAATGTATAAGCTGTCATCAAAATGATTATTCAAACACAAAAAATCCGAATCATTCAAGCGCCGGCTATTCTACTGACTGTGCTTCATGTCATTCAACAAATCCGGGATGGACTCCTGCCACCATAAATCATGATTTTTTTCCTTTAAGCCTGGGACACAATATTCAGGATTGTAAAGCATGTCATAAAACGGATAATTATGCTGATACTTCACCTGAATGTGCAAGCTGTCATCAAAATGATTATGCAAATACCGATAACCCAAATCATACAAGTGCCGGATATTCGACCGACTGCGCTTCCTGCCATACTACAAATCCGGGATGGACACCGGCCACAATAAATCACGACTTTTTCCCGCTAAGCCTGGGTCATGACATCAAGGATTGTAAAGCGTGCCATAAGACCGGTAATTATGCTGATACTTCTCCCGAGTGCGTTAGCTGTCATCAAAATGATTATGCAAATACCAATAACCCAAATCATACAAGTGCCGGATATTCGACCGACTGCGCTTCCTGTCATTCAACAAATCCGGGATGGACACCGGCCACAATAAATCATGACTTCTTCCCACTAAGCCTGGGTCACGACATCAAGGATTGTAAAGCGTGTCATAAGACCGGTAATTATGCTGATACTTCTGCTGATTGTGTGACTTGTCATCAGAATGATTACAATCGGGCTACAAACCCAAACCATATTTCTGCCCATTTTCCAACAGACTGTGTTGCCTGTCATACAACAAATCCGGGATGGACACCGGCAACCTTTGACCATGACGCGAAATATTTTCCAATTTACAGTGGAAAACATAAAGATGAATGGAATAATTGCATTCAATGTCATCCGAGCCCATCAAATTATGCTGTATTTACATGTGTATCTTGCCATAAACAATCTGAAACAAATAATGACCATGATGAGGTAAATAACTACGTTTATGAAAGCACGGCTTGCTTACAGTGTCACCCGGATGGTAACGACTAAAAAATATGCAAAACAGATGCCTTCACATATTATTTTTTTTTTTGACAGGTACAAGTATTTTTTGTCAAAATAAAGATCAATTGGTGATGGGTAGAGTTTCTTTTATTACTTCCAATAACATTTATGTCAAATTTGAAAGTACTGAGCATATTTCCGTTGGTGACACCTTAAAATTCATGAATCAAATTAATCCTTGTTTATTAGTGACAAGTAAATCTTCAAAATCATTGGTGTGTTCCACCCTTAATGATTGTATAGTTAATAAGGGTGATGCAGTTTACTTTTTGAATTTGGCAAATAAGCCCGTTAAGGCTAATGTAAGCGTTAAAGAAGAGCCTGTGATCACCGAAACAGATACCAGTGATACAGAAGACAAAACTACAATGGACCATTCCCTAATCAATGGCAGATTTTCGGTTGCAAGCAGCAGTGCACTCTCCGAATTAAGGGGAGATATTCACAGTATTATGTCAACAATTTCCTTAAATGCAACTCATATTAAAAATACCGGGTTTTCTTTTGAATCCTATCTAAACTACAGACAGAACTTTATTTCAGAAGACATGGATTCATCCGTAGAAACTACGTTTTTTAATGTATATGATTTAAATTTAAGGTATGATTTTGACCCTTCCTTATCCATAGTTCTTGGTAGAAAGATCAATCCCAAAATATCATCGGTTGGTGCGATTGATGGTTTACAAATAGAGAAGGCTTTTGGTAAAAATTATTTGGGTGCTATTTCCGGATTCCGTCCTGATATGTATGATTATTCTTTCAATTCAGACTTATTTGAATATGGTGCGTATGTGGGAAGGGCCTCACGAAACGAAAATTTTTACGCTGAAACAACCCTGGGATTTTTAGAACAGCTAAACAAGGGTGAAACTGACAGAAGATTTGTTTATTTCCAGCATTCAAGTACCATTATGTCCAAATTAAACTTGTTCACATCTTTAGAGCTCGATCTGAACAATAAATTTAATGACTCTACGGAAATTCCTCTAAGGCTTACTAATTTATATGCATCGGCAAGGTATAGATTTAATAGAAATCTCGATCTGTCAGTATCTTATGATTCCAGAAAGAGAATCCTTTATTATGAAACTTTCCAAACAGAAATCGAAAAACTGCTGGATGAAGATTTGGCCAGACAAGGTTTGAGAATGTATATTAATGTCAGGCCAATAAAAAATTTGCAAACTGGATTTAGTTACAGCAAAAGGTTTCAGAGTGACGATCAAAATAAATCTGATAACCTGTACGGTTATATCAGTATGTCCAAAATTCCTCTCGTGGGGGGAGCCTTATCCTTTAATTATAATATGAACACTTCGAATTACATGAAGAGTAACATCCTGTCCATAAGACATTCCAGAACATTAGTGAAAAATAAACTGGATGCTGATTTCTATTACAGACTCGCGGATTATGACTATTTTAATAGCTTAATACCAGCCCTCAGGCAAAGTTATTTCGGCACAAATTTTTCATATAATATCAATAGAGAGTTACTTTTTGGCGTATTTGCCGAATATTCAAGCAGCAGTCAGGAAGATTATTTTAGAATAAACACCAGAATTGTAAAACGATTTAATAATAAAAGGAAAAAATAATGATTATGAACATTAATTTTAAACGAGCCATTGTCTTAAGCACATTCATAGCTCTCGCCTGTTCCTGTAATGAATCGAAGTACACCCCTCTGAATTCGGAGGATAACAGCTATGGAAATATTAATAAATTGTTTTACGGAGACTCTCTGTCAAACCAAAACGCAAATACAAACTCCATGGCGGAAGAGTTACATACAGTAATCGCTAAAGAAGTGCTTCCTACAAAAAAGTATGTATACATCCAGGTTGAAGAAGAGGGCGAACAGTTTTGGATAGCCGTAATAAAACAAGAAATAAATATTGGTGAAACATATTATTACAGAAAGTTCTTGCTCAAAACTAATTTTGAAAGCAAAGAACACAATAAAACATTTGACAAGATTTATTTGGTGACCAATTTGGTCAAGGCAGATCATGGAAATGAAAAAAACATGGTAAATAAAAACAATACGGTTGATCCCGTCGCTAATCCTGATCAATCAAATCATAAACCAACTTCTAACGAGGAACAAAATAACATAAACCGAAAGGGTTCTATCAAGATAGCGGAGTTGATCAAAAATTATAAAAAATATGAAGGTACGACTGTACAGGTAAGTGGCAAATGCGTCAAAATAAATGCAGGCATAATGGATAGAAACTGGATCCATTTAAAAGACGGCAGCAAGGATGATTACGACCTGGTAATTACATCAGATGTGTTCGTGCCTGAAGGTTCTGTTGTAACTATGAAAGCACAGGTTTCTTTAAATAAAGATTTTGGTGCCGGATATAAATATGATTTAATTCTGGAAAATGGGATTTTAGTGCCCTGATCGCACCTGGAATATTTCCATTCTTTTATGATAAAGCCCTCAGCCCACCAGCACGACCTGCATGGCATTCTGATTCCGAATCCCGCCCCGAGCACTCGGGGCGGGAGAGGAATCTCATAGCAGAGAGATAAAAAGTGCTAATTGTAAAAATGATAGGGAAGGCTGCCACAATTAAATTTCTATTATACAATTTTTTCAAAATTAGAACGTTAGTATTTATTAATATTTTGATTTCCGGAAAATCATGTTTAATTGAAAAAGATCATTCACGCTTCTTTTTTGACCATGATGGTTGTAATTGTTATTATTACGACCATTTATTTATTTTATAATGGTTATACCTATTATAACACCCCTTTAGAAGAAAGATTTTACCACCCGAATCACCATTGGTTCAAACCTAGCGGAATTTATGGCCAGGGCCTGGGGGTCATTGGCACCCTCATGATTGTTTTTGGTGTCTCAATTTATATTGCCAGAAAACGCTATAATTTTTTATCGAAATATATTCGGTTAAAATACTTGCTGGAATTTCATATTTTCTTATGTACACTTGGACCTATCCTGGTACTTTTTCATACTGCCTTTAAATTTGGCGGAATTGTATCAATCGCCTTTTGGAGTATGGTAGCTGTTGTTTTAAGCGGTGTCATCGGAAGGTTTATATACATTCAGATT
This sequence comes from uncultured Flavobacteriaceae bacterium, assembly GCA_963816075.1. Classification (GTDB taxonomy): domain Bacteria; phylum Bacteroidota; class Bacteroidia; order Flavobacteriales; family Flavobacteriaceae; genus Namhaeicola. Next base: position 114,564 of record CAWFJI010000013.1, on the reverse strand, counting down.
CCCCGCACAATTGAAGGGCGGGAATTGAGCCTGAATGAAGTAAAGAATATGAAAACTGATTTAACCCGTGTATTGAGTGAAAAATTCAATCTTGAACCTCAACTCATCCAACCTTTTATATACTTCACGGATGAACAAAACCAGTCAGGCAGTAAAATAACAACCAGGCAATTAAAAAAATCGCTAGGGAATAGTCACTTGCCTCAAAAAGAAATAACAAGCATTATTAAAATGGTTAAAAATGAAAAAAAGTTATCCGGAAGAATAGCCCGGTTAGAGACCATGCAGAGGCTTTTTAAATACTGGCATGTTGCCCATATGCCTTTTGCGTTGATTATGCTTATTATCGTGATAATTCATATCGGAATTACATTGACCTTTGGTTATAAATGGATATTTTGATGGAGGTTCTGCTAGAGAAAATATTGGTTTACGGCATTGTGTTTATAATCCTGGCGATTACCATTTATTATCACCTTCGGATGAAAAGGAAAACTTCTCTGAAAACTGAACAAAAAGTTGCCATAGCAAAAGATGAAGGATTATTTGAACCTGTTTCCCTGCATCCCTATATTGACCTGAATACCTGTATAGGCAGTGCAGCCTGTGTTGCAGATTGTCCGGAAAAAGATATTTTGGGAATCGTTGATGGCAAAGCAACTGTTATCAATACCTCTAATTGTGTTGGTCATGGGGCTTGTTTTCACAGTTGTCCTGTTGAAGCAATTTCTCTCCGAATAGGTACAGAAACCAGGGGGATTGATTTACCCCATGTGAACCAAAATTTTGAGACAAATGTGAAAGGTATTTATATTGCCGGTGAACTGGGCGGTATGGGCTTGATCAAAAATAGTGTAGAACAAGGCCAGCAAGCGATCGAAAATATTGTAAAAAACAAAAAACCCTCTAAAGAGAATGTCCTCGATATCATTATAATCGGCGCAGGTCCGGCTGGTATATCGGCGGCTTTGGCGGCTAAAAAAAATCGTTTGTCGGCTGTGGTTTTAGAACAGGATTCGTTGGGAGGAACCGTTTATACCTTTCCGAGGGAAAAGATTGTAATGACATCCCCAATGGATTTGCCTTTGTATGGTAAAGTAAAACTATATGAAACATCAAAGGAAGAACTGCTTTGCTTGTGGAATAAAGTAATTGACGAGCACGATATTAAAATCATTGAAAATACAAAGGTGGAAGATATTATCGCCGCAAAAAATGACACCTTTAAAATTATTACCAAGACCGGTGAAGAATACAGTTGTAATGCAGTTCTGCTGAGTATAGGCAGAAGAGGTAGTCCGAGGAAACTAAATATTCCAGGTGAAAATTCCATTAAGGTTGCCTATCGGTTATTAGAGCCTGAACGGATTAGTAATAAAAAAATTATGGTTGTGGGTGGTGGAGATTCTGCAGTTGAAACAGCCCTGTTGTTAAAAGATCAGAATGAAGTAATTCTCTCATACAGAAGTGATAAATTTTCAAGGCTCAAACCAAAAAATAAAGAAAAAATTACTGAAGCAATAACAGATGGTTCGGTTGAAGTACTATTCAATTCAAACCTTCAATCAATTAAGGAAGATCATGTCCTGGTTAAAATAAATGAAAATGACCAGTTTAAAAAAATAGCCAATGACCTGATCTATATTTTTGCAGGAGGTGAATTGCCAACAGCATTTCTACAAAAAGCCGGTGTACAAATTACCAAAAGGTTTGGGCAAATTGTTAAAAAACACAGATAATTTGTATAAAAGTCAAATACATATAATCCTGTTTTATCTATTGAATATAACCTTTGGTTATGCTCAGATATCGCCAGGTGATCTGTCACAGGCTCATGCAGAATTAGAAGGTATGAGTAAGTGTACTTTATGTCATGAATTAGGAAACAAAGTATCTAATGCAAAGTGTCTGAATTGCCACAAGGAAATGAAAACACTGATAACTCAAAAAAAAGGGTACCATGCCAATCCAAAAATAACAAGTAAAAACTGCTTTGAATGCCATAGCGATCATCATGGAACAAAATTTAATATGATCAGATTTGATGAGAAAAGCTTTGATCACAATTTAACCGGTTATAATTTAGAAGGCAAGCACGAAGTTGTAGACTGCAGAAAATGCCATAAACCGGATAACATAAAAAGTATTGATTTAAAAAAGAAAAAAAACACTTTTCTTGGATTAGATAAAAAATGCTTATCCTGCCATAGCGACTACCATCAGAACACCCTTACGACAAATGATTGTAAAAAGTGCCATGACATGGAAGCATTTAAACCAGCATCAAAATTTGACCATAACCTTACGGAATATAAACTTATTGGCAAACATATTACGGTTGATTGTAAGGAATGTCATAAAACAGAAATAAAAAGCGGAAAAGAATTTCAAAAATTTAATGGCATACCCTTCGATGATTGCAAAAGTTGTCATCCCGATCCACATGAAAGCCGGATTCAAGGGAAATGCATGTCATGCCACACAGAAACATCATTCTTGACCTTTGCAGGAAATGGCAAATTTGATCACAGTACAACAGGTTTTTTATTAAAAGGCAGCCATAAAAATATCGATTGCTTTAGCTGCCATGCAAAGTCTTCGAATCCATTAACTGTTTTTCAAGATAAAAAACCAACTGAGGAGACCAATTGTATCGCATGCCATAAGGATGTTCACGAGAATAAGTTTGGGAATAAATGTGCAGAGTGTCATACCGAAAAGAGTTTTATTTCTTTAAAAACGATGGATTTTTTTGATCATAACAAGACGGATTATCCTTTAAAGGGAAAGCACCTGGAAGTTGATTGCAAGCAATGCCATACGAAACGCTACTCAACACCGATCAATTTTACTGCCTGTAACAATTGCCATCAGGATTATCACCGGGGTGAGTTCAAAAAAAATGAGGTTTCTCCGGATTGCAGGGAATGCCATTCCCTGGACAAGGGTTTTAGTTATAGTATGTATACTTTAGACCAACATCAGAAAACAAAATTTCCCCTTGAAGGAGCACATACTGCCACACCCTGTAATGCGTGCCATGTGAGTGAAAAGGACAATAGATGGACTTTCAGAAAACTGGGTACCAAATGTATAGATTGTCATCAGGATTTACATAAAGGATTTATAAACCAAACATTTTATCCGGACAATAATTGTAAGAATTGTCACGTTAATGATAGATGGTCTGATATCAATTTTAATCACAACAACACCAAATGGCCCCTTGAAGGAAAGCATGCCGGAGTAGCATGCAAATCCTGCCATATGAAATTGTCGGAAAAAAAGGCGATTATTAGTCAAACATTTGCTAATTTGCCCAACAAATGTGCTTCTTGTCACGATAATATTCACGACGACACATTTGCAATTGGTGGAGAAACAGATTGTAAACGGTGCCACATACCGGATAGCTGGTATCCTAAAAAATTCGACCATAGTAAAACAGCCTTTCCCCTTGAAGGTCGTCATGCAGAAATAGCATGCAATAAATGCCATACAAGCACTCTTGTAAATGGCAAACCAAAGACATTGTATAAATTGAGAAAATTTGAATGTGTAGATTGCCATCAGTAATATTATTTTTTATTGGACTCGTTTCAGTATTCGCTCAGTCACCCCATGGAGCTGAGCTAAAGATTGATTGTGCCCAATGTCATAAGCCCGATGGATGGGCTATTAATTACAAAACAATTCGTTTTGATCATAACATAACTGATTTTAAACTTGAGGGAACACATTCGCAAACCGATTGCAAGTCATGTCATAAAACTTTGGTCTTTAACGAGGCCCCATCTCAATGCATATCCTGTCATAGTGATATTCACAGTATGTCAGTTGGTACCGATTGCCTGAGATGTCATGACTCAGAAACCTGGTTAATTGATGAGATTCCTGAATTGCATGAGAAAAATGGCTTCCCGTTGATCGGTGTGCATGCCAACAGGAGTTGCGTAGAATGTCATTTGTCAGAAAACCTGTTAATATTTGAACCCCTTGGTAATGAATGTATAAATTGCCATAAAGAGGATTACGCCGGCACCAAAAGTCCGAACCACGCTCAATCCGGATTTTCAACGAATTGCATCGAATGCCATAGTCCGCTTGGATTTGGCTGGGAAACGGATATTATTAAACACGATTTTTTCGCGTTAACTATGGGGCATGATATTCAGGATTGTACCCAATGTCATACTACCGGTAATTATGCTGATGCATCTCCTGAATGTATAAGCTGTCATCAAAATGATTATTCAAACACAAAAAATCCGAATCATTCAAGCGCCGGCTATTCTACTGACTGTGCTTCATGTCATTCAACAAATCCGGGATGGACTCCTGCCACCATAAATCATGATTTTTTTCCTTTAAGCCTGGGACACAATATTCAGGATTGTAAAGCATGTCATAAAACGGATAATTATGCTGATACTTCACCTGAATGTGCAAGCTGTCATCAAAATGATTATGCAAATACCGATAACCCAAATCATACAAGTGCCGGATATTCGACCGACTGCGCTTCCTGCCATACTACAAATCCGGGATGGACTCCTGCCACCATAAATCATGATTTTTTCCCTTTAAGCCTGGGCCACAATATTCAGGATTGTAAAGCATGTCATAAAACGGATAATTATGCTGATACCTCACCTGAATGTGTAAGCTGTCATCAAAATGATTATGCAAATACCAATAACCCAAATCATACAAGTGCCGGATATTCGACCGACTGCGCTTCCTGTCATTCAACAAATCCGGGATGGACACCGGCCACAATAAATCATGACTTCTTCCCACTAAGCCTGGGTCACGACATCAAGGATTGTAAAGCGTGTCATAAGACCGGTAATTATGCTGATACTTCTGCTGATTGTGTGACTTGTCATCAGAATGATTACAATCGGGCTACAAACCCAAACCATATTTCTGCCCATTTTCCAACAGACTGTGTTGCCTGTCATACAACGAATCCGGGATGGACACCGGCAACCTTTGACCATGACGCGAAATATTTTCCAATTTACAGTGGAAAACATAAAGATGAATGGAATAATTGCATTCAATGTCATCCGAGCCCATCGAATTATGCTGTATTTACATGTGTATCTTGCCATAAACAATCTGAAACAAATAATGACCATGATGAGGTAAATAACTACGTTTATGAAAGCACGGCTTGCTTACAGTGTCACCCGGATGGTAACGACTAAAAAATATGCAAAAGAGATGCCTTCACATATTATTTTTTTTTTGACAGGTACAAGTATTTTTTGTCAAAATAAAGATCAATTGGTGATGGGTAGAGTTTCTTTTATTACTTCCAATAACATTTATGTCAAATTTGAAAGTACTGAGCATATTTCCGTTGGTGACACCTTAAAATTCATGAATCAAATTAATCCTTGTTTATTAGTGACAAGTAAATCTTCAAAATCATTGGTGTGTTCCACCCTTAATGATTGTATAGTTAATAAGGGTGATGCAGTTTACTTTTTGAATTTGGCAAATAAGCCCGTTAAGGCTAATGTAAGCGTTAAAGAAGAGCCTGTGATCACCGAAACAGATACCAGTGATACAGAAGACAAAACTACAATGGACCATTCCCTAATCAATGGCAGATTTTCGGTTGCAAGCAGCAGTGCACTCTCCGAATTAAGGGGAGATATTCACAGTATTATGTCAACAATTTCCTTAAATGCAACTCATATTAAAAATACCGGGTTTTCTTTTGAATCTTATCTAAACTACAGACAGAACTTTATTTCAGAAGACATGGATTCATCCATAGAAACAAAGTTTTTTAATGTATATGATTTAAATTTAAGGTATGATTTTGACCCTTCCTTTTCCATAGTTCTTGGTAGAAAGATCAATCCCAAAATATCATCGGTTGGTGCGATTGATGGTTTACAAATAGAGAAGGCTTTTGGTAAAAATTATTTGGGTGCTATTTCCGGATTCCGTCCTGATATGTATGATTATTCTTTCAATTCAGACTTATTTGAATATGGTGCGTATGTGGGAAGGGCCTCACGAAACGAAAATTTTTACGCTGAAACAACCCTGGGATTTTTAGAACAGCTAAACAAGGGTGAAACTGACAGAAGATTTGTTTATTTCCAGCATTCAAGTACCATTATGTCCAAATTAAACTTGTTCACATCTTTAGAGCTCGATCTGAACAATAAATTTAATGACTCTACGGAAATTCCTCTAAGGCTTACTAATTTATATGCATCGGCAAGGTATAGATTTAATAGAAATCTCGATCTGTCAGTATCTTATGATTCCAGAAAGAGAATCCTTTATTATGAAACTTTCCAAACAGAAATCGAAAAACTGCTGGATGAAGATTTGGCCAGACAAGGTTTGAGAATGTATATTAATGTCAGGCCAATAAAAAATTTGCAAACTGGATTTAGTTACAGCAAAAGGTTTCAGAGTGACGATCAAAATAAATCTGATAACCTGTACGGTTATATCAGTATGTCTAAAATTCCTCTCGTGGGGGGAGCCTTATCCTTTAATTATAATATGAACACTTCGAATTACATGAAGAGTAACATCCTGTCCATAAGACATTCCAGAACATTAGTGAAAAATAAACTGGATGCTGATTTCTATTACAGACTCGCGGATTATGACTATTTTAATAGCTTAATACCAGCCCTCAGGCAAAGTTATTTCGGCACAAATTTTTCATATAATATCAATAGAGAGTTACTTTTTGGCGTATTTGCCGAATATTCAAGCAGCAGTCAGGAAGATTATTTTAGAATAAACACCAGAATTGTAAAACGATTTAATAATAAAAGGAAAAAATAATGATTATGAACATTAATTTTAAACGAGCCATTGTCTTAAGCACATTCATAGCTCTCGCCTGTTCCTGTAATGAATCGAAGTACACCCCTCTGAATTCGGAGGATAACAGCTATGGAAATATTAATAAATTGTTTTACGGAGACTCTCTGTCAAACCAAAACGCAAATACAAACTCCATGGCGGAAGAGTTACATACAGTAATCGCTAAAGAAGTGCTTCCTACAAAAAAGTATGTATACATCCAGGTTGAAGAAGAGGGCGAGCAGTTTTGGATAGCCGTAATAAAACAAGAAATAAATATTGGTGAAACATATTATTACAGAAAGTTCTTGCTCAAAACTAATTTTGAAAGCAAAGAACACAATAAAACATTTGACAAGATTTATTTGGTGACCAATTTGGTCAAGGCAGATCATGGAAATGAAAAAACCATGGTAAATAAAAACAATACGGTTGATCCTGTCGCTAATCCTGATCAATCAAATCATAAACCAACTTCTAACGAGGAACAAAATAACATAAACCGAAAGGGTTCTGTTAAGATAGCAGAGTTGATAAAAAATTATAAAAAATATGAAGGTACTACTGTACAGGTAAGTGGCAAATGCGTCAAAATAAATGCAGGCATAATGGATAGAAACTGGATCCATTTAAAAGACGGCAGCAAGGATGATTACGACCTGGTAATTACATCAGATGTGTTCGTGCCTGAAGGTTCTGTTGTAACTATGAAAGCACAGGTTTCTTTAAATAAAGATTTTGGTGCCGGATATAAATATGATTTAATTCTGGAAAATGGGATTTTAGTGCCCTGATTGCAGCCTGCAATATTTTCATTCTTTTATGATAAAGCCCTCAGCCCACCAGCACGACCTGCATGGCATTCTGACCGGGTATCAAATTTTAAAAAGAAATTACTTACAGTGGTTTCTTTTTTTGTTTGCAAAATACAGCAGATTACCACTGTATTTTGGTCACCGCTTGGTCACAGATTATTTCCACAATTAGTATAATAATATTTACAATAGGATCAAGTATACCCTGATTTCTTTTATTACTTTTAAGATTGTGATTAATATAAATAAAAAAACTTCAATTTTATGGTGAGTAATTATTTGGCCTATGACTTTGAGAAAAACAGGGAGAGGATAGATAAAATCCTGGATGCCCCTGAGATCCCTTATGATGGATTGAGAACTATACCAAAAAGAGAAGATTTAAGTTTAACGAATGGCACATATGTTTGTTGTTATGTAATTTTTGTTTGTATTCGGAATTTATCTGAACTCACTAAAAAATATGATTGTTCAACATTAGCCAAAATATACAGGGCTTTTTGTTCTGAAACAGTTTCTCTTATCAATAGTGAAAAAAACTGCAAGGAAATTAACATCTATAGTGATGGCGTTTGCGGAATTTTTGATGTGGATGACGGCGATGCAATTTTTAGGTTAGCATATGATATTTCAACCGTTGCAGAAATAATTAATTCTAAGCTCGAGAAGAAAAGTATTGACCCGATTGATATTGGGATTGGCTTAGACTTCGGGAGAGAATTTATGATCAAAGCAGGTGATAACAGTGGTTTATTAAATGAAATTGTATGGTTGGGTGATGTTGTTAAAAATGCTTCAAAAATTTCCAGGAATGGTGTTAAAACATTAACAAACGAAGAAATTATGGTAACATTGGATTTCCAACATACCCTGAATGAAGATAACAGTAACATGCTTTTTGCGACTAAAGAAGATGGATGTTATTATGGCGGTATTCATAGAATGGGTAATTGTAAATGGATTGACCAAAACCCGAAAACCACTGATATTTAGCATATATTCATTGGATAATAGTTTTGATATTTTTTATAGAACTAAAGTCAATACAACTTGATTTAACGAGTATTTTCCTTAATAAAAAGATTCTAAACATATGAATGAAGAAAAATTATATAAATGTATTTATGATATTTTGGAGAATGAGAGTTCTGAAATCGAGAAGCTAACGGGAGAGGGAATTTTTTATGCTCCTGAGCTTTATATTGCATTTCTTCTTGGAAAGAAAATAAAAATAAATGAATTTGAAATTTTTAATGAAGAAACAAATTGGGTCAGGGAAATTAACTTGGGTAATGGCGGGCCAACTGACTTATGCATTTTTACTCAAAATAAATTTTATGCATTTGAATTTAAAATAAGAGCTACTATAGATTCATATAGTAGAGATATTGAAAAACTTATTAAATTAAAAAATTATCATGATAAGGTTATTGAAAAGTATTTTATTGCATTAGTGGATAGTTTTGATAGTGAAGATATTAAAGATGAAAGAATTTTGGATTTGGAAAAAAGATATCCCGAACTTAAAAGAGTTGCAACGTTTAAAAATTTTAAGGCTATACAAAAAGTATTCTCTTCAAATCCTACTTACTGTAAAGTTGCTGTATGGAAAATACAGTAGTTGGGATTGAATATTATCACAAAATTTATAAATGCAGAGGTAAATACTATATTAAAGAATCCTTTTTTTTACATGTTAATTCAAACTGAAGGCTGTATCAATTTTTTTGGTCACAATTTTGTCACTTGAGGTTTTTCACTGGGTTTGTGTAATGACGTCGGGTGGTTGTATAGATGATTCATATAGTATACTACTTCAGTCAAAATTAGCCTTTCTGAAAAAGTCTGTACAATATGTTAGAAGGAATTTATATTGGCGACAAAAAAGGTAACTATATCACAGGATTTGAACATATAAATAACTAATTTAGTAAGTATATAGTACGTTGGGCATAATTTTGAAAACGTCAAATGGCAGATAATACAGACTGTAAAATAAACGAAAAGGTGATTGCATTAATTGAGCAACACATTGGCAAAGAAGTCAAAGTTGAGCATGATGTTGATTTACCCGTACTTAAAAGCAAAATTGGCAGACTAGACAGTGTGATGTTGTAATAACTCATGTGAAGAGCCAAGAAAAACAATTTCAATAGCAGAAATTCAGAAGAGAGTAAGCAAACCGATATAAACACATTTAATGGATTGTCTAGAAAAAGAATAAGTTGGTGCTCAGCATTTGCTGTGCATTTCTGAGATCGTTTCCAGATTCATAGAAGAAAGAGCGGAAGAATTGTCTGAGTGTTCGACTACTAACTATTAAACAACTGAAGAAGATGGTTGGCCTATTCCAATTAATTTCTTTTCAACCAATTAAAACGAGTTAGATACATCAACTATCAGTTTACAATCGAATACAATCATCTGGTAAGGATGAATCCTCTAAGAGATAACACACTCCCTAACCCTTTCGATAAAATTCTCCATTTTGATAACGGTCAAACACTATCTATAAGTGATTTAATGATATCCATCTGTTAGACCTTCCCCTGGCTGCAACCATAAAAATGATTCCATTGTTAGTAGACTTTGATTGAATCACAACACGCCCCAAGTATCCTAACTGATTACCAAGGGTTAGTTAAGATTAAGAGGTTAAAGGTGTATTTCCACTGTCAATATTTACAGAATGAACTGGTCAACAGATACATCAACAATTTAAATAGCTGAATTAGCATGTGTCTAAATGGCAAAACTCAAAGTGGTTTACATGTAGTAGTTCCCATGCATCAAGAAGCTCCCGGGAATTATAGACTGGGAAGATTGGTGTCACTTGATGATAAGAATATGGAAGCATTTTTATCAATTGATTCACAAGGATATAAAGCGACAAAATTTGACTTAACCTTAATATTGATCAAAACTGCCTAAAATGTATAAATCATTGCTCCAATTATGTAGCTACGATTTATATACTATACGTTAGCACAAATATACTGACTCTATGAAAAAAGCAAAATCTCTGAATAAACTAATTACACCTTTAGTTTCATCGCAGGAAATTTAGTAACAATTTTTTTTAATGAATTACAGAAAAAATTTTCCCAAAAGAGAATGAAACTGTGAATTTGGCTAAAGATACCTTATTCGTTATATGATTATTTTAATAAATCTAATTATTAATGAAATTGAGATAATCTGATTCATATAATAATCACTTTTAGAATATTTGAAAGGAGAAAATAATCTATAGAGAATCTGATTTTATCCAATAAGTTCTATGAATTAGATTTTTATATTCTAAAAAGATAAAAAAGTCAAATCAGAATTCGAAATCTTTAGTGAATATTTATAAAACAAATTCTAATAAAATATTCAAAAAATATCATTTGAAGAATTATTTTATAAAGATAATATACAGTTTTTACATTTAAGGATATAAATTTAAAAAATAAAGAGAAATTATTTTTTATGTAAAAGTGTATTGAATAACTATATAAATGAATTTAAATGCTAACGTTATCAGCTTTTCCTACGGATATTTCTTTATTAAAAAGATTAGAAATAGTTGGATTTTTTAAATGGAATAAACTAGCCTTATTTGTGTTGCTAACTTTGGTTATGATAATTATTTCATGGAAAAGAGATTCTAAAAATTTCTATGAAGTTTATTTGTGGATGGGATTATTAATTGTTGCAATATATATAAACCCATTAGCCTATTTTGAATCTAAGTATTTTATATTGAATGGAAATTTACCTGTGAATAAAATATCTATTGCCTTTTTAATTTCTTCGATAAACTTGTTCATATTTTCATCAGTGTCTGGCTTGAATGAATCTTTTAAAGTTAAGCGTAAAAACTATTATAAAGGATCTGAATTTGAACTTGATAGTAAACAAAGCATTATATCAACGATGGATTATTATTACATTGGCAAAACAAAGCAGTTCGCGTTTTTTTATGACAGAAAAAATCAAAAAACCGATGTAATTCCTGTTTCAAGAATTACCAAAATGAAATTTAAAAAATAGAAATAAAATAATACAAAGCACAAGTTTTGTAATAGCTAATATCGGTATTGATTTGCTGATTTTCAATTTAGCAGTATGCATAGGAATGTAACCTATATAAACTTTTTATGCGCCCTGATAGGAATTCTATCGCTATCCTTTTAATTGCATATTGTCAACTTTTGTTCATAATCAAAAAAATGACAAACACATACAGAAAGTACCTTGACCAATTTTTTGAGAAGCTTCTTTATTACAGACATATAAGTGGACGAATTAACAAAATATTTGAGAAAGACATTCAGGTTTACACCTCAGAAAAGACTTTAATACATTTGTCCTCAGCTCTTATCATAAGTGATTGGACTGGTCCGACTGATAATGGTTGGGAAAAACAAATTCATACAGGAATTTTTAGAGAAACGAAAAAGGAGAATTACGAAATAGAAATTCAAAAAATATTTTCAAGACAACTTTGCCTTCTGTATGCACAATCCTTTGAATCATTTGAAAGATTTTTGAAAGATTGTCTTTATGACAGATTAAGTAGAGATAACGAAATCAGAGAATACGTCATTAAGAAACTTCCAAAAAATCAAAAGGCATCACTTAAGCGTGAGAAAATGCCTAATGGAGACAATCTTTTTCAGGTTCTCAAAAAAGCAGGAGGTAAACCTTTTGTGGATTTTTCATCAAAGAATAACCTAAATATGAGATACAAAGAATTATGGACAATTTTAGCTCATGTGAGACATTCCGTTACACATAATGAATCATATATTGATTCAAACCTTATCTATAAATCTAATCATCATTATGAGATTTTCAATTACTTATTTAATTCCGAAAATGTGTCTGATAAATTATTATTAGTTCAATTGGATAAAAGTAAGTTCGAAATACTCATCAAGAGATTTTCAGAATTTGCATTTCAAATTTTTAAAATTTTAAGCATTGAAGAAAAATTATCATGGGAAATAAATTAATAAAGACTCCACTTAACATCACCTACACAAAAGCTGTTGTTGTCTTGTCCTGAAAAATATCAGTTCGGTATCAGCTTCGTATGAGAGTCGTATGAAAGCCGTATGAAAGCCGATGAGACTCGATGAAATTCATCGAATACCCCTCCTGAAAAAATGCCATCGAATTGCTTTATAATAAAAAATAAATGCCATTAAAAGTAAAAAATCAGGACATAAAAAAGTCCGGTTTTTGCCGGACTTTCTTTCAAACTAAAAAACAACAAGAATTAACCTACCGCAGCTACCTGAAGCGAGTTGTTATTGGCAAGTGCATAAAACAAACCATTGATTTGCTGGTAGAACAGGATGCCTGTGCCAATATTACGCCGGCCGTATCCGGCAAAAGGCTCGTAAACCCAAGATCTGCAGTTAATATAAGATCACTCCCTACCATGCCGGTTAAAGGAAACTGCACACTGTAATCAGCAGCGTGGCGTTCATTCACTTCCGGGTGAACAAACCTGTAAATCTGTTCCGACTGGTCAAACACATAATCACTCAGAATGGATGCCTGCAAAACCAGTCTGGCATGGGTAGCCCCTTTTGGAGTGTGAATATAATTCTGTGCATTGAAATCGGGAACTGTCCAGGTAATTACCGACCGGTTTTCATCATTAACCGGCAAACTGTTCGGTGCATAGAACACCGAGTTAAACGGTAGCTTTTTTTCAAATTCAAACCCGATAAGATTTGTTTGTTTTGCATAATCTCAAAATTCCTTTCACCGCGTTCCCCTCGCCAACCCGGTTAATGTGTTTCATAATACCGGTTATCCTACCAGAATTTGATACAGTTCGAATTTACTTACTGACACCTGAAAATCCGATTCTGAATGATTTGCTCAGAACGGCAGAAGCACCAAATTCCTGCATGTTCTCTCTGGTTCGTCGAAAATTCGGATCATAGAGAATCCTTTTTTTATCCGCACCCCCCTGGGTTTTTATCAAACTTTACCATTCTGTTCGTAAAAGATCAACCTCCCGATTTTCCCGTTGATCTTAATAATGCTTTCTTGTTTTGCCATAATGTAAAGTAATTAATAGTTTATATAATTCTTTTAGAATCTCAGTTCGAAAACTTCCTATTCTACTGTACTATGCTGAAAAAAAAAGTGAAATTTCCATGTCCTATTTTTTTTAAAATATTTCTATTTTTTTTGTCTGTGATGGAAATTTTTGATTTTTCTTCAGCATATATACATAAAAGAAGGTTGTAAATGATTCATTAAAAAGCTATGAAAAGGAATAATAATATGAATATTGACGAATTAGACATTTTGGCTACTCAGGAAGAAATTAATCTGGCCATGGAGAATTTTTTTACTAAAAATGAATTGAATCGATTGGAAAGGTACTTTGCTTTCAGACTATTTAAAGTATTTGGATTTAAATACGATCCCATTAAGGGGATTAACGGATACACGTTCGAGGATCTGATACAGGAAACCAACCTGGCTTTCTGTTCAGTGGATAGACGCAATTGGAACATAAGTAAATTTCCTGTTTTTAGAGATCAATACTACAATACTTTTGATAGTGTTATTTACTCAGCAATTAAAAAATACTTTGAGGAGTATAAAAAATTTGAGAATTACAAGTTCCATAAATTGCAAGAATCAATATTGACCGAAGACCATTACAACGAGTTCGATTTCCATTGGAGAAGATTTCAAAAATTGATGAACGGCCTGGGTGGTTCACAAGAAGAACTTGAAATTTTTGATGCCTATTTTATTCAATGACTTAAAGCGGGAGGAAATAGCAAAAATATTCAATCTTTCACCCCAGCAAATTACTGTGATCAAAAAAAGATTAGACAGACGCCTGATGGAAGTATCCAAAAAATGGAGTCCATCTTAAAATAAAGACTAATCACCTGCCGATTTTAACCAATATTTAAAGAACTTTATATGAAAGTAGGAACGCTATACCAAAAAATTAACGAATCATTTTTAAACGATATTAAAAATGGTGAAACCGAACTGGCAGATAAAATGCTGTCCACTTTGGGTTATGATATCGAGAGAGCTCGATGCACTTGCGCAACAAATATATGAGCGTCAGAGAATGATGCTCGACGAGATAATCCTTAAGCAGCGGGAGGAAGTCGTATTGGTGAAAACAAGCAGCCTGCTCAGTCAGATCATTAAAAAAAGAGATCTTAGGATATTGGATAAGCTGAATGAACTTTTGCGCGTAAACAAAATTATTTTTCAACAAGAAAATCTGAAAAATCTTACAGTTGAAGAGATTAAAGAAATGATCAGAAATATAAATTATACCGAAATACTGGAACTTATAGAAGGCCATAATAAATCTATAGCACTAAGAACAAAAACATTAAACAGGAAAAAAATAAGCCAGTAAACAAACAATCCAGAAAAAAACAATACACAAAAAGACCTCTCATTAAAACTTTAACAGATCCCCGGAAAGTTACGATTCATTCCGGGGATTCTTGTCTTTAAACCTTTCGATGAATTTCCATTCAATATTCATTTAAATAAACACGCTTCCTACTACTGATTTCCATAATTTTATTTCCTCCACAAAATCACTTTCATGTTTGAACAAACCTTTAAAAATATTGACGATATACTGCATAAAGATGCGGGTTGCGGAAGTGAACTGGATTATGTAGAACAAACTTCCTGGGTTTTGTTTCTGAAATACCTGGATGACCTGGAAAAAGACAAAGCCACCGCTGCCGAGCTTACCGGCAAAACTATACGCAAACATAATTGCCCCGGAATTCCAATGGAGTAAATGGGCTGCCCCAAAAGGCAGGGATGGGAAACTGGATCACCACAACGCACTTACCGGTGATGATCTTGCGGACTTTGTAAATATCAAATTATTTCCTTATCTCAAAAAATTCAAATCCGATGCGGAAAGTGCCGATACCATTGAATACAAAATTGGCGAGATCTTTAGCGAACTAAAAAACCGTATTCAGAGCGGCTATAATTTGCGCGAAGTAATCAACCGCATTGACGAGCTTCGCTTTCAGAACCCATGCAGAAAAACACGAAATGAGCCACCTGTATGAGGACAAGATCAAAAACATGGGCAACGCCGGACGCAATGGTGGAGAATATTATACACCTCGCCCGCTGATCAAAACCATAGTAAAAGTGGTAGCTCCTGAAATTGGGCAAAAAATTTACGATGGTGCAGTGGGCTCTGCAGGCTTCTTGTGCGAAGCCTTTGAGTATTTAAAAGCAGAGCAAAAAACTGAGCACGACCGATGTGAGTTACCTTGCAGAAAAGCACCTTTTACGGCAAAGAGAAAAAGTCACTGGCCTATATTATTGGCACCATGAATATGATCTTGCACGGTGTAGAAGCGCCCAACATTATACACACCAATACCCTGGCCGAAAACCTTGCCGATATTCAGGAAAAAGACCGTTATGATGTTGTATTGGCCAATCCACCGTTTGGCGGTAAAGAACGCGCTGAAGTACAACAAAACTTCCCTATAAAAACGGGCGAAACTGCTTCTTTGTTTTTACAGCATTTTATTAAAATACTGAAAGCCGGAGGTAAAGCAGGCGTGGTAATTAAAAATACTTTTTTGAGCAATACCGACAATGCTTCTGTGGCTTTGCGCAAACAACTGCTGGAAAGTTGCAACCTGCATACTGTATTGGATTTGCCTGGCGGAACCTTTACCGGTGCCGGTGTAAAAACAGTGGTCTTGTTTTTTGAAAAAGGCAGTTCTACCAAAAAGGTTTGGTTTTACCAACTGAACTTAGACCGAAACCTTGGCAAGACAAATGCCCTCAATGAAAAAGATTTGGCAGAATTTGTAGAACTGCAAAAAACATTTGAGGATAGCGCTAACTCGTGGTGCATAGATGTGAAAAACGTTGATACCAAATTCTATGACCTGTCTTGCTAAAAATCCAAATAAAAAAGATGAAGTTAATTTACGTTCACCAGAAGAAATTTTGAGTGAAATAGAAATGTTAGATGAAGAAACCAACGATATCCTTAATCAATTTTGAGAACTGATATGAAGAATTGGGATGTGAAAAAATTAGGTGAAGTCTGTAGCTTTTTCAATGGACAAGCACATGAAAAATGTATTGATGAAAATGGAAAATACAAACTGATCAATTCGAAGTTTGTTTCAAGTGAAGGTGAAAGTTTCAAAAGAACTAACAATGCTTTATCCCCTCTTTTTATCAATGATATAGTAATGGTAATGAGTGATGTTCCTAATGGTAAAACTTTGGCTAAATGTTTTGTTGTAGATGAGGACGATACTTTTACTTTAAATCAACGCATTTGTGTTATTCGTTCTAAAAACTTTGATACTCGTTTTCTATATTATCAACTTAATAGAAACAAGTATTTATTGAGTTTTGATAATGGCGAAAACCAAAGCAATCTTAGGAAAGATGATATTTTAAATTGCAATTTGTTTATTCCCCCCCTCCCCGAACAACAACGCATCGTTGCCATATTAGATGAAGCCTTTGCCGCCATAGCCAAAGCAAAAGCCAATGCCGAACAAAACCTCAAAAATGCACAAAGAACTTTTTGAAAGTTATTTGCAGGGGGTGTTTGAGAATGGGAATTGGGAAACGAAAACACTGAAAGAACTTTCAACTAAAATTGGAAGTGGTGCAGCACCTCGCGGTGGCCAAGAAAGTTATAAATCAGAAGACATATCACTTGTTAGAAGTATGAATGTTCACGATTGGGAATTTAGGGAACGAAACCTTGCTTTCATAGATGACAAACAGCAATAATTCCGATTTACGCAAATGCTGTAAAAGACAAAGGACTTTATGGCTATACTGATTTTGCAAGAGTGTCGAAACATTGTGTAACAATAGCAGCAAGAGTGAAGCGGAACAGGACACATCAGAGTTAAGGAATAATCCCTTTTTGCCTATTGTTAGGCTTATTGTTTGTATTCCTGACATGGAACAAATCTTAACCGAGTTTTTAAAATACACAATAGACAATTTAGTAATTCTACGCAGCGGAAGTGCCATTCCACAATTAACTGTTCCAATGATTAAGGATTATAAAATTCCAGTTCCAAGCATTGAAGAACAACAAACCAATCGTCCGCAAATGTAGAATACTCTGAAGGAACGAAACACTAAAGTCTGGAAGCCATTTACCTGAAAGAAGATTGAAAGATTTAGAAGAGCTGAAAAAATCCATTTTGCAAAAGGCATTTAGCGGGGAGTTGTTATCAAAAGAATTAATTAGCTAAATTTGAGGTGAGCGTGTATGCGTCCTCCGTGTTCCACTTGTCCCACAAAACCACCCATGAAAGAAGACAAACAAAAATACGGAAGGCTTTATCCCAGCCCATGGTGGCTACCGCAATTTATTTAGTTATCAAAAAGCGGAAATCATTTATGACGGCACGGTGTATTTTACCAACCGTTTTTTTAATAAATACGACCGCACCGTAGGGCAGATGGTGCAGGCCGCCCGAAGCGGGAAACAAAACATTGCAGAAGCAAGCATGGCCTCGGCAACCTCCAAGGAAACAGAAATTCTAAGAACAAAATTAAGTTAACCAACGTAGCCCGCGCAAGCCTGGAAGAACTTCAAATAGATTACGAAGATTTTTTACGCACCAACAAATTACCTTTTTGGGATAAAGAACATAAACTGGTAGCCAGGTTAAGAGAACTGAATAAAAGTACCCCCAAGCCCACGTATGAAACCTTTGTAAAAGCCATTGAGCATGAAAAGCCGGAAATTTGTGCCAATACCCTGATTACTTTGATTAAAATTTGCACCTATTTACTGAAACAACAAATAAAACAATTGGAGATGGCTTTTATTAAAGAAGGTGGTTTAAGAGAAAGGATGACCAAAGCGCGAATTGAGGAAAGGCAAAAAAACAAATAATGGTGGGACTTTTGCGACCCCGGTGACGGAAGCCACGCCGCCGCCAAAGCCCATGAAACATAATAGAAATCAGCATGAACGAAGCCGATACAAGAGCGCAACTTATAGACCCCAGGTTATTGGCTTGTGGTTGGGGTGTTATAGAAGGTTCCAGAATTTTAAGGGAATACCACATTACTGAAGGTAAAATTCAAACAGGGGGCGTGCGCGGGAAGAGGCTCACCGCTGATTATGTGCTGGTTTATAAAGGAATTAAACTTGCTGTAATAGAAGCCAAAAGTGATGAAATGGGTGTTGGCGAAGGCGTGGCACAAGCCAAACAATATGCTGTAAAACTAAAATTGGAAACCACCTATGCCACTAACGGTAAGGAGATTTACAGTATCTGCATGAAAACAGGTACAGAAGGCGTTGTTTCCGATTACCTGACACCAGAGGCGTTATGGCATAAAACCTTTGCCATACACAATGTATGGCGTGAAAAATTTGCTGCCATTCCTACTGCCGGCCATTACGGAAAGAGATTCTATCAGGAGATTGCCATTAACAATGCCCTTGAGGCAATCGCTCAAAATAAACAACGTATTTTATTAACCCTTGCCACCGGAACAGGAAAAACAGCCATCGCTTTTCAAATAGCCTGGAAACTTTTTCAAACCCGCTGGAACCTAAAACGAGATGCAAGCCGCAGACCACGCATTTTATTTTTAGCCGATCGCAATATATTGGCCGATCAGGCCTATAACTCTTTTTCAGCTTTTCCGGAAGATGCCCTGGTGCGTATAAAACCGAATGAAATAAAGAAAAGCGGCAAAGTGCCAACCAATGGTAATATTTTCTTCACTATTTTTCAAACTTTTATGAGCGGCACAGATAAGGATGGCAAACCCGCCCCTTACTTTGGTGCATACCCATCTGATTATTTTGATTTCATCATTATTGACGAGTGCCACCGTGGAGGTGCCAATGATGAAGGGAACTGGCGTGGTATTATGGAGTATTTTTCCCCAGCTGTTCAGCTCGGTTTAACCGCAACGCCTAAACGAAAAGACAATATGGATACCTACAAATATTTTGGCGAACCGGTTTATGTCTATTCGTTAAAAGAAGGAATCAATGACGGTTTCCTTACACCGTTTAAAGTAAAACGCATTAAAACCACGCTTGATGATTATATCTATACCAGTGATGATCAAATCATTGAAGGCGAGATAGAAGAAGGTAAGATTTATATAGAACCTGACTTTAATAAAATAATTGAGATAAAGGCAAGAGAGGCAAAGAGGGTGCAGATTTATATGGAAGAAGCCAATCAAAAGGAAAAAGCGATTATATTTTGTGCAACCCAGGATCATGCAGCCGCAGTTCGTGATCTGGTTAATCAGCATAAAAAAAGCACTGATCCGAATTATTGCGTACGTGTAACTGCCAATGACGGAGAAATAGGCGAACAGTTTTTACGTGAGTTTCAGGATAATGAAAAAACAGTGCCAACCATACTTACCACCTCGCAAAAGCTTTCAACCGGTGTTGATGCGCGAAATATTCGAAATATCGTGTTGATGCGTCCGGTCAATTCAATGATCGAGTTTAAGCAAATCGTAGGCCGTGGAACCCGTTTATTTGATGGCAAAGATTTTTTTACAATTTATGATTATGTTGATGCCTACCATCATTTTTCGGACCCCGAATGGGATGGCGAACCCTTAGAACCGGAAGCACCGGAGGTTAATGAAAAGAAACCACCCTACGAACCCAAACCAGCTAAAGTAGAGGGTGAGGTTAGCGAAAAAGAAAAACAGGTACGTATAAAAATAAAATTGGGTGATGGCAAAGAACGAGAAATTCAATCCATGATTTCAACCTCATTTTGGAGTGCTGATGGCAAGCCCATATCATCAGAACAATTTATGCATAATCTGTTTGGTGAATTGCCTAACCTTTTTAAAAATGAGAATGAATTACGCACACTATGGAGTAGTCCGATAACCAGAAGAACTTTACTGGAAAAATTGGAAGAGGCGGGCTATGGCAAGGAGGAACTGATCAATCTGCAAAAATTAATTCATGCTGAAAAAAGTGATTTGTTCGATGTACTGGAATATGTATTTAATGGTGATATAAAACCGATAAGCAGAGAAGAAAGAGTGGCAGCAGCACAGAGAAGTATTTTTAATTTACTCAACAACAAGCAAAAGGAGTTTATTGAATTTGTATTGAGCAAGTACATCGAAACCGGTGTTGAAGAACTTGATCAGGAAAAACTGCCCATACTGCTCACGAATAAATACCAGTCATTGGAAGACGCAAAAGAAGTTTTAGGAGATACAGCAAATATATCTAAACTATTTATTGAGTTCCAGCAGTACCTGTATCGGGAAGAAGTAGCGTAAAAAGTGATGTTCTGTATTCCTTCTAGCGTTTCGTAAACGTGAAGTTAATGGGTGAATAAGCGTGTTAATAAAGCATCCAATTCCTAACATATATCATAATTATTACAATTTCTTTATTTTATCTTTGAGCAATAAAAACAAAACAAAAAAATGAAAATACTACAATTTATTTTGGTTGGCCTTTTACTCTTTAGTAGCTGTAAAAAGGAGGAGGCTTATGATAAAATGAACAACAAGCCGGGAGAACAAACCGTAAAAGTCCTGGAAACCATTGATGCTGCTGATTACACTTATTTAAGAGTTGAAGGAAACGGAAAGGAAATCTGGCTGGCTGTGGATCGCAACGACCTGAAAGCAGGAGACGAATTCACCTATTCAAATGCCCTGGTGATGAAAAACTTTAAAAGCAAAGCGCTGAACCGCGTTTTTGATGAGATCCTGTTCGTGAGCAGCGCTCCCTCCATGGAGGTTCATACGAGTATACCCGATTCACTGAAACAACAGAAAAGTCGCCTGACAAAAGAGGAAGTCGAAAATATAAAAGTTGATCCGGCACCGGATGGCATTTCCATAGGAGATCTCTATAAGAACAAGGCTCAATACGAAAACAAAATTGTTATCGTAAGGGGTAAAGTCGTGAAGATCAACAGCAATATCATGAACCGAAATTGGGTGCACCTGGTGGATGGAACGAGCTTTGAAGATAAATCAGACCTGACCTTTACCACCAATGAAACAGTACAGGCAGGTGATGTGGTTACACTGAAAGGTACCGTTGCCCTGGATAAAAAATACGGTGAAGGTTATGTGTATCCCTTGATCGTGGAGGGGGCTGTGCTTAAAACAGAATAGTATTTATATTTAGGTTGGGTTTAATTTATCGTAATTGACTAAACTTGAACCAGAATACATTATTTTATGGTAGCCGGATGAAAAAAAAGACATTTGCTTATCTGATTCTGCTTCATTGGGGTTGTGCTCCTGGCAGTCAGTTTATTCGATTTGTTGTTTAACAAGCCGGAGCAGACTAATGTATCCGGTTTGATTTCGAATGTGCTGCTGATCGTTTTAATGGTTGTAAACATCAGGGATTTGAACAAAAATGAGAAAAGGCAGGAATAGCCGAATCTTTCTGAGTTTAGATGATACTGATTTGGCCATCAGCTTGTTTGGTATAAAAAAAGAATAAGCTTAATTTTAGGGAAACAATTTACATCGTATTATGAATAACATGGATTGGATCAAGGTACTGGTTTTGTCCGCTGCCATCGTGCTGGCCGGATATTTTGTAGGGAACATGCATAAAACAGGCAAGGCCTTTGACCGCTCAGTTGAAGTGAAGGGACTTTCGGAAAGGGAAGTAAAAGCCGACCTTGCCGTATGGCCTATTAATATTACCCTTGCGGGAAATGACCTGAACAACCTGAGAAGTAATATTGAGTCTCAGAACAAGACCGTAAAGGAGTTCTTTTTAAAACAGGGTTTCCCGGAAAGTGAACTGAGCAGCGGAACCACGACCATCAGTGATACCTGGGCTGCACTGTACGCGGGAGAAAACCGCGACCGGGAATTCAGGTATATAGCCAACTCAGAATTTACTGTGCGGACAAAAGATATCGAAAAACTGCAAAAGGCACTCAGCAGCTCCCTGGAACTCATTTCAAGCGGGATACTGATCAATTCAAAAAACAGCTGGCAACCCATTGAATACAGTTTTTCAGGCCTGAACCAGCTGAAACCTTCCATGATCGAAGAAGCCACAAGAAATGCCCGTGAAGTAGCAGAAAAATTTGCCCAGGATTCAAATTCCAAAGTAGGCAAGATCAAGAACGCCCAGCAGGGACTATTTCTCCATCAGCGACCTCGACCAGAATACGGCCTATATCAAGGTGGTACGCGTGGTTTCAACCATAGAGTACCATATTGAGGATTAGTTTTTTTAAAAAATTCACTTGCGTTGATTAAATTCAGGAAAATCATATTCTTTAAGTCTAGCATACTTTACTGGCAGTCATGAGCCGGGAAATATTATTTTAAATTATTCCCCGGTCATTTTTCTTTTTCAAGTAAAAAAATATATTTTTACAGCTTGAATGGTCGTTCTATTTCTATATATACGGACGCTCAGTCATTGAATTAACACTAAATCTAACCAAATAAAAAAATGAAAAAATTAGTAGCAGAATTTATCGGTACCCTGTGGCTGGTATTGGGTGGTTGTGGCAGCGCCGTGCTTGCAGCAAGCTTTCCTGAACTGGGCATTGGCTTTGTAGGCGTTTCTATTGCCTTTGGTTTAACCGTTCTTACCATGGCCTATGCCATTGGTCACATATCCGGTTGCCACCTGAATCCGGCAGTGTCTGTCGGTTTGTGGATGGGCGGCCGTTTTGACAAAAAAGACCTTTTGCCCTATATCGCAGCCCAGGTATTGGGAGCTATAGCAGGCGCCGGGATACTTTATCTGATCGCCAGCGGAAAAGAAGGCTTTGTGCTGGGTAATTTTGCTGCGAACGGTTACGGAGAGCATTCAAGTGGTGGCTACGGCATGACTTCAGCCCTGGTAACAGAGATTGTCATGACCTTTATGTTTCTGATCGTGATCCTCGGAGCAACGCATCCCAAGGCACCTGCCGGTTTTGCCGGACTCGCCATCGGTTTGGCTCTTACACTGATCCACCTGATTTCCATCCCTGTAACTCAAACATCTGTAAATCCTGCACGCAGCACAAGTCAGGCTTTGTTTGTTGGTGACTGGGCACTGGGACAGTTGTGGCTGTTCTGGCTGGCACCGATAGTTGGAGCGGCTCTTGCGCCGGATTGGCGTATAAGTGGATGGCGCCGGAGAAGGACAAAGGATAAAGGACAAAGGACAAAGAAGTGAAGAGTAAAAAGGTAAAAGGAAAAGTTATCCAATCATCGGCACTTAGCAGTTGGAAGGAGCGAAAAGTGAAAGAGCGAAAGCTGAATTTGCTTGTGATACGTGATGCCTTATTGTTGCCTGACAGAAGAGTAAAAACGTGTGCATTACAATGATAGGATTCTGAATTCCGTAGCCCCGCGATGCCTCGCGGGGTGATAGATCCTCAATGCTGGCCTTGAAACTTATTGAGAAGTGAGAAGTGAGAAGTGAAGAGGTGTGAAGTAAAAAGTATTGCCTGACGGCAGGTAATAAGCTGCCTTAATGGTTTCATATCCGTAGCCCCGCGATGCCTCGCGGGGTGATAGACTTTTAGACACGACCTGATTCTTTTCTGGTACGGAAAAATCTGAAGTAATCTTGATTCTAAGTTCGAAGTTGAGCCTATCCAAAAAGTTCGACAAAATAATTTTCAACGATTTTTTACCCTTAATCCCTAAAAGGAATATCGTTGAAAATCAGCCACCCTTTAGGGACAGGGGTAAATGCTGATTTTCTTAATTTACTTTACTTTGTGGGCCAAGGTTTATTTGACTTTGCCAAAATAAAATCGGCGTAAATCAGTTCAATCCGTGTCATCCGTGTTCTATTTAGACAAGGACAAAGGATAAAGTAAAAAGGAAAAAGTTCCTGGTTCCTGTTTCTTTAGTGCTCCTGATTCCTTCAGAATATAAAAGGCCTGCAGAGATATTGCATAAACAACTGAAAAGAAAGTATATTTGCATGATTTTATCGGATTCAATTTAAAACCTGTACCCTTGGGCGAATTACTTACTTTCGGAATTTTAACCTTTACCTCTTTCTTCTCCCTGATCAATCCGCTGGCTACCATGCCTATATTTATGACCATGACAGCCAGATCTGGATCAGAAACACAGGGTTCTTTGCAGAAACACAAAAAACAGCACCTATTGTGGCTTTTTTTACCTTTCTGGAATTTAACATACCCTTTCATCAATCCGCTGGCTACCATGCCTATATTTATGACCATGACAGCAGATCTGGATCAGAAACACAGGGCCAAAACGGCAAAAAAGGCTTCTATTGTGGCTTTCTTTACCATCGTTGCTTTTGCCTTTTCAGGCCAGCTCTTATTCAATTTTTTTGGTATTTCGGTGAACAGCTTCCGCATTGTGGGAGGGGTGATCTTTTTCCTGATGGGTATGGATATGCTGCAAGCCCGATTGAACAAGGTAAAAGTTAGTGAATCCGAAATAAAACCATATGTGAATGATATCTCCATTACGCCGCTGGCCATACCCATGATCTGCGGACCCGGTGCAATTACGAATGCCATCGTGCTCATGGAAGATGCTTCAAGTCCCGAAAAAAAAGTTGTGCTTATTTTTATTATCTTTCTTGTGATGATCCTGACCTATCTGATCCTCTTCAGCTCTACAAAGATCATCAAACTACTAGGAGAAACTGGCAACAATGTGCTCATGCGGCTCATGGGTTTGATCGTGATGGTAATCGCAGTAGAGTTCTTCTTTAGCGGCTTGAAACCCATCGTAATGGAGATGATTAAATAGTTAAGCCTTGTCTTTTTAGAATATTGCTTTCTTCAATGGTTTTTATTGTAAGTTTGTAGCTTTCATGCTTTATAGATGCTTTTATTGTATTAATATAATACTGAGGGGATGACAGATGAGATGTATATAAAAAAGACCCTGGCTTATCTTCCTGCTGATCTGGTTGAGGAGATCCTGCGGACTTCAGTGATCAAAGAAATACCCAAAAATACGGAGATCCTCAGGGAAGGGCAGTTTGTTAAAGTGATCCCGATAGTACTTGATGGCCTGATCAAGGTATTTTCAAGATTCAATGAGAAAGAGCTTTTGTTGTATTATATCAAACCGGAAGAAAGCTGTGTGATGTCGTTTGCGGCAAGTATCAGGAACGAACCGAGCAAAGTTTTTGCCTTAACTGAAGAAGATACCAAAGTATTGCTCCTCCCTGTCAGCAGCATGGGCTTATGGCTGGTTCAGTACCCGGAGCTGAACAAACTTTTTTATCAGCAATACAACCTGAGGTATAGCGAATTACTGGACACAATCAACCATGTACTCTTTAATAAAATGGATATCAGATTGTACAGTTATCTGGAAGACAAAGTAAAAGCAACACAAAAAAATCCCCTGAAGGTATCGCACCGGCAGATTGCCGGCGAACTCGGTACGGCCAGGGAGGTGATCAGCAGGGTGATGAAAAAACTCGAAAATGAAGGAAAAATAAAGCAACTGGAAAACAGCATTGAAATCATCGGCCGGTGACTCCGGTCACTGCAGGACCTTGAAATTAGCCGTTAATTTGCCTGTGTAAACCGGTTGCAAAGTAGAATTTAGCAAAGACTTTTCCGTTTTACACCGTATACAAACAACGAAAATAATACTAACATTTAAATTTTAAAGAAATGAAAAAAAACATGGGCAAAACCGACAAAACGGTTCGGATTATTTTGGCAGCACTTATCGCCATCCTTTATTTTACAAATGTGATCAGTGGTACTTTGGGTCTTATTTTACTTGCACTGGCAGCCGTTTTTGTGCTGACCAGCCTCATCAGCTTTTGTCCGCTCTATGCCCCGTTGGGGATCAATACTTGTTCAGTTAAAAAATAAAATACATCATTATGAAACAAATAAAAACATGGCAGCTCGCTGTTCTGATCCTGACCCTTACTTTTGCTGTTGCCTCCTGTGGAGATGACAATGACGATACACCGGACAATACGGAGATAATCAATGATATCGAAGACAACCTACAATCAGGAACCTGGAGGATCACCAAATTTGTCGACTCAGGAGTTGACGAAACCAGTGATTTTGCGGGGTATAATTTCAGTTTTAATGTCAACGGAGTATTAACGGCCACTAAGGCTGCTTCTACGGTCAACGGAAGCTGGAATATTTCTCAAAGCAGTGATGATGACAGCTCCAATGATCTGGATATGAATATAGTCTTTACCTCTCCGGATGATTTTGAAGACCTCACTGAGGATTGGGATTTCATTTCTGAAACATCGTCAAAAATGGAGTTGATCCATATCAGCGGTGGCAATGGCGGCACCGATTACCTCACTTTTGAAAAGAATTAACATTTGGTCCGGTAAATAGGAGTCCGCTTTCGGATTTAAAACTTTATAAATAGAACTGCTTTTTTAAGAATAACGATCTTAAAAAGGCAGTTTTTTCTTTTTGTAAAATAACCAGTTTAATTGCATATTTGATTTATTAATCGTAATATTGCAATAAAACAATTTTATGGGAATTTCCAAATCAGAAATATTTAGTGCGCATCAGAATGAGCTGGCCACACTCGCAAAAGCGCTGGCACACCCCGCCAGAATAGCCATACTGGAGAATCTTTTTAAAATGAATGCCTGTGTTTGCGGGGATCTCGTACTTGAGGTCGGACTGGCACAGGCCACCGTTTCCCAGCACCTGAAGGAATTAAAAAATGCTGGCCTGATCCAGGGAACTGTTGAAGGTACCAGCATTTGTTACTGTATAAACGAAAAGGCATGGAAGGAAGCTGAAATCCTGCTAACGAATTTTCTCAAACAGGAGGTTGGCGCCAAAGGTACCTGTTGCTAAAAAAAATGATTCTTTTTTAAATTGATACAATCACTAAAATAAATGTATTATGAAAATTTCACAAATAAAAGAAAAGCTAAAAAGTCTCGAAACGATTTCTTTCCAATTGCCGGATGGTTCTCTGGTGCCCGGTCATTTTCATGTGACCGAGGTTGGCAGGATCAGCAAGCATTTTATAGACTGCGGAGGAACGGTTCGCCAGGGAAGAAGTTGCCGGTTTCCAGCTTTGGGATGCCCATGATTACGATCACCGCCTGCACCCTGAAAAATTGATCCGGATCATTGAGTTGTCAGAACAGATTCTCGGCTTGGAAGACCTGGAGATCGAAGTCGAATACCAGGCGTCAACCATCGGAAAATACGGCCTGGATTTTGACGGCAGTACTTTTTTGTTAACTTCCAAACACACCGATTGCCTGGCAAAAGACAATTGTGGTACTGACCAGGCCAAGCCGAAGATCCGCTTGTCTGATCTGCAAAAAGAACCGGTATCTTGTTGTTCACCCAATTCAACATGCTGCTGAATGGAATTTGCCGGTATTGAGGAAAGCAACTATGCTGAGGTTGCCCGGATCTATCTGGAAGGTATCAGAACAGGTATGGCCACTTTTGAAACACAGGTTCCTGACTGGCAGGCCTGGAATAAAGCCCATCATGAATTTGGAAGGATCGCCTTGGTTGAACAGGATCACATGCTGGCCTGGGGTGCCTTGACACCGGTATCACAGCGATTTGCCTACCGGGGCGTGGCGGAGATCAGTGTTTATGTGGCCGAAAATGCCCGAGGAAAGGGCTTGGGAAAGGCAGTATTACAGGAACTCATCCGCATTGCCGAACAAAATAACTTATGGACCTTACAAGCTGCTATTATGAAGCAAAATGAGGTCAGTATTGAAATGCATAATAAATGTGGTTTCCGCGTGATTGGTTATCGTGAAAAGGTAGCGCAGTTAAATGGTATTTGGACAGACAGTGTCCTTATGGAGAGGCGAAGCAAACGTATAGGAGTTGATCAAATTAAATAAGAAAATATATGGTCTTTAACACAATTAAATCTGTAATTGAATCCCTGCAGGAAGCCGGGATATCCCAGGAAAGAAAAAATACCCTTCAGGTGCTCATCGGGTTTATCAATAAAAAACAGAAAGAAGGTTCGGCAAGCCGGCTGAACTTTATCTGCACCCACAACTCCAGAAGGAGTCATTTGAGCCAGATCTGGGCACAAACCATGGCACACCATTTCAATGTGAACAAGGTGTTTTGTTATTCCGGTGGAACAGAGGCCACGGCCATGTTTCCTATGGTAGCTCATGTGCTGGAAAAAACAGGTTTTGAGATCCGAAAACTTTCGGAAGGGAACAATCCGGTTTACGGCATTAAATTCGCTGCCAATGAAGCTCCTGTAATCGCTTTTTCCAAGGCCTATGATGATCCTTTCAATCCTGCATCGGACTTTGCAGCCGTGATGACCTGCTCACAGGCAGATGCCGGTTGCCCGGTTGTATTGGGTGCTGAACAAAGAATTGCGATTACTTATGAAGATCCTAAACTGTTTGACAACAGTCCGCAGCAGGAAGAAAAATATCTGGAAAGGAGTTTACAGATTGCCGCTGAAATGAAATATGTGTTTTCCAATATTAAAAATAGTTAATATGAACAAGCGCAAAAAATTGGGTTTTCTGGACAGGTACCTTACTTTATGGATCTTTATTGCCATGCTCGTCGGTGTGGGGATCGGTTATTTTATACCTTCCTTTGCGGGCCGGCTCAATGCCATGAGCAGCGGCACGACCAATATACCCATTGCCATTGGCCTGATCCTGATGATGTACCCGCCTTTGGCCAAGGTGAACTATGCACTGCTGCCGGAAGTATTTAAGAATACGAAAATTCTGAGCATTTCCCTGGTTTTGAACTGGATCATCGGCCCGGTACTGATGTTCTTTCTGGCGATCATATTTTTAAGAGATTATCCGGAATACATGGTTGGCCTGATCCTGATCGGTTTGGCCCGCTGTATTGCCATGGTGCTGGTATGGAATGAACTGGCAGAGGGAAACAGGGAATACGCAGCCGGACTCGTAGCCCTGAACAGTATTTTCCAGGTATTTGCCTATAGTTTTTACGCCTGGCTGTTTATTACCAAATTACCGCCTCTTTTTGGTTTTGAAGGGGCTCTTGTTGAAATTTCGATCGGCGCGATTGCGGAAAGCGTGGCCATATATTTGGGCATTCCCTTTTTAATGGGGATACTGAGCCGGTTTTTTCTGGTCAGATGGAAGGGAGAAGCCTGGTACAGCCAAAAGTTTATTCCGGCCATTTCCCCAATAACCTTGATTGCGCTGTTATTTACTATAGTGGTGATGTTTTCCCTGAAGGGAGAAATGATCGTTGAATTACCGATGGACGTGGTGCGGATCGCCATCCCTTTGCTGATCTATTTTACCCTGATGTTCCTGATCGGGTTTTTTGTCAGCAGGGCCCGCGGAGCGAGCTATGACAAAAATGCAGCCATAGCCTTTACGGCAGCCGGCAACAATTTTGAACTGGCCATAGCCGTGGCCATTTCGGTTTTTGGCATCAATTCAGGCCAGGCTTTTACGGGAGTGATCGGTCCGCTGGTAGAAGTTCCCGCACTGATCCTTCTTGTACAGGTTTCATTCTGGCTTAAGAAAAAGTTTTACGGAAATATGGTTATGTAGTGATGGGGTTTTACGAAAGAGAGAAAGAGTGAATAGTGAAAGAGTGAAGTCACCCGGACTCAAAGAAAAAAGAGTTGAGATCAAAATCAAGGCCTAGTAAGACGGGGAACCTGTCGGCCAAGTAAAAAGTAAAAAGTTAAAAGTATAAAGTAATCACGAATGGATACACAATCGTAGCCCCGCGATGCCTCGCGGGGTGATAGATCCTCAATGCTGGCTATGACACATTTTGATATATGAGAAGATCACTCCGCCGCACTTGGCATTGATGAAGGTCGAAATTCAAGCCGAAGGCTGGTTTTTTCTTTGCAGCCTTGTCCCGAGGCTTCTTTTTTCATCAATGGAAAACAGAAGAAAGAAAATCCGAAGTTGCAAACTCCAGAATATCAACTCAGGATTTCCTCCGTTTCATAACCAGACTGTCCGCCGGATAGGTCTGCTTCAACAGATCCATTTGTTCCCTGGCCCAGGTTTTAAGGGCTGTTTTCTGATCTTCCGTAAGTTTGGCTTCAGGATGCAGTCCTAAATAGGTATAAGACTCAAGTGGCATTTCATTTTCATCGATCACCTCGATCACCTCTTCAAATTTGTGATTTTGAACAGCTATGGGCAATTGCGTAAAACTGGAAAAATTGAGGTGTTCTTTACCCTCGGTTACGTGGTCATTCAGCCACCAGGCTACAGGCTGTATTTGGGCATACCAGGGATAGTTTGTCTTGTTGGTATGGCAGTCATTGCAGGCCACACGCAGGATGTGCGACACCTCTTCTGGGACCTTGTATTTTGTGCTTACATCATGGCTCAGGTCATTGGAATTGTTTTTTTCAGGACGGAAGAACTGGATCAGTACCAGAACAACAAGCAAACCGATCAGGATTTTTTTTAACATGGTTGAAAGTATTTGATAAGGTTTAAAAATAGTAATTTTATGCTGGTTTCAGTATAACCAGCAACAGTTTTCTTGCAAGGACGGAAATTAAACAATATTTAGTAAATTGTATCCAAAAAAGAAAGATATGAAAGATGGTATTATCATTGTTGGACTGTTTCTATTATCCATGTTTTCCTGTGCACAGGAGGACACAAAGAAAAACGATCAACTGACCGGTCCTGATCCCAAGAATTATAAAACGGAACTGGTCCTCAAGGGCGTAGATATTCCCTGGGGTATGTGCTGGTTACCCGATGGATCCATGCTGGTTACGGAGATCAACGGAACCATTACGATGCTAAAGAACGGGAAATCAACTCTCATTGGAAATGTGCCAAAAGTGTACCGAAACGGACAGGGAGGCTTGATGGATATTGAGGCGCACCCGAATTACAGCCAAAACGGCTGGATTTATATAACCTATTCCTCTGATGAAGGTGAGGAGAAAGGCGGAAATACGGCATTGATCAGGGCAAAATTAAAGGACAACCAGCTGGTTCAAATAGAAAAACTGTACAAAGCAGTACCCAATACCACGAAAGTGCAGCACTTTGGTTCGCGCATACGTTTTGATGAGAAGGGCTATTTGTATTTCAGTATCGGAGACCGCGGGAATCATGATCTGAATCCACAAAGTCTGACTCATGACGGCGGAAAAATATACCGGCTGAAAGATGATGGTTCCATTCCTTCAGATAACCCATTTGTAAATGTGCCAAATGCCAAAAAAGCAACCTATTCCTACGGACACAGAAACCCGCAGGGCATGGTTTTCAACAAAAAGACCGGCGAGATCTGGGTCAATGAACACGGTCCGCAGGGAGGTGACGAGATCAACGTGATCAAAAAAGGAGCCAATTACGGCTGGCCGGTAATTACTTATGGTATTAACTATAATGGCACCCCGATTACGGACATTACAAAAAAAGAGGGCATGGAACAACCGCTGCATTACTGGGTTCCTTCTATTGCGCCCAGTGGCATGGAAATCGTTACAAGTAACTTATATCCCGGTTGGCAGGGGCAGGTGCTGGTCGGTTCCCTGAAATTCCAGTACCTCGAGCTGTTAAAATTGAACAGTAGCAACAAGGTAACCGGCAGGCTCAAATTGCTTGATAAAATTGGCAGGGTCCGCAATGTAAGGCAGGGCCCTGATGGTTATATCTATGTAGCGGTTGAGCATGTTGGCATTTTAAAAATTATTCCCGGCAAATAGCATCCCGAAAATCTTTTAACACAATATTTGCAACGGTATACTATAAGTCTTTGACTAAATTTGTACCTTAGTAGTACAATTAGCTCAAATAAATTGGTTTATATGCAAACAAAATTTCGATTTTTTAAGAAACCGGTGCCATTATTTATGGTAACGGGATTTATACTTGTCTTGTTCTTGGTATCTGCACAGGCCTATGCCCAGGACACGGATAAATACATTGAATACAAGGGTAAAATTGTTTCTGATGTTACAGGAAAACCCCTTGAATTTGCGAGTATTACACTGGCAGGAAGCAATATAGCCACTGTTTCAAATACAGAAGGTGAATTTTCATTAAAAGTACCTTTGGATCTTCAGGATAAAAGTGTGCTTATTTCCTATTTGGGTTATGCGAACAGGGAAATTCCTTTGTCGCAACTCAAATCAGATAAAAAAGAGATCAGAATGGCTGAATCCATTGAGCGATTGCCGGAAGTGAGTGTTTCAACAAAAGATCCTGAAGCCATAGTAAAGGAGGCGGCCAGAAGAATAAAAAACAATTACACTTCAGATCCGCTCATCATGACTGCTTTTTACAGGGAATCCATCAGTAAAGGCAAGAAATATGCCTCGCTGTCAGAAGCCGTTGTTGAAATTTACAAGGAGCCCTATGCATCTTTTACGGAAGATGAGGCCCGTTTATTCAAGGCCAGAAAGAGTACGGATTACAGAAGACTGGATACCCTGGTGCTCAAATTGCAGGGAGGCCCGTACAATACCATAAAATTCGATGTAGCAAAAAACAGGGAACTAATCCTGGATGATGAAGCCTTCCGAAATTATTCTTTCACTTATAGCAGCCTGACCTCCATAAACAACAGACCGACCCATGTTATTTCGTTCAGGCAGCTGCCCAGCATCGAGGAACCCCTGTTTTACGGCAAACTGTTTATTGATACCCAGACCTATGCCATTAGCAAAGTGGACATCAGTTTAAATCTCGAGAACGAAGTGCTGGCAAGTAAATATTTTGTGAAGAAAAAGCCTATAAATGCAGATGTTACACCGATAAAGGCAAATTACCAGGTCGATTACAAAGAGAGCAACGGCAAATGGTTTCAAAGCTACAGCCGCCTGGAACTGGGATTTAAGGTAAACTGGAAAAAGAAGTTGTTTAACTCAAATTATGATATCATTATTGAAATGGCGGTTACCGACTGGAAAAAGAATGAAGAAAATTTAAAGTTGAAAAATACTGAGAAATTGCGAACCAATGTTATTTTGACGGATAAGACCTCAGGTTTTGGAGATCCGGATTTCTGGGGCGAATACAACATCATTGAACCCGAAAAATCCATTGAGAATGCAATCCAGAAGATTCAGAGAAAACTGGACTGAGTTGAACTTTCAAGACAAAATGGGACTTTCGGGTTCCATTTTTTTTTATAAAGATGTAATAATAAGTAAATTTTTTCATGTTCAAAAAGCTGTTAAAACCGGTTCTTATTTCCCTGGCCATCCTGCTGCTGCTGGTAGCTGTTTTTGTTGGCCTGGTTTATGCCGGTGTTTTCGGACAGCTTTATACCAGGGAGGAATTGAAGCGCTTCAAAAATGAAACGGCTTCCGTTGTATACTCTGAAGATGGAAAGATCATTGGGAAGTTCTTTTCTGAAAACAGAACCAATGTCCAGTTCAAAGATCTGCCCGATCATGTGATAAAAGCCCTCCTCGCCGCTGAGGATGTAAGATTTTATGACCACCGGGGAATCGATACCCGAAGTCTGATCAGGGTGCTGGTCAAAAGTATCATTTTGAGGCAGGAAGAAGCCGGTGGTGGCAGTACGATCACCCAGCAACTGGCCAAGAATATGTATGGACGTTCCGATCACGGGTTTTTAAGCACTCCGGTCAATAAATTTAAAGAGATCATACTGGCCAACCGCCTGGAACATGTTTACAGCAAAGAGGATATCCTGCAGTTGTATTTAAATACGGTCCCTTTCGGGGAAGATGTATTTGGTATTGAAAGTGCAGCGCAGCGCTATTTTAATAAAGGCGCTGCAAACTTAGGTGTGGAAGAAGGCGCGGTGCTCATAGGTATGCTGAAGGCCAATACCTATTACAATCCCAGATTAAATCCGGGAAATGCAGTGAAAAGAAGAAATGTGGTACTCGATCAGATGGTCAGGTATGGGTTTCTTGAGGAGTCGTTAAAAGATTCCCTGAAACAAATTCCGCTGGGCCTGGATTACGCAAACCTGAGTACGCAGGGCACTGCGAATTACTTTCTTGAAATGATCAGAAAAGACTTGTTGGGAATTATCGATGGGATAAATAAAACTGAAGGCACAACGTATAATTTGTACAAAAGCGGACTGATCATCGAGACAACTTTGAACGCAGCGTTGCAGGAGCTGGTGCTGAGTGCATACCAACAACATTTAAAAAAAATGCAGGCCCTGATCGACAGGCAATACAGTCGCAGTGCAGGTAAACGTCAGCTTGACAAACTCGCTGTTTCTGAACTGAAGCGTTTGGGCAGGGAACAGGATATCGAGATAAAGAAAAGAATGGAACTGTTTTCCTGGGATGGATTTTACAGTGATTCTGTTTCAGTAAAAGACAGTCTGGTCAAAGAACTCACGCGCCTGCACGCGGGGTTTTTGGCCCTGGATCCGCGAACGGGAGCGGTTCGTGCCTGGGCAGGTGGTATAGAATTCAGAAGGTATCCTTACGATCAGATCTTTGCACAGCGTCAGGTAGCTTCAGCTTTTAAACCGGTTTTATATGCGGCCGCGCTGGAGGCAGGGATCAGTCCGTGCCAGTATCTGGACAATGATCCCCTGGTCTTTAAAGATCTGAACAATTGGGCTCCGCAAAATTATGACAAGTCCTTTGGCGGGAATTTTTCGGTGTCGGCTGCGCTGGCCCACTCCATGAACATTCCCTCGGTCAACCTGTTTCTGGCCCTGCCTTTTGTAAATATAAACAAGACATGGAAGGATCTGGGCTTCAGTCAGCCGCTGGAAGCAAATCCCTCAGTGGCCCTGGGTGTTGCCAACGCAAGTATTTATGAGTTGGCCATCGCTTATGCGGCCTTTGCTAACGGAGGTAAAAGAATTCAGCCAAAATCCATTCTTACTGTTAAAACAAGCGAAGGAAAAATAATTTATAAAGGGCAGTTAACAAGCTCAGGGCAAAGGGTTTTGGCTGAAGAAACCAGTGTAATGATGAACGCCATGCTTCAAAAGGCGGTAACAGAAGGAACGGGAAGAGCTTTGGCAGCGCAATATGGTGTTATTATGAATTTAGCAGGGAAAACAGGCACTTCTCAGGATTATGGTGATGCCTGGTTTGCAGCCTATAACAAGAAGCTGGTTTTGGTTACCAGGGTGGGCTGTAACTTACCGAAAGTGCATTTCAGCAGTGGAGCTTACGGATCCGGAGGGGCCTTAGCCTTGCCACTGGTTGGCTTAACGCTGAAAGCGGTACAGAAAAGCCCGGAATTGAGAAAAAAAGTGGATGGAAAATTTGCCGTGCTCAGTGAAGATCAGGCACAAAAATTGGCCTGTGAAGATCGGATAGAGGATTCTGCCTTCGAAAGCAGGATGGAGGAACTCTTTACAAAACCAGGTACTACCTCAGAAAAGGCAGCAAAAAAGGCTGAAAGAGAATTAAAGAAAGGAGAAAAAGAGTCCTTCTTTAAAAGGCTATTTAAGAAAAAGGAAAAAAATTAAAAAAACGTGACTGTAATTTGAATTGCAAAATTATTTAGTCGATCTCCTGCCCGGCATTTCTGGTTCGGATGCAAAACGCGGCCACAGAATTTCAGGGCACTTTTCCCCGCAAAGGGCTTCATCAAATTGAGGTCCGGGGATTATGCAACAAAAACGTATATTATACATTATATATGGTGTGACCTGCAGAAAATTAGGGGTACATTTTCTGCCGGATTCACACAACATGTATATTTTGTTGTCCTCAATCGAACAAATGGGCCATAATGGCTATGCCACCAAATAGAAAAAGGAAAACGAGAGCAATGCAGATTGCAATGAGCATGATGAGCAAACTGCCTTTGGCATAATTCTGTTTGTGTATATTGGTATTGCCATCAAAGGCCCAGATCAGGAGCATGATGAATCCGATGAGGGGCAAGGAGGTGATGAAAATGGTAATAGCCCAATCCCTGACGGACAGGACACGAATTTTTTCTGAAGTCAGTTGTTCCATGTTTTTTTATTTGATTAATAAATTTAGGTAAAATACACCAGATATCATTTAATTGGAAAAATTAATTATCTTTGCAGCCCACAAACTAAAATTAAATTTTAACAATTTATGGAACTGATGAAAGGAGGTGCATCGCAATGTTAATAATTCCTGTAAAGGATGGTGAAAACATAGATAGGGCTTTAAAAAAATTCAAGAGAAAATTTGACAGCACCAAGACGATGAAAAATTTACGCGAACGTAAACAATTCACAAAGCCATCGGTAACAAAAAGACAGCAAAAACTTAAAGCTAAGTATATTCAAGGTATAAGAACCAATGAAGAGAGAGGATAGTTTTATGTTTCTTAATAAATGATCCGCCTGCACCTGCAGGCGGATTTTTTTTTGTTTTTAAGGGAATGTTTCTGAAGATTTTTGTAAATTTGAATAAGGTGTAGCTTTTTAATACTCCTTATATTATTGATTTTCGTAATAGCAGCCCATTGAGCATAACTTCATTTGTACAGTATCTCCAGCTTGAGAAAAAATATGCTTCTCATTCGGTTACGGCCTATCAGAGAGATCTTAATTCTTTTTTGACTTTTTGTGCGGAGCAGTTCGGCAGAACGGATATTGAAAATCTGGATTACTCTTTTATAAGGTACTGGATCGTTTCTTTGGTTGATAACAAGATATCCAATCGGTCTGTTAACAGGAAAATGAGCGCCTTGAAATCTTACTATAATTTTTTGCTCAAATCGAAACAGATCAGCTCACATCCGATGGCAGCCCATAAATCCTTAAAAACCTCAAAACGGGTGAATGTTCCGTTCAATGCGGATGAGATGAAGGAAGTGATGGAGCTCTTGACCCAGGGTGAGGATCTGATTTCAGTGAGAAACAGGTTGATCGTTGAGATGCTCTACACCACGGGGATGAGAAGGGCGGAGCTGATCGGGCTGAGCGAAAGCGATATCGATCTCAGTGCCATGGTGTATAAGGTAACGGGCAAAAGGAACAAGCAAAGGTATATACCCATTTTAAACTCAGTTGTGCCCACTATAAATCGGTATCGTGAGCTGAAAGGTGAGGTGAAGGATCCGGACGCAGCGTTTTTCAAAACGGAGTCAGGAAAAAAATTATACCCAACTTTAGTATATAGAATAGTAAATGATTATTTTAGTAGAGTGTCCAGCAAGGTCAAAAAGAGTCCGCATATCATACGGCATTCCTTTGCTACACATTTATTAAATGAAGGTGCAGATCTGAACTCCGTAAAAGAATTGCTCGGACACGCCAGTTTGGCATCTACACAAGTGTACACGCATAATAGCTTAAATGAATTAAAAAAGATGTATAACCAGGCTCACCCGAGGAGCATTAAAAACCAAGAATTATGAAAGTATTTGTTCAGTCGGTTAATTTTAACATAGACAAGGATTTGGTTTCTTTTACAGAAAAAAAAGTATCTAATCTGGAGAAGTTCAATGAATCAATTATCAATGCAGAGGTTTTTTTTAAGGTGCAGAAAACAAGTGAAAAGGAAAATAAGGTAACAGAAATAAAGATTAATATACCGGGAAGTGATCTCGTGGCCAAGAAACAAAACAAGACTTTTGAAGAAGGAGTGAATTTATGTGTGGAATCTTTAAAGAAACAGTTGTTAAAAAAGAAGGAAAAACAAAGCTTTTGATTTTGAAAAAATAAACAAAAAAAGTTTTGTAGAAAACATAAAACTTTATACATTTGCAAACCGTTAGAAAAACGGTTTGTTTTTTTGTGCCCTAATTGAAAAGATATTCTTTAAAAAGAGCGAAAAAACAGAATTTATGCCGATATAGCTCAGTTGGCTAGAGCAGCTGATTTGTAATCAGCAGGTCGCGGGTTCGAGCCCCTCTATCGGCTCTTGTTCTTTGATATTAAAATTTTTTGGGGAGATACTCAAGCGGCCAACGAGGACAGACTGTAACTCTGTTGGGCAACCTTCGCAGGTTCGAATCCTGCTCTCCCCACATTTTTTGAAAAAAATTATTGCGGGAGTAGCTCAGTTGGTAGAGCTTCAGCCTTCCAAGCTGAATGTCGCGGGTTCGAGTCCCGTCTCCCGCTCCAGATCTTTAGCAGGAAAATCGAAGGCGGTATACCTTGATCAGCTGAAATTTTCAGCATAAATATACCGGAATCCTGAAATTAAAAAGCCGGTGTAGCTCAGGGGTAGAGCGTTTCCTTGGTAAGGAAGAGGTCACGGGTTCAATTCCCGTCATTGGCTCTTGATTTGTTAGATAAGCCTTGTCGGCATAATGGAGTGGAGTTTGGCTTTCGTGACTGGTAACTTACTCTTGCATATTTATCACTACAAATATTATTATTAACACAATTATATAACTAAGACATAAAATTTAATCATCATGGCAAAAGCAACTTTTGATCGTTCGAAACCACACTTAAATATTGGTACTATTGGCCACGTGGATCACGGTAAAACTACTTTAACGGCAGCTATCACTACGGTTTTAGCTAAGCTTGGTCTTTCTGAGGTCAAATCATTTGATCAGATCGATAACGCACCGGAAGAAAAAGAAAGAGGTATTACAATTAATACTGCACACGTTGAGTATTCAACTGCAAAGCGTCACTATGCACACGTAGATTGTCCGGGTCACGCGGATTACGTTAAGAACATGGTTACCGGTGCTGCCCAGATGGACGGTGCTATTCTTGTAGTAGCGGCTACTGATGGTCCGATGCCACAAACCCGTGAGCACATCCTTTTAGGCCGTCAGGTAGGTATTCCAAGAATGGTTGTATTCATGAACAAAGTGGATATGGTTGACGATCCGGAATTGCTGGAGCTTGTTGAAATGGAAGTAAGAGACTTGCTGAATTTCTACGACTATGATGGTGATAACGGACCAGTTATTCAGGGATCTGCTTTAGGAGCTTTGAACGGAGAAGAAAAATGGACTGCCAAAGTAATGGAATTGATGGATGCTGTTGATAGCTGGATTGAATTACCACCACGTGATATCGATAAGCCTTTCCTGATGCCTGTTGAAGATGTATTCTCAATTACAGGTCGTGGAACAGTTGCAACCGGAAGAATTGAACTGGGTGTAGCCAACACGGGTGATCCAGTAGAGATCATCGGTATGGGTGCTGAGAAACTGACTTCTACGATTACCGGAGTTGAAATGTTCAGAAAGATCTTAGACAGAGGTGAAGCCGGAGATAACGTAGGATTGTTGTTGAGAGGTATTGACAAGGAAACCATAAAAAGAGGAATGGTAATATGCAAGCCGGGATCTGTTAAGCCTCACAAACTTTTCAAAGCTGAGTTGTATATCCTGAAAAAAGAAGAAGGTGGTCGTCACACTCCTTTCCACAAAAACTACCGTCCGCAGTTCTATGTAAGAACAACCGACGTTACCGGAACCATTATACTTCCTGACGGAGTTGAAATGGTAATGCCAGGCGATAACTTATCAGTTAAAGTTGAATTGCTACAGCCAATTGCAATGAACCTTGGATTGCGTTTTGCGATCCGTGAAGGTGGTAGAACAGTTGGTGCCGGTCAGGTAACTGAGATTTTAGACTAAGTAATGAAGCTTATATAATTCTTCAAAAGGTTTCTGTCAGACAAAGCTTTGACAGAAACCTTTGTTGACATTGTATAAATTCTTTTTTAAAAAATAAGCGTGCTCTTTTTTCCAAAAAGGGTGTGCCCCAGGCGCACTTTCAGACTGAAATTTATAAGCGCACAAGATACGGGTGTAGCTCAGTTGGTAGAGCACTGGTCTCCAAAACCAGGTGTCGGGAGTTCGAGCCTCTCCACCCGTGCATAATTAGAAGTATATGGAATTAGTTAATTATATTAAGGATTCTATTGAAGAACTCAAGAATCATGTGACCTGGATGTCCTGGTCTGAGGCTCAGAAGAACACTGTAGTAGTTGCTGTATTTACACTCATTTTTTCAATTGCTGTTTTTTTAGTGGATAAAACCTTTGAATTCGGTTTTGAGAAATATTTTGATTTATTTAATTAATAAGGAGCATGTCTGATAATATAATGAAGTGGTATGCTGTTCGCGCGATCGGTGGCCAAGAGAATAAGATCAAAACTTATATCGAGAATGAAATATTCCGATTAGGCTTATCAGACTATGTAAAACAGGTTTTGGTTCCCACTGAAAAAGTAATTCAGATCAGGGACGGAAAAAAATATAATAAGGAAAAGGTCTATTTTCCGGGGTACATCATGATCGAAGCCAATTTGAGCGGAGAAGTGCCCCACGTGATCAAGTCAGTTACAGGAGTGATCGGATTTTTAGGTGAGACCAAAGGAGGAGATCCGGTTCCACTGAGAAAAGCAGAAGTGAACAGGATGTTGGGCACGGTTGATGAACTGGCAGTACAAAATGAAAACGTGGCAATCCCATTTGTAAGGGGAGAAACGGTAAAAGTGATCGACGGTCCATTCAATGGATTTGACGGTACTATTGAAAAAATTAACGAAGAAAAGAGAAAACTTGAAGTTATGGTAAAGATCTTTGGTCGTAAAACACCACTGGAATTGAACTATATGCAAGTTGAGAAAATATCATAACTGTTACACGAACTCAGATAAACATAGCTTCCAGATTTGTTTGTCTACAACATGATTAAAAATGGCAAAAGAAGTTAGTAAAATAGTTAAATTACAGGCACGTGGAGGTGCAGCAAATCCTTCACCGCCTATTGGACCCGCACTGGGTTCTGCCGGGGTTAATATCATGGAATTTTGCAAGCAGTTTAATGCAAGAACCCAGGATAAAGCCGGTAAGATATGTCCGGTAGTGATTACCGTGTACAAGGATAAATCCTTTGATTTTGTTGTAAAAACTGCTCCGGCAGCTATACAGTTACTGGAAGCGTCTAAATTAAAAAGCGGTTCAGGTGTTCCCAACAGAAAAAAGGTGGCTACAGTTACCTGGGATCAGGTGAAAGCAATCGCTGAAGATAAAATGCAGGATTTAAATGCTTTTGAAATTGAATCAGCCATGAAAATGGTTGCAGGTACAGCGCGTTCTATGGGAATTAAAGTAAAGGGAGATGCTCCTGTTAAAAAAGGTTAATTATGTCAAGAGTTACAAAAAAACAAAAAGTCGCAAGAGCTAAAGTTGATGTGAATGTTGCACATAATTTATTGGATGCCTCTGCTTTAGTTAAAGAAATCACCAACGTAAATTTCGATGCAAGTGTTGATATCGCTGTTCGTTTAGGTGTTGATCCGCGTAAAGCAAATCAAATGGTTAGGGGTGTGGTAACTTTGCCACACGGAACAGGTAGAGAGGTAAGGGTTCTTGCCCTTGTTACTCCGGACAAAGAGGCTGAGGCAAAAGAAGCCGGAGCTGATTACGTTGGATTGGATGATTACCTTCAAAAAATAAAAGAAGGATGGACAGATGTTGATGTGATTGTTACCATGCCGAGTATTATGGGTAAGTTAGGTCCGCTGGGAAGAATTTTAGGTCCCCGTGGTTTGATGCCAAACCCAAAAACAGGTACTGTAACAATGGATGTCGCTAAAGCGGTTATGGATGTGAAAGGCGGTAAGATTGACTTTAAAGTCGATAAGACCGGTATTGTTCACAGCGCCATTGGAAAAGCATCATTTGAAGCTGATAAACTTGCTGAAAATGCTCATGAGCTCATTCATACCCTGATTAAATTAAAACCATCAACTGTAAAAGGTTCCTACATCAAAAGTATTTACATATCAAGTACGATGAGCCCTGCAGTTGCTGTTGATACCAAAACCATTTAATCAGTTAAAGTTATCGAATAATGAAAAGAGAAGATAAAGCATTAGTAATTGATCAATTAACGAGCAAATTAGCTGAGAACAATGTGATCTATATGGCCGATATTTCCGGTCTGAATGCAACAGAAACATCTAATTTACGCAGAGCCTGTTTTAAAGCAAATATAAAGCTGGCTGTTGTGAAGAATACCCTGCTTGCAAAAGCAATGATAAAATCTGATAAGGATTTTGGAGAACTGCCTACTATTTTAAAGGGCAATACCTCTATTATGATGTCTGACACAGGAAATGCACCTGCAAAAGTAATTAAGGAATTCAGAAGAAAATCTGCAAAACCGGTACTGAAGGGAGCATTTGTACATGAGGCCGTTTATGTTGGTGATGACCAGCTGGATGCACTTGTAAACATCAGATCTAAAGAAGAAGTTATTGGCGAAATAGTAACCATCTTACAATCACCTGCTAAAAATGTTATTTCAGCATTGAAATCAGGAGGAGGTAAAATAGCCGGTATACTCAAAACATTATCAGAAAAAGAATAATACACACTAAAACTAAATAAATAAAAATTTAAAATTCAAAGAAAATGGCAGATTTAAAAGATTTCGCAGAAAAATTAGTTAACTTAACAGTAAAAGAAGTTAATGAACTGGCAAAGATTTTAAAAGAAGAATATGGAATCGAGCCTGCAGCTGCTGCTGTAGCTGTTGCTGGCCCTGCGGCTGGTGGTGATGCTGAAGAAGCTGTTGAGGAAAAAACAGAATTTGATGTAATCTTAAAGGCAGCTGGCCCTGCTAAACTGGCAGTTGTTAAATTGGTTAAAGAATTGACTGGTTTGGGCTTGAAAGAAGCTAAAGACATCGTTGATGCCGCTCCTTCTCCATTAAAGCAAGGTATTACTAAAGACGAAGCTGAAGGATTGAAAGCAGCTTTGGTTGAAGCTGGAGCTGAGGTAGAGGTTAAATAACTATTCTTACTTAAACACTTAAGGTTTAGGTCTTTAGGTTAACACCTTAAGGCCTAAACCATTTTGCATATATATTCTTACATATATTTTAATTTAAATATTTCTCCATTGGCAACGAAAAAAAATAACCAAAGAATAAATTTTTCATCAACCAAATTGTCAACTCCCTATCCTGATTTTCTCGATATTCAGATCAAATCATTTCAGGATTTTTTCCAGCTGGAAACCAAATCTGACGAAAGGAGCAATGAAGGATTATTTCAAACCTTCCAGGATAATTTTCCAATCACAGACACGAGGAACAATTTTGTACTAGAATTTTTAGATTATTTCGTTGACCCCCCAAGATATAGCATTCAGGAATGTATAGAAAGAGGGTTGACGTATAGTGTGCCTTTAAAAGCCCGTTTGAAATTGTACTGCACCGATGAGGAGCATGAAGACTTTGAAACGATCGTGCAGGATGTTTATCTGGGAACCATCCCATATATGACCCACAGTGGTACTTTCGTAATAAATGGTGCTGAACGCGTGGTTGTATCTCAATTGCACAGATCACCAGGCGTATTTTTCGGACAGTCATTCCACGCAAACGGAACAAAATTGTATTCGGCAAGGGTAATTCCTTTTAAAGGTTCCTGGATAGAATTTGCTACAGACATCAATCAGGTCATGTACGCCTATATCGACAGGAAGAAAAAATTACCGGTTACCACCCTGTTCAGAGCCATCGGATTTGAAAGGGATAAAGACATTCTCGAAATATTTGACCTGGCTGAGGAAGTGAAAGTTTCCAAGAGTGGTTTAAAAAAATATTTGGACAGAAAACTGGCCGCAAGGGTTTTAAAGACCTGGTTTGAAGATTTCGTTGACGAGGATACCGGGGAGGTTATTTCAATTGAAAGAAATGAAATTGTTCTGGACCGGGATACAGTTCTGGAAAAAGAACATATTGATGAGATCGTTGACTCAGGGGCCAAAACTATTTTGTTGCACAAAATAGATAATGAAACCGGAGATTATGCCATCATCCACAATACCTTGCAAAAAGACCCTACCAACTCGGAAAAAGAGGCTGCAGAGCATATCTACCGACAGTTGAG
Source organism: uncultured Flavobacteriaceae bacterium (assembly GCA_963816075.1). Taxonomy (GTDB): domain Bacteria; phylum Bacteroidota; class Bacteroidia; order Flavobacteriales; family Flavobacteriaceae; genus Namhaeicola. The sequence goes on along the minus strand of CAWFJI010000013.1, from coordinate 70,158 downwards.
GAATGCAGAACCACCTGATTACGAGACTGCGAAAGGGGTTATTCAAAAATTATTCTTTTCTGATCAGCGATACAACCTGGGTGAGGTTGGTCGTTACAGAATGAACAAGAAATTAAATCTGGATGTCAATATCGATGAACGTGTATTGACCAAGCAGGACATCATCACCATCGTTAAGAACCTGATCAACCTGATCAATTCGAAAGCAGAAGTTGATGATATCGACCACTTGTCGAACCGTAGGGTAAGAACTGTTGGAGAACAGCTTTCGAGCCAGTTCGGTGTGGGACTTTCACGTATGGCCAGAACCATACGCGAAAGAATGAACGTAAGAGATAATGAGGTATTTACCCCGATTGACCTGATCAACGCAAAGACCCTGTCATCGGTGATCAATTCATTCTTTGGTACGAACCAGTTATCACAGTTCATGGACCAGACCAATCCGCTTGCAGAAATTACCCATAAACGAAGGTTATCTGCACTCGGACCCGGAGGTCTGTCAAGAGAAAGAGCCGGTTTTGAGGTGCGTGACGTTCACTACACCCATTACGGAAGGCTGTGTCCGATAGAAACCCCTGAAGGACCAAACATCGGTTTGATCTCTTCTTTATCTGTTTTTGCGAAAGTAAACAACCTGGGCTTTATTGAAACTCCTTACCGTGAAGTTCACGGAGGAAAGATCGATGTGAGTAAGGAACCTGTTTACCTGAGTGCAGAAGAAGAAGAAGGCATGAAGATTGCCCAGTCAAATCTGGATCTGAATAAGGATGGTAAGATCATTCTGGATAAGGTAGTTGCACGGGAAGAAGGAGATTTTCCGGTAGTAGCCGCTGAAGAGATCAATTATATGGACGTAGCTCCAAACCAGATAGCCTCTATATCCGCTTCACTGATCCCATTTTTGGAACATGATGATGCGAACAGAGCCCTGATGGGATCAAACATGATGCGGCAGGCTGTGCCCCTGATGAAACCTGAAGCTCCGATTGTAGGAACAGGTTTGGAAAGAGGCGTGGCTTCGGATTCACGTATTTTGATCAATGCGGAAGACGATGGTATTGTTACCTATGTTGACTCAAATAAGATCGAAATAAAATACGAAAGATCAGAGAACGAAAGAATCGTCAGTTTTGAAAGCGATACCAAAGTTTATGAACTGATCAAGTTCAGAAAAACCAACCAGGGAACGACCATAAACCTGCATCCTATTGTAAGAAAAGGAGATAAGGTGAACAAAGGACAGGTACTGTGCGAAGGTTATGCCACACAGAACGGCGAACTGGCACTGGGTATCAACATGAAGGTTGCCTTCATGCCATGGAAGGGTTATAATTTTGAGGACGCTATTGTGATCTCTGAGCGCGTGGTAAGAGAGGATATTTTTACATCCATCCACATAGATGAATATGCGCTGGAAGTTAGAGATACCAAACTCGGTGCAGAAGAATTAACACCTGATATTCCAAACGTAAGTGAAGAGGCAACCAAGGATCTTGACGAAAACGGAATGATCCGTATTGGTGCTGAGATCAAACCGGGAGATATTTTGATTGGAAAGATCACTCCAAAAGGAGAATCAGATCCAACTCCTGAAGAGAAATTGCTCAGGGCCATTTTTGGTGATAATGCCGGCGATGTTAAAGATGCTTCACTAAAAGCTTCACCTTCACTTCGAGGCGTGGTTATCGATAAAAAACTCTTCCAGAGATCGATCAAGGATAAAGTTAAAAAGGTAAAAGAGACCAATGACCTGGCCAAACTGGAAGCCGAATATTCGGTTAAGATAGACAATCTGAGAGAACAACTCATAGACAAATTGTTTGTGCTTGTCAATGGCAAAACTTCTCAGGGCGTGCAGAATGACCTCGAAGAGGAAATACTGGCTAAAGGTAAAAAGTTTACCCACAAGATGCTGAGTTCTGTAATGGATTTTGAGCATTTGACCAAGGGTACCTGGACTACAGACCTGGATGTGAATAAACTGATCGGTCAGTTGATCCATAACTACAAGATCAAATTAAGCGACCTGCAAGGATCATTGCGCAGAAAGAAATTTACCATCACGCTTGGCGATGAACTGCCAAAAGGTATCTTAAAACTGGCTAAGATCTACGTGGCCAAAAAACGAAAACTGAAGGTTGGTGATAAAATGGCAGGTCGTCATGGTAACAAAGGTATTGTTGCCAAGATCGTGCGCCAGGAGGATATGCCTTTCCTTGAAGATGGAACACCGGTAGACATAGTTTTGAACCCGCTTGGAGTACCTTCGCGTATGAATATCGGTCAGATTTACGAAACCGTGCTCGGCTGGGCAGGAAAGAATTTAGGTGAAACTTATGCAACCCCGATCTTCGACGGTGCGAATATAGACCAGATCACTGAGCTGACTAAAAAAGCCGGAATTCCTCAGTTTGGCCACACCTATTTATTTGATGGTGGTACAGGTGAACGGTTCGACCAGCCTGCTACTGTTGGTGTAATCTACATGATCAAACTCGGACACATGATCGATGATAAGATGCATGCACGTTCTATAGGACCCTACTCGCTGATCACACAGCAGCCACTGGGTGGTAAAGCACAGTTTGGTGGACAGCGTTTTGGTGAGATGGAGGTTTGGGCACTTGAAGCCTATGGCGCATCAGCAACCTTAAGAGAGATCTTAACGGTTAAATCCGATGACGTGATGGGCAGGGCGAAGACCTATGAAGCCATTGTTAAAGGCGAGCCTATGCCGGAACCCGGACTGCCGGAATCATTTAACGTTTTGATGCACGAACTTATTGGTCTGGGATTAGACGTAAGATTAGAAGAATAAATTATTTAAAGTAGCAGTACCTCCGGGTACTGCTTTTATAAATTTTCAATTTTAAATTCTTTACCATTATCATGGCAAGACAGAAAGAAAAATACACCGTAAAAAAGTTCAATAAAATCAGTATTGGTTTGGCCTCTCCGGAGTCTATTCTTGAAAAATCAAGAGGAGAAGTGCTCAAGCCTGAAACCATCAATTACCGGACACACAAACCTGAAAGAGACGGTTTGTTCTGTGAAAGGATTTTTGGCCCGGTAAAAGATTATGAATGCGCCTGCGGTAAATATAAAAGAATTCGTTACAAAGGAATTATTTGTGACCGTTGCGGGGTTGAAGTAACTGAGAAAAAAGTAAGAAGGGACAGGATAGGGCATATCAACCTGGTTGTTCCCATTGCCCATATCTGGTATTTCAGATCCCTGCCCAATAAAATGGGATACCTGCTCGGACTTCCTTCCAAAAAACTGGATATGATCATTTACTACGAAAGATACGTAGTAATACAACCGGGTATTGCTAAAAACCTGGAAGGGGATTCACTGCAAAAACTCGATTTTTTAACAGAGGAAGAATACCTCGATATACTGGAAACCCTGCCACAGGAGAACCAGTACCTCGATGACAGCGATCCGGATAAATTCATCGCAAAAATGGGCGCTGAATGTCTTATCGACCTGTTGTCAAGGATCAACCTGGATGAATTGTCCTATGAGTTAAGACATAGTGCCAATACAGAGACCAGCAAACAGCGTAAGATGGAGTCGTTAAAACGTCTCAATGTTGTTGAATCTTTCAGGGAAGCCAATTTGATCAAGCAAAATTTACCGGAATGGATGATCATGAAGGTGGTACCGGTTATTCCGCCTGAATTGCGTCCGCTGGTTCCTCTTGATGGAGGAAGGTTTGCTACTTCCGATCTAAATGATCTTTACCGAAGGGTGATCATCAGAAATAACCGTTTAAAAAGGTTGATGGAAATCAAAGCTCCGGAAGTGATCCTGCGCAATGAAAAGCGTATGTTGCAGGAGTCGGTTGATTCACTTTTCGACAATACAAGAAAGGCCTCAGCCGTAAAAACAGAGTCTAACAGACCTTTAAAATCCCTGTCAGATTCACTCAAGGGCAAGCAGGGCCGTTTCCGACAGAACCTCCTTGGTAAGCGGGTTGATTATTCCGCTCGTTCGGTAATCGTCGTGGGTCCTGAGTTAAAATTGTATGAATGCGGTATTCCTAAGGATATGGCCGCCGAACTGTATAAGCCTTTTATTATTCGTAAATTAATAGAAAGAGGTATTGTTAAAACAGTTAAATCTGCTAAAAAAATTATTGACAAAAGAGAACCCGTTGTTTGGGATATACTTGAAAATATATTAAAAGGACACCCTGTATTGTTAAACCGGGCTCCAACCCTTCACCGTTTGGGAATACAGGCGTTTCAGCCAAAACTGATCGAAGGAAAGGCTATTCAGCTGCACCCATTGGTTTGTACGGCCTTCAATGCCGACTTCGATGGTGACCAGATGGCAGTACACCTGCCCCTGGGAAGTGAAGCCATACTGGAAGCGCAATTGTTGATGCTTGCCTCACATAATATCCTGAACCCAGCCAATGGTTCACCTATTACAGTACCTTCTCAGGACATGGTTTTGGGATTGTATTATATGACCAAAGAAAGACGTTCAACTCCTGAAAACAAAGTGAAGGGAGAAGGATCAACTTTCTATTCACTTGAGGAAGTTGAGATCGCTTTTAATGAAAAGAAAGTCGACCTGAACGCCATTATCAAAGTTAAGGCAGATGACCTGAATGAAAATGGAGAGATCGTATCCAAAATAATTGAAACCACCGTCGGACGTGTGTTGTTTAATGAAGTGGTACCAGTAGAAGCAGGATTTATCAATGAGGTACTCACCAAAAGATCTCTGAGGGATATTATCGGAAAAATTTTAAAGGTAACCGATGTGCCAACAACCGGCAAATTCCTGGATGCCATAAAGGATATGGGTTACCAGTTCGCTTTTAAAGGCGGTTTGTCGTTCAGTTTGGGGGATATCATTATTCCTGAAGAGAAATATGCGATGATCGAAGCTGCCAACGGACAGGTTGATACCATTATGGCGAGCTACAACATGGGTATGCTGACCAATAAGGAAAGATACAACCAGGTAATTGACGTTTGGAGTTCTGCCAATAACAAATTGACCGACCTTTCCATGAAGCGTCTGCGCGAAGACCAGCAGGGATTCAACTCGGTGTATATGATGCTTGACTCAGGTGCAAGGGGTTCGAAAGAGCAGATCAGGCAGCTTACAGGTATGCGCGGACTGATGGCAAAACCAAAGAAATCTACCGCGGGAGGTGGAGAGATCATCGAAAATCCGATCATCTCTAACTTCAAGGAAGGACTGTCCATTCTTGAATACTTCATCTCGACGCACGGAGCACGTAAAGGTTTGGCGGATACCGCTTTAAAGACTGCCGATGCAGGTTATCTGACAAGAAGGCTTGTTGACGTCGCTCAGGATGTGATCATTACTGAAGTAGACTGTGAAACGCTGAGAGGATTGGAAGTTTTTGCCTTAAAGAAAAATGATGAAGTGGTTGAATCACTCGGTGAAAGAATTTTAGGACGGGTTTCTTTGCACGATGTGTACAATCCGGAAACCGATGAACTGATCATCAAATCCGGTGAAACATTTAACGAAGAAAGGGTAGCAAAAATCATGAATTGCCGGTTGGAATCAGTTGAGGTGCGTTCAGCGCTCACCTGTGAATCCAAAAAGGGAATTTGCGCAAAATGTTACGGAATCAGTCTTTCTACCAATAAAACAGTACAAAAAGGTGAAGCCGTGGGTGTTGTGGCGGCACAATCGATCGGTGAGCCCGGTACACAGCTAACACTTCGTACCTTCCACGCCGGTGGTACCGCCGGAAATATTTCGGAGGAAAATGAGATGGTAGCCAATTTCTCCGGTAAGATACAGTTAGATGACCTTAAAACCGTAAAAGGGCTAGATACCAAAGGAGAAGCTGTTGATATCGTTATTTCCAGAACTACGGAAATCAGAATTATCGATCCGCGTACAGATCTCGTGTTGAGTGCCAATAACATTCCATACGGTTCGAACCTCCTGCTCAAAGACCTGGAGACCATTAAGAAAGGTACAGTAATTTGTAACTGGGATCCATATAATGGTGTTATCGTATCAGAATTTAAAGGTAAGGTTGAGTTCGAGGATATTCTTGAAGGCAGTACCTATAAAGTTGAAATTGACGAACAGACCGGATTCAGGGAAAAAGTTATCGCCGATTTCAAAAAGAAAAATGTTGCACCGAATTTGTTGATCAAAGATAAGTCCGGAGAAACACTTCAGTCATATAGTTTACCTGTTGGTGCTCACCTGCTTGTAGATGATGGTGAAAAGATTGAAGCCGGAAAGATCCTGGTTAAAATACCAAGAAGATCAGGTAAAGCAGGGGATATCACGGGTGGTTTACCACGTGTTACCGAATTGTTCGAAGCCCGCGACCCATCAAATCCGGCAGTTGTTTCTGAGATTGACGGGGTAATATCATTTGGTAAAGTTAAACGAGGCAACAGGGAAGTTGTGGTAGAATCCAAACTGGGTGATGTTAAACGCTATCTGATCAAGCTTTCCAACCAGATACTGGTTCAGGAAAATGACTTTGTAAAGGCCGGAATGCCGCTGTCTGACGGAGCCATTACACCTACCGATATTTTGAATATCCAGGGGCCATCAAAGGTTCAGGAATATTTGGTGAATGAAATTCAGGAGGTTTACCGCTTACAAGGGGTAAAAATCAATGACAAGCACTTCGAAGTTATTGTGCGTCAGATGATGCGCAAGGTAAGAATTGTGGATTCAGGTGATACCCTGTTCCTCGAAGATCAGCTGGTTCATAAAGATGACTTTATGGATGAGAATGACAAGATCTTTGGAATGAAGGTAGTAGAAGATCCGGGAGATTCTGAAAACCTTAAATCGGGACAAATCGTGAGTGCGAGAAAATTGCGCGACGAAAACTCACTCCTGATCAGGAATGACAAGAATATCGTGGTTGCAAGGGATTCGTTCCCCGCAACAGCAGAACCGATCCTACAGGGTATAACCAGAGCCTCACTGCAGACCAAGTCATTTATTTCTGCGGCCTCCTTCCAGGAGACAACCAAAGTATTGAATGAAGCTGCCGTCAGCGGTAAGGTGGATTATCTTGAAGGACTGAAGGAAAACGTAATCGTTGGTAAGAAAATTCCGGCAGGAACAGGATTACACGACTACGACCATATTATTGTTGGCAGAAAAGATGAAATTACGATTGAAGATTAATTAATTTGAAAAGCCGGGAAGATAGCTTCCTGGCTTTTTTTTACCTATGGACAATACAGATAACAAGAATCAGTTAAATATTGAACTGGATGAGCAGATGGCAGACGGCACCTATGCCAATCTGGCTATTATCAACCATTCTGTTTCAGAATTCGTGGTGGATTTTATCAATGTTATGCCGGGAACACCCAAGGCTAAGGTAAAAGCGAGAATCATTCTTACACCACAGCATGCAAAAAGGTTTTTAAAAGCCCTCGGAGATAATGTCAGCCGGTTTGAGAAGTCGTACGGAGAGATCAAAGACCACGAAGTACCACCCATTCCGCTGAACTTTGGTCCAACAGGAAAAGCCTAACCGAGTTATACTCGGTTTTTTTTTGCCATAACCCTTGTTCCAATCCCGGTTGGTTAATAAAAATGATCATCATGAAAAGCTATTTTTTCATTCTGTTTTTCCTCGCAGGACTTGGTCTGATGCTCGGTCAGGAGGATCAAACCGAGAACCTCAACGAGGTCATATTGAATACAGACCGAATTGAGCTCCCTTTTTCCGAACAGTCGCGCACCATACAGGTAATTACCAAAATGGATATCCAACAGAGTGCAGCAACCAACCTCACTGAATTACTACAGCAGGTAACCGGTGTTGATGTACGGCAAAGAGGGGTGGAAGGTATGCAGGCTGATTTGTATATCCGCGGAGGAAGTTTTGATCAGACCCTGGTGCTAATTGACGGTATAAAAACTGAAAATCCCCAAACAGGTCATCATACCATGAACATGATGATCCCTTTGGAAAATATTGAAAGGATAGAAATTATCAAGGGGCCGGCCGCAAGGATCTATGGTCAGAATGCGTTCACCGGAGCAATTAATATTGTTACAAAAAAACATGTTGAAACCTATATTAAAGGAACCGCCGCCCTGGGATCCTTTGACCAGCAACTTTACGAGATCGCAGGAGCTGTTCGTCTGGATCATTCCTCCCACCAGTTGCTCTATTCAAATGTTTCCTCAGACGGTTACCGGTATAATACTGATTTTAAAAATCAGAATGTCCTGTTGAAAAGTAAATTCAATACCGGCTCTGTACCCATCGACCTCATTGCTACTTTTATGGAACGAAAGTTCGGTGCCAACGGTTTTTATGCCAGTCCCAATGCCAAAGACCAGTATGAAGAAACCCAGGCAAGCATTGTGGGAATTTCTTCGGTGTTCACCAAAAATGATTTTATTTTCAAACCCAAACTTTACTGGACCAGGGGTCAGGATATGTACGAATTTGTACGCGGAAAACCGGAGATCTACAGAAACCACCATATTACCAATAAAGCAGGAGCAGCTGTAGATATGACCTATAATTCAAAACTGGGAATAACCGGAATAGGTTTGGATCTTGCCAGGGTATTTATTGCGAGTAACAATCTGGGAGACCACAACAGAACCATGTTTACCACCTTTTTGGAGCAAAGATTTGCACTGGCCGGTAACAAGCTGGATATCACTCCCGGAATTGCTTTTACCTATTATTCCGATTTTGGTTCTCAAACCTTTCCGGGTATAGACCTGGGTTATGAACTTGCTAAAGACCTGAAAATATACGGTAACCTGGGTTATACCTACAGAATTCCCACCTATACGGACCTGTATTACAGCGATCCGACCACTTTGGGCAACCCCGATCTGGTTCCTGAAAGTGCCCTTACCGGGGAAATGGGTATCAAATGGACAAAGAAAAATATTTTTCTTGAGTTTGCTGCCTTTTCCAGAAATGCTGAGGATTTGATCGATTATGTCAAAGAAAATGAAGATGAAAAATGGCAGGCAGAGAACATACAGCAAGTGAAGACGAATGGCTTAGAAGCTACTATAGACTACCGCTTCCGGGCGAAAAATTTTGAACAGAAACTTGGGTTTGGTTACGCATTTCTTGATGATGAGATCAAAAACTCGGATTTTAATTTTTCCCGTTATTCACTGAACTCATTGAAAAACCAGATAAACATTGTGTATGAAAGCCAGTTCTTTAAACATGTGCGCCAGCGCATCTCATACCGCTATGCCGACAGGCCTGCAGCAGATCATTACCAGGTTTTTGATGCAAGCCTGACGGGCAATTTTAAAAACCTTGAATTGAGTGCGGTATTTAATAACATTTTCAGTGAAATCTATACGGAGACAAATCTGGTACCCATGCCGGAATTTAATTTCATGCTGGGAATAAAATATATCTTCCGATAAAGAAATCTTCACTTTTTTTCTTTTCTTTTTTATTGTTATATTCATCATTTAAAAAAGGATATGAATTATTTTAGCGAAGATTATTTGATTTTTTTTAAGGAACTGGCTGCGAACAATCACAAGGAGTGGTTTGACAGCAACAGAAAACGCTATGAGAAAAGTGTGAAGTTGCCATTTCAACTTTTTGTCAGCGATCTGATTACCATGGTTTCTCAAGTTGATCCTGAGCTTCATATCGAAGCCAAAGACGCTATTTTCCGCATTAACAGGGATATCCGGTTTTCCAAAGACAAAACCCCTTACAAATTATTCTGCTCAGCGATCATTTCAAAATTCGGGAAGGCCAATAAAGGCTATCCGGGTATGTATATAGAAATGGGCCCGGAAGGCTATTTTATATACGGTGGAGTATATATGCCTGAGAAGGCGGAGATCGAAATGATCAGAAGAGAGATACTTTATAACCTGGAAGCTTTTGATGCGATCGTTGAAGCCGACGATTTTAAAGAGATGTTCGGGTCTGTGCAGGGAGACAAAAATAAAAAAACAGACCCCGCATATGCAGAGGCAGTTAAAGTGCAGCCTTTATTACTCAATAAGCAGTGGTACCATTTTGTGAAACTCGACCCACAGACGATATTGAGACCTGAGCTGATGGAAACTACGCTGAAACACTTTCAGACAGCCCTTCCCCTACAAAATTTTTTGATTGATGCCTTAAACAACTAAATATGGAAAACAGAATTAAAACCTATTCCGAATTTTACCGTTTTTATTTGAGCGAGCACAGAAACAGGACCTGCAGACTGCTTCATTTTATTGGCACTGCCTTGGTTTTCGGCATATTGTTTATTGCCGCATATACAGGAGCAGCACTGTACTGGTTTCTGATCCCTGTTGTTGGGTATGGCTTTGCCTGGGTTGGTCACTTTTTTTTCGAAAAGAACAAACCAGCCACCTTTAAATACCCCTTATGGAGTTTGTATTCGGATTTTAAGATGTTCTTTCAGATTCTCAGCGGAAGAATAGGTTTCGACAGCAGCAAAGATTCTTAGGACCTTCATATTCTGTCACACCTGTATCAAACAAGGGGCAAACCATTCACTGCCGTCTGTCCAAAAAAAAAGCCGCTTCGAAAAGCGACTTTTTTAACAATTTCCGAGAAGAAATTACATCATGCCTGGCATACCACCACCCATAGGAGGCATTCCTGCATTGGCATTTTCTTCTTTGATATCAACCAAAGCACATTCAGTCGTTAAGATCATTCCGGCAACTGAGGCTGCATTTTCAATGGCAATACGCGTAACTTTTTTAGGATCGATGATCCCTGCTTTAAACATATTTACATATTCACCGGTTTTGGCGTTAAATCCAAAATCCTTTTTGCCTTCCAGTACTTTTGAAGCCACAACAGATCCTTCATGTCCTGCGTTTTCTACAATTTGTCTTAAAGGCTCTTCAATGGCTCTCGCAACGATCTGAACACCTGTTTGCTCATCTCCGTTCTCAGTAACAACTTTTAAAAGTGCTTCTTTTGCTCTGATAAGGGCCACACCACCACCGGCAACAATGCCTTCTTCAACGGCAGCTCTTGTAGCATGAAGCGCATCTTCAACACGGTCTTTTTTCTCTTTCATTTCAACTTCGCTGGCAGCACCTACGTAAAGTACGGCAACACCACCGGCAAGTTTAGCCAAACGCTCCTGCAATTTTTCTTTGTCATAATCGGAGGTTGTGGTTTCTATCTGGGCTTTGATCTGATTTACCCTGGCCTTTATCTCACTTGCATTGCCTGAACCATTTACTATGGTCGTATTGTCTTTGTCTATTGTTATTCTTTCGGTTCTTCCCAACATATCGATGGTAGCATTTTCAAGGGTGAAGCCTCTTTCTTCAGCGATCACAGTTCCACCGGTCAGGGTGGCGATATCCTCGAGCATGGCTTTTCTCCTGTCGCCAAAGCCCGGAGCTTTTACAGCTGCAATTTTCAAAGAACCTCTTAATTTATTGACTACCAGGGTAGCAAGGGCTTCCCCGTCAACATCCTCGGCTATGATAAGCAGCGGTCTTCCGCTTTGTGCGACCGGTTCCAGTACAGGAAGCAGGTCTTTCATGGAAGAAATCTTCTTTTCGTACAACAAAATATAGGGAGAATCAAGTTCAGCGATCATTTTGTCGGCGTCGGTAATAAAATAAGGAGAGAGATATCCCCTGTCGAACTGCATGCCTTCAACGATATCCACGTAGGTTTCAGTACCTTTTGATTCCTCAACGGTAATGACACCCTCTTTACCCACTTTATCAAAAGCTTTGGCGATCAGGTCACCTACCGAATCATCATTATTTGCAGAGATGGCAGCAACTTGTCTGATTTTATCCATTTTGTTGCCCACAACTTCTGATTGCTTTGCAAGATCGGCAACAACGGCTGCAACCGCTTTGTCAATTCCTTTTTTCAGGTCCATTGGATTGGCACCTGCAGCTACGTTTTTCAAGCCCTCTTTTACGATAGCCTGAGCGAGAACAGTGGCGGTAGTCGTGCCATCACCGGCAAGATCACTTGTTTTTGAGGCCACTTCCTTCACCATCTGGGCACCCATATTTTCCAAAGGATCTGAAAGTTCAATTTCTTTTGCTACAGTAACTCCGTCTTTGGTGATCTGAGGACCTCCGAAGGCTTTTCCTATCACAACATTTCTTCCTTTAGGGCCTAAGGTTACTTTAACGGCATTCGCCAGTGCATCAACACCACGTCTCAGGCCATCTCTTGATTCTATATCAAAAATTATTTTTTTTGCCATAATAAATTGTATTTAAATTTGGTTTTTGGGATAGGTTATTAAATAATTGCAAAAATTTCGTTTTCACGCATGATCAGATAATCTGCTCCATCGAATTTTAATTCCGTTCCTGCATACTTGCCATAAAGCACGGTATCACCAACTTTTACGGTCATTGGTTCATCCTTTGTGCCTTTTCCAACAGCAACTACTTTGCCTTGTTGTGGTTTTTCTTTTGCAGAATCAGGAATAAATATTCCGGAGGCTGTTTTGGTTTCAGCTTCCATTGGCTTGATAAGTACCCTGTCAGCAAGGGGAGTGATGTTTAATTTGTTCATTATATAAAAATTTTAACGTTATTAATTTCTACAGGGATCTATGCAAAAACGTTGCCAATATGGATTTACTGACAAAATGAAAACAAAAATGCCAACGCTGTGACACGTTGGCATTCTATTATTTTTTAGAACAATTATTTTGCACTGTCAAGATCCTTCGAAGTGTCAAGAGTGGCAGGTGCATCCAGCGCGGCATCTCTTTCATTGACAATATTTTCGGTCTCAGATATGGTATCCATAGAGTTGGTTCTTGGTATCGCAAAGCTGGATAACAGGATCAGCGCGAACAGAACAGTAGCAAGGGTCCAGGTACTTTTGTCTAAAAAGTCATTGGTATTCTGAACACCTCCTAAATTTTGTACACCTCCAAAAGAAGACGACAGTCCCCCTCCTTTGGGGTTTTGAACCATAATGACTAGTATCAGCAGAACCGCTACTATGAAGATCAGTATTAAAAATAAGGTGTAAGTCATAATTAATTAATTGTTTTTCTGTAATTCTTTTATAGCCTCAATTTGGTGCGCAAAGAAACTACTTTTTTCCGGATATTTCAAACTTAAAATCTGAAAAGCTGTTATTGCCTTGTTAAATTTTTTCTGTTCCAGATAGACATGTGCCAGGGTCTCGGTCATCAGGTTTTCATTTTCCTGAATGCTGTAGTCAGAAAAAACTTCTGGTACACTTGCATCAACCGGGCTGATTTTCGGATTATTCGCAATAAACTTTTCTATCAGGTCAAACTTATCTTCTTTCCGGTTTTTCTGAGGCAGAGCTCCTCTTGAGCTTATTGTTTCTGTAATTTCAATTCTTTCTATAGGCTTGAAATTGGTGAGCATCAGCCATTCATTAAAGGAATACTGATCATTGGTCTTGAAATTGATGGGTTTACCTAAGGGCAGTATCTCTTTTTTATCATCAATAAGTTCTGTAGTTTCTTCAGTACTTTTTTCTTCCGGTTTTGGATGAGCTTCTGTATCGGCAGTTCCGGTTTCAGCCAACCCGGCATCTTCTGCTATATAATTGACGATCTGAAATTCTTCACGGGTAATAAAATCAAAAAGTATGGCTCTGTCCGTGGTATAGGCTGCTGTCTTTTTCAGCGCAGTATTATACTTGTAGCTGCCCTGCTTTTTTAATCCCAGTAAATGAAGGGCTCTTGCGGCCTGAAAGTATGGAAATTCAGTGATCATATCATTTAAGGCAGCCTCCGTATCGGCATCAATGCGATGGGGATTTTGTAATAAATGAGTTAGTTCGATCAGATTGATATGCATACATTCAAAAATTGATTACCATTTTGCCACAGAGGCGTTATAGATGTCCTGGGTGATCCTTTCGAAAATTTCGTCATAGGCCGTTTCCAGAACGCTACCCGTCAATTGCGTATTCGCATCGAAATCACTGAAAAAAGAAAAAGTTTGTTCAAAATTATCCGCCTCTACCAAGCGGTTGTAAAACCTGACCCGCACTGCTATGGTCAAACGGTTCTGTGCGGCGGTCTGTTCAGCTGTGGCCGCGATCGGAATGACACGGTACTGGGTAATTTCCCCTTCAAAATGAAGGTCGCCTCCTGAATTGGTCAATTTCAAATTTGTTTGCCTAAGGAACCGGTCCTGGAGAGCCAGTGTGAATCTCTGACTCAGTGAAGGTTCCACCAATTGGGCATTGTTTGGAAAATTATCGATTTGTACGGTTTGGGCATCACCGGTGCTTCCTCCGGTAAAAGAATAGACTCCACATGACTGTGTGATAAACACTGCAAGAATTAAAAAAAGGAATACGGATCTGTTCAATGAATTATCATTTAGTATTGGCATCATCAGCAAATTAACAACAAGCTACCAAGAATTACAAGTCAAATTGTTTTAATTTTCTGTACAGCGTTCTTTCAGAAATACCCAGTTCTTTTGCTGCTAGTTTTCTTTTCCCTTTGTTGCGTTCCAGGGATTTTTTGATCATCTCTAATTCTTTCTCCTGCAGCGACACGGATTCGTCTACTGTTTCGGCTTCCTCATAACTCACATTGTACTGAGTCGTTTCTCGTCTTTCCTTTACGGCAGGCCGAATGATCTCAGGTGTATCATTGCCGTCATCATAGTCCTCATCGTAGTCTTTATCCATAAGTAAATGTGAATTATCCACTGTACCTTTGCCGTAATTTTCTTTCGAAAGCGACTTGGTCAGATTTTTAAGGTCATTGATATCATTGCGCATATCAAACAGAACTTTGTACAGAATTTCTCTCTCATTGGAAAAATCGGAGCTGCTGTAGCCGTCTTTTATTACGGCAGGCAAATTTGCCGGTTGCACAGGCAGGTACCTTTGCAGTACTTCTTTAGTGATATTGCGATTTTGTTCAATGACCGAGAGTTGCTCGGTTATATTTTTTAACTGGCGGATATTCCCGTTCCAGGGATAATTCAACAGAACAGGGATTGCATCATCATCAATTTTTATGGTTGGCATCTTGTATTTCACAGCAAAATCGGAAGCGAACTTCCTGAACAGCAGGTGAATGTCTTCTGCCCTGTCTCTCAGCGGAGGCAGGTGGATTTCCACGGTGCTCAGCCTGTAGTACAGATCTTCCCTGAATTCGCCCTTTTGGATGGCATCCAGAATTTTGATGTTGGTTGCTGCCACGATGCGCACATCAGTTTTTTGGGCTTTGGAGGAACCCACCTTCATGAATTCTCCCGTTTCAAGGACACGTAGCAGGCGTACCTGTGTTGGCAGGGGAAGTTCGCCTACCTCATCCAAAAAGATCGTGCCGCCATCGGCTTCCTCAAAGTATCCGTTGCGCGATTGCGTAGCGCCGGTAAAGGAACCCTTTTCATGACCGAACAATTCACTGTCTATGGTTCCCTCAGGTATGGCCCCGCAATTTACAGCGATGTATTTGCTGTGTTTGCGGTGAGAAAGCTGGTGGATAATCTTAGGCAGGATCTCTTTTCCCACACCGCTTTCTCCGGTAACCAGTACAGAGATGTCTGTAGGAGCAACCCGGATCGCTTTTTCTAAGGCTACATTCAACATGGGATTGTTGCCAATTATCCCGAATCTTTGTTTGATTGTTTGTAGAGAATCCATTTTTTAAGGTTTAATTGGGTAGGACTAAACTTTTTCTCCGAGCAGGGTGGCAGAAGTGCAACCGGTGATCCTGACCTGTACGAGGTCGCCGATTTTTTCATCTTTCTTTTCAAAAACTGCTACTGCATTTTGGGTGTTGCGACCCATCCAGTGTTTTTCGCTTTTCTTGGAATTGCCCTCGATCAGTACCTCTACGGTTTGCCCAACAAACTGCTGCATGCGGTATAATCCGTGTTCCTGTTGCAGGGCAATGATCTCTGCCAGCCTCCTTTTTTTTGTTTCTGCAGGAACGTCGTCTGCCATTTTTTTTGCCGCGAGGGTTCCGGGTCTTTCAGAATAAGCGAACATGAACCCAAAATCGTATTTGACATAGTCCATTAGCGACAGGGTTTCCAGGTGGTCTTCTTCCGTTTCACCGCAAAATCCGGTGATCAGGTCTTGAGAAATGGCACAATCCGGAAGTATCTTTCTTACATTATCAATAAGTTTAATATACTCCTCCCGGGTGTGTTGTCTGTTCATTTTTTCCAATATCCTGGTACTGCCTGACTGAACCGGCAGGTGTATGTATTTACAGATGTTGTCGTATTTGGCCATGGTATGCAATACGGCTATTTTCATATCCTGCGGATTGGAGGTAGCAAAGCGTATGCGCATCCCGGGCACCGAAAGAGCAACCAACTCGAGTAAACCGGCAAAATCAATGGCAGTTGTTTTCGCAATTTCAGAGGCTGCGTCGAAGTCTTTTTTCAGGCCGCCGCCATACCATAAATAGGAATCTACATTCTGGCCCAGCAGGGTAATTTCTTTATAACCGGTATTCCATAAATTTTGAGCTTCCTCAACGATACTTTTTGGATCCCTGCTTCTTTCCCTGCCCCGGGTAAAGGGCACTACACAAAAAGTACACATGTTGTCGCAGCCCCTTGTTATTGATATAAAAGCCGATACGCCATTGCTGTTCAGCCTTACAGGTGACACATCGCCGTAAGTCTCATCTCTCGATAACAGCACATTCACCGCTTCTCTTCCGTTTTCCACTTTTTTTACGAGGTTTGGCAAATCCCTGTAAGCATCCGGCCCCACGACAAGATCGATCATTTTTTCCTCCTCCAGGAATTTGGCTTTCAGCCTTTCAGCCATGCAGCCCATCACCCCGATCTTCATGTTCGGGTTGATCTTCCTGACGTGGTTGTACTGCTGTAATCTCTTTCTTATGGTCTGTTCCGCTTTTTCGCGTATAGAACAGGTATTCACAAGCACGAGGTCGGCTTCTTCCAGCAGGTGGGTTGTGTTGTAGCCCTCTTTGGAAAGTATGGCAGCAACGATTTCGCTGTCATTTAAATTCATCTGGCAACCGTAACTTTCGATAAAAAGTTTTTTCGTGTTTCCATCGAGCTGTTCAGTTACCAAAGCCTGACCCTGCTTTTTCTCCTCTATGACGTGTTCGCTTGACATTTTAAAAAATTGGATTGCAAATATACAATCAAAAAACAGGACTTATGACATAATGGCAGAATTTTATCGTTTTTTTATGTTTTTATGTTTTTTTATGCGATCAACCCGCATTTAAAAAAAACTGTCTAAATTTGCGGACTATTTTTTATACACTTTTGGTGAAATAAACGTTTTAACAAGAGTAAGGTAAATCTAAAAAATCATTATGGCGAAAAATTTGGTTATCGTAGAATCTCCGGCAAAAGCGAAAACAATTGGAAAATTTCTGGGAAAGGATTTTTTGGTTGAATCGAGTTTTGGCCATATCGCCGATTTACCTTCTAAAGATATAGGTGTAGATGTAGAAGGCGATTTTACCCCTCAATACAAAGTTACCACTGATAAAAAGGCTGTGGTTGCCAAATTAAAGGATCTGGCAAAAAAATCAGATCTGGTATGGCTGGCCAGTGATGAGGACCGCGAAGGGGAAGCCATTGCCTGGCATTTATTTGAACAGCTCAATTTAAAAGAGGAAAACACCAGGCGCATCGTATTTCATGAGATCACCAAAAATGCAATTGGAAAGGCCATTGAGAATCCCAGAAAAATAGACTACAACCTGGTGAATGCGCAACAGGCAAGAAGGGTTCTTGACAGGCTGGTTGGCTATGAATTGTCTCCCATACTCTGGAAAAAGATTAAAAGCGGGCTTTCGGCCGGTAGGGTACAGTCGGTGGCAGTAAGGCTTATCGTAGAAAGGGAGAGAGAGATTGAAAAGTTTGTTTCCGAACCTTCTTTCAGGGTGGTTGCCGAATTTGAGAACAGCGCAGGTGCAAAGATAAAGGCGGTATTGCCCAAAAATTTTGATACCGAAAAAGAAGCACATGACTTTTTGCTTTCCTGTATTTCTGCACAGTTTTTTGTAGATGAGATCACAACCAAACCCACAAAGAAATTTCCTGCACCGCCATTCACGACCTCTACCTTACAACAGGAGGCCTCAAGAAAATTGTTTTTTCCGGTTGCTAAAACCATGATGGTCGCACAGCGACTGTATGAGGCAGGGTATATAACCTATATGAGAACGGACAGCGTAAATCTGTCCGAGGATGCAAAAACCGCCTGCAGGGACCAGATCATCCATTCATTTGGCACGAAGTACAGCAAACCGCGGAATTTTAAAACAAAAACAAAAGGTGCCCAGGAAGCACATGAGGCTATCAGGCCGACTGAGATGAGCACACAGTCTCTTACCATTGACAGGGACGAGAGCAGGTTATACGAGCTGATCTGGAAAAGGACCATCGCATCCCAGATGAGTGATGCGGACCTCGAAAGAACAACACTGAAGATAAAAAATAATAAGAATGACAAGTATTTTACTTCAACCGGTGAGGTAATTAAATTTGACGGATTCTTAAAAGTATATATTGAAGGAACGGATATTGAAGAAGACAGTGAAGAAATGTTGCTCCCCGCCCTTGTCGAAGGAGAGGAACTGATCAGAAAGTCTATCGTTGCTACTGAGAGATATTCCAGACCACCCTACCGGTATACGGAAGCAGCGCTGGTCAAGCATCTGGAAGAACTGGGCATTGGCAGGCCCTCGACCTATGCACCCACCATTTCGACCATACAGAACAGAACTTATGTTGAAAAAGGCACCATTGATGGGGTAGAACGCAAGTACAAGCAACTGTCTTTAACCGACGGAAAAATTAAAGAACAAACCCTAACGGAAAAGGTCGGTGCCGACAAAGGCAAGTTGATCCCTACCGATATAGGAAAAATTGTAAATGACTTTTTGGTGGATAATTTTGCCAAAATCCTGGATTACGGATTCACTGCGCGGGTGGAGGAAGAATTTGATGAGATCGCTGAAGGCAAGGAAGACTGGAGAAAGATGATGAAGTCCTTTTACAAGGATTTTCACGCAAATGTTGAGAATGTGGCTCAGTTTGCTGAAAGAGCCAAAGGGGAGCGCCTGCTGGGGGTTGATGCCGCTACCGGAAAAAATGTATACGCCAGGCTGGGAAGATTTGGTGCCATGGTGCAGATCGGTGAGGCCACGGATGAAGACAAACCGAAATTTGCGAGTTTGTTAGGAAACCAGACCCTGGACTCCATAAGCTACGAAGAGGCTATGGAGCTCTTTAAGTTGCCAAAGCACCTGGGAGAGTATCAGGGAGAAGAGGTTGTGGTTGCGGTAGGCAGATTTGGTCCCTTTGTTCGTTTTGGCAAAAAATTTATATCGCTTGACAAGGATGAAAATCCGAGTGCCCTGGATCTCGACAGTGCAATTAAGCTGATCAGTGCTAAAGAAAAGGCTGAAGCTCCTATCGGAGAATATCAGGGACTGCCCGTACAGAAAGGTGTGGGCAGGTTTGGCCCTTTCATCAAATGGAATAGCACCTTTATCAATGTGAGCAAAAAATATGATTTTGATAATTTATCAGCATCGGATCTCCAGGAGCTCATTTTGGGTAAAATAAAGAAAGACAAAGATAAGGTCGTACACAACTGGGAAAAAGAGGGCATTGTTGTAGAAAAGGCCCGTTGGGGAAGACACCATATTATTAAAGGAAAAACAAAAATTGAATTGCCGGGTACTGTTGACGCAGAAAGCTTAACTTTACAGGCAGTTAAAGATCTTTTAGAGAAACATAAGGGATCAAAAGTTGCTAAAAAAAGAACTCCTGCTAAAAAGTAATTAATTTACATTGGTATTGCGTATTTGTTTATGATGTAAAATAATTATGAATTTAGAATTTCTTAGTCCCATTGAAGATATTGCAGTAGCACACACTGCTTTCTTGTCAGAACTTTCATTAGGAAAAACCATACGAATGCACACGAAAAAGTCGGGCCTGCCTGACCTGGACGGTGTTCAGATCGCGCTTATAGGTGTTCCGGAAAGCAGAAATTCTGTCGATAATGCCGGTGCAGCCAAAGGAATAGAGCAAGTCAGAAAATTTCTTTATCAGATGTATCCGGGGAACTGGTACCTGAAAATTGCTGATCTCGGGAATATTTTGCCGGGCAAAACAGTTGAAGATACCTATGCTGCTCTGAAAGAACTGGTTGGTTTTTTGTGCAAGTCCAATATTACACCCGTAATTATTGGAGGCAGTCAGGACCTGAGTTATGCCCAGTACAGGGGATATGATGACCTGGTTCAGGGCGTGAATATGGTTGTGGTCGACAGCCGCTTTGATCTGGGTACCTATGAAGGGAATATGAATGCCCAGAATTATATTCATAAGATAGTACTGGAAAAACCTTGTAACCTTTTTAGTTTCAGCAATATTGGCTACCAGACATTTTTTAATTCTCAGGAAGAGATCGATCTGATCGATAAACTGAACTTTGATGCATACAGATTGGGAGAAGTCTCTAAAGACATAACAAGCATAGAACCCGTAATGAGAGATGCTGACCTGGTCAGCATTGACATGGGGGTTGTGAGAATGAGTGAAGCTCCCGGCAACGCCAATGCCGGTCCGAACGGATTATTTGGAGACCAGATCTGTGCTGTTGCCAGATATGCCGGAATTAGCAATAAAAATACTTCCTTTGGTATTTATGAATACAATGCCAAATTTGATGAAAAGAATCAAACTGCCCACCTGATAGCCCAGATGGTGTGGTATTATATGGAGGGCTATAACTTCAGAATAGAAGAGAACCCATTTATCTCAATCAATGAATACCAGAAATTCATCGTACTGATTGAGGAAGATACCATTAACTTTTATAAAAGCAACAAAAGTGAAAGATGGTGGATGGAAATCGAATACTTCTATAATAAATTGAAAAAATCAACGTTAATACCATGTACTTATCAGGATTACTTGACAGCAAATAATCAGGTATTCCCTGAAAGATGGGTAAAAACCTTTAGAAAATTAAGTTGAAACACACTAAAGGCAATTATTTATCGTTAGATAGATACAAAAACAAATTTTAAATGGTGTAATGGCTCTGTTTGAAATTAAATCAATTTAATAAATAACGCAATATCCAAGTTTTGTTAGAAAAAATTAAAATTATGAAAAAGTTAACATTATTATTTGTACTACTCACGATTTCCTTGTTTATGAGTTGTAAATCAGGTAATGATCAAGGACAGTTAACAGGAGCAAAAGCCAAAAAGAAATTTTTCCCCGAAAAACCTTACGGCATGACCTTGATACCCGGTGGTTCTTTTACCATGGGTAAGGAAGATGAAGATGTTGCCGGATCTTTTAGTGCTCCGCCCAGAACTGTAACTGTAAGACCATTTTATATGGACGAGACAGAAATTACCAACAGTGAATACCGAGAATTTGTTTTTTGGGTAAGGGACTCTATCGTAAGGACAAAACTAGCCATCCTGGCTGAGGAAGCCAATATTGGCGGAGGTGCACCTGATGAACAAAAGAAAGGTGATATGAGCGGTATTTCTAAATATCGTTTCAAGGAGCAGGACAGCACAGACAATGCCTACTATAAATATATGATGGATAACTACGGAAGTTTGGGTGATGTCAATTCCCCGACAGAAGGCCGTTATTTAAACTGGGATGTTGAACTGATCTGGGATACAAGTAATTTTCCTGATGAGTATTATGCTGAAGCAATGGATAGCATTTACCTGCCAATTGATGAATCAACGAACAGGAAAAGGAAAATTGATACCCGAAAATTAAAATATACCTATATCTATCTTGACAATGAAGAAGCGGCAAGAGGGAATGGATCATTGAAAGACTTTTTGAAGAAGGATGTGGTTGAAATTTATCCCGATACTACAGTATGGGTAAAGGACTTCAACTACTCATATAACGACCCTATGCATCAGGACTATTTCTGGCACCAGGCTTATGATGACTACCCGGTAGTGGGAGTAAACTTCAAACAGGCCAAAGCATTTTGTATGTACAGAACAGATAAAAGAAATACCTATCTGGCCGGCAAGAAGAAAGGAACAGGCAGAGAACCAAATTTCAGGTTGCCTACTGAAGCAGAATGGGAATATGCAGCCCGCGGAGGTCTGGAATATGCAAAATACCCTTGGGGCGGACCTTATACCACTACAGACAGAGGTTGCTTCCTGGCAAACTTCAAACCTGAAAGAGGTAATTATGCAGAAGACGGAGCACTTTACACTATAGAAGCAAGATCCTATAACCCAAATGACTACGGATTGTACAATATGGCAGGTAACGTAGCAGAATGGACAAACACAGCTTATAATCCTTCTTCATATTACCTGGGATCAACAATCAATCCAAATGTGGAAGATGAACTGAACAAGCGCAAGGTGATCAGAGGAGGATCCTGGAAAGATGTAGCCTACTTCCTTGAAGTAAGTACCCGGGATTATGAATATGGAGATTCTGCCAGAAGTTATATCGGATTCAGAACTGTACAGGATTACATGGGAACAAAAATGAAAGCAACAAAATAATCAAATATTAATCAGAAAAAATAAACCAAAACAAACAATTAAAATTTAAAACTATGGCACAATCAAAGAATAAAAAGAAAATGTTTAACATGGCCTACGGTCTTGGGGCTTCTGTTGTAATCTTAGGCGCGCTGTTCAAAATTGCACACTGGCCTTTTGGAACCGAGATCTTAACCATTGGTATGATCGTTGAGGCTGCAGTATTCGCGCTCTCAGCTTTTGAACCGGTTGATGATGAATACGACTGGACCAAAGTGTACCCCGAATTGGCCGGTGGAGAATCCAACGGCAGAAGTACTGGCCTTATAGAACAGGAACCTGAAGGATTGTTGTCACAAAAACTGGACAATATGTTAAAAGAGGCCAACCTGGACGCTCAAAAAATGTCGAGACTGGCTGCAAGTATTGAAAGTTTTGCAGGGGCTGCAGATAATATCAAACCGGCTGCCGATTCAATCACTGCTACTTCGCGTTATGCTGATCAGTTGGCTTTGGCTGCAAGTCATATGGAATCATTGAATAGTTTGTACAAAATACAGTATGAGCACGCTCAGGTTCAGACTGAACTCAATGATGAAACTGTTGCACATGCAAAAAAACTGAAAGAACAAATGGAGTCATTGGCCATCAATTTATCTTCACTGAATGGTGTTTATGGAGGTATGTTGTCTGCTATGTCAAATCCTAGACACTAACTAGGATATAATCAAATTATTAACCCTTAAATAATTAAGAATGGCAGCAGGCAAATTATCACCAAGGCAGAAGATGATCAACCTTATGTACCTTGTTTTCATAGCGATGTTAGCAATGAACATGTCAAAGGAGGTCTTACAAGCCTTTGGATTAATGGACCAGAAACTGGTTTCGGCAACAGAAGCAGCGACCAATAGAAATAACCTTTCCTACGAGGATCTCCGGTTGAAAGCCGTAGAGCAGTCTGAAAAATATGCAGACGAAAAGGACAAGGCTGAAAAGATCAAAAAATTGTCGGATGATTACTACAATTATATTGAGAATCTGAAAAACGAAATGAAAGCTACCGTGAAAGATCCAACGGATTATGAAACCATGGATAAAGGTAAATTTCTGGACGACAAGTTTTTTAAAGGTAATGACGGCGACTACAAACCGGATGGGCAGGCATTTTTGGATAATATAAACAATTATACTTCCCAGGTTGGAGCCATCTTAGGCAAAGAATACAAGAACGTAGCTACCGATGCTACCAATAGATTTACAACAGCGAAGGTAGTGGACAGGGATGGAAAAGAGCGCTTCTGGCTGGATTATAACTACAAAGGTTTCCCGCTCATCGCTTCTTTGACCAAACTGACTCAAATTCAGGCGGATATTAAAGCAACTGAATCTGAAGTGCTTGGCGCCATGCTGAAAGGCCAGATGTCGAGTGATGTTTCTATGACGAATTACCAGACCATTCTGATACCGAATACACCTGCCACCTTGCAGGGGGAAAACTTCAAAGGAACTATTGTTCTCGGAAGGTATGACGGTACTTTAAAACCGGAGAAGGTTATTGTAAACGGCAGAGAAATTACCAATATCAAAAACGGAGGAGCTGTACTTGATTTCCCGGCCGGTAATGTTGGTGAAAATGAGATCAAAGGAAAGTTTATCTTTATGGAGAACGGTAAGCCTGTAGAGATTCCTATTGAAACTGTTTACAATGTGGTACCTAAACCCAATGCAGCGGTTATCTCTGCTGACAAGATGAATGTGGTGTACCGCGGTGTTGAAAACCCGATTACCATATCTATTCCCGGTGTTGCGGATAACAATGTAAATGCTACAGCGCCCGGTTTGAGAAAAGTAACAGGTATTGGAAAATACATGATGAACCCCGGAAAAGGTAATGAAGTCAAAATAACTGTAAACGGGAAACTACCTGACGGCACAGCTGTATCTTCAGGCCAGATATTCAGGATTAAAGATATTCCTGCGCCGGTTGCAGCAGTAAGGGGTGAGTACGGTATGATCAAAATGCCAAAAAGCACCTTGCAAAAAGCAACGATCAGTTCTGTATTACCGGACTTCGTATTTGACCTTACAATTAATACCAGCGGGTTTAGCGTTAAAGTTCCGGGTCAACCAACCGTGGTTGTAAAAGGAAGTAAATTTGATGCAGCGGCAATAAGGGTATTGGAAAGAGCAAGACCAGGCGACGTGGTTGTTGTATTCGATCTTAAACAGAGCTTGTCGAGCAATACAGGTTATTATTTGAAAAATGCATCACCTGTAAATATTGAAATAACTAATTAATACAAATAATGATGAAATTAAAAGGTTTAGTATTAGCAATTTCTTTATTATCAGTAGGGTATGTAAATGCCCAGGCCAATTTACTGAATGCGAAAATCCCTGAGCAAGTCGGGATGAAAACACCGGAACAGCTGGCTGCTGATAATGACAGACCACTTCCTTACGGATACATTGACGACAGAGATATACTTTGGTCAAAGGTTGTATGGGAATTTGTGGATTTGAACGAGAAGATCAATATGCCATATTACTACCCGGTAGATACAAGCAATATTAGTTCAACGAGAAGATCCTTGTTCGATACCTTGTTAAGAGGAATTAAAACAGGCGAAGTGATCGATGTTTACGATGACTCTTATTTTGAAGATAAACTGACCATGAAAGATATTCAGGCCAGGTTGTCAAGAGTTGATACTTCTGATGCAGGTATTGAAAGGTTAAATGCCGGTGAAGTGCTGACCGATGAATACATAGACAAACGCGATATTACAAGTGCCGATATCGCAGGCTTTAGAATAAAAGGTGTATGGTATTTTGACAAGCGTCAGGGTGAACTTAAGTATCGTTTGCTGGGAATTGCACCTGTTGCACCGGATGTTAATTTCATCG
The DNA here is from genome assembly GCA_963816075.1 of uncultured Flavobacteriaceae bacterium. GTDB lineage: Bacteria > Bacteroidota > Bacteroidia > Flavobacteriales > Flavobacteriaceae > Namhaeicola. The sequence goes on along the minus strand of CAWFJI010000013.1, from coordinate 44,767 downwards.
ATCAAAGCGGAGGAGCTGATGAACTTGTAGAATTGTTCTGGGTCTGGTATCCGGGAGCGAGAGATACAACTTATGAGATGAAAGTTTTCAATCAGAAGAATTCAGCATACCCCTTGTCCTATGATCATATATTAAATGCAAGAAGGTTCAGTGCGATCATCTACCGTGAAGAAAATATTTATGGCAACCGCGATGTGGCTGAATATATTAAAGGTAACTCACTCTTCCAGGTTTTGGAATCCGAAACCCTGAAAGAAAATATCAGAGATAAAGAATTGGATATGTGGAATTATTAGGTCCATGATTTAATTGAGCGTAAAAACTCCTGTTTACCGCAGGAGTTTTTTTATTTTTGTACCATGAAAGTAGATTTTCTTATCGTCGGGCTGGGGATTGCAGGCATGACCTTTATTGAACAACTGAGGCGGTTTGACAGATCATTTGTGGTGTATGAGAACGGGTCTCAGAATTCCTCCCTCGTGGCAGGAGGCCTTTATAATCCGGTAGTTTTAAAAAGATTTACCCCTGTCTGGAATACAAAAGAACAGCTGGACTACGCACTTCCGTTTTATAAAGACCTGGAGCAGACATTTGGAAAACAATATGATTTTCCGATCGATATACTCCGCATATTTAAATCTGTTGAGGAACAGAACAACTGGTTTGCCTGTGCAGACCATCCCACACTGTCAGAATTTATGATTCCCGAAGTATTTCCAAATACCATCCCGCATATCAAGGCGCCACTCGGTTTTGGCAAAATTCAAAAGGCGGGAAAGGTTGAAATAGGAGTCCTGATCGCCGATTACAGAAATAAATTAACTGCTGAGGGCACTTTGCTAAAGAAAGAATTTCATTACGATGAACTCATTGAAAAAGACAATAGAATTTTTTATGAGGATTATGAAGTAAAACACCTCATTTTTTGTGAAGGATATGGATTACAAGTGAACCCCTATTTCAATTTTCTTCCGCTTCAGGGCTTGAAGGGTGAGGTACTTGACATCTATGCTCCTGAACTGAAGCTGGAAAGTATGATAAAATCCTCCGTATTCCTGTTGCCACTTGGAGATGATCTGTACAAGGTTGGCGCCACTTTTAATAAAGATATCAAAGACAGTGAGCCTACTGCTGAGGGCAGAGAGGAACTGATAAACAACCTGAATGAGTTTCTGGATACACCTTACGAAGTAACCGGACATTATGCAGGCATGCGGCCAACAGTTAAAGACCGGAGGCCCCTGCTCGGCGAGCACCCGATCCATAAAAACTTCTACATTTTTAATGGCATGGGAACCAGAGGTGTCATGCTGGCTCCGCTGATGGCCCAGAAATTATATAAGTATATTGAAAATGGAGATTCCTTACCCGGGGAAACAGATATCAAAAGGTTCAGGAAATATTCCCGGCTTGCTTATAGTGCACAAAAATATTGATGTAGATCAGTCTTGACAAACGCAAGGTGAGCGGGGTAAAAAGTACCAGTACTGCAATAATGGCAATAAAGATCGGCAGAAGCGACAGGCCAAAAAAATTCAGTATCACAAAAGTAATGATCGAGATCGCCACTGTCAAAGCATAGGAAACATACATGGCCCCGTAAAAAAATGAGGGTTCTATCATGTATTTGAGCTTGCAATGAGAACAGGTTTCGTGAATTTTGAGCGGCTGTTTAACTGAATAAGGGTTTTTGCTGACAAAAAAATCACCTTCCTGACAACGCGGACATTTGTTTTTGAAAATACTGTAGAGTTTGGTCCCTTTTTTAATCACCGATAAGCTATTATTTGTATTACTTTTGCAAAGTTAAAATTTTAAATGGTTTAAACTTTTATTATGCTGAATATTCATGATTTGACAATTTCTTTTGCCGGTGAGGATCTTTTCTCGAGCATTACTTTTAAGCTGAATGCGGGCGACAGGGTTGGACTTGTTGGTAAGAACGGGGCGGGAAAGTCTACTTTGCTGAAGATACTGGCCGGAGAACAGGAATATGACCGCGGTAGTTTGGCTATGGAGAAAAGTCTGAGCATCGGATTTTTAAAGCAGGATATCGATTTTGTAATTGGCAGAACGGTACTCGAAGAGGCCTATGAAGCTTTCACCGAAATCAGGGAGATCGAATCAAAACTGAATCAGGTGAACTATGAACTGGCCGAAAGAACAGATTATGAAAGCGAATATTACCACAACCTGATCCATGACCTCGATACTCTGTCGCACAGGTATGAGCTATTGGGAGGCTATAATTATCAGGGTGATACGGAAAAAATATTGCTCGGTCTGGGATTTAAACCTTCAGATTTTAACCGGAAGACAGACACCTTTTCAGGTGGTTGGAGGATGCGTATAGAACTTGCAAAACTGTTGCTGCAGAACCATGATATCCTGTTACTCGATGAGCCTACTAACCATTTGGATATTGAATCGATCATCTGGTTTGAAAATTTTTTGAAAGGATTTTCAGGTGCCGTTCTTTTGGTTTCACACGACAAGATGTTTTTGGATAACGTGACCAACAGAACCATTGAAATATCTATGGGCAATATTTATGATTACAAAAAACCCTATTCAGAATATCTGATCCTGCGCAAAGAGATCAGGGAAAAACAATTGCAGGCGCAAAAAAATCAGGAGAAGGAAATAAAGCAAACCGAACAACTGATCGATAAGTTCCGGGCCAAGGCAAATAAAGCTTCCATGGCCCAATCACTGATTAAAAAGCTGAACAGGGTGGAAAGAATTGAAGTGGATGCAGAAGATAATGCGGTCATGAACATCAGGTTTCCGATGGCAATTACCCCGGGTCGGGTGGTGCTTGAGATCGAAAACTTATCGAAACGGTATGGGGACAATCTTGTATTGGACAATATAAACCTGCTTATAGACCGGGATGACAGAATAGCCTTTGTTGGCCAGAACGGTCAGGGAAAATCAACGCTGGCCAAGATCATTGTGGGTGAGCTGGAACATGAAGGAATGATGAAACTGGGGCATAATGTCAAGATCGGCTATTTTGCACAAAATCAGTCTGAATATTTAAATGGTGAGATCACCCTCTTGCAAACCATGGAGGATGCGGCCAATGACAGCAACCGGGCCAAGGTTCGGGATATGCTCGGTTCCTTTTTGTTCAGGGGTGATGAGGTAGAAAAAAAAGTAAAGGTTTTATCGGGTGGTGAAAAAAACCGTCTGGCCCTGTGTAAAATGCTGCTGCAGCCTTTTAATGTATTGGTCATGGATGAGCCTACCAATCATTTGGACATAGCTTCGAAAAATGTTTTGAAGACTGCCCTGCAGAAATTTGAAGGCGCCCTGATCGTTGTTTCGCATGACCGGGATTTTTTACAAGGGCTCACAGACCTGGTTTACGAATTTAAGGACGGGAAGATTAAAGAATATCTGGGAGACATCAATTACTTCTTGGAGGAGCACCAGCTGGACAGTTTCAGGGAAGTTGAGAAAAACTATATCAGGAAAAATGAAACTGCAAAAGCAAATCCCAAAGACAACAAAAAAGCCGAGGACGATAAAAACATAAAACATCTGCAGAACCAGTTGAAGAAAACCGAAAATGAGATCGCCAAACTCGAAAAGGAGATCGGGGAACTGGACCTGCAGCTCAGTGTCGGATTGCCCCCCGGAGAGAACGAAAGCGATTTTTTCCATCTGTACGAACTGAAAAAGAAGCGGCTGGATGCGATGATGGAATCCTGGGAAAGCCTGACCCTGGAATTGGAGGCATAAAAAAATCCTAAAGAAACAGGAAGTTACTTTAGGATGTTTTTGAGTTCAATAAAATTTTATTTTGCCGTTATTTCCGGCTTTAAGATCATTGGAGGGTATTGTGTGAGTATGTTGTTGACATATTCATTGATCCGTTCTTCTTTTTTCTCCTTGTCTCTGTAATCGCCTAAAATGCCCGTACCCATTCCCTGCCAAACCAGCTCTTTGCTGTTGGCATCGATCAGGTCAATAAACAGGGTGCCTTCAGTAGACTGTACCACATTTGTATAACCGGGTCCATACCCAAAACCGTAGCCGTAACCATAGCCCCAACCGTAATACCAGGGATACCAGCCGTTGTAGTAATTGTTGTACACGTCGATCCGCTCCTTGGACTTGGCAAAAATATTTACCAGCAGATCAGGTTTATCAGATTTTTCAAAACCCTTGGCCGCCATCTCTCTTTCAATAGCGTACAGGATCTTTTTTTTATCCAGATCTGAGATCTCTACTTTATCTATGCCATTTTTATAAAAGGCATAGGTCTTGTACTTTGTAAAATCAATATTTTCGTCATAGTCACTCGAAATTTTTATGGAGTTGCAACTGCTGATAAAGAGCAATGAAGCGAAAACAAACAATAGGTAAAAAGTTTTCATAAACAAGATTTTTATAATTTATCAAGCAGGTTATCGTCTACCAAATTAGGAAGGGTAAGCTTCAAAAGCGGTTCCTGCTGCATGGCACGTTTGGCAGCAAATAAGGCTCCTTCATTTCTCGCCCAACTCCTTCTGGCAATGCCATTGTTGACATCCCAAAAAAGCATGGATTTTAAACGCCTGCTCGCTTCCTCACTACCATCAAGAACCATACCAAAACCCCCGTTGATGACTTCTCCCCAGCCAACACCACCGCCGTTGTGAATGGATACCCAGGTGGCTCCTCTGAAACTGTCGCCAATCACATTTTGTATGGCCATATCAGCAGTAAAACTCGATCCATCATAAATATTGGCTGTTTCCCTGTAAGGCGAATCGGTACCGGATACATCGTGGTGATCCCGCCCCAATACGACCGGAGCCGACAGCACTCCTTTGCGGATGGCCTCATTAAAGGCTTCGGCTATTTCGATCCTGCCTCTGGCATCGGCATACAGGATTCTTGCCTGGGAACCTACGACCAGTTGGTTGGCCCTGGCTCCTTGTATCCATTGTAAATTATCGTTCAGCTGTTGTTTTATTTCTTCCGGAGCTTCTTTTAAAAGCTCCTGTATTTTTTCAGAGGCAATTTTGTCCGTGATCCCGAGATCTTTGGGATCACAGGAGGTACAAACCCAACGAAAGGGTCCGAACCCGTAATCAAAGCAGATCGGCCCCATAATATCTTCAACATAAGAAGGGTATCTGAATCCGGTTCCGTCAGGCTTCATCACATCTGCTCCTGCCCGTGAGGCTTCCAGCAAAAAAGCATTGCCGTAGTCAAAGAAATAGGTTCCTTTGGCCGTGTGCTTGTTGATGGCGTCGGTTTGCTGTTTGAGCGAAGCCTGAACCTTTTCTTTAAACAGAACAGGGTCGCGGCGCATCAGTTCATTCGATTCCTCATAGCTGAGACCCACGGGATAATAACCTCCTGCCCAGGGGTTGTGCAGAGAAGTCTGGTCGCTGCCCAGGTCGACATACAGATCCTCTTTTTCAAATTTTTCCCAAACGTCCACGATGTTGCCGAGAAAGGCAATTGACACCACTTCTTTGGCCACTTTTGCGCTTCGCACGCGCTTTACCAGTTCATTGAGATCTGTGATGACTTCATCCACCCATTTTTGAGAAAACCTGGTTTGAAGTACTTTGGGATTGATTTCCGCGCATACGGTAATGCATCCTGCAATATTACCGGCTTTGGGCTGAGCCCCGCTCATGCCGCCCAGTCCCGAGGTCAGAAACAATTTTCCCGACAAGGACTCATGTTCTTTTGCAATTTTTCTTCCCGCATTCAATACGGTGATTGTGGTTCCATGCACGATGCCCTGAGGCCCGATGTACATATAACTTCCGGCAGTCATCTGTCCGTATTGCGTTACACCCAGCGCATTGAATTTCTCCCAGTCATCCTGTTTGGAATAATTCGGTATCATCATGCCGTTTGTAACAACTACCCGGGGTGCTTCTTTGTGGGAAGGAAACAAACCCATCGGATGGCCGGAATACATGACCAGCGTTTGTTTGTCTGTCATTTCTGACAGATACTTCATCGTGAGCAGGTACTGTGCCCAGTTTTGGAAAACCGCTCCGTTACCGCCATAGGTGATCAGTTCTTGTGGGTGCTGGGCAACCTGAGGATCCAGGTTGTTTTGTATCATGAGCATGATGGCTCTGGCTTCCTGGCATTTTCCGGGATACTGACCTATGGGCCTTGCATGCATTTTGTAATCAGGAATGAACCGGTACATGTAGATCCTGCCGAATTCGTTCAGTTCAGCTGCAAATTCTGCAGAGAGCAAAGCATGGTGCCGTGGTTCAAAATAGCGCAGCGCATTTCTTATTGCCAGTTTTTTTTCTGCCTGACTAAGGATGTCCTTTCTTTTGGGAGCATGGTTTAAGGCCTTGTCAAACTTGTTATTTTCCGGTAAAGCAGCAGGGATTCCTTCTGAAATTTGTTGTTGAAACAGGTTCATTGAATAATTTTATTTAATGGGCATCTTTTTTTGGATCAAAGCCATACGGACAATGTCTGCAGTTATTTTTACAGCAATAACCCCTTTTCAGATGGTAAATTTCTGTAAAAACTTTAAATCCTTCTTTGGTAAAATAGAAATCTTCTGAATTCAGATTTTTATAATTATCTTGCATACACAAAGGTATTTTATTTTTTTTTCACCCGGAATCCATGTTGCTATTTTCTAAATATATCTTTTTACCCCGTTTTCATGCCGTAACGATCTGGCCCTTTATTATTTTAAAGCATAAAAAACTGAAATACGATCAGGTAATCATCAATCACGAAAAAATACATCTCAAACAACAGATCGAAATGCTCTGGATCATCTATTTCATCTGGTACCTGACCGAATTTTTTATCCGGTTGCTGCTGACAAGAGATTTTATGAAGGCTTACCACCTGATCTCTTTTGAAAAGGAAGCTTACTCGAATGAGAAAAATATGAACTACCTTTCGGAACGAAAATTCTGGAATTTTTTAAATTATTTCTGATTGACAATTTAGGATGGAAGAAACAGAAAATCAGGAACTTGTATTAAACAGGCTCAGGAATTTTGATGTAGGGCTGTTTATAAAAAGAGAGGATAAAATACATCCCCAGATTTCAGGTAACAAGTACAGGAAACTCAAGTACAACATAGCGGCTGCTCTCGCCGAAAACAAAAAAACCTTGTTGTCATTTGGAGGTGCCTTTTCCAACCACATCAGCGCAGTTGCGGCTGTAGGAAAAATGCACAATTTGAAAACCATCGGAATCATCAGGGGAGATGAATTGGGAAAGAATCCGGAGGAAAGCATACAGTCGAACCCAACTCTACAATTGGCTGAAGCCAACGGCATGCGTTTTAAATTTGTTAGCCGTACCGATTACAGATTAAAAAAAGAAACTTTCTTTATTGAACAGTTAAAAGACGAATTTGGAGATTTTTATCTGATCCCCGAGGGGGGAACCAATGCCCTGGCCATAAAGGGTTGCGAGGAAATATTAAAGGCAAAGGATCAGAACTTTGATTTTATCTGTGCAGCCATGGGTACCGGGGGCACGCTGGCAGGGCTTGTCAACAGTGCTGGGGAAAACCAGACCGTACTGGGTTTTTCGGCCCTGAAGGGCGATTTCTTAAAAGCTGAAGTTGATAAGTTCACAATACCCGGTAAAAACTGGAAATTTATAGATCAGTACCATTTTGGCGGTTTTGCAAAAGTTGATGAAGAAATTATTACTTTTATCAACGATTTTAAGCTTGAAACGAATATAGCGCTGGATCCTGTTTATACAGGGAAGATGTTGTACGGGATTGTGGATCTCATTGAAAAAGGTTACTTTTTCCCGGGAGCCAAAATCTTGGCTGTACACACCGGCGGACTTCAGGGTATAGCAGGTATGAACACCATATTGGCTAAGAAAAGAGCGGCATATAGAATTTTATGATTTATGAGTAAAGGACATTTAGTATTTTTTTCATTACTTGTTTCGGTTTTATTTATGGCTTGTCATTCTGCCAAGCCGGTGGCTAAAGGGAATAAAACACACAGCCCGGCGAAAACAACAGAAAAGAAAGAAGTTACGATTGATGCCGGTACACAAAGGCAGCTGAAAGAGGCGAGTGACCGGGTTTTTGAGGATTTTGCGAAAAAGAACGGACAGGGACTCAATCAGCATACCTTAAATTATATCGGGGATTTTAAGTTTATAGCCATAAAAAAAATGCTGGAATACGAGATTCCTGCAAGCATTACACTTGCACAGGGTATACTTGAATCCGGCAGCGGAAGGAGCGAACTCACAAAAAATACGGACAACCATTTCGGAATCAAATGCCACAAAGGATGGGAGGGCAAAACCTACTATTACGATGATGATGAAGCGCAGGAATGTTTCAGGAAGTACAGCCACCCGGAAGAGTCATTTAATGACCATTCTTACTTTCTCACAAGCAGAAGCCGGTATGCGTCTTTGTTCGAGCTGGAATCGGATGATTACAAAGCCTGGGCCCATGGCCTAAAAGATGCCGGATATGCCACAGATAAAAAATATCCACAAAAACTGATCAAATACATAGAAGACTACCAATTGTACCTCTATGATGACCTGGTGACTGAGAACCAGCATAAAAAAGGCAAAAAAACTACCAAAAAACTGGCAGATCAACCCGTAAATGAGAACAGTATTGTTGCAGTTACACCACAGAAATACGTTTTTGTGTCAAAAGGTGACACCCTGTATTCCATTGCCAAAAGCAACAACATGACGGTGGAGGAAATAAAAACACTCAATGAGCTGACTTCCAATGAAATTAGTGTGGGGCAAAGGCTTAAGCTTTCCAAATAGCAATAAAAAAGGCACTTTTAATGGTTTTTTTAATTCAAGATTACCAAAGGATTTACTGGAAACTGCTAATCAAAATTGATATTCATCGTTTGCGGATCTCGTGTTATGGGAAATCGTATGATGTATCGCGTAGCCGTATCGAGGTCAATGACCGGAATTCTGAGTTCGCCTGAGAGGATTTCATTTTTTTTTACCGGAAAATAGAGGGTGCCGCTAAGGGTAGAATTTCCAACAAGATAATTTTCACCCAGCAGATTTTGACCAAAATAGGTTTGATACAGATCTTCCTTTTTATCATTCTCAATCTCCGTAGCAATATTAACCGCAAGAGACAATAGGGCGGTCCAGTCAAAATCATAATCCATATAAGCTCCGGGAGCAATCGAATTTGTTAAGGGTGCCGGTGAGATCGGAGATATTTCCCGACCTGTTGAGGGTAACCAGGAAATATTTAGAGGATCCAGATATAACCTGTTATTCCCCTCATTCTTTAAAAATATTCTGGGAGCAATTACTCCAATCCGATCTTTGCCAAATTGATGACTGCCCTTAAATGCAGGAACACTAAAAACAAGCTCACCTTGGATCTTGGCTGTCACAATGCCGTTGTAAGCGCTTGTAATGGCATCGTCACCGAGTTTAACTGAAACAAGATCCTGCATCTCTCCCGGTGCCGTAACACCATCAAGCGATTTGTCAGAAATGCAGCGTTTAACTTCGGGCACATGCGCAAAGCTTTCGATAAATTTCATGGTGGCTTGCTCCATTGATTTTGAAACAATTACGCTGACTCTTGGCCAAGTCTCCTGATCCGGTATTCCCCAGCCAGCTGTATTCCAGCTGGTTAGTATTTGTCCACCGCGGTTGTAGAGCTTAAAACGATACACAATCTTGGTCCAGTTTACATATTGCAAATCGTCGATGGTAAATAAAAAAGACTCAATCTGAGGTTCTAATATGAAGTCATATCCGGTTGCTGTATTACCGTTTACTGAATTGACCGGCTGGGCATTTGCAAAAATTTTCGGATAGATGCTGCTTAACAAAGAATCGCTGCTTGCACCAAGGTGCATAATCACTCCTTTATTACTGGTTAAAAATGCATAGGATTTAAATTCCGGACTATGGTAGTAACCGATTGAACTATTTATCTTTTTCAAATCCTCGGGCAAGGTCATCTGCGGACTAAAGGTCATCTCGTAAGGTTTACAAGCTATAAAAAGAATTACCATAGGGAAAAATAAAGACCATGTCAGAAGCGGGGTATTATAAGGCTTTCCTGAAAATAATTTTTTAAGATATAAAGATAAAGTCTTCATTTAAGATCCATCTAATGAGTGACAGATTAATTTGGTAAATGTATTTCCGTAATGATTTATACCCAAAAAGTCTCTTGTATTTTAGAATATCTTTGATTCTAGAACTGATCAGGCGTAACTTTTCTTATTGTATTGTGTGTACGCCCAATATAACCAAGTACTCCTATAGAAATTTCAAATCCCTGAGTATCGCCAAATTTAAAATCACCTTGATAATATCTCACTTGAGGCACTATGAACGCCCCCCCGACAGGTATTTCATAAGTGCTTCCCAAAAACCATGATCGTCCCGTCTCGTCTATACTTAAATTGTTATCATTGAAATATAACAGACCGCCTCCTCCCATTACGGATAATGGAATATTTGAAAAAGGGAAATAGTTCAGATAAATGGAGAAGTTGGAAACTGATAAACCTTTCGAAAGATCTTCATAATCATATTCTTTAAGCAAATAATAGTTTGCTTCAAAACCCACGGTAATTTTTGTGTTTGGAGCATAACCCATATTCATACCCATCGCTATTCCACCCTGGGAGCCATAATTATAATAATCTGTATGTAAAGACATATTTGTATAGCCCATCCAGAAACCTAAAGAAAGTGCGGCCTGACTGACTTTTTCCTGAGCCCAAAAGTTCTGAACAAACATCAGGATACATACTAAAAACACACAAGACTGAGATAATATTCTGTTTGTTGCCATTTTTTCATCCGAACCGATTAATGAAGTGAATGTCCGAATATCCCGAACCACCTTTACGATCCCAAAATAATAACTTAGGGTGGTCTTTGCAGTAAGAATTTTCTGAAGCTAAGTACTAACAGTAAAACCCAATTTTAAATCCTGATCTACTTTTAAAACGTGTTCAGAAATAAAGGTCGAAACAAATAACATATTAAAGTTAAGAAAGAATAATGAGATTTTCGATAAATAAAGTATGAAAAAATGGAGGCATTAATCCTTCAAACTTTAATTAACCATCTTTTTAAAGTAGAATGCATGGTAAGCAGAAAAATTACTGTGTATTGAAATATGACAAAAGGTACTACATGGATCACTACTCTGATAATCAAAAATTGATACCAAATTAGTTCTCAAATAATTACGAACTTTTATAAATAAAAAAACCGCCCAGGATTTTTGTACTGTGACGGTTCTGTTCTAACTTCAATGTGCTATTCAGACTTTATTTTTTATATTCTTCAGGATTTCTGCCCTTTTTGAGTTTTTTGACCCTTTTCATCACCCATTCTGTGTCTGTCAAAACCTTTGTGCATTTTACAATCCCTGTTTTCCTGCCATTTATCAAACTGGGTTTGGTTCAATATTTTTTTGAGCTCATTTTTATAAGCGATCTGGTGATCCAGGCTTTCGTTTTGCAACTTGAATTTTTCTTCAGAAGTCAGCTGTTTACCCGCTGTTTTGTCTGCCTGCATTTTGGCCTGATTTGATTTTCTCAGTTCGGCGTATTTTTTGTTTAGTGCCATCACCTGGTTCTGCTGTGAATCAGTCAGCTCCAGATCCAGCGCCATCCTTTTTGTTTTCAGGGTTGCCTGTTGTTCCGGACTGAAATCAGCCATATAATGTCTTTGTTCTCTTTGTTGGGCAAAAAGCCCTGTGCTCATTAAAATGATTAAGATAACTGCAAATTTTTTCATATTTATTATTTTTAAGATTATACTTATTAGGACACTTCACCCAGGCAATAGTTTAATTGTAATCCGCATTTTAACAATTTATTAAGTTTAAAACAGTTTCAAAAACCGGCATCGGGTTGAGGCAATTGGATTTTAGACTATTTTTGCAGCATGAATACAGGATACCAACTTTCTGATTTTCTTCCGACTACAAAAAAAGAAGTGCTCTTCCGCGGTTGGGACAGCCTGGATGTGATCATTATCAGCGGAGATGCTTATATAGACCATCCCGCATTTGGTACCGGTGTGCTTGGCAGGATCCTGGAGAGCTACGGATTAAAGGTAGCCATCATTCCCCAGCCCAATGTAAAGGATAACCTGCAGGATTTTGTAAAACTGGGCGCACCCAATTTGTTTTTTGCGGTAACGGCCGGAGCCATGGATTCCATGGTGAGTAACTATACTGCCGGAAAAAGGAAACGTGACAAGGACGTGTATACCCCGAATGGTGAGATCGGCTTTCGTCCGGATTATGCAGTAACGGTTTATACAAAGATCCTCAAGGAAAAATTTCCGGGAGTACCTGTACTGATTGGCGGTATTGAAGCTTCCCTGCGGCGTGTGACGCATTACGACTATTGGAGCGACAAGCTCAAAGCAAATATTTTAACGGAATCCGGTGCAGACCTGCTGGTATATGGTATGGGCGAGCAGCCGCTAAGAGAGCTGGTTACCTTGCTTAAAAAGGGTGTTCCGTTTAACAGTATAAAATCCATTAAGCAAACTGCCTACCTGCATCCTCAGGAAATGAGTCTGCCTAAAAACAAAAACTGGGAGGACGTGGAAATTGGTTCTCATGAGCAATGTTTGAAGGATAAAAAAGTTTATGCCTCCAATTTTAAGATCATAGAGCAGGAATCGAACAAGGTCAACGGCAGGAGGATTCTGCAAAAAGTGGGATCGGAACTGCTAATTATAAATCCGCCTTTTGCCACCATGACAGAAAGCGAGATAGACTATGCCTACGACCTGCCCTACACAAGATTACCGCATCCGAAGTACGAAAAAAGAGGGCCCATCCCGGCCTATGAAATGATCAAGTTTTCGATCAATATACACAGAGGTTGTTTTGGTGGCTGCAGCTTCTGTACCATCTCGGCCCATCAGGGTAAATTTATTGCCAGCCGGAGTAAAAAATCCATTTTGGAAGAAGTGGATAAGGTTACGAAAATGCCTGATTTTAAGGGATATTTGTCCGATATAGGCGGTCCGTCTGCCAACATGTACCAGATGAAGGGAAAAATTCAGAGCATCTGCGATCGCTGCGTGGCACCGTCCTGTATTTCGCCTGTTATCTGCCATAATCTGGATACCTCACATAAACCCCTGACTGAGATCTATAGGGCCGTTGATGCGCATCCCAAGGTGAAGAAATCTTTTATCGGTAGCGGCATCCGCTATGATATGCTGGTTCCTGAATTTAATAAAAATGCCAACCCCAGAGAACTGGACGAATACACGGAAGAAGTGATTACAAATCATGTTTCAGGCAGACTAAAGGTGGCACCTGAACATACCTCTGATGCAGTATTGAAGCTCATGAGAAAGCCTTCTTTCAAATATTTTCACAAATTTAAGCAGCGCTTTGACAGCATCAATATCAAAAAGAAACTCAATCTGCAACTCATTCCTTATTTTATTTCCAGCCACCCGGCCTGTGAGCTGGAGGACATGGCCAACCTGGCCGCCGAGACAAAGGATATGGGCTTTCAGCTGGAGCAGGTTCAGGGATTTACCCCAACACCCATGACGGTGGCTACCGTGATATATTACAGCGGTTATCACCCTTACACACTTGAGAAGATCTACACACCCAGAAGCAGCCAGGAAAAATCAGAACAACACCGTTTTTTCTTTTGGTACAAAAAGGAAAATCAGGACTGGATCAAAAATACCCTGCAGAAAGTAAACAGGCAGGATTTGATCAAAGCGCTGCTTCCATCGGTTTTTACAGGACCAAAGCAGGAAAAAAGTAAAATGCAACCAGTGGGTAAATCGAAAAAGCCGGAAGGTTTTGAAAGTATTTTTGAGGGGAAAAGGGTTTTGAAAAGGAAGAAAAAATAGCTTTTTTTCAGACCGGGAATACAGAGAATTATATTTAATTTTGCCTGAACAAATATTTTTATGAGAAGGAGCTTCTATTTATTTCTTTTTGTCAGCACCCTGTCATTCGGACAAAGCATCAGACAGGCCGACCTGAAAAATCCCCGTGCTGCCCTTTATACGCATATGTATTTCTTGGAAGAAGACAGCTTTAATGCGGCAAAATCCTCCAGGGTATTCCATAATTTACCCCATGAGGAAGCAGAGAATTATGCGGTAAAACTAAAAGAAATTTACTACGGAAAAGGACTTGTTTTTGATTTCACAAAAATTCCCGATGATCCGGAATATACAGATACCATTAAAAAGAACGGTCTTACGAGTTTCAAGCAGCTCGAGAAGCGGTATTATCCGTTTCCCAAAGATCTTCCGGATGTATATGTTGAAAAGCGGGGGACAAACTGGTACTATTCTGCAGAAACGGTCCAAGCCATTCCTGCTTTGTATGACAATATCTACAGGATAGATTTCAGCTATTTTAAAACGAAATATCCGGGGTTGTTTAGCTATTCCGTGAAGGGAATCAAAGTATGGAAGTTTATGATGTTTTTTATTCTGATTGGTTTATCTATTTTGACCTATTGGATTTTAATGCACTTTTTCAGATTTATTTTCAAATACCTCGAGAAGTTCATTTTTAAAAAGAGCGACCATATAAAGACTTCGATTAAAGAGGTTTCGGACCTTGTAAAACCATTGGTTTATCTCATTATCATCTACCTGCTAAAATTAGTTTTGCCATCCCTGCATCTGTTCAAGATCAATAACTTCAACTTTTTGCTGTTAAATATTGCTGCAACGGTATTTTGGGTTGTATTCCTGGTCAGGTTGCTCAGGGTAATCGTCAATTTTTACGATGAGCTGCATTTTGAATCTGATTCGAAATTAAGGGAGCAGTTATCACCCATCATCATAAAAATTATTAATGGGTTTATCGTGCTGGTCGGGCTATTGCATTTAATTACCCTGTTTGGAGTTGACCCGACAACCGTACTGGCCGGGGCATCGATTGGAGGTATAGCCGTTGCCTTTGCAGCGCAGGACTCTGTAAAGAACCTTATCGGAACGATCAATATTTTTATGGACAAGCCTTTTCAGATTGGTGATTGGGTTGAAATAGGCGCTGTCAAGGGCGTGGTGGAAAGGGTAGGACTTAGGTCAACAGTGATAAGAGCGGCTGATACTTCGGTGTTTCAGATCCCGAACAGCAAGATCTCAGAAGCAGATGTTAACAACAGGGGAATGCTGCTTTACCGAAGGTATTTAACCGAGCTGGGGATCAGATATGACACACCACCGGAGCTGATTCAGGGATTTGTGACGGGTGTCAGGGAAATTATCAAAGCACACCCGGATACACACAGTGAAAATTACAATGTTGAGTTTTCCGGTTTCGGAGAATCGGCACTTAAAATTATGATCAATGTTTTCTTTATCAACCTCGAATGGGGCCATGAGCAATCCTCCAAACACTTGCTGCATCTGGCCATAGTGAAACTGGCAAAAGCGCTGGGTATTGAGTTTGCCTTTCCGTCTTCAACAGTTATTATTGAACAGTTTCCTGAAAAGAATGGCTTGCAGATGAAATACGAAACGGATGTAAAGGTTATTCAGAATAGCATTAATTCTGTCATGAAGGAATTTCAGAATGATACAAAATTCCTGAGGGTTGACAATGCCATGGAGGAAATACAATAAATTATTTGTATTTTTCTATATAAGCATTGATTTCGTTGTGCATATTCAGCGATTCATATTTTTTGGAAAGCTCAAAATAATCAATGGACAGTTTGGCCTGGTGTTTCACGAGGGTTCCGTTGGCAAAAGAACGCACAAGGATATCCTCCACTATGAAATCCAGAGGAATACTTTCCGGATGGTATTCTGATTTTAAATTGAGTTTATAAAATTTGGCTGTGGTATTGTAAAAAAATGCAGTCAGATCACTTTTGTAATCTTTGATCAATGCATAAAAAGGAATTCCGGTCTGGCGGTGGATTAATTTGATAAGTATTCTACCTTCAGTTCTGGTCAGCTTTTTAAGTTCGTCGGTAAATTCACCTTCCATATATTTCTGCATTTCCCGGATATGCTTTTTTTGTTTTCTTTTTGAAGGAATTGCGGCGAGTTCGGTGTTGAGTTCTGTGATCTTTTTAGAAGCCAGTACGGCATAGGGATAGGCCTTATGCACTTTTTTATAATACCAGTAATAATAGTTTTTTTCTTTCTGGCTGGTAAAGTTTCTTTTTTTATATACAAATACCTCATCCAGGGGGATTACAATGGTATCATTCTCTACCGGGTACAATTCCTCAGCATGGATCACTTTTTCCTTTTTGATCTGTGATGCCATTAAAAACGGCAAAAAGAGCAAAAAAACGGCTATTTTCTTCTTCATCTGGTTTTGGATAAAATCCGGTAGCAAAAATACTAATATGTGTGTGCAATCGTATTAATATTTTGTGAATATTCTTACTTTAGCTAAAAAAATAATCCCATGGCCAAGCAAAAGATCCTCAATAAAAAATCCATTTTGTTTTTGGAAAAATACCTGAATAATGCCTCGCCAACCGGTTATGAAGCAGCGGGACAAAAACTTTGGATGGATTATATCAAGCCCTATATTCATACTTTTATTACAGATAATTACGGAACGGCTGTTGGGGTGATCAACCCGGATGCCAAATACAAGGTAGTCATAGAGGGCCATGCCGATGAGATTTCCTGGTATGTGAACTACATCACCGATGACGGGCTTATTTATGTGATCAGAAATGGTGGCAGCGACCACATCATTGCCCCTTCAAAAATCGTAAACATACACACCAAAAAGGGGATAGTTAAAGGAATCTTTGGCTGGCCCGCCATACACACACGACTTAAAGATAAAGAAGAATGCCCGCGACTTGATAACATTTTTATCGACGTGGGTTGTAAAAAGAAAAAAGAAGTAGAGGATCTGGGTGTGCATGTGGGTTGTGTGATCACCTATCCGGACACGTTTATGATCCTGAACAAAAATAATTTTGTTTGCCGTGCTCTTGACAACCGTATGGGTGGCTTTATGATCGCTGAGGTCGCCAGACTCCTTTACGAGAATAACAACAAGCTCGACTTCGGTTTGTATATCACCAATTCAGTTCAGGAAGAGATCGGTTTGCGCGGGGCAGAAATGATCACACATACCATTCAGCCAAATCTGGCCATCGTGACCGATGTTTGCCATGATACCACAACGCCGATGATAGACAAAAAGAAGGAAGGGGAGATCAAGTCCGGCGACGGGCCGGTCATATCCTATGCACCGGCAGTACAGAATAACCTGCGCGAGCTGGTCATTTCCGTTGCAGAAAAAAATAAAATTCCTTTTCAGAGACTGGCAGCTTCAAGGGCTACAGGTACAGATACAGATGCTTTTGCTTATTCAAACGGGGGCGTACCTTCGTCGCTGATCTCACTGCCACTGCGCTATATGCATACTACTGTTGAAATGGTGCACCGTGATGATGTGGAACATGTAATCGAATTGATCTACCATACGCTTCTGAACATAGATTCCAAAGCAGGATTCAGTTACTTTAACTGATCTTTTTCGAAGCAATGTTGGCAAGGGGTTTGGTTAAAAATTAATCAGGGATTGGTTTTATGGTAGCCAAATTGCCGTAGTACAAACTTCTGATAATGCCGTCGGACAAACCGATCTTCGGTACGATTACGCTTCTGGCCTTACTCCATTCCATGGCTGACAAATAAATTTTTATTGCCGGTATGATAACGTCAGCCCGATCGGGATTTAAATCCAGGTTGCTGATACGATCCTCATAGGACATGCTGTTTAAAAAGTCGTAATAGGATTGAATATATCTGACAGTCAATGTTTTACCGGGAAGTTTTCCCGACATTTTAAAAAGTTTGTTGATGTTTCCGCCGGAACCGATCAGGGATATATTTTTCATGTTCCCTACAGTGGCTTTTATCCATTCTTCCGCATCCTTCCAGGTATTTTCGCTCACATTTCCATCCAGTAAACGAACTGTACCGAGAGGAAAGGATCTCGAGGCAATTTTTTCACCTTTGCTGAAAAAAGTGAACTCTGTGCTACCACCGCCAACATCTACATATAAATAGGATCGGTTGCTTTTGATTATGCTGTGCAGGCCGGTGGAGGAGATTATTTCCGCCTCCATTTCGCCGTCAATGATGACGATCCTGATCCCGGAATTGTCGAAAATATATTTGATTACTTCAGCGCTGTTTTTGGCTTCCCTCATGGCGGAAGTGGCGCAGGCCATGTATTTTTCAACTCCGAAAACCTTCATGATCAGCCGGTAGGAGTTCATGGCATCGGTCATTCTTTCCATATTCTTGACCGAGATATTGCCTGTATTAAAAACATCCTCCCCCAAACGGATCGGTACCCTTACCAGCGAGGATTTTTTAAATTCTGTTTCTTTTCCTTCAAACTCAATCACATTGGCAATTAGAAGTCTGACTCCATTCGAGCCAATATCGATTGCCCCGTATCGTTTAATCTGCATTTATTTTTTTTTATGGTATTCCGGGAATTCGGTGAGAATGGTTTTTCCATTTTTAATATTTTTCCAGTGGACTGTCGAAAATGTGATGCCCACAACCCCGCAGGTTGGAACGTGGTCAATTTTTTTGTCGCCGTATTTGTTCACAAAATCACTGATGCCATGGTCATGTGAAAAAATAATGGCAGAATTAAAACTGTCGTCCAGGGCTTTCACTGTTTTGATCAAATAGCCGTCGCTGAAACTGTAAAGAGATTTACTGATTTTGAGATATGCGAGCGGATAATTAAAAGCATAACTAAAGATCATTGCCGTATGAAGTGCTCTGTTGGCGCTGCTGGAAACAAAAACAGAAGGGGTATCAATTTTTTTGCTCAGTACTTCTGAAATCAGATAGGCATCTTCGATACCTCTTTTCTTTAAAGGCCGGTCTATATCCTTAATACCATCATAATCCCATGATGATTTAGCGTGTCGGACGATATACAGTGTTTTCATTGAACTGTTTTGTATAGAATTCAAATATAACTTTTTTTGTTTTTCAGTCTCATTATTCAAGCGAAATAATTGGAGCGGCCAAGTTTTTCAGGGTTGTAAGCGTTCTTTTTTCCAGTCGTAATCGGGTTGCAGGGTGAATCTGATTCTGTCGTGCATTCGGTTGGGTCTGCCCTGCCAGAATTCCATGGATACAGGTCGCACCAGATAACCACCCCAAAAAGGAGGCCTGGGTATTTCCTGATTTTTAAATTTTTCTTCAAAAGACTTCAGCTTTTCATCCATAGCGGTGCGTGAATCGATGACCTGACTTTGTTCAGAAGCCCAGGATCCCAGTTTACTGCCATCGGGTCTTGACTCAAAATAGCCATCAGATAAATTGGGGGAGATTTTTTCTGCATCACCTTTAATAATGATCTGCCGTTCCATTTCGGGCCAGAAAAAAGACAGGCAGATCCGTGGATCTTTTTCTATAGCTTTCCCTTTTTCTGATTCGTAATTGGTATAAAATATAAAGCCTTCCCAGGTAAATTTTTTTAAGAGTACAACACGGTTTTTCGGATAACCATCCAGACCCATGGTCGCCACATTCATCGCATTCGCTTCGTGGATACCCTCAAAAGAATCAGCTTCATAGAACCATTTTTGGAACAATTCCATCGGGTTGTCAGATGTGCTGAATTTGCGAAGTTCATCCTTTTCATAAGCTTTTCTGTAGTTGCTGAGATCGCCTTCCATAATTATTCTTTTTTCCTTATGATCAAAAATAAGCTTAAATAGGTAAACAAGCCATTAATGGCCAAAATTTCATATCCAAAATTAAAACCTTCGATAAGATTACCGATATATTTATTCAGTAACACGGTGAACAGCACTGAAATTAAAGCGATCCAGGGCAGAAACCGTTCCTTTATTTTATGCTTAGTAAAAATACCAAAGGCGAACAGTCCCAACAGGGGGCCATAGGTATAAGTGGTTACCTGTAACAGGCTGCTGATCACATTTTCCTTTAAAATATACCGGAACAGGATGATTACCAGTATGAGCAGTAGAGAAATTCCAAAATGAATCTGTTTTCTGAGTCTTTTCTGTTTCTCAGGTTCGTATTTTTCTATATGGATCAAATCGATACTAAAAGATGTGGTAAGCGCAGTAAGGGCACCGTCAGCACTGGAATAGGCAGCCGAAATAAGACCAATAAAAAATATGACGGCAATTGGAATCCCGAGTTCCCCGTAAATTGCGATCTGCGGATAAAGCAGGTCCGTTGAAACCTTTCCTTCTACAACAGGAATTTGTACGCCGTAGTTTTCAGCATAAATAAATAGCAGGGCTCCGAGAAACAAAAAGATAAAATTGACAAAAATAAGAATCACACCCAGTGATAGCACATTCCATTTTGCTTCTTTCTGGTTGTTACAGGTCAGGTTTTTTTGCATATTGTCCTGATCCAGGCCGGTCATGGCAATAGCGATAAACATACCTCCCAAAACCGATTTGAAAAAATTCTTTCTGTCTTTCCAGTCATCCCAGAACAGGATTTGACTGTACTTCTGGTACTGCTCAGAATGGAACAGATCCGCGAGATTGTAATTGAGTTTGTTCATCAGGATCCAAACCGATCCCAACATGGCAGCGAGCATAAAGGTGGTCTGGAATACATCCGTGTAAACGATGGTTCTGATCCCTCCACGCTTGGTGTACAACCAGATCAGGGCAACAGAAAAGATGACCGTTGCTTCAAAAGGGATGTTCCAGGCATCAAGCATGAAATACTGCAAGACACTGGCAACCAGAAACAGGCGAAAAGCCGAGATCAGCAAGCGCGAGATTATGAACAGGGCTGCCCCGGTTTTCTGGCTGAGTAAACCGAACCTTTTTTGGAGGTATTCATAAATGGAGGTGATCCGCAGGTTGTAATATATAGGAATTAAAACCAGGGCAATCACCATATAGCCGAGCAAATAACCGAAAACAATTTGCATATAGCTGAACTGAGTGCTTTGTACCCAGCCGGGGACAGAGATAAATGTAACCCCTGACAGGGAGGTGCCGATCATGCCGAAAGCGACCAGATACCAGGGTGAATTCCTGTTGGCAGTGAAGAAAGCCGCATTGCTGTCGTCTTTTCCGGTGATGTATGCTATGGAGAGCAAGAACCCAAAATAAAGAAATAATATAACTAATAAATAGACGGGTTGCATACGGTTAAATTGGAACTTGAACAAATAAACAAAAAATTGAAAAGACAATTCAGTTAAAAAAATTAAAATTATATTTGATCAAAATTTTAAATATGCAGGTTAAGAATCGCATCCTATCGGTTGATATTTTTAGAGGAATAACAATAGCGGCCATGATACTCGTGAACACCCCGGGCACCTGGGAACATGTTTACGCACCGCTGCTTCACGCGGAATGGCATGGTTTAACACCAACGGATCTGATATTTCCGTTTTTCCTTTTTATTGTAGGGATGTCCATAACTTTTGCTTATTCTGCGAAAAAACAAAGGGGTATATCCGGCGATGTGTATAAAAAGATCATTTCCCGCACCCTGAAGCTGATCTTTTTGGGACTCTTTCTGGCTGCCTTTACAGTTCATTTCCCGTTTATAAATGATCTTTCCAGTTTAAGAATTCCGGGCGTATTACAGCGTATAGGTGTTGTGTTCTTTATTGCTTCGCTGCTCTTTTTGCATTTTAACTGGAAGGTTCTGTTGGGTATATTTGCCGGCATACTGATCTTATATTGGTTTTTACTCACCCAGATTCCGATAAATGGTGCTGCACCTCTGCTCACAGTTGATTCCAATTTGCCGGCGGTTATTGATCTCGATGTATTGACCAGCAACCACACATATAAATCAAATTACGATCCTGAGGGCATATTGAGCACTTTACCTTCAATAGCTACTACTATTTTTGGTATGTTTTTAGGAATGATATTGTTGAACAAATCGAGCGAGCCAAAAAGAAAGTTGGTCCAGATCATTGGAATAGGTATTGTTGCTCTGATTTTAGGCTACATCTGGGATCAGTTCTTTCCGCTCAATAAAGCTTTATGGACCAGTAGTTTTGTGCTGGTAACAGGGGGCTGGGCCTGCCTGGTATATGCTGTGATCTACTTTTTTGCCGATATACTCGGTAAAAATGCCTGGGGCAAACCTGCCATCATTTTTGGATCAAATGCAATTACCGTATATTTTTTGGCAAGTTTTATAGCCAAATGTTTTTATATGATCAAACTTCCCAACGGGCAGTCCATACATGGTTTTTTGTACGGTATTGTATCATCGGTAATAACCATACCAAAACTCAGCTCTTTGGTCTACGCTGTTGGCGTCATTTTATTCTACTATGGCCTTGCCTGGTTTTTATATAAAAAACAGATATTTATTAAAGTATAAATCATTGGTAGTTTCCTGATGGATTTTTCCTCCAAATTGCTCGAAAATGCGGTTAATGAAATGGCGCTGTTGCCCGGTATTGGCAAAAGAACAGCATTGCGTCTGGTACTGCATTTATTAAAGCGGCCAAAAGAGCAGACCGAACAACTGGCGGCTGCCTTGTCGGATTTCAGAAATGAGATCAGGTTGTGTGCAAATTGTCACAACATCTCCGATGTGGATCTGTGTGAGATTTGTGCCAATCCCAAAAGAAACCCTGAAATAATTTGTGTGGTAGAAGATATCCGGGATGTTATGGCTATTGAGAACACTTCCCAGTTTAAAGGACATTACCATGTGCTGGGAGGTAAAATATCGCCCATGGAAGGTTTGGGTCCGCATAATCTCACTATTGACAGTCTGATAGAAAAAGTAAAAGCTGGCAGGGTAGAGGAGATTATTTTTGCTTTGAGCTCTACCATGGAAGGGGATACGACAAACTTTTATATCTTCAGGAAATTGCAGGATTATCCCGTAAAAATTTCTACCATAGCGAGAGGAATTTCTGTTGGAGGGGAACTGGAATTTGCTGACGAGATCACACTTGGCAGAAGTATCCTCAACCGGATACCCTTTGAAGGCAGCTTGAAGAATATGTAATTGAAATCTGAATTGAACAGGAATCTATGGATAAAGGATCGGTTTAGGGTTCTGACAGATGACTGCAAAAATACAGTTACCTGAGTTTTTATAATCAAAACAGAACTTCAGTATGTATAGAATAATTTTTATTTGGTGTATTTTCAGTATACATGTTTCAGCTCAGGGCCAGAATGTGGCCTATCTCTTTTTTAATGCAGATAATAATGAAACCTGCACGCAGGTGAATGCAGACGGAAGTACTGCCGTTGTTGATACTTTTTTTAAAATGGAGAACAAGAGCAGCATAACTTTTTTTATTTGTGGGGAGCGTTTTTTGTATAAAAAGACCCAGGTAAAAAATGAGATATTTCCAATCCAGAAAATTGACAAGCTAAAACTTATCCCTATTGAAGAGGCAGTAAAACTTTGGAAGGATTCCAAAAAAAGCAAACAGGAAGTTTTTGATAGAATATATATTATTCAAAAAAACTCACCTGATACTGTTGTTTTTTATCCGGTTAACTGGATTTAGGATGACAAGGATAAAGGATAAAGGACAAAGGATAAAGTAAAAAGGCAAAAGTAAAAAGTAAAAAGTGTTCGGTAACCTTGAACTTTGACCCTGTCCAAGGCAGGGAAAAAATACTCGATATTTTGATTAAAGTTATATATTATGCAATCGCTTCCGGACTAGAGGTCAGATATTCTTTGGCAGCGATCTTTCCCTGACGAAAAGAATCTATATTGATCTTGATCAGTTCCTCCTTTTTTGCCAGGAATACCTTGTAAATGGATTTGACGAAATCCGATTCCGTAAGCGGAAGCAGGTTCGAAGCAGCACCGAGCAATACGAGGCCACTGATGCGGTCATCTCCATGGTGTGTGGCTATATCAGTTGCATTGATCAGGATATGATTTTTTCGCAACTTGATTTTTTTGTATTCCTCCTGACGTTCCGGGTAATTGAGTATGTTGCCAAAAGTATTGGCATCAGAGATCACCCAGCTATTTTCAGTAAGATATCCATCGAGGTCTTCTGAAAACTTGGGCCCGGCAGAAATTAACAAATCAGCGGTTTGCACATGGGCACAATCCGGAACGACATTCCCATCAGTAATACAAAGCAATTTCTGGCATCGTTTTTTTATTTTATTGCCACAGGCAGGTAGATCAAGTGTACTGACCGACATTTTCTCTGAGATGGCTGCAGTTTCAATGATTTTAACCAAGCGGTCTATACACTGGTTTCTAAATCCGGCAATTATGATGTTTGATTGCATTGCATACTATTTTTGGAATTTTTATCTTTTTTGCAATGATTAGTAAAAAAAACTGAAGACAAACCTGCAAAAAATATTAAAATACCACTGATTTATAAATCAAAATTAGGGCATTTCATTTTTATAAAATATGACAAAGGTCATATTATTATTTATTTTCAATAACTTATCTTATATTTTTGAACAATGATTGGCTCATTCTGCGAGGCTGAGTGAAATTATAGGGAATAATTATTTTAATTTTATATAAAATAGTATTTTTGTTAAAATAAATTTGATTTTGTTGATAATAATTGAGCAAATCATGAACATTTTTAAATTAACATTTTTTTTTCTTTCTTTAAATATTTTTGGTCAAAAACCTGTTATAGAGGTAAACTATCTAGTCACTGATGACAATTCTGTTGTTTTTACTTATGTCAAATCTGCACCCGGAAGCTATACGATTTCATTTAAGTTTGACCGGTTAGAAAATGCATCGATGGAACGAACTACATTTGTGTTGAAAGATAATTCAGGCAATTTATTTACTTTGAGGCCAAAAAATAAAGATGGCAGGATTAATTTTTCATATAGTACTACCATCAGACGCGGTGTGGTCAATCCAAAGACGGATCCGAATTTTGTTTACCTTTTACCTTTTTCCAAAGACAAAAAAGTAAAAGTCTTTGAAAAAACTTATGCATATAATGAGTTTTTTGGAACAGAAGTTCCTAAAAACTGGAAAGCCTATCTTTTTCAACCAGAAAGTGCAGACACTGTTTATGCATCCCGAAAAGGTGTTGTTATTTCTTTAGAAGATCGATTTGAATCAGATACTGTCAGTGTATTTAACAGCCAACAAAACATGATAAAAATTGAACATCCGGATGGAACATATTCAGAATATCAAGGATTTAAGAAGGATGGAATTCATGTTGTAATCGGACAAACTGTTTATCCGATGATGCCTTTAGGATTAATAATGGAAAAATCAGGAAGCTTAAGTTTTATGGTTTATTATAATATAAAGGTTGATCAAAACCAAGAAGAAAATCTCCAATCTTATAAAAGCAGGGTAGAGTGTATTACACCGTTATTTTATACGGGAGAAGGAATAACAAAACTTAATGAAAAAGCTACATACACTGCTGATTATGATGAAAAGACGGTTTTGCAGGAGTTAAGCAAAAAAGAAATTAAAAATTTGAATAAAAAATAGTTGTCATTTGAATTGTTCAAGATATGTGATAAGTATAAGTCACATTCAAAAATGATTCCACGATTGTCAGTTTAAATATATTTCAATTTTAAATCGAGAGGCAGCTTATTCAAAATATCAGACGATGTAATTGTATTTTTTATCATTAGTTGTTAAATGAACAAAATTATCTTTATTACTGGGGCTACTTCCGGTATTGGTGAGGCTGCTGCAAGGCTGTTTGCACAGGCAGGAGATGATCTCATCCTCTCAGGCAGAAGGTCAGAGAGATTGCTCAACCTGGCCAAAGAACTCGAACAAACCTGTGGTGTTGAAGTCAGGACACTTTGTTTTGACATCCGTGATCAAATAGAGGTGGAAAAAAATATAGACGGATTAACCGGCAAATGGAAATGTATCGATGTGCTGATCAATAATGCCGGACTGGCCGCGGGCCTCGATAAAATTCAGGATGGCAGTACAGAAGATTGGAATACCATGATCGATACCAATATCAAAGGCCTGCTTTACGTGAGCCGGCAGATCATACCCCTTTTTATCAAACAAAAAAAAGGGCACATTATCAATATAGGTTCTACGGCGTCAAAAGTTGTTTACGAAAAGGGAAATGTGTACTCCGCTTCAAAATTTGCCGTGGATGCACTCAGCAAATCCATGCGCTTAGACCTGCTGGAACACGGAATTAAAGTCACCCAAATATCACCCGGTGCTGCCGAAACCGAGTTTTCTGTGGTCAGATTTAAAGGCGACAAATCAAAAGCAGACAGTATATATAAAGGATTCAAACCCTTAAGTGCTGCTGATATCGCCTCGGCCATTTACTATACAGCTACCTTACCGGAGCATGTCTGCATAAACGAACTGGAAATTACAGCCCTGGCACAGGCGAACAGTACCCATATTTATAAGAAATAAGATGCTGATTATCAGGATATATTAACCTTTATCCCAGCTTCTTTTTTTTCTGATATCCTTATATAATTTTATGCCCAGCATCAAGAGAACTGAAATACCCACTATACCAAGGACACCGTAAATCCAGTTCAGCGCACTTTTTAATACCACCAGAAAAACACAGGCAAACAGAATAACGGTAGCTACTTCATTCCAGATCCTCAACTGCGCACCACTTGGCTTAAGCTGGTCTTTTGTCATCTGGTTTAGCATGATCTGGCAGGAATAGTGGTAGGCGTAAAGCGCGAGTACAAAACCCAGTTTAACCAGCATCCATCCCTGAGGCAGGAGTGCGGGATTGATAAACAGCATCCAAACTGCAAAAATTGTTGAGAGGACTGCCGAAGGCCAGGTAATGATATACCACAGCCTTTTGCTCATCAGCAGGTATTGATTCTTTAATATGGTTTTTGCCGGTTCTTCTTTATCTTCCGCTTCTTTGTAATAAATGAACAGACGAATAATATAAAACAATCCGGCAAACCAGGTTGTTATAAATATGATATGCAGTGCTTTGATATACAAATATGCCATACTGATTAGTTTCTGTGATTATTGATCCAGCCTGCCATGGTGTTTACCCAGGTTTCATCGTCGTTCAGGCAGGGTATATGCTGAAAATTTTCTCCACCGGCATGCAAAAATTCCTTTTTTCCTTCCATCGCGATTTCTTCCAGCGTTTCAAGGCAATCGGTAACAAAAGAAGGCGTGATCACGGCCAGATTTTTTACCCCATTTTCGGCCAGACGGATCAATTCAAAATCCGTGTAAGGCTTAAGCCAGGGATCTTTTAAAAGCCTTGACTGAAATGAATCGCTATAGGTGCCCTGTTTCAGATTCAAAGCTGCTGCAATGGCTTTGGTAGTCTCAAAACACTGATGCCTGTAACAAGTTTCATGTGCCTTTGATCTTGTTTCGCAGCAGGTTCCGTCTATTTTGCAATGACCTTTGGTCGTATCACTTTTTAATATATGCCTCTCAGGTATACCGTGGTATGAAAACAATATGTGGTCGAAGGTAGTTGTTCCAAGATGTTTTTTAATGTTTTCCACCATAGCTGCGATGTACTCTTTGTGGTCAAAAAAGGGAGGCAGCACAGAAAGTTTTACTTCAGGATGCTTTTTTTGAAGGATTTCTTCGGTTTTTACCACTACCGTTTCAAAGGAGGACATGGCGTAATGCGGGTAGAGGGGGATTAGGAAGATCTCGTTCACTCCTTTTTTCAGCAATTCCCCAATGCCCTTTTCAATAGACATGGAGCCATACCGCATGCCTAGTTCAACAGGGATTGTTACCTTTTTTTGTAGTTTATCATAAAATTTTTCAGACAAAACCACCAGGGGAGAGCCCTCTTTTAACCATACTTTCTTGTAAGCCGCTGCAGTTTTTTTTGGACGAAAATTCAAAATAATTCCCTTCACCAATAAAAATCTTTTCAGATAAGGCATATCGATCACCCTTTCATCCATTAAAAATTCGTCGAGATATTTTCTGATATCCGGAATGCTAGTCGAATCGGGAGAGCCCAAATTGACTAAAAGAACACCTTTTTTATTCAAAATTTCCTTTGTATTATTTACTGCAAATATAATTTTTTTATCGTTATTTTTATTTGAAACATGACAAATATCATTATTTGCAGGTTTTTTTACCGATATTTTTTTTAAAAAAAACGATACCATAAACCTCAGGATGTTTTAATTTAGCGGTGTAATTATGTAACCATTGATACCAACGCTTTTTAAGTGATCTGGTGGTAAATAACCGAAAGTAAATGGCAATAAAACTCTTTATGGAGAATCACAGAAAGGAAAATAATTTTTACGTTATAGGTATAAGCTACAAAAAAGCGGATGTAGCGATAAGGAGCAAATTTAGTTTGTCCAAAGAGAATGAGTCTGCTCTCCTGACAGAGGCCAAAGAACTCGGGATGGACGGGGTTATGGTACTTTCCACCTGCAACCGGACAGAAATTATTGGCTTTGCCCACCATCCTTATGAATTAATCTCCCTGCTCTGCAAATATGCAAATGGTTCAGTTGATGAGTTCGCTAATGTATCTTTTGTCTATAAAAATATTGAGGCTGTCGAACATTTTATCAGTGTTGCAACCGGATTGGACAGCCAGATACTTGGGGATTACGAGATCGTAGGCCAGCTGAAAGCGGCTTTCGAGCTCGCAAAAAATGCAAACACGGTGAATGCTTTTATCGAGCGGCTTTATAATACGGCACTACACGCGAGTAAGGAGGTCAAGAACAAGACCAAACTGAGTGCGGGTACTACTACGGTGTCCTATGCTACTGTTCAGTATATCAAGGAGCGACAAGAAAAATATCCAAATCCTAAAATTTTGGTTTTTGGCCTTGGCGATATCGGCGAAAGCACGGTAAAAGGATTGAGTAATCACCTGAATTTTGCTGAAATCACGGTTATAAACAGAACTGAAGAAAAAGCGACAATTCTTGAAAACAAACTGGGTGTAAGAGCAGCAAAAATGGCTGATCTGAAGAAAGAGATCCGTAAAGCAGACATCCTTATAGTTGCAACAGGCTCTGATCAGCCCACAGTTACTGGCGAGATGTTTGACGAGCATACATCCCAGCTTATCATAGACCTGTCCGTACCTAGTAATGTTGCCTGTGAGGTCAAAAACATGAGCAATAAAAAAATGCTGGATGTGGACATGTTGTCTGCTAAAACCAAATCAACCCTTGAGAACAGGAAGTTGCAGATTCCAAAAGTTAAAAAAATCATCGAAGAATATAAAGATGAGTTTTATGAATGGGTTATCTTCAGAAAGAGCTCCCCTGCACTGAGCACATTAAAGCATTCGCTTGAAACGATAAAAAATGATGCGATCGCAATTAATCTGAAAAAGAACGATCAACTGAAGCCTCAGGAGGTTGAAGAGATCACCAGTTTAATGATCAACAAGATCGTATCTAAATTTGCTACCTACCTAAAGGACGAGAACAGCAGGGCCGAAATGAGTATAGAGGTGATTGAGCAGGTTTTTAAATAATTTGCATCAGTCAATTCATGGAAAAAATTATCAGAATCGGTACCAGAGCCAGTGAACTGGCCTTATGGCAGGCGAAACTTGTAGAAGA
The DNA here is from genome assembly GCA_963816075.1 of uncultured Flavobacteriaceae bacterium. Lineage (GTDB taxonomy): Bacteria > Bacteroidota > Bacteroidia > Flavobacteriales > Flavobacteriaceae > Namhaeicola. Next base: position 15,268 of record CAWFJI010000013.1, on the reverse strand, counting down.
AAAACTGAAAGCCCTGCACCAGGAATCCTGTATTGTGGAAATTTCTTCTACTGGTGATGAGATCCTTGACAAACCCTTGCATCAAATCGGCGGATTTGGCTTGTTCACAAAATCTCTGGACGAGGCCCTGCTTCAGAATAAAATCGATATTGCTGTCCATTCTCTCAAAGATGTGCCAACCAGTCTGCCTGATGGTATAGTACAGGCGGCCGTTCTGGAAAGGGGACCTGTTATGGATGTACTTGTTTTTAACAAGTCCGTTGATCAGATCCACCCGGGGAAATCGGTATTTGCAACAGGGAGTCTAAGAAGAAAAGCACAATGGTTGCAAAGGTATCCTGATCACACGATACATGATTTGCGCGGGAATGTCAATACCAGACTGCGGAAATTGTGGGAAAGCAACTGGGATGGAGCTATATTTGCAGCTGCCGGATTAAAACGTATTAATCTGTTGCCTGAGAACCACCTGCTTCTTGACTGGATGCTTCCGGCCCCTGCACAGGGTGCTGTTATGGTGGCGTCAAGAGCAGATGCAGCGGATATATTGGATGTTTGCAGGAAAATAAATTGTGAAAAAACGGCCATCGCTGTGCATATAGAGCGTCAGTTTATGAAGGTTTTAGAGGGTGGATGTACGGCTCCCATTGGAGCGCTTGCAGAGATCTCAGGGGATCTTATTACCTTTAACGGCCTTCTGATTGGTCTTGACGGAAGTGAGATGATAGAAGTAAGTAAAAAGGTTTCACTGGAGAACTGGCAGGAATTGGGAAAAATATGTGCCCTCGAGATCCTTGAGTCGGGTGGAAAAAACCTGATGGCAAAAATAAAAGCTCAAATGTCAAATTGATATGACGAAAAAAAAAAAGATTTTAATTACCAAAGTACTGTCACAAGAGCTTAGAGACCGGCTTTCTGATTTTGACATTGTAGAGGAAGCACTGATCGCGATCAGCTACAACAAGCATACCGGTTTGCCGGAAAAGACCCCTAATGCCATTTTTACAAGCAAAAATTCTGTATTTTCACTGAAAGAAGCGCTCTTAAATAAAAGGATCTCCTTCGACAGGGTTTTTTGCGTTGGGGAACAAACGGAAAGGTTGCTGTCTCAATACGGAATCGATCATACAGTTAGAGCAAATAGTGCTGACCGGCCACTACGCCCGGTGCCTCACCGGTCAAGACGGCACACGATGGTTGTGTCGCGGGCTCGACCCGGAGAAGGACCAGTCGACTGCGCGTTGTTCGGCATCTATCGCCGACGACTCCCCCGCATACTCCTTCCCGTTGGAGCGTTCGAGAAGACCCGGATCCGTGCGCTGGCGTCCCGGTTGGACCTCCCCGTCGCCGAGAAACGCGACAGCCAGGACGTCTGTTTCGTGGCGCCGGGCCAGCACGCCCAATTGGTGCGCCAGCGACGTGGCGACATCAACACCGCAGGCAACCTTGTGACCGTCGATGGCGACATAGTCGGTCGCCACGACGGGATCGAACGGTTCACGGTCGGGCAACGCAAGAAGCTGGGCGTGGCCATGGGCGAGCCCTATTTCGTGGTGCGTCGATCCGGCGACGTGCGACGTCACGATCGGCCGCCGTGAAGACCTCGCTCGTCGGCAACTGACGGCCGGCAGCACGAACTGGCTCGCACCCCCCCCCGAGCATGGATTCCGCTGCCTGGCTCAGATCCGCTACAACAGCCCGCCGGTTGCCGCGCAAGCTCACCCGTTGCCCGGCGAGCGACTGGAGGTGGTGTTTGACGAGCCGACGTACGGAGTGTGCCGGGGCAGGCTGTGGTTTGCTACGACGGCGAGCGGGTGTTGGGCGGGGGTTGAATTGGTCAGCGGACGGGCGGGCGGGCGGCCGCGGTTGCCAGGCCACGCCCCCGCTGCTACCGACGCCGCCCGGATCGGCTATGATCGGGGTGCGAAGGCACAATGTCACCGCACCGGGCATGACGGGGGAGCTGGCAGCACGACCAATCACGTGTTGTTCATCGTCGGCTGTGGCCCAGTTTCCAGCGGCTTCTTGGCACCAGTGGGGAGAGTATGCACTGTACGCGGCTGGGGGCATCGCAATCCTCTTCGGCATTGCTATCTTCTTCGCCGTGGTGGCATACGGAAGACTCTGGTTCCAGGCGTACATGTCGGACGCGGACGTCACGTTTGGATCAGCCTGTCGGCATGAGCTTTCGCCAGGTTAATCCGAACGTGATCGTGACGCCAAGATCATGGCGGTCAAGCTGGATTGGACATCCAACGTCGGACGGGCATCAGCACGCCGCGTCTGGAGGCGCACTATCTGGCGGGCGGCAACGTGCTGAACGTGATCCGCGCGATCATCGCCGCCCATCGCGCCGACATCGACCTGGACTTCGACCGGGCCGCGGCGATCGACCTGGCCGGCCGCGACGTGCTGGACGCCGTGCGGACGAGCGTCTATCCCGAAGGTGATCGACTGCCCCGATCCGCGCCGGAGCGGCAAGACCACGCTCAGCGCCATCGCCAAGAACGGCGTCGAGCTCAAAGTTCGGGCCCGCGTGACCGTGCGGACGAACCTGGAGCAGCTGATCGGCGGGGCCACCGAGGAGACGATCATCGCCCGCGTCGGCGAGGGGATCATCACGGCGATCGGCTCGTCCGACACGCATCTGCAGGTGATGGAGAACCCCGACCGCATCTCGCAAGGCCGTGCTGGCGCGCGGCCTGGACGCCCAGACGGCCTTCGAGATCGTTTCGATCGACATCGCCGACATCGACGTCGGCGAAAACATCGGCGCCCGGCTGCAAGCCGATCAGGCCGAGGCCGACATGCGCGTGGCCCGGGCCAAGGCCGAGGCGCAGGCTGGCGGCGGCCGTGGCCACCGAACAGGAAATGAAAGCAATGGTGGCGGAGAACCGAGCTCGGCTCGTAATGGCCGAGGCCGATGTTCCGCGCGCGATGGCCGAGGCGTTCCGACTCGGCGGCATCTATTCCACCGGCCGGGCCGGCAGCGATTGACCGGCCTCGTGCTCCGCCCGGACACCAGTGCCGTGTTCCGGCCGCAAATGGTATATTTGCGGTTGTCAGTGGCCGCCGGGAGTCATCCCAGGGCTCCGCCGTCCACCTCCGGCAGCGCGACTCAGGCCGCGGTCAGGGAGCATGTCGCAATGGAAAGACCCGAAGAAGACACCGTGGAGTTCGAACGGCCGTCGACCTTGGAATCGTTGCTCTACGTCCGCCGTGACGCTCGCGTGCGAGTCGTCGTCGGCGTCGTGTCCGGATCGCGGGAACGTGCGCGGCGAGAATCAGGACCACTATCTCGTGTTGCGCGGCCACGCGAACGCAAGAAAGTCCTGTTGACCAACATGGCGCGAGAGGATTTCTTCAATCCGGTCGACGAATCGTACGCCATCGTTGTCGCAGACGGCGTGGGAGGTGCCGCTTTCGGGGGCATCGCGAGCCGACTGGCCTTGCGGACCACATGGGAACTGGCGGGCCGCGCCGTCTGCTCGATCATCGAAAACGGATGCTCTGGACGTCCAAGAGGTGAAGCGCCGCGCGGACGCCTACGCTGTTGCCATTCAGCGCGCGTTCCGGGAAGAAGGCGAAATCTGCCCGGAGCTGGCCAAGATGGGCACCACCTGGACGTCCGCGTTCATCGTCGGCGATCACGCCGTCGTCGCGCACATTGGCGATCTCGCGCCTACCTCTACCGCCAGGGGACAGCCCGTCGCTTGACAAGGGACCACACCTGCGCGCAGGATCTTCTGGACGCTGGCCTGCCGCCGGAAGATACCGTCGCCTACGCCCACATGCTGACTCGCTGTTTCTCCAGCAGTGCCTCTCACGTCTCACCGGACGTCAACCACGCGCGCCTGCAAGACGGCGACTGCTTGCTGTTGTGCACGGACGGCCTGAGCGATCTGATGGACGATGCGGAGCTGGCGAGCCACATCGACCGGTATTCCGATCCCCAGGCCGCCTGCAATGCCTTGCTGCGGCTCGCGTGGCCCGGGGCGGGGCGGGACAACGTGACCGTGGTCGTCGCGCGCGTCACCGTGCGCACAAGCCGCGGAGGCAAGCGGCCGCGAATTGGGAGATGCGTGACGAACGGCAGACGGCCCGCGGCATGGCAAGTGGGAGAACGCGTGATGGACAACTATCAGCGGGTCCTGTTCGTGGATGTGGCGAGCGGGTTTCACCAGATCGCGCGGTACCAGGTGGGCCGCCCGTTCTTCGGCCCGGTGGACCTGGGACTGCACTTGTCGACGAAACACGATTCGTTGAATTTCGGAGCCGGGTTGCTGGCCGGGTCGATTTTCCCCGGCTCGAACCGTCTGATCGTCACCGGGTACTCGCCGGCCTGGCGCGGCTTTTACATTTCCACGATGGGCGGGGCCGCGCCGTGCTCGACAACTTGGGCGTGAACATGGTCTCCCTGGTGGGACGTGCTCCCGCACCGTCCATTCTCTACCTGAACCGTCGGGGCGACGAGCACGTGGAGCTGGAGGTCGTGCCGGTGGAACTCCACCGCGCCTGGGAGCAGGGGGAGGGGGGCGTTTACGGCCTGATCGAGCACGCCGTGCAGCGTTTCGGCGACCAGTATGCGAGCGACCCTCGCGTGCTGGCGGTGGGGCCCGCGGCGGTCGCGACGGATTTCGCCGCGATCGGCTCCGTTCCGATTCCCACCGCAGACCGCCGCCGACACGTGGGCCGGCCGCGGCGGCTTCGGCTCCCGCCTGCTCCAGCAACACAACATCGCGGCCATCATCTTCGGCGGCTCGTTCAGCGACGAGGACTTCCGCGACCGCAAGGTCGCCGACCGCTGGTTCCTGGAGAAATACAACCAGCGACTCAAGACGGTCGACTTCGAAGCGACCACCAAGTACCGCTTCGATCCCGGTTTTGAAACAGGCGGAACGCTTGGTGTCAACTATGCGTCACTTCTCGGCCGCATGCTCTACTTCAACTACCGCAGCATCTACGACCGCGAGGAAGAACGGCTGCGCGTTCACCGGACTTCATCGTCAATCACTACCTGCGGCAGTTCAACGAGGAGACGATCCAGCCGAAGCGGCAGACCAATTGCGGCGAACCGTGTGCCGCCGTCTGCAAGAAACTGCGCGAGAAGTACAAGAAGGACTACGAGCCGTACCAGACCATGGGGCCGCTGGTCGGATCTTCGACCAGCGGGCGGCCGAGAAACTGAACCGGCACGCGGATCGCTACGGGTTCGACGCCATCTCCGCCGGCGGCGTCCTCGCCTGGCTGATGGAATGCCTCGCCTTCGGCAAGCTGGCGGAGCGGCGGAGCTGGCCACGACCGACAGGCCCCTGTTCAGCACGTCCGGATTCGACGTCGTGGCGGACTCCGCGCACAACGCCGACGTCGGCACGCAGATTCTCGATGCGATCGTGCACGGGAAGGGAATCGTGGACATGAAGGAAGGGGTGCACAAATTCGCCCGTCGCCTCGCGCACAACAGGCAAGCAACTGCTCGATCCCTTCGTCTACACCGCCTTCGGCCGCCGAGGATGGATGGTCCCCAATCAGTACTGGACACCCGGCGTACTCGCCCCATGGCCATTATGGGCAAGTACTTCATGTACTACGGCTACGACTTCCTCCACCTCGCCGCTTGGCCGCATCAGCGCCAACTTGATGAAGGAAGAGCTGATGCTCGACAACACCGGCTTCTGCCGATTCCATCAGCGGGCCCTGGGCTGCCGAGATGATTCCGACGGTCATCCAGGAACTCTACGGCATGAAGGATGAAATGCTCCGGCAAGTGGCCACAACCGCCAGCCGCATCAACTGCCGCAACACGTCCATCTTCTGGGAGTCGGAGCGGAGCGTGGATTTCGTCCATTGTTTCCTCAAGCGCAAATGCGACGTGGAAGGCGAGACCAGGCCGGAGCTGAGCCGTGGATCCGGCAGTTCGAGGCGAACAAGCGTGAAGCGGCACTGAACTTCTGGTACGACGTGCACAAGGGCGTCATCGAGTCGGCTAGGAGTTCTGACGGTCGCGGAGTCGCCGGACTGGCAGATCATGGACCAGGCGTGATCCGCCAGGTCGGGAAACTGGCGGGCATGGCCGCCGCTTGACCTCCTCGGCCACCGCGTCTGCCCGTTGCGGTTCGACCAAGGCCAGGCAGCAGCCGCGAAAACCCGCGGCCGCTGAAACGAGCGCCACCAGAACGCCGTCCGTGCCGATCAGCCGGTGGTAGAGGTCGACCAGCGGCGGCGAGCCGCATTCGTAGTTGTCGATAGAACTCGCGCCCGATTCCGCGATCAGCTTGCCGAACAGCCCCAGAACACCCTGCCGCCAGGCGTCGACTCCTCGCCGCACGCGCGCTCCATTTCCGAAAAGAAATGCGCCGCGCGCGCCGCGAGAACGGCCCGTGCAACTCGTGCCGGTGGGCCGCGTAGATCTCCGGCGCGACGTTGCCCAGCAGCGGAGGCACCGCCCCGCGACCCGCCGCGCGAAGCAGCGTGCGAGCCGCCTCGACGCACTCGTCCACCCGCCGATTGTAGTCCGTGCCCTCCAGCGATTTCCGCACACCCGAAAACACGATCACGATCGCGAACGGCGGCATCTCACCGCTGCGGGGAATCACTTCGTGCCGCACACGCGCACAATCAATGAACGTCAGATGGTCGCGCCGCGAAAGAAGGATCGCCGACTGATCGAGAATCCCAATCCGCAACCCGAGATAGTCGTTTTCGATCTGCCGCTCCATCGCAATGTTCCGCTCCACCTCGACGTGCAGCTCGTTGACGTGCTCCAACGCGAGCAGGTAGGCCACACCCACCGAAGCCGAAGAGCTGAGCCCGCCTTCCGACACTCGACCCTGCGTGATGCCTGCCAGACCCGTTGTGAGCCGGTAGTGCTGCTGGAGCGCGAGCACGGCCCCGCGCCACGTAATTCCCCCAATCACCGTCGCGCCTCGCCGGCACGTCGTCCAATCGGAATCGAACTTCCCCGGCATAATTCAGGCTTCGCATCGCCACTTCCGGCGTATCCAGCGGCGCAAACGCCAGCCACGTGCCGCAATCCAGCGCCATCGCCGTCACGTGGCCGCCCTGATGGTCGATGTGCGCGCCCAGCGGACAGATGCGGTACGGCGAAAAGACCACCGCCATCCGCGATCTGTCCACCTCGTAGCTCGCAACGAACTCCTCACACAGACGGCCGACCTGCTCTGCGTTCGACATGACAGACCCGCTCCCTTCGCGTGCGTCATCAATTGAGTCGTGGCCACAAGCCACATCAATAGATTACCGGGTTTCGCCCGTAGCTGGCGAGACGGGAACCCAATGAGGGGAACGGATCGCGCCGGACTCGCTGGCAGCCGACATACCGACCGCGTCCGGGATTAGCACGGATGGCAAAGCCGGAGCACGGATGGAAGTGCGAATCGCCGTCGTCCCACGCCGCAGCAGACTCGTCCCAAACGTCGTTCCCCGTCGATCACTTCGCCAATCATCCGTGCTCCGGCCTTGCCATCTGTGCTAATCCCTTGCCCTGTGAACGCGAACGCTCGCATCACCCAAAGCAACCGGCGTCAAGAGCAGCGTCGTCCTGCAGCCCGGTGCCGGGTGGCTGCCTCGAACGCTATAATACGCATCCCCTCGGCCCCACGGCGATTCGGGAGTTCGTGAAGGACTTCGCCACCGGCTCGCCGTCGCCGCCGTCGCTGCCGTGGACAGAGGAGGTCAGCTCGCAAGGAGATAACCCGAAGTGAAACGACTCGCATTGTTCCTGCTGGTGGCAGCCGCCGGCAACCTGCGGGCCCAGACGCCCGCTGTGACGTTTCGTGACGTCACCGAAACACGCCATCGATTTTCGCTACACGTTCGGCGATTTCACCTACGACAACATCCTGGAGAGCAGCGGCTCCGGTGTCAGCGTGCTGGATTACGACGGCGACGGCGACTTCGTACCTCTACATGCTCAACGGTACCTACCTGGAGGACATCAGCGATCCGAAGGGCCGCGTGTTTCGCAATACGCCCAACCGGCTGTACCGCAACAACGGCGATGGAACGTTCACGGAAGTGGCGAAGCAAGCAGGACTCGACGATACGAACTGGAGCATGGCGGCGGTCACGGTGGACTTCGATGGCGACGGCGATACGGACATCTACCTGTTGAATTACGGGCCAAACAGGTTCTTCCGGAACAATGGAAACGGCACGTTCACCGATATCGCACCGCAATTGGGCCTGATTGGCCCCGAGACGCTGAACGGGTTCACCAAATGGAGCGTCGGAGCCGCGTTCTGGGACTACGATCGGGACGGAGACCTGGACGTCATGATGGGCAACTTCCTGGCGTTCGATCCCTACTACCTGTCGCCAAACAAGCCGCACCTCATGCCGCACCCCAGCGAGTACGACGGTCAGGCGTCCTTGCTCTACCGCCAGGAACCGGACGGCACATTTCGAGACGTCACCAAGGAAAAGGGCATGTACTATCCCGATTCCAAATGCATGGGGTTCGCTCTTCGATTTCGACAACGACGGCGACCTTGACCTGTTCCAGGGCAACGACCACCAGAAGAACTTCCTGTTCCGCTGCGAAGCCGACGGCACGTTCAGCGAAGTCGCTCGGACGGCCGGCCGTGGCGGTCAATGACGAAGGCGGCCCCACCGGCTCCATGCACGGATCCATCGGGGACGCCGACGGAGACGGGCTGGTGGACTTGCTGGTGGTTGACTTGGAGCATGGTACCCTCTACCGCAACTTCGGCGATGGGCTGTTTGAGGACATCACGGCGCGGAGCGGGCTGAAGAACGTGTTTCGCGGCAAGGGTGCCTGGGCGGCGGCGTCGTTCGACTACGACAACGACGGCGACCTCGACGTCTTCTCGGCCAACGGCATGGCCGACTTCCCGGTGGACGCAGGATTCGTTTCCGACGGAAAACGACGGCAACGGCCATTTCCGAAACGTCGGTCCGGAGCGGAGCCCGTATTTTCAGCAACCGCGTTCGGCGCGCGGCGCCGCCGTCTGGGATTACGACAACGACGGCGACCTCGACATCATCGTCTCGCACATCGACCTGTGGTGCCACCGCCACACTGCTTCGAAATGACGGCGGTGATCGGAACCACTGGCTGGGAATCACGCTGAGCGGGAAACAGGCTCCGCCTCGGCCATCGGGGCGAAGGTGACTCTCGAGTCACAGGGACGCCGGCAAGTCAGGGTGAACCAGTGGGCGACCAGCTACCTTTCCTGCAACGATCCGCGAATTCACTTCGGACTCGGCACGAGCAACGCCGTCGATCGCCTGGAAATCCGTTGGTCCGACGGAATGGTGGAAGCCTACAGATTCCCCGCCGTCGACCGCTACCTGACGATCGTGCAGGGAAAAGGCATTCGGCTCCAGAAGTAGCCATGAGGAAAGGGGAGCAGTACGTTTTCCGGCGCAAGGTGGAAAAACCGGGCAGATCACGGGCTCCGAGTCCTCTCGCAGCCCGCCGGACGCAGCGAGCGTGGGACGGGCTTCCCAGCCTGTCGCCTGCACCCTGACGGCCTGGGAAGGCCGTCCGACAACGTGCTCGCGCCGGCGCCACGTCAAGTGACAAGCATATGTCAATCAGCCATCGGCACCCGCGAAGCTCCGCCTCCGGATGCCGGGCCTCTCGTGATTGACTTGCCCAACCTTCCCGTGTGGCTGCGTTGCCGCGAAAAATATACTGCTCGCCTCTTGCGGCCTTCGGTCATCTGACCTTCGGCTCGTGCACGCGTTCGCGTTCGAGTTCCTTGGTTCTCGCGCACCCAGATGTTGCGGAACCGGACAGGGTTGCCGTGGTATTGGGGCGCGGATGGACCCCTTGTCCGCGTGCGGTTGGTACTCGGGCTCCATGGTAGGGCGTGTCACCCTCGAGTTGGAAGTGGTTCTGCACGAGCACGCCGTTGTGCAGCAAGGTGACGAATGCAGGACTGACCAACTTGCCGTCGGCGAAGCGGGGGGACGTCCAGATGATGTCATACGTCTGCCACTGTCCCGGCGGGCGGGTCGCATTCGCCAACGGCGGATGCTGCTTGTAGATCGCTCCACATTGCCCGTCGAAATAGGTCTCGTTGTTGTACGAATCGAGCACCTGGATTTCGTAAACGTCCATCAGGAATACGCCACCGTCTGCGTCCCTGACCCGAGCCCTCGGCTTTCTCATCGGAAGACCATTCGATATGGACTTGGCAGTCGCCGAACACTTCCTTGCTTTTCACTTCTCCCGGTCCTGCGATGACGCATCCATCCACGACCCAGTTGTCCGCTCCTTCCCATTTCGACATGTCCGTACCGTCGAACAGAACCACGGCGTCCGAGGGCGCCGCAGCCGAAGTCGGACTGCCCGGGCCGGTATCCACGATGGCCGGCATCGCCCATTTGATCCCACTCAGGTACTCGGCAGCGCTCGCGGATGTCGCGAAGTCCGCCGGCAACCGCACAGACTGCCATTACTGCAACGACCATGCTCTTGTTCATCTCGAAATCGCTCCTGTTGCTGCATCAATAACCGACGAAAACGTAACCATGGTGCCGTCCCATTATAGCTGAAACACGTCGCGGATATGTGGCCAGGACTCGACGCGGGAGGATTTGGTCGCACTCCCGTTCTGGACCTGGCGGCCGCGGCGGTCGTTGACAACATGCGACTTGTCGGCCAACAATTCAGATTGCGACCGCGGCCCGACGCTGCGCCGTCGGACCGTTTCGCATCGCGGTCAAGGCGCGTTACGGTAAAGGCGAGCGGGCAGCGTCAGCTGCCCCGGTTATGCCGGTACCCGCTGCTACCCGCCGGTTGACACCGGCGGCTCGCCATAAGCCCGCAGGCTGCCGAACGGCGTGGAGACGTCAGGCTCATGAAGCTGAACTGCATCCATTGTAATAAGCGATTCAAGATCACCGCGGAACAGCTGGGCCGCGTGGGCAAGTGTCCGTACTGCCAAGGGACGATCCGCCTTCCTGACGCCGGTGGGAATGAAGATACTCCGAAGGAACCGCTCAAGGAGAAGAGATTATCCTGGGTCAACGAGAGCGTTGCCGGTCTGGCCTCGCTGTTGCTGCACACCGCGTTGATCGTCGGCCTGGCCATGGTCACGTGCGACTTGCGGGGGGGCGGCGGTGGCGAAGGCGACGAGGTTTTGATCGGCACGCTGCCTTCGGAGAACTTGAGCGACACGGCCGCCGAGGATTCCTCGACGCCACGTCCGTCGAAGTGGCGGTGCAGCAATCGGCGGATGTGGCGGAGTCGCTGGAAGTGGTGACTCCGGTGGAGGCGGACGAGAGTGCTCGAGGGACGTGAATCTGGCGGACCTGGTGCCAAGGGGCGTGTTTGGCGGAGGGGCGACCATGTCCGAGCTGCCGGGCGCCGGTGGCGGAGTCGGGCAGGGTGCGTCCTTCATGGGCGTCCAGGCCGTCGGCAGACGCTTCTGCATCATCGCCGACCGATCCGGCAGCATGGAGGGCCCGAAGGTGGAATACGTCAAACAGGAAGTGCTCGAGACGCCACCACCATGAAGGTCGGCGGGCGATTTCAATTGATCTTCTTCAACCACGTCGAGTTGCCCTACCCGAAGCCGGGGTGGCACAACCCTCGGCAGGAACGCCCCGCCGTCGCCGAATGGCTCAAGACGTTTGAAGGGTCCGGAGGTACGACGCCGACTCCCGCCTTCCGTGCGGCATTCGAGTTGTCGCCGCGCCCGGACGTCATCTTCTTCATGACCGACGGCCTGTTTCCGCCGAATACCGTGGAGGAGATCGCGGCCATGAACTCGGGTGAGAGAAAAACGCAGATTCACACGATCTCGTTCATGGACACCAGCGCGGAATCCCTGATGAAACAGATCGCGGCGGATTCCGGCGGCCGGTATCGGCACGTATCCGGCTTCTGATTGTCCGCGCGGCATCGCCCTGGGACCCGATCGAAGGGAAGGGGAAGTTGCCGCATCGCGTCACGGGCCGCGGCGTTCCTTCCGGCCTGTCTTTCGAGGCCGCTCGGGCAGCACCTCCACAAGCCCCCCCGTTTCCGCACCTCCGCACCTCCTCGTTCGGTAGAAACGCTCTTGAACGCGCACGGAGCGACGTTGGACAATCCGGCCCGAGTGTCGCCCGAAAACCTCCCCGAAGCGCCGTCGCGTGGAGAGCACGATGCCTCGCCTTTACTTGCTGGACCATTCGCTTGACGTGCCGGGCGGCCATCACTTCGATTTCGCCCTGAACCTTGGCACATCGGCCGAGAAGGCCGGGTGGGAGGTCGTGATCGGAGCGAATTGTCGCTACGCGAAGACGCGGGGACTGCCGGAACTCGCTGCATTTGGCGGCGTTTCGCTACAGCGGCTACACGCGGTTTTCGATGTTTGTCTTGGCGGGCACCGGCATCCGGTGAACCCGCACCGGCCTGAAGCCCGCGTCGACACGCGGAGCACGGGCGGCCGTCGTCCCGGTCTTTACGGAGCATTGGCGGGCCAACTGCGATTGTGGCGAGATCTCCGGTCGCAACATCGGCGCATCGCCGCGTTGTCAAAGGGCTGCGAGAAGGTCTTCACCGCCATTCCTCCTCGGCCTGGCGATCACGTGCTGCTCCCGACATGCACGGAATTCGATCTCATCGGCTTGACCCGGTTCCTGGCCCGTTTTGAAGCGTCACAAATCCCCGACTTGGCACTTCCGCTCTTCACACCACGGGTTTCTCGCCGGCCGGCCTCCCGAGTTGCGTCGCAAGGCGATGCCTGGCAGGCCATGCACGCGCACTTGGATGGGCTTTTGAGCCAACTGCAAAACCACCACCTGCACTTTCACGCGGTGACGCAGCCGCTGGCCGATCAGTTCACCAGTCTCGGCCTGACGACATTCCACGTATTGCCTCACGTCGTGAGTCCGGAGGTTCTCGTGCGATCTGGGGAGCGGCACGAGGGGCCGTTGCGCGTCCTCTGCGCCGGTGACACGCGCGCGGAAAAGGGGCTTTCTTCCTTGAACAGCGTGGTGGCGGACCTGGCTTGCGACCCGTTCGCGGGGGCCGAGTGCAGAATCCTCTTCCAGACCAGGGATCCCGAAGTCGTCGCGCGCTGGCCGAGTACCTCGCCAGGTACCGTTTGTTCCCCGGCCGTCAAGATTTGCCGCTCGACGCTCCGCTGCTGCACGTACCCCATCCCTTGACCACCGACCAATACCGCCGACTGCTGCAGCTCGGCGACGTGGGCCTCTTCCTGTATGATGGACGCCGCTATGCGGCGCGGTGCAGCGCGGTGATGCTGGAGCTTCTGTCCGCCGGCGTTCCCGTCATTGTGCCGGCCGGCAGTTGGCTGGCTGATCAGATTTCCGAGCCGGTTGCCGCGTATCTCGACCGGTTGCCGGCGGTGGCGACGACACTGCCTGTCACCGACGGCCGGCCGATGTTGCCGGCCCGCTTGAGCATCGGCGAGACCGGCGACCCTGTGCGGCAGCTTCTGGCCGTGCCGCCGGGAGCCGCGGACTTGTGGCTTCGCTTCGCCTGGCCCGACCACGCCAGTCCCGGGCATTACGTCCAGGTCGCCTGCCGCCAATTCCGCGTGGACGGCCAGTCCGTGAAACACTCTGTGGCAATTTGTAGTCAGCGTCTGGGCGGCTCACCGACTCCCGCGCTGTTCCACCTGGGTCCCGATACGACCGCCGTGGAACTCGCCTGGTCGAACGCGTACGAACCATCACCGCTCGCGCTGCGCCAGGTCGAGTGCCGTTTCTTCGGCGCAGCCTCCCGCATCTCCCCCGCGAATCGCCCGCTGGGCCGGTCGGCCTGATTGCCGCCGATGTGGAACAGGTTCCCGATCTCGTGCGGCGACATCGCGGACCACTACGACCATTATCGGCGTAACCGCGCACGACCATGGCCGTCAGCTTCCGACGCCGACACCATCCCGACCATTTGCTCTCTTGTCTGCGCCAGGCGGCCGCCGGCGAGACGGGCCTCGAACACGCCGCACCGCCGCCGCGCGTGAGGACCGTTCCACTACAGCTTGCGTGTTGCCTGATATTCCCAGAGGGCTCGCAGGCAGGCGACTTGCGTCCGGCGGCTGCGCGTGTTCACCGCCATCTTGCCGCCCAACGGGCGTTCGGCATGTCCGAACGCGAAGACGCCGTTCTCTTTCAGCGACAGGATGCGCCTGCCAACTCATCGGCTGCCTGCCAGTAGCGGACGTCGAGTTCGCCGCGCCGCAGCAGATCGGCACTCAGACACAGCGTCTGCGCCAGGGAATCGGTGCGGAACCGGGCCAGCGGTTCACCGGTTTCCAGGCTGAAGCACTGAGGGACCTCTCCTCCCACGCAACGGTCCAGGGCCCAGGTGGCGGCTCGCCTGGCGGAATCCGCGAACTCAGGTCGGTGCAAGGCCCGGCCGACTCGCAGAAATGCCTCGGCCGCATGGCAGTGCGGGTGCGTTTCCACCAGGCCTGGCGAGGTTTCGAAAGCGCCGGCATGGTCGCCCGCCGCCATCTGGCGGGCCAGGAAACGAGCGCAGATAGTCGCGGCCCGGCGCTGGTATTCGGTCACAGAAGGACCGTCGCCGCGTGCGGAAGCCGGCTCGCCCGCCAGCAAGTCGGCCAGGTCCACGAAGGCCTCGGCGACCTTCGCGAGGTGCGGTCCGCTATGGCGCGACCAGCGTGAGGCGTCATCGGGCACGGGTCTGTCCGTGCCCGCGTCATACACGGCGTGGACCTCACCCTGCTGATCGGCCATCTTCTGCAGGAGGAATTGACCCGTCCTCATTGCGGCTTTCCGCCACTGCGTCGCCTTCCGCGAGGCCGCACGACCGAGCCGCGTGAACAGGCGCAGAACGCCTGCAGGCAGACCGCGTTGCCGAACGCGTAGATGTGCCGACCCGAGAACGAGGTCTCGGCCAGGTCGGCTCGTTCGTCTTCGGTCCCGTAGTCTCGCGCAGATGCCGCCGCACGGATGGCGTGCGGGACCGTCGAGCCATCTCGCGCGCCCTTCGCCGCCCGTTCCAGGTGGCGGCTGTCGCCCGTGATTCGGTGAAGTCGGATCGCGTCCAGAATGGCATCAGCCGTCGCAACCGAGCTGAGGAACGCCGGTCGGCCATCCTGGCGTTTCTCCTCCCAGACAGCGCCGCTGGCCGAGTCAAAGAAGGTCGGTACGGCCGCCAGATTCTGCCAGAACGTCTTGGGAGAAGTCGCGAATCGGGCCGCGGGTCAATTCGAGGATGCAGCTCACCAAGGTCGCCATCGGAACCTGCATAGCCGCAGTCTCAGGATCTCCCGCCGACCCCGCGACTCCCGACTGCGCCACA
>CAWFJI010000012.1:0-78305 GCA_963816075.1 uncultured Flavobacteriaceae bacterium | reverse complement strand
AAAGCATTCGACCCCGGCTGGGGTCGCACCATTCATTCCGTCTCCAATTTCTATACACATACAAACCCGCCGGGTTTGAAATGATAAAATGTTTTTGTAATTTAACGAATCATTTAAAAAAAATTGTAAATATGGCTGATACCTATTCTCAAATT
This sequence comes from uncultured Flavobacteriaceae bacterium, assembly GCA_963816075.1. Lineage (GTDB taxonomy): Bacteria > Bacteroidota > Bacteroidia > Flavobacteriales > Flavobacteriaceae > Namhaeicola. Next base: position 78,150 of record CAWFJI010000012.1, on the reverse strand, counting down.
TATATACAAATTGTTTTTGCTGTTAAAAACCGTAATTCCCTCATCAACCCCGCCTGGGAAGAAGAACTTTACAAATACATTACAGGAACAATTCAAAACAAGGGCCAGAAAATGCTTGCTATTAATGGCGCAAAAAACCACATTCATTTTTTTATCGGGATGAAACCAACATGTTGTCTCTCCGATTTAATAAGGGAAGTGAAAAAGTCGTCAAATGCATTTATCAAAGAAAAGAAATTCACCCAGTATAATTTTCAATGGCAAGAAGGATTTGGGGCTTTTTCTTATAGCCACTCGCAATTAAGCGATGTAATTCAATATATTGAGAAACAAAAGGAACATCATATCAAAAAAACATTTAAAGAAGAATATCTTGCTTTTTTGAAAGCTTTTGAAATCGAATTTAAAGATGAATATCTTTTTGAGTGGATGGATGATTGACAGCTTTGTGACCATAACATCAAATGTTTTTCATGAATGTTTCCCTTGGCAGGCGTTCAATCCCTGTCTGAGTCGCAGTAATCCAAGTCGCAAAATTGAATAATCTGTTGCGGTTATTTGCTTTTTTTTTAAAGAAATGAAGACAATAAAAACGTAAATTTATCTATCAAATTTCTTTATATAAAATCTCAAAAATTCAAGACTTAGACCGGGCCGTGGTGCAGGCTTCAAAAAAATAAAAGTACTGAATACCCTCCGGCAACACTACCAATAATGATTACTTTCATTTTTTTCCTGTTTATATTTTACAAATTAATTTGATCTGATTCACATTTTTCCCTTTGACCATGCCATAATGGGAATCATAAACCAGAACGACAACAGGGAGAAAAAAAACTCAAAAAGGACAGGGCTCTTTTCAGCCGGATTTCCTTTAAGCCGGCTCAGAACGGCATCCCAGGTGTTTCCGTACAGATTTCCAAAATTGATCAGGCGTATGAACAAATAAATATGACCTGCAGTCTTTTCTCCATAGAATTCTTTGAATTTTTGGGTCATATCCTCCTCAGGCTGCCTGTCTGTCTCTGCAAAATGCTGGGCATACAGCAGAGCCAGGGTTTCAAAATCAGAGGCATCAGCCTGAAATTGCAGGTTCAGCATGTTTTTTACTTCCTCTTCACTGATTCCGCTTGCCAGTGCCTGTTTTGCATGAAACCAGGTACAGTAGGTGCAACCGTTTACGGCGGTTGTCACCGTCATGATTTTTTCTATAAATGCCTTACTGATTTGCTTATTACGTAAAGCCGAGATTATTTCCGGTATCCTGGAAATAAGAAAACCTGTATCATTAAAAAATAAACCGGGAGAAAAAATCCGCTTGTCAAAGTTCTTTTTCATTTTTTGATTGAATTTGTACCCCTTATCTTTCTTGACAATATCCCACTTTAAATCTATATGCTTACCCGGCCTTTTCTAAATTTTTATTGATCGCTTTTGCCACATTTTTCCAGTTCGCTTCCGGTGTCAGGTCTTTTAACTGAAAACGCATATCCACCACGAAGGACATATATTCCTTTCTGGTCGCAAGAATCTCTGAACGCAAAGATTCGAAGCCGGAACGTGAGGCATCATAACTGCGTATTGCTTCGTGTTGGTTGTAGGTAGTATGAAGCAGTTGTTCAGCAATTTTGACTGATCTGGATTCATATTCGTCCAACAGCAGCCGTGCTTTATCCAGACTGGCTGTATCTGTTATGTTGCTCTCTACTGCTTTTTGCAGATTGGCATGCATATGATCAGCTTGCTTTCTGATCTCATTCATATCTTTCTCCTTGTCGGGTTTCTGAACCGCCAGATCCATGATACGTGTCCATTCGTCCTCCTTTGTAAGAGATCTTATTTTCAGCTCATTATCAAGGTATTTGTTCTGAAGTTCCTCCAGTTCAGTGTAGTATGTATTCAACAAGCTTTCAAAACTTTCGCGTGATGAATTGTAATCGAGATTCAGATTTTCAAGCTCTTTCAGGCTTGGTTTTTGTGTTTCTTTGATAAACAATTTTTGGTCTTGCTTTATCTCTTTTAAAACCTGGTCTATTTGCTGTTTTCTCTCTTTATCCTGTACTGTCTTTTTGATACTTTTCCCCATTTCAGGATTAAGCATCACAGTTTCATTTCCTGAGAAAAACATTAAAATGGCCACCAACAGTCCTGCTAACATAATTTTCTGGTTTAATACTTGTTTAATAAAATAATTTCGATAATCAAGTAAATGATCAAATATCCGGTAAGTGAAAATCTCTTGCCACTATTCAAAGGATTTTAGTATAGCACTAGATTTTTTAAAAATATTAAATAAGAACTGTGATAATCACAGCTCTTATTTAAATGTGTCGTACTGGTTTTAAGGGTACATCATGCGTGTTTAGGTTCTTAATATAAACCTATGTCTTACATAATTATATGCGTCATAGCTCTTGATATACGCCGTATTGTAACCGTGCAAATTCAGACCATTAGATCTGGCCTGCATCAAAACATATTAATGTTTATGCTTTGCAATAAAGTCTACAATTCTTTTCGCTTGCTTAGCCAATCCTCCGGCGGTGCTGAACTGAAGAATCTCAGCCCCTTCTTTTGACTTGAAGTTGTGTGGAGCCGGCCAGAAGCAAACATCTCCTTCGGTGCATTCTTCAATGCTTCCATCGAGGTAAATGACCTCCAGCTTGCCCTTTAAAATGTAAGCCCAGTGTTCAACTCCGCAAAGATCATGATCTAGTCCTTTTCCTTTAAGAATATCTGTAAAGTCGGTACCCGGAGCAAAGATGTGGTAAGCACACTGCATACCACCCCACATTTACATCCCAGATTTTAAGACCAGGTGTATTTCTGGTCACAAAATCGTCAACTACGTTCATTTCTCTTAATTTTAATCTCATTTTTTTAATATTTAAATTGTTAATAATAATTATTGTATGTAATCTCTAATATCAAATTTTTATCTCATATCGTAACCCTTTTTTACTGGGTATAAGCCGATTTTCGTCAGCGATATGAATATCATCGTCAAACCAACAAGCTATTCTTACTGTATTTTAGTATAATAATCTGTATTTACAGAAGTTATGACCGCTTTTTTTGCGGGTAGATTCAAAACCGTTTTGGTTGCATGGCTTTCACCGCTGCTTAATTTTCCGTATTCAATATCAGCCGAAATATCATCTTCTCCCAGTTTGCTCGAAAATGTCTTATGTACAAACAACTTGGTTTTGGGATCAATACCAAATGTAACAACATCGCCCTTTACCAAAACATCTTTGGCAACTGCCTGAATAAGCCCATTGCTTTCGGTTATTTCCGCCTTGCTAAAAAAATCAATAAGCTGTCCTTTTGACAAATAGGTATATGAAATTGCCAGCTGAAGTGCTTTTTCCACATATTCCATGGCATCTTCCTTGGCATTATCCTGTATCCTGCCACGCAGGCCGCGTTTATCTTTGTCGGTGCTCTTGGCTTCCAGGTTTTTTACACTCAGTTTACCTGTTTCATCAAAGTTCATTTCCGACAGGGCATTCGTTTTTACCTGGCCATCTACGGTAACCACGGTTTCGCGTCTCCATAAATACGGTTTGAGTTTTTCGAGATTTGCGGCTTCTGCTTTGCTGATTTCGAGCGACAGCTGATCACGGTCGACCTGTGCAAAACCGGACATGAACAGTCCAAGAAAAAAAATAAATACTGATATTTTCATTTAAAAATTGCTTTAGATATTTTTAAAAATCAGGAGCTGGTGATTTCACAGCCCCTGATTAACTAAACAAACTATGAACTATTTATTGATGCAAGTGCACTTTTACTATTTGCATATTACTCTCCTCTTGCCAACATTCTTACTTATCCGAAATCAAACCCTGCTGAATTGCAGGGTTAATTTCCAGACAAGCTCTTAATTTTTTGGCAATTTCATCAAGTCCGGATTGATGTCATAGGTCCAGGGCAATCCTGAATTCTTCCATCCGTTTTTCATGCGTTTTTTATAATACTGGCTTTCCGGGTCCTTTACTTCATCACCTTCTATTCCATCGGTGATATTGTACACATTTTTATACCCGGCAGCGGCCAGCATATTGACAGCCATGGCACCCCGGCCGCCGGAACGGCAGGTAGCCAGAATGATGTCATCGGGTTTAAACAAGGCCTGCACCTGTGGCATGAAATCCGGATTCGGCTTCATCTTATACATCTTTTTTTCAGGATCCCAGTCATAGCTCTGGAATACCAGGGGTATATTATACGCCATTTCCGGATGGCCCACGAACATATATTCTTCAGGAAAGCGCACATCCAGGATCTTTACTTTGTCCGGATTTGCCTTCCACATGGCATAGGCTTCACTGGCAGTAACATACAAACCCAGCTTGGTTTGCTTTTCCTTGACAAGCTCAGGTTTTAGGTCCTGCGCCCGTAAATAATTGCCGGCCAGAAATACAAAAAGGACTATGACTATATTTTTCATTTTTTAAATGTTATTTAATTTTTCAATACCCGATTAAGGAATATAATTCGCCAGGTCATCGAAGCCTGTACATTCATAAGTATTGCCCAGTTCATCACGGATGATCGAAGCCCAATTACCTGTACGCCTTGTATCAAGTGTTAGATCTTTTTCAAGAATCTTCGTCTCAAAAGTCCAGCCTTTTGGAAGTTTCTTTAATTTGGGACCTATTTCACCGATGTTCTCCATGGTTAAGGTCGGGTCAACCTCTTTTGTGTATTCCTGCATTACCCAAACCTGACCATTGGGTTCACGCAAAAGGCACACCTGCTTTCCGGCTTTGTAGATCCAGTTGGTGTTGCGCAAGATTTTACCAACTTACATATGGTCCACCCAAAGTGTTTCATAATTTCATCGGAAGTCATATCTCCGGCCCAGGCCATTTTCACGCCCTGGAAATCTAATACTTCTCCAAGGTGCATATCGATTTCGTCCATGGTCCAATTGCGACCAATGTTAAGCACACATGCAACAACACCTAACTGTTCTGCGAGTGCTTTTGCATCTATTTTTTCGATACTTCCCGGAACCAATGGTCCTTCACCCAAAGTTGCTGTATACACATGAGCGCGTTGGTTGCGTCCTGTCCCTACCAATGCCGCCATACCACCGAAAGGCATACCGCGGGTACCTGTTATATGGCGTCTTTCGCCTACTGTGCCAATGTTGATCTTGATTTTTCGTTCCATACCCGCATACAAATCGGTCTGAACCGGTGGAGCCTGAACACTGTCCATGGCAACTTCAGGTGTTGCTTCGATATTGGTTTTCTCAGCCTTTTCACAGGATGCAAAAAGACCAAAAAATAATGCGCCTGCTGCCAGGAACAGCAGCTTTCTCAATGTAATTTTAAAATTTTTCATTTTGTTCTTGTTTTTAAATTGATTTAATGGTTACTATTTATATTTGAATTATTCTCTTTAAATACTGGGTTCAACGTGGTACTTTGTTTGCATGTTTATAAAAAAACTAAGGAATATAATTTGCACTGGTATCGCTGATCATAGCCACAGGCCTGGAAGGTACAGCCGAATTCATCTCTGAGCACTGAGGCCCAGCCATCAGATCGGGCGGTATCCAGTGACAAATCTTCGGTAAGAATTTTTACCTCGAACTTCCATCCCTCGGGCAGGTTTTTATACCTCTTGCCCAGGTCCCGTAAATTGTCAATGGTCAGATCCATGAGCACATCTCTTGTGTATTCATTCATTACCCAAACGGTACCTGCAGGTTCCCTGAGCAAAAAGACTTCACTTTTTGCATACCAGATCCAATTTGAATTTCTGAAAATTAAGGCCGGCTGGTAGGGGTTTTTAAGCTGGTTGAAAAGATCACCGGCGATCATAAAACCGAACCAGGTCATTTTTACACCCTGGAAGTTTGCTACATAACCTCCCTGGTAGTGCATTTCATCAACCGTGCTAATGCGGCCCCGGTTAATCAATACCAAATCCACATCGAGTTCCTCCGCCAGTTTAACCCGATCGATCAGATTACCTGTCCCAGGTAAAACCTCCGAGATTCCGGTTGCGGAATGCAGGTGCGCCCTCGCATTGGTCCCGTTCCCAACAATAACAGCAGCCCCGCAAATAATTTGATCACGGTAATTTTTTACGCTTATCCTGTTATATACATTAAAGCCGGGTTTGAAATTCAATTTTTCCATTAACATGATTTACATATTGGTTTGGAATACATCATGAGAAAACAGGACTATTTATGATTTGCCTAAAGTAAAATTGACTCTTTTAATAACAGTAAATTCAAAATTCACTTTGGTATTCTCTGTTACCATTATTATGAATTGTGCTATCTCTGTCAAAGTTAATTCAGAGCCATTTATTTGGAGTACTCAATAATAAGTAATCTCAAAAATACCAGATACCTATTAATAAGTATTTTTACTTATCTTCGCAAATGCAACCTGTACAGATTAGATCATCTGATTTAATTATGGAAAGCAATCTGAAAAGCTATCAACTCTTCTTCAAATTTTTGGAGGTATATGCACCTACTGGTTTCAAGGAAATAAATCGGAATGACCCGCTGATTCAAGAGCTGGAACTGCTGACCGAAATGAACAACCAGTTTTTTTTTGTGGCCGATTTAATCCTGATGCAAATCCTTTTTTGCAGTAAGGGTAGTATACGGATGGTTGGTATTGATCCAAATAACCTAAATCCTTACGAAATGAATCAGGCCACACCTCCTGAGGACATGGAAAGATTGGGCCTGGCGATTGCAAACCGCATGAAGATGGCTAATACCATCATAATGGAGAAAAAAGGTCAGTCCTTATTATCAACAACATTAAAATTAAAGAACCCGCACGGCGCGTACTCCAACATACTTTATCAGTGTTATACATATTATAGCGAGTCACCCGGGAGCACGGTTTACCAACTCCAGGTTCATACAAACGTAGATTGGTGTCATCAGCTCAAAGGCAAATTTCATTATTATTGTGGAGAGGATCTTTCAAAGTTTCGTTATCCGGATGATGGATTGCTCGGATTGACCAATCCCCTTTCAAACCGTGAATTTGAGATCATAAAATTATTAAGTCATGGGATGTCCAGTCAGGAAATAGCTGAAAAAATATTCCTCAGCACGCATACGGTGAATACCCACCGCAGGAATATCTTGCAAAAGACGGGATATCTTCGAATCCAGGAGCTTGTTGCAGATTTGAAGGATCAGGGCTTACTTTAAAATTTTAATTACTCAGGAATACTTAATTCCACAACCCGATAACTGATAGTCTGATGGCCTGCCTGTGCATTTAAAGACGGGAATCACTCATTTTTCTGATGAATTCTTTACACTTCTAAATTGGTTTTCAGCTACAAGTTATTGTCAGTTAATCAATGAGGCAACAATCCAAGTCCCGCAAGAGATACCGATTTTGTTGCCAGACAGCCCTGTTTTTTTTAAATTTTAACGTTACGGAGCGCTTAAAAATGAGTAACTTAGATAAAAATTTCAGGCAGATGGACTCAAATAAAATTCACGAACTGGACGAAGCACTGGTACTTGCCTCAAAGAAAATAAAAGTACTGAATACCCTGACCTGGCCTGCAGAGGTCGAAGAGAAATTTTTGAAAGGATGGCATAGAGGAAAGCCGGAACTACCGGAAATCAAATTAGTAGCTCCTGATGTAAAGGACAGCATAAAAGCATTGGATACGATTGTTGATCAATGTGATCAGGAGGATCCCGTCGAAAAATTTCTGGCAGAAACTGCGCTGAGCTATGCCCATGCAGGCCGTATGCTCCTGCATGTAGGAACTCCTGATTTTACCCGGTATTCTGAAAAAATTTACGGCCGTCCGGACAGGGTATACAAACTGCAGGGCCTTACGGGCGTTGATGGGGCAAAATTCTTTTTGGAAGTAACCGACAACCTGCTGGGAAATCCGCAGATCCAAACCACAGAAACCAATATTTCTGCATCAAGTTTTGCCAAATCGATCAAAGCAGTTGTTGACGAATTCTTTGTTCATGACGATGTGTCCATCGTTCTTGATCCGAATATGTCTTCAAAAGCACTGGCCGGGGCGACCCGAATCCGCATACGTGAAGGAGCCCTGTTTTCTCAACTGGATCGGGATCAGCTCATACATCACGAAGCCTTCGTGCATTCAGCCACACAATTGAACGGAAGAAAACAGAACAATTTAAAATCCCTGGGCCTCGGTGCACCGCGCACTACCCGGCACCAGGAAGGAATTGCCGTACTGGCAGAACTCATTACCAATTCCATAGACATAAGCCGGTTGAGAAGAATTGCACTTCGTGTAATCGCCGTGCAAATGGCGCTGGATGGTGCTGACTTTATCGACCTTTTCAAATATTTTTTGAATGAAGGACAATCTGAAATAGAGTCTGTACGCTCAGCACAGCGAATTTTCAGGGGCGGTGCCGTAAAAGGAGGTGTAGTCTTTACAAAAGATGCTGTTTATCTGCAGGGACTGCTGGAAGTGCATACTTTTTTGCGCGTAGCCATTCGGGACAGCAGGCCTGAGGTGGTGAGCAATCTGTTTGCAGGAAGACTTACCCTGGCTGATGCCCTTCGGCTGGATCCCCTGTTTAAATCCGGCTGGTTAATTCCGCCCACCTACATGCCATTATGGGCTTCTGACCTGAGAAGGCTGGCAGCGATGATGGCTTATTCCGCTTTTATGACCAACATCAAACTCGACAGGGTTTATTTGGAACGGGTGATTGAAATGGAAGATGAGTTTAAAAGTGTTGGCGCTTGATTGGTATTGAGATGTGAGAAAAAAAGGAATCAGGAGACAAGAACCAGGAGACAGGACTCCAAGTAAAAAGGAAAAAGGAAAAAGGAAAAAGTTATACAGTTATTCGGTTATACGGTTATGCAGTTTTTTTGGAAGGAGCGAAAGAGTGAAAGAGCGAAAGCGAGAATTAGAAATGTTGAGCAATTTTTGAATTAAAATAGTGACTAGGGATTAGTGAATAAATGTGGTTCCCCTCTTGAGAGGGGTTAGGGGTGTGTATTTTATAATCAATTGATTGCCAAATATATAACATGTCATACGAATTCATTTCCATTGATAATTCACTTCTCTCTTTCGTTCATTTCACCTTCGTAATACTGCATCACTGCAGAACCGCATAACGGCTTTACTGTGAACTTTTTACTTTTTCCTGGGTTTCTCTGTTAAACCTACCCGCGAAGCGCAGCAGTGTCACAAAAATTAGTTCTTGTTCCCGTAAAGCAGCCTCATAATCCATGCAGATAAAGCAATATGTGCAGCGAAAGCCGGCCAAAGACCTATTCCAGTCAAGTCTTCTTGCAATCCAGCATGAGCAAGAAAACCACTGGATGCCAGATTGTAAAACAATAATGAAATAGAAAACCAGGTATACGGAGTTTCTTAAAAACCAACATGCAACCGCAAGTGAGACCAGTGCTGCCCCTGCCATGTTCTTATACAGCTCCAGACCTGCTCCCGGGCTATGACTATTCCTTTTGGATCTGTTAAAGAAGAGCCCAATAAAATCACAGAAACAAATGAAGGAAAGGTCATAAGAGCCAGACCAGTTGCCCCTTCCAAAAATGATATGGTTGTCATTAAACTTTTTACAGATGTCATTTGTCTTGTTTTCATATGATTCTTTAAATTAAGACCGCACGAGGTATCGCAGTGCAACAAATATTCCCCTTAAGGCATCGCGGGGCTAACCATATTAAACCCCTGAGCACCTTTTGACCTTTATTCTTTATCTTAATCATTCTGTGGTTGGCCCTTACTATCCACCACCCAATGCCCGCTACAAATAAATATAAGAAGTAAGCTCCTGTGTCCTGATTCCCGGTTCAAGGTTCAAAGTTCAAGGTTTGAAATATCCTGTCTCCTGTATCCTGTTTCAAGCTTTTTGTCTCACATTTTCTCAATACTCAGTACTCAATACTAATTATTCCTGTATCCTGGTTCCTGTCTCCTGTTTCCCGTTCAAGTTTCAAGCATTTTTGTCTAACATTTTGTCTCAATACTCAATACTCAGTACTCAATACTAATTATTCCTTTTGCCTTTTTACTTTGAACTTTTTCCTTGTCATCCTGTTTCCTGTTTCCTGTTTCCTGATTCTCATTTCTCATATCTCAAATCTCACATCTCTTATTCATTTCTCCATCAAGGCATTCAATATCGGTTTTACCCAGGATTCTTTATTGATATCATAAACAATAAAATCACTGTCGAACTGCCAATAGGCCCAGCTAAAACCAAATTTTTCAGCCGTTCTGGCCACAAATGCTGTATATCGTGCCCTTGATTCCATATCCGCTTTGTCATAAGCGCCAAATTCACCCAAAAATATAGGCCGGTCGTTGGCCTTAGCCCAATCGGCAGCCACTTTTAATTTATTTACAACATCTGCTTTCTCTGCTTCCGTGCCTGTCCACTGAATTCCGCTCAGGTCCTTATTTTCCTTAGACCACCAGGCGCCCTGGTGCGTAAAAGGCATGGGGTGGTAGAAATGAACCGTCACAATGATATTTTTATCATCTTTGGGCAAAACCAGGGTGTTTAAACTTTCAATGCCATTCCAGTTACCGGGGCCAATAATCAGTGTGCGGTTCGGGTTGGTTTGGCGAACCAGATTGATGGCCTCAACCAAATAGGTATTCCAGAGCGCAACGCTGAGTTTTTGATTGGGTTCATTCAAAAGTTCAAAGACAACCTGATCGGGTTGGTCTTTGTACCGCGGTGCCAGCTGCCTCCACACGGAGAGGAACATTTCTTTCTTAGCCACCGGATCATCGGCCATGGCATTGTATTCATGCATATCCAGGATGACCATCAGGTTTGCTTCCAGCCCGTTTTTCACTACCCAGTCAAGGGTTTTCAGCCAGGCCTCATTGATCCGGAAGTTTTTGTCCATGTGCGAAAAAGGAAACAGGTTTACCCGGATGCTTGAAAAACCGGCCTCTTTGATTTTTTTAAAATAAGCTTCTTTAAACCGCCCTTTGGTATGGTCTTTCCAAAGCTCATCATCATAACCAATGATGTTGACTCCCCTGGCTATTTTACCATTTTGCACTGAAGCAGAAATACTTTGTGCGAACAATTCATTTTTTACTGACAACAGGAACACACAAACGGCAATCATAAACGTTAATCTTTTCATTTCAGGAAATTTATATTTGTACATGATTCAAATACTTTCAGTTTGCATTGCAATAAGCCCCTCTCCAGGAAACTTGAAAGGTCATTGAAAAAAAAGTATTTATTCATAGCCTAAATTTACTCTTTTGGCAGCTGTGGGAATAATTCAAAATCATCATATATTGATTTGAAATATGCTGCATTTTATCGAAAATAATGGGTTGTTTTGCAGTAAATAATTCCTATGTTCCCTGCTTGCAGATTCCTGTTCCAAGAAATAAACCTGCTTTGTTCGAATCAGGTCCTGCCAAGATAAGGTACCTTTGTCTTGGAATAATGACAGGCAACAAACAGACGGTTCTTGCGGATAAACTATTTAATTTCTCCTTAAGTTTGTAAACAAACATCAGAGATAAGAAATAATAAAGATCAAGATCTTTTATTTTAGAGATCAAGATCTTTTTATAAAAAGATCAAGATATATTTAAAGTAAGATCAAGATCTTTTTGCTAATAGATCTAGATCTTTATTATAATACATTTAATAAGATTCGTTAAAACCTCCGCAAGAACTGCATTCCACTACGGTATATAAACTATAAAAATACAAGTAAAAAATCAAGGTTTACATGCACAGAGAAAATTGGTGCCATAATTCTACTTTCAAAGTCAGATAAGGGCCATATTTCCGGGGTAGCATGTGGTGAAATTACAGGTTCACGGGTCAACGAGTTTGGGTAATAAATAGTCTTTGGTCTTAAAGTAGGACCCGATGCAAGCCATAGCCATAGATTAAAAAACAACCCTAAGCAATGATAAATTATTAACTGCAAAAGCATCCTGTTTTAATTTGATCAGTGTCATAAAATTGATTCTTTTATAGGATAGTAACAAAGCGGGCGAACCTATTTAAATTGTAAATTTGTTATTTAATTAACCGGTACTATTTTGCGAAAAGTTTTAATTATAGATGACGAAGAAAAGTTAAGATCCTTATTGGCAAGAATTATCAGCCTGGAAGGGTTTGACGTATTGCAGGCAGCTGACTGCAAAGAAGCCTGGAAAAAGTTAGAGCACCATGACATTGATGTTGTGCTCTGTGATGTGAAACTGCCTGACGGAAACGGAGTTGACCTTGCAAAGAAAATCAAAGACAAATTTCCCCTGCCCGAAATTGTTTTGCTGACAGCTTACGGAAATATCCCTGATGGTGTGCAAGCCATAAAAAACGGAGCTTTTGACTACATTACCAAAGGCGATGACAACAACAAAATCATACCCCTGCTTTACCGGGCAGTTGAAAAAGTTGATTTAACCAAACGGGTACAACATCTTGAAAAGCAACTGGGTAATGTACATTCTTTTGACAAAATAATTGGTAATTCAAAACCTATTCAACATGCAATTGAGTTAGCTAAACGAGTTGCTGCAACCGACACAACCGTTTTATTGACAGGAGAAACGGGTACAGGAAAGGAAATATTTGCCCAATCCATACATCAGGAAAGCAACAGGCGTAAACAAAACTTTGTAGCCATTAACTGTAGTGCTTTCAGTAAAGAATTATTGGAAAGTGAGATGTTTGGGCACAAAGCCGGGGCCTTTACCGGTGCGGCAAAAGATCAAAAGGGACTTTTTGAAGAAGCCAACTTCGGTACAATTTTTCTGGACGAAATTGGCGATATGGCTCCGGATTTACAAGCCAAATTATTGAGGGTATTGGAAATGGGTGAATTTATTCGGGTTGGCGAATCCAAACCCACAAAGGTAGACGTGCGCATTATTACAGCAACTAACAAAGATTTGCAAATAGAAATTGAACAAGAGCATTTCAGGGAAGACTTATTCTATAGAATTTCTGTTTTTCAGATTCATTTGCCCCCGCTCAGAGAAAGAGTTATTGATATTGAGCCTTTGACTCAACATTTCTTGAATTTATCAGCTATCAAGGCCAATAAAAAGGTTACATCATATACACCAGAGTACATGGAAGCCTTAAAGCAACATCGGTGGAATGGCAATATCCGGGAACTAAAAAACGTGATTGAAAGAAGTGTCATTCTATGTGATCATGAGCTGACAGTGGAACATTTGCCCACCGACTTACAAAATTTTTCAACCTCAAACCATAACAAAAGAATACTCTCCGCATTTGAACTTGCGAGTGCTGAAAAATTGCACATCCAAAAAGTACTGAATTACACCAATGGCAACAAAACCAAAACGGCTGAACTTCTGGGAATTGCTTTAACCACCCTTTACCGGAAAATTTCCGAATTCAATTTGGAATAAGACAACCCTGTTAAAACGCTATGATTGACCCTTTCAAAACGAAAGGGTTTTTGTTTTTACAAAACGACTGATAATCTCTATCTGTTTGTTATTCAGGTTAATATACTGCATTTATTTTTTTGGAACAACATTTGGCATAAGTGAATTAAATAATATTAATTCTTATGATCAATCAACAAATAATTGCCATCAAAAAAATTGAAGATCTTAAAATTATCTCAACAATGGAGACGAAAATTATTAAAACCGTACATGAATGGTTACCCGAGTTTGCTGAAACCGAACATCAAAACACAGAATATGTGCTTTTAAAAAATCTGGCTGATTATTGTCGCCATCATTTTGCGCTGGGCGAAAAAGAAAAGGCGAACCGGGTTATCAAGATCATCAGCCTTATGTACAACAGTGGCAATTTACATGACAGAAACGCTATTGAGAACGAATTTCTTGGAGTTATGGCATTGGATGAAACTCCATCAAGTTTGAAAAATCATATGAGGGTCTTCCCTGAAAATTTAAAAACAGCTTACCTGAAAACAATTCTGGAAAATTAAACTATGACAGCTTTATTCATTATTTCCTTAGGGGTGTTTATATACCTGTGCTATGTACTCATTAACCCTGAAAAATTTTAAGATATGAACACAGAAATACTTGGCGTTATGCTCATGTACACAGCAACACTGGTATTCGCCATACCATTGGGTCGTTACATAGGCAAAATTTTCAATTATGAAAATACCTGGTTCGATAAAATATTCAATCCGCTGGACAAACTCTTTTTCAAACTCAGCGGAATTGACCCTGCTAAAGAAATGAACTGGAAACAACACTTGGTGGCATTGCTTACCATGAATGCAATTTGGTTTGTGATTTCCCTCTTTGTGCTGACCAATATGAGTTGGTTGCCTTTGAATCCTGATAACAACCCTTCAATGAGTTGGGATTTGGCCTTCAACACATCGGTAAGTTTTGTATCCAATACCAACCTGCAACACTATTCAGGCGAAACGGGTATGTCCTATATGGGGCAACTAATGCTGATGCTTTGGCAGTTCATCAGTGCTGCTACGGGTATCGCCATTTGTGCGGTGGTATTCCATGCGATGAAAGAGCGGACAACAGACAAACTCGGAAACTTTTACAGCTATTTCGTTCGTACTTGCACCAGAATTTTGCTGCCAATCGCTTTCATTGGTGCAGTGATTTTAGTGTTCAACGGCACACCTATGACCTTTGAAGGCAAAGATACCATCACCACTTTAGAAGGGGTTGAACAACACATTAGCCGGGGTCCGGCAGCAGCCTTTGTAGCCATAAAACAATTGGGAACAAATGGCGGAGGCTACTATGGCCCAAATTCAACCAACCCAATGGAAAACCCCAACTACCTGACCAATATATTGCAAACAGTCTTCATTCTCCTGATTCCAATTGCTTTAATTTTTGCAATGGGCTATGTGCTGAAACGCAAAAAATTGGCTCTAATGGTTTATGGAGTTATGACCGCAGGTTTTCTATGTTTAGTCATTCCATCCATTTACTATGAAATGAATGGAAACCCTGCCATTGCCGAAATGGGTATTGCTCAGGACATGGGAAGTATGGAAGGCAAAGAAGTCCGTTTCGGTCCGGCTGCATCGGCTTACTGGGCCATCAATACAACTGTTACGAGCAATGGTTCGGTAAATGCGATGCACGACAGTATGACCCCGCTGACCGGCATGTTTGCCATGCTCGGAATGATGATCAACAGTTTTTACGGTGGTGTGGGTGTCGGATTCATTAATTTTTATGTGTTTATCATTTTGGCGGTTTTCATAGGTGGTTTGATGGTGGGTAGAACCCCTGAATTTTTAGGTAAAAAAGTAGAAGCCAAAGAAGTAAAAATTGCAATGATTATCGCTTTGCTGCATCCATTAATGATTTTAGGCGGAACGGCACTCGCCAGTTTCCTGTATGCAGGAAATCCGGAAGCTTATGCCGATTGGCTGAAAAATCCGGGACATCACGGATTTGGTGAATTCCTGTATGAGTTCAGTTCAGCATCTGCCAATAATGGTAGTGGTTTTGAAGGATTGGGAGACAATACACCTTTCTGGAATATCGCAACCGGACTGGTCATGTTATTTGGAAGATATTTACCCATCATCGGGCCTGTTGCCATTGCAGGAATGCTGGCCTCAAAAAAATACATTCCCGAAAGTGCAGGAACCTTAAAAACAGATACTTCAACTTTTGGAATATTGGTGTTTGCAGTGATAGCTATTGTAGCTGCCCTGGCATTCTTCCCTGCTCTTACGCTTGGCCCGCTGGCAGAATACTTTTCATTGTATTAAACCTTAAATTCAAAAGAAAAGAAATCGAGGATCATGTATTCCAATTAAAAAATAAACGACAATGAGTACAAATAAAAATAAGAGCCTGTTTCAGAAAGACTTAGTGGAAGAAGCACTGAAACAGTCTTTCGTGAAGCTCAATCCCAAAATAATGTTCCGAAACCCTGTCATGTTTACGGTTGAAATAGGAACATTGATCATGCTGATTGTAACTGTATATTCACTTACAAGCAATACACAGGGTTCATTTGCTTATAACTTTGCTGTTTTCGTGTTGCTCTTGCTCACATTATTATTCGCAAATTTTGCAGAAGCCATAGCCGAAGCAAGGGGAAAAGCGCAAGCCGACAGTTTACGAAAAACAAGAGAAGAAACACCTGCAAAATTGAAAAGCGGTGAAACTGTTTCTTCTTCTCTATTGAAAAAAGGAGATGTTTTTGTGTGTGAAACAGGAGATATAATCCCTGCCGATGGTGAAATCATTGAAGGATTGGCAACCATTGATGAAAGTGCCATTACCGGAGAATCTGCCCCTGTTATTCGTGAAGCAGGTGGTGATAAAAGCTCTGTAACAGGTGGAACAAAAGTCTTGTCAGATAAAATAATTGTGAAAGTTACCACCGAACAAGGCGAAAGTTTTTTGGACAAAATGATCGCTTTGGTGGAAGGTGCAAGCCGTCAAAAAACACCGAATGAAATTGCCTTAACTATTTTATTAGCAGGTTTCACTCTGGTATTCATCATTGTTACAGTTACGCTCAAACCCTTTGCCGATTATGCTGATACACCCATCTCGATAGCGGCTTTTATTTCGCTTTTTGTTTGCTTAATCCCGACAACCATTGGTGGTTTGCTTTCCGCTATTGGAATAGCGGGTATGGACAGGGCTTTGCGAGCCAATGTGATCACCAAAAGCGGTAAAGCAGTAGAAACTGCTGGAGATATTGATGTATTGCTTTTAGACAAAACAGGAACAATTACCATCGGAAACAGAAAGGCAACCAATTTTTACCCTGCCAATGGAATAGATGAACAGTATTTTGTAAAATCAGTCGTATTAAGTTCAATGGCTGACCAGACCCCCGAAGGTAAATCCATCATTGAATTAGCCAAAATCAATCCTTTGAGCTTTCAGGTGAAAGATGCCCGATTTATCAAATTCACAGCAGAAACAAGAAGTTCGGGAATTGACTTTGAAAATACCCGTATAAGAAAAGGAGCAGCAGATAGCATCAAAAACTTATGTGAAAAAGCGGGTAATGATTTTCCAAAGGAAATAGCCGAACGGGTTATCCAAATTGCAAGAAATGGCGGGACTCCGCTCGTATTGTCTGAAAACGAAAAAGTACTTGGCGTGATTGAATTGCAGGACATCATCAAACCCGGCATACAAGAACGCTTTGAACGTTTGAGAAAAATGGGAATTAAAACAGTAATGGTAACGGGTGATAATCCGTTAACTGCAAAATTCATAGCAGAAAAAGCCGGGGTAGATGACTTCATTGCGGAAGCTAAACCGGAAGATAAAATGAACTACATCAAAAAAGAACAGGCTGAAGGTCGCTTGGTTGCTATGATGGGAGACGGCACCAATGATGCACCTGCACTTGCTCAGGCTGATGTAGGTGTAGCCATGAACAGCGGCACACAAGCCGCCAAAGAAGCAGGCAATATGGTTGATCTGGATAACGACCCGACCAAACTGATTGAAGTGGTGGAAATTGGCAAACAACTTCTAATGACAAGAGGTACACTTACTACTTTCAGTATAGCCAATGATGTAGCGAAATACTTTGCCATAATTCCGGCACTCTTCATTGTAGCCATTCCTTCCTTGCAAGGCTTGAATATTATGAATTTGAGTAGCCCTGAAAGTGCCATTCTTTCAGCAGTAATTTTCAATGCGATTATTATTCCGCTGCTCATACCGCTGGCTTTGAAGGGTGTGGCTTACAAAGCCATTGGGGCGAGTGCCTTGCTGCGCAGAAACTTATTCATTTATGGTTTGGGTGGTGTAATTGTGCCATTTATCGGCATAAAACTCATTGACCTATTTGTTTCACTATTCATTTAAAAATTAATACAATGAAAAATAATTTAATAACCGCCATGCGTTTGACACTCGTTTGTTTGGTGTTCTTCTGTGGCATTTACACTATGGCAGTTTGGGCTATTGCCCAACTTGCCCCCGGACAGGGAAAAGGTTTTACAATCACCGAAAACGGAAAAACACATCACATAAATGTTGGGCAAGCATTTACATCAAACAATTATTTTTGGTCTCGACCTTCGGCAGTTGATTACGATGCAGCAGGTTCAGGCGGTAGCAATTATGGCCCTACCAACTCCGACCACTTGGCCGAAGTACAAGCCCGAATAGACACATTTCTTGTACATAATCCAGGCATCAACAAATCCGAAATTCCTTCTGATTTGGTAACGGCAAGCGGAAGCGGATTAGATCCGCACATTTCTGTTCAGGCTGCCAAAGTGCAAGTAAAACGAATTGCTGCAATCAGGAACATTTCTGAAAACTCATTGGAGCAACTCATACAGAAACACACCGAAAAACCTTTGCTTGGTTTGTTTGGTACGGAGCGTATCAATGTGCTTAAACTCAATCTTGAATTAGATATATTGAAATAATTGCAATAATGAAAAATATTTTCCTTTCAATAATAATTGGTGTAGGTGTAGAAAACCTAACAAATGCCCAAAGCGATTCTACAAAAAATCCCCTTAAATTAAGTGGATTTTTAGAAATCTACTTTGTTTATGACTTTGGCAATCCTGCCGATCACAACCGCCCCAGCTTTGTTTATTCATATAACCGACATAACGAAGTAAATCTTAATTTCGGATTTGTTCAAGCGGAATATAACAACGAAAAAGTAAGGGGAAAACTAGCGTTGATGACAGGTACCTATGCCAATGCCAACCTTGCTGCCGAACCCGGAGTTTTGAAAAATATCTTTGAAGCCAATGCAGGAGTAAAAATTTCAAAAACAAAAAACCTTTGGGTTGATGCAGGGATTTTCGCGTCCCATATCGGTTTCGAAAGTGCTATTGGAGCAAATTGCTGGAATATGACACGAAGTATCCTAGCAGATAATTCTCCCTATTTTGAAAGCGGAGCTAAAATTTCATATACAAGCAAAAATGAAAAGTGGTTTTTGAGCGGTTTAATTTTAAATGGATGGCAACGCATCCAAAGAGTGGATGGAAATAATACACCTGCATTTGGACACCAGCTTTCCTGGACACCCAACGAAAAAATTATGTTGAACAGTAGTTCATTTATAGGGAGCGATACACCAGACAGCGCAAGACAGATGCGATATTTTCATAATTTTTATGGTCAGTTCCAATTCAATGAGAAATTTGGTTTGATAGCGGGCTTTGATATTGGTGCGGAACAGAAATCAATAAGCAGCAGCGATTACAATGTTTGGTATTCGCCTGTACTGATTGCACGATATACACCTGGTGACAAACTGGCATTTGCTGCCCGTGCAGAGTATTATTCTGATAAAGCTGAAGTGATTATTTCTACAGGAACACCAAACGGTTTTCAAACTTTCGGGTCTTCTATTAATATGGATGTGCGGGTTATG
Source organism: uncultured Flavobacteriaceae bacterium (assembly GCA_963816075.1). Taxonomy (GTDB): domain Bacteria; phylum Bacteroidota; class Bacteroidia; order Flavobacteriales; family Flavobacteriaceae; genus Namhaeicola. The sequence goes on along the minus strand of CAWFJI010000012.1, from coordinate 58,778 downwards.
GAAAATTTGCTTTGGAGACTGGAATCAGGAACCTTTAACAGTCAAAAAGACAACATATTTCTTGATAGAAATCAAAATGCTGTAAGTAATAATTACTTTGTTGGAACATCCTTGAGCATAGCATTTTAGTAAATTTGTAAAAGTGTTTTCGCTATCTCTAATTACGGGATAGCGTTTTGTAATTGTATGGAAGAAATAAGAAAATCAGCAGATGAATTTCTCAGTTTGATTAGAAAATCAAGACTGGGAAAACTTAAAATTTACATCGGGATGAGTGCAGGTGTAGGTAAAACATACCGTATGTTACAGGAAGCACATTCATTGCTCAAAAATGGAATAGATGTCAAAATAGGATTTGTCGAAACCCATAATCGAGAAGAAACTAACGAGCTAATCAGTGGATTACCGCTTGTACCACAGAGAAGGCTTTTTTATAAAGGTAAAGAACTCGAAGAAATGGATTTGCAGGCCATTATCAACCTTCGCCCTGAAGTAGTGATTGTTGATGAATTGGCCCATACCAATATTGAAGGAAGTAAAAATGAGAAACGCTGGCAGGATGTAATGGATATTATCGATGCAGGAATCAATGTAATAACAGCGGTCAATATTCAGCACATAGAAAGTTTAAATGAAGAAATCAAAGAAATTACAGGCATTGAAGTAAAAGAAAGAATTCCGGATAAAGTTTTGGCTCTTGCTGATGAAGTGGTTAATATCGACCTTACTTCTGATGAATTAATTGCCCGCTTAAAGGCAGGAAAGATTTACAAACAGGACAAAATAGAAACAGCACTTAAGAATTTTTTTCAAAGTGAGCACATCTTACAACTGCGGGAATTGGCTTTGAAAGAAGTGGCTTCACAAGTAGAAAGAAAAGTTGAAACGGAAATTAGCAAACCCAATATACCCAGGCATGAAAGATTTCTTGCCTGCATCAGCACCAATGAAGTTACCGCAAAAACTGTTATTCGTAAAACTGCCCGTCTGGCCAATTACTATCAAAGCAAATGGTATGTATTCTATGTTCAAACACCAAAGGAAAGCGCTGATAAGATTCCTTTGGATAAACAAAGACATTTGATCAATAATTTTAAATTAGCTACAGAATTGGGGGCAGAAATCATCAAAGTTGAAAGTCCGACTGTGGCAAAAGCCATTATCGAACAAGCCGACCTGCGGAGAGTCACAACGATATGCGTTGGCCGACCGCATTTGAACTTGCTAAAAATTCTATTGGCAACCAATGTATTCAATGAACTATTAAAAAAATTATCATCAAGTAATATTGACCTTGTAATTCTTTCATAAATGAAAATTAAAACAAAGTTAAACTTGGGCGTAGGGCTGCTTTTTCTAATGATCTTGCTATTGATTGTGATCAGCACATGGCATTTGTACGAATTGAAGTACGATACGAATAATGTACTTGAGGACAATTACCGGACTTTAGAATACTCAAGAAATATGCTGCGATCCTTAGAGAGCAGTTCAGTGGATGCATTGAATTTGTTCGAAGAAAACCTGAGACGACAAGAAAAGAATATCACAGAAATCAACGAACAGGAAGTTACTGAGGAAATTAGAAACTATTACAAGATTTATAAAGAAAAACCATATGATAGTTTTATACGATCTGATATTCGAAAACAGATTGTCAAACTTATTGATATAAATATGCGGGCTATTCAACATAAAAACCAATTGGCTCAACAAACAGCCAAAAATGCAGTTTCCTGGGTAGCCATTACCGGAACGCTCTGTTTTCTGATTGCTTTTACCCTTCTTGTAAATCTTCCGTCAAATATTTCAAATCCAATTAAAGAATTAACCGAAAGCATCAAACAAATCGCCGATAAGAATTACTCTGAACGAGTCCATTTTGAAAGCCACAGTGAATTTGGGGAATTAGCAAAATCATTCAATGTTATGGCTCAGAAACTTGAGGAATACGACAATAGCAATTTAGCAAAACTAATGATTGAGAAAAAGCGTGTTGAAACGCTTATAGACAAAATGAACGACCCTGTGATTGGCCTTGATGAGCACATGCAGATTGTATTTGCCAATGAAAAAGCCAATCAGATTTTGGGATTGGCCGGAACCGATTTAATCGGTTCTCAGTCCATAGTTTTAGCCTTGAAAAATGATTTACTCCGAGAATTGCTAAAAGATATGGAAACTACTGAATCAAAAACCGATGGTTTAAAACCAATAAAAATATACGCCAATGGGAAAGAGAGTTATTTTGAAAAAGATATTCATCACATTTCTATCATACCAACCGGTGAAAAAGCATCTAAAATAATTGGACATGTAATCTTACTGAGAAATATTACAGAATACAAAGAATTGGATTCTGCCAAAACAAATTTTATTGCAAATGTTTCACATGAATTCAAAACCCCAATTTCATCTATTAAGATGGGTTTGCAGCTTTTAGAAAACGAACAGACAGGAAAGTTAAATGAAGAACAAAAAAACCTGGTGGAAAGTATAAAAGAAGATGCAAACCGGTTGCTTAAAATTACCATAGAATTACTTAATATGACACAAGTTGAAAGTGGAAATATTCAGCTTGCCATACTTCCGGTCGATCCGAAAGAAGTTTTGCAGTATGCTATTGATGCAACTAAGACCCAAGCTGTAAATAAACAAATAAATTTTAAAGTTGATTGTCCTGACAAGCTTTCTAAAATATTGGCTGACCGTGTAAAGACAACCTGGGTAATTACCAACTTAATTTCAAATGCCATACGATACTCATACGACAATTCAACCATTTACCTCACCATTCAGGAGACCTCGCAACAGATAAAAATATCAGTTAAAGATACCGGACAAGGGATTGCAAAAGAGTATAAAGACAAAATTTTTGACCGTTATTACCGTGTACCCGGCACAAAAAAAGAGGGAACCGGACTCGGTTTAGCTATCAGCAAAGAGTTTATTCAAGCTCAGGGCGGACAAATTTCTGTTGATAGTGAATTTGGGGTAGGAAGTACATTCACACTGACATTTAATAAAATATCCGAATAATTAACTTACCGAACATTGATAAAGAAGCTCACTTTCATAAGAAGTCGAGGTATCTTGAGAAACTAATTTTTATTTAATACAAGTGACGGGATAAATAACCCATAAGAACTTTCAACAAGCTCCGGATCTTCATAAGCATTCCTGAAGAATGCTAACCGGCAGGAGTTCAAGTGGATAATTTTGTTCTTTGGAATTAAAGTCACACTGATTTAAAAACCAATTTTCGAAAATACTCATTGAAATTTTACACTTTGTAAATCTTCGTTACGTTGAGAACGTCAGTTATTAAATGGCTGGCAAACACGATATCCCTTTTTGACAGTCCAATTATTGCATTCATAATAGTCGGCAGAAATTAAATCCGAATTATAATTCTCATTACCCTAATATAATAAATATTTTTTGCATATAATTATATATTTATTGTTTATCAATATATTTTTATTATATTTGCCTCATAATTTTAATCCATATAAAACATGTCAAAAAGTAACAACTTCGTTATTAAAGGGCTGCATATTGTTGCCTGGATCATTTTCGTCGGTTTAAGTATCGAAGCCGGTGCCCTGATCGTCAATTTCATTTTTAGTTTCTTCAACCCCCAGGTGCTCCATAACCTGTATCAAAAATTGGACTTAAGTGAAATGTATAACCACAATAAATGGATTTTTTTCAGTATGTATAGCTTTATTCTGTTCATTGCCATCATGAAAGCATACCTATTTTATATGGTCATCAGGCTCCTGAGCAAATTTGATCCGTCCAAACCCTTTAGCAATTTTGTATCAGATCAAATAACACAAATCAGTTACACTACCTTTTCTATTGGAATAATAAGTTATATTGGGCGGCAAATAGCCGAAAGTTTGGAACACTACGGATACGCTACCGATAACCTCAACCCATTCTGGACAGACAGTCAGGCTTTTGTACTGATGGCGGCAGTGATCTATGCGATCGCGGCCATATTTAAAAAAGGTGTTGAAATTCAAAACGAAAACGATCTAACTGTTTAAGCATGGCGATCATTGTAAACTTAGATGTCATGATGGCGAGACGCAAGATGTCGCTGAACGAACTTTCAGAAAAGGTTGATTTAACTCTGTCCAATCTTTCCATTTTAAAAACCGGAAAAGCCAGAGCCATTCGTTTCAGCACACTCGAATCCATCTGCAAAGCATTGGATTGCCAACCCGGCGATATATTGGAATATGATAAAGAAAAAACGAATCAATAAATATGGAACCCAGAATTGAAATCATTCCGGAGAAAAAATTGGTCGGCAGGAGTATACAAATGTCCCTGAACAACAACAAAACAGGCTGGCTTTGGAGTAACTTTATGCCAAAACTTAAAGATATTGCGGGCAAAGTGGGTCAGGACAAATATTCTCTACAAGTTTACGGATCTGATTACTTTTCCAACTTTGATCCAAACAGGGAATTTGTGAAATGGGCACTGGTTGAAGTCATTAATTTTGAAAATATCCCAACCGATTTGGAAACCTTTACGTTAAAAGGCGGACAGTACGCCGTGTTTATTCACAAAGGAGACACAACTGAATTTTACAAAACTGCTCAGTATATTTATGGCGTATGGTTGCCAAACTCCGCTTTTGAACTGGACGACAGACCCCATTTTGAAGTGCTGGGCAACAAGTACAAAAACAACGACCCTGCATCTGAAGAAGAAGTCTGGATACCGGTCAAACCCAGGGGAAATTTGAATCACTAAGAATTCTTACTTTTACCTTGTATTACAAGTATAGAAATTTAAACCAAACGTTTTGAAACCAATCTTATTCGTTTTTCTTTTCTCTTTAATCATTAATATTCCCGCATACTGCCAGGAAAAACCCCTGCGGGTGGGGGTTGTTGGGCTAACTCATACCCATGTGCACTGGATATTGGGAAGACCGAAAGACGATAAGATTGCCATTGTTGGCATTGTTGAACCGAATAAAGATCTGGCGCTTCGCTATACACAGCAGCATGGATATACCATGGACCTGGTTTTTTCTACACTCGATGAAATGATCGAAAAAACCAAACCTGAGGCAGTAACTGCCTTTGGCACTATTTACGAACACCTGGCCATAGTGGAAAAATGTGCGCCCCTGGGCATACATGTCATGGTGGAGAAACCCCTGGCCGTGAGCATGAAACATGCCAGAAAGATGGAAGCCCTGGCAAAGAAACACAAGATTCAACTGCTCACAAATTATGAAACAAGCTGGTACCCAACCGTACACAAAGCCTATGAATTACTTCAAAGCGATCGTATCGGCAGGCTTAGTCAGCTCATCATAAGAGACGGTCACCGAGGCCCGCTGAAGATCGGTGTAAATAAAGAATTTTTAGACTGGCTCACCGACCCAGTGCAAAATGGTGGTGGAGCACTGACAGATTTTGGCTGTTATGGTGCCAATATCGCTACCTGGATACTGCATGGCGAAAGACCGGTTTCAGTCACGGCAGTAACACAACAGCTGCAAAAAGAAAACAATCCCCGGGTTGAAGACGAATCAACCATTATACTCACTTATAAAAAATCCAAAGCAACCATTCAGGCCTCCTGGAACTGGCCTATGGGCAGAAAAGACATGGAAGTTTACGGTACAACCGGAGCCATTTACGCAGATAACCGAAATACCCTGAGAATAAGGATTGCCGAAGGCTATGATGGTTATAATGAGACATCCCAGACTTTAGAAGAACTGCCCGCTCCTCATAATGACCCCTTCTCACTATTTGCTTCAGTGATCAGAAAAGAGATCATTTTGCCATCCTATGATCTTTCTTCTCTGGAAAACAACATGCTTGTCATGGAAATATTAGACGCTGCAAGCTTATCAGCAAAAAAGGGAAGATCTATAAAACTAAAATGAGTCAGTCAATTTGTTAGTACCTGAGGGAATGAATAACTTGACAATCCTGCAAGAAAATACTTGGTGAATTCGGATACTACAAACATTTTTCAGTAGTTTTCTGATTAAACTGTCGCATAATTGTGCGATTTTTTACAATACCTAAAGTTTTATTTATAATTTTAGCTACTGTTAGCCGGAACGAGGGAGAGCATGCTTTTTCATTGTTTAAAAGGCTGGTTGCGCACCTCAATGTGCCATTTATATGAAGGCAATGGTTTTTTTCTATCAAACAAAATATTAATTTACAGTATTTCAGTGATTTAGTATTTTAAAAAACAGTGTGAGGGCCCGAACGAATATTTTATTTTATAATTCAGAACAAAGATGACTAAAGACGATTTTTTAAAGGAGCACAGAATACACTTTTCTCAGGTCGATATGGAGGATCTTGTAACCTCATTTATTACCGAGATGAACGATGGACTGAAAGGAAAGAACAGCTCACTCATGATGTATCCATCTCGGATCGGTATAAAAAATGATGCAAAAATTGAAGCCACCACGGTACTCGCCATTGATGCCGGAGGCACAAACTTCCGAGCTGCGCTTGTGCGGATTGATGATACCGGAAAACCCGAAATCCTTCAAAATCCGGGGATTGTAAAATTTACCATGCCGGGTATTGAAGCTGAGATCTCAAAAGACAAATTTTTTAAACAGGTCGTTGAAAAATTAAAAGTTTTTAAAGATAAATACGACAAAATTGGTTTTTGCTTTTCCTATGCAACAGATATGCAGTTAAAGAAAGAGCTAAACGGCAACCAGATCATTGACGGTAAACTTGTAAAATGGTCGAAAGGAATAAAAGCTCCTGAACTGGTTGGTTTGATGCTTGGAGAAAACCTGCTTTCGTATCTGAAGGTCAATACAGGCCTGGTGGTATTAAATGATACGGTGGCAGCGCTCATGGCAGGCAAGGGAGAAATGACAGGCTATGCATCTTATATCGGTTTTATCCTGGGAACCGGAACCAATACCAGTTATATTGAACTGAACAGCAACATACCAAAAGAACCTTTCCTGAATCCGAAGGAATATCAAATTATCAACATAGAATCCGGAAACTTTAACAAGATCATCCTTTCCGATATCGACAAAGAACTCGACAAACAGTTGTCGGTTGAAACCAATGACTACGGTTCACAGGTATTTGAAAAAACAATATCTGGCAGATACCTGGGGCAAATGCTGGAGTTTGTGATCAAAAAGGCTGCTGAAGAAGGTCTTTTTTCGAAAAAGACCTGTGAAAAAATAATTGCCAAAGACAATCCTTTTGACCTGTGTACCACCGAAGTTGTGAGCTATTTTATTTCCAATAATGTACCACTCACAGATCTGTTCACCACAAAAAAAGATAAAGAGCTCGCCGCAGGAATTATCAACGATATGCTTGAAAGAGCTGCTGTATTTGTAGCAGGCAACCTGGCAGCTGTCATCCTGAAAACAGGCAAAGGCAAAACTGAAGCTGACAAGGTTTTAATCGTAGCAGATGGTTCGACCTTCTTTAAGTTTAGCGACTACAATGAAAAAGTGGAGAAACACCTGAAAAAGTGTTTTGCCCTGTTAAAAGAAACCCGGTATTACGATATCATCGATTCACAAATTGAAGATATCAACCTGAAAGGAGCTGCCATTGCAGCTGCTGAAAATGTGTAAGCAGCAAACCAATAAGAAAATTTTGAAGCTGATTTTCGGATTAATAAGAATAACGGGGGTGTATCTTATCGCTATCTTCCTGTTATCATGTTCCGGTTCCGATGAGCAGGAAGATGTGGTTGTAGATGATAACAGTCTGGAAATCAAAGGTGCCGATATGTCCTTATTACCGGAAATCAGACAAAGCGGAATCATTTTTTATAACCAGAACAACCAGCCGGAAGATATGCTGCAAAGCCTTAAAAATGCAGGTGTTAATGTCGTGCGACTGCGGATCTGGAAAGATCCTTCAAGTCCGAATTCCGGTTTTAAATCCGTTTTGAACTTGTCTAAAGAAATAAAAGCATTGGGATTGAAAACCTTGTTGTCGGTTCATTATTCCGATACCTGGGCTGATCCGGGAAAACAAACCAAACCCGGGCGCTGGATGAACGCTAACTTTGAACAATTAAAAGACAGCGTTTATACCTATACCAAAAAGATCATGACGGATATAAATCCAGACTATATTCAGATCGGCAATGAAGTAAACAGCGGACTGCTTTGGCCGGATGGAAATATTTCAAATATTCCACAGATGAAAGCCCTGCTTCAAGAAGGAATAAATGCGGTCAGAGAAACGAACAGCCAGACCAAAATCATCATTCACTTTGCCGGCATCACGAATGCTGACTGGTTTTTCACTACCTTGTCAGACCTCGATTACGATATAATTGGCATAAGCTATTATCCGATCTGGCACGGTAAGGACCTGAATGCCTTGCAGCAATCGCTGACTGCGCTCTCTGCAAAACATAATAAAGATATTTTTATTGCTGAAACTGCCTATCCCTTTACCCTGGACTGGAATGATTATACAAACAACATCATCGGGCTCAATTCACAAATTTTACCCGAATACCCTGCCAGCCCCCAGGGTCAAAAAGATTTTTTAATCAAAATCAGTGATCTTGTAAAGGGCGTACCCGGAGGTATCGGATTTTGTTACTGGGGCGGCGAATGGGTAAGTTACAAAGGCAGCACGTCAACAACCGGATCGCCCTGGGAAAACCAGTCGTTTTGGGATTTCAGCAACAAAAGCCTGCCGCTATTGGAAGCGTATTAATTCATTTTCTGACAAAAGCAGACGGGTCATATAATAATAAAACCAAAACAGAAAATCAACCTGAATTTGTTTAATACTCAAAAAGTCAATTAATTTGAAGTATCGCTGGATTTTTCGGCTTTCTTATAGGCCCTTTTAAACAGGAACTGGTTCAACAGCAATACAAAAGGAATAAGGAGGTAACAAATCCCTGCCATGATTTCCTTACCCTGCCATGCGAATACTATGGCAACCAAACCAATAACAGAATTCCAGAGTGCTCCTCTGGCCTCCTTTTTCGTGAACAGCTTTTCAAAATTATTGAAGTTAAAAGTTTTTGACAATTTCAACACATGCCTGTGCATCAGGAAAATAATAAACCAGATCAAAAAATAACCAAAACTGAAAAGTATGATCAGTTTGGGGAAATCTTCATCAGACAGAATTACCAATCCTTGCTCCATTGCCTTCGGAAACAAATTGATTCCGCTCCAGGCATAGATCAGCAAAGAAAATAAAAACTTTAAGGGATAGATATAGAATAAAATTACTGCCAGATAAACCAGATTCAGTACGATGGTAGTAACATCATTTAATCCGTACCTGCGAAAATAGATATACTGTTCATACCAGAACAGAAAAATAAGTCCCACAGTTAGAAAAAAAGGAATCGCACCCAGCACAATGAGCTTCAGCTCATAAAAGGTTTGCGGCACTTCCAAAGAAGCAACAAGCAAAGAGACTGAAAAGGCAAATACGCCATCGCTCAAAGCTTCTATGCGCAAGACATCCTTTCCCCTGTTGCGGAATTCATTTCTTTGGCGGGTTCTGAATAGTTGTTTACGTAACATCTTCTGTGATTACCGTAAATTTATTTCACAAATTTTAATTAACCTATGATTTAAATCATGCTAATTAAAAGTTGTTCATCTTAAGGCAGGCAAGATCATTTGCAAAACAACCTGTAAAGAAAATATTACTTCCCCGTTTATAATGGGTAAGTCAGATTGAGTGATTTAGCTTCGCTGAATCTTCGATTTCCTCGTGGACACTCGGAAATAGTTCTTATGTTCTCTCTGTCATTAACACAAAAGAACCAATATAACCGCAAGGCTGCAAATTAACGCAAATGAAGCACGACCTATTTATCAATACCAAGCGCGGCCGGGTGATTTCCTCATAGCCAATCGGAACTTCCCGGTCTTGCTAAGTATTGATCTTGATCTTAGTTCATTTTAATTTGCAGGCCCTTGTCTAAATCAGTATAAGACCACAACATCTATTCAGCATTTCAGCTTTCAAGCTTTATTCTTTACAATATTCAATCCCTGAACCCATGTACAGTTTTGAGTCAGAAGTACATTTTTTGCTTAGAACACTGCAAAGTAAATTCTCACTGATTTAAGACTCGAGGAAAAACACCTCACCGCTTTCCAGGTCATAAACCCCGCCAACGATGAGTATCTTGCCCTCTTTTTCCATGGTTGCAAGCGCAGGGCTCTTTTCCCTGATCTCATTCATGGTGAGGTACACATGTTTATAGGTTATTCTGTTTAACAGGTCCTCATTGGAGGAAGATCGTTCTTCTCCGGGTTTGATTTCTGATCGGATGGCCGTATCAAATTTATGTACCAGCTGCGTCAAATGTTTGAGTCCAAGTCCATCCACTTTTGCAGCATCCAGTCCTCCCTTGAGCGCTCCGCATTTGGTATGGCCCAGGACCACCAGCAATTTTGAGCCGGCTACACTGCAGGAAAACTCCATCGAGCCGAGTATGTCATCATTGACAAAATTACCGGCTATGCGCACGCTGAAAATATCGCCCAAACCCTGATCAAATATAAGTTCTGCAGATGTTCTGCTGTCTATGCAACTGAGTATCGTAGCGAATGGCCATTGCCCGGATCTGGTTTCATTGACCTGTTGCAGTAAGTTTCTGTTCATTTTAATATTTTGAACGAACCTTCCGTTTCCTTCTTTTAAGATCTCCAAAGCCCTCTTTGGACTTATAGTTGCTTGTGATTCTGCTGTATGTGCTTTCATATTTTTCTGATTAATTTCTATTAATATTAAGTTGTTTTCATGTCAATAAGATCATTATTCACGATTCCATAGGTCTCTTTAAATCCTTTTAGTTTTACGTCGATATTTTTCCCCGGTGCCTTATCCTTGACGAATTCTTTGATTATTTCAAGTACATCGTAATCGATATAAAAAGTATCCGAGGCATCAATAATTAGTTTTGAATCCGGTGAAATCCGGTCCAATGTGAGCAGCAAAGAAGCTTTGTTCAGGAATGAAACTTCTTCGGAAAGTGTAATCTTTATATGTCTGCTTCCATTCACAGACTCCCGGGTAATAAAATGGGTATTCTGCAAATTCCTGATCAGGATAATAATAATACTCACGGTTAACCCAACCATGATTCCTACCAGGAGATCGGTAAAAACGATTGCCACGACAGTAATTATGTAGGTCAGCCATTGGTCAATTTTAAGAGCGAACATGGCTTTAAATGTTTTCGGATTTGCCAGTTTCCAGCCGGTAACCAACAAGATGGCAGCCAAAGATGTAAGTGGTATATAATTCAGCTGGCTTGCAAAAAACAGGGTTCCGATAAGCAGAAGTAAACCGTGAAAAATGGTCGACGTTTTTGTTTTTCCACCTGAATTGATATTGGCAGAAGACCTAACAATTACAGAGGTAATCGGTAAACCTCCAATCAAACCGCTCAGCATGTTTCCGGTTCCCTGAGCAAGTAATTCCCTGTTGGTTGGTGTTACTCTTTTCAAAGGATCAATTTTATCCGTCGCTTCAATGGTGAGCAAGGTTTCGATTGATGCTACCAGTGCAAGGGTTACTGCTACAATCCATACTTCTTTATTGGTAATCTGGGTAAAATCAGGAAAGGTCATTAAAGAAGTAGCTTCAGAAATACCTGATATTTCGGGAATGTTTACCAGATGTTCTGCCTGAATTGCCAGGTGATCCATTTGGAATACTTTAAACAGGAAGTTGACCAGCAGACCAGCCAAAACACCCAACAAGGCTCCGGGCACAACTTTTAACTTTGCCGGTTTAAATTTGTCCCATAAAATGATGGCCATCAAGGAAAAAAAGCCGGTGATAAAAACACCTGTATTAAAGAATCCCAAGGCATTTACTAGTCCGGAAAAGGAATTTTCTCCATTTATTTGCTGAAAAAAAGACAGATCTCCCTCATAGTCTTTATCGTAGCCGATAAAATGCGGAATTTGCTTAAGAATGATAATAATACCAATTGCGGTTAGCATTCCTTTAATGACACTTGACGGAAAGTAATAGGCTATCGAACCTGCCTTGGCAAAACCAAGAATGATTTGCAAAATGCCCGCTAAAAATACCGCAAGAAAAAAAGCATTCAGGGAACCCGTACTGGCGATTCCTGCGATCACAATAGCAACGAGGCCGGCTGCAGGACCACTTACACTTACACCGGATTTACTCAGGAAACCGATGACAATTCCCCCGACAATACCGGCAATAAGTCCCGCATTCGGCGGAGCTCCCGAGGCAACGGCGATCCCAAGACAAAGCGGGACAGCGACAAAAAAGACTACAACCCCTGCGAGGAGGTCATTTTTTAAATATTTTAAATCCATGATTTTTAAGAATTAAATGATTATAAATTAAGTTATTCCTTAAACTATAATTCTCCATTCGGGAGGTGGTGAATCCACTGCAAGCGGATCCGGGGTTAAAAGAGCCGTTTTATAATATAATTTTGAAGATTGCTGTTTGGTATGGAAAGAAAAAACAAATACGGAATTTGGTGTATACTTTTTTAATGACTTCACCTCTTCCATCATATCGTTAAGATCTGTTTCGGGAACAAAGATTTCAACAGAACTGTCTGAAGAAAAAAGTAAGCTGTGATAATAACCCAAATGTGAAAAAAATATAAGCATCGCCAAACTTAGAGCGACTGCATGTATCCTTTGGTTATTTAAATTCAACTTAATCACGTATCGCCTTAAATATTAAATCCTTGTAAAACAATTGAATTGTATCAGCATTATTAGCTTTGTCAGTTAAAGAGGGCAAATGGCTTGCAAAATATCTTTGATGATAAACACCCTCTATGCAGGTGGAAACCAGCATGTGAGGATATGCATAAGCGGGATTAATTTCCAGGATCAGCTTGCTTACCTCGGCGACAAAGTTTTTATAGGGTTGAAAAAAACCGGCCTTATTTTCTTCATCTACCATCCGGGTTAAATAAGATTTTGATGACTCTTTTACAATTAGATGGTACAGCTTGGCCTCATTGATCTGGAATGCATCTGTATCTTCATTAACAGGATCGGTGATCAGGAGAATTGCCCTTTCAAGTTTTTCCTCGGCTGTTTTCAGGTTGGCAATCGAAAAATAAAGGCGGTGAAGCATCATACCCCAATGCCAGGCCGTGAGGTAAGTCAGTAGCTTGTGCTTGTTTTCAAAATACCTGTAAATTGTTGCTTCCGTTGTTTGTATGCTCTGCGAAAGTTTTTTAAATGTGAAATCTTCAAAACCGAGCTCATCTATCATCACTACAGACCCGCGAACAATATTTTTACCCAGTGAAGTTTCCAAAGGATTTCTGAGGTATATATGCTCATTTACATGAATCTGTATGTTCGTAAAAACGCCCTTCATATCAAATTAAAGTACGCAAATATAATAGTAATAATAATATATGTAATAGTATTACTATTATTTTAAGATAATTTTAACAAAATCCCCCATACCCGGACTCCGAGCAAGCAAACAAACGGTTCTTCTTTTGGGTTACCTCAATCAGAATCCACGTTGAACTTATGCAGATGTATAAATAGTTTGAAGACATTTCTTTTAAAACTTTTAACTAAATTTGATTTTGTATTGAGCACAGCAGTGCGAGCCTTAAAGAAATACCCTTTTCAGAAAAAAATGACCTGAAAAATCAAACCATGAAAAACATTAAAGTCATTGCTTTTGATGCCGACGATACACTCTGGGTAAATGAACCTTTTTTTCAGGAAACAGAGCGGAAATTTTGCAGTATGCTCGAAGATTTTCTCCCTCACCATGCTGTTTCACAGGAACTTTTTAAAACTGAAATAAAAAACCTGCACCTATATGGTTACGGTGTAAAGGGTTTTATTTTGTGTATGATTGAAACCATCTCAAGGGTAACAGAAAATACAGCTGATCTAAAATTAATTGAGAAAACAATTGACCTGGGCAAGGAACTCCTTCAAAAACCCATCGAACTGCTTGAAGGGGTAGAACAGGTCCTTCAAGGGCTTAACGGCAGTTACAAACTTGTACTGGCGACGAAAGGTGACCTATTGGATCAGGAAAGGAAACTGGTGAAATCCGGACTGGAAAAATATTTCCATCACATTGAAATTATGAGTGATAAGCAAGTCCCGGATTATTTGAAACTCCTGAAACATCTCGACTGCAAGCCCGAAAATTTTCTGATGGTGGGTAATTCCATCAAATCGGATATAATGCCCATCCTGGAACTTGGCGCCTGGGCAGTACATGTGCCCTATCACACAACTTGGATGTATGAAAAAACAAGCCATACCATAGACCATGAAAACTTTTTTGAGGCCAGGACCATGCTTGGTGTCCTTCAATTTTTAGATAAAAAATGAAAACAGAAATAAACATAGAAAACTGGGCCAGAAAAGAGCATTTCGCTTTTTTCAATAGTTTTGAAGAACCTTTTTTTGGTATAACTGCCGCAATTGACTGTACGGTTGCATATCAAAAATGCAAAGAACAGAACCGCTCCTTTTTTCTGTATTATCTCCACAAATCCCTGGTTGCCGCAAACCGCACGGAACCCTTTCGATACCGCATATCCGGGAACAGGGTTTTCCTTTATGCTGAGGTTCATGCCTCAGCTACCATCAACCGTCCTGACGGAACCTTTGGTTTTTCATTTATGCAATTCGCTCCGGATTTTACTGATTTTGAAATGCTTGCAAAAAAAGAAATAGAACGGGTTCAGGGATCAAAAAAACTTATGCCCGCAGTAGTCGCAGAAAATGTTATCCACTATTCTTCCATGCCCTGGATAAATTTTACTTCCATTTCGCATGCCAGAAGTTTTTCTATGCCTGATAGCTGCCCTAAAATCACTTTTGGGCAGATGACTACAGTCGGAGGAAAAAGATCTATGCCGGTTGATGTGCATGCAAACCATGCCCTGATGGATGGCTTGCACGTAAGCCAATTTTTCGATACCTTTCAAAAACTGATGAATGAATAATGCTATTTTTTCTGAATATCAGTAATCTGATCAGAATGACACAATTTTCAGGTGTAAAGAATTTTTTTATGAGGCAATTGTCTTATTTTTGAAATTCAAATTTTTTGTAAAAGCTAAAAATGATACGCAGCTTCCAATTCCTTTTACTTATCACCACTTTTTTTATCGGTATTTCCGAATTCAGGGAAACCCTGTTTTCAGGGCCAAACAAATGGAATCCTATTGAGGAAATCGACCGTGAAAATGTGCTGGAATATGCAAAGAAATTTCTGGGTACTCCTTACTGCTATGCCTGCAGTGAACCCGGAAAAGGATTTGACTGTTCGGGCTTTGTGAATTTCGTGTTTAAAAATTTTAAGATTGAGCTTCCGAGAAGCTCTAAAGATTTTAAAGATCTGGGGGCGGCATTAAAGCCGGAAGAATTTAAAGTTGGTGATATTTTGGTTTTTTATGGTTTTCAGGATTCAAAAAACATAGGCCATGTAGGTATCATCAGTGAAGCAAATGGCATGAACTCAAAATTTATACATGCCTCTTCAGGAAAAAAGCAAGGAGTGATCATCAGCGATCTCGGCTCTGATGCCTATTCAAAAAGGTTTTATAAATGCATCAATGTAATTCCCTAGCGGCACATATCTGAAATTCAATAAGTTCCTATAATTTAATTGGCCGCCATCGCCCTTTTCAGACTTTCCGTGATCTCCTTCATGCCCTCATTTACCTGCGGATATACTTTTGCATTCTTCTTAGCCCTTTTCTCTTCCTCTTTAAATTCACTGTTCCAGTTTTCCATCGGGTCCTCTATGAGCCCAAACTTGCCTTTTGTTTGTCCGATAAAATCTGTGAACGTATAGTTGTAAGCGCCCTCCCGGATATTGAGTATTATTGTATATAACACATCCATATCATAACCAACCACTCCAACACCTTTTGCTCTTATTTTATATTTTCCGGTTCCACGGATCTCATCAGGGGTATCCGAAACAATGCTGTCCGAACTCACTTTATTGGTTGCGTCAAACCAGCCGCGCGCTTTTTTATGAAGATTCTCCACTCCCGCTCCCGGAACTTTTTCCTCTCCGGCATAAGTTATTTTACCCTCCTTTGCCGGAAGAATCCCCAACAGCAATTCTTGTCCGCACAAAGCAGGTACACACAAAAACAACAACAACCCAAGCACCAGTAATTTTTTCATTTCTAAAGATTTTTTCCAAATATATTAAAATGAACTGAGCACGGAAATTATTTCTAAGCGGATTAATTTATTTTGGAACTGATATGATTCCAAACCGGTATAGTAGTATCTCAAATTAATTCGGAAGCCCGGCCGATTACCTTATTCATTTTTTCTATATTTATATGCCTTATTACCTTCAAACTGACCGACCATGAATAAAATCCTCCTTGCCTTTCTATGCTGTTTTATGTTACTGAGTGCCTCCGCCCAGGAACAGAAAAAATACCTCTTTGTTGTTTACGGACAGATGATGACCGATGTGGGCTATAATACCGGGCAGGTAAACCCCGATTATTTTGATGTGATGAGACCGACACAACTACCCGCTTTCGAGAACGAATACGGCACAGACGATAATCTCTCATTCAGCGTCCGTCAATCCAGACTGGGATTCCGGAGTTACTTCGATACAAAATACGGCCAACTGGAAACCCGTTTTGAATTTGATCTTTTTGGTGTTGGCTCCAATGTTGGGCAAACAGCCTTTCACCTGCTTTACGCATATGTAGAACTGGGCATGATCGGTGCAGGACACCACTGGAGCCTTTTCAGCGATGTGGATGGCTTTCCCAATACAATTGAATACTGGGGTCCGTCCGGCATGGCACTGAGCAAGAACGTGCAGATCCGCTTTATGCCGCTTAAAGGTGAAACCCGGCTCGCCATAGCCCTGGAGCGCCCCGGCTCGAGTAAAGATGAAGGGATCTATGACGGAAGGGTTGAATTAGACGATGTAAAGCCGAAGTTTTCAGTACCTGATCTTACGGCTGAATTCCGCGTAAGCAAAGACTGGGGTTATGTTGAACTGGCCGGAGTGATCAGGCGGATCGAATGGGAAGACCAGGGCACCGATCAGTATGACCTGAGCGGGAGCGCCACAGGATGGGGTTTTAACCTGAGCACCAACCTCAATCTGGGGAAAAATAACATTTTCCGCGGACAGGCAATTTATGGGGAAGCCATAGAAAACCTGATGAATGACGCCCCTGTAGATATTGGCATACAAAACAATTTCAGCGATCCGGTTTCACCCGTAAAAGGTGTTGCCCTACCGGTTTCCAGTTTTTCTGCCTATCTCGACCACAAGTGGAACGACGATTTCAGCACATCCATCGGTTACAGTACCATAGTCATCGATAATTCAGATGCTCAGGCTGATGCTGCCTTTCGAAAAGGGCAATACGCAAGCGTAAACCTGTTGTACTATCCTGTAAAAAATTTTACTGCCGGTTTGGAACTGATCTGGATCGACCGGGAGAATTACAATGATGGCTGGACCGATTCCTCAACCAAAGTTCAATTTTCCCTGAGATATAGTTTCCTGCATTCATTTTGATATCGGAAAATAAATGGCTATAACGCTTATTGACAGCAATACCACATCCTATCAATCATACTTAGCCGCCTTGCCCTTGGCAAGTGATCCTGAAATAAAATTTCTGAGGTCCTCATTGGCAGCAATGAGATCTTCGGTTCGCAGGTACATCATGTGGCCGCTTCTGTAGCCTTTGAAGCTGAAACGGTCTTTCATTTTACCGCTCGGATCCATCTGCCACATGGTGTATTTGGCATTAAAATAGGTAGTCGCGCCATCGTAATACCCCGACTGAAACATCACCTTTAAATACGGATTCTGGGCCATGGCCAGACGTAAATTATCCCGGGTATTGTCTTTTTCGTTGTTCCATTCCCCCACATCGCCGAACATATTGTATTTCAGATCTGTCTTGAATTTCAGGTATTCCCTGATGTAATAATTCATGGCAGGCGTGAAGGAGTGAAGCCAGGAGCTCAGCTCGGCATTGTAATCCGGGCCATCACCTGCATCTGCTCTATCCATCCCCAGATATCTGGAATCGAGCCTGCCAATGGTTTGTCCGCTTTTATCCCTGAGCAATTCCTTCCAGAAAAACTGCGTGGGTACACTCAAATTGTTTTGCAGGACTGCCTTTTCGCTCAAACCGGAATAATAGGCAATTTTTTTCGCTGTTGACTGTTTTTCCTGCTCCGAAATAAAACCCCCTTTGGATAAGGCCGGAATTAAGCTGTTGATGGTATAATCCTCTGCCTCAGGTAAGATCTGATTCAGGTCTTTTTGCTGCAAAGCCGGCGACAACATTTTGTGATACCAGGCAGCAGCGGTATAATAGGGTAAGTTTAAAGCGGCCGACACAGGGCTGTCTACACGCAATACCTTATAATCAGCCGGCGACACCAGTATCACACCATTCAGGTACATCCACTGTTTGTTTTGCAGTTCATGGGCAAGGCCCATTACGCGGGTACCTCCATAGCTTTCACCGATCAGGTATTTGGGCGACTGCCAGCGGTTGTTTCTCGACACAAAATTGTTCATCCATTCAGCCAGGTATTTGATGTCGGCATTAATACCAAAAAACAGATTCTTTTCCGGCAATTTGCCCTCCTTATCAGGAATCATCCTCGAATAGGCTGTGTTTACAGGGTTTATAAATACAATGTCGGCGACATCCAGAATGGAGTGCGGATTATCCTTGATCCCATAGGGTTGTACCGGATAACCCTCCTCGTCAATGTGTAACAATTTCGGTCCGGTATAGGCGATCTGCATCCACACAGAGGCAGAACCGGGTCCGCCATTAAAAGAAAAGATTATGGGCCTGTTCGCTTTATCCTTTACTTCACTTCTTTCATAATAGGTATAAAAAAGTGTCGCAATCGCTGTATTTTTTTCATTGTATACAGGCAGCATGCCGGTATGCGCCTTATAACTGATGTTTTCCCCTTTGATCACCGTGTTATGGCTGGTTGTGACAACCGTATCTGCAGGAACAGTAATGGTTTGCGATGAAAGGCTAAAACATGTAAAAAGGGTAATTAGGAAAATAAATTTCATGCTGAGTCGGTTTTTGATAGCTGCTAAATATACTAAACTTTTACAGAATACCTAAAACCGTGCATTCGACAAAAGATATTTCGTATTTCAGTTTTTGGATTAAGAATCAGGAATACCACTTGTTTAGTTCCGAACTGATTCCAGATAAGACCGGGCTTCTTCATCCGATACCTGTTCGAAATCTTCATAAAATTGCCCGACAGCCTGAAAGTAACCAGGTTGTGACAGACAAACAACCCGGTCGACATAAGGCGATCTTTCGAGCCTGTCTATGGCAGAATTTGCAGCAACCGGTGTGGCAATAATAATTTCTGAGGCACCCTCTTTATGTATTAAATCCACCGTGGCAAGCATCGTATTGCCGGTAGCAATGCCATCATCGACCAGTATAATCCGTTTGTTTTTCATGTCTTCAGCTTTGCTGTGCTGATGGTATTCCCTTGTCTCTTTTTTCTAGCACTGCCCTAAGCCTTTTGGTTTCCTCTTCTATATAGGATTTTTCAACTTCTGCAGCTGCCTCAGAAAGCACCCTGCTTTTTAGGCTCACTGCCCCGATAGCGTACTCTTTATTAAAGGGATGTCCAATCTTTTTTGTGAGTACCACATCGAGTGGCCACATCAGTTTTCTTGCTATCACAGCTCCAAGTGGCAAGCCACCCCGGGGAATGGCCAGCACCAGTCCCTTGCTTCCTTTCAGTTCTGAGAGACAGTCCGCCAGCAATTCACCGGCCTGAGCCCTGTTTTTAAATACCATCGTTGTATTCATCTTGATGCGCTTAAATGTTCTTTAAACCATTTCAATGCTATTTTGGTCACCTCTTCCAGTGTACCGGGTTCTTCAAAAAGATGCGTGGCTCCCGGAATGATCACCATGGCACGCCTGTGTAAATGCGTATATGCCTCCTGATTGAGTTCAATCACTACAGGATCCCATTCACCAACGACCAGCAGTGTTGCTGCGCTAACCTTTTTTAAATCCTTTAAGCCGGCAAGGTCAGGCCTGCCGCCTCGGGAAACCACAGCTTTAATTTGGTTACCTAGTTGTGCGGCTGCTTTCAGTGCAGAGGCTGCCCCGGTACTGGCGCCGAAATACCCGATATGCAAACCTGTCAGATCAGGCTGTTTCGCTATCCAGTGGGTAGCCTCTGCCAGTCTTTCTGTCAGCAATTCTATATCAAAACGATTCTCGTAAATACTGTCCTCTTCGGGGGTCAGCAAGTCAAAAAGCAAGGTAGCAAAGTGCTGGTCGTTCAATTTACCTGCCACAAAATTATTTCTCGGACTCAAACGGCTGCTTCCGCTGCCGTGAGAGAAGATAACCAGGCCTACCGGATCTTTTGGAATGACCAGATTCCCTTTTAGAACCACTTCCCCAACAGGTATATTCACCAAACTATGGGTTTTGTCTTTTTCCATTTTTCCCATAATACCTTTTTTTTAAACTGATATAAAATAATATCTGTCACAATTAAGCAGGTCATTAAAAACCAACCTTGCGTTTGATGACACTTCCTTCCCAGACAATAATTTCTTCCAGAAAATCGATGACCTTTTCCATGACAAAATCCTCATTGATCCTGTCGGGATCATAGGTGCCCAGCTCCTTTATATCAGATTCAGCATTAGATTCTGCCAGATCCGGATAAAGGATAAAAACATAGATATCACCGTTGTATTTTTGAGAAAAAACAAGCGCTGCTCCTTTTAAAAATTCGAAATCGTGCAAATCCGTCAGTTTTTCGGATAAGACAGGAGGAAAGGATTCAAAAGTGAGATTTACCGCCTTGTTGGTGAGCAGCCAGTCCAGTTCCTGTATACACCAGCCTATATTGTAATTCTCCCTGATCTCTTTCAGTGTACGCGTTATAAGCGGGCAGGTTACAGACTTCCATAATTTTCTTTTTTCTATTACCTTTTCGAGGGAGTGCAGGTAATCATCAACCGATTTGTTTAAAGCGATATTCATAACAAACGATTTTAAGGATTTGAAAAAACGACCTGATTTTCAGAACATCCCTCTAAGTTAAGAAAAAAATCTCATTTAAAAAAAGGGTACTAAAACTTGGATCCCTTCCATGCAAGGCATATAATGTAAACAGGTTTTTGTTAACTTGCACAAATGTAAATAGCTTAAAATAGCGCTCATTTGCAAAAGATTTGGAAGATCAAAAAAAAATAGGAATTGTTGGCTGCGGTTGGTTGGGGCAGCAGCTAGCCAGTCATTTCAGGGGTCTGAATTATTGGGTAGCTACCACCAATACCTCCAACGAAAAAACAGAACTGATGAAACAGAAAGGATATAATTCCTTCCGTGTCATGTTCTCCGGCGACCTTTCACAGGACCACAAAGCAGAAAACCTGCTGGCGCAAACAGCCTTTGACCAGATGGACGTGGTCATTATTAGTATTCCGATGTCAAGATCAAAAGATGCAGAATCGCAAACAATCTTGTTCCAAAACGTCCTGTCATTTTTGGGGAATAACAAAAAGCAAATTTTCTTAATGAGCTCCACGGGAATCTATCCCCAGGTAAAGCATTATATTGACGAAGATACATTCCCTGAGGACCAGCTTGACAATACGCTGTTCGCCATTGAAAAGCTCTTTTTGGAAAAAATTCCGGAGCTCAACATTTTAAGACTGGGAGGTCTGATGGGTCAGGACCGGGTGTTCTACAAATACTACAAGGAAGCGGGCCGGTATGAGGCGGTAAATCATATTCACTACCATGATATCTGCCGGGTCATTGAAAAAATGATCAGCCTGGATCTAAAAGGTAAAATATACAATGTAGTTGCCCCCCTTCATCCCGCCAAGGGGGATGTTTATACCTATCAGACCGGAAACGAATTAGATCCTGCAATCCCTGAGAAAACTGAAAACAGGATTATCTCTTCGGAAAAAATGATCAGAGAACTAACCTATTCTTTTGTTTTTCCCGATCCAAAAACTTTTGTGTGACATCTTTTTTACCCGGTTAAAATTATACTTTGATCAATTATCTTTTTCCGGTAGATACAACCCATTTCCATAAAAAAACCTGACTGTTCTGATCACAAAATCGGTTCAAACTTTTCAATACCAAAACCTGCGCTGTTCAAATTAAATGTTAATTTTATGGTATCTTATAATCGCAGAAAAATGGTTGCAAAAGAATCCCTGTTCCTTATTATTATGGCATTGTTCATTGATATTTCAGACCTGAAAGCCCAAAAAACAGATCTAACAAAACAGTCCTGGAGTTTTCGAAAAAGTGGCGATACAGAATGGCTTCCCGCAACCGTACCGGGAACCGTTCATACAGATCTGCTCGCAAACAAAAAAATAGCTGAACCTTTCTACAGAACCAATGAAAAGGAATTGCAATGGATAGACAAGGAAGACTGGGAATACAAAACCATTTTTGACCTTACCAAAGAAACGCTGAGCAGGGAGGTAATTGAAATTGTCTTTGACGGACTGGACACCTATGCAGATGTATTTATAAATGAGCAGAAAGTTCTGGTGGCAAACAACATGTTCCGCACCTGGAAGACCGATGTGAAAAAGTATTTGGTACCCGGTAAAAATGAGTTGAGGATCCTGTTCCATTCCCCCATCAATTACGTCATGCCGCAATACAACAGTCTGGGTTACACCATTCCTGTGAGCAACAACGATCAGAGCGATCAGCGGGTGAGCGTGTACAGCCGCAAAGCAGGTTATCATTTTGGCTGGGACTGGGGCCCGCGGTTTGTTACCTCAGGTATCTGGCGTCCGATTTATCTGAATGCCTGGAACAAAATCAATATAGAGGATCTATATATCAAGCAATTAAGTCTGGCTGACAACAAGGCGGAAATTGAAGTTTCTGCCACCATGAACAGTACGGGTGAAGGAGTAAAACAACTCAGGTTGTACGCAGAAAACAACCCTGTTCCTCTTGTTTCAAAAGATGTATGGGTTTCAAAAGGGATCAGGGAAGTCAAGACCCGATTCAGTATGGATCAAATAGAACTTTGGTGGCCCAACGGGATGGGCAAACAAAAACTCTATAAATTCAAGCTGGAGATCGCAGAAGGTAAAGCGCCTCTGGCCACCAAGGAACAGAAAATCGGCTTTCGCAACATAGAAGTTGTGGAAGAAAGCGATTCCGAAGGGAAGTCTTTTTATTTTAAGGTAAACGGCAAGCCTGTTTTTATGAAAGGTGCGAATTACATTCCTCAGGACAGTTTCCTGCCGCGTGTAGGCAATGACCGCTACGAACACATTCTGGGTTCAGCCGCAGAGAGCAATATGAATATGATCCGTGTTTGGGGAGGAGGCATTTATGAAAATGATATTTTCTATGAGCTCTGCGATGAAAAGGGACTTTTGGTCTGGCAGGATTTTATGTTTGCCTGTTCCATGTATCCCCCTTATGACGATCTGATGAACAACATTTACGAAGAGGCGGTTGACAATATCAAACGCCTGCGCAACCATCCCTCAATAGCTTTATGGTGTGGTAATAATGAGATTGCCGGCTTTATGAACCAGAATTTCTGGAACCAGTTAACGCCAAACTGGCGCACGGATGCTGATTATAAAAAGACCATTGACACCTATGACGAGATCTTTAACAGAATTCTGCCCGCAGCAGTAAAAGCTTATGATGATGACAGGTTCTACTGGTCCAGTTCACCGAATGCCATCAATTACACCACCAAATATATTACCGATAAAAGAAGTGGGGATGCCCACTATTGGGGCGTTTGGTGGGGAAAAGATCCGTTTGAAAAATTCAATGATAATATCTCACCCTTTATGAGTGAATATGGTTTTCAGTCTTTTCCCGAACTGGCAACGGTTGAACAGTATGCCCTTCCTGCGGACTACGACATAGAATCTGAGGTAATGAAAGCACACCAGCGTTCTTCAATAGGCAATACAACAATAGCCCATTATATGAAAGACATGTTCACAGTACCGGCGAAATTTGAGGATTTCCTGTATGTGGGACAGCTACTGCAGTCGGAAGGTATAAAAATGGCCATTGAAGCCCACCGCCGGGCCATGCCTTTCTGCATGGGAACGCTTTTTTGGCAGATTGATGATTGCTGGCCCGTGGCAAGCTGGAGCAGCATAGATTATTACGGTCGCTGGAAAGCACAGCAGTATATGGCTAAAAAAGCTTTCGAGCCGGTGCTCGTATCTCCCTTCCGCGAAGGAGATGCTATAAAAATTTATACTGTCTCAGACCTGTTCGAAAACTCACCTGCACTCCTGCAGATCTCCCTGATGGATTTTGAGGGTAAGGTCCTGCGTAAAGAAGAAAAAACGATTGTTGTTCCATCCAATACCAGTACCGTAGTGTATTCCTTGGCTGAGGCAGATTGGACTAAAAATATTGACAGAACTAAGACCTTTATCAGCATAAAGCTGTTGCAGAACAACAAGGAATTATGCCGAAACAGTTTCTTCTTTGAAAAGCCCAAACAGGTTATCCTGCCAAAAGCTAACATTCAACTTAGCAAAGTTGATGACGATCACATCGCGGTTAGTACAGACAAACTGGCCAGATTTATATGGCTGGAACTACCCAATTCGGTCAATGCCTTCAGCGACAATTATTTTGATCTGTTGCCCGGTGAACAAAAGGTATTGAAGATCAATGATAAATACACCAGAGATTTTAAACTGAATGAGGTCAAGATCACTTCTTTGGCAGATATCAGCGACAAGACAGAATAAGGGTGTTTTAGAAAATGATTTAAACAGAAAAAAATGATCCGGATCAGCGAGTTTATAGAACAGTTTTCCCTGGTTTTTGCTCAACAGGCCACTTTGGAGCCCTGGGTGCTGATCAATGAGTTATCAGTGATTATTGAAGAGCTGCAGAAAAGACTCAACTCCGAATTCAAAATCCACAATGGAATTGCCATTCACAAAACTGCCATTATAGAACAGGGCGTTGTTTTAAAAGGCCCTGTCATCATTTCCGAAAATTGTATTATTTCTGCCCATGCTTATCTCAGAGGACCCATTTATCTGGGTAAAGAGGTAAAAATCGGGCCGGCTTGTGAGATCAAACAGAGCCTGATTTTTTCCAACTCAGCGATAGCTCATTTTAACTATATCGGAAACAGTATCATCGGAAGCCGGGTCAATTTTGAAGCGGGATCTGTTTGTGCCAATCATTACAACGAAAGGCAAAATAAGTCGATCTCCGTCTATTACAAGCAGGAAATTATTCAAACCAATACAGAAAAATTCGGTTCTCTGGTAGGTGACGGGAGCAAAATAGGAGCCAATGCAGTACTCTCACCAGGTACTGTCCTTGACAAGAACAGCACGGTAAAACGCCTGGAATTGATCGACCAAAGTGGAGGAATAATAAATGACTAAATGCAAGTCAAACAGGAAGCCATATTAAACTGGCTAAATACCAAATGAGCCCGACTATCCAGGGTGAAGCAATTCGTTCAGGATTCAGCAAGAAATCATAAAAGAAAAAGCAGACAACATTCAATTTTTTTTGTAACTTAATGGCTATTAATAAGTCCGGTCAATAGTTCACTGTTTTACCGGGATTATTAATGATGTTCCCAAAAATAAATTGTCACTAAAAAAATTGTGTTATGAAAACTGTTACTGAAAACATTTGTATAGAAAGCGCAACTGAAGCAGATCTTGAAAACATACTTGAGGTACAAAAATCAGCTTTTATTAAAGAAGCCGAAAGGCATCACAATTATGAAATCCCGGGATTAAATCAAAGCCTTGAGGAGTTGGCCAATGAATTTAACAATTCCTTGGTATTGACCGCAAAACTTGACGGTACTATTGTTGGTTCTGTGCGCAGCTCATGCAAAAATGGCATTTGTACCATTTCGAAACTGGTGGTAAGACCGGAATTTCATAAGAGGGGCATCGGAAGAAAATTATTGTGTGATATAGAGGCCAAATCCATAAAGGTATTTCCCGATCTAAACAAATTTATCCTATTCACGGCAAAGAACAGTTTTGATAACATTGGCTTATATGAATCTGCCGGATATGATAAAACAGATCTCGAATTTGTCGCAAACAACATGCCCCTGATCTCGTTAGAAAAAAGGCTTTGAAAACAGTTTTTTAAAGGGCTTATTTGTATTACTTCCCAAAAAATATTTTGATGACAAAAGTCATAACAGAATAAAATTATTTGTTCTAACTTTATAGTGTTTATATAAGATTCAATAAAAGGTTGTATTTAATATGTTTTTCATAATAAATATCCTCTTTTTTAAGTTTGATTGAATATAATGCAAAAATATAAACTGAGAATTATGTTTAAATATTTACTTTTCAAATACTAAATAATACTGAATTCAAAACAATAATTTGCTAAGATGTCAAAAACAAAAGGAGAGATTGTAGTAGATATTGAAAGATGTAAAGGCTGCGAAATATGTATTCCTGTTTGCCAGGAAGCGGTTATTGTCATGACCGAACAAGTGAACAGAAAAGGTTACCATTTCGCAATACCGGTAACGGATGCCTGTACCGGATGCACCAATTGTGCAGTAGTTTGTCCGGATGGGGCAATAACCGTTTACAGAAAAAAATTTAATGACTAAAAACGCACAAAAGCATGAGAGAATTGCAATTGATGAAAGGAAATGAGGCTTTTGCCGAGGCGGTGATCAGGGCTGGTGCCGATGGTTATTTTGGTTATCCGATAACCCCTCAGTCTGAAGTCATGGAATACCTGATGGCCGAAAGAACAGAAGTACGCACAGGTATGGTGACCCTGCAGGCCGAAAGCGAAATTGCGGCCATCAATATGGTTTATGGTGGAGCTGCCTGCGGAAAACGCGTGCTTACCTCCTCTTCCAGTCCCGGGATAAGTTTAAAACAGGAAGGTATTTCTTATATCGCAGGTGCCGAACTTCCCTGCCTGATCTTGAATGTAGCCCGTGGCGGCCCGGGTCTTGGTACCATCCAGCCTGCGCAGGCTGATTATTTTCAGAGCACCAAGGGTGGCGGACATGGTGACTACAAACTGATCGTGCTCGCTCCTGCTTCCGTTCAGGAAATGGCAGATTTTGCCAGCCTTGGCTTTGACCTGGCCTTTAAATACCGAAATCCGGTACTCATCCTGTCTGATGGAGCCATCGGGCAAATGATGGAAAAAGTAAATCTCGACGAACAAAAGCCACGCTTTACCCTGGAGGAAATCAAAAAAAATACGCCCTGGGCCACGGTAGGCAAACCCAAAGACCGCGAGCGGAATGTGATTACATCCCTGGATCTCGACCCGCATAAAATGGAAGAACACAACCACAAGCTACAGGAAAAATACAAACTGATCGAAGAAAACGAAATTCGCTTTGAAAAATTAAACTGCGATGATGCCGATTATATTTTTGTGGCCTATGGCACCAGCGCCAGGATCTGCCAAAAGGCTATGCAGCTGGCTCGTGAAGAAGGAATTAAAGTGGGTTTGATGCGCCTGATCACCTTATTCCCTTTTCCGAAAAAAACAATAAAAGAACTGGCAACACAGGTTAAAGGAATACTTTGCGTTGAAATGAGTGCAGGACAAATGATAGAAGATGTGCAGCTGGCTGCAGAAGGCAGGGTTAAAATATCCCATTTCGGACGGTACGGAGGCATGATACACACACCGTCTGAAGTAGTGGAAGCGTTGAAATTACAAATCATTAAAGGTTAAACATGGCAGAATTCGTATCAAATCCCGAAATAGTAAAAGAGGAAAACTTAGTCTATAAGCGGACCGGCCTGCTCACTCCAAAAGCATTGAGCTATTGTCCCGGCTGCGGCCATGGAACAGCGCACCGGGTGATCATGGAAGTACTTGAAGAAATGGATATCCAGTCCGAAACCATAGGTGTAGCACCGGTAGGATGCTCCGTTTTGGCCTATGACTTTATGGACATTGATATTCAGCAGGCGGCACATGGAAGGGCACCGGCAGTAGCTACCGCCATAAAAAGACTATTCCCGGATAAATTCGTCTTCACTTACCAGGGTGACGGGGATCTCGCCGCAATAGGAGCCGGTGAAACCATACATGCCTGTAACCGGGGCGAAAACATTACGATCATTTTTGTAAATAACGGTATTTATGGTATGACTGGCGGGCAAATGGCCCCAACCACCCTGCCGGGTATGCGGTCGAGTACCTCTCCCTTCGGGCGGGACGTACATGCTATGGGAAACCCTTTAAAAATGACAGAACTCGTGGCACAACTTCCGGGCACGATCTATGTTACCCGTCAGGCAGTACATACCCCAGGTGCCGTTCGCAAAGCGAAAAAGGCTGTCCGTAAGGCTTTTGAAAACCAAAAGCTCAATAAAGGCCTGTCCTTTGTTGAAATCGTTTCGAATTGTAATTCCGGATGGAAGATGACACCCTGCCAGTCCATTGACTGGATGGTGGAAAACATGCTTCCCTACTACCCTTTAGGAGATATTAAAGTGAACAGTGATAAGTAAAACAGAATGAACAGTGATCTGAATCGCAAAGTTTTAAAAAAATGACTGAAGAAATCATCATAGCCGGATTTGGCGGACAAGGGGTACTTTCCATGGGTAAAATACTTGCCTATTCGGGCGTAATGCAAAACAAAGAAGTGAGCTGGATGCCCTCTTATGGCCCTGAAATGCGCGGTGGAACTGCCAACGTAACCGTGATCATCAGCGATGAACGGGTCAGTTCCCCGATTTTACACCAATACGACACAGCGATCATACTCAACCAGCAGTCGCTGGACAAATTTGAACACGCAGTAAAAAAAGGCGGCTTATTGATCTATGATCCCAACGGCATCACCCGGTTTCCCGTGCGCAGGGATATCAATATTTACAAGATCGAGGCAGCCGAAAAAGCTGCCAAATTAGGCCTCTCAAAAGTATTTAATATGATCGTACTCGGTGGCTTTTTGAAGATCAAACCCATCCTGAGCATGGAATACATACACAAAGGGCTCGAAAAGTCTCTTCCCGCGCGTCATCACGCAATGATACCGGAAAACGAAAAAGCCATCGAAACAGGTAAGGAACTAATCAAACCTGAACTGGTACTAAGTCAATAATTATTTTTATCCCTTGTAAAATGATTTGCTCAGCGGATATTTTTGTAATTCTTTTAACAAAATCCTGCAATTAATTTTACATTTGTTTCTCCGACCTGATCACTGGATCCGGGGTTGATAACTTATATAAATGAAAGACCAATTTACCCCAAAGCTTTTTTCACTTCTCAAAGCCGGTATTTCTAAAAAACAAATTGAAAAAGATATCCTTGCCGGAATCATTGTAGGAATTGTAGCCTTACCTCTCGCCATTGCTTTTGCCATTGCATCCGGAGTATCTCCTGAAAAAGGATTGATCACAGCCATTATCGCCGGTCTGATCATTTCAGCTTTGGGTGGTAGCCGTGTACAGATAGGCGGACCCACCGGTGCCTTTATCGTTATTGTGTATGCCATTGTACAGGAACACGGGGTTGGCGGACTAACCATAGCCACCTTAATGGCCGGTTTTATCATAATTGGTATGGGCCTTGCCAAACTCGGAAATTATTTGAAATTCATACCTTACCCGCTTATCGTTGGTTTTACCAGCGGCATAGCCATTATCATCTTTTCTTCCCAGGTCAAGGACCTTTTTGGTTTGCCAATAGATTCGCTCCCTGCAGATTTTATTGAAAAATGGAAGGCTTACGCCGGAAATTTCACCGCGCTTAACTGGACAGCCGTCGCCATTGGAATTTCAACGATAGTGATCGCACTAAATTTTCACAGGCTAAGCAAAAAAATTCCGGGATCTATCGCAGCCATTGCGCTAAGTACCTTTGTTGTTTATTTTTTCGATCTGCCTGTAGATACCATCGAATCCAAATTTGGCGAAATTCCAAACCACATCTCCCTGCCGGTGATACCCAGGGTTGATTTTGCCACCATACAGGCACTCATACAACCGGCTATTGCCATCGCCCTGCTCGGGGCTATTGAATCACTGCTCTCTGCAGTAGTTGCTGATGGTATGATCGGTGGCAGGCACCGCTCAAACGTGGAACTGCTCGCCCAGGGTACCGCCAACATATTTTCGAGTATTTTTGGTGGAATACCGGCCACGGGAGCCATCGCCAGAACAGCTACCAACATCAAAAATGGCGGAAGGACTCCCATTGCAGGAATTATTCATGCCGTGATCCTTCTCTTAATCATGCTTTTGTTTGCTCCAATAGCCAAACTCATTCCGCTTTCATGTCTTGCCGGAATACTGATCGTTGTTTCCTGGCACATGGGGGAATGGCATCATTTTTATGCACTTTTAAAAAGCAACCGCATGGATGTTATTGTTTTGCTCACAACTTTTTTCCTAACCGTATTTTTTGACCTGATCATCGCGATAGAAGTGGGAATGATCTTATCCAGCTTTATGTTTATGAAAAGAATGAGTGAGGCGACTTCCATTACGGGTACGGCAAATATTTTCAAAACCAATGATGAAAGAGGAATCCCTTTATTCGAAGAAGAATTATCAGAAATACCAAAAGGAGTTGTTCTATACGAAATCAACGGTCCACTCTTTTTTGGCGCTTCTCAAAAATTTCAGGAAATAATTTCAGACCTGCACGAACAACCCAAAATTTTGATCCTGAGGATGCGTCATGTGCCTTTTATTGATGCTACTGGGAATCAACAGATTAAAAGAAATCTGCCACCAAATAACATCAAGAGGTACCTCCATCCTTATTTCAGGGGCAAATCATAACGTAAAACTTGAACTGTTAAAAGCAGATCTCTACACTTTGCTTGGCAAACACAATATTCATGACAACATCAATTCCGCATTGGAAGGAGCGAAAGAATTGCTTAAAAAAGAAGATACATTGTAATCTCCTTGCAAGTAAATGATGACTTTTTACCCTCCAAAATCACAAACCGGGTCAGCTGATTGCCCAATAGAATTTTTAATTTTTATCCGTATCAAAGTATTTATTCAGATCTTTGCCATAATTACTTTCATAAGCAATTTTCACGGCCTGAAATGCCAGTGCTACAATGATCCCGCTGGTTACCATACCAATTATACCTATTAGAACGGAAATGGCCATACCCAGGCGCGTATGTGCCGTTATATCACCATAACCAATTGTCAGGGCAGTGATGAAGGCGTGATAAATACCTTCAAAAATCCTGATCTTTTCGATCAAGGAAAATACCAGCCCCAGAAGGGCGATAAACACCACAAGTACACCCCAAATAGGAGATGTTACCCGCAACAGTTGCAGAAAAGCGCTTAAGAATTTCTGTCGGAATTGTTTATCTGCCTTTTTTTTACTGTTTTTATCGTTAGCCATAAGTAAAATTTTTATTTGATCTTTTGTTGTATATCACAGTAATATCATCAAAACTGAGGTCCAAATCCCAGACTCATTGTGATCCTCTTTAATTGATCGCATCAGGATTAGTCTTAATACAACAAATACCCTCAAAAATACCAAATTAAAGGTAATAAAGAAAACAAGCCGGATAACCGGATAAAATGAGTGCTACCTTTCTGATCAGGCCGTCTGAATCACAATCTTTCACCCGATAAATGAAATAATTATTATTGTAATTGCGTAACTTCGCTTGCATGTTTTTTTGTGCTGCTCCAAACAAATACCCAAATGCCATGCGCTATGAATCAAGAATCATTTTCTATTCCCATATCATGAAAATAAAAATATTTTTCATTGTACTGTTCTCCCTGTCACTTTCTGCAATTGCACAGACCTTTACAGACAGCAACCTTCCCATTGTGATCATTACCACCGACAAGGACCCAAATACCGGCCTGCCCATTGAAATCCCTGATGACCCCAAAGTATTGGCTTCGATGAAGATCATTTATCATCCTGATGGCTCAAGAAATTACCTGACTGACATCAACACACCTGAATACCTGAATTACGACGGACGGATCGGCATAGAATTAAGAGGATCTTCATCACAGGCTTTGCCAAAAAAACCATATGGCTTAACTACCCTGAAAAATGACAATACCAGCAACAACAATGTTAGTATTTTAGGCATGCCAAAAGAAAATGACTGGGTATTGAATTCCCTGGCCTTCGACGCTGCCCTGATGAGAGATTACCTCTCGTATGAGCTATCAAGAGATTTGAATAACTATTCGGCCCGGGGGGAATATTGCGAAGTGGTGGTGAACGGCGACTACAAGGGTCTTTATGTATTCATGGAGAAATTAAAGATCAACAGCGACAGGATCAATATTTTGAAGATGGCCAAGACAGACAATGCCAATCCTGAGCTTACTGGAGGTTATATCACGAAAAGTGATAAAACCACAGGTGGCGACCCTGTTGCCTGGACCATGCCTTCCTATACAGGAGGTAATGTTGATTTTATTCATGAAAGCCCCAAACCTGCCGATGTAACAAGCGATCAGAATAACTATATCTATACCCAGTTCGATTCCTTCGGAAAAATGATGTCCGCACAAAATGAATCGATCATCAATGGTTATCCAACAATTATTGATGTACCGAGCTTTGTAGATTTTATGATCATCAGCGAGATCTCCTCCAACGTGGATGCCTACCAGTTCAGCACATTTTACCATAAGGACAGAGCCGGCAAATTAAGGGCTGGTCCTGTTTGGGATTTCAATCTGACTTTTGGAAATGATCTTTTTATGTGGGGATTCGACAGAAGCCATACGGATGTGTGGCAGTTTGACAACGGAGACAATACCGGACCAAAATACTGGAAGGACCTCTACAACAATCCCAAATTTAAGTGCTATCTCACAAAAAGATGGAAGGAAGTAACCTCAACAAACCAAGCCCTTAACTACAATGTGATATCCGGAAAAATAGATGGCATCGCCAGCCTGATTTCTGAAGCTGCGGTCAGAGAAAACACCCGTTGGAATACGGTCGGCAATTTGCAAAACAATGTTGATCAAATGAAAGGATGGCTGCAAACCAGAATCAGCTGGATGAACAACAGGCTGAATGATTTTCAGGCTTGTGCCAATCCGGCTCTGCCTCAACTGGTCATAACTAAAATCCATTACAACCCCATAAAGGAGCAGGATAAAGAAAGCAATGACCTGGAATATATCTCCATTACCAATAAAAGCAATCAGAACTTTGACTTGACGGGCATATACTTTCAGGCACTGGGAATTTCATTTCAGTTTCCCCCCAATACAACGATTTCGGCCGGCCAGGAAATATTTCTCGCAAGTAATGCCGCTACTTTTCAGGCTTTTTATGGCTGGGCTCCCTTCGGACAATTTACCAGAAACCTGTCTAATTCATCTCAGAAACTCGTGCTGGCCGACGCCTTTGGCAATACCATCGATTATGTAGAATATTCCGATACGGCACCCTGGCCGGTTGAAGCTGATGGCAGCGGGCCCCATCTGGAAATCAAGGATTTAAATGCCGATAACAGTCAGGCAGCAAACTGGACTGCTTCAAGCCAGGCACTGGCCGTAAACGACCCCAGCCTGGAAAATACCATCATGTTGTACCCAAATCCCATCCAATCGAACATCAAGATACAGAACAGCAACATACCCCTCAGTTCCTATGAAATCTATGACCTCATCGGCAGAAAAATGGTCAGCAAAAAAGATTTGGATCCGGCAACAAACAGCATTGATATTAAGCACTTAAAACCCAATACCTACTTTATAAAACTGTATTTTGACAATGGTTCCAGTGCTACCAAAAAAATTATAAAATATTAGCCTATTTTAAATGAAGGAACACATAAACAGACAGCGTGCTTTTTTTAACAGCAATACCACAAAGAATATTGATTTCAGGATCCGGCAATTAAAAAAGCTGAAAAAAATTCTGGAAGAAAATACCCAATTGATGGATGAGGCCATTTATGCCGACTTTAAGAAATCTGCCTTCGAGTGCTATATTTCGGAGCATGCCATGATCTTCCATGACCTCAATGAAGCCATCAACAAGGTAAAAAATTGGGCTAAAGTAAAAAACGTAAGTACCAACCTCCTCAACCTGCCTGCAAAAAGTTATATCGTTCCGGAGCCCCTCGGTGTTTCGCTGATCATAGGGGCCTGGAATTACCCTTATCAGCTATCGCTTGCCCCGGCAATCGCAGCTATTGCTGCAGGAAATACCGTAGTATTAAAGCCAAGTGAAATCCCGGCAAATACCAGTCGGGTTCTGGCTACAATTGATCAATACCCATTTTGATCCGGAATTTTTTCTGGTAGTTGAAGGCGGGATCAAAGAAACAACAGAATTGCTGGAACAAAAATTCGATAAGATCTTCTTTACCGGCAGTGTTCCGGTCGGTAAAATTGTTTATCAGGCCGCAGCAAAGCATTTAACACCGGTAACTTTGGAACTAGGAGGCAAAAGTCCCGCATTCATTACCGAAAAGTGCGACCTGCCCGTCAGCACGAAAAGACTGATCTGGTCAAAATTTCTGAATGCCGGACAAACCTGTATTGCACCGGATTACGTGCTTGTTCATGCTTCGGTTAAAAATGAGTTTCTCAGGTTGGCCAAAGAGGAAATAGAAAAATCAAAATACTCTTTTGAGAACGAAAATTATGTCCAGATCATCAATGAAAAAAATATGCAGCGACTGGCACAAATGATTCCTGCAGAAAAAGTTTATCTTGGCGGAAATTACGAGCCGGGGAGCCGGTATTTTGCGCCGACGCTTTTAACGGATATCACTTTTGAGGACAAGGTCATGGAAGAAGAAATTTTCGGACCCATATTGCCGGTGATCAGCTATACCCATCTCGATGAGGCCATCGCCCAGGTGAAAAAGGGGGCCAAACCCTTGTCCTGCTACGTTTATACTTTAGATAAAGCGACAAAAGAAAAGATACTCAGTGAAATTTCTTTTGGTGGTGGCTGTGTAAATGACAGCGTCATGCACATCACCAACAGCCACCTGCCCTTTGGAGGTGTCGGCGACAGCGGTATCGGTGCTTACCATGGCTTAAGCGGTTTTAAAGCATTTACACACTACAAAAGCATACTGGAAAAACCAACCTGGCTGGAACCCAACCTGAAATACGGACCACGTACCAAAAGCAAACTGAATCTGATAAAACTTATCCTCGGGCTGAAGTAGCAGGATTAACTCTTTGAGAAACAAGGACAAAGTTCAAGTAAAAAGTAAAAAGGTAAAAGGCAAAAGTTGTGTGGTTATGCGGTTAGGTGGTTACGAAGGAGAGAAATGATTTATGAGTGTTGAGTGTCTGAGTGATGAATTAGGATTTGGATTCCCCTCGCGAGAGGGGTTAGAGGTGTGTTTCTCAAAATAAGATTTAAAATGTTAACCACCCTGTCACTACGTGCCACCCCTCCTTAAAAAAAGGAGGGGAGCTTTAAGTGTGCAATTATAAGTAATTAAACCCTGGCCTCAAAGGGAAGTACAAAGGATAAAGGACAAAGGATAAAGGCAAAAGTTATGCGGTTATACGGTTAGGTGGTTTTACGAAGGAGAGAAATGATTTATGAGTGTTGAGTGTTGAGTGATGAATTGGATTTGGTTCCCCTCTCGAGAGGGGTTAGGGGTGTGTTTTACGTTAAAAAATTGATTACCAGATATCAACATTTGATTTACTTAGGGAGTTACCGGAAATACAATACCATTTTTTACATTAATTCGTGAAGCGTCAACAGATTCCCGCTTCCGCGGGAATGACAGCTAAACCAATAGTAATACGGTTTCAAAACCTGGCCTCAAAGAAAAAAGTGCTGCGATCAAAATCAAGGCTTAGTAAGACGGAGAAGCTTCGATTGGCTATGAGAAGATCACTCCGCCGCACTTAGCCTTGATGAAGGGCGAAGTGCTTTTTTATTTGCAGCCTAGATTTTTTTGCTTCTTTTTTCATCAATGGAAAAAAGAAGCGAGAGAATCCGAAGTTGCAAACTTCGGGTAACATCCTTTGAAACAGCATCATTCCAAACCACCCCGGCACTGCGTGCCACCCCTCCAGCGAGGGGAATTAACGATGTTGAAGTAAAAAACCGGCCCCAAAGGCAAGGACAAAGGATAAAGGACAAAGGATAAAGGATAAAGTTACCCTTCTTTTAGTTTCCTGCCGGTGAAAACATCGTGTTGATATTCAGCCTGAGGGTGAAATCACCCTGTGCATCGCCGCTCACAACATATTCTCCGCCAATGAACATAGATAAATTCTTCGCAAAAGCCTTGCCTATATTAACTCCCAGAGGTATGCTATAATCACTGTTTTCCCAATCAAATTTCATGATCGGAGAAAAGTTTAAAAAAACTCCTTTTGAAAGGATTTTGTTGACTATGGGTTGAAAAAGCATATAATTCTGGTCCGGCCTGTCAGAATCACCCGCAAAAGAAAAATATTGTTGTCCCAACAATCCCAGAGAAAGACCGAAGGCCCTTGTCATAACCACTCCTGCTGCGCCTGCACTCCATTTGCCTCCGCCGAGGTAATCGGAACTTGCGGTTGGAATAATCAGCGACGGACCAATGCCCAGCAGACCAATTTTGGTTTTAAAGGCAATTACATCCACCAAAAAAATATCTGATAAACCGGTTGCATCAAAATCCTCTTCGGGAAAGGTTTGGCTGATTACCGGTACTTCCAGGCGGTAAATTGAATAAACTTTTTCGGGATCTTTACTTTTTATAAAGGGCAAGCCGATACTTTTAGAGGGCTGAATGATTCTGCTGATCAATATCAGTTGGTCTCCGCCATTGTCCTTAAAAGTATAATTGGGCTGAATTTGCAATTTCGTTACAAAGGCCAGGGGGTTGGTCGCATTTTGCGCGGCATTCCTGACATCGTCACCCCCTGACTCCTGACCATTCATTGCAAATGACAGAAGAATAAGAAAAATGAAGATAATTTTGGTCACCGAAGCACTTTTAAAATCTGATCATGCTTCTGAATCCAAGGAAGCTCACACCGCTGTTCTCTATACCCATGGCTTTTTCAATCCCCGAAGAAATATATTGATAATCTGCTCCAAGGGAGAACCAATTTGTCAGATGTGCTTCATAAAAGAATTCAAATCCTGATTCCCCGCTATTCATCCGGAAACCCGGGAATGAACCTGCCATTGGAGGAATGCTCAGTTCGCTTACACCATCAGAAAATGAATAATTGAAATAACCCATTCCCCAGTTGTCTTTTGGTCTTTTGGCAAATGGTGGATTACCACCCATACCCAGTAAAAAATAGTTATCACTGATAGATCCTTCACCATCGGTTACACCCAGCTGTCCAAACAGTCCAAAAGATTGTTTGGCATTTTCAGGGTTTTGGTACAGGGTTTGTTCAAAAAAGTAGGTTAGCACCCAGCGATTGCTTTCTTCACCGATATAATTTCCCGTCGGAGGGAAAAAATCTTCGATGTCATCTGTACTTCTCACATCTTTGGTGCTGTATGCTCCCAATATTCCTTGTTTTCCCTTTTTGTCAAAGAAATGGGTGATAAGATCGGCTGATGCAAAAAAAGTGACGCCATCAGAAAAGAGATCCTCAAAGCCTATTTTATTAACCCGGCTGTTTGAATCGTAAATTCCCAGGGTGATGTCCCTTTTCTCGTTACCCGACATATAATAAGCTCCAAAAACATAAGGCACGGTGATCGCATTGGGCGGGCTGACCAGGGCGTTGTTATAAAAATTCTTTATGCCAAGTCCGCCTCCAAAAGTCGAGAAATTGCTCAGGTCAATGTTATTGATCTTACCCAAAACGATCTTGTCTGTTTTTGATAAAAACTGAATCAAATAAATATTCATGTCCCAGCGGTCTGCGCCTTCCATACCGGGATAAGCCAGTGCTGTATTTACAGGAAGCAAAGTTCCACCACGGCCATTTACAGTTTGACCCATGTTGTACTCCATTCTGGCAATGGCAAAAAATCCTTTCCAAAGACCGATCTTTTCTCCGTTGATTATTGTAGTGAATCCAAACTTACTTCCAAATTCAAAGTCATTATTGCCTTCCCCGCTTACCATGCCCTGATAGAAACTTGTCAAACTGGATTTAAAAATAAATCCATGTTCTTTTAAATTGGTTCGCAAGCCGCCCCAGGTACCGGTAAGGGTATTTCGTTCCAGCAAGGTAACCTCGTTATCAGTATAGGTTGTATCCAAACTGATGTTGGTTTCCTCCTGGGCATGTGCCCTAAAAAACAAAGCCAAAGAAAACAGCAGAATTAAATATCTATTCATAGAAAGGCAGATTATTATTTAAAAATCAATATAGTTACTATTAAGACAAGCTAAAATCAGAGAGCAAACTTTATAAGTTTCATTTTTCTTTTATACGGTCTCAGCGTTTTTTTCATTTTTTTCTTATATTTTTTAAAGCCATCAATACCCAGTATGTTGGTCAGACTTTTTTCATTTTCCTTTTTCAGATTTCCTAGAGCCAGTTTCTTATCATCTTCTGATTTATCACCATCGACTATGTTAAAAAGATCATTGGCAAAGCTTTCATTTTGCTTTTTTAAGGCTTTGGTCTGGTCATCAGAAAAACCGAGATCGGCAACATCATCCAGGGTATTCATAAGATCCGGTTTCGGAATGATGCTTGCCAGCTGGGCATAAGATGTTTGTACACTGATAAATAGAAGAATCAATAATAAAGGTTTGGTTAATTGTTTCATTGTAATTGATTTAAATAGGTTCTTATTTTTAAGTTATTATTTCTGTTTATTTTTTTTATATCAAAACAATACCGTATCGGAAGAATCCTATACGGTATTGTTATTCACTATTTAAGGTATGCTATGGTTGTTTTACCTATTTTACCATTATAGGCAAAAGGTGCCTGGTCGTAATAATCAAGCGCAACAGGCGAATCAAGGTCGGTTCCTATATCAAAAGTAGCATTGGATGTAAAATGGAGTGACATCGCTGCAGGCACCTGGCCTTGTCCAACTACTTCACCATTCACTCTCAAGATAATATCCATCGGTCCACCAATTCCTTTAACCAGTTTAGACTCAACTTCAATTTTTTGTTTACCCGTAGGCAATTTGCCTTTAGATTTAACCTTTGTTCTTTGAACCTCAAACAAGTTAAACTCATAACAAAGAATACCGTTCTTCACATAACAGGTAACACCTCCGGAAAAACCGGCTAAGGCGTACAAAACACCATTCGCATTCGCAGGTACATCAACTTCCATGGTTACCAGACTGCTGTTCTTTCCAAGTTTTGGCGCAGCAGATTCAGGCATTCTGGTTATCGGATAATCAAAAGACCAGGAGGTGGCCGTGGGTGCAGGTGCATCTTCAGGGTGGAACATAGCTGTAGACCACATACCGCCACCAATAGGCATATTCTTGTTTTTCTTGGATTCCTCGATAAAGAGTGCCTTCA
Organism: uncultured Flavobacteriaceae bacterium; assembly: GCA_963816075.1. Classification (GTDB taxonomy): domain Bacteria; phylum Bacteroidota; class Bacteroidia; order Flavobacteriales; family Flavobacteriaceae; genus Namhaeicola. Next base: position 19,306 of record CAWFJI010000012.1, on the reverse strand, counting down.
GTTCTTCCAATTTCTCAGGATTTTTAGCAGCGAGATCAGTTGCCTGACTCCAATCTTCTTCGAGGTTGTATAGTTCCCATTTATCAGTAAGGGGAGACCATTCCTTAATTCCTTTTGGAATACCACTCACCCAGGGTTCTCGCGGACCCGGTGCACTGGCAAACCATCCGTCACTGTAAATACCACGACTGGCCATAATATCGAAAAACTGTGTTTTACGGGTACCTTTGGCTTTCGCATCATCAAAAGTATAGACCATGCTCACACCGTGGATAGGATCCTGCTGAAAGCAATTCACTACTTTAGGTGTTTTGATTTTTACCAGTTCATAAATCGTTGGCACAATATCAATAACGTGGTGGAACTGAGGCCTTGGAGTTGGATCAGCCTTTATACGTTTTGGCCATGAAACCGCCATAGGCTGACGTACACCACCAAAATAAGAACCCATGAGTTTGGTTCCCTGATAAGGCGTACTGCCAGCCCAGGCCCATCCTGCATGGAACATATTATCCGTTTTTGGTCCACCAAGTTCATCGAGGCCGCCAAATTCATTGAGTGCGTCGATATGTTGTGTTATGGTCGTTGGTATGCCATTCTGAGCCAGTTGTTCACTAATGGTGCCATTCAAGCCTTCAGATGAAGAACCATTATCCCCCCAGATGTAAAAGATAAGCGTATTGTCCAATTCTCCCTGCTGCTCGATCTCGTCGATAACCCTGCCAGCATGATAGTCCGCATGTTCCGTAAATCCTGCCCACACTTCCATTAGACGTCTCTGAAAAGGTCTTTCGGACTCAGGAATAGATTCCCATGAAGCCAGGGATTCAGGCCGTGGAGTCAGTTTTGTGTTTTTGGGTATCCAGCCTTTTTCTAATGCTCTTTTGTACACCCGCTCGCGATACGCATCCCATCCATCATCAAATTTGCCTTTATACTTATCAGCCCATTCTTTTGGCACCTGATGCGGACCATGTGATGCTCCCGGAGCCCAATACATTAAAAACGGTTTTTCAGGCGCATAGGCCTTTTGTTCACGAAGCCAAGTGATCGCATCATCGGCCAGGTCTTCAGATAAATGGTACCCTTTTTTGGGGTGCATGATCACCTGGGTGGTATTGCGTGTAAGGGTTGGCTCATATTGAGATGCTTCCCCAGCCAAAAATCCATAAAAATATTCAAATCCATAACCTGTTGGCCAATAGTCAAAAGGACCTTTGTTGGTGATCTGTTCTTCTGGTGTGTTATGCCATTTTCCAAATGCAGCCGTATTGTATCCATAGTTTTTAAGTACTTCGGCCACGGTGGCAGATGTTTTTGGAATGGTACCACTGAAACCGTCAAAATCATTCGAAATTGCCGAAATCTGGCCATTTCCTACAAAGGTGTGATTGCGGCCGGTTAGCAATGCCGCCCGGGTAGGTGAACACATGGCAGTGGAATGAAAACGGTTGTAAGATATGCCCATATCAGCCACACGGCTCAGCGTGGGCGTATTGACCTCACCTCCATAAGTAGAAGGAGTACCCGGCCCAACATCATCCATTAAAATAATGAGTATGTTCGGTGCTCCTTCCGGCAAATAATTGGGAACTTCCCGTTTTTTATAGGTTGATTCCTCCATGGTCAGTCCGGCCACAGAGCCTGAAGGTACAGGCGGAAATGGCAATACATCACCAAAGGTATCAGAGGTACCGGTTTGGTCACCTGCAGCAACACTTGACTCATCCCCCTTCTTTCCGCAAGCAGAAATGAGTAAAATCAATACAATGAATTGAATCAGTTTTTTCATATTATTATTTTATTTGGTTAATACTTGAATTTATGATTGTTTCCGCGCTACGCCTTTAGCAATTATAACAAATCCACCTTCACACTGTAAATTTTTCCATTGAAACTAAAGGGTGTTTTGTTATGGTACTTCAGTGAAACAGATGACCCCATATCAATGCCAACATCAAAAGTTTCAGTTGCACTGAATGCTGCCGGAACTGTGCGGCCCACATTGCATACGGCAGCCTGTTTACCATCAATTGAAATGGTCACTGTAGCAGGTGCACCCGGTTTTTCCATTTTTGTCACTATCTCAATCGTGTGTCTTCCCGGTGCAATTTTATCGGTAGTAGCACTGTAATTCTCTATCAGGAACATGTTGTATTCATAGGTAAGTTTTCCGTTTTCCATAAAACAGGTAAGACCACCACCAGATCCACCCAGGGCATACAATACGCCATTGGCATTGGCCGGCAGGTCCACATCCAGAACAACTTTATTATTGGTCTTGCCAAGTCCGGGCGCCGAAAACTCGGGCATGCGTCTGGTTTGCTGGCTAAATGTCCAACTGCGATACGGTGAGGTGATCACATCTTCAGGATGAAGGCGCAACCAAATACCTGCGCCAATAGGCAGGTCTTTGTTGTCTTTTGCCTCGACCATGTATGCAGCCTGAAGTTCCTTCAGTTTGTCAGGGTTTTTAGCCGCCAAATCGTTAAACTGGGTGAAGTCTTCATTCAGGTTGTACAACTCCCAAACATCGTTTTCAGGCCTCCATTTATCCAAACCAGGTGAGCCGGCAGCCATGGGTAGAGCGGGCCGAAGGTACTTGCATACCAACCATCTTTATAGATACCCCTGCTGCCGTTATTATCAAAGAACTGCGTTTTGGCAGCCGGAGTTGCTTTGCCATCAGCAAAAGTATATTTCATACTAATACCATCTATTTTCATTTGCTCAAAACCATTTACCATTTTAGGTGCTTTAATTCCGAATTACATAAATAGCGTTGGAACAATATCATTTACATGGTGAAACTGCGATCTTGGTGTTTTATCTGCTTTTATACCTTTTGGCCAGCTGATCACCATGGGGTTGCGGGTACCGCCAAAATGGGAGGCAACCAATTTGGTGTGCTTAAAAGGCGTATTTCCCGCCCATGCCCATCCGGCATGGTACATGTTTTCAGTGATCTTTAAGCCCAGCTGTTTCAGTCCGCCTATCTTATCAAGTGCAGCCATTTGTTGTTCAATGGTATTCGGTATTCCATTTTGGGCAAGCAATTCACTGATGCTTCCATTCTGTCCTTCCGCACTTCTGCCGTTGTCGCCCCAAATATAAATTACTATGGTATTGTCCTTTTTGCCCATGGCCTCTATCTGGTCGAACACCCTACCTACCTGAACGTCAGCATGCTCCACGAAATCCGCAAATACTTCCATCAACCGGGTTTGAAAGGCCCTTTCATTCTCCGGAATGTCATCCCAACCTGGCATGGTCTTATCTCGGGAAGTTAATTGAGCATTGGCCGGAATCCAGCCCATTTCCTTTTGTCTTTTAAAAACACGTTCGCGGTAAGCATCCCAGCCTTCATTGAATTTGCCTTTGTACTTATCAGCCCATTCGGTAAAAATATGGTGAGGGCCATGTCCTGCTCCGGGAGCGAAATACACAAGAAAAGGTTTATCGGCCGCATACGCCTGTTGGTTCTGTAACCACTCAACGGCTTTATCCGCGAGATCGGCACTCAGATGATAGGTTTCACTGTGAGGGGCCTGTACCGGTGTAAAATCATTGATAAGGGCAGGTTCCCACTGGCTCGTTTCGCCACCCAGAAAGCCGTAGAAATGCTGGAAACCATAATTCACTGGCCAGTATTCAAAAGGTCCGGCTGCCGAGGTCTGGTTGGCCGGTGTGTTGTGCCACTTACCAAAGGCTGAAGTGTTATAACCATAATTTTTTAATACTTCAGCAACTGTAGCAGCCTCTTTGGGAATAATTCCGGTATAGCCATCCCAGTCCACCGCTCTTTCTGCAATGGTTCCATTCCCAACCCGGGTATGGTTTCTCCCTGTAAGCAAAGAAGCTCTTGTAGGGGAACAAATGGCTGTGGTGTGAAATTCATTGTAGGCAATGCCTTCATTGTAAACTCTTGACAAGGTTGGTGTGTTGATCTCGCCGCCAAAAGTAGAAGCAGTTCCAAATCCAACATCATCCATCAAGACAATCAAGATATTTGGGGCATCGGCCGGTAAATGGTTAATCGCTTGCCTGCGTTTGTGCTCACTTTCAAAAATCGATTCCCCATAGGTACTTGCAGCTTAGCAGGCTCTGGAAACGGAAGTACTGATCCATCAGCGGATGCCTCACTCACTGGCCTTGTAGCTTCTGCACTTTCTTCCCCGCTTTGACTCTTATTACAACCTGCCAGTCCAAACAACATGGACAACAAAACAAGAAATACTAAATTTTTTAACATAGATCTGACTTTTAAGAAATTGGTTTGGGTTTGGGTTTGGGTTTGGTTCTGATTTTGGTTTATTACTATGGGTATATTTGATATCCTTAAAAGGAATATTTTTTTCTAAAACCTGGGGTTTGTATGGACTGAAGCAGTCATTTCCCGCAAATATAAATAATCAGAGGCCCTGTTCGATTACTGCATTTTGTTGCTTGCGTTCAAAAAAAATAAAAATATCAACAAAAAAATGTAACGCATTATATAACAGTGCTTTAAAAAATTATTTGAGTTCCTGATATTTGTCCGCAAATATATTTCAGGACAATTTTGTACCTTCGGACAAATTCTGAAAGCCAATGACCTTATCCTTTCCAGAGCTTGCAAATTACCTGGCAGTCATTTTATCATGGACCGTTTCCCTGGTGGTGATTCGCTTCTCAAAAGGCAGGTCCTTTGTAAAAATCGGTCTGGCATTCGTCTTAATTGTATCCGCAACCAGCTTATTTATTGGCACGCTGATGTATTCCGGCAAGGTGGTGCATCTGCCTATTCTCATGCGCATGGACAGTCCCTTTGATTACCTGATAGGCCCTGCCTGCTATTTTTATACCCTGGCTACTTTTAAGCCCGGCTTTAGATTCAGGGCAATTCATTTGCTGCATTTATTGCCATTTATGATCAATCTGTTTGAATTTTTCCCATTTTATCTGAGTAGTAATGAAGCTAAAATTGCATATTACACACAATACTACGGCCAGCATGACAGCCTGACGATGCCCATTCATTATTTCACAAAAGGTATCAGTGCCGTATTGTATTTTAGTCTACAAATCGCCATATTTTTATCAATAAACCGTCGCAAAAACCGATCAAGCGATCAAAATCGTTTTATTAACTGGTTTTACTTCTTTTTTCTGGGACAGGGCCTTTTAATTTCAATGGTTGCTCTAGACAATATAACAGGAAAGCAATTGTTTGGAGATTCGTATATTTTTTCAAAATCGATGATTGCGTTCTTCCTGTATGCAACAACCTTTTCGCTGATCTTTTTCCCTTCCTTACTTTATGGCTATACGCCCAAAAAGGAAGATAAAAAAATAAAATACCATTACTCCACTTTGACTGACCAGGAAAAAGACACCATACTCACTTCATTGAATTCATACCTGAGCAGTTCAGGCAAACCCTATTTAAACCCGGATCTGTCGGTTAAAGATATGGCTGAGCAGCTACACGTGAGTCACCAGCACTTATCACAGACCATCAATGAGAAAACAAATCAAAGTATTAGTGAGTATCTAAACCATTTCAGGGTAGAGGAAGTCAAAGACCTGCTAACCCGCCCCAACAATAAAAACCTTACCATTGAAGCCATAGGGCAAATGGCTGGCTTTAGTTCCAAGTCACAATTTTACAGCGCTTTTAAACAACAAACCGGCCTTACACCCAAAGCGTTTTTAAGTCAAAAAACGAAAACTGCGGTGGTTTGAAACAAGGATAAAGGATAAAGGACAAAGGACAAAGGATAAAGGATAAAGGACAAAGTTCAAGTAAAAAGTAAAAAGGCAAAAGGCAAAAGGCAAAAGTTGTCCGGTTAGACGGTGAACAGTGAAACAGGGAAGAAGTTAATAGTGAAAAACAGCTATTCGGATTCCAAAACCCGGCCTCAAATAAAAAAGTGCTGCGATCAAAATCAAGGCTTAGTAAGACGGAGAACCTGCTAACGCAGGCAAGGACAAAGGATAAAGTTTTAAAGTGATGAGTTATGAATGATGAGTTATGAATTTTTGAGCTTTTTACTTTTGCCTTTTTACTTGGATTCCTGATTCCCTTTTCTCAATTTACTTTTTACTTTTTACTTTTAACTTTTAACTTGTTCTCCTGATTCCTTTTGTCAAAATTTACTTTTTACTTTTTACTTTTGCCTTTTAACTTGACCTCCTGTTTCCTTTGGTCAAATTGCATCATCCGGGATTGCTCCCTAATAGCTCCGGTATAGATGCTTAATAGATGCGTCGTATCAACGTCCACCATACGTCATGAATGTCTATGAATTTCATAGCACCCCCCCTGCAAGTTTGATGGAAACAGCATGGAAGTAAACAGGAAATAAAATGAAAGGAAGCAGGAAGATGAGAGGAAGCAGACAGTCATGAAGGTTGGAGATAGTATGCCTGCAGGCAAGTTACTGCCGGACATAAATAACCACATTACCAGGCTGAACCAACACTCACATAAAAAGCCCATTCTTCGGGTCCGCGGGCTATATCAGTTCCCACCTTAACCCCCATACTTTTCAGGGCCATAAACCGAATGCCTGCCCCGGCGTTCCAGACTACTTCATTGTTTATGTCTTTTTCTACCGAACTCAGGGTCGAACCAATTCCGGTAAAGCCCACGACACCCCAGCGAGGTGAAAAATTGTACAACTGCTCTGTTTCAACAAGTATCGTTGATTCTGCCTGATATCTCAGAGCAGGGATACCCCTTAACCTGATATAGGGATATGCATAAAAAGGAGGGTCGCCGGTAGCCGATAAAAATTCAAACCGAAATGCAGGTATCCATTTGTCACCGGCATCGATATACCAATGCGAATAAAGTTCAAACCGCCCCCAATCTGTTTTTCCACCCATAAATTCCGGAAACTGATCGTAACCGGCATGTACTTTTAAGCCTTTTGTGGGTGACAGAAAGTTATTGAGGTTGTCATATTCTGCGATCAAACCCAGCCCATTGTTCCACAATTCGTTGGGCTTAAAAATTTCGTTTTCATTGCTAATTGTAATCTTTGAAATCTGTAAGCGTCCACCTATATAATAGTTGCTGTCGCTTATTTGAAATTTGAGTTGCTGCATCAGGAAAGCCGCATCCTGACTAAAGGAAATAGGCTTTCCCCCAAAGCCATAATAATCCAGATTGATATGGCCATATCCGGCAAAACCGGAGTATTTCAGCTTGTCCTGTTTCCAGTGGCCGAGATACCCTCCGCCTGCCAGCCAGGTACCGTTAGAGGTAATCCCTGCGACTGCCGCAGCCATATCGGCCGTATGTTTACTGTTCTTTTTTGGGATGAAATACAGCATGCCACCGATCAAACCGTATCCAATTGCAGGCTCGGTTATTGGTAGGGCTATAGGTAGTATTTTGTTTTTTTCCTTCTTGACAAAACGCACTGTATCGCCAAAATTTTCTACCAACTCGATAGAGCCTTTCACGTCATTCTGCGCAGGAAGCAGGCTCACCAAGAAAAAGGTAATCAGCGAAAACAGGTAATATTTCATAACCAATCCGCTTTTGTTTACTCAAATTTACAACATAATTTAAAAGAATATTCCTGAAGCCCTGTAATTATTTTAAATCTACGGGAAGTGAAAAATGAGGATCCGCAACTCTTTAAAAAGGTTGACGGATTCTCAGGCTTTATCACGCATTCTTGTCAAAGATTTTCCAGGATAACCACACATACAGAAACGGCGAAGCCGAGCACTGTAAAAACGCCTGCCAGTTTTTTTCCGTGTTCATAGGATTCAGGGATCATTGTATTGGCAAGCATCATCAGGATGGCTCCCCCTGCGAAGGCGAGAATGAAAGACAACCATTCCTCAGAGGCTCCGCTAAAGAACCGGTAACCGGCCACAGAAGCCAAAGCGCAGATCAGTGCTATGGCCAACCAAAAGAGAATAATTCTCATTTTGCTCCAGCCGCCGGCTTTCATACCGGTAGTGCTGGCAATGGCTTCAGGGAGGTTGGAAATAAAAACAGCTACGAGCATGGCCATACTCACCGTGCCATGCTCATAAATTCCCAAACCAATGACTATCGATTCCGGTATTCCGTCAAGAATAATAGCCAGCACCATGGGGACGACGAGATTGGATTTGTGTGCCACGTCCATATTCTTCCGTTTCTTAACACCTATTTTTTCTATGAGCATATCACTGAAGAAAAAAGTAAAGGCACCGGCGAAAAAACCAAAAGCCGGAAAACCACTTCCTTTGGACATGCTCACCGCCTCATAGGTGAGTTCATAGGCAACAGCTGAAATCAGCGCACCGGCACCAAAAGCCATAATCCAACCCAGTGTTTTTTTACCCAAAGCAAATCTGGAAGCTATCAGACCTCCCAAAACCAGACTGGACGTAGCCAGTAGACCCCATAAAAACGCATGCATCATAGTAGAAATATTTAGATTTTTAAAACTACACCTTTTTTTCGTATCCGGGAGTTTTTCTTGTTGTGAATTAGGTTTTACAGCTAGTGTGTATTTCTTTTCAAAAAGCACATTGGTACGCATTTTTATAATATTCAGGACTTTTTTTTTATCTTTATCAAAGATTTATATATCATGAAAAGGAGTACTAAAATTTTAATCGTATTGATCAGCCTCATTGCGATGCCCATTTTTTCTCAAACTGAAAAAGAACCCAAATTATCCGGTTTACCAGGAGACGATCTAGATTTACAATCTGTTATGGATCTTTTTGTAAACTCAAAGACCATCGAGGATTTTGAAAAATCATTGAACGATGAAAAAACGGGGATCAACAATCTCGACCTAAATAAAGACGATAAGGTCGATTTCATCAAAGTTGAGACTAAAAAAGAAGGAGAAAATTTTAAGTTTATACTTCAGGATCCGGTGAGTGAATCAAAAACTCAGGAAGTTGCCGTTATTCACCTGACCAAAGACAAGGACCAGAAAGTCGATCTCAAGATCATCGGGGATAAAAAATTATACGGCGACAATTATGTTGTTAAACCCAGAACAAAAAAAACACCCGGAACAACACCAAACCCAGCATATACCGGAGCTGATCCCGTTACAGAGACTGTACCTGCAACAACCACCACTGTTGTAATTGTAGAAACTGTACCGGTAGTACAATACGTGTACTCACCTGCTTATGTGCCTTACTATCCGCCCTATTATTACGGCTATTATCCTCCCTATTACAGACCCTTCAGGCCTGTTGCCAGAGCCATTTACTGGGATAACAGGTATGACCGCTATGATGACTATTGGGATGATCGTAATGATATGTATGACGACCGTCAGGATAATTATGACGATCGCAATGAAAACAGAGATCAGAATCAGGAAAACAGAAATCAAAATCAGGATAGCAGAAATCAGAACCAGGAAAATCGACAGTCGACTGATAAGGCTTCTGCAAAACAAACTGCAGGAACCCAGGAATCAGGAAGGGCATCTGCGGGAACCAAGGAAACAACTCGCGCATCAACCACACCTTCTAAAGGGACTTCTGCATCAACGCGTCCATCAACTACACCATCGAAAGGGACATCTGCATCAACACGGCCCTCAACAACACCATCAAATTCATACAGTTCTTCTTCGCGAGCTACAACTTCATCTTCGGCACGGCAATCCAGTTCTTATAGCAGCCGGTCTTCTTCTGCGGGAGCCTCCCGTTCCATGAGTTCTGCAGGAAGCAGAGGTGGCGGCGGCATGAGCAGAGGCGGAGGAGGAAGAAGGCGATAAATACAGGAAGAAAGTATAATTTTCAACATTCTGTTAAGAAATAGGACTGGGATTTCTCACCGCGCCCCGAGTACTCGGGGTCGGGGGTATCGGAATGACATTTTGAAAAGTGTCCGATAAAACAAAAGAGGCTGTCCGAATCAAATTCAGGACAGCCTCTTTATTTATGTTACAGGTATGCGCTTACTCCAAGGGCATATCTGAAGAACTCATTTCCCTTATACACACATATTTACCGTCTCTTTTCTCAAAATAACACATATAATTTCCGGTATTTATGGGTACATTTACAGAATCAGTCACTTTGTAACTGCCTACCTCGAGTACCTGAACACCATCAACTCGAGACAAAAACCTCATTCGTTTTAAAAGAAATTGTATTGGTATTTGATACCAGATCTTCTTCCAGAAATGCAACAATGGCAGCCTTACCAACAAGAGGTGCACTGTTTTGGTGAAATACGGTTGCATCCTCTCCATAATATCCAATTTCTTTGATCTTTCCGGAATTGTAGACCTCCGAGAATTCATCTTCCCTGGCCTGGATTTCTTTTTTTATTTGTTCTTTGTCTATAACAACAGCCACAGGTTCTTCCTGCTTAGGTGTACAAGCAAATAGAGATACCCATATTACTGTCAATACTAAACCTTTAAAGATCTTGTTTCTCATAATGTTTTGTTCTAAATATTTGGTTTAAAAATAAGAAATAATTTAATTGAATTGTTAATTAGTTGAATTCTTTAACCAGCTCTGGCTTTTTGAAACTTATCAGGTAATAAAAAGAGCAAAAGACTACCCCGCGACTCAATAAACAGGCACAAACATCTTGCTTTTAAGAAAACTTAGGATGTCTTTGGGTCTTTTAACACCTGCCAGCTCACTATTAAAGATCTCTTCTGCAACTTTAACTGCTACATTCAGTGAAACTGCAGCAATATCATTGACATGCGGGTAAATCAAACCCCTTTCAAAATCCTCCCGGCTAACCTGTTCTGCAACGCCCTCTGCGGCTGCGAGCAACATGGCATCGGTAACCCTGCTTGCCTCGGTTGCATAGATCGCCAAACCCAGTGCGGGGAAAATAAATACGTTGTTTCCCTGACCAGGAGTAAAAGTGTTCCCATTATATGTTACCGGAGCAAACGGACTTCCGCTGGCAAAAATGGCTCTGCCTTTGCTCCAGGTATAGGCTTGTTCTGCGGTGCATTCAGAATGCGAAGTCGGGTTGGAATAAGGAAAAATTACCGGACGCTCATTCACTGCGCTCATATTTTCGATTACTTTCTCGTTGAATGCGCCGCCAACAGTACTTACACCAACAATGGCTGTGGGTTTAATTTTGAGTATTGCATCCGCAAAATCGCTTGACGGCTCATGCTCATGGGCAAATGGCAACTGGTGTGCTGCCAGATCTTTCCTGGATTTCACGAGTAGACCATTTATATCGAACATCCAGATCCTGTTCAGGGCTTCCTCCCTGCTCAGGCCATCCTTTTGAAATTTACCTGCCAGCATGTCGGCGATGCCAAAGGCGGCAGCCCCTGCTCCCAAAAATAAAAAGCGCTGTTCTTTGAAAGGCTTTTTGAGCATGCGGCTTACCGAGATAAAACCAGCGGTAGCCACTGCTGCCGTACCCTGAATATCATCGTTAAACGTGCATATTTTATCCCGGTACTTGTCCAATATGCGAATGGCATTCACTCCCCTGAAATCTTCCCATTGAATGCAAAGTTTCGGGAATACCTCATTCACTGCCCGAACAAATTCCTCTATAAAATCATCGTATTCTTTTCCTTCTGTTCTCTTTCGTTTTAAACCGGGATATAGCGGATCATTTAAAAACTTTTCGTTATCCGTGCCTACATCAAGCACTATGGGTAGCGTACATTCCGGTGGAACACCTGCGCAGCTTGTATATAAGGCCAGTTTACCAATGGGTATTCCCATTCCGCAAATTCCGAGGTCCCCAAGGCCTAATATACGCCCGCCATCGGTTACCACTACAAAACGAACATCCTTAACCGGCCAGTTTTGAAGAATAGTTTTAATGCTGCCCTTATCTTCTATCGATATAAATAATCCCCTTGGCCTTCTGAACATGTGGCCAAACTTTTCGCAGGCCTCGCCTACTGTCGGGGTATAAACAATGGGTAAATATTTTGCCGGTTCGCTGGAAATTGTCTTAAAAAAAACTGTTTCGTTAAAATCGAACAACTGGTTTAGGAAAGCATATTTATAAATTGGTATATCAATCTGTTCCAGTTGATTTTTTACACGCATCACCTGAAGTTCAAGCGTTTCAATTTTTTTTGGCATTAATCCTTCCAGTCCAAATGCCTTTCGCTCCTCTCTGGTAAATGCCATTCCTTTATTGACCCGGGGATTTCGAATTAGTTCATAGCCTTTGTCTTTTTTCATTTTTAATCTGTTTTAAAAAATTCTATTTTTTTTAGTAATAATCTACTTTATTCTATACGCTTCTCAGCTTTAAGGGTCAAAAGCCACGGCATAAAATACTTAATTTCTTGTACAACTATACAATTCTTAACTCACTAACAGCACCCAAAGAATGATCAACAAAGGGCCGAGCAGGCCAATCAGAATACCTCCCAGCCTAAAGTCTTTTTGTTCTACCAGGCCGGTACTGAAAGCAATGGCATTGGGCGGCGTTGATACAGGTAAGAACATGGCGGTCGAAGCAGATAATGCTATGATCAGGGTGATCTCTACTTTTAAGGCGATAAGGATGGCTATGCCAAGTGGAATCATTACAGTACTCGTAGCCGTATTGCTCATTATATTGGAAAAGAGCATGGTGGCATAGGCCAGTATAAAGATCAGCAGGTAGCTGTTCACCTCCATCACCAGCAATTTGTTCGCATAATAGCTCAAGAGACCTGTATTCTCCATGGCCAAACCAAGTGAAAGTCCTCCGGCAACGAGCAGCAGGGTATCCCAGGGCAGCTGCTGAACATCCTTACCTTCCAAAACACGGGTAAGAGTAAGTATTACAAGAGGAACAGCGCAGATAGAGCCCACAGTTAATCCGTGCAGAGAGGTGGTGAGCCATAAACCAACCGTTATTATGATGACCACTACCACTATTTTTCGCTGGATCATAAACCTTTTTGAAGTTACTTCAACCTCTTTATTCATAAAATCAAGTGCAATGGGCGTGTTGTCTTTCATATAAACCAGCATGACGACAGCACAGGCAATTGCTGTAAGCAATAAGGCCAGCGGAACACCAAACTTCATCCATTCCATAAAATCTATGTGAATGCCAACATTTTCAAGAACCCCTACAGCAATTGCATTGGAAGGAGTCCCGATCACAGTTCCCATACCTCCGGTGGTCGCAGCGATGGAGATACCGAGTAAAAGTCCTTTAGAAATGTGAGAATTTTTCCCCAGAGAAGCCATCAGGGGTGTTACTGCGGCAATCACCATAGCCGAAGTGGCCGTATTCGACATAAACATAGAGGCGAACATGGTGGTTACCATCAAACCGATGAGCAGGCTTCTCGGTTTTGAACCCGATACTTTCAGGGTAAATCCAAACAGCGCCTGATCGAGCTTTGTTTTGGTCATGGCCGAAGAAAGAAAAAAACCGCCCAGCATCAGCCAGATCACACTGCTCGAAAAAGTTTGGGCATAGGGGGCAATATTTTCAGGTGCCGAATTAAAAAAAGGATTACCCAGGGCAAAAACCAGGTAGGCGATGATAAACAAGCTCACAGAAAAGGCCGGGATGGCTTCCGTTAACCAAAGGCCGATGGCAAAAAAAAGGAGAAAGAGCACATATACCTGCGAATCGGTAAAGGCCGGTTCTTTGATCAGTATGGTTAAACCAAGGGCTATAAAAAAACAGAGCACGAAGGAAATGATGGCTCGCCGGCTTTTTGAAAAGCTATTATCCGAATCTTTTAACATATCCTCTATTTTTTAAAATTATTCTTTCTTAAAAAATTTTGAAAACGGAACAGCCGTAATTCCGTGTAAAAACACACTCAAGAAAACAGTCAGCGTAATTACAGCTATTACCGGTTCTATTCCTTTTGGTCCGAATTCGATCAATACCATAAACATATATAAAACAGAGGCAATGCCTCTTGGACCAAACCAACCGATAAACCCAATGGTTCCCCAGCTCAGGCCTGTACCCAGCAGGCTGAGCGCCACAGGCAGCATGCGAATGACAGTCAGGCTCAGCAGCGCATAAATCAGGGAAGAAGTGGTCCAATACGGAAAAGTCAGTGGTATTGCGAACAAACCGAGTAAAAGAAAAATAAAACCCATCAGAGCCTGGCTTGTCGCTTCACCATATTCATGTATGCGTTCCCTGATGGCCTCTGTTTTTGTTCCCAAAAACATGCCGGCAAAGAAAGCGGCGATGAATCCGTTACCCCCGGCCATTTCTGCCAGAGCAAAGGAAAGCAGAGCGATGGTAACTGAAGAAAGACTTTGAAAAGTATGGTTCATCCATGCTTTTCCGGAAAATTTATCGATCAGGTATCCCCCTGCCCAGCCTACAAGACCTCCAATCAGGGGCCCGTAGATGAATTGTTTTACAGTGAACATGACCCAATAGGAAGTCTCTGATTCTTCGGCCGAAACGCCGCTGAGAACTGCCATACAGATCAACAAGGGTGGCAGGGCAAGGCCGTCATTCAGCCCGCTCTCTACATTGATCGTCTGCCTGATCTTTAAGGGTACGATTTTGCTCGTTACTACGGCCAGCCCCAGTGCAGCATCGGTAGGAGAAAGGATCACTGCCAAAAGTATCAACCACCAGAGCTCAATGTCGGGGAAAATCAATACCGCCAGAATAACACCAAATACCATTGTTATCGGCAAACCGATAAAAAGCAGGCGCAAGGGCAATTGCCTGTCTTGGCGCAATGCTTTCCTATCCAGGGTGGAAGCATCGAGAAACAGAACCAGGATCAGGGTGATCTGTACTACAGGCTCTATCCAGCTCGCAGTAATACCCTCCCGCCAATCCTCACCTATAAAAAAACTCATGAGTATACCCACGGAAATATAAACCATGGGCCCTGTGATCATGGACTTCTCGGATAATTTGGAAAAAAGACCGAATAACAGCAGCACCAGGGCTGCAAAAATGATTACCGGATAATCGTGCATAGGCTTATTCTTAAATATAAGTTACCCGGTGGTTTACACCGGGTATTAGAAAAATTAAATTCATTACATGTTTATTAGAATATTCCCAGCGGGGAAATAAAACCGATACAAAATCTGCCGGTTGTATAATCATCAACCCCAAATCTTTCTTTTGCGTAAGAAGAATAATCATAACTTCTTCCCACATAATTGACAAAAAACTTGATGTTTAAATCAGCCCAGGGAAAATACTCAACTGCCGGAACAAAACCCCAGGCATTCCTGATATGCTCTTCGCCTGTTAAATTCTCAGGGTCATTCTGACTGTTATTCCAGTTGGCTATATCCAGCATGGCAACCAGTGTAAGATGAACTTTTGGACTTATCACGTATTTAAAATGAGTCCAATGGCCTATATATTCCGTGTCAGCCAAGGCATAAGGATACAGATCGTCAGGCACCGTTTCACTCACAATACCGGTTCTGTCCAGGTCCTCATCGCTCCATTTAAAATCATAGATAAACCTGAATTTTCCAAAGTTAAACTCATTTCCAAGCGCGATATAATTCATATTGGCATTATCCGCTTCGTTGAACAAGGAGTAAGACCAGATCGTCTTTACCTTGCCATCGAAGAAGTTTCCGCGCCAGTTGGACACAAAGGCCAAGGGTATTTTTGACTCCTCAAAATTGGGTTGTTCTCCGTACAGTTCTTCAAAGGACTTGGTTCTTGAATCCAGAATTTGGAACGTCCATTGATTTCGGTTGCTGGGTGTGTAAGTGAATCCAACTCCGGTGAGAAAGTTATCTGCGTATTCGATGATATCCGAATATTCATAGATATCGATCGGATTCCAGTCGAACTCCCAGGCACCCCAGTCTGCACACATTTTACCGGCCGAGATGCTAAACTTGTCATTGATATCAAATCTGAGGTAGGCAAGGTCAACCGAGCGGCTGATATTATCAACAGACTCGGAAGTCTGGGCCCGGGTATAACGATCCCTGAAACGGAAATAAACATGTTTGGTTACCTGTCCGCGGATCTCCAGTCTGAATTGTTCATTTCTGAAGCGTGATTGCGTATATTCACCATCAACAAATTCATTTCTCAAGGCAAATTGCATATTTGCAATCATGCTTATGTTTTTGAGCAGACCCTGTTTCTCTTCAGGGATCAGCGTTTTATAATAGGTTGTATCACCAACCTGCATCTCCTTTTTCTGAGCTATTAAAAGGCCAGGCAGAAACAGAAGTAATAACAAGTAAAACCTGCATATCACCTTTTTCATGATCTTATGATTTAAAATTACAATCAATAATTAATAAACAACTGCTGCAATTCTTCTCTACTCCTTTTTTTGTTCAGAGCAAGCATCAGGAGTACCCTTGCTTTTTGAGGGTTAAGCTCGTCGGAGGAGATGGTGCCGAAGTCTTTATCAACTACCTCTCCATTGATCAAAACCGCGCCTATTGGAACTCTGGTTGCTCTGACTACGGGAATACCGGCACTGGTAGCTCTTTTTGCGGCTTCCAGGGTTGCGGCTGTCATGTTGCCATCACCAACTCCGGCAATTACGATTCCTTTTGCTCCGGCTTTTACCATGATATCAATAAGATCAGCTGATGCATCAGCACACATATAAACGATATCAACGCGAGGCAATGAAGTAATACCTTTTACTGAGAATTCACTGTTTGTGGTGTGCAGTCCGCTGGGTTTACCGAAAAATAAAACATCACCAAAAATGACTGTTCCAATCAACCCTTCCTGAGGAGACTGGAAAGTATGAACAGGTGTTGAAATCATCTTTCTAACATCCTTGGCAGCATGGATCTCATCGTTCATAACCACCATAACACCATACCCTTTTGCTTTGGGATTAGCGGCAAGAGCAACGGCATTATACATATTCAGAGGGCCGTCGGCACTCAAAGCAGTTGACGGACGCATAGAACCTGTCAGGACGACCGGTTTATCACTTTTTACAGTAAGATTCAGAAAATAGGCAGTTTCTTCCTGCGTGTCTGTACCGTGGGTAATTACAATACCGTCAACATCAGGAGTAGCCAATAGTTCATTGATGCGGTTTGCCAAGTCGAGCCAAACCTTAACGCTCATGTCCTGTGAACCCACGTTGGCTGTCTGTTCACCTCTTAAGTTGGCCAGTTTTCGAATATTCGGAACAGCATCAATCATGGCCTCAATTTTAACCTGACCGGAAGTATAGGCTGAGCCTGTTGAGCTCACACCGGCACCAGCAATGGTTCCACCGGTGGCAAGGATAACCACATTAGGGAGTTTGGCTTGTCCAAATCCCATTACACTTACTGCGAGTAACACCGCTGAAAGCAGAATCTTAAAATTTAATCTCAATGTTTTCATAATTTTTAATTTTAAAGCTTAATATTAATTTTGTAGTTCAATAATTATTGAGGACTCGTCATTTTTACCGGATCCATGAAATCTTTGATCTGATCTTCGGTCAGCAATTTTTTCTCACGGATCAGTTCGAGTATACCTTTATTGGTTTCCAGTGCTTCCTTGGCGAGTTCTGTGGTCTTTTCATACCCTAAGATTGGATTCAGGGCTGTAACTGTGCCTACACTTCGTTCCATATAATGCTTCAAAATATCTTCATTCACAGTAATGCCTTCAATACATTTGGTTTTAAATATCGGCATGGTTTTGAAGAGCAGGGCCTGAGATTCAAAAATGGCAACAGCAACGACCGGCTCATAGGCATTGAGCTGAAGAAGTCCATCACGGGATGCAATGGTAACAGTAGCATCATTACCCACAATTTTATAACAGATCTGGTTCATCAGTTCAGGCATAACCGGATTCACTTTTCCCGGCATGATAGAAGATCCGGGCTGCAGGGCAGGAAGGTTGATTTCAAAAATACCTGCACGCGGACCTGAAGCCAGAAATATCAGATCGCTGCTGATCTTGGACAAGGTAACCGCAAAGTTTTTCAAAGCTGAGGAATACATAACAAAGCCTTGCATACTGGAAGTGGCAGCAACCAGATCAGCACTGAGTTTCATCGGTTTGCCGGTAATTTTTGCCAGATGAACAGCACATTTTTCCGCATAACCCGGAGAAGCGGTAATCCCTGTTCCAATGGCTGTGGCACCCATGTTCTCTTCGTAGAGATACTGCTTCTGTTTTGACCAGTGCTTCAATGGCAGCGTCCAGCTGGTGTCCAAAACCATGAAATTCCTGACCTACCGTCATCGGCACGGCATCCTGGCCTTCGGTACGACCCATCTTGAGCACTTTGCTGTACTGATCTCCTTTCTTGTGAAAAGCTGCAGCCAAAGCTTTGGCTTCTTTTACCAGCTTGTCATTATGCAAAAGTATGGCAACGTGAATGGCGGTTGGATACACATCGTTGGTGGACTGGCCCATATTCAGATCGTCATGAGGTTCCAGGTACTGGTATTCACCTTTTTTATGACCACTGAGTTCCAGGCCTATATTGGCCAAAACCTCATTCGCATTCATATTGGCCGAAGTTCCGGCACCACCCTGGTAAAGGTCCGTCAGAAAATGTTCGTGGTATTTTCCATCAATCACAGCTTTACAAGCTTTTTCTATGGCATCAAGTCTGTCTTTCTTCATGCGGCCAACATCAAAATTGGCACGGGCAGCGGCCAGTTTTACCATGGCATAAGCCTTTACATAATCAGGATAGAAATTGGTGTTCACCCCGCTTATCTGAAAGTTTTCCAGTGCACGGGCTGTCTGCACTCCGTAATAGGCATCGAAGGGAATTTCTTTTGGCCCCAGCAAGTCGTGTTCTGTTCTTGTTTTTTGTCCAAAAACCGAAGCGATGCCAAGCAGCATTGCAGCTATCAAAAGTGTTTGTCTGTAAGAAAATTTTAATTTCATGGGATTTAATTTAAAGCTTTTATAAAAGAATGGATTGAATTAATAAACCGGCTAGTACCGCTACAAAAGTGGTTACGAGTCCGGGTAACATAAAACTGTGGTTCAGCACATATTTCCCGATCTTGGTGGTACCTGTACGGTCGAATTGTATGGCGGTCAGCAGGGTTGGATAACCCGGAATAAAAAAGTGTCCGTTCACGGCAGGAAAGATGCCAAGCAGGTAGGCAGGGCTCAATCCAAGTGCCAGACCCAGGGGCATCAGGGCCTTGGTTGTTGCGGCCTGACTGAAAAGCAAAATACTCATGACAAACAGGGCTATGGCAAATGACCAGGGATACGAAGTAACGAGTTCACCAAGTGTTTCTTTGATCAGTTCATAATTGTTGTCCATAAAAGTGGCACTCATCCAGACTACACCAAATACAGCTATTGTAGCCGATCCGGCTGATGAAAACAGGCTGGCTTTTACGACCTGTGCTGAGGTTGTTTTTGCAAAAAGTATAATGAAACCGGCAGCAGCCAGCATGATCATCATGATCA
>CAWFJI010000011.1:0-253359 GCA_963816075.1 uncultured Flavobacteriaceae bacterium | reverse complement strand
CGAGCCGCCAGCGAGCGGAGCGAGGGTGGCGCAGAGGAAGGCATGCGGAGCGTGCCGACTGCGCCCACGTGAAACGCCGGGTGGCGCTGTTTTTGACGCCCAGGGGAAAAGGCAAGGGTGAGGCTTGAATGGAACGAAACGACTTGTTTTTTAGAATGAAATGGAGCAATTGCGTGTAGTTTTGGGGATTGATCAACTAATTCAGGTGGAGGTTGAAAATCGGTGATAATTGAAAATTGAGATGAGACGGATGTAAAAACTACCGCATTGCGCAATGGAATGTGCTTGATGGGAAACATAAATTGGAATTTTATGGAATTGTTTGGTGAATGGATTTATAGTTGAGTGAAATGAAAGCCTTACTCTTGCGAGCGTTTGGCTATTGGGTGCGACTGAAAGGAGTACTTAATAGACAAAATGGAGGCAATCAAAAACTGTGACACCCATCAGGCCCGAGCGACACGCAGGCGAGCAAAAAATATGAAGCAGCGTCATAGCCCCAACAAAAATATGACATCTACCGCTTGGGTTTGGGGCTATGGGAGAGCTGCGGGTGAGGAATGAACGAACGTGTGAACTATAACAAGTGAATGGCGGTTATGGAGCGCGAAGCGCGGAAAATAACCGGCAAATGAACGGTATATGCAAGGTATTTTTATGGGGTAGGGGCGTTAAACGGCATGAGTTCCCCGCTTGCGCGAGGATGACAAACAAGCAAATGCCTTGCAGATATGTTATAGGGAACAAAAGTGAGTGAATGACGAACACCTTTTAACCTGCGCTTGGGGTATTTTAGTTGTAGTATCAGGAAGATAATTCACCCGGATTTTTAATAAACTTCATAAAAACCAAAGGTTGTCTTTACCATAATCCGGAATCTCGTTGCCTTCAAAGTAGGGAAGCATTTCTGCAACCATTTCAGGATATTTGATTGTGACCGGTAAATTTTGCTGTCTGACGGATTTCCAATACATGCGACTGAATTGATACACCTGATCAATAAGCTCCTTTACAGTTTTATAATCTTCAACCAATTCCCGATCGGAGCAAGTTATCTTAAGTTTTACCGGAAATGAAAACCCATCATGGTTGTTAAATTCGGATTCTGAATACCTGGTATTGTTGAAGAGTAAAAATTTGTTATAGCCTAATTTGATAAATGTTCCACTAACCGGCATCAAATCTTTCCAATCTAAATCAAATGCAACTATATCAGTGGATTCCGTTTTATTGATCGTAACAATAAAAACCGGAATGTTCAAGTCCAAATGTTTAAGGCCTCTTTCAATGGGTTCTACTTCCTCACTACTCATTTCTTTGTAAAAATGAATAATCAGCCTTCTGATGCCTGAATTGACGTTCACGTAATCTTTAACTGCACGGAGTATTGAACCTGCCAACTCTTTTGTCTGGTCTTTCTGAAAACACTCGAAGCGATTGAATTTTCCTGTATTTGTAAAGCTAAATGCACTACCTATATACTGGACGCCTACTTCTGTATGTTTGAATGCACCAACGCCTACAATCAATTCATTTTTTAGCTTGGTGTCCAAGCGCCATGGGGTTCCATTAAGCTTAGCGAGAATGGCAATGGCTATGTTTGGTAAACTGAAATGATACTGTTTGTTGTCTATGACCTTTTCAGGGTCAATAACCTGTGAGGAAATACTTTTTTTGAGAAGAAGTTCTTTCAATTTGAAGTAAACCAATCTCTGCGATTTGTCAGGAACGGATTTACTTATTGGGCTGATATAGATAGCCAGGTGTTGAACATCTGTATCAAAGTCCATGTTGTTGATTTGCTCGGAAAGTTCCGGCAAGGGGTTTTCCCTGTTCTTGAAATAGATGGCAAGCTCTTTATTAGGCTGATATGGCGTATGAATAAACCGCGATAGGCCTCTAAAGCCATAGAGATTGCCTGTAAAGTAGTTGTGAATTTTAGCAGCCACTTCTCGATCATCTTCATGGAGTATAAAGAAAAATTGAATCCTTGTCGATGGACTTAATTCATAGGGGCCATTTTCGGTGATTCCATAGTAAGGAACATGGTGCATCTTTTGATTTCCAAAAACAAGTTTATTACTGGATCCATGAATTGAACCCAAATTGACTTCATCTACGGGTATAAACCCTGTTGACGATATTGGTATAATTGACTTGAACTCGTCTGTATTTATCTGTTCAAGGTAAAATTTGTCAATAGCTGTTTTGAATTTCTTGTATTTGTTGGTTTTATCGGGTGCTTCTGTTTCCTGATGCAAGGCATCCCGGATTTTGAAATTCCAAACCGGATAAACCTTGTCATAATTCCGTCTACCTTCTTCCGGCAGATCATCATAACGGTGAAGGCCTTTTTCATAGACTACCCAGTTGAAATCCATCATTGGAACTTCTTCAAAAAGTTCTTCGACAGGAGTTTTAAAAATCTTTGATTTTCCTTCAAATGACACCAATAATTCCAGGCTTTTAGAAACTGTCCTGAATTGGACTTTCAAAGAGTAACGATCGAAAGTTTTGTATATTCCTTCTTTGTCCTGTATATCGCTTTTCAACCAGACTTCTGTATCGCTGACAAAGTTGGGTTTAACCAAAAAGCCTTTAGACTCGAAGTGATTATGAATTTGCGCATTGTAAAACCGCTTGAGAAATGATGGAGTAAAAGCTGAATTGAAAACTTGTACGGATTTTTCAATTCCCTCTTTTGTTATGGTTTGATAGAGGGGAGATGTTGGTTTATTGACCGGAAGGAGCCCTTCCAATTGCCGGGTGAAAGAAGTGTAATAATGCTTCTGCTCACCGTACTTTTCAATGACTTCCTTTGGAACCAGGGAATGATAGATCCTTGTAGTACCTTCCTGTTCCTTATCGGTAAAGTAGCAGGTTAATTGCTCACTGGGGTGATTGAATGTTAGTATATTAAAACAGTGGTTTGCCATGTTCAATTATTCTTTGTTTTTCCTTCTTTAGTGATTCGCATGACTTTCTTATCGAAGCCTGATTCATAATTTTTGTTCTGTACTTTCCGGAACTGTGTGTTTCCTTGGCACTTTACTCGGTTGTCTACGGAAATGATGTCATCCAGGTTGTAATATTTTATGGTATTTTCCTGCATTTTGTCTTTAATAGCTCCCTGCTGACAGGTAGTTCGGAAATCCCGAACAACCACTTCTTCGTTCAGCTCTCCTTCTTCAAATACAATATTGATTTGATCGGATATTGTGGACTTAGCTTTTTCAAACCTTTCATGCATGCCCTTTTGAGTAAGCCAGACGGTTTTGTCTTGAAACAACACCTCCCCTTTAATAACACCACTTTGGGGGATATAGAGCAAACACTCGCTTTGATTGGGAGTGAGGGTGTATTTCATATTTATCAACTTTTCTTATAATGAGATTCCGGTTCTGCTGCCATCCCAATCGATTGATCATTTGAGAAAGGTTTATATAGTATTCGTTCAAAATCATCGCATATTTGATTTATGTTGTCTTTTGTTTCTCTCAAGAAGAAATCACCTAATTCTTTATTGCGAATTGTGTATTTCCTGTACAACTTAAAAAAATCGGAATAAATTTCATCCTGTGAGAATGCAGATCCGTCATCACTGATTTTTGCAATTAACCTCAGCCCTGTTTCATCCTGTTTTATGAAGTCAAACAGAGCGGTTATTTTACTTTCAAAGTCGGCGATTAATTCTGCGATGGCTTCTTCTTCCTGATTGCGTTTCTCAATGACTTTTAGGATGTTGTATTTGTACTTGTCTGGCTGTTCAGGATTTGTAGGGTTCGGATTTTTAGGTTTGTTTTCATTCCCCTTTGGTTCTTTTGGAGCAACTATACCAATACGATTATCAAAATATATTTCTACGTCATCAATAATCTCATCCTGCATGTTAATTTGATTGTAAAGCATATTGTATTTGCGCCAGAAATCCAACGGGAGCTTTTCATTATACTTAGGGTCTAAGTCTATTACAAACTCAATCAGGTTGAGAATTTTGAAATACCCTAATACCTTTTCCTTGATTTTCTTGGCTTCCTCTTTCTGATTGCGAATATATTCATCTAAAACATCCTCAATACCGACAATTATTGCTACATCTCTGTTTGATGTAAAGTACGCCTTGAACTTTGGGAAGTGCATTTTGAAAATGGAATGGGTATTTAATTCCTTGTACAGGTCTGCCAACTTTCCTTCATCGCCTAATGGGTCAAAATCAGAAACCACTACATTACTAAAATGTTCAAAAGCTGCTCTGATGTTTTTTACATTGACGTTCTTATATGAGAAGTCAATAATTTTGCAATCATTCTTGTACTTGGTGGTTCTGTTTACCCTTGAAATGGTTTGAATGGAATTGATACCCCTGATTTCTTTATCAAGAAAGAGGGTGTGCAACTTAGGCTCGTCAAAACCTGTTTGGAGCATATCAACAACGATAATCAGGCCGTTCTTTTTGATAGCAAAGTTTTGAAGGACTTTTTCTTCACTGATACCACCATTTAACCCGCTTGCATTTCTGTGATCCTGACTGTCTGAATAAAATATATAGATTGGTGCTTCCGCAAAGCGTTCGTACTTCTTTTCTTTAACCAGCTCTGCATAGTAATTATCTATAAAGCCCTTGTATTTGATGGCTGCAGGGATGGATGAAACTGCCAGCATCGCTTTGGCTGTACCTCTGATGTTGTGATATACGGAGCTAACCAACCGTTCTACAATGAACTTGGAAATGGCTTCTATTCTTAGCGTTTTGAGGTATATTTTTTTTTTCCGGATTGTGTATTTTTTTCCATACTCATCAATACCTGTACTTGTATCTTCCGGTATTTCTTCAAATCCGTAGCCTAAATCATCTTCAAAGCCTGCCAAGTCATTGTTCGGTATTTCGAAGTACATTTTGGCGGAAACCGGAACAATCCCTTTGATGGGATTCAGGATATAGCCATCCTCAATAGCTTCCCGCATGGTGTAGCTATCGAATGGAATCCAAATTTTCTCGGATTCAGCATATTTGTTGAACTCTCCGAAACGGGCTAAAGTATGGTCGCTTGGAGTAGCAGTAAATCCTACAATCAGGTTCTTTTTGTTCTGTTGGAGTTGGTATTCTTTGCTTTGGTCGAAACTACTTTGAAGTTCATCAAAAATGCTTATCATTTCTTCATGCTGAATACCGCTGTTGCTCCTGTGGATTTCGTCAATTAGAAATGCTATTCGCATTTTGGATAGCTTATTAACAACTGAAGCATCCAGAATATTGTCTACCGAAGCGAATTTTTGTAGGTTTACAACAACAATGCGTTTATCACTGCTGAGGGCGGTAATGAAACTTTTTTTATCTGTGGCTTCTATAAACATCCCTTTTTGAATGTTCATATTATGCAGTTTGGAATCCAACTGGTCCCTAAGCTGTAGTCTGTCCACTACCAAAATTACTTTGTCATATACGTACTGACCATCTTTTCGCAGGTCTTTTAACTGTAGTGCTGTCCAGCCTATTATATTACTTTTCCCAAATCCTGCTGCGTACTGCATCAAGAGGGAATAAATGGTTTTGTTGTTTTGATATTTCTGACGCTTGGCAACCAACTCTTTTATCTGCCCTTCGCCTATGCCTTTGGCCCGAAGCTCTGCTTCCAATTTTTTCAGGAAGTATTCCGGTTCATCTTCATGCATCAAAAACTCATTGATTTTTGATAGGATCTTGTCTGTACCGAATTTCTGCTTGGGTCTCGGACTTATCAGTCTGCCATCATTGTGCTTGTACTCTTTTGTTTTGCTGCCTTCCTTTTTTATAAGCTCACGTTCAATGAAATTGTAATAGAGGATTTCTTTTTCTATCATTTTCTTATCGTATAGGGCTTTGAATACTTCTTCAAACCTTTCAGTCTTTGAAGCTTCTTTATTGCGGAGTGGATAAGGCTTAAAGTCCTTCAAAGCTTTCTTTTCATACTGTTCAAAATCGTAGCTACCATTAAGTACCGTGGCTTTGATTTCATCAAAGTAGTTGGAGATATTTCGAATGACATAGGTTTCAGCAATATCAGTTGAGGTGATATGAATGGCTTTTTCAAAGATTTTGAGAAAGTCTCTGCGGATAGCCTGTGAAAAGTCATTTTTATCGGCAATGGTCAAATATTCCTGAGAGGCATTGAGGTAATCTTTTACAACCTTATTTCTCCCATTCTTTATTGAGGTTTGATTGTTCCAGTTGCTTTTGAGTTCGCTGTAGCCTAAAAATACGCCATTGAGAAAAAATGAAAGGTCTGGCCGAAATGAGAAATACTGCTTACCTTCGAATTTGAAAGAGTATGGAAGCTCCTGAACTACAGAAAAGATATTTTGGTCAAACAGCTTGTCTTCCTCAAACTCACTGCCGCTTGGATAGAACAAGTGAAGTTTTATACCTTCAAAAGTGACTGACTTATTTGTGTTTATGAAAATGGCCATATTCATAGACGATTTTATCTTCTCGTCAAGGAACAGGGTAAATTCATTCAATAGTTCTTTTTCGCTTGGGAACTTTCTGAGCAACTTTTTGTAGTTGCTTTTATTCAATTCGGTTTCTGAAATAAATTGCTTTAAGTCCTCTATAATGAAGAATTGAGGAGAAACGGTGTTTGCCTTAGCTTCCTTGTAGCGAAGGCCATCAGGCCGCTCGCACAGGAAGTTAATGAGGTATTTATCTTGTAAGTCTAATTCTTTCATCGGACTATTTCTTTTTACTATTCAATCCTTTTGGGCCTTTACCCAATTTCTTTTCCTCTGATTTTACCCTGCGTTCCAATTTTTTGATGTCTTCTTCGGTTGGCAGGTTTTCAGGTACAATTTGCCTTTCCAATAATATTTTGCGGACGGATTGATTATTGATGATGTGTTCCTGAGAGATTTTACCTTCGGTATTCAGCTCCTTGTCTTTTGTGTTGAAAATGGTAATCTCCGTTGCAAAGTCTTTAGCCTTTATCGTAATGGTTGGAAGGAAATCAGCTAAAGGTCTGTTGTCGGGCACACCTAAACGGGTTTTCATCTGCTGGGTAGTTTTGCCACCAAACAGGGCTGTATCTCCTTTACTTCTGATGATGGCGAAGTTCTTATCGCTACCGGTTTGCTCAAAGATGAGGCCGCTCAATTCCTTCTCAGATAAGGACAGCTTTGTACGGGCTTGCAGTCTTTCCCAATCTTTTATCCGTTGCTCTATAAGTTCCAGTTTTCGGGTTTGAACTGCAAAATAATTTTGGGCAAAGGCAATGGCCTCTTTCTTAGGATCGCCATTTTGGGCAATTAGGTAACAGGCGTATCTTGTGAGCATAAAGTCCTGCACTTCCCTTTGCGAACCAGAACCAAGAGAGACCATTTTCCCGACATCAGCAAAATGGTCGTCAATATCATTGCCACTTGTTTCGCAGGCTGTTTTCGCCTTGTTCAATACCTTCAAGAAGTTATCCCATTTGGAATAGCCAAGAAGGTGTTGCAGGTTTCTTGCCAGCCAAAATTCCACGCCTGTTTCCGTAGTATTGGCATAGTCTTCAAAAGTCTTGGTGAGGGAGGATATGATTTCTGTTTTCATAATCTATGCAGTTACTTTTATTATACCTGTTACCACATCATTGATGAGCGTTTTGCGAAGCTCTTTTAGGGTGGTTATCTGGGTTTGAATGTTTGTGATGATTTGGTCAATCCTTGAGGTTTTATTCTTTAAAAATTGACCTATTTGCTCCTGCTCCTTTTTTGTTGGTGGAAACACTATTGGAAGATTGTAAAAGGTATTAAGTCCTAGAATTTTACGAGTTGTACCAGTCGCTGAATGGCTGAAATAGTATTGAACCTTATCATTATTCAACATGTATTTTTTGAAGTGGATATCAAAATCGGTTGTAAACCTTAATCGGATTAAATGATAACTGTACAACGTGTTTTTAAGGTTTTCCATTACAATCGATGAAACACCTATATCCTCAATAGTCTCGGAGCTGGGCGTAATAAGTGCATCACCTTTTTTTAGTCGCTTTGAACGGATTTGAAGTTCGTTGGCACTTACAGCCATGAAATTTCCAGAGTTCCAAATTTCTTTACTTGGATTATTATATACATTTACATAGTTGACAAGCTTGATCAATTTCTCATCTTCCTCGATCTTCTTGTTCACACTACTTGTTTCAATATTTCCTGCATTCTTCAACCGCTTAACCTGCCAATGTTCCGGTATTAGCCCAATCCAATCAATACCACTGTTTTTGAGCTTTACTGTTTTATCCAGCCCTTTTGTGACCGTTTCATTAATCAGGCTTTTATGCAACTCCTGATAGTAGCCTATTTTCTTATCCAGTAGTTTTATTTTCTTGTCAATAGCTTGGGTTTTGGTGTCGAGGTATTCAGCTATTGCGGTTTGTTCATCTAAAGGGGGATTTATAAAGAACAAGTTGCGTACTGCATCCTGATTAATATTGGGGTCTTTCCTCGTACCGTCAGCAAATAGTTTCCAGTTATTTCTGAAATACTTGAGGAAATATAAAACATAATTTGGATTGAAATAGCGAGTAGGGAGAATTGCGCAAACAGATTGGTTAATTGTTGATTCTTTTTTTAGAATTGAATTTTTCCCAATAGTTCCAAAACCTCCATACATGGCAACCAATAAAGTATGAACTGGAAGGAATTTCAGTCTACACTCTTTCAATGCCAAATCAGTTACTTTATACTCTACTTCATATAGTTCACCGTCATTAAGGTCTGTAGTCCGAATCCAATTATATTCCCCACCTTCATAATAAAAACGATTACTACTTGTTGGAGTGGTTCCCGACTGAGTTTCAGAAACATCTTTTATTCGGTCTATTGACCAATGATCTGGTATAGCTGGGAGCCAAAAAATCTCTGAATCTTTATATTTATCGTAAGACCTCATATTATAGGCTTAATTCATTTTCAAGGGTTGCCAATTTATCTTCCAAGGTCTGCAAGTCAGAACTGATTTCGGAAACTTCCCTAAGTTTTTCGGGAGTATAGAAGACCTTATTGAAGTTAATTTCTACTCCAATCGTATTGTCCAGGTACTCAAAAGGCTTGGTCACATACTTTACCATGAAATCTGAAATCCATTGTTGGTTTTCCATTTCATCAGGTGAGTAGGGGATAATTTCATAATCTTTTTGCAGGTCTTTGGTGAGTTCTACCGTAATGGCTATGCAAGCCTTCTTTGATTTGGTAGCTTTCTTGTAGGCTGATTTAATAACGATTTTTCCACAACCAAATTCGGTTTGTTTGCCTCCTACTTCCTCTTTGATGGTTTCTTGGTCTTCATCATACCAGTAGGTAGCTTTCTTGGTCACTACTTTGAGTTGCTGCTCTTTGTAGTCCAATGCTGTAATGTTGGGTTTTATTTCTTCATTGAATCTGGCTTCTAATGAGGTGTATTTGGTCTTATCAAAATCCGTGATTTCAAAATTGTCAATGGTGGTAGTACCGGAATCGTCCGTTACAGTAATCTTCACAGGGTCGAGCTTTATGGATTTTTCTTCAACCGTTTCTCCTACCCGGTTTTCCTTCATTGGCATTTCAAGAAATTTACCGTTTACATCCACATTCGTGAGCATGATGCTCTGGCGGTTATAGTAGAAATGCCACTTCTCGAACACTTTACAAAACTCGTTGTCCTGAAACTCTGCGAATGCTTTTACGATAGCAGTTCGGTTGTCCGGGTTCATCTGCCTGCGCTTCTTGCCCTTACTTTTTTTCAGGGGTTCATAAAGTTCACTTGCATTGATGAGGATTACTTTGTCTTTGCGGTCGGCTGGCTTATTTTTATTAAATACCCATAAATAGGTGTAAATGCCTGTGTTAAAAAATTCATCTGTAGGCATTTGAATAATGGCTTCTACCCAATCATTATCAAAGAAGTGTTTGCGGATGGTGCTTTCACCACTTCCGGCATCACCACTAAAAAGTGTGGAGCCATTATGAACGACTACTGAGAGGCCGTCATTGGTTAGGTGATAAAGAATGTGCTGAGTGAAAAGAAATTGCCCATCAGAAATAGAAGGTAATGCGACAAACCTTTCCGTTGTGTCGTTTTGAATGTCTTTTTGATAACCCTTCCAGTCCACACCGTAGGGTGGATTAGCAACAACAATATCAAAGCGTTTTTCAATAAAAGAAATATTGGTTAGGGTGTTACCGTATTTGATGTCGGAATCAGCCCGGAAACGGCTTTCAATCTTAGCCAAAGCGTAAAGGCTATCACTCCAATCTTCACCATACGTTTTTGTAGGGCGTTTAAACTTTTCCTTGATCTTATCCTCTACACCAAAGAGTAAGTTGCCGCCACCGCAGGTGGGGTCATAGATGGTGAGAAATTTACTATTGTCCTCAATTTTGGATGCGATGAGTTCGGAAATAAGTGAAATAATGTCGTCAGGGGTGTATTGTTCCCCTGCCGTTTCTGCTGAAATATCTGCCCACTTGCGTTTGATGTGTTCTTCAAGGGTGGTAATTTCAGAATTGTTGAAAGGGGTGAGGTCGATTTCACTCCATGCCTTTACTGTTTCAAATAGAATGCGTTTCTTTTTAAGTTGACCGCTGATTCCTGATATGTCCAGAAACTTTTCTTCTTCTGTGCCTTTATCAACACCCAATAAATACTTGGTTTCAGGGTCGAATGATTTCAGATAGGCATGAAAGTCTATATCAAAGGTCTTGTCATTCTTGCAAATGTCTTTGAGGGATTTCCCTTTACGGATGAGGTAATCATTATATCCCAATCCTTCCAATTGAAACATTTCTATAAAATCATCAATATTTCCTTTGCCGATTTCTTCTTCCAGCCTTTGAGCCTCTCTGAGTAATCTGCTTTCAACCATTAATAAGGCAAAATAGGGCATCATGTATTTTGGGAAATCACTTTGCTTGATTCCTGCGCCAATCAATAAATCAGCAGTACGCCAAACGTCTGATTCGTACTTGAGGATATTAATGCTCATCTTTCTGTATCTCTTTTAATGCTGTTTTTAATGCTTTACTTGCCTGTGGTTCGTCTTTGACTAAATTAATGATCTGGTCTGATAACCAAAGAGAAAGAAGTTCCAGTTTATCGGTTTGGAGCAACTCTGCCAAAAGCTCAACCTGTTCACGCTTCGCTTTTCGCTCGCCACGCTCAATCTTACTATACATTGGTGTGTCAATTTCAAGACTGGCTGCCAGTTGCCGTTGTAAAAGCCCAAGGCTTTCCCGCAATTCTTTAATACTTTCGCCAAACTGCATGAACTGTTAATTTATGACTTGTCAAATAAAGGCTAATATAAGAAAAGAAAACAGTTGTAAAAAGTAAAAAGTATTGAAAAAAGTATTTCAGGATTCTCAGGAAATGGAGGAAGCTAAGGACTAAATATCCTTAGCGTCCTTAGAATCCTTGATTTCCTCGATTTCCTTAAAGTACTTTGGTGGAATGATTGGGTTTATATCTTAATTTAAAATGTGTAAGAAACCCAAGTAACCATTAATATGTGAATTACTGGCAGTTTGTATAAACTTTTGTGATTTAAAGCAAGTTTTTGGTTTTACCATATTGAAACGGGGGAGGAGCTTTTGCACTAACCGCGCTGCAAACAAGATTGCTGTTTGTGAATGATTTTAGAACTATTTTGATAGCTTTAAAATACGCATAGCCCCCCGCATGACCAAGGCAAATACGAGTCCGCCAATGACCAAATCGGGCCATTTGTTATCAAGAAAATAAACCAAGGTGCCTGCCAGGATGACCCCACCATTCACAACAATGTCGTTTGACGTAAATATGGCGCTTGCTTTCATGTGGGCTTCATTGCTATTGATTTTATTAATCAGCCAGAGGGATACCAGATTACCGATGAGGGCCCATACTGAAATGATGATCATATATTGAAACAAAGGGGTTTCGGTTTGGTAAAAGAACCTGCGCATTACTTCTGAAAATCCCAGGAGAGCCAAAGCCATTTGAAAATAGCCACTGATTTTGGCTACTTTTTTCTTGCGGGCAGCGGTAGTGCCTACCACAAGTAAACTCAGGCCATAAACAATGGAATCTGCCAGCATGTCGAGAGAATCGGCTACCAAGCCCATTGAGCGGGAAATCCAACCTGTAGTCATTTCAATTAAAAAGAAGCTGAAATTGATACCGAGCACCCACCACAAAGTTTTGCGCTGTTTGGAATTTTCGGTTGTCAGGGGCAAGTCAACCTGATTTTCGGTATGAACTAACTTTTCATTGAGTTTGAGTTCGCTGATGGCCTGATGGATTTTGTCTACTTCTCCCGTGTGGAATACTTCGAGTTTGCGATTGGGGATATCAAATGAAAGTTGCTTTACGTCACTAAAAGCTTCCAGTTTGATGCGTATCATTTGCTCCTCGGAAGGGCAATCCATTTTGGAAATATGGAAGGTGGATTTGTTCATTTGTCTTACTTTTTATAAGCCAGCAATCTCAAGGCGTTAAATACAACTAACAGCGTAGATCCTTCATGGATAAGTACTGCGATACCGATATTGGCAAAGTTAAAAATTGTGGCGGGTATCAACAAAGCTACAATTCCTAAACTTACCCAAAGGTTTTGTTTGATTATACTTTTTGCTTTTCTGCTCAAACCAATAGCAAAAGGTAGTGTTTCCAGCTTGTCGGCCATCAGCGCTATGTCGGCAGTTTCCAGGGCTACATCACTGCCGGCTGCTCCCATGGCGATACCT
Source organism: uncultured Flavobacteriaceae bacterium (assembly GCA_963816075.1). Lineage (GTDB taxonomy): Bacteria > Bacteroidota > Bacteroidia > Flavobacteriales > Flavobacteriaceae > Namhaeicola. The sequence continues at coordinate 240,648 of CAWFJI010000011.1, read as the reverse complement.
ACCGTACTGTTGGCCATAGCCGGGGCATCATTGACACCATCGCCCACCATGGCTACTTTGGATTCTTTTTCCCGCAGTTCTTTAATGGCCTGTACTTTTTCTTCCGGCAGCAGGCTGCCCCAGGCATCCGTGAGGCCAATTTCTCTGGCAACGGCATCGGCTACTTTCTGGTTATCACCGGTAAGCATGATCATGCGCTTTATACCTAACTTGCTGAGTTCTTTCAGGGTATTTTTTGCTTCTTTTCTGGGTATATCCATTAAGGAAATGATGCCCATATATTCGTCATTCCTGCGGATCAGCATGGTGGTATTGCCTTCCGATTCCAGGGACATGACTTTTTCTTCTATTTCTTTAGTGGGTTTATTGTTATCCAGCGATTCAAAGAGTTCGAGGTTTCCGATGTACACTTTGTCATTGCCCAGGGTAGCTTTGATCCCCTTGCCAAGCACAGCTTCGAGGTCTTTTGCTTCGGGTAATTCTGCATCCTTTAAGCGCTCTTTGCCATCCCTTACCACGGCTTTTGCCAGCGGATGGTCGCTGAGTTTTTCAACCGCTACTGCTATTTTCAAAAGGTCATCTTCCTTTATTTCGGTCAAAGTAATTACGCCGGTTAGCTTGGGCTTACCTTCCGTGAGGGTTCCGGTTTTATCAAAAGCGATGGCAGTGAGTACACCCAAATCTTCCAAAGGGCGGCCACCCTTGATAAGGACTCCGCTTTTGGCTGCACGAGCTACTCCACTTAGCACTGCGCTGGGGGTGGAAATGGCCAGGGCACAGGGGCTGGCAGCCACCAGCACTGCCATGGCCCTGTAAAAACTTTCGCTAAAGGTTTCGTCAAGAACCAAAAAAGCAAAATTGAGTATGAACACAAGAATTAAAACAGACGGCACAAAATACTTTTCAAACTTATCGGTAAAATGTTGTGTGGGAGATTTTTGTGTCTGGGCTTCGTTTACAAGCCTGACCAGCCGGGAAAGCGTTGAATCTTTGGCTTCCTTGATCACTTTGATTTCCAGTGTGTTGTTGCCGTTAATGGTGCCGGAGAATGCGCGGTTTTCATCTTTAATTTCATCAACTTGTGACCAGTCTTTCTCAGGGTCTGCCACCGGCACTTTGTCAACCGGGACACTTTCACCGGTGATTGGAGCCTGGTTGACACTGCTTTTGCCACTTATGACCACACCATCAGCCGAGATTTTACTGTTCGGCTTTACTACAATGATGTCACCAATTCTCAATTTTTCAATACCGACTTCCTCTATTTTACCATTTTTCCTGAGCAAGGCGGTTTTGGGAGCCAGTTCAGCCAGGGCTGCGATGGATTTGCGGGCTTTGTTCATGGCATAATGTTCAAGGGCATGGCCCAAACTAAACAGGAAGAGCAGTAAGGCACCTTCGGCCCATTCTCCTAAAATAGCCGCTCCAATGGCCGCGACCAGCATGAGAAAGTCAATTTCAAAGCCACCTTTAACCACTGTTTGAATGGCTTCTTTAGCCGTGAAGTAGCCACCAAAGAAGTATGCCGCTATGTACAGAGCAAGGCTTGCCCAGGAGGGAACAGCATCTATATAAGAAAGTCCAAAACCAATACCCAACAGCACTCCGGAGATGATGGAAAAGCTTAGCTCGGTATTTTTACCAAAAATGCCACCGTGGGCATGGTCATGACTATCTCCTTCTTCATGAACATGTTCCTTTTCTTGCGCTGTTTTCTTTTCTGATGCACCTTCGGTTTTTTCAGGATGCTGTAAAGCAGGTTCGGTACTTGCATACGCAGCCGGTATATCGAGCCCTTCTTTTTTCAACACCTTAAAAATGTCGGTTTCATTCAGTTTTGAAGTATCGAACTCTACCCGAACCATGCCTGCTGCTGAAACAGAAGCTTCAATGATTCCATCCATTTTCTGGAGATCACGCTCAATATGCTAGGGCATGTCGCGTGTGACGAATGCCTTCAACTGCTATGAGTTTATGGCCAAATTTCTGTGTAATTTCCGCTCCGGTTTGTTCTGCCAGGGATTGGATCCGATCAATGGATATTAATTCCGGGTTGTAATGAAAGCAGAGCTGTGGTATGCCTTTATCTTTTATATTCGAAACATGGACTTCTTTAAGGCCTTCTATGCCCTCAAGTTTTTTGATCAGTTGATTTACACATTGATCTTTTTCGTCAGGAACTGTAGGAAGAAGCAGTGGTATTTTTATTTGCAGTTTTTTCATTTGTTTACTTTTAAGATTTGATTAATTTTTAAATTGATCTGTCAAAAGAAATATTAAACCTATTGGAGTGTACAAAAGCGAATTAGCTTATTAATGCCCATGACCTCCACCTTCTTCTTCGGTATTTTTAGCTTTTGCCAGCAGGGTGAAAGCGCCTTCGGTGGCAAGTTGTATGGTACTCAGATCTTTTGAAGTATCTACCAGCGCAATTTGCGTATAACCGTTTTCGGTGTATCCTTTGGTGACTTCCAGCATTTCAAAGTTATGCATTCTCTGGTTGTTTTCTGATTTTTCACCTGAATAGGCAAAAGCATAATGCCTGCCAGCAAACCTTACAATGGATGATTCGGGAACGGCCCAGACTTCATTGCTGTCGGTTTCAATTTTAGCGGCTACATACATGCCAGGTTTCAGGTCTTCATGCACCTTTTTTAAATGGCCGTGAACAGTTACAGACCGGTCTTCTCTAACACCACTGCCGACCAGGAACACTTTTGCTTCCCGCCATTGGTCCGGAGTATTGGCCAAGGCAAAACGGATGAGCTGACCCTCTTTAACCCGCGGGATGTCGTTTTCATATACTGTAAGTTCCACATGCAAGTCCTGTGAATTGGTGATGTCCATGATTACATCCTGTGGATTGATGTATTTGCCCACGTTTGTGTAGACCTCACGAACAGCGCCAGTTACCGGTGAATACATGTTGACAGATGCAGATATGTGACCTTCTTTAATTTTGGCGATGCTGAAACCTATTAATCTCAGTCTTTCTTCCATGCTCTTGATACGGGCCTCATTGGCGAGAAAGTCGCTTTTTGCTTGCTGAAAAACTTTACCTGAAGCTACTTTTTCAACATATAATTCCTTTTGGCGGTCGAACTCCGCTTTCAGAAATTCCTGATTTGCCAAACCTTCCAGATATTCTTGCTGAAACCGGATAAATTCCGGATTTTCAATTACCACCAATAACTGACCTTTCTTCACCCTGGTACCGGCGAGCATATCGATGTATTTGACAAAGCCTCCATAAGGCATATTGATGGAAATTTTGCTTTGCGGTGGCACATCAATTACTCCGTTAACCCGAAGTTCTGAGCCAATAATCCGTTTTTCAAGTTTTTCTATTTTGATCTTTGCCTGGTCAAATTGGGCCTGCGAAAGTTCCACTGTATTTTCAATTTCTTCGTGGTGTTCTTCTTTAGTTTCCTCTTTTTTTGATCCACATGAGTTCAAGGTTAAACCCAGTAAAAGGGCCAAAGAAATTTTGCGTATGTATTTTGAAGTATTTTTCATTTTTTTATTTTTTTATTGAATGCCTGAAATGAACTCGATTTGTATAATGGACTGGTTGTACTGGTTTAGGATGTCCAGGTAATTGAAGCGGACACTCAATGCCCGGTTAAGTCCCTGGATGTATTCCACATAGTCGATTTCGCCATTTTCAAATCCTTTTTGAGCCTGTTTGAGTATAAGCGAAGCCTGAGGCAGGGCGCTTTGCTCGTAATATTCGAGACTGGTCTGGAATTTTTGGTATTGCTGAATGAGTGAACTTTGTTTGCCCTGCAGTTCATTCGTCGCAGCCTGCAGTTGAGCTTCGCTTTCCTGCTTTTTCAGTTCGACGGCTTTGACGACTGAACCCTGAGACTTTGCCCCAAAAATGGGAATGGCTACACCTACCTGAAAACCGGTGAAACGGTCGCTGGAGGTGAAGACGACTGGATTGCCATCTAAATCCTGGTTGGGGCCATTGAGTGACTGGTTAAAATAACCTACCGTTAGGTCGGGAAAGAAGCGTGACTTTTCCACTGATTTTTCTCTTTCGGCTACTTCCAATTGTTGGCGGAACCATGCGAGCATGGGGTTATTTGCAATGCCTTGTGATTGAAGCAGTGCCTTGTTTTCTCTCGCTTCCAGGTCGCCCACTTTGATGTCGGCTAAACTATCCAGATTTAGCAAGGTTTGCAGCTGAGTTTGATAAATTTCGATATCGGACTGGTTTTGCTGAAGCATGACCTTGATTTCGGCCACCTGCGACTCTGCCGTTGCTTTTTCGAGCAAGTTGCTTTCTCCGGTTTTATAGCGCAGGTTCGCTGCCCGCACAAAGCCCTGATAAATGCTGTCCTGTTCCATCAATAACTTTCTTTTGCTTTTTTCCAACCAAAGAAGATACCAGGTAGTTTTTACCTGTTGTACCAGTTCGTTTTGTGTGGCGCTTTTCCTCCATTCACTTGCTTTTGTCCGTGCTGTGGCCAGCTTGTTTTGATTGGAATAAACAGTTGGAAATTCGAAGGATTGGGAGATGTTGTACTGATTGTCATCGTCATAAATACTGTTGTACTGGCCATGTGTAAGGCTGAAATTGGTTTTGGGTAAATTCCAACTGGCCCCTTTTAAGGCCATTTCCTGCTGGGTTTTCAGATCTGCCGCTTTTAGTGTCGGATTGTTTTGAATTGCTACTTGTATGGCCTCATCCAAAGATTGCAAGAAAGCAACAGAATCCTGTGCCCTGGCTTCAGGAACCTGCATACACAGAAAACCGATTAGGAAAAGTGGGGCAATCTTTCGAGGTTTAACCTTGACGCCTCTTTCAAAATAATAGTATAAAACAGGCAGGACAAACATAGTGAGGAAAGTTGCAGTAATCAGCCCGCCAATTACCACGGTTGCCAAAGGACGCTGTACTTCGGCACCACCCGACTGTGAAAGTGCCATTGGCAGAAAACCCATTGAAGCCACAGCGGCAGTCATGATTACGGGGCGCAAGCGAATGCTTGTTCCTTTGTAGATTCGTTCGAAAATATCGGTGATGCCTTCTTTTTTCAGGTGATTAAATTCGCTGATGAGGACTATCCCATTCAAGACTGCCACTCCAAACAGAGCAATGAAGCCAACTCCTGCGGAGATACTAAAAGGCATATCCCTGAGCCATAGGGCAAAGATGCCCCCAATAGCCGAAAGCGGGATGGCTGTAAAAATCAGGATGCTCTGCTTAATGGATGAGAAGGTGAAGTATAGCAAGATAAAAATCAACAGGAGGGCCAAAGGTACTGCAATGGAGAGTCGTTCCCGGGCTTCCACGAGGTTTTCAAACTGACCTCCGTAAGTAACTGAGTAACCAGGTGCCAAAACCACAGACTCATCAATTTTTTGTTTAAGCTCTTTCACTGTAGTTTCTACATCCCGGTTTCGCACATTAAAAGCTACAATGATTCTTCTGCGGGTGTCGTCTCTTTGGATTTGGTAAGGACCTTCTTTAATTTCCACTTCGGCCACCTGGTAGAGTGGTATCTGGTGACCATCTTTACGGGCAATGTACAGATTTTGAACTGACTCTACGTCCTGCCGGTTTGTTTTATCCAATCTGATTACCATGTCAAAGCGTCTTTCGTTTTCATACACCAGCCCTGCAGAAGCACCGGCAAAAGCGGTTTGTACCATACGGTTTACATCACGGATGCTCAGGCCATACTTGGCCAGTTGATCCCGTTTGTAATTGATAACAATTTGAGGAACACCGGTTACTTCTTCTATATACAAATCCTCAGCTCCTTCGACACCCGCAGCAAGACGGCCTATTTGTTGTGCATATTGAGAAAGTTCGTTGAGGTCCTCGCCATAGATCTTAACAGCTACATCCTGACGTACTCCAGTCATGAGTTCGTTGAAACGCATCTGGATGGGTTGCTGAAATCCAAAAGTGACTCCCGGTATAACCTCCAAAGCTTCGGCCATTTTGTTAGCCAGTTTTTCCCTGTCGGGAGCTGAAACCCATTCATCTTTGTTTTTAAGAATCACCATCACATCCGCAGCTTCTACCGGCATGGGATCGGTTGGAATTTCACCTGCACCAACTTTGGATACTACTTGTATTACTTCAGGGAACTGTTCGAGCAGAATTTTTTCCGCCTGGGTAGTGGCTTGTATGGTATTTTGCAATGAACTCCCGGTAATCACGCGGGTTTCAAGCGCAAAATCGCCTTCCTCAAGGGTTGGAATAAATTCACCACCCATATTGGAAAACACCCAATAGGAGATTCCAAACAGTGCGAGCGCAATACCTAACATGAGCTGCCGCTTGTGCATGGCCCAACGGATTGTCGGGTCGTAAATTCTGTGAAAGAATGCCATGATTTTGTCGGATATATTGGGTTTGTATTCTGTTTTTTTACTGAGCACGAGTGCAGACATCATGGGAACATAGGTAAGTGAAAGAATAAATGCACCGAGAATAGCGAAGCTCACAGTCTGTGCCATGGGGCCGAACATTTTGCCTTCTATCCCGACTAAAGCCAGGATGGGCAGGTACACAATGAGAATAATGATTTCTCCGAATGCAGCCGAATTTCTGATTTTGCTGGCCGAGTGATAAACTTCTTTGTCCATTTCGAGCTGGGTTAGTTTTCTGCCCCGTTTTAATAAGCCGAGGTGGTGCAGGGTAGCCTCTACAATGATCACTGCGCCATCGACAATAAGTCCAAAATCTATTGCTCCCAAACTCATCAAGTTGCCTGATACACCGAAGAGGTTCATCATGCCAAAAGCGAAGAGGAGAGCGAGGGGAATTACGGAGGCAACGATCAAGCCTGCACGGATATTTCCCAAAAGAAGCAACAGGACAAAGATCACGATCAAAGCACCTTCTGCCAGGTTTTTGCTCACTGTTCCGATGGCAGTGTTTACCAGTTTTGTGCGGTCGAGAAAGGGTTCGATGGTAACACCCTTCGGTAAGGTTTTACGGATTTCAGCAATTTGGTTGTTTACATTCTCTATGACCTCAGCAGAGTTTTCCCCTTTTAGCATCATTACAATTGCACTGACCACTTCACCTTCACCATTGCGGGTTGTAGCACCATACCGAACTGCATTGCCAAGCTGAACTTTGGCCACATCTTTAACCAGAACCGGTATGCCATCCTGATTGTTTTTGAGGAGCATGTTACGGATGTCATCCATATCACCTACCAGTCCTTCACTTCGTATGAAATAGGCGCTCAGGTTTTTTTCTATGTACGCTCCACCGGTATTTTCGTTGTTTTCTTCCAGTGCCTGGAAAATATCGGAAATGGTGACATTCATTGCCTTAAGTCTGTCCGGGTCTATTGCGATCTCATACTGTTTGAGGTAACCACCAAAACTACTCACATCTGCGACACCCGGCGTTCCTAATAATTGTCTGCGCACAATCCAATCCTGGATCGTTCTTAATTCACGTGCATCATATTGATCTTCATAGCCAGGCTCAGTGCCTACAACATATTGGTAAATTTCACCAAGTCCTGTAGTGATGGGAGCCATGCCCGGCTGACCGACATTTGGCGGGATTTGATTTTGTACCTCGGTGAGGCGTTCATTTACCTGCTGACGGGCCCAGTAGACATCTACATCTTCATTAAACACGATGGTTACGACAGACAGCCCAAAGCGGGAAAAGGATCGGATCTCGTGTATTTTCGGGATAGTAGCCATGGTGATCTCAATGGGAAAAGTGATCAGGCGTTCTACCTCCTCAGCAGCAAGTGATGGGGAAGAGGTAATGACCTGCACCTGGTTGTTGGTAATATCCGGTACGGCATCAATGGGAAGCTGTGTAAGGGAATAGCCTCCCCAAATAACCAGACCCAGCGTAAGCAGGCCAATGATCAGTTTATTTTTAACTGAAAATAGAATGATTTTATCCAGCATTTATTTTGCATTTTTAGTTTTTGATGAATGAGTTTATTGGGGCGAAAAAGCCTATAAGCGGGATGCGGGACTATAATAGCAAGATATGCCTTACATCATTGTACAAGTGCAATGATTCAAAGGTTTATTTTGAAAAAGTGTCCGATAAATCAGGCCTTGGGAGGCTGAAATGGGGAGTCTGAGTACTCAGAGCAAAGAGAGAAATTGTAGAGACTATTTTTTGTTTGGGTAGAAAAATATAAGGTGGCTATTTCCGGTTGAATGAGCGCAGGAGCAATAAAAATTTGGGCATGGCAGCATTGATGCTGTCTTTGGAAGGGTAGATTTTTGTCATGTTCATCGTCATGATGATGCACTACTGCTGTATGCCCATCTCCATAGTGTAGATCTAAAAACGAGATAAATGAAAGTCCGTCATGGTCAGCATATTCCTTGTAATGTTCGAATAAATTTGGCAACTTCGGCAGGTCACAACATAAATCCATTGAAGTACCCAAGGCCTGCAATAAGAACAGAAAGCTGAACGATATGGACAGAATGGCTTTCATTTGGTTGCAAATATATGTAAAATTAATATGCGCGGGATTTTCAGTTCCATTAATTCTTAGATCGATTCTTCATGTGAGGTATTTATATACTGGTCGTGTGCTTCACGATGAAGCAGGCCTGATTTTACAAAGTTAGCAATGTAGCCTTCTGCGGTCTTTCCAGGAATGTTCATGGCTTTTGCAATTTCGAGGTACTTCTGACGGTTGAAGTTAAACGGTAAAGCATAAAGGAATTTCTCTTTCTTGTTTAATCGGGTTGGCTTTTGTTCTTCTTGTGGAAGTTCACAAAATACTTTGCTCGAATGCTTTACCAGTACCTTAATCATTAAAAGCGTAGCTTGAAAATCCCTTTCTTCACAGATCATTTTTTTGGAGGTATCTCCAGACTCCATGATGCGTAGAGCGGAACAAATCATGCAAATGCGAAAGGCAATCAATCCTAATCGCCTGACAGTAGCCATATAATCCAAGCCTTGAAGATTCATGTATTTATCCTGTATCTGCCCGAAGAACCGGTTAAATTGTTCTTGTTGGTCAACAGTAAGCCAGAACTGACGGGGTTCATCCTGCATGATGGCTTTGTAAAGTTCATAAAACTCATTGCCCAGGGCTTCATAGTAATCATCCAATCCATTATCCGTTTGGGTAGCAAATACATTCTTCCATACAGGCCGGACATTCATGTAATAGAAGATGAATCGGCTGAACAAGCCGTTTTCGGCGTTTGGTATCAATGATGAGACTTGTTTTGGCGTTCCGGAAAGCACTGTTGAAAGGCAAGGGCATTCAATATCAACAAACTCACGGTCGGTTCTGCGATAGTAAGAAATGGTTTCATGGTGATAGGCTTTTCTAAAGCCATCACTGTAATTTCCATAATCGCTTTTGAAGGCATGGGCTAAGGTGTCGCCTTCGGTTTCGAAAATCAAACCTCTGCCATCACTGTCACCTAAAAGCTGGTAAGCTCCTGTTGAACTGTTGTTGGCCGGAATGAACAGCATTTTCTCCGGTGGTCTGGCCGGTTTTTCAATGCCTTCTTCCTTTCCTTTCAAAGCATTGTATTCTGCCAGTTCCAATTCATAATGCTGTTTGTGGAGTTTCGCTTGTTCTCTCAATTCTTTGTGAATCGGATTCACCAATTGCCTACAATGTACCAATCGGCCTTTACCTGCAGAAGCCTGGGCGGTGATGAAAATAAAGAGATTGGAAAATACACGTTTGCCATCATAAATACCTGAAATTTTGGGCAAACAGGCACTGATAGCACCCAGAGATCCAAGAAGTAGAATATCTCTCTCCTCATTAGAGGTAGCAATTGCTACGACCTTTTGAAGAAATTCAGGAAGTAGCGGAAATAAAGAATCCGGAAATGTTGGCATTTGATAACTATTCTCTATTTGGTTTTCAGCGGTGTTGTCGGATGTTCCAAATTATACTATTTGAATATAGGTGGTGCATTTCTTCCGGTTCTTTTCTTGGTGAAATATCAATTCCTGCATCTTTGGCGAGGTAGAAAAAAGTTTTTAGAGAAACTCCATGCCCTTTTGATTTTAAGCAATTGTCAAATTGCTTGTCGCACTCCTGGGAATTATAGCTGGGATAAAATTGGCTTACTCTATGAAATAAGTTTCTGCCATTTTCACCAAATTCATCTGCAAAGGCAAAACCAATATTTACCCAATCGCTGTACGAGGATGTAATATCAGTACTATTGGCTTCAATATCCTGGATGATTTGCTCTACTTCGTTTATTTGGGAGCCAGAATCAAAAGTTTGTTGCTCTGTAACTATTTGTTGCGGAGTTGGCTGATTAAGCCAATCCTGCGGAATAAAAGTTTTTCGTTCCATAACCTACAAGTATTTTTGGTTGATGAATATTTCTGAATCATGCGGAAGGAAACATGCCCTTGAAATGTCCTTTCCGGATTGATCTACTTCCAATTGGTAGGTGTGAGAAACATAGTTTGCCACAGCCTTGAAATAGTCTTGGTGTTTGGCTTTTGTCAAGTCGATTGGAATTACCCATTTGAGACCATCACCGGAAGGAGATACAAACAATAATTCCGTTTCAAAGTAGTAGTCGTTGAGTAATGCCGCTTTGAGAGAAGTTATGTCCTCGACATGGTCAAAATCGATTGTAAGCAAACCGGAGTGTTTTTGAAGGTTCGCATCATTCCGTTTGGAAAAAGTGCCTGAGAAGGTCACATAATCGAAATTTTGAGCTTTGTACTTTCTTGCTTCCTTTGGATCGGGAATGTTGCGCAGTGTACTTGTACACAAGGCAAATTCATTTCCTTTAATAATCTGATACACTTCAAGCAGGGAAACTTGCCGGCTTGGGTTTACATTGGTAACAGGCTTTTCAAAATAGCTGAATACTGGTGCAATTGGTTTGATTATTTCAGGAATCTCAAGCTCAGACAGTGATTCTGGAAGCGTGTAAAACCCCTGGGACTTTCCGATACGCAAATGCAGTACTTCATTTAGTTTGTCGAGTAGGGCCTGGCCATCGAGCTTGAAATGCAGTGCTGCGAAATCAAAGACATTACCTTGGCTAATTGCTTCTTCGGAATCGGTATGTGTGGCACATCCGTCAATTACTTCAATTAGCAAAGTAGGTTTATCCGCATTAAATGGGTTCTTTGCCGGTTTACAGACCCTTCCCGAAAGGGAAAGGACTGTTTGAGCACCATTTGAATGATATTCATTGGGTGTGCCGGAATCGCTTCTGGTGATTTCACCTGGATAGTATTGCCGCAGTATATAGGCGTAAATATTTAGGCCGTAATGTGTTTTGTCGAGAATGGCTTTTCTATCTGCGTCCATAATACTTCGATTTAGAAGGTGAGTAATTGGATTCCAGCAAGGCTTCTATGTCTGATACCTTGTAGTAGAATTTGCCATTTATTCGGCTGAAGGGAAGAACTCCTCCATCCCGCAGGGATTGGAGGGTTCTTTTGCTGATATGCAGCGTTTGAATTACTACCTGTCCGTCAATCCATTCTTCGCTAAACTGCTCCAAGCGAGATTTATCTCTATTTTGAAGACAGGCTTTGACTGTTTTTATGTCTTGAGTAAGTTCCAAGATCATATCCGTTAGATTCTTCATAGCTTAACCCTTCCTTTTTTGATTAGATAATCAGCTGCCCTTTGATCAATTTCTTCCTGAGTGGAATTGCGGTTGCGGAGCAACCAGCTTTCCAGCTCACTTCTTTTGAAATAGAGTTTTTTTCCATTGGGCTTGTAATGTGGAATATTTCCTGCACTTGTCAATTTATACAAGTGAGATTGGGAAAGCTCCAGATACTGACAAGCTTCATTGAAGTTTAAAACTGCCTTTGTGTGAATCCCCTGGCTTTCTATTAACTGCCTGAGATTTTCAATGTGTTCAATAATTTCGTCCATTACTTAAAAAATTATAAATTAGGAAATGGACACTTGGCCAAATGTCATATTCGATGATCGAATACGGTGCTAAAGTATGTTGATATAGAAGGCAGTTTGGGCGTGTAGAGGCAGGGGAAGTGTCGAGTGTCGAGTGTCGAGTGGCCTGAAAAGAAGAATAGCCTACTTTATTTGAAAAAGTTGGCTAAACAAAAGAAAAAAAAAGATAATAAGTGTAAAGTGTCGAGTGGCTTATTGCAGTAAAGAAATAGCTGATTCCAATAAATGCCCTGTTGATTTTGGCGGTTGATTTTTTCTCAATCCTTGATGATCGAATAGTGTTCCATCCGGTTTGATAAAGCACTTGCAAGCTACCTTCCACTGATTTTGCTTTAAGTCTGAGAACCAAATTTTGTTTGAGATACAGTAATTTGATGAAGTAATAGAACTCACTTACATTACCTGTCCAGATTACAGGTGTTTTTATTTCATCTCCTGAGAATACTTTTTTGAAGTTTGATAGTTGGGTCTCTTTACATATGAAATCGTTTTTTTTCAGGCTATCACATAAGTCGGTTAGTTTGTCTGGGTGCTTAATGAATTGTTTGTAGGTAAAGGAATGAAATAAATTTACAGTTTGTTGGAGAACTTGCTTCTTGGATGGTCTTTTTATGGTCTCAATTTCTATTGTTTGAATCTTAGTCAAATAATGGATATTCGGTACAGGTTCAAGAAGTAACTGCGTATAAAAATCTTCTATTTCCAATTTATCATCAATCCACAGATTAAAAGCATCTTGAATTTCAAGATAAAGTTGCATGTAGGCGAGCTTCAATAATTGGATGATATAGGTGTTGGCTTTGTGTGCCTGGTCAATTTCAAACGAATCCTTCTTGGGATCTATGTAGATTAATTGAAAATCTTTTTCTTTAATCAGTTTACCAATGTCTTTCAGGCGGGTTTTTAATCTTTTGTTCAAGGTATCGTTCAGCCAGTAGCGGATCAGGTTTTCTGTATCATCATTACTGATTAGGTTGTAGAGATTTTCTACATCTTTTTTTACGGTATTTAATATGAGTTTTGAATAGTACTTGGTTTTGTTGTCGAAGGGTCTGATAAAGTTTATTTCATACAGGAACTGGTAGTCTGTGGAGCCATCTTTTATAGTGCGAAACTTCGATGCAAATTTTTCATCTAATATGTTCTTTTCTAACCAAGGGCGCTGACCCTGGTATAATATTTCATCAAGTATGTTGGTTTGGTTGCTCATAGGTCGAGTTTTATTTTACCGGCTGCTTCTTTCTTTTTGTCATCAATTATTTTTGCATACACTTGTGTTGTTTTTAGTTCCTTGTGTCCTAAGAGCTTAGAAACAGTGTAAATGTCAGTTCCAAGTGTGAGTTGCAGGGTGGCGTAGGTATGTCTTGCGCAATGGAAAGTGATTGTTTTAGAAATACCGGCTCTAAGCATCCATTGTTGTAATTTGAGGTTATGCCAGGCTGAATATTTCAATCCTTTCAGAACTCTTTCATCTTTATGATCTCTTTCGCCAAGCAAGCTAAAGGCTTGTTCAGAGATAGGCAAGGTTTCAGCACCTTTGGTTTTTTTTTGCCTGAATCGAATGTAGTAGCCCATTTCTTTTGAATGCTGTACTTCGGACCAGACGAGCTTGTTTATATCTGACCAGCGCAGCCCGGTAAGGCATGAAAAAATAAATGCCGTTTTTAATATAGGGATTTCGCATTCAGCCTTTGCTGCTGATTGAAGTTCTTGTAATGTTAAAAAATCTCTTTCGGGTTCACCTTGCTTAAATGCTTCGACGCCTTCGGAAGGATTGGTTTGGATGATACCATCCTTAACAGCCTGTTTAAGTGCCGCCCTAAACTTGTTAAAATAGGAGTATTTGGAATTTTGGGAAAGTTGCTGGTTTCCATGAGCGATGGCGTTTTTTTCAAGGTAGATTTTAAAGTCCTTGACAAATTCCTGATTAACTTCATTGAAAGTTAAATCATTGGGACGAAATGCTTTCAGGTGTTTAATCATGCTGGTCCAGTTTCCATGATTTCCGGGACTATCATCCCTTTGGCCGGCGAGCAGATCAATATAAGTAAGAAAGCTGCCTTTTTGCTTCTCCTGATCCCGAAAGCCGTAAACTCCGTTTTGGATTTCTATTTGTCTTTGGGCCCTGATCGTTTCTGCAAGTTGTAGGGTTTTTTTGTTGACTTCTTTTTCCTCTTTTGTCCTTGCGTTCGGGTTTAAGTATAATTTCAAGTATTCGGTTTTCCGCTTTCCTTTGTGGTAATAATCAAGGTATAAGCTGGTTTGTCCGCCCTGGTTGCGTTGCCTTAGTGTTACTTTCATCTTTGAAAAAGTTTATCGATTTCAGTTCTCTTTATAATAGTGCGTCTGCCAATCTTAGCGGCCCGGATATTGCCGGATTTTATTTGCCGATAGATTGTCATGCGACTGGCACCTAAAAGTTTGCAGGTTTCTTCTATACTCAAAAAATCTTTGTGCTTTAACAGTTCCTGATTGTACTCAATTTTTTGAATCCCAAGTGGCAAAACTTCATCTACTTTTTCTTCTCGCTTACGCTTTTTATAGTTTTTTGCTGCGCACTTTTGATCACAAAATTTGGTTACGGTTGTTTTTGCTATAAAAGACTTTCCGCAGTTCAGACAGATTTTTGGAATTTCTATATTGCTGCTCATGGTATTTGGTTGTTGGGATTAAAAATGTATCAGAGATTAACTCAACGTATCGAGTTGTATCTCTATGTAACATTATTTATCCGATTTTTAAAAAATATTGTTGCTACCAACAAATATATGACTATCAGTAGCGGATTAGAAACAAATATAAACAAAAAAAGAGAAAATTAGCAACAAGTAAAAGAAATATAGACTATATAAAGCTAATAAAAAGAAGGGTTTAGCGTAGAAAGGGAAATGTAATTACTTTCCGATACAAAAATTAGCAAAAATATGCCCAAGCAGGTCATCACTGGTGACTTCTCCTGTGATCTCCCCCAAATGGAACAGGGCTTGTCTCACATCAATAGCGATCAGGTCTGAAGAGATGTGCTGCTCAAGTCCTTTTTCCACCTCAACAGCTGCTTTTAATGCATGGTGAAGCGCTTCAAAATGGCGAACATTGCTCACTATGGTCTGGTTGTTGCTCAAGGTACCTGTATTCAATAGGCCCTGCAAATGTTCAGTGAGCAGGTGCAGGCCTGTTTTTTCTTTGGCAGACAGGGCTATAACAGGGTGGCTAAGGGTTTGAAAGTTCTGTAAAACGGCTGTTAGCTTTTCTCTGCTCAGGAGGTCTGCCTTGTTCAAAACCACGAGTATTTTTTTATTTGGGTAAAGGGCTTCAATTTTTTTTATTTCAGTAGAAAATGTCTCAGGTGAGGCGGCTTCCAGACTGCTTGCATCAACCAGGTATATTACAAGTTGTGCCTGTTGTATCTTTTCAAAGGTTTTTTTTATACCTACTGTCTCAATGATATCTTGTGTATCCCGAATACCTGCCGTATCGATAAAGCGGAAAGTGATGCCCCCAATCACGAGGTCGTCTTCAATGGCATCGCGGGTGGTACCGGCGATATGGGATACAATGGCCTTCTCTTCGTTGAGCAGCGTGTTCAACAGGGTGGATTTGCCTACATTGGGCTCTCCAACAATGGCTACGGGAATGCCGTTCTTGATCACGTTACCCAGGGCAAAAGAATCGATCAGCCTTTTTAGCAAAGCGATTATTTTATGGATGAGCTTCCTGAATTCGGTCCGGTCTGCAAACTCTACATCTTCTTCCGAAAAATCCAGTTCCAGTTCGATCAGTGCGGCAAAGTTCATCAGCCGGCCGCGGAGGTCCGCGATCTCATTCGAAAATCCTCCCCGCATTTGCTGCATGGCGATTCGGTGAGAGGCTTCCGAATCGGAAGCAATCAGATCGGCTACAGCCTCAGCCTGACTCAGATCGAGCTTGCCATTCAAAAAAGCGCGCAGGGTAAATTCTCCTGCTGTGGCCAGGCGGATACCATTTTTTAAAAAAAGCTGTATGATCTCCTGCTGGATGTAAACCGAGCCGTGACAGGCTATTTCTACAACATCTTCACCCGTGTATGAATGCGGGTTCTTAAAGACCGATACCAATACCTCGTCAATCAGCCTGGGTCCTTCTGCTATATGGCCCAGGTGTACAGTATGTGAAGGCTGGCTGCCCAGGCTTTTCTTTTTGCTTTTAGGAATAAAGAAGTTCCCGACCAAAGTAATACAACCGTTACCTGATATTCTGATAACGGCTATGGCACCCACACCCGAAGGAGTGGCCAAAGCGATTATGGGATCGGTATGCACAGGAAATGAGCTCATGCTTTGTATGTTGCTCACAAAGGTAACAAAATTGCCGTGATTTTGGTCAATACTGTTCGGTTGCCAGCATAACCAGGGTGCAGGCATTTATTGCTTCGATTCCTTTTTTTTCCAGTAAAGTGTACAATTCCCTGTTTTCTGTACCTGGGTTAAAAATTACCCTTTTGGGATGGAGGGAAAGGATATAATCCGTGAGGGGAGCCTGTCTTTTTGCATTTAAATAGAGGGTCAGGGTGTGCACCTCCCCAACGTGTGGCGTGCCCGTATAAACCGGAAAACCGGCTACGATGCCTTCCCTCAGGCCAATTCCAACGGTTTCGATTTGCCTGGCGGCAAGTCTGTGCATGGCCAGATTGGCATAACTGTCCTCTTTTAAAGATGCCCCAAGCACTACTGTTTTTTTCATTTTCAGATAATTTCTAAAAAGATTATGGCTGTCTGCAAAGCTAAAACTAGAAATTATTGGTAAAAGTATGGTTTAAAATGTTTTCTTTTTGTTTTTCTGAACATAAAACATATAGGATTGACATAATAACTGGCCTTTTTTTATTTTTATCATAAAAATTCGTTTGGAGTTATTTTTTTTAAGATATTGCAGCGCATTAATGCCTTAATTCAATATAAAAATGAAGCAAAAATATATCACTTTTTTTTTAAGTATTATGCCTTTTATGACTTTTGCACAGGATAAAGGTTGGGATGAACGTATTAATGAAGCTTTTAAGCCGATTGCTGATGCCTGGGGCACTTTTGTATTTTATCCGGTTAAATTCACGGAAGAGGTAAGCATGCCTATGGTAATTATCCTGTTACTGTTTGCTGGTTTATTGTTTACCATATTATTTAAATTTGTCAATATTCGTCACTTTAAAACATCGCTGAACATTGTTGAAGGGAAGTATGATAAGATAGACCACGCCACGGCTTTACCGATGACAGATGAAATTCCCCTTCCGAATGGTGATATTCCGGATACGATCAGAATTGAGGGCCATCATGGAGAGGTATCGCATTTTCAGGCGCTTACCGCAGCCTTATCAGGTACAGTAGGCCTGGGTAATATTGCCGGAGTGGCAATTGCTGTTTCCCTTGGCGGTCCCGGCGCGACTTTTTGGATGATACTGGCAGGGCTGTTGGGTATGTCATCTAAATTTGTGGAATGTACCCTAGGTGTGAAATACCGCGATCTGGGAGCAGACGGTACTGTTTATGGCGGACCCATGTATTATTTAAAAAAGGGCCTGGCAGAAATAGGCAAAGGCAAATTAGGAAAAATTTTAGCAAGTGTTTTTGCATTAATGTGTATTGGAGGTTCTTTTGGGGGAGGTAATATGTTTCAGGCAAATCAGGCAGCACAACAGTTTAATACCATGATTGGAAATAACTCCACCAATGCCGGTTTGGTATTTGGTTTTTTCATGGCCCTGCTCGTGGCTCTGGTCATTATCGGTGGAATAAAAAGGATCGGTACCATTACTGAAAAAATTGTTCCATTTATGGTAGGGATCTATTTTCTGGCGTCTTTGGTTATTATATTCTACCATTACGATGCAATTGGAAGTGCTATTTCTCAGATCATCGAGGGAGCGTTTAATCCTCAGGGAATTGCCGGAGGTATGGTGGGCGTTTTGATCATCGGTTTCCAAAGAGCAGCGTTTTCCAATGAGGCCGGTGTTGGTTCTGCGGCCATAGCCCACTCGGCTGTAAAGACAAAATTCCCTGCTTCCGAAGGATTGGTTTCGCTTTTAGAACCATTTATTGATACAGTGGTAGTTTGCACCTTAACAGCCCTCGTAATTATTGTAACAAATGCAGATACCGGAGGGAGTATTATGACCTATGGTGTTAAAAGCCCGGACGGGGTATTGGCCACTTCCAAAGCCTTTGCTTCGGTGATGCCATGGTTTCCATACCTCTTGACGGTGGCGGTGGTTTTGTTTGCATTCTCAACCATGATCTCCTGGTCGTATTACGGATTACAAAGCTGGATGTATTTGTTTGGCAGGTCCAAAGTATCCAATTATACCTATAAGGTCTTGTTCTGTTTGTTTGTAATTGTTGGTTCCGCTGCCAGTCTGGGGGCCGTTACCGATTTTTCAGATGCCATGATCTTTGCCATGGCGGTACCTAATTTAATCGGTTTGTTCTTCCTGTTTCCGAAGGTTAGAGAAGAACTGGCCAGATATTTGAGAGCCATCAGGGTCAGTAAAAAATAAATGATTTATGCAAAGTTTCAGATCCCATTTCCGCTTTAATAAAAAACAGCGTAATGGGATCTTTTTGCTTGGCCTAATCATTATTATTCTTCAGTCAATTTATTTGTTTGCGGATTTTTCAAACCCAAAAACAAGGACTGAAGATGATAAGGAATTTCTTGCCCTGCAGCATCAATTGGATTTACTTAATAAAACAGACACCGTTGCGGGCACATATAAAATTTATCCGTTCAATCCCAATTTTCTCACAGATTACAGAGCATATGTACTGGGCCTGAATTCTGAGGAAATAGACAGGCTTCTGGCTTTCAGAGAAGATGGGAAGTATGTAAATTCTGCCATCGAGTTTCAACAGGTGACCCAAATAAGCGACAGCCTGCTCGCTGTTATCTCTCCACATTTTAAATTTGCCGAATACAAAGGTAAAGGGAAACGTTTTTCTGATGAGAAAGATGAGAAAGAAAAGGAGATCGAATTCTTTGGTAAAAAAAAGGATATCAACCTGGCCAGTGCTGAAGAACTGATCGAGATAAACGGGATCGGGGAAAAACTGGCCGCGAGGATCATTGAATACAGAAAAACGCTCAAAGGATTTACCTTTGACGACCAGGTAAGAGAAGTGTATTTTTTACCGCCGGAAACTGCAGACAAGTTACTCCGGCAATATGAAGTAAAGGAAAAACCTGTCATCGCAAAATTAAATGTGAACGAGGCTACTTTTAAGGATATCCTCGCTTTGCCCTATATCGATTACGGACTTACAAAAAAGATTTTTAATTACAAAAAGGCCAATCTCAGAATAGATTCACTGGAAGAATTAAAAAAAATTGACTCCTTTCCCTTGGATAAGTTTGACAGAATAGCAGTATATTTGTCGACAGAATAAAATAGAGTTAAATACTGCATTTTAGCTGCCTAAATATTAGCCTCAGATGAATTTTGAATCTTCAGAAACACAGAGAATCATAGCGCGTTCTATCATAGATTTTGGAAAAAAACACATACTTCCCCATGTTATGGAGTGGGATGAAGAACAGACCTTTCCAACAGATCTTTTTCATAAATTGGGAGAAATGGGTTTCATGGGCGTTCTGGTACCACATGTCTACGGAGGTTCAGAAATGGGATACCATGAATATATAACCGTGATTGAAGAAATATCCAAGATGGACAGTTCCATCGGTTTGTCTGTTGCAGCACATAACTCTTTGTGTACCAACCATATCTTAGAATTCGGCAATGAAGAACAGAAGAGAAAATGGTTGCCCAAACTGGCCCAGGGGGAATGGATAGGAGCCTGGGGCCTTACTGAGCACAATACGGGCAGCGACGCGGGAGCCATGAGTACTACTGCCGTCAAAGACGGGGATTATTACATCATAAACGGCACAAAAAATTTTATTACACATGCCATCAGCGGACAAATAGCCGTAGTGATGGTTCGTACAGGTCAGAAAGGAGATTCAAGGGGAACAAGTGCTTTTGTTATTGAAAAGGGTACCCCCGGTTTTTCTACCGGTAAAAAACAGAACAAACTGGGCATGCGCGCCTCGGAGACAGCCGAAATGATCTTCCAGGACTGCCGTATTCATAAAGATCAGCTGCTTGGCAAGGAAGGTGACGGATTTATTCAGGCCATGAAAATATTGGATGGAGGAAGAATTTCTATAGGGGCCTTGTCACTGGGTATCGCCAAGGGTGCCTATGAGGCTTCCTTAAAATATGCGAAAGAACGCGAACAATTTGGTAAGCCCATCTCGCAGTTTCAGGCAATCGCATTTAAACTCGCCGACATGGCCACCGAGATACAGGCTTCGGAATTGTTGCTGCACAAAGCGGCAGCCTTAAAAATGCAGGGTGAGAATATAACAACCATTGGTGCCATGGCAAAAATGTACGCTTCAGAAGTATGCGTTAAAGTTGCCAACGAGGCAGTGCAAATACATGGAGGATACGGTTATACCAAAGATTTTCCGGTGGAAAAATTCTATCGCGATGCCAAATTATGTACCATAGGAGAAGGTACAACCGAAATACAAAAACTGGTGATCTCAAGAAACCTGATCAAGTAATTTTTTTAAGCTCCTTTAAACCGATCTGGGCTGCTTTTTTTAACATAAACGCATAGGCATCTGCATAGTTGTTTTCTACCTCGCCTTCCAGTATCGCTTCCTTGATCGCTTCTTTGATAATACCGATCTCCCTGCAAGGATTAAGTCCAAAATGGGCCATGATGTCCTCTCCCGAAACAGGGGGCTGAAAATTCCTGATATGATCGCGTTCTTCAACCTCTTTGATTTTTTTTCTGACGAGTGCAAAATTGTTCTTGAACTGCAGTTCTTTGCTCTTGTTTTGTGTGGTGATATCGGCCTCGCAATGCGTCATCAGGTCGTCAATCAGGTCGCCGGCGTCAAATACCAGCCTTCTCACTGCCGAATCCGTCACATCTTCAGCCAAAATAATGGGGCGTGAACTCAAAAAAACAATTTTCTCAACATATTTCATTTTGTCGTGCAGGGGCATATGCAGCCGCTTAAAAATGTGTTTTACCATTTTCGAGCCGGCGAGTTCGTGGCCATGAAAGGTCCAGCCCAGATTTTTATCGAATTTTTTGGTAGGGGCTTTGCCTATGTCGTGCAGCAAGGCAGCCCAACGCAGCCATAGGTTATCCGTCATGCGGGAGATGTTATCCACAACCTGAAGGGTATGGTAAAAATTGTCCTTGTGTTTCTGGCCCTTTACCTGTTCTACACCAACCAGGGCTGTTAGTTCCGGCAGAATAAACTGCAGCAGTCCGGTTTGAAATAAAAGCAATAATCCGGCTGAGGGCTTCTCAGACATGAGTATCTTGTTGAGCTCATCAACAATACGCTCATTGGAGATGATGGTTATGCGTTCCGCATTTTTTGAGATAGAATTCAAGGATTCCTTTTCTATGGTAAAATGCAGCTGGGATGCAAAGCGAATGGCTCTCAGCATGCGAAGCGGGTCATCAGAAAAGGTAATATCCGGGTCAAGCGGAGTTCTGATCATGCCATCGGCCAGGTCTTGAATTCCGTTAAACGGATCGAGAATTTCACCATAATTTCCTTGGTTCAAACTGATAGCCAGGCTGTTGATCGTAAAATCACGTCTTTTCTGATCGTCTTCCAGGGTTCCCGGTCTGACTTCCGGGTTTCTGCTTTCCGGGGTATAGGACTCTTTTCTGGCACCTACAAATTCCAGCTGAACGGTCTTATAACGTATCATGGCCGTTCCATAAGTCTTAAAAAACTGCACCTGCGGTTTACCGGAGATGCTTTTGGCTACTTCTTCTGCCAGCGCAATGCCATCGCCAAGGCAAACAATATCGATATCCTTTGATTTCTTTTTATTCAGTATAAAATCCCTGACATAACCACCGATAACATAGCAGTCCATATTGAGATTTCGCGCAGCATTTGCTATGATCTCAAAGATTGGGTTTTTTAAAGCATCTGTGGGGTGGTCTTGCATATTATTTTCTGAGGTATTCCAGTTCTCCTTTTTCATTCCACCGTATGATGGTCGAAGCGCGATGTTCCTTTTTATCGCGGTGCAAATTTACTACATAATCTGCTTTCTTCAACAGAGAAACCGGGATATCTGCAAAACAGGACGGACTGGCATGCCCGCTTACATTGGCGGAAGTTGAAACGATCGGTTTGCCAAAGGCCTCAATCAATGCCACACAGAAGCGTTCACGGATGATTCGTATGCCAACTGTCTGATCCTGAGCTACTACGTTCTTCGCCAGCCCAACCGGATTGTTGTAGATAACCGTTGTTGGTCTGTCGGCCTCACTTAATACAGTCAGTAGCTGCTCCGGAATGACCGGGATATATTCTTTTAACATGTCAAAAGACGATACAAGAATGATCAGGCTTTTGCTTTCTTCTCTTTGTTTTATGCGGTATATCTTTTTTACAGCATCTTCGTCCGTGGCGTCGCATCCCAATCCCCATACTGTGTCGGTAGGATATACCAAGGTGCCACCCTTTTTTAGGATTTCCAGTGCTTTGTTAACTTCGGTTTGTATACTTTCCATGACAGAATTTTATTTGAAGCAGGTAAAGGATTACTAAGAATTGCTTAGAAAGAGTAAAAATAAATATTTATCCTATTTTTGTACTGTTTTTGTGAATATAGATGGATATTTATCCACAGGAAAAGAAAACAAACCGCATCGCATGCATTACAAAGTTGTCATAGCAGATCCTTATCAGGCTTTTGAGAAAGAATTTTTCCAGGTGATCGGTGATTTTGACATGCTGGGAGAAAAGATTGGCAAGGGCAAAAGAAATACCGTAAAAGCGATAAACCTGGATGGCTTGTACATCAATGTGAAATCTTTTCAGGTGCCTCATATTTTCAACCAGCTGGCGTACAGATGGCTCCGTAAATCCAAGGCCAGAAGGTCTTACGAATATGCGAATTTACTGTTGTCCAAAGGAATTGGCACCCCAAAACCGGTGGCTTATTTCGAGAATATGGGTCCTTTTTCAATAAAAGAAAGTTATTATTTCAGCGAACAACTGGTGCATGATCTTACCTATCGCACCCTGATCCACGAACCGGGCTATCCGGATCATGAAAATATCCTTCGTCAATTCACCCGGTTTACTTATGACATGCAGGAAAAGGATGTGTATTTTAAAGACCATTCACCTGGGAATACACTCATAGTGAACAATAAGGGAAGTTATGCTTTTTATCTGGTTGACCTGAACAGAATGGAATTCACAAAAATGAATTTTGAGGAAAGGATGAAAAACTTCAACAGGCTAACTCCTAAAAAAGAAATGGTAGCCATCATGAGTGATGAGTACGCAAAATTAAGCAATCTGGATCCTGCATTCGTTTTTGAAAGGATGTGGCACCATACCCTCGAATTTCAAAACAGTCACCAACGCAAAAAAGATCTTAAAAAGAAATACCTCAGAAAATAGGAGTTTATTTCGTCTGGTACAGTGCTTTTAGGTATTGATACCTTTTTTTGACACCTTCTGCTTCCAGTTTCGACATGATAAAACCGCTTCTGCCATCGAGTAAACCCAGCCTGATAATAAAGTGCCGTATAAACCTGTAGGCCGGTTTGAGATAAAAATGAAATGCATTGGGCTGAAGGCCCTTCAGGTATAGCTCCTGTGCGCGCAAGCGGGCATAGGAATCTATTTTTTTTTGATAGGAGACCTGGTCTTTGTAGGAATAATGATCCAGTTTGTTTTTGAGGATTTTTACCTTTCCTGAAATCAGGGGCACCTCGTGCACCAGTTTGTTGTGATCGTATTTTCCATGATCTTTGCGGAACAGACGGATGGCCTTATTCGACTGATAGCCGCTGAACCGGAGTGGTTTATCCTTGAAAAAAAACTGTCTTTTAATCGCGTAGGCTACTGTATCACCGGGACTCTGCAATTCATGTGCAATTTCTCGCTGCAAATTACCGGGTATCCTTTCATCCGCATCCGTGAAGAGTATCCATTTGTTTTTTGCCAGACTGAGAGCAAAATTTCTCTGGTCGGAGAAATTTTCAAAATGCCTTTGGACGAAGCTGACATGCGGGTATTTCTTTAGTATTTCAATGGTGTTGTCTGTACTGAAAGAATCCACAACAATAATTTCTCCCGCAAAATCAAGCCCTTCAAGCAGGTCGGGCAGATTTTCGGCCTCGTTGTAGGTGATGACCAAAGCAGATAAAGTATCTATTTTTAACAAAAGGACTTAATTTCAGTCTGTATGAAACGTATAACCATGTATCAAATCGATACATCGTATTCCCTCAGCGCATCGTTGAGCGAGGTTTTCAGGTCGGTTGATGGTTTTCGTGTGCCAATGATCAGCGCACAGGGGACCTGATATTCGCCGGCATTGAATTTTTTAGCATAGGTACCGGGAATGACTACCGATCTGGCAGGAACCCTTCCTTTCATTTCAACCGGTTTGTCGCCGGTTACATCAATGATTTTTGTCGAAGCTGTCAGCACAACGTTGGCTCCGAGAACGGCTTCCTTTTCCACCTTTACACCTTCCACAACAATACAGCGCGATCCGATAAATGCGCCATCTTCTATGATTACCGGCGCTGCCTGCAGGGGTTCCAGCACACCGCCGATTCCTACTCCACCGCTCAGGTGCACGTCTTTCCCGATCTGGGCACAACTGCCCACTGTGGCCCAGGTATCCACCATGGTTCCCTCATCAACATAAGCACCAATATTTACATAGCTGGGCATCAAAATAACCCCTTTTGAAATGTAGGATCCATGCCTTGCCACAGCATTGGGTACTACCCGTATGCCTTTTTCGGCAAAACCGTGTTTCAGCGGTATCTTGTCGTGGTATTCAAAGATTCCGGCTTCTAGTACTTCCATCTTCTGAATCGGAAAATAGAGGACGACGGCTTTTTTTATCCATTCGTTCACCTGCCAGGTTCCATTTTTCGGTTCAGCCACCCGAAGGGTTCCGCTGTCGAGCAGATCAATTACGTTTCTGATCGCCTGTTGCGTATATTCTTCCTTTAGCAGTGCTCTGTTATCCCAGGCTGTTTCTATAATTTGTTGTAAATTTTGCATCTTAATATTTTAAAGCTCATTCATGAAGGCTGTTGCAAAAATATAAAAATACACCGAAGAAGCTCTATGACAGCAATTGTCTTTTGGTTATGAAAATTGAGTAAATTTGAAAAAAAAAGGATGGGTCGCATTCTCGCTTTTGATTTTGGCACAAAACGTGTTGGTATTGCCGTAACCGATGAATTGCAATTGATTGCATCTGGACTTAAAACGGTAGAGACCAAAGATGTATTTACTTTTCTTTCAGACTTTCTCAAAAAGGAAAAAGTGAGTTTGTTTGTGGTGGGAGAGCCGAAACAGATGAACAACCTGCCTTCGGAAAGTGAAATATATATCAAAGACTTTATTAAAGATCTGACTGAAAAATTTCCGGAGATACCCATTGAAAGGGTAGACGAACGATTTACCTCAAAAATGGCTGTACAGACAATGGTTGCTGCAGGTTTTAAGAAAAAATACAGGCAGGATAAGTCCCTGATCGATCAGATTAGTGCAACGATCATTTTGCAGACCTATTTAAACAGACATGGATGATAAGATCACTTGAGGTTTATGTCAGAAGAAAAGTGCGTAAGCATTTTAAATTTTTTGAAAAAAAGGACAGGGCCGCACTCAGGAATAAGGATTTTGTCATCATCTCAAACAATTGCTGGGGCGGACAGGTTTACCAGTGGTATCAGCTGCCTTACAATACGCCCTTTGTCGGTTTGTTTATTTACGGACCTTGTTATATCAGGCTTTTAAAGAATTTTGATCATTATATGGCTCAGGAATTAAAGTTTGGAGCTGTATCAAAATATAAAGACCGGGCGAAAACCTATCCGCTTGGACTATTGGATGATATTGAAATTCATTTTACCCATTACAAAAGTGAGGAAGAAGCCCATGAAAAATGGGAGCGCAGAACTGCCCGCATGTTAACCAATAGAGACAAGGATAACTATTTTTTTATGATAACAGACAGGGAACGGGCTGACAAGGAGATATTAAAGGAATTCCATACCCTGCCCTATAAAAACAAAATTTCTTTCGCTGCCTTCAGGCTCGAAAATATAAGTAATAAAAAACATATAGTGGTATATGAACGACCCAAGAGCAAAAAGTTTGAAACACCCAACGGAAAAAAAATGTTCAACCTCAGCTTTTTGTATTTTGATCTCGTTCAATGGCTGAATACCGGAATATTGCGTCGGACCAGGTTTAAAACCTGAACTGCAGTACTTAATGGGAATTACTTGCTCAATAACAGATTGTTTGTATATTTAGAATTAGATTTTACACCATGCCACATTTTTTAAATGCCAAAGCACATTACTTTCTGAGTTTAAATTTCAAGGTGATGTACACAACAATGAAAAAGCAGGTAGATCTCAAAAAAGTATTGTGGATCAGGCCACTTTTGAGTACGTATGACAAGTATTTCATTGTCAGAAACCCGTATGACCGCCTTGAATCCTTTTACAGGGATAAACTGGGAAAAGATGTAAATCCAAGAAAAATTTGGCTGAGCAGTCAAAAGATCTATTTTGAGCCCTTGGGTATTACCGATGCAACCGATGAAGTTAAAATGCAGGCGATCAGAGATATGAATTTTGAACAGTTCATCAGAATTCTGCCATTGAACTATATGAAAAACAGGCATCTGCACCCGCAATATAAAATTTTCACAGGCCTTAAACCAAAGCGTATATTAAAAATGGAGAATCAGGACGATATGCGTTTTTTATCAGAAAAATTGCAACTGGATATGGAAATCCGTGCAAACAGCACAGAAAAAAACGAGAAGCATATTCTTTGGGACAAAGACCTTGCCGATATTGTGAACCGAATTTATGAAAAGGATTTTAAATTATACGCTTACCCATATAAGGAAACTTTTGATTAAGTTTCGGCAAGTGAACTAAAATTGTATTTTTGCACAAAAAATCAGAAGAATTAATAACACAGATGATACTACCAATTTTTGCCTATGGCGATCCGGTACTGAGAAAAATGGGGGAATCCATTAAGGAGGACTATCCGGCCTTAAAGGAACTCATCGTCAACATGCATGAAACCATGTATCATGCAAACGGAGTGGGCCTGGCAGCACCTCAGATCGGAAAGGCCATTCGGCTGTTCATAGTGGATGGTTCGCCTTTTTCTGAAAGTGATGAGCTCGATGTAGCGGAAAGGGAATTCCTGAAAACCTATAAAAAGGTCTTTATCAATCCCCAGATCATTGAAGAGCAGGGCAGGGAATGGGCTTTTAATGAAGGCTGTCTGAGCATTCCAAATATCAACGAGGATGTGGTCAGAAAAGATACACTAAGCATCGAATACCTCGACGAAAACTTTAAGCCGCAAAAAGAAACAGTAGGAGGACTGGCGGCAAGAATCATTCAGCACGAATACGATCATATTGAAGGAATTCTTTTTACTGACAGGCTTTCAGCACTGAAAAGAAGACTCCTGAAAAAGAAACTGGAAAACATATCTAAAGGACTCGTGGAAGTGGATTATAAAATGAAGTTTCCAAAACTGAAATAAGAAATAAAAATAATCATTGATTGATATGAAAATTGAAAAAATAGTCGCTATTACAGGCAAGCCCGGATTGTACCTGATTATTTCTCAGGGCAAGAACAACCTGATCGTCGAGTCACTCGAGGACAAGAAAAGAGTGCCTGTTGCCAGCCTGCAGAACATCAGTGCAATTAGCGATATTGCCATCTATACCCATGATGAGGAAGTTCCTCTAAAACAAGTTTTTCTGACTATGTTTGAAAAGGAAAAGGGAGGAAAATCCATTGATCCGAAATCGGATAAAAAAGAACTGCTCAGTTACTTCGGCGAAGTATTACCGAATTTTGATGAAGAAAGGGTCTATCCGTCCAATATAAAAAAAGTATTGCTTTGGTATAATCTGCTTGTGGAAGCCGGCTTTGATTTTAACAGTCTGAAGCAGGAAGAAATTAAAGAAGCTAAAGAGGAGATATTAGAGCCCGTGGCAGAAGCCGAACCGGTAAAAAAAGCAAAGAAGCCAAAAAAGGCTTAGTTTCAGTATGGCCTCACGGACGGAACAAATCAAAGCATTTGAGCATTTGCTCGATATCATGGATGAGATCAGGGCCAAATGTCCGTGGGATAAAAAACAAACCCTGCAATCCCTTCGCCATCTCACCATAGAAGAAACCTATGAGCTTGGCGATGCCATCCTTCGGAATGACCATCAGGAAATAAAAAAGGAATTGGGTGATCTGATGCTCCATATTGTTTTCTACGCCAAAATTGCCTCTGAGGAGTTTCATTTTGATATTGCAGGATGTGCTGAAGGGGATCAATGAAAAACTGGTCTCGCGTCACCCGCATGTTTTTGGTGATGTCATTGCCGAAACTGAAGAAGAAGTGGCCAGGAATTGGGAAAAACTAAAGCTCAAAGAAGGTAAAAAATCAATTTTGGAAGGAGTACCCAATTCTCTGCCGGCATTGGTGAAAGCCAGCAGGATTCAGGGAAAGGCCTCTTCCGCCGGTTTTGACTGGGAAAAACGTGAACAGGTATTTGAAAAAGTGGAAGAAGAGATCCGGGAACTTTACAGGGAAGTACAAGATCAAAACCTGCCAAAAATGGAAAGCGAATTTGGAGATGTGCTCTTTTCTTTGATCAACTATGCCCGATTCATCGATGTGGATCCGGAGAGTGCCCTGGAACGGACCAACCAAAAATTCATCAAACGGTTTCAATACCTCGAAACCGAAGCGGCCAAAGACGGCAAACAGCTCACCCAAATGACCCTGAGTGAAATGGATTACTACTGGAATCGGGCCAAAGTCCATTTCGGGTAAATCGCCGGCGTTTTTTCCAGTAAAGGAGTCAAAAAATTG
The DNA here is from genome assembly GCA_963816075.1 of uncultured Flavobacteriaceae bacterium. Lineage (GTDB taxonomy): Bacteria > Bacteroidota > Bacteroidia > Flavobacteriales > Flavobacteriaceae > Namhaeicola. Next base: position 211,765 of record CAWFJI010000011.1, on the reverse strand, counting down.
TATATTCTTTCCCGGTATTTTATAAATTTACTTTTTCAATTAAGAGAATCGAACACCTGATAGCAGGTATTTTGGAAATGAGAAGGAATCTTCTTAAACCAGAAACCTTTTGTGAAATTGTTCATGTAAAAATCTGTGAAATCTTATTACCTTTTACCGAAAAAATGAGGTAACAATTACAAATCGCAGTCCTTTCAACCGTAATATTCAATTCTTATGATCACACAGGAACTCATTAAAATAATAGAAGAAATCGTACCCCCTGATTATGCGGAAGATTTTGACAATGTGGGTTTGCTGGTAGGTGATCCCCATAGAGAAGTTACCGGTGTGCTGGTTACTTTGGATACCCTGGAAGCAACCATCGAAGAGGCTGTCAGTCAGCATTGTAATTTCATATTGAGCTTCCATCCGATCATTTTTAACGGGCTGAAAAAACTCACAGGAAGCTCTTATGTTGAGCGGGTAGTGCGGCAAGCCATAAAAAATGATATACAGATCTATGCCATACACACGGCACTGGATAACTCCGCCATTGGCGTTTCTATGAAAATGGCAGAAATAATTGGATTAAAACAAACCAGAATCTTAATTCCAAAAAAGGGAGGTTTAAAGAAATTGACTACGTATGTCCCCCTGGCCCATTCCGAAAAGCTGAGAACTGCTCTTTTTGAGGCCGGTGCAGGAAAACTCGGGAATTACGACAGTTGCAGCTTTAATTTTGAAGGGCTTGGTACCTATAGGGCCAATGAAAAAGCGAATCCTTTTTTAGGTAAAAAAGGGGAATTACACAATGAAAAGGAAAACTGCCTGAGCGTTGTTTTTGAGCGGCATCTTGAGACAGACATACTGAAATCACTGCGGGCTAACCACCCCTATGAGGAGGTGGCCTATGAGATTGTAAGTCTGGACAATACACATAAGGGGCTCGGTTTGGGAACGATCGGCGAACTGGAATCAGGCCTGACACCAGAAGAATTCTTTGAACTGGTAAAAGAAAAGTTTGGAATCCGGACAATCAGGTATTCAGCCGCACACAAGAATCTTTTAAAAAAGGTGGCTGTGCTGGGCGGCTCGGGCAGTTTTGGTATCGCCAATGCCATCAGGGAACAAGCGGATGTTTACCTCACTGCCGATCTGAAATACCACGACTTTTTCAGAGCTGAAGGAAAACTCCTCCTTGCCGATATAGGTCATTATGAAAGCGAACAATTTACAAAAAATCTTTTGGTAGACTTACTATCAAAAAAAATCACTAATTTTGCAATCATTTTATCAAAAATTAATACAAATCCAATCAACTATTTTTAGCAATGACAAATAAAGATGTGAATGTTGAAGCGAAATTAAGAGCTTTATACGATCTTCAACTTATTGATTCAAGAATTGATGAAATCGCAAGTATGCGCGGTGAGCTACCTCTGGAGGTAAAGGATCTGGAGGACGAAATTGAAGGTTTAAGAACTCGGTTGGAAAACTTAAATACGGATATTGAGAATCTGGAAACATCGATAGCCAATAAAAAAACAGCCATTGAAGATGCCAAGGTTTTGGTTAAAAAATACGAGGATCAGCAAAAAAATGTTCGTAATAACCGGGAATTCGATTCCTTGACCAAGGAGATCGAATACCAGGAATTGGAAATACAGCTGGCTGAGAAGAAGATTAAAGAGGCCAAAATAAAAATAGAACAGAAACAAGAGATCATCCCGGCTGCAAAAGAAAAATTGGAAGATAAAGAAAACCATTTAAAACATAAGAAACTGGAACTGGATGGTATCATGGCCGAAACCCAGAGAGAAGAGGCTATTCTGGCTGAAAAGTCAAAAGAATTCAGTGAAATAATCGATGAGCGTTTATTGAAGGCTTATAAAAAAATTCGCGCAAACGTAAGAAATGGACTGGCTATTGTTTCTATAGAAAGAGGTGCTTCCGGAGGATCCTTCTTTACGATTCCGCCACAAAGACAGGCGGAAATTGCTACAAGAAAAAAGATCATTACTGACGAGCACAGCGGTAGGATATTGATTGATGCGGAGCTGGCTGCGGAAGAAAGAATAAAGATTGCGAGTTTATTCGCTTAAATCAATTCAATAATTCGTATTTTGCGGATAGCAATTAGCTGCTATTCTGTTATGGACAAATTTCTAGAGGTAAAAAATACCAAAAAATGGATAGGGATGTTTTTTCTATCCATTTTTTTATTCACTTCGTGTGAACATTCCAAGGAAAAAAAACAAATCGCACTTTATCAACAGCATTGTGCAACTTGTCATGTGCTTCCCTCGGTTGACGTGCTAACAAAGGAGCTCTGGAAAAACAATGTTTTACCGGATATGGGAGCCAGAATGGGAATGAAAGATTCTCTTTATAATCCTTATAAAGGCTTGTCTTATGAAGAAATGGAAATAATTGTGAATGCAGGCATTTATCCGATAAAGCCACAGATGAGCGAGGAAGACTGGGAATTGCTTAAAGATTATATAATTGCGCTCGCTCCGGATTCTTTACCAGATGTCCCACAAAAAGAGATTAGTTCTTCACTCCGGCAGTTCGAACCCCATCCTATTTCCCTGGATGGCCAGCCGGGAGCTTTGATCACCTATTTGGGTTTCAATGGGGGAGATTTGCGGTTTGGTGATCTGAGCGGGAACTTATGGACTTATAAATTTAAGGAAAAAACACCAAAGCTGTCAGGTAATTATGGTACCGCTGTTGTTGATTTTTCAGTGGTTGAAGATGTGCAATACATAACGGCCATTGGAAAACTGGATCCTTCTGAATTTTCATCAGGCAAAATTTTTAAGGTATCCGGAAACTTGACTAATTCCTTGCCTTATGATTTACAACGACCTGTCAATACCTTGGTTATGGATCTAAATCAGAATGGAAAGATGGAATTGGTAGTCAGCGAATTTGGGAATTTAACCGGTAAGCTCTCCTTGTTCAGTCTTAATGATCAGTCCCAATACCAAAAAAGTATTCTTCTGAACCAACCAGGCACGATCCGTGTTGTGGCACAAGATATGAATTCTGATGGACGCACAGATCTGATTGCCCTGACTTCCCAAGGTGATGAATCCATAACCATATTATTTCAGCAGAGCGATCTGAGATTTGCACCCGAAAAAGTACTGCGATTCAGTCCAATATATGGAACAAGCTGGTTTGAGTTGATTGATTATGATGGTGACGGAGATCTTGATATAATTACGGTGAACGGAGACAATGCAGATAAAACTTATATATCTAAACCATATCACGGTTTACGGATACATATAAACAACGGTAAAAATCAGTTTGAAGAAAAATACTTTTACAGGCTAAACGGGGCGACCAGATTAGTAGCCAGGGATTTTGATCAGGATGATGATATAGATTTTGCGGTGATTTCCACCTTTCCGGATTATGAGAAATATCCGGAATATTCATTTGTTTATCTGGAAAACAGGAACAGCACCACTTTTGAATTTAAGCCATCACTTTTTAAGGAATCGGTTAACGGAAGATGGTTTCTGATGGATGCAGGTGATATTGATGGCGATGGTGATGACGACATTATACTTAGTTCATTTACCTATGTCTTCACACCTGTTCCCGATAATATTACGAAGCTTTGGCAGGAAAAGGATGTAGACCTTTTGATTCTTGAGAATAAACTCAAATAAGCACAATACGAATTAAAAGGTACCAAAACACAGGGATAGACTCAACCCAAAATGAGGTGTAATACTTCCCTCTTTGGCTGTTTGAATACAACAGAAAGCCAATGGAGATAAGGGTTGTCAGGAATAGGGGCAGGCTTGCGTAAATTATCTGTCCGTCTTTAAAAAAATCCAGACTAAAAAATAAGGTCAAAAGAACTATACCCAATATTTTCGAATTTCTTATTCCCAGACACTGCGGAATGGTTCGCATATGTCTCTTATCTAAACTCATATCCCTTATTTCAAATGGAATGGCAATCGCGAAAATGAACAAAAATCTTTGTAAGAAGGTAATCCATGGGTCTCCCTGAATTTCAGATTGCAATTCGGTCAAAGGCAGCAGCACTGTAACAGAGGACCATACGGCTGCAACGAGAAAAATTTTTATACCTGCAATGTTTCTAAGCCGGAGGCTTTGACGTCCAGATTGAAATGGCATGTTGTAAAAAAGTGTAGCAAGGAATGAGGGGATCAGCAAAAACAAAGATTCCTTCTGCAAAGCAGCCCCAAAAAATAAAATTGCCAAACTTGCCAAAGCATTGACCAGTATTAGGGAACGCTTATGAGATAGTAACCAGTCTGCATCACTTGCAGGAATTTCCTTTCTTTTCCAGTAACGAAGCAGGTTGTATGAAGTAATCGTGCTGGCAAAAACAAATAAAGCAACACCCTCATCAATCGATCCGAATTCAATCTGTGTTACTTTAGTCAGGCACCAGGCTGACAAAGCAACATGGAAATTGGCATGTATATAAAAGGTAAACAGACGTTTCAGACCTGACATATGCAAGAATAGAATTATGGGCTGTTTTAAATGGCCAATAGGATTAAATTTAAATAAAAGATCCGGCCTTAAATTTAATGCCGGATCTTTTAGAATAATACAAATAATAAAAAAGGTTACTATTTCATAATTGTCATTTCGTCAACGATGTGTTTGGCTCCCGAGAAATTCTCAATGACCCACAATACATAGCGGATATCTACATTGATTGTTCTCTGTAGCTTATCGTCAAAAATTACATCACCGGCCATGGCCTCTATGTTACCGTCAAAAGCCAGGCCAATTAATTCTCCTTTGCCGTTTAATACCGGTGAGCCTGAATTTCCGCCAGTAATATCATTGTCGGTCAGGAAATTCACATGCAGGGTACCGTCTTTATCGGCGTAACGTCCAAATTCTCTCTTCGCATTCATTTCGAGTACCTGAACGGGAAGATCAAATTCAGGGTCGCCCTTTTTGTATTTTTTGACCTGCCCATCCATGGTCGTGTAATTATTGATTTTTGCATCATTTCTCTTGTCAGCAGGCAGGGCTCTCACTTTACCATAGGTCAGGCGCAGGGTTGAGTTTGCATCAGGGTATTTGATTTCAGCAATGCCGGATTCTCTTAAACCCTCCACCATCAAACGGAAGGAAGCCTCATAATCATTCTGCGCTTTGACAAGCTCTTCGGATTTTGATAAAAAATGCGTATTCATGTCCTTCGACAAGGCATACAAGGGGTCGCTGTTCAGAGCTGCCTCACTGGGTGCTGCCAGAAATGCCTGAATTCTTTCCTCTGACGTCAATATGCTTGTGTCAACTATCTGATTTACATAGTTTGTGTAATTGTTATTGTTTTCATCACCTATTTTTTTGACCATAGGGGCAATGGCGTAAGGAACAGATTTGGTGGCGTATTTGTTCAGCTGTGCTGCCAGAATGTCTTTTTCTGCCGGAAGGTGCATACCCTTTAAAGATTTTGCTGCCTGCTCTTTAATTTTCGGAGCCATTTCAGCCCTTGTTGCGGCATCGGCCTTTACGTAGTTATCGAGTTGCCTGCCCAGTGTAGTAGAAATGGTTCCCAGGGAGGATGTTCTGAATAATTGCATTAAATAACTGTCATGCCTTGATTTTTCATTTGTCATGGCATAATAGGTATTTATTTTGGTCATCACATTGCCGTATTTTGCTTTGTTTTCAGGCTTATTTGCCCACTTATTAAATTTGGTTTCCTGAGCAGCCTTTGATTTGGCCGTTTCAAACTTGGTCAGGGCATCGATCATACCCTGGCGGTTTTTCCAGTAATTTGCGGTTCCGGCATATTTAGAGGCGTACATTAAGTTTAATTCCTCACTTTGGTCCATGTACTTTTTCATATTGTCCATACCGGTTTTCGCGCCATCAACCCAGGCCGGATAAGCGTATTTAACATTTTGCTCTATGCCGGCAGATGGCATCCATCGGTTTGTTCTTCCGGGGTAACCCAGGATCATTGCAAAGTCATTTTCTTTTACACCCCCAATATTTACAGGTAAATAATGTTTGGGTTTAAGTGGTACATTATTGGGTGAATATTCAGCCGGTTCACCATTGGCATCTGCGTACACCCTGAACATAGAGAAATCTGCCGTATGTCGTGGCCATTCCCAGTTATCGGTATCTCCGCCAAATTTTCCCAGACTCTCAGGAGGTGTTCCTACCAGTCGTACATCTTTATAATCCTGATATACAAAATAATAATACTCATTACCCTGGAAGAAAGGCCTTACAGAAACTGTATATTTTCCACCTCCATCATTTTCTTTCTGTATAGCTGCAATTTCCTGGTTGATCGCTTTTTCTCTGTCGGCTTCAGACATTGTTGAATTTACCTTGGACAGGATGCGCTTGGTACAGTCGTCCATACGCACAAAAAAACGTACCGATAAATTAGCCGGTTTCATTTCTTCGCTGTGGTTTTTAGCCCAAAAGCCATCTTTTAACAGATTTTTTTCTGCGCTTGACAATCCCGCAATCACATTGTATCCGCAATGGTGATTGGTTAGAACCAAACCGTCTTTCGAGATAATTTCAGCGGTACAACCGCCACCAAATTGCACGATTGCATCTTTTAAACTGTGGTTGTTGATGCTGTAAATCTCTTCGGCTGTTAATTGCAGCCCCATTTTTTGCATGTCACGGTGGTTCAGGCGTTCAATAAACATCAAAAACCACATGCCTTCATCGGCTTTTACTGAAGCAGGTGCAAGCATGACCGCAGTAATCAAAAACAAGAATAATTTTTTCATTGATAATTTTTTTAAAATATTTAATAGTTAAGAAGAGAAGACCCGGTACTTTTCGCCTGAAGATCCATTTTCGTTCCGGACACTTCAAAAGAGCAGAGCACGATTAATTCCTCGTGTAAAGATAAAATAATTATCAAATTTCCCGATATGGATTCAGACTTAAAATCACTTTTTTAAATCAATTTTTTATCATTTTTTGCAAGATCTCAGGTTAAACTTAAAAGATTCATAAATCAGCTGGCTCAAATTGTTAAATTTATAAATCCACAAGCTTTTTTACCACAACTATTTGCTAATTTTGTTGTTCAAATAAATATACCCTATGCAAACGGATTCCTTTGTAATACGCCATATCGGTCCGAATGAGGACCAGACCAAAGAAATGTTGAAATCCATCGGAGTCAGCTCTGTTTCTGAACTGATCGACAAAACGATTCCAAAAGATATCAGGCTGAATGAGCCTTTGAATTTGCCCGATGCGATCAGTGAAAATGATTTCTCTTCTTATATCCGGGAGCTCGGAAACAAGAATAAAATCTTTAAATCATACATAGGCCTGGGCTATCATCCAACATCATTACCCGCCGTAATTCAGCGAAATATTTTTGAGAATCCCAGCTGGTACACCTCATATACACCCTACCAGGCTGAGATCTCACAGGGGAGGCTGGAAGCTTTACTGAATTATCAAACCGTTATTTCGGATCTGACCGGTTTACCCATTGCAAATTCTTCTCTGCTCGATGAAGGCACATCGGCAGGCGAGGCGATGATCATGCTTTTTAACAACCGGTCTAGGGAGCAGAAAAAGGATAATGCCTTGAAGTATTTTGTTTCAGAAGAAGTATTGCCTCAAACCATAGATGTTCTAAAAACAAGGTCGAAGCCGCTGGGTATAGAACTGGAAGTAGGTAACCATGAAGGGCTTGTTTTTGACAACACTTTCTTCGGAGCTATGTTGCAATATCCCGGAAAATCAGGCGGTATTTGTGATTACACAGGATTTATTGAGAAAGTACATGCCCTGGGTATTAAGGTGGTTATTGCAGCCGATCTGCTGAGTCTAGCCCTGCTGAAATCGCCGGGTGAAATGGGAGCCGATGTGGCCGTAGGCACCAGCCAGCGGTTTGGCATACCGCTTGGATTCGGGGGACCTCATGCTGGATTTTTCGCAACCATAGATGAGTTCAAAAGATCTATCCCAGGCAGGATCATCGGGGTAACGATAGATGCTGACGGGAACAGGGCTTTGAGAATGGCGCTTCAGACGAGAGAGCAGCACATCAAGCGCGAAAAGGCAACCTCCAATATTTGTACGGCCCAGGTTTTACTGGCTGTCATGGCCGGTATGTACGCGGTGTACCACGGTCCGGAAGGCATAAAATACATAGCCAAAAAGATCCATTCCCTGACGAATGTGCTTAATGAATCCCTGTCAAAGCTGGGCCTGGAACAGCACAACAAGGTCTTTTTTGATACCCTTAAAGTAACAGTGAATAATACAGCGAAGGTCAAAGAGGTTGCTCAGGCGAAAGGGGTCAATTTTTATTATATTTCCAAGAATAAATTGAGCATTTCCATTAATGAAACTACGAACCTGCAGGATATCAATGAGATCATTGCCATCCTGGCCCAGGCTGAAAACAGATACGGATTTACTGTAACTGATAGCCCCGTGGAGCTAAGCATACCAAAAAACCTGCTCAGAACAAGCCCATTTCTGGAGAATGAAGTTTTTCACAACCACCATTCAGAAACAGGCATGATGCGTTTCATTAAAAAACTGGAACACAAGGATATTTCACTGACAGACTCGATGATTTCGCTGGGCTCCTGCACCATGAAGCTGAATGCGGCCACGGAAATGCTGCCGCTCAGTATGCCGAACTGGAATTCCATACATCCTTTTGTGCCCGTAGAACAGGCGGAAGGCTACAGGGAAATGTTGAGCGAACTGGAAAAACAATTGAATACGATCACAGGATTTGTGGCTACTTCCCTTCAGCCAAACAGTGGTGCGCAAGGGGAATATGCAGGACTCATGGTGATCAGAGCCTATCACGAGGCAAGAGGGCAGGGGCACCGGCATATTTGTCTGATCCCGGCCTCTGCACATGGTACTAACCCGGCTTCGGCGGTGATGGCGGGTATGGAAGTTGTGGTTACCAAAACCACCGAAAACGGCAATATAGATATTGATGATCTCAGGGAAAAAGCGATTCAGCACAAGGATAATTTATCCGCGCTGATGGTAACCTATCCCTCGACGCATGGAGTTTTTGAATCGGCTATCCGCGAGATTACACAGATCATTCATGAGAATGGCGGGCAGGTCTATATGGATGGTGCCAATATGAATGCACAGGTAGGCCTCACCAATCCGGCATTGATCGGTGCTGATGTTTGCCATTTAAATTTGCACAAAACCTTTGCCATTCCGCACGGCGGCGGGGGGCCTGGTGTTGGTCCGATCTGCGTGGCAGCTCATCTGGCGGAATTTCTTCCGAGCAATCCAGTGGTCAAGACCGGTGGAAAAAATGCCATTAATGCCATCTCTTCAGCGCCTTTCGGTTCAGCATTGGTGGATCTGATCTCCTTTGCCTACATCAAACTTTTGGGTGCCGACGGCTTGAAGAAGGCGACCATGATGGCTATTTTTAATGCCAATTACCTGAAATCCAGACTTGAGAAGTATTATAAGATCCTCTACACAGGTGAATACGGTTTTTCTGCCCATGAAATGATAATTGATTTCAGAGAATTTAAAGAAAAAGGAATTGAAGTGACAGATATCGCTAAAAGGCTGATGGACTTTGGATTTCATGCACCAACAGTGTCATTTCCTGTTGCCGGTACGCTGATGATCGAGCCAACAGAAAGTGAGAACAAACAGGAGCTCGACCGGTTTATTGATTCCTTAATTCAGATAAAAAAGGAAATTGATGCCTATGACGGCGGAGATTCTGTCCTGAAAAATGCACCACATACCTTGCAGATGATCACCTCAGACAACTGGCCTTTCAACTATACAAGAAAAGAAGCAGCTTACCCTTTGCCTTTCGTGGCACAGCATAAATACTGGCCCTCCGTTAGAAGGGTGAACGAGGCGCAGGGAGACAGGAATTTGATTTGTACCTGTAATCCCATAGAAGATTATATGGAAGTTTAGTTTTTTAAAATTTTGATGAAAAGGCGGGATCTTCCCGCTTTTTTTTATGTACTCAGTTTTGATATCATGTAAATTTTATATGTTTTATTGATTATATTAATGAAATTTTCTGAAAGAAAGAGAATATAAAACTTAACATTTTCATATTATCCTTGCGGATTTCTTCGAGTATGTTCATAATAATTGATAATATTTTAAAAATGGACAGAAAAGGAATCTTTATATGGTCTTTTGTTATTGGAATAAGGCTGTAAGCCAATATTAATATCTTTTTTGTATTTCCATTTATTCTAAAAATTGTATTTTTGCATTTCGATTAAAATATATAGATCTGATGAAGAAAATAACTAAAGAGACTTATATCAACTGGTATAGAGACATGCTTTTCTGGAGAAAATTCGAAGATAAATTGGCAGCCGTTTATATCCAGCAAAAAGTAAGGGGATTTTTACATTTATATAACGGGCAGGAAGCCGTTCTTGCAGGTGCTTTACACGCCATGGACCTGACCAAGGACAAGATGATCACCGCCTACAGAAACCATGTACAACCCATCGGGATGGGCGTTGACCCCAGAAGGGTTATGGCTGAACTTTACGGAAAAGTTACGGGCACATCTTTTGGTATGGGTGGTTCCATGCACATTTTTTCAAAAGAACACAGATTTTATGGCGGGCACGGTATAGTTGGCGGACAGATCCCTCTGGGAGCCGGTATTGCTTTTGCCGATAAATATTTTGGCAGGGACGGGGTAACCCTTACCTATTTTGGTGATGGTGCTGCCCGTCAGGGTTCTCTGCATGAAACCTTCAATATGGCCATGTCATGGAAACTGCCTGTAGTTTTTATAGTCGAGAACAATGGCTATGCCATGGGTACTTCTGTTGACAGAACAGCCAACCACCCGGATATCTGGAAATTGGGTCTGGCTTATGAAATGCCCAGCGAACCGGTTGACGGAATGAATCCTATAAAAGTTGCAGAAGCTATGGATAAAGCCATAAGTCATGCAAGAGCCGGCAACGGACCCTATTTTCTGGAAATGAAAACCTACCGTTACCGCGGACATTCCATGAGTGATGCGCAAAAATACCGTACCAAGGATGAGGTTGCCGAGTATATGAAAATTGACCCGATAACCCAGGTACTGGATATCATCAAAGAAAACAAATACCTTACCGAAAAGCAAATTCAGGCGATCAATGACGAAGTCAGGGATCTGGTAAACGAATGTGAAAAATTTGCGGAAGAATCTCCATATCCGGAAGTGCAGCAGATGTATGATATGGTCTATGAACAAAAGGATTATCCGTTCTTAAAGCATAAGTTATAAGAGCAATTCATTGAAAGATAGCATAGTATTAGCGAAAAAGGTACAAATTAAAAGATAAAACAATTATGGCCGAAATTATAACGATGCCACGCCTGAGTGACACCATGACAGAAGGTGTAGTGTCAAAATGGTTAAAAAAAGTTGGAGATTCAGTGAAGGAAGGCGACATATTAGCTGAAATTGAAACAGATAAGGCTACTATGGAATTTGAATCCTTCCATAGTGGAAAGTTGTTGTTTATCGGAATTAAGGAAGGTCAGGCCACACCGGTTGATGCGGTGATCGCTGTGATTGGTGCCGAAGGCGATAACATTGAGTCGCTGCTTGAGGCCCATAAAGCAGGTAAACCCCAAACAACTAAGCCCGCACCGGCAGTTGAAGAACAGGCAAAAGTACCTGCTGCTGCAGCGGAAGTTTCGGTACCCAAAGATGTTCAGGTTATTACCATGCCAAAACTGAGCGATACGATGTCGGAAGGAACAGTGGCAAAATGGTTGAAGAAAGTAGGTGATCCGGTTAAAGAAGGAGAGATTCTGGCAGAAATTGAATCTGATAAAGCGACCATGGAATTTGAATCTTTTTATCAGGGTACCTTGTTATATGTCGGAGTGCAGGAAGGTGGTTCTGCAAAAGTTGACAGCGTGCTGGCCGTAATAGGTAAAGCCGGAACGGATATAAAAGATCTGGTAGCATCTTTTGGCAGCAAAGGAGAAGCAAAAACTACCGGCCCTGTAAAGGCAGCTGAACCGGTACAGCAGGTTCAGAAACCGGTTGAAAACAAAGTGCCGGAGTATGCTCCGGTGACTGCGACAGCAACGGCTGGTGGGAAAGTGATCGCCTCACCTTTGGCTAAAAAGCTGGCTGCCGAAAAAAATATCGACCTGCAAACCGTAACTGGAACCGGAGAAGGTGGCAGGATCATAAAAAGAGACATAGAAAATTACAAGGCAGGTTCCTTTGTTGCAAAAGCCCAGCCATTTGTACCAAAAGGGCAGGAGCGTTTTGAAGAAATACCCAATTCTCAAATGCGAAAAGTTATCGCACGCAGGTTGGGCGAATCAAAATTTACGGCTCCTCACTATTATCTGAATGTGGAGTTCGACATGGACAATGCGATCTCATTCAGAAATCAGTACAATTCATTGCCGGATACAAAAATTTCATTTAACGACATCGTTATCAAAGCAACTGCGCTTGCCTTAAAGAAACATCCACGGGTAAATTCCCAGTGGTTCGATGACAGGATGCGTATCAATCACCATGTGCATATCGGAGTTGCCGTGGCTGTTGAGGACGGACTCCTGGTTCCTGTGCTCAGGTTCGCCGACGAGCAATCTTTGACCCAGATCGGTGAGCAGGTGAAGGAATTTGCCGGTAAAGCTAGAAATAAGAAACTGGCACCTAATGAAATGGAAGGCAGCACTTTTACCATTTCCAATCTGGGGATGTTTGGAATTTCTGAATTTACTTCCATCATAAACCAACCGAATTCAGCAATTTTGTCTGTCGGTGCGATCCTTGAAAAACCGGTGGTTAAAAATGGACAAGTGGTGGCAGGAAATACCATGACATTAACGCTGGCCTGCGACCACAGAACCGTTGATGGGGCAACAGGAGCAATGTTCCTCCAAACCCTGAAGGGCTATATAGAAAATCCGGTTACCATGCTGGTATAAGTATTCCGGTTAATAATAAAAAAAAACTGTTCCAAAAGGACAGTTTTTTTTGTTTTAAATTTGGGCTTGGATTACTAAATCAGATCCGTATTCAATTTGCAGATTTTAATTCCAGGTTCTCATAACGCAGGATATAAACAGCCTGATTTGTAACATTTCCGCTGCTGTTCTGCACATAACTGAATTTGTTCCACAAGCGCTCAGAGGAGCCCTGTTTGCTTATCTCTTCAGAATCAGCCAGACGCATCAGGATATCATAGGTAATATCAAATCCCTTAAACGCAAAGGAGGTAGGCACACCACCATATTTTTGTTTGTATGTCGAAATAAACTGCTTGGCCTTTTGATCGTCATAGTTTTCAAATGAGAGGGAAGGATAATGGAAACGGACCCGATCCAGACTGTGGTTGTCCATTTTGTCGAATTCTTTGCCTTTATCAAAAGCAAAGAGCGTGATTTTGTAACGATCCGGCAGCACGCCCAAATTATGAACAAGGTCTTTGATCAGTATTTCCGATTTACCGGCCAGGATCACCCAATTTTCCTTTTCGGTTGAGAGGTTGGCCCTCAGGGTAGAGGAGTTTACAAATCCTTTACTTTGTTTGATGGTCTTCAGCTGCTGCTCAGGTACTTTGGTTTGGAGTTGATTTATAACCGCATTCAACTGATCTTCGGAAGCGTCATCCGAAACAACGACTACATTTTCCTGTTGGTAATGTGTACTTAAATAATGGAGCAATTCCGTATCCAGGCGACTGAGATTCGCTGTTGCCTGAACCAGCTTGTTATTGGGAATGGATGAATGGTCTTTTTCAGACAGTGGAGAAATGATAAGCGGCTTTGAATTTTCCAGCAGGGAAGCCACCACTTCCATCTCATTGTAATACATAGGCCCAATAACTGCATCGAATTTATTAAAATCATTCCTCGCAAGAATAGTCTTGCATACTTCCGGACTCTTTTCCGTGTCATAAACCACCATTTCTATGTCCATACCCTGTTTTTGCAAAGAGTCCAGTGCAATGAGGGAACCCAGATAAAAATCAGTGGTGGCATTCAGTAATTTATTTGTTTCAAAATTCAACTCCCCTGCCTTAGTCTGAAAAGGCAGCAGCATGGCAGTTCGAAGTTTGGTGTTTGAGGGCACCCGGTCTGTGAAGGAATTTTTATTAGCGGGTATATATTTTGTTGAAACAGAAGTTTTTGGTATTTTTAACAGCATGCCTTCTTTTACGCCTTCCTTTAATTCCGGGTTGGCAGCCAACAGTTCCTCCTGCGTTACTCCCATTGTTTTGCTCAGGCTGTACAGGGTTTCTCCTTTTAATACCGTATGTACTTCGTAATCTCCTGATCCAGAGGAAACTGTTTTCCCTTTTGGAATATAAATGAGCTCATTTATCCTTAACTCATTAACGATTCCCGGGTTAAGAGCTTCCAGCTCTTCCACTGTGATCTGGTTATTTTTGGCGATGCTGTATTTTGTATCCTTTGCTTTGACCACATAGGGCGTGTTATTGTTGGTTTCCGATTTGTTCTCTGCAGGTACCAGGGGAATTCTGATCGATTGTCCAACCTGAAGTCCGGACTCCAGCAAAAAAGGATTGTTGTTTTTTATGGTACTGGAAGGGACCTTGTATTTGGTGCTCAGTGCATACATGGTTTCTTTTGGCAATACCTGATGGTAAATAAAACCGTCAACAATGATATCATTTCCATCTGCCACACCCGTATTGAAATTGCTGATATCCTGCTTTTTATCATAAGCTTTATTGGGAATTACCAATACCTGTTCGGGCTTCACACCATTGGTTATATCGGGATTCAGTTTTTTGAGTTGATCTGAACTCACACCCAGAGAACGGCTGATACTCTCTATACTTTCTCCTTTTTTTACGGTATAGGTCGTGTATTTTTTTTGTTGAGCCAGCACCAGCTGGGTGCCCAGAACAAACAGCAGGATAAAAATTTTAATTATTTGCATAAATCGCTTTTTTTACCATTTTACGGTATTGGAAAATTCATGAGATAAATATAAGTAAATCAGTTAATTTATAAGAAAGTCAACTGGAACTTATTCCCATTCAATGGTTGCAGGTGGTTTTGAACTGATATCGTAAACCACCCTGTTCACGCCTTTCACCTGGTTAATGATTTTGTTCGATGTTTCCTGTAAAAATTTATAAGGCAGGTCAACCCAGTCTGCAGTCATGCCATCGGTTGAAGAAACTGCTCTCAATGCAACGACTTTTTCATAGGTTCTTTCATCCCCCATTACCCCAACAGAATGAACAGGCAATAAAATAGCCCCTGCCTGCCAGACATCTTTATACAGATCCCAGTTCTTTAAACCACTTATAAAAATATCGTCCACTTCCTGCAGTATCCGCACTTTTTCTGCTGTAATATCGCCGAGTATCCGGATAGCCAGACCAGGCCCCGGAAAAGGATGTCTGCCCAAAAGTTCCTCATCTATTCCAAGGGTTCTGCCAACCCTTCTGACTTCATCCTTAAAAAGCATCCGAAGCGGCTCAACAATTTTAAGCTTCATAAAATCCGGCAAGCCACCTACGTTGTGGTGCGATTTTATCGTCGCTGAAGGACCTTTTACAGAAACAGATTCAATCACATCCGGGTAGATCGTGCCCTGGCCTAACCAGCTCACATCTGTGATCCGGTGCGCCTCATCATCAAAAACTTCTATAAAGGTATTTCCTATATTTTTCCTTTTTTCTTCCGGGTCACTGATATTTTTCAATTTATCCAAAAAGCGATCAGCGGCATCTACTCCTTTTACATTCAAACCCATGTGCTTGTATTGGTCAAGTACATTCTCAAATTCATTCTTTCTCAGGAGCCCATTGTTGACGAAAATACAATACAGGTTGTCGCCGATGGCCTTATCCAGTAAGACCGCCGCAACGGTAGAATCTACACCCCCGCTCAAACCCAAAACAACCTTGTCATTTCCCAGTTTTTCTTTAAGCTCAGCTATAGTTGATTCAACAAAGGAATCAGGTGTCCAGTCCTGTTCCACTCCGGCTATATCCACCAGAAAATTCTGTAACAATTGCATGCCATCGGCAGTATGGTAGACTTCCGGATGAAATTGTATGGCATAAGTGGATTCTCCTTTGATTTTGTATGCAGCCAGGGCAACATCCTCGGTTCCGGCAATCCGCTCATAGTGATCCGGTAATTGGGTAATGGTATCGCCATGACTCATCCAAACCTGGGAACCTTCCTTAATTCCTTTGAACAAGGATTCATTGCCCTGAATATAGGTAAGATGTGCCCTGCCATATTCCCTCACTTTTGAGGGTTCTACCTGACCACCAAATTTATGCACCAGGTATTGAGCACCGTAACAAACCCCTAATAGAGGAACTTTTCCTTTGATCTGCTCAAGATCCGGATGAGGCGCACCTTTTTGATGTACCGAAAACGGACTGCCCGATAAGATTACCGCTTTAAAATCGGCTACATCTTCAGGTATATGGTTAAACGGAAATATTTCGCAGAAAATATTCAGTTCCCGCACCCTTCGCGCTATAAGCTGGGTGTACTGAGAACCGAAATCTAAAATCAGTACCTTGTGTTGCATCCGCAAAAATAATATTAAAAAATCAATTATTTTTTGCAATGAAGGATTGTTTTTAGAAATATTAACCCTGCACGATTGCCCTATTTCTGACCATGAAAATATACCAGGAAGTGCCAAAAAAGAATGCAGCCAATTCTTTAAGAATGTATTTAAAAAAATTTAAATTTGCGATATTATACAAAAATTGATTTAACCAACCGACCCTTTTATTATGAATCCATTCAAATTTTTTATTGTCTCCTGCCTTTTTCTTATCGGCAGTATTGTGGCCAGTGCCCAGGAACATGAAACCAAAACTACTGAATCCGTGCATGAAGGAAATGCAAAAGCCGAGCAGGCAGAGCAAGCCGGGGAACACGAAGAACATGAATTCAAAAAATTCTCTATTGGCGGTGCCTTTAGTCATGCGCACATCAGTTCAGTCGTGAATGGTGAGGGCGATAAGGAATGGCTTAATTTGCCTTCTTACGGCCTGTATTTTAATTACTGGTTGAATCAGAAATGGGGTATCGGTTTGCACAGCGATATTATTATAGAAGAATTTGATGTAGAAGATCCCAATGCCGACGAACAACATGCTGCAAAAAGTACAAGCGAAGAAGCTTCCGCAAACATTGAACGTGGTATACCTATTGCTGCTGCTATCATGTTGATGTACCAGCCACTGGAACATCTTGTGCTTGTTGCGGGAGGAGGTATGGAGTTTTCAAAACATGAAGACTTTGCACTGATCAGGTTTGGGGTCGATATTCCTTTTGAAATGGGACATCATTGGGAGGTTTTTGGCACAGCCACCTACGACATCAACATCGATGCGTATGATAGTTATAATTTGGGTTTGGGTGTAGCCAAACGATTCTGATCAGCTAAAATGTTCATACCATGCAGCAATACAAACTAATTGCCATTTTTTTATTTACGATATGGGTGTCAATCCCGGTTTTTGCTCAGGAAGCCCAAACAAGCGCAGATGACCTGGCCAAGCAACTGGCCAACCCTGTGGCTTCATTGATCAGTGTACCCTTTCAGAATAATTTTGATTTTGGGCTGGGTCAAAACGAGGACGGAAGCAGGTACATGCTCAATGTTCAACCCGTAATTCCCATTTCTTTAAATGAAGACTGGAACCTGGTCAGCAGGACGATTATTCCATTCGTTTCACAAAACGATGTGTTTTATGACGGATCCGAAGAAACGGGTTTGGCTGATATTGCAGCTAGTTTTTTTTTCTCACCAAAGGAACCCACTAAAAGTGGATTGATCTGGGGCGCAGGTCCAGTGTTTTTGCTTCCAACCGCTACCGAGGATTTTTTGGGCGCGGATAAATGGGGTATTGGCCCTAATGCCGTAGTTTTAAAAGTGGATGGTCAGTGGACTTACGGAGCCCTTGCAAACCATATCTGGTCGTTTGCAGGCAGCGGAGACAACGATATCAGTGCCACCTTTCTTCAACCCTTCTTAACCCTGGCAAAACCCGGAGGTATAACTTACACCCTGGCGTCAGAAAATACCCAGGACTGGGAAAACGATTATTTTGGCGGTTTTGTGGGTTTGTATGCAGCCAAAGTAACTAAAATCAACAAGCAACTGATGCAATTTGGCGGAGGTCCAAAAGTTTATTACGGGAACAATCCCCTCAATCCGAACTGGGGCATACGGTTCGTTATTACTGCCCTGTATCCAAAATAGTTAGTTTTGTCCTCGTAATTTTAGACCGCATTGGACGCACTTATTTAACCGGCTTTATTTGCTGTTTAAGATTGAACGCGAATACAAAAGTAATTTTAGAAAATCAGCTTTTACCCCGGCCCTAAAGGGTGGCTGATTTTTAGAGACTTCCTTTAAGGGATTTTAAAAAAAAGTTATAAATTACCTTTTGTACTTCCTACCGTACTCATATTTGTAATTTGTAATTTGTTTTTTGGCATTTGATATTTGTTATTTGAAATTTGTTAATTTTAAAAAATATCCTGACCGACCCAATCATGTACAAATTCCTGATTTACATTTCCTATTCCTATGCCATACCCATTGGAAAACCGCTGGAAGATGAAATAAAAAAGAGAGGGTTTCAGGTCAAATGGTTTAGCGATCATAAGGCGGCAAAAATCAAATTAATTGATGGAAACTTTGCAGTTTTGCCTGATATCAGGGAAGTACTGACCTATAAACCGGATATAGTTTTAACTGCAACCAATGATGTACCTGATTTTATCAAGGCCTTAAAAGTGCAGATCTTTCATGGTTTTCATGCCGAAAAGCGAAAGGGCGAAACAGGCCACTTCAGAATTCGCGGATTTTTCGATCTGTACTGTACCCAGGGGCCTTCCACTACTTCGGAATTTAAACAGTTACAAAAAAAACACAAACATTTTGAGGTTATTGAAACCGGCTGGCCCAAGGTAGATCCGCTTTTTCCGGTAGAGAAAAAACGGAAAAGTGAGGTTCCAACCGTAATGATCGCCTCTACTTTTACCCAAAGGTTGAGTCTGGCGTATCACGAAGAAGTATTTCAGACCATCAGTAAATTATCACTGACAGGCAAATACAAATTTCTAATGGTCCTGCATCCCAAAATGCCCTTAGAGATCATCGAGAAATGGAAATCCCTGAAAAATGAGCATTTTACTTTTTATGATACGACTGATCTGATCCCGCTTTTCAGGCAGGCAGATTTTATGTTTGCCGACACCACTTCTGCCATACAGGAATTTTTATTGCAGCGGAAACCCGTGGTAACTTTCCGGCATGCCCGGAAAAAGGATTATTTGATACAAATCCATGAGGCCGGACAAATAGAAGCTGCTTTTGATCAGGCTCTTCAGTGCCCGGAAGATATAATGAATAACATAGAAAAATACATTCTGGAACTACATCCGTATTTTGATGGCAGGTCGAGTGAGCGGCTGATTTCCGCAACCATCGATTTCCTTCACAAAGACAAAAGTTACCTCAGATCCAAGCCGCTGAACCTGGCAAGAAAATACAGAATACGAAAGCTCTTGCATTATTTTACCCTGAAAAGTTATAACAGGCCTTTTCGGAAATGATTGCCTGCATTGAGGCAAGTAAAAAGGTAAAAGGAAAAAGTAAAAAGTTTGAAAAGTTATGAATGTTGAGTGTTGAATGATGAGTGAAATTGTGAATAGTGACTTGTAGAATAGTCAGAAGTAAGTAAAAAACTCTCCTCCTTTTAGGAGGAGTACCCGCAGGGGGAGGTGGTTTCTCGAAATTAGATTTATAATGATAACCACCCCGTCACTACGTGACACCCCTCCTAACAGGAGGGGAGCTTTAAAGGTAAACCAATTTTTTAACCCGACCCTAATCCCGACCCCGAGTACTCGGGGGAGAAATTGGTCAGCGAGATTTATCTGGATGAGTATTACTGTGATACGGTTTTACGAAGGAGCGAAGGAGAGAAAGAGCGAAGGAAGCGAAATCCTTGTCAGTTCGAGTGTCATAGCCTAAAGGAAGAGCATTATGAGTGTCAAGTGATGAATGTTGAATTGAATAGTGATGTTATACGAATTTTAAACCCTGGCCTCAAAGAAAAAAGTGCTGCGATCAAAATCAAGGCTTAGTAAGACGGAGAAGCTTCGATTGGCTATGAGAAGATCACTCCGCCGCACTTAGCCTTGATGAAGGGCGAAGTGCTTTTTTATTTGCAGCCTAGTCCCGAGGTTTCGGGATTGCTTCTTTTTTAATCACTCAATATCTATTGTTTTGGTTTTCGTGCTGTGCTTCGCAGTTTCAGCAATGGAAAAAGAAGAAAGAATCCGAAGTTGCAAACTTCGGGAATCAATCTTTGAACCAAAATTGATTAAATATAATCCGGTGCTTCTTTATGCAAACCTCTTTGCCGCAAAAGCGAGCTTAACATCCCAAAAGTAAAAAATATGATTAGTAGTAATCAATTGAAGTGAACTTTTTCACGAAAAAAGACTAGCAAAAATTTTGGAAAATGATTACCTGAAAAGTTTTGTAAAAACAGCCTTTAAAATTACCCGGCATATAACCAAGTATTCAAACTAAACCATATTTTTGTGAACAACCATTTGTTAGTTGCCCAAAGATTCTTTTTTTCTAACTTGACTTTATTTAAAACCGGATTATGGCCATTCTTGTAGCAATCAAACACAATACATACTACAAATACGACCGCCTGATCAATATGGGCCCGCACGTTATTCGTTTAAAGCCTGCACCGCACAGCCGGACAAAGATCCATTCCTATTCTCTGAACATCGAACCGAAAGAACATTTTATTAACTGGCAGCAGGATGCTTTCGGGAATTATCTCGCGCGGGTGGTGATGCAGGAAAAAGTCAGTGAATTTAAAGTAGAAGTGGAGGTAGTTGCTGAAATGACAGTGATCAACCCTTTTGATTTCTTTGTGGAAGAATATGCAGAAAAATTCCCTTTTCAATATGAAGTGCAGGATCTAAAAGAATTGACACCTTACCTCGAGATCGTTGAGGAAGGTCCGCTTTTGGGGGAATGGCTCAAAAAAGTGGAACGGTTTAAAGGCAGCAGCATCGTTGATTTTCTGGTTTCCGTAAACCGTGAACTCTATAATGAGATCGAATATACCGTGCGTATGGAGCCCGGTGTTTTCTCCTGCGAGGAATCCCTGCAAAACAAATTTGGATCCTGCCGGGATTCTGCCTGGCTGTTGGTACAAACCATGCGCCACCTGGGGCTCGCGGCCCGCTTTGTTTCGGGTTACCTGATTCAGCTTAAAGCCGACCAAAAAGCCGTTGACGGCCCTTCGGGTACAGAAAAGGATTTCACCGACCTGCATGCCTGGTGCGAAGTGTATGTGCCCGGTGCAGGATGGATAGGCCTCGACCCGACCTCAGGCCTGCTCGCCGGCGAAGGACATATACCCTTGTGCTGTACGCCGGCACCCGCCAGTGCAGCACCCATATCCGGCGCCCTTGACCCCTGCGAAGTGGAATTTTTTCACAGCAACGAGGTGTTTCGTATTCATGAAGACCCGCGGGTAACCAAACCCTACAGCGAAGAACAATGGGCTGGTATCATGGCTTTGGGCGAAAAGGTGGATCAAAACCTGGAATCGGGTGATGTGCGGCTTACCATGGGAGGAGAACCTACCTTTGTGTCGATTGACGATATGGAATCTGATCAATGGAATACGGCTGCCGATGGTGCTGAAAAGCAAAAATTATCGAATATACTGCTGCATAAACTGAGTGAGCGTTTTGGCAAAGGCGGTTTGTTTCATTACGGACAAGGAAAATGGTATCCGGGAGAACCTACTCCGCGCTGGCAAATGGCCCTGTACTGGCGAAAAGATGGACAGCCCATCTGGAAACAAAAGGACTTATTGGCTGATTTCAGTAAAAAATACGCCTATACTTATAAGGACGCAAAACGCTTTCTTGAAAAGCTCTGCAAAAATTTGGCTGTGAGCGAAAGCAACATCATTCCCGGATTTGAAGATGCTTTTTATTATCTCTGGACAGAAAGAAAATTACCCGTAAACATAGATCCGCATCGTATCAATTTAAAAGATACACTCGAGCGGAAAACCCTGATGGAGCAATTGGACCGCGGGCTAGAAGATCCGGCAGGTTATGTGCTCCCGCTGCAATGGGCTTATCAGAAAAACAATTGGATCAGCTGCCCCTGGGAATTCCGGGGAGGCAAAATGATGCTGATTCCCGGAAATTCACAAATGGGTTATCGCCTGCCACTTGAATCCCTGCCCTTCATACCTGAATCGAAGCGGCCCAAAGCTGTGGTTCGCAGTTTATTTGAGGAAACTGAGGTTTTGCCTGATTTTCACGAGCTGGTTACCGAAAGGTCAAAAGCAATTCCTGATTATGCGATTCCTGAGGAAATGCTTTTTCCCAGGGAATACAAGGTAAAGGAAGCGGAAGACGAAAAAAAGAAAAAAGCGAGTCACCTGCCGTTTCAGGAGAAAGAAGAGGAGAAAGACGATTTCAAACCTGTTTATGACCTCTTTACCATAAAAACAGCTTTGGTTTCGGAAATAAGGGATGGAAAAATACATTTGTTTCTGCCTCCGGTAGAATTGATCGAACATTATCTGGATCTGCTCGCCGCCATTGAACTGACTGCTGAGGAACTGAAGATTCCGGTGGTGGTGGAAGGATATGCGCCACCAAAAGACAAGCGCATAGAAAAATTGATGGTCACGCCTGATCCGGGGGTGATCGAAGTAAATATCCATCCGGCCAAGTCATGGAAGGAACTGGTGCATAACTACAATATCTTATTTGAATCGGCGCTTGAAAGCCGGCTTGGCTCTGAAAAATTTATGGTTGATGGCAAGCATACCGGCACCGGCGGAGGCAATCACATAACCCTGGGAGGGGTTACACCGGCAGATTCACCTTTGCTCAGGAGACCTGATCTGTTGCGGAGTATGCTGGCTTTCTGGCAGCACCACCCCGGCTTGTCTTATTTGTTCTCAACAGCATTTATCGGGCCTACCAGTCAGTCACCGCGGGTGGATGAAGGCAGGCAGGAAATGCTCTATGAGCTCGAGATCGCATTTGCGCAAATACCCGATCCGGGTAAGGGTGAGGTGCCTTTCTGGCTGGTAGACCGCTTGTTCAGAAACCTGCTCATCGATCTGACCGGCAATACGCACCGGGCAGAATTCTGTATCGATAAATTGTATTCTCCTGACTCCGCTACCGGCAGACTGGGTATTTTGGAATTGAGGGGATTCGATATGCCGCCGAATAAACAGATGTGCCTGGTACAGATCCTGCTGATCAGAACCCTGGTAGCCTGGTTCTGGGAGAAACCTTATAAAGGCAAACTGATCCGCTGGGGTACAGAGTTGCACGATAAGTTTATGACCCATCATTTTGTGCGCGAAGACCTGAAAGATGTGGTGAGCCAGTTAAATGAAGCCGGATATGCTTTTGATATCAACTGGCTGGAGCCCTTTTTTGAATTCAGGTTTCCGCATATCGGCAGGGTGCAGTTCAAAGATGTGGAACTCAGTCTGCGCACGGCCATAGAACCCTGGAATGTGCTGGGTGAAGAAATGTCGAGCTCCGGCACTGCCCGATTTGTAGACTCATCCGTAGAAAGGATCGAACTCAAGGCAACCGGAATGACAGGCGACCGATATGCCGTACTCTGCAACGGCATGCGACTGCCCATGGCCAATACGGGTACCAAAGGCGAATACGTTGCCTCAGTCAGGTATCGGGCCTGGCAACCGCCCTCAGCACTGCACCCCAATTTGGGAGTGGATACACCGCTGGTATTCGATATTTTTGACCTTTGGACGGGTAAATCCGTTGCGGGTTGTACCTACCATGTATTCCATCCGGGTGGCAGGGCTTATGATACTTTCCCTGTAAATAGTTTTGAGGCCGAAGGCAGGCGTGTATCGCGTTTTTACAACGAAAACCATACACAGGGTGTTTTAACTCCAAAAGAGGAAGTGAGCACAGAAGTGAGGCGCTATATACTGGAAAAAGAACAGGAAACAGATCAGCGCGTTATCATTACACCGCAGTTTATTGAGCCTGATCCGGAATATCCGCATACTTTTGATCTGCGGAAGCACAAATCAAAAAAATAGGTTTATTCGTCGACATGTAAAAAATCAGGCAGTTCATTGGCTGCATCAACCAGCATTTGGTTCCAGCGAACGGCTGTATCTTTCAGCTCATATTCCTGTTTTCTGAATTCCTGGATTTCGAAGGTGTCATTTCTGTACAAGGCAAAATCGAGCGGAAAATCCACGTCGCTCGCATTTTTAAAGGTAGCGTCAAACGACAAAAAAGCCACCTTGATCGCGAGGTCGAAAGTGATCTCTTCGTGCAGCAGCCGGCGCAAAATAGATTTCCCAAAGCCGGTATTGCCTATCACGGTATAGGGTGATTCATCAGAAGCTTCTACCCAGTTGCCCTCAGGGAAAATTAAAAAAATGGTCGAGCGCTTGTCTTTGGAACACTGTCCGCCCAAAATAAAATGTGCATCGAAAATAAATTTACTGGCCTGCAGGGTTTCCAGATCTTCGCTCCGGGCCTGTTTTACGGCTTTGCCGAGCAGATTGGCAACTTTGTACAATTTGTCTGCCGGTTGGTTGGGCAATTCATCTTCGAACAAATGCAATACCTTGTCGCGGATAGAACGGAGTCCGGAGGACATGATAAAAAAAGAGCTCGTTCCGTTTTGAAAGGTCTGTATCTTTTTCGAGGTTGAAACGCCCAGGCCACTGCTGATGCGCGTATCTGAAAGGGCCACAACGCCCGCCTTACTTTTTATTGCTACACAAAATGTCATACTTACTGGTTGCTAACTGTAACTGAATGAATGCTTTTTTGCAGTCCTGTTGTTTCGAGTACACCGATGATCGGACTGCAATCCCTGTAGTCGGTGCCATGCGCAATTTTAATATAATGATGATCTGCCAGCAGGCGGTTGGTGGCATCAAAGCCTGTCCAGCCGGATCCCGGAATAAAAACCTCGGCCCAGGCATGCAACTGGCTGGCTCCCGTAAATCCCGCTCCCTGGTTCAGGTAACCGCTTACGTACCTGGCCGGTATCCCGTTCAACCGGCAGACCGAGATGAACAGATGGGCAAAATCCTGGCAAACACCTTTTCTGATTTTTAGAACTTCCTCAATCGGGGTGTTTACATCGGTACTTTCCGGTGCATACTCCAGCAATTGGTGGATAAAGATATTTAATTCCGTCAAATAATCGAATAATTGTGATCCTTCTGTGTAAACAGGGAAAGATAGGCTACTTTCCGGCATGCTTGTCAGGCTTGTTGGCCTCAGGAAAAGATGGTGCTCGATCCGGAAGTCTTCTGAATGGATGTGGGCAAAGGTTTCTTCCGGCAACAGGGTACTGACAGTATATGGGTTAATTACCTCTTTTTCGAGGTTTGCCGTCAAGCGGAACCAAAATTCAGTAAATGGATGGGCGAGGTAGTAACTGATCGTGTCAAAACCAAAAATATTTTTTGAAATATGGGCTTCGAGATTTGCCGAGCACTCCATTTTTAAAGCGGTTACTTTCTGCGAGGCATCCGAAAAGGGGATGACAAGCAACTGATAGTTTGCCTTTCTTACGGGGGCATCATAGATATTCTCAATAAAATAATCTATTTTGAATTCTTCCATCAAAAAGAGAAGTATTTCTTTTCCAGTTCGGCGCCAATTTCGGCTACCTTGTTCTGCGTGTGGTTCAGCAGGCTGTAAACATCGTCTTTATAATCATCAAAGGCAAGGTATCTGTACTGTTCGTATAGTTTTCCAATTTTAAAACTGATGGCATTTGAATCGTGGTTTTCATTCCGGCTGATCTTTTCTTCGTACCTGCGTATTCCGTTCAGGGAATAACTGATAGAACGCGGACAGTGCGGGTTGAGCATTAAAAACTCGAGTACCTGCTTGCAGTCCGGGATGTTTTTGTAAAATTTTCTGTTCATGTCAAAGGCTTCCACACAGCGCAGCAGGGTAGTCCATTCAAAACTCATTTCGGTTACCGGATGGCCGCTTTGCTCGATTTTATACACATCGTGCAATTTGGCATTGATGATCCTGATGATCTGAATGGCCCGTTCTATGTACATGCCGATCAGAATAACAGCCCATTCTTCATCGTGCAGCAGGGTGCTGTATATTTTGCTGTTTACTATAGAATTCTGATCCAGGATCATCTGGGTATATTCGTAAAGTCCGGTGCTCAGGTACGTGTCTACAGGATAACTGGTGACCATGTGGTAATACTTGTTGATGGCCTCCCAGAGGTCGGTGGAGATGGCATTTCTTGCACCCCGCGCATTTTCCCTTGCAGAGGTGATGTTGCTGATGATGGAATTTGAGTTTTCCGTATCAGAGCCAACCCTGAAGAGCACCTCCTTTTCCGTGGCATCATTCATATCAAAAATACCGGCCATATACAGCATGGAATCCAGCACAAATTTCCTGTCGTAATTTTTTAAGATAGGTGCATCCAGTGATGAAAAATAGATCTTATTGGTATATCTGGCCAAATGGTCTGCTCTTTCCAGATAACGCCCCATCCAGTACAAATTGTTTGCTACTCTTGATAACATAATCTTTTTGTTTATTTCATTAACACCTAATCCAGCACCCAGGTATCTTTTGATCCTCCGCCCTGTGAAGAATTGACGATCAGGTTTCCTCTTCTCAAAGCTACCCGTGTCAGTCCGCCTTTAAGCACGTAATCTTTGTTTTTACCCATCAGACTAAAAGTTCTCAAATCTATATGACGCGGTTCAAATGCCTTGGACTCATCAATAAATGTGGGATGAACAGAAAGGCTCATAATGGGTTGGGCTATGTATTTGCGGGGATTCGATTTGATACGCACTTTTACTTCCTCAATTTCCTGTTTGCTGAGGTTGGTACCTATGGTAATACCGTAACCACCCGACTCATCAACCGGTTTTACCACCAGCTTATCAATGTTTTCGAGCACATATTTGTTGTCGTCTTCCTTTTCGCAATGGTAGGTTTGCACGTTGTTCAGTATGGGTTCTTCATTGAGATAATACCTGATGATCTCCGGCACGTAATGATAAACCGCCTTGTCGTCGGCTACACCGGTACCCGGCGCATTGGCCAGGGTAACATTGCCTGCACGGTAGGCATTCATGATTCCCGGGATGCCCAGCATGGAATCTTTTCTGAAACAGAGCGGGTCAATAAAATCATCGTCCACCCGGCGGTAAATGACATCTACTCTTTTTGGGCCATAAATGGTTTTCATATACACCTTGTCTTTTTCAACAAAAAGGTCACGGCCTTCAACCAGCGGGATACCCATTTTTTGAGCCAGAAAGGAATGTTCAAAATAGGCGGAGTTGTACATGCCGGGCGTAACCACCACCACGGTAGGGTTTTCCACACTTTTCGGACTGACGGTTTTTAAGATATCCAACAAATGTTCCGGATACTGGTACACTGTTTTGGTCTTTAATTTATCAAACAGGTCAAAAAGTGATTTTTTTAAGGCCATCCGGTTTGACAGCACATAGCTGACACCCGAGGGGCAGCGCAGGTTGTCTTCCAGTATATAATACTTGCCATCGGTATGTTTGATGAGGTCTGTGCCCGAAACATGGGTATAAATGCCGCCTTCCGGACTGAAATCGATCATTTCTTTCAGATAATTCTTTGAAGAAAAGATCAGATCAGCCGGTACGACCTTGTCTTTTAAGATCTGTTTTTTATGGTAAATATCATGCAAAAACAGATTGATGGCCCTGTTCCGCTGTAACACACCGGTCTCGAGCTGCTCCCATTCTTTTTTGGGAATAATGCGCGGAAAAAGGTCAAAAGGAAAGATCCTTTCATCGGGCTTTTTATCATCCGTATACACGGCAAAGGTAATGCCCTGGTTAAAAAAAGCTGTTTTTACCTCGTTGTTGATGCGCTCATAATCCGCCAGGCTGAACTGGTTAAACCGTTCCGCGATGCTGCGGTAATGGTCTTTGGGTTCTTTTGAACCGGTAAACACCTCATCGAAATGCACGGTTTCCGGCAAATAGGCATCTAATATTCCGTTCGTATGCTGTTTCATAGCTTCGGCAGGGTTAATACACAATTTATCTGCAATATTGCGAAAAAAAATATAATATCCTTATATAATATTGTAAAAGTTAAAGGGTAATCATTGAAAATTTGGATAGTTAAAAAATTAATACCCCAAAAAAACAAGGGTATAGGTATGAAAATGTGATAATCATCAGCAAAAATGGAATACTAAACAAGGGTTAAACTCTCTGGACTTTAGTCACCCATATTTTTGAAACCTAAAGTCCTTGTTCGTTGAGTTTTTGAAATGGATGAATGAATTCTATACATTTTCAATTTTACCATCTCAGCACAAGGTCGATTAAATCAATGAGACTATATTTTTAGGATCAAAATTATTTAGTCGTACTAATTCTGAGTTTGTGGAAAGATCTAATGGGTTTTATACCCCTACACTTGTGTCGCTTAAATAAACTTTATCATGATTCATCGACGGTTTCTGGCGAAAAGTTTTATTTAATAAATGATAAAAAGATCATTTAATAGGATAATTATATAAAATTGTTTTTATTTGTCCCTTATTTTTTAGCACACCGATCTTTTTTAATTGGAAAACGATATAAATCTATATGAGCCGTCTATTAAAATAAGGGGGCCAATTTTAATTTCAATATTATGAACGAATCACAGAACGAAAGCAGTACACCCGGAATCAAAAAAAATATTGACTATTTAATGAATACCAAAAACTGGTGGGGACCACTGGTATTTATTTTGATAATTAGTCTTGCCGGAGTTGGTTTGATAGGATATCAAACCTATAATGATGCGCCACCTATGACCGGATTTACAACAGAGAAAGGGAATATACTAATCGACAAATCGACCATTGAACGCGGTCAGATAGTATTTCATAAATATGCGCTGATGGAATATGGGTCTTTTTTTGGTGATGGCGCTCAACGTGGCCCTGATTTTACAGCTGAAGCGCTGCATCAGATCAATGTTTCCATGAATGAATTTTATCGAAGAAAAAATGAAGATTCGATAGGAAGGCCGTCAACGGTTACTGAACAGAAAATTATTGCAGAACAGGTCAGAGAAGAACTTAAAAAGAATTTGTACGATAAAGAGGAAAATATAGTCGTATTAAGCGAGGGCTATGTGTATGCTTTAAATGAACTGGAGGATTATTATATTAAAGTTTTTACAGAAAATGATGCGAACAATAAATTTCCATTAAAGAATTACATAACAGATAAAAAGGAGATCAAAGATTTGGCAGGTTTCTTTTTCTGGGGAGCCTGGGTATGTGTTACTGAGCGGCCTGGCGAGAATTTCAGCTATACACATAACTGGCCCTTTGATAAAGATGCCGGTAATACGGCAACCTCTCCGGTTGTGGTGTGGAGCGTTTTTGGATTGTTGGTTTTTGTGCTTGCCTGTGGTTTTGTTTTATATTATATTGGGCAATACAACCAGCTTTCCAATACTTTTTTTAAGCCTTCTACCAATGACCTACTGACCCTTGATAAGGTGCGAAATTTTGTGCCAACAAAAACACAACGCGCCTCATATAAATTCTTTTTTGTCGCTATCCTTTTATTTCTACTTCAAGTTCTGAGCGGGTTTATTACAATCAATGAGTTTATAGATTACCTGGGGTATTTTGGTATCAGTTTTTCCCAATCATTCCCTGTTACTATTTCGAGGAGTTGGCATTTGATGTTATCACTTTACTGGATTTCCACCTGCTGGATTGCCTCATCTATTTTTATTTTACCCATCCTTTCCAAACAAGAAATTAAGGGCCAGTTAAAACTTGTTAACCTGCTTTTTATCTTACTTTTCATTATGGTTGGAGGTTCTTTAACCGGAATGGTTCTGGGTCCAAAAGGCCTGCTTGGAGATTGGTGGAATGCGCTGGGTCATCAGGGTTGGGAATTTGTTGATTTTGGTAAGGTATATCAGGCATTGCTGATGGTTATTTTTATTCTTTGGGGTATTGTAGTCTATCGTGGAGTAAAACCGGCTCTCGTGAAAGGGATGCCTTGGAATTTGCCAAATTGGATTATGTATTCTGTTATTGGAATTCCCCTCTTATTTATCTCGGGATTTGTCGCGAGGCCTGAGACCAATTTTGTCATCGCTGATTTTTGGAGATGGATGGTTGTTCATATGTGGGTTGAAGCATTTTTTGAAGTATTTATTACTGTAATTGTCAGTTACCTGATGGTCTTGATGGGGCTTGTCAGTCGCAATGCAGCAATCCGGGTAATATATTTCGCCACCATACTGTTTCTTGGTACCGGACTTCTGGGTATTTCACATAATTTTTACTGGAATGCCAAACCGGTTGCAACTATGGCTCTTGGAAGTATTTTCTCGACACTACAATTCGTACCGTTAATTTTGTTAACAGTTGAGGCTTGGCGTTTTAAGAACATGCCTAGGATTGCCTTAAATGGAATTAAACCCAGTGAACTTGGTGATTTTGGTTTTCCTGAGGTTTTTTCTTTTCTTATTGCGGTAAACTTCTGGAACTTTTTTGGAGCAGGCGTTCTGGGAATCATAGTGAATCTGCCAATAATGAATTATTATGAGCATGGAACCTATCTGACGGTAAATCATGCGCATGCTGCTCTTATGGGTGTATATGGGAATATCTCACTCGCAGCCATGTTGTTTGCTTCCCGACTTTTATTTAAATCCCATCGATGGAATAAAAAAGTTGTCAAGTTTTCATTCTGGTCTATCAATGCAGGTCTTATGTTTATGGTTATCCTTGATCTTTTTCCTGCGGGACTAATTCAGTTTAAGGCTGTCGTTGAAAATGGTTTGTGGTATGGTCGATCTGAAGAATTTATTAAGGGTGGTATTTTTGAATCACTTACCTGGTTACGTGGTATTGGAGCAAGTGTTTTTCTCTTTGGAGGTGTAGTTCCACTGACTTATTTTATCGTTTCCAGGGCGAGATCGATTAAAAAAGCTTCTGATACGGTTTCAGAGCTAAATGATATAAAAGAATAAATTCACTATATGTATTGTTATGATTTTCATGTGGTTCTAAAGGATGTACCCGGAGAAATTAGCCTATGTTTTACCATATCCGGATGTCCTTTAAATTGTCAGGATTGTCATTCGCCATTCCTGAAAGAGAAGAGGGCGGGTAAGCGGTTACGTCAGCGCGTTTACAGAGGTATTCTTTACAGGTATTTTGGCTTCGCTACCTGTGTGGTCTTCAAAGGGGGTGAATGGCATAAAAAAGAATTGATCGCAAATCTTAAGTATGCCAGGGAACAGGGCTATAAAACCTGCTTGTATACCGGTTTGGAAGAGGTTGATCAAACTATCCTCGATCAGCTTACCTGGATCAAAACAGGAAAATGGATTAAAAGTCTTGGAGGTTTAGAGAACCCGAATACCAACCAGGTTTTTATGGAGGTAAAACATCATGAAGTGTTGAATCATTTGTTTATTCAAGTATAAGTTTGATCCTGTTTCTTTTTAATACCATGGTTGTGACCGGCAGTGGTTATGTCACTTAAATAAAAGGATATTTCAACTTTTATCTGAATTTTCCGGTGTTAAAAATTTTAAGGAAATTGCAGTGCCATTTTTTTTGATTTCTTCTCCTAAAGTTTCAATTGTTTTGTGTTTAAAATCCTTCAAAATATCTTCCTTAAAAGGAGATACAATATAATGAATTGGACATGGGTTGATATCATTACACTGGGCAAGCCCAATGAAACATTCATCAAATTTATAGCTCGTATCTATGCAACAGATGATGTCCCAGACAGATTGTTCTTTATTTTCTTTAGCAAGATAAAAACCTCCTTTGGGCCTTTAAAAGAGGAAACCAATTTATTTGCCGTGAGCTGGCGCAACAATTGCGCTAAAAACGCCTGAGGTATTTCAAGATCTTCTGCAATTTTCTTTACCCCTAATTTATGGTCTTCACCGGCATGTATAGAAAGGTAAAGGATGGCTCGTATTGAATATTTACAGGCAACAGATAGCATAAGTTCTTTTTTTAATTCAAAGATAAAACATGTTTTCGGCTTTTTTAGTGAATTGTACCTCCTATTAAAGTAAACTTCAGGCAATCTCTGAGCTGGTTTCTAAAATTAATATAAGAAAATACAAAAATGCCTGATTGTTTAAAAATCCGGATTACGCCCTAAACATAAATTTTTTGGTCTGAACACTTATTAAAAGAAATGAACAACTTATACTAAAATATAAATATATACATATATTTGTATACTATAAAAGGCGGAAACGCCTGTTAAAAAGAAGTTTACAGCTCATTTTCAAGGAATTAAGCCGCCTGATCTTGAGCTTTTTTTATTTTTAGGAATTGGGCTGATTGGATTTTTGAAGTGTAATTTTCGCTAAATTAGTTGGGAAAGATATTGTGGCCGGGGTGTGTTAAAAAGAAATGAGCTTCTAAAAAGAAGCTCATTTCAAGGTTGGACCCTAATTGCTTAGGATCAGGTTAAGCCGCCTGATCTTGAACTTTAGAGAAATCGAGACGTCTTCAACATTTTTCGGAGTCTTTTGCCCGGTCTGAAATACCGTTCTCGCCCTTTTAATAGACGACGAAGTTACATCCTCCGGTGTTTCCTGGCCTTCACTGCGTAGTGGTCATTACCAATGAGCCCGATATCGCCAAGACGAATTGATCTACCCTTCAGCATTTCACGTACCATCGTGCGCTCCATGGCTCTTAAGACACCTAAAATGTCCGCTTCACTAATAGTTGACTGGTCTGAAACAAATTCAGCCAACTCTTCCAAATCTACTATGCTTCCTGTTACAGCGGTTGCATAGTACTTACGTGGTGCAGTTAAATCCCTCGGATTTGCTTTCTGCTGAGACTTAAATTTTAAACTCATAAAAAAATATAAAATTAAATTAATATGACCGGCAAGCCGGGCAGGAACCTTTCCTGCGCTGTAAATATAGCATATCAGGAGCCTTTTCGAATATTACTTTTTTTAATTATTAACAAATCACGGTTAATATTAAATTGCTGTAAATACTTAATATACTGGCAGTTGTAAAATTTTGAGATTATCTTCAAAATAGTAGGGCAGCTATTTTGAAAACTCTTATCTAAAAACATAAAAAAATGAAATTATTAGAATCAAGTTTATTTGCTTTGATGCCAGTGCTTTTTTGCTTTGGTCGGAAGTATGACAACTCATTTTCGCAAACGCACTTTTCAGTTGGAAAAATATTTAATGCTAAAGGTGAAACATTAAATTAAGACAGCTTGTATCTATTTTGATCCTATAAACAAGTATCCGCTTGTGATTTTTTTACATGGTCAGGAAAACGCGGCAATGACAATGAAGCCCAATTAAAATGGCATTTCTAATGAAATTATCTTCAAAATAGTAGGGGTAGAGTGCGTTTAATAGAGAATTTTAAATAAAAATATTTCGATTCTATAGGGGGTATAGATAAATTTTTTTATTTAAAATGTATCCCATGATTTTGTCAAATTTGTACATGTGAAGTCTAGCTGAAGTACTTCGACATAAACAAAAGTTGAAATAGTGTTTAGAAGTGATTTCAAAATTACCGGTTGATACCACCGAATATATATATCCGGTCTCAATTGGATGCTTTGGCACCTTGATGCAATAACACGGTATCCAGAATTATTTACAGCTGAGTACTGTTTCGCGATGATGTTCAAGCCAACATTGCACATACCAATCTGGTTTTACGTTACTGCTAAAGGATAAAGGAGGTAAAATCGGCTTCGTTTTACCTGCAGAAATTCTACAGGTGTCTTTTGCACAACAATTGCGAAATTTTATTGCACATTTTTACAACAAAATCAACATCATTTCATTTGAAAAACTGGTGTTTCCCGACATACAACAAGAAGTTGTTTTGCTTTTATGTGAAAAGAATGAAACAAAATCTCACAACATTGAACATATTGAATTACGTGATGCAAGTGAACTTAAAACTCTTGATGTTGCGAGATTAAAAAGCCCAGAAAAGAAAATTGATTTCAAAAGCAACAAATGGACTTTTTATTTTCTGGACCAAGAATGAATTTGATTTTTTTGAAAACATTGCCGCCAAAAGCAATTTCCAACACTTGGAAAATTTGCAAATGTAGAAGTTGGAATCACAACAGGATCAAACGACTTCTTTACTGTTCCCCTAACTAAAGTAGAAGAATATGATCTTCATGATTATGCAAAACCAATGGTTGGTAGAAGCGTCCAGGTGAATAGCGTTATCTTTACTGAGGAGGATTGGACGAAAAATAAATTTTCAAAGGCAAAAGCACATTTGCTAGTATTTCCCAGTAAACAAAATCTTAACAAGAAAAACGGTGCATTAGAGTATATAGCTTACGGAGAGAGAATTGGAATTGACAAAGGCTACAAAACCAGTATTCGAAATGAATGGTTTGTTGTGCCATCTTTAAAAGTCTCTGATGCCCTTTTTATTCGTAGAAACAACCTTTATCCAAGACTTATTATTAATCAAGCTGAGGCATACACCACTGACACAATGCATCGCGTATTTGTAAAGCCTGGAACGGACATAAAAGCGCTTACAGCTAGTTATTATAATTCATTATCCTTAGCATTTACAGAGGTTAGCGGGAGAAGTCATGGTGGTGGAGTTTTAGAGCTTATGCCAAATGAAGCGGAGAAAGTCTTATTGCCGTATCACAAAGACAATGCTAAGTTACTTTCACACTTGGACAAAAAGATTTAGGGTAATTTGCTTAAGCTCATAACATATAGTTTTGTATTTGTATTCGCTGAATCTTACTTGGTTTTAATAAAATTTTGTATTTTTAAACAGCAATTATCTGGGAATGTGCTGTTATCCGGAGTTAGCAAACATTAGAAAAAAAAATGAGCGAACACGAATTTTACAAAGAACTTTATCATAAAGAAAATGATAGAAGATTAGAAGTTTCTAATGCTCTAAATATTCCAATTGCAATTATATCGGCTCTCGCTACAACCGTGTATTTATTTGTCACTTCCTATGATTATGAATTTAGTGAAAGCTTAAATTACCTATTTATATTACTAATTAGTGTTTCAACTCTATTCATTTCATTAGCCATTTATTATTTGATTAGAGCATTTTCAGATTTTACAAAAAGTTATGAATATTCTGGAATTCCTTTTGTTCAAGAGCTATATGATTGGAAAAAAGACTTATTGCTTTACTACAATAATGACCAAAAGAAAACTGAGGAAGATTTTGATAATTATTTGACTGAAAATCTTGTGAAGCATATTGACCACAATATGTTTGTGAATGATAAAAAACTTGGTTACATCTTTAAATCAAAACGCTTTTTAGTTATTGGGCTTATACTTACATTACTTACTTCTTTTTTTTATGGATATAACTTTTTCAACAAAAGCCAAAAAATCCAACAGATGATATTAGTTTCATCTGTTGAAAGTGCTAAAATAATTGAACAGAATAAATTAAAAATTGATAGTTTAGAAACTATTATAAAATTAATAAATTATGAGCAAGCAGGAGAATCAACCCAATCCAAAACCGGCACCACAACCGGAAAGAAACCCTAATCCACCAACACGACCAGAACCACCAAGAGATAGGTTGATTAAGGAGGGAAATCAACCGCCAAATCCAAAACAGAGCGGAAAATAACGTTTGCTAACAATGTGTATAAGCAATGGCTTGTCCCTGCCTACTTGGAAATTCCTGCGGAATTTCCTCTGGCAAGTACCTGTTTGCAATTGTCCATGTCGAACCACGCCACTGCTCATACACGTAACGATAGGCAAAATAGAAAGCCATTGAGAATATAATAACCTCTATAAGAATGAAAATATGGAAATAAAAATAACACTTAATGATGAACAGAAAAAACGACTAAAGAGTATTTTTAATTTTGTGGAGGATTATAATGAGAATGAAGTATTAAAATACATTATGGAAGCTGCAAAAGAAGAATATATTGCTCAATTTTTAGATGATGGCAATAAGAATTCTGTTGGAGAAATTAGACAATTTAGATTGTTTTTATTAGTAAAACATGTATTTAAAGGAAAAATTCCAAGTGAAATAGAGGTAGCCTCCATCTTTAAGATTCCGCAAACAAGTGCGAAAACTTTGATTAAAAACATGAAGTTTAGATATCAATTTGAAATGGAGAAATATTTTAAAGATACGGTTAAGGATATTTTAGATATAATTAATGACGATGATTTAGAAGATGAGGAATATTACAAATTGAATATACGTTCTACTTATATGTATAGTGAAACGAATCAAATAATAGAATTAAAAGACCAAAATTGTGAAAAAATAAAAAGATACGATTCTGTTTCTTCTTATTACAAAATTTCAAAAAAATCGAAAGAGTTGCTTGAAGAATATATTAATGAATAATTATGAATTTAGATGAAATTATTTCATCACTTAGTTTACTTATTGTATTTTTTACGGTGTTGTTTAGTTACTTTGTAACAAAAGTTGATGAACTATTAGATTTTAAATTAAGCACAATTAGTACTAGTGAAGATAAGTTAAAGAAACAAAGAAAAAAAGTTCGAAATTTTATTTGGGTTAATTGGATTTTTCCAATTGTACTGATAAATATATGCTCATTTTGGCTACTAATACCAACAGTAATAAAGATATTTGAATCTCATGATTTAACTCTTTTCAATTTCGAAATCAAGCCGACAATCGTTGGTTTTATAGCTTTCTGTTTATTCATTTTTATAAAACTATCAGTTATTAAATTGATAAAGCTACTTGCAGTGAATAATGAGATTAATAAATCGATTAAAAAACTTAAATAAATTACTTTGCTTAACACTGTATATATAAAATGAGCGAAATAGAAGTAAGTGTAATGGCTGTAGCCCGATTCAAATTGTGTCGGTTTGATTAGTTTGAAGCCAACATTCGCCCACCTTTGCATATACTAGTCCGTTGCCACCAAGCTAAATTACAAATGATTACAATTGATAATTTCATGGACCTGGTACTTTCCTTGCCGGGAACGATACAAAAACCACATTTCGAAAGAATTGGTTTTAATGTGTTCGGCAAAAGAATGTTTGCTACCTATTTAGCAAAAAATAATACCGCCAATATATTCCTGACACCGAAAGAACAAACCCTATTTTGTGAAATGGATACGAAGAACATTTATCCGGTGCCTAATAAATGGGGTGAAAAAGGTGCGACAACCTTTGAACTTGACAGTGTGTCAAATGAGTTATTCTTTGAAGCGCTCGTCTCGGCCTATAATGAAGTTGTAGGCCAGAAGAGGAACATGAGTTGAAGGTTTGGCATAAATGAAAAAAATCTTCTTCGACGTATAAAGTTTGGGTAAAACGCGAGAACGGCAATCTGGTATCGCCCGTCTCACCCTTTTTTTTTTGATTTGACTAAAGTGAAATTGAAAAATCAGGATAGCGAAATAATACGTGACCACAGACAAGGCGTTTATTTTTACAAATAAAGACCCCAATATTTATGATTTGAAAATAGAATACAAGACTTGATATTAAAATAATTCTTCTAATTTAGTCTAAATTAAATTCCAGTTCATATGAAAAGATCAAATATCTAATCGAATAAACAGAACAAAACTGACTTATCAATCACCCGAATATAAAATTTATGCTCAGAATCGGCATTGTATAAGAAACCGTCAAACATTCAATAATAATTCTTTGCAATTGTATCCGTGAAAAATGATTCGTTAACACATATCCTTAAAGAAAATTGTGGAGTTCTTGTGGGCGACATATTTGATAATCGTAACACGTATACTCATTTTTGGCGAACATGATCCTGGATTATTCAATTGCGTTTTAAGGGTAATGCTTTATTTGGTTTTACCAATTTAATTATTGAGTTGTGCAATAAATTCGGCAGGAATAAATCGTTTACAGATGCTGCACTTTGTAGCGAAATATCGTAAATCAGCCAATCCCCGATGTGAATGGATTTTTTTGACCTTCTAAAATGAAACACAAAAGAAAACGTAGTTTGGATTACGGGAGCTTCGTCTGGTATTGGCAAAGCGATGGCCTTTGAGTGGGTAAGATTAGGATACAAAGTGGTACTATCTGCCAGACGCAAAGAAATCTTAGAAGCGATAGCTCTTGATATTAAGCGTTCGGGTGGCGAAGCATTGGTAGTTCCGGTTGATATTATGGAAGAAAAATCCATAGAAAATGCTGTTCAAAGCATAATAGCCAAATGGGGGCGTTTAGATGTTGCTGTGGCCAATGCAGGATTTGGTGTTTTTGGAAGCATAGATAAGTTGACTGCAAAAGATTGGGACAGGCAATTACAAGGTAATGTTACCGGCTTGGCCTTGACAGTTAAATACGCCCTGCCTCATTTGAAGCAAAACCAGGGCCGCATGGGTTTGGTGGGTAGTGTTGGAGCATATCTTCCCAATCCAAATGTAGGAGCCTATGGTGCCTCAAAAGCCGCTGTACATTCAATTGGCCTGACCTTGCAGGTTGAATTAATGGGTACCGGTGTGAGTTGTACTACCATTCATCCCGGATTTGTGGTGTCGGAGATTGCCAGGATTGATAATGAAGGTGTGTGGCATCCTGAACAGCCGGACCCACGTCCGGCAAAATTAATGTGGCCTACAGATAAAGCAGCGAAAGTTATGGTGAAGGCTATAATTAAGCGGAAAAGAAATTATATTTTCACAAGCCATGGCAGAATTCTTGTTTGGTTGCAAGCCTGGTTTCCGGGCCTGGTAAGAACGATTGTTTCGAAAGGTCCAAAACCAGAATAAAAAAGATAAGACATATTCTGACATCGACCAATGAATAAGGAAAGCCGTATGCACAACATTGAATAAAAGTTATAGCGGTTGAAGTGGTAAAATCAAGGTCTGTGCATTTAATTAACTTTTGTGGTGGCTGACAGGTAATCGATTTGAAATCCGCTACAGCTCTTTTACTTGACCTTAGCTGCAACCCAAACCGACAATTCGTCAACGAGACATCACCTTAACTTAAAATACCTTTGAGATATGAAAGATAAAAATTTGAACAAGATTTTTGGGACGCTGTCAGAAACCATAAACGGATTGGTAAAGTTAGGTTACACGCATGACTTTAACATAAAGGACGATTGTATAGTATGCCATGGGTCAAACCTTACGCTATCGCCAGACGATTTTCAAATTGACCACGTCTATCGCTTTGAAGGTGACTCAGACCCGGAATATCAGTCCATACTTTACGCAATTTCATCTACAAATTCTGACATGAAAGGAACTTTGGTAAATGGTTACGGCACTTCATCAGACGAAGCAACCAGAAAAGTGATCGAAAAACTAAACACGCATAAAGAAGATAACTATTTGGAAAATAAATAAAATGATGCAACACCTCAACGACCGGAAGTGAAGTGCTAAATCCGGGCTTTGTGCTTCCAATGAAATTCAGAGCTAAAAATCCCTGCCACCGTGTTGTTGCAAAACGTTGAGGGTTTGAATTGCTTTAGCTCATACCATATAGTTTTGTATTTGTATTCGCTGAATCTCACTTTATTCATTATAAAAATGTATTTTTAAACACCAACTCGAAGTATATATTCTGTTCTCCGCTGCTGGCGGCTATTTTGAAAACTCTTATCTAAAAACATAAAAAAAATGAAATTATTAAAATCAAGTTTATTTGCTTTGATGCCAGTGCTTTTTTGTTTCGGAAGTATGACCAATTCATTTTCGCAAACGTCACTTTTCAGTTATGAAAAATATGTTAATGCTAAAGGTGAAACATTAAATTACAGACAGCTTGTATCTGATTATGATCCTATAAACAAGTATCCGCTTGTGATTTTTTTACATGGGTCAGGAGAACGCGGCAATGACAATGAAGCCCAATTAAAATGGGGAGTGCTGAATTTTGCTTCAGACCAAAATATGAAAATACACCCTTCCATTATTATTGCGCCTCAATGCCCTGAGAATATGGGTTGGGATAACTTTTCTGAGAAAGATATGTCTATTCAACCTTCACCAAGCATGCCAATGAAACTATTGAAGGAACTGATTAATGAAGTTATTTCAAAATTACCGGTTGATACCAACCGAATATATATAACCGGGCTCTCAATGGGAGGCTTTGGCACCTATGATGCAATAACACGGTATCCAGAATTATTTGCAGCTGCAGTACCTGTTTGCGGAGGAGGTGATGTTACAAAAGCGCAATCTATTGCACATATTCCAATCTGGATTTTTCATGGAGCACTAGATGGAGCTGTAAATCCCGTTTTATCGCAAAATATGGTTGAATCCTTAACCAAAGCAGGAGCTCATCCGGGATATACTCAATATCCTGAAACTGGTCATTTTTCCTGGATTGCAGCTTACAGCGACACAATGATGATGGAATGGTTATTCAGTCAACATAAGTGATTTTTAATGAATATCAGCTTTTTAAAAACAGCTGCCAACACCGTATATAATTTATGCTCAAATCGGATTTAGTAAAACCTGCAAACATTCAATAAAAATATTGCTTCGGCGGAAAAATCGAAGATTTTTACGTCGCACAAACTATATACAAACACGTTGTAATTAGTGAACTGCCTTAGCTCATATCATCTGGTTTTAACTTGTATTCGTTGAATCTCACTTTGTTTTGATAAGAATTTGTATTTTTAAATACCAATTCATAGTGAATGTGCCATAATCCGGTGTTAAAGGAAATGTTAAAACGACCATTCAAAACGGAATGACAAAACAAAACAATAAATTGAAAACAAGATGACCAGACAATTTTTCAAATACTCACTTAAAATGCTTGCCATCATATTTTTCATATCAGCAAGCATAAGTTGTAACCCTAACAACAAAGGAGAAAACAAAGACAGTACAAACATAATTTCTGAAAATGAAGCCATACCTGACACAGTTGTCCGGTTTTTAATTACTTCGGCTGCAAATGATTTTCGTAATCATCAACCACCGACACCCGTTGATTTCCGTAATGTAAAAATTGGTTATATCAAATCAACGAATAACGAAAAAATATTTATCCTATGTGGTGAATTTCTTTCGCAAGAAAATAAGGAGTGGG
This sequence comes from uncultured Flavobacteriaceae bacterium, assembly GCA_963816075.1. GTDB lineage: Bacteria > Bacteroidota > Bacteroidia > Flavobacteriales > Flavobacteriaceae > Namhaeicola. Next base: position 170,585 of record CAWFJI010000011.1, on the reverse strand, counting down.
TAGAATTTACAACTATAAAGACCTCGGGATACGAACAATACATCGGAAAAACACAATATTGCCAAGAGGCGACAATGGTTCTAACTGATGAAATCTTGTCAGTTGAACTAAAGAATAAATTGAATAAGTAGAGAATAAATTTGGCGAATCGACCTAAAAGCATAAATACAAGCCAATTTCAATAGAAGACTGTGAAAAATCTGTATCTGATATGGTATTGCTGACGAAAAAATTAATAAAAGGGAACGACAAGAAAACTCAGCCATTAACAGTACCTGCACGCACTAAGTGGCTTCATGCTTCTTAGGAGTTGTGAATTGCATTAGCCGATCAATTGGTTTTAATTTGTATTTGCTTAACCTCACTTTAGTAGTCTAAAAATTGTATTTTTAAGCAACAATTCGCAGGGAATGTTTTGTTATGCGGAGTTGGCAAAATTATGAAACCGCTTTATTTAATGATATCAGTTCTATTTTTAATTTCCTGTCATAAGAAAATGGAAAAAGAAAAATATGAGATAAATGTTTCTGAAAACACTACGTCCATTAAAAAGAAACAAGTGGAATTTAAGAGCTACTTTAAAATTGATAGTTCTTTGACAAAAAGAGATTCTGTGAACATCACAATCGTTTCTAATGGAGAAAATAAACAAAGACTTTTATCTATCTGTAACTGCGAAAAAAACAAAAAAAAGAATACAATGAAAATACAACTGACTTCTGCTATTCCAACTAAAAGCGAATTGAAAAACGGAGAAAAAGGAAGTAGGTTATTTATGGATATTGGAAATCCAGGTTCTTTTAAAGGACAAATAAAAACAATTACCTTTTTTTTAAAAGATAGCTTAATTGAAAAAATAGACTTTATTTCTAAATCAACGGATAAAGATTACGGAGATTTGGGTTATGAATATATGAATCCAGAAAAATATCATATTAAAATCTCAAAAATGAATTATTCAATTGCATCGGACATTTTTGGAACTTATGAACTCATTCTACCAAAAGGTTACGGTTATTTAAAAAATGACTCAATAGTTAAGGGAACATTTGAATGTAATAATTGGAGAGTAAATAAATTAGAAGATTTAAAAAACCTTGATTTGGACAAATGGAATGAACAAAAAAAGAAAAGTAGAGGAATTCAAATATATGAATAAAAATATCTTTGCCCAACACCGGCTATAGTTCATTGCTCCTGACTTTCCTCGCTGAAATTCCTGCGTGTTTGCTAGCTTTGGTTTACGGCGGAAAATTCGCGAGGATTTTCACGCAACGAAACCATAGCCAAAACTGTTGTAATTTGTGAATTGCCTTAGATCATATCATATAGTTTTATTTCGTATTCACTGAACATTACTTTGAAAGTCTAAAAATTGTATATTTAAGCAGCAATTAGCTGTGAATGAGCTGTTATCCAGAGTTGCAGCACATTTAAACTAACCAAATGGAGCAAAGAGATTTACTGAAAGATCAGATCGAACAATTAGGAAAAATTTTGGCTAACATTCTGTCTAACTTGCTTGGATTGAAATCAGAAGGTCAAGCTTCTCAAGGAATTGAGATTACTAATCAACGTCTGCAAGGTGAACTTGACATTGAGATTGAAAAAATAACCACTTTAACGAAAAAGGAACTCAAAGACTACTTAATAAATCGACATTTGAAAGCTGAACATTTAGAAATTTTATCTGAATGCATAAAGGAAATAGGAAAAGTTGAAATTGAGAAAAATATAAAGGATGCAAAAATGAAGTTGGAAAAATCCATTGAACTGTTAGATATTGCAGACGAAATTTCTAAAACAATGTCCTTTGAGCGAATTAATAAGCAAAAAGGAAATAGAGACCGTGCTACAACAGCGTATATAACTTATGGCGGGGAAAGTGGTAAATTCAAGTTTTGTGCTTTCAATTAATTTTGGTGCAAGCCGACAAGAAAGTACTTAGAAAACCGCCACAAATCATATACGCAAACTGTTGGCAAACATTGAAAAACGAAAAATGGAATATTTAACTTTAGCGAGAGTAGTTCATGTAATCGCAGTCATTTTATGGATTGGTGGTGTTTCTATGGTAACAACTGTACTAATTCCTGCAATTAAGAAAATGAAATCAAAGGAAGAGCAAATTAAGACCTTTGAGACCATTGAAGGGAAATTTGCGATTCAGGCAAAAGTTACCACTTTTTTGACGGGTCTTTCAGGGTTTTATATGCTTTACGAATTAAATGCGTGGAATAGATATTTTAATTATCGCTTTTGGTGGATACATGCCATGACATTAGTTTGGGTAATTTTTACGCTAATTCTTTTTGTACTTGAGCCATTTATACTTCACAGAGTATTTAAGAAATGTGCTAATAAAAATCCAGAAAAGACTTTTGGGATTATGCATAGGTTACATTGGGTATTGTTGATAATTAGTTTAATAACCACAGCGGGTGCAGTAGCAGGTAGCCATGGTTGGTTTTGGATAAAATAAAAATTGGAAAAAATGAAACATAACTTTGAATTTGGACAGGTATTTACCTTGAAAGAAAGTATTGACTATTCAAAAGGGGCAACAGTCAGTAAAATTGTAACCAAAAACCAATGTGGCTCAACTACATTGTTTTCATTCGATAAGGGACAAAATCTCAGTGAACATACTGCACCATTTGACGCCATTGCAATTATACTTGATGGAAAATGTGAGATTTCAATTGCAGGAAGGCAAAATTCCTTGATTGAAGGACAAATGATTATAATGCCCGCAAATATTCCTCATGCCTTGGAAGCAGTAGAAGCCTTTAAAATGTTGCTCGTTATGATTAAGGCTTAATAGGTTGATAGAACCGTGAATCAAATAAACAACGATTTGCCAACAATGGCTATACGTAATGCGGGCGAATGTGCCAGAATGAAAGTAATTACATTAAATAAACTAACTGCTAAACCGAAAGTGAAGTGCCTTGCAAACCGTCACAAAACATAGCCGTAGCCGATAAAAATTTATGCTCAAATCGGATTTTGTACAAACATTCAAACAGTTAAAAAAAATATTGCTACGGCGGAAAAATCTCCGATTTTTACCTCGCACAAACTAAATACAAACAAGTTGTAATTTGTGAATTGCTTTAGCTCATATCATATAGTTTTGTATTTGTATTCGCTGAATCTCACTTCGTTCATTTAGCTCATATCATATAGTTTTGTATTTGTATTCGCTGAATCTCACTTCGTTCGATTTAGCTCATATCATATAGTTTTGTATTTGTATTCGTCACTTCGATTTAGTCATTCTATAGTTTTGTATCGCTAATCTCACTTCGTTCATTTAGCTCATAACATATAGTTTTAATTTGTATTCGCTTAACCTCACTTTGATAGTCTAAAAATTGTATTTTTAAACAGCAATTCTCCGGGAATGTGTTGTTATCCGGAGTGAGCTTCAAGCTGAAAACAAAAAATGAAATGAAATTTAATCCTTTTCCAGAAATAAAAACAGAAAGACTTGTTTTAAGAAAAATTGAGGAATCAGACTTTGACATTATTTTATTTTTACGTTCTGACAAAACTGTCAATAAATTCATTGAAAGACCTGAAAATAGAAAAACTAAGAATAAAACCGATGCTGTTAAGTTTATTAAAGAAATAAATGAAAACACCAAAAACAATAAATCTATCGCTTGGGGTATAACTTTAAAAAATAATTCCAAAATTGTTGGAACAATTTGTTTGTGGAATTTTTCTAATGACAAAAAAATTGCTGAAATCGGATATGATCTAAATCCCTTATTTCAAAAAAAAGGAATCATGGATGAAGCATTAAAATGTGTTGTTAACTTTGGTTTCAGTAAATTAAATCTTTCTAAAATTGAGGCATTTACGCATAAAGAAAACGAAAGTTCAATAAGACTCTTGGAGAAAAATAGATTCCAGTTTATTGAAAACAGAAAAGATGAAGATAACGCGAATAATATAATATTTGAAATTGAAAAGCCAGCAGCCAACAATGTATAAAAATTTATGCTCAAATCGGATTTTGTACAAACCGACATACATTCAATTATAATATTGCTTCGGCGGAAAAATCTTCGATTTTTACGTCGCACAAACTATATAAAAACACGTTGTATTTTGTGCATTGCCTTAGCTCATGACATATAGTTTTGTATTGGCTGAACCTCACTTTGAAAGTTTAAAAATGGTATTTTTTAACACCAATTCGCAGTGAATGTGCTGTTATTCGGAGTTATTCTTTCTATATCTCATTTTAGAAGAACTCTTTTATTCCGGTCAATATACTTTGTGCTGCATAGGATGCCAAAATAAGTCCCATTACTTTACTTATAACAATAATCCCTGCTTCTCCTATTCTCTTTTGGATGAAATTAGAAGCTAGTAAGAGTATGCAGGTAATTACGATTACAACCAAAAGCATGAATGTAGTGATCAATTGTTGTGTTAAAGTGTGAATATGGTTATCAGTCAGTAATACCACAGCCATAATGGCTCCGGGTGAAGCAATTGAAGGAACGGCCACAGGAAAAATGGTCACTTTTTTATAATCCTTGATCAAATGTTTTTCTGATTCAGGTTTTCCTTCACCAAATATCATGGTTAAGGCAAAAAGAAAAAGAATAATACCTCCTGAAATTTGAAAGGCTTCGAGGGTAATATCCATTCCTTCCAGTATAATTTGACCAACTACAATGAAAAACAAAAGAACTAAGAATGCAATTACCGATGCATTAATGGCAATCTTTTTTTTGTGTTTTTTGTCAAAATTCTTGGTTGCTTCAAGATAGACAGGTATTGAACCCAAGGGGTCAACAACTGCAATAATAAGCAATATTGTATTTAATATTTCCTGCATTTCAATCAAATATTTGCACACCTCTGGTTGTGAAAGAAAGTCCCTGCTGTTCAGCTGTCGAAATCATCACCGCCTCAAAAAGTGGTTGATTTTTGCCATTTGTGGTTGCCCAGTCAAAAATAAAATTCGCTCCTGAACCACCCGCAATATCTTGTTCTTCTATTACGATTTCTATTGTTTCCAAAGGGTTCAAATAAATGGGTTTTTTAACATACTGTCTGATGTTTTCTCCCACAGTATTAAAATAATCAGCCTTTAAAATATAAACAGAATCGGTTAAGGATATATTACGAATACTAATAGTAATTGTAAGGTCAAATGTCCTGTGCTCATGAATATGATATATGTGGGAGTAAACAGGCAAATAGGTTTTCCCCTGAAAGTAATTGTCAAAATTCTCAATTTTAGTTTGTTTGCTTTTCCAGTCAGCCTGCTTTATCGGATATTTATCGGTTTCCTTTCCGCTGCAAGCACTAATAATCAGTGCAATAACTAATATTTTAAATGCAGGTCTCATTATGATAAGTTTCAATTAACAGGTTTAAATTTACAATAAATTTTCATTTTTTCAGACCTGCCCAATGGAACTAAACAAAGGAAAAAGGCATATTTCGTTATGAATTGGATCCGCTCATAACATATAGATTTAATTTTGTATTCGCTGAATCTCACAATGATAGTCTGAAAATTGTATTTTTCAATACCAAATCTTTTTTTTTAACTAGCCTGATGCCATGTTTTTATTTTTTAACCGGCATATAGATTAGCCAATCATTTCAGGTAATTTTTTTAGCTTAGCCTAATCAGAACCACGTTTTAATTTTTTTATGAATTATGAAAATCCTCTGGACCTATTTAAAACCCTTTAAAAAATGGCTGTTTCTGGCCATGGCGCTTGCCGGGGTATCGCAGATACTGCAATTGATCGACCCCATTATTTTTGGTAAGATCATAGATCAATACGCCCTGAATCCTGAGGGTATGCCGGAATCGGAACTTATTTCAGGAGCCCTGAAATGGCTGGGAATAGCCGTGGGAGTTGCTTTACTGGCCAGGGTAGGGCAGGCCCTTACAGAGTATGTAACGCGGTTTATAGTTCAGAAATTTGGTATGGAGATTTTTAATGAAGGGTTGCGGCATACCCTCCGCCTGCCTTATCATGAGTTTGAAGAGACGAGCAGCGGTCAGGTGGTTTCTACCCTGCAAAAAGTGAAGAGCGATAACGAAAAATTTATCAATGCGTTTATCAACGTAATTTTTTCCTCGGTGGTGGGGATTGCTTTTCTCATCTGGTATTCAATCACCAAGCACTGGGCTCTGATACCGGTTTTCCTGATCGGAGTTCTTGTTTTGGGAGGACTGACCTCGGTATTGAGCCGTAAGATCAAGGCTGTACAACGCTCGGTTGTATATGAAACCAATAAAATGGGTGGCGCGATTACCGAGTCGTTGCGCAATATTGAGCTGATCAAAAGTCTGGGATTAACCTATCCGGAGATCAGGAGGTTAAAGGGCTTCACCGAAAATATCTTTAAACTTGAAATGCAAAAAATAAAAAAAGTAAGGACCCTTTCTTTTTTTCAGAGTACTACATTGCTCATACTCAAAGAATCTATCTTATTTCTGTTGCTTTGGCTTATTTTCAGAAAACTTTTATCACCGGGGGAACTTATCTCGATGCAGTTTATTTCTACACGCATTATTTTTCCTTTACAGGATTTGGGAAACATCATTATTGCTTACAGAGAAGCCCAAGCCTCCCTGCAAATTTTTAATGAGCTCATGCAGAAGGAACCGGAATACAGGCCTGAGGAATTTGTTGATATAGGTGAAATAGAAAGCCTCAGGTTCGATCAGGTTGGGTTTACCTATAAAAATGCGAAACAGGCAGCAGTTGAAGATCTTTCTTTTTCTGTAAAAAGAGGAGAAACCATTGCTTTCGTCGGCCCTTCCGGTTCCGGTAAATCAACGCTGGTAAAATTGCTGGTCGGCTTATATATGCCCACAGAAGGCATGATCTATTATGATGATGTACCCTCTAAAGACATCCGTTATAACCGCATGCGAAAGCAGCTTGGCTTTGTAACGCAGGAAACACAGCTCTTCTCGGGCACCATCAGAGATAATATGGTTTTTGTTAAACCGGATGCAACCGACACAGAAATTTACGAGGCCTTGGATCGCGCTTCTGCCCTTAAAATGGTCACAGATTCTGAAAATGGCCTGGATACGATACTGGGTGAGGGCGGAAAGAAAGTATCAGGGGGAGAGAAACAGCGACTCGCTATTGCCAGGGCTTTGTTGAGAAATCCCCGCATACTTATATTTGATGAAGCAACCTCTGCGCTGGATTCTATAACAGAAGAAGAGATAACCCAAACTGTTCAGGAGATCTCATCAGCCGACCAGCAGATCATGATCATGATCGCACACAGGTTATCAACCATTATGTATGCAGACTGCATCTATGTTCTGGAAAAGGGCAGGATCGTTGAAGAAGGAAGCCATGATGAACTTGTAGAAAAGAAAGGGCTTTATTACGCCATGTGGCGTCAGCAGATCGGGGAAAGAGAAACATTTCCGTCAGCTTTGTTCGACTGATTTTAAAAAGAAAAACCGCCAGGATATTCCTGACGGTTTTATGAAATATAGTGAAGCTCCTGCTGGAGGTGAATTTATTTCACTTCTTCAAAATCTACATCCTGCACATCATCACTGCCTGAACCCGCATTGGCATGGGCTTCCTGCTGTGCACCAGCCGGTTCACCTGCAGGTTGTTGTTGTGCTTTGTACATTTCTTCCGAAGCCACTTTCCAGGCAGCATTGATCCTTTCCATTGCGCTGTCAATGTGTGCAATATCCTTGGATTCATGTGCTTTTTTCAATTCAGCCAGGGCAGTTTCAATCGGTTGTTTTTTATCAGCCGACAGTTTGTCGCCAAATTCTTTCAACTGGCTTTCTGTCTGGAAGATCATCGAATCTGCTGCGTTGATCTTTTCTGCGATTTCTCTCGCTTTTTTATCTGATTCCGCATTGGCTTCCGCATCGGCTTTCATCTTCTTGATCTCAGCTTCAGATAGTCCTGAAGAGGCTTCAATTCGTATGTTGTGCTCTTTACCGGTGCCTTTGTCTTTGGCAGAGACATTGATGATACCATTCGCATCGATATCAAAAGTTACTTCGATCTGCGGTACTCCCCTTGGTGCCGGTGGAATTCCGTCCAGGTGGAACCTTCCGATGGTTTTGTTATCAGCGGCCATGGCTCTTTCTCCCTGCAGCACGTGGATCTCAACCGATGGCTGGCTGTCAGCAGCAGTAGAGAATACCTGTGATTTTTTGGTAGGAATGGTCGTGTTCGACTCAATGAGCTTCGTGAACACATTGCCCATGGTTTCAATACCCAGTGACAATGGTGTTACGTCCAGCAACAAGACATCTTTAACATCTCCCGTCAGTACACCACCTTGTATGGCAGCACCGATAGCAACTACTTCGTCGGGATTTACTCCTTTTGAAGGTTTTTTACCGAAGAATTTTTCTACTTCTTCCTGAACTTTTGGCATACGGGTTGAACCACCTACCAGAATAACCTCATCAATATCAGAGGTGCTCAAACCGGCATCTTTCAGCGCAGCGCTTACGGGTGCCATGGATCTTTTCATCAGTGAATCCGATAATTTTTCAAACTGTGATCTGGTCAGGGTTTTCACCAGGTGTTTTGGTCCGGTAGCTGTTGCTGTAACATAAGGCAAATTGATCTCAGTTTGTGTGGTAGAGGACAATTCGATTTTTGCTTTTTCGGCAGCTTCTTTCAATCTTTGCAGAGCCATCGGGTCTTTTCTCAAATCGATGCCTTCTTCTTTGTTGAATTCTTCTGCCAGCCAGTCGATGATGGTCTGGTCAAAGTCATCACCTCCCAGGTGGGTATCCCCATTGGTAGAAAGCACTTCAAAAACGCCGTCACCGATCTCAAGGATCGAAATATCAAAGGTTCCTCCACCCAGGTCGTACACGGCAATTTTCTTGTCGTGTCCTGTTTTGTCAAGTCCATAGGCCAGGGCAGCAGCAGTAGGCTCATTGATGATCCTGCTCACTTTCAATCCGGCAATTTCTCCGGCTTCTTTGGTGGCCTGTCTTTGAGAGTCATTAAAATAAGCGGGAACGGTAATTACCGCTTCCTTAACTTCATGGCCCAGATAATCCTCAGCAGTCTTTTTCATTTTCTGCAGGATCATGGCAGAAATTTCCTGTGGGGTATATAACCTGCCATCGATATCCACCCTTGGGGTGTCATTATCTCCCTTAACTACTTTATATGGTACGCGTTCTGCTTCTTTTTTGGATTCTGAATATTTGTTACCCATAAACCTCTTGATAGAATAGACGGTATTTATTGGATTGGTCACTGCCTGTCTTTTTGCAGGATCACCAACTTTACGCTCGCCACCTTCTATAAAAGCTACGATAGAAGGCGTGGTTCTTTTTCCTTCCGCATTAGGAATAACTACCGGTTCATTACCTTCCATTACAGAAACACATGAGTTGGTTGTTCCTAAATCGATTCCAATTATTTTACTCATAATTATATATTTTTGTTTGTGTTCAAAATTGTTTTACGAGGCTGTAAGGTCAATCTTTGTGCCAAGCTCTATTTTTTTCAATAATGTCACAATTTCTAATATTTTATGCCACTGTGTCATATATTCTGTGTTTTTTGACTTTTTTAAAGATAGCAAGCACATTAATTGTCTCTATATTTTTTACCCTGCCCGAATTTTATGAACTTTGTCCAAATTCATGAACCATGTTGGGACTTAAACACGAAACCCCTGCTTCCTGGGCAAAGATCGCGGGCGAAAACCTGCAGCAACTGTTAACCGACCATGCTTTCGCAGAGCAAAAGGCCTCTGCCTCTGCCGTTTCCCTGATCATCAATTATTCCGAAGAAACAGCGCTGGTAAAGGAAATGACTGACATAGCCATTGAAGAGATGGAGCATTTTAAAATGGTACATGAAATCATGACCGGCCGGGGTATGGTTTTGGGTATGGATCAAAACAGCGCCTATGCCAGACACCTGATCAGGTTTTTCCCAAAAACCAAAGACCGCACAGAAAGTCTGGTAAACCGTTTACTGATCTCGGCTGTCATTGAAGCGAGGAGTTGCGAAAGGTTTAAGGTGCTCTCGGAAAATCTGGAGGACCAAGAGCTGGCTTCCTTTTTCAAAACGCTGCTGGCTTCTGAAGCCGGGCACTACACCACATTTTTGGGTTTCGCCAGGCAATACCAAAACAGGGAACTGGTTGATAAGAAATGGTCAGATTTTCTGGATTACGAAGCAGCCTATATGAAAGAACAGGGAAAACTTGCCCTGGTACACGGTTAGACTCCTAATACTTACGTCTGATTTTCGACCTGAAAAACCTTTCCCTGTTCTGAGAGTTCGACAGGTGTAAAAACACTGCAGGCTTCCTGTAAAAACAGCTGTTCGTTTTTATAACGGCTGGAATAATGCCCCAGTACCAGCCTTTTTACCCCGGCTTCCTTTGCGATACTTGCCGCTTCCAGTGCAGTGGAGTGTTTGGTGAGTTTTGCCAGGGTTTTGTTGTCTTCCAAAAAAGTTGATTCATGGTATAACAGATCGACTTCACGGATGAGCGGAATAATTTTTTTGGTGTAGGCGGTGTCGCTGCAAAAAGCGTATTGCAGAATTTTTGGCGGATCATAGGTAAGGTCGCTGTTGGGAATAATTTCACCCTTTGGGCTCACAAAATCATGTCCTTTTTTAATTTTATGGTAATCGCAGACCTCAATTTGCGGATGCTCTTTGACAGCTTGCATATTTAATTTCCGGTCCTTTGCCTTTTCTTTAAAGAGGAAACCATTGGTATAAACCCGGTGTTTCAGGGGAATGGTATGTACTTCCACTTTTTTATCTTCAAAGATCAGTTCACTGTTTTTACTGGTTAAAGGGTGAAAGATGATCGGAAAAGACACCCATGACTTTGTGATGGAAAGCTGTATATTAATCAATTCCTCCAGTTCCTTTGGCGCAAAAATATGGAGGTCCGTTTGCCGGCTGAGGAGTCCGAAACTGGAGATCAGACCGATGAGGCCATAAATATGATCGCCGTGCAGATGGGAGATGAATATATGCTTTATTTGTGAAAATTTGATCTTGTATTTCCTGAGCTGGGTTTGGGTACCTTCGCCGCAATCGATCAAAAACCCCCGGTCATTTATTTCGAGGTATTGTGCCGTGGGATTTGCAAAACTCCTCGGAGTTGCCGAATGGCATCCTAAAATGGTGAGTTTCAAACTCATTTAATAACAATTCTTTTCGAAATGATCTTCGTTTTTGTTTTAAGCGAATAGATATATATTCCCGGTGCCAGATCATTTCTGTAAAAAGAAATGGAATTCGGCCCTTTTTTTGTTTTTAATTTTTCGGAATGCAGGGTATTTCCCAGCAGGTCTTTGACAAAAAATTCCAGCTCGATATCATCTTCTGTATAGAACTTGATCCGTGTTGAAACACTGAATGGGTTAGGAGAAGCCACAATATCATGAATACCGCTGATGGATGCCTCGAGGATCTCTTTGTCGAGCGCGTCATCATTCTGCGCATGAGCGGCATTTGACAGGCTTAGTAAAAAAATAAAAATTCCGAGTAGTTTTTTTACCATAGATACGCTTTAGATTCCCAAATCTCTTTCAATTTCTTCCAGTTCAACAACATCTTCTGCTTCACGTAAGGTGGGTACAATAAAAATAGTTTCCATCAGATCTTCGTTCTCCTTCAATTTGTAAACTATAACAAACGACCGCCCTTCTTTTTTATGTTTTTTAATCAGGGACGAAAATAATAATATTTGATCAATATTAATACCTGCGATCTCTGAAAAATCAAGGATGATATTATCCTTTTTAAAATTAGGATAATTTTTATTAAACTCGTCGTACAGATCGGAATTTTTCTTAAAATCTGAACTTTTTGGTTTTACATAGGTAAAATAACCTTTCTTAACAACTTTCATAGGCCGGGGGTTGAGCTATTCATGTTTGATCTGTTCTGCCAGCAGATAGATGACAGCCATCCTGATGGCCACACCATTTTCTACCTGGTTCAGTATAATGGATTGTTTTGAATCGGCAACATCACTGGTCAGTTCCACGCCCCTGTTAATCGGTCCGGGGTGCATGATCACGATTTCCTTTGACAGGGAATCAAGAATATTTTTGTTTATACCATAAAGCTGCACATATTCCCGCACTGAGGGGAAATACTTGATATCCATTCTTTCGTGCTGTACCCTGAGTACATTGGCCACATCGCACCATTCCAGGGCTTTCATCAGGGATTTTTCATAAGTGACCCCCATGCTGGTGATGTATTTGGGGATCAATGTGCTTGGGCCGCATAGTTTTATTTCGGCGCCCTGCAATTTCAGCGCGTAAATATTTGAAAGAGCAACCCTTGAATGCAGTATATCACCGATGATAACTATTTTTTTCCCCTCCACACTACCCAGCTTTTCCCGGATAGAGTAGGAGTCGAGCAGGGCCTGGGTCGGGTGTTCATGTGCTCCGTCTCCGGCATTAATGATGGAAGCTTTGACATGTTTCGACAAAAAATAAGCAGCTCCTTCATTGGGATGGCGCATCACGATCATATCTACTTTCATGGAAAGGATGTTGTTCGCGGTATCGATAAGGGTTTCGCCTTTTTTTACACTCGATTGGGCTGAAGAAAAATTGATCACATCTGCAGAAAGCCTCTTTTCAGCGAGCTCGAAGGAAAGTCTGGTTCTGGTACTGTTCTCAAAGAACAGGTTGGCAATGGTGATATCTCTTAAAGAAGGAACTTTTTTGATCGGCCGGTTGATCACCGATTTGAAATGATCAGCCGTTTTAAAAATAAGGTCGATATCATTTTTATTTATATACTTAATTCCTAATAGATTACTGACGCTGAGGTTGTTCATTTTAAGTGCTTATCTACCATTAATTTAAAATATGTAATGAAATCAGGTTTGAATCTTTTCTTCTATATAAACAGCATCTGTTTTGCCATTTTCCTTCCAGTCAACCTTTACCTGCTCAAAATTGATAACATCCACCTGTCTGCCCCGGTAATCAGGTTGTATGGGCAGATGCCTGCTGAACCTTCTGTCTATCAGAACGAGCAGTTCAATTTTTTTCGGTCTGCCAAAAGCCTGAATGGCTGTTAATGCCGCTCTGGTGCTTCTGCCTGAGTACAATACGTCATCTACAAAAACTATCTTTTTATCCTCGACCAAAAAATCTATTTCAGTCCGGTTGGCTTCTATGGGTGCTCTTCTTCTGAAATCATCCCTGTAAAAGGTTATATCGAGCTTGCCATGGAGTATTTTTTTTATTTTGTATTCTTTTTCCAGTATACCCACCAACCTGTTGCAGAGGAAGATCCCCCTGGGTTGTAAGCCAATAAGTATGGTATCTTGAAAGTCGCCGTGGTTTTCGATAAGTTGACAGGCTAAACGGTGCAGGATAATTTCTATCTCTTTTTCATTAAGTAGTGTTTTTTTTGTCATCTCAAAAACAGTCGATAGGTATGCACAAATTTACATTTTTTTAGTTCGAAATGATGGACCGCAGAAAAAAAATATTTATTATTGATCCGGAGCTGATTTGAACGGTGTTGAAAACCATTGATTGTTCCTTTGTTCAAAACAGTTGGCTGCCGACAAAGGGATTCAGAAGTCAAAAAATCAACCGGCAGTGATGCAAAAAAAACAGTTTCAGTTTATACAAACCCTTCATTGAAAAAAAGTGAACCTTTAGCGAACTTTGCGAAATAATTAGCGCCTTTGCGTTTAAAAAAAATAGAAACCAGGCGTGCAATTGTTATTTGTTTATAAATTTAAAATTAAAAGCCACATTAATTTAATTTGGGAATGCTTGTTTCTTCATCGCAATAAATTCAATAATTTAGCTTTTTTAACTGAGTAACCTTTAACCCTAAATTCATGACAGGTTTTTTTGCAATTTTAGATGATATTTCGGTCCTGATGGACGATGTTGCCGTGATGACGAAGCTGGCCACCAAGAAAACAGCCGGGGTTCTGGGTGATGATCTGGCGGTAGGAGCAGAAAAAGCTTCCAGTTTCAGAGCCTCCAGAGAATTACCTGTACTTTGGGCCATCACCAAAGGTTCTTTTTTAAACAAGCTCATCATCCTTCCTTTTGCTTTTTTATTAACTGCTTTTGCACCCCAGTATATAGTACCCATCCTGCTCATAGGTGGTGTTTATTTATGTTATGAAGGCGTGGAAAAAATTATTCATTCCATCTTTCATAAAAAAGATGAAAAAGTACATCAGGTTGAGGTAAGTTCTGAAGAGGACCTGCTTCGCATTGAAAAAGCCAAAATTAAATCTACGGTTATAACAGATTTTATTCTCTCTCTGGAAATTATCATGATCGCTTTGGGTACTGTTAAGGAGGAAATTCTCAGCAAGCAAATCATTGTTGTCTCAATTATTGCTGTCCTGGCAACTATAGGCGTTTACGGTCTTGTAGCCCTGATGGTCCGTATGGACGATGCAGGGATGAGCCTTGTCCGTATGGCCAGAGGTAAAACCAAGCTCGTTAAATCGACCTTCGTGGCTATTGCAAAAGGCCTGGTTTGGTCCTTGCCGAAACTTATACAGTTACTGGCAGTGGTTGGAACCCTTGCCATGCTGCTTGTGGGTGGAGGTATGTTTGTGCACAATGTTCATCAGATACACGATCTGTTTCATGCTTTGCCTTTGGTAGCTGCCGAATTGATAGTCGGCCTCATCATTGGTTTTCTGGCTTTTTTATTGGTTACAGGGTTTAAGATAGTAAAGGGCCTTTTCACAAGAAGCAGCAAGGCAGCATAAAAATACCATCTGTTTTTATGATCCGTTTCCGGAATTGAACAGGAAGGCTGTAAAAAAACCGGATTTTGGATAAAAACACATCAGATTCTCTAAGCGCATCCTAACGCTAATCGCCTTTCATTGTTCCTGCGATTTTATCAAAATCTGAATTGTTTCCCTGGCAAAAAAAGAATAATGTTAATTAAATTGTTAAGAAAAAACAAGGATGCTCTCGAATTCCGAAAATTGTATTTGTATTTTCGTTTCAAAGAAATTGTTAACATATGCAACAATTTTCAGACGATTTTGACGATATTCCCTTATCGAAATTCGAACTCATGCTTAAAACAAACAGCGTTTATTTCTTTGACGCCAGTGAGTTTGAGGAAATCATCATGCACTATATTGACAACGGAAAATTTTCTTTGGCCAACAAGGCGATTCAGCTGGGTTTAAAACAGCATCCCAAGTCTGTCGACATAAAACTGGTACATGTTGAGCTGCTTATTCTCGAAGAAAAATTTGAGAATGCAGAAAAGCTGCTCAATGAGTTGCAGGAAATTGACGTAACCAATGAAGAGGTCTATATTCAGAAGGCCACTATTTATTCTAAAAAAGGTCTGCATAAAAAAGCCATTGTTTACCTGCAGATTGCCCTGGATTATACCGATGATGTGAGTGAGATCTATTCGCTGATCGGCATGGAATATCTTTTCCTCGATGAGTTCGATACGGCGCGGGAGAATTTCGCCAAATGCCTGGATGTGGAATACGATAATTACTCATCACTGTACAATGTGATCTATTGCTATGATATGGCTGAACAGCATACGGAAGCCATTGCTTATTTGAAATCGTATATAGACAAAGATCCCTACAGCGAAGTAGCCTGGCATCAGCTGGGCCGGCAATATTATATACTCGAAGATTTTCAGCAAGCCCTCGAAGCGTTTGAATATGCCATCCTGGTGGATGAGACTTTCATAGGTGCTCATCTGGAAAAGGCCAAAACACTGGAGGAACTGAACCGCTTTGAAGAAGCGATCTCTTATTACCAGATGACGATGGAGTTGGACACCCCAACGCCTTTTGCCTATCTGCGAATAGGCAAGTGTTATGAAAAATTGGGAAAAGCAAGTGCAGCACTCGAATACTACACAAAGACAGTAAATGAAGATCCCTTGTTAGATAAGGGTTGGCTGGCACTGACAGACATATACCTGTCGCAGAACAAGCCGGAAAAAGCGCTGCAAAATATTAAAAAGGCAATAGGCATTGATGAGGATATACCCGATTATTGGAATAAAATGGGTGAAATTTATGTTAAACTGAATCAGCTTGAAGCGGCAGCAGGATCGTTTCAAAAAAGCCTGAGCCTTCAATCCGACAGTATAGAAGTGCACCTTGCCCTGGCGGATGTGCTTATTATTTCAAAGGATCCCAAAGAATCGCTGCAGGTGCTTAAGGAAGCCCAACTGATCTTTAATGATGATGCAGGAATACTGTACAGACTGGCAGGTACTTATTATTTGCTGAATAAACTAAACAAGAGTATGAACTATCTGACAGAAGCACTGGCATTAAACTTTGAAGGTCATGTTATTTTGGAAGAACTTTTTCCGGCGCTCCTGAAGGAGAAAGCGGTAAGCGATCTTTTGGAGCAGTACAGAAAATAGTTCAATCTTTCCTTTCGCAGGCGAGCAGCGTGTTTTTTAGCAGCATCGCTATGGTCATGGGTCCGACACCTCCCGGAACCGGTGTAATAAAGGCAGACTTATCTTTTACAGAATCGAAATGCACATCACCCACCAGTCTGAAACCACTTTTTTTAGATTCATCCTTAATTCTGGTGATTCCAACATCGATTATGGATACACCCTCTTTTACCATATCGCCGGTTAAAAATTCAGGAATACCCAGTGCCGCCACAATAATATCAGCGTTTTTCGTAATCGATTTCAGGTCTTTGGTTCTGCTGTGGGTAATGGTTACCGTTGCATCTCCCACCTTTCTTTTCTGGCTCAGCAGGATGCTCATCGGCCTTCCGACTATATTGCTTCTGCCTATGACAACCACATTTTTTCCTGAGGTTTCTATCTTGTATCTTTCTAAAAGTTCAAGTATACCAAAAGGCGTGGCTGGTAAAAAAGTGGGTAGTTCCAGACACATCTTACCAACATTTACCGGGTGAAACCCGTCAACATCCTTATCCGGATCCACCGCCATCAACACCTTTTGTTCATCGATGTGTTTGGGCAGGGGCAGCTGAACGATAAAGCCATCAATATCCTTATCCTGATTCAATTCCGCGATCTCATGCAACAGTTGTTCCTCTGTGGTATGCTCAGGGAGGTCAATTAATGTGGAATTAAATCCCACCCTGGCGCAGGCTTTTACCTTACTCCCCACGTAGGTCATGCTCGCTCCATCCGTACCCACCAGAACTGCAGCCAGATGTGGTATTTTTTTATTGGTTTCTTTTCTCAGCCTGACCGCTGCTTCGATCTCAACTTTTATTTCTTCCGAGGTTTTATTGCCGTCCAGTAATACCATACACAATCAGTTTTGACTTATTTTACGCCTTTTAACATTTCCATCATTTTTTTGGCCCCGCCTCCCTGCATCATTTTCATCATTTTACTCATTTGAGAAAACTGTTTCAACAACTGGTTCACTTCCTGTACCTCAGTACCGGCACCTTTGGCTATCCTTTTTTTTCTGGAGCCGTCAATAATGGCCGGGTTACTTCTTTCTTTGGGTGTCATTGAGAAAATGATGGATTCAATGCCTTTAAAAGCGTCATCATCAATATCCACATCCTTCATCATTTTGCCTGCACCCGGTATCATGCCAACCAGGTCTTTCATATTACCCATTTTCTTGATCTGCTGGATCTGTTTCAGAAAATCATCGAGTCCGAATTCATTTTTAGCGATCTTTTTCTGGATCTTTCTGGCTTCTTCCTCATCGTATTGTTCCTGTGCTCTTTCCACCAGCGAGATCACATCACCCATACCCAGGATCCTGTCTGCCATCCTTTCCGGATAAAAGACATCAAGGGCTTCCATTTTCTCTCCGGTACCGATAAACTTAATGGGTTTGTCAACAACTGATTTAATGGACAGCGCAGCACCACCCCTGGTATCACCGTCCAGCTTGGTGAGTATGACTCCGTCAAAGTTTAAAATATCGTTAAAGGCCTTTGCCGTATTCACCGCGTCCTGACCGGTCATGGAATCTACAACAAACAGCGTTTCCTGTGGTTGAACGGCTTTGTGGATGTTGGAGATCTCCGTCATCATGGCTTCATCTACAGCCAACCGGCCTGCCGTATCTATGATCACTACATTTTTTCCTTTGCTTTTAGCGTATTGAATCGCATTTTTTGCTATTTCAACCGGGTTTTTGTTTCCTTCCTCGGTATAGACTTCAACACCTACCTGTTCTCCAACGATCTTTAACTGGTTAATAGCGGCAGGGCGGTATACGTCACAGGCAACGAGGAGGGGCTGCTTGGTTCTCTTATTTTTTAAATAGAGGGCGAGTTTACCGGAAAATGTGGTTTTACCGGAACCCTGTAAACCGGACATTAATATTACCGAAGGATTGCCTGACAAGTTGATGCCCACGGCCTCGCCACCCATCAGCTGAGTTAATTCATCCTTGACGATCTTTACCATCAACTGACCCGGATTTAAGGTAGTCAATACGTTCTGACCCAGTGCTTTGTCCTTTACTGTACTGGTAAAATCTTTGGCGATCTTGTAATTGACGTCGGCATCGAGCAGTGCCCGCCTCACTTCTTTGAGCGTTTCCGCCACATTGATCTCCGTTATGCTCCCATGTCCTTTTAATACATGAAGGGCTTTATCCAGTTTTTCACTTAAATTATTAAACATGCCAATACATTATTTTAGGCTGCAAAGATAACAAATATGAAGATGCTGATTTGTACCTCGACAAGTTTTTTGGTAAACGGAAATTTCGCTGCAGCGATCTATTTGCTCTTTTTAAAGGTTAGTGAGGTACTGTTCACGCAATACCTTTTGCCCGTGGTATCGCGGGGACCGTCGTCAAAAATATGGCCCAGGTGCCCGTCGCAGGAAGCACAGAGTATTTCGGTTCTGATCATGCCCATACTTCTGTCGACTTTGTAAGTCACCGCTCCCTTGAGCGCATCATCAAAACTCGGCCAGCCGCAATGCGATTCAAATTTGGTATCTGAAGCAAAGAGCTGCGCATCGCAGGCACTGCAATGATAAGTACCTTTTTCAAAATGGCCTGTATAGCCGTAATCACCCGGACGGTCAGTACCCTTTTCTCGAAGGATATAATACTGCTGCGGAGTAAGAACCTGTTTCCATTCCTCTTCCGTTTTTTTTACTTTATTGTTGTTTGTTGTCATTTTATTTTGTGCAATTACTGGCTGATTGGTTATAAGAAAGATCATTAAAAAAAATCCTGCTATGTTTTTCATTGTATAAAATTAATAATTTTTTGTATTACTTCCGGATCCTTAAAGATCTTGTGATGTCCCAGACCATTTGTGATCAGAAGAGACCCCTTTTTTAATTGTTGCCTTATTTCAATTGCACTGCTTACCGGTACAAATGCATCTTTGGTGTCATGAATCACCAGTACCGGGATATCGATGCGGGAAGCAACTTTTTCAGAATCGAACTGATCCATTTGAACCTTCAAGAGCTTGCAGTAATGCGCTATAATAACAGGGGTTACGGACTGATCCACCTGAAATTTTTTCACAAATCCGGAGATTACTTCAGAAATCTTGTTGTCGGCCCCGATAATAACTGCTTTTTTCAGTTTCAGTTTTTTTCCCAGGGCATTGAGCAAGGTCATACCACCCCAGGAATGCCCGATCGCATAATCAAAGGGTCCGTATTTTTTATCAATTTCTTCTATGGCCCGGATATACTCGAGCATATTGGTTTTTTTGCCCGAAGACAAACCATGGGCAGGAGCATCGACACTGATGACCATCATGCGGTTTTCCAGTATTTTATCTGCCAGATGGTAAAGCTGGCTGCCTCTTCCTGACCAGCCATGTAATAGCAGTACTTTCGATTTTGAGTATCCATAACTGAAAACAGTGATGTCTTTTTGAATATCAGGTATATGCAGGACTTCACTTTGCGCACTTTTACGAAAGGTTTCTTCCCTTTCCGGTATCTTGAATTTTGGTGGAGTTTCGAATAAATGCGATAAAAACCTGGCTGCAAGGGTATTTGAAACAGACTGTAAAAACCGGCTCGTAAAGATGAGTGCCTTGGGTATTTCAAATATATTGTTTGTCAGTTTAGACTTGTTCATCTTTGTCGTTTTTTCAATGACTTGTATTGTAAAAGGATTTTTTTAATGCTGTAAATGTATTTTAAAAAACAAAAAAATCCT
Source organism: uncultured Flavobacteriaceae bacterium (assembly GCA_963816075.1). Lineage (GTDB taxonomy): Bacteria > Bacteroidota > Bacteroidia > Flavobacteriales > Flavobacteriaceae > Namhaeicola. Next base: position 150,431 of record CAWFJI010000011.1, on the reverse strand, counting down.
TACATTGCCCCTTAAATCTTTATCCCCCTTGAAACCTGAGAAAGGAGAAAAAAAACTAACCGATGCCTGGGCCTTTTATGATTGGGCAAACTCAGTATATTCGCTGGTAATAAGCACAGCGGTATTTCCGATTTATTATCAGAGTGTAACGCAAACGGAAAGTGGACTCGTTCATTTTCTGGGTATGCAGATCGATAGCAATGCGCTGTATACCTATGCCTTGTCCTGTGCCTTTCTGATTGTTGCCACGATCTCACCCTTGTTGTCGGGCATAGCGGATTATGTTGGCAACAAAAAGACTTATTTAAAATCCTTCTGCTATCTCGGCGGTATTTCGGTTATGTTCCTGTATTTTTTTGAAGGACTGGACACCTTATGGATTGGTATTTTGTTCTTTATACTGGGAAGTATCGGTTTTTGGGGTAGTTTGGTCTTTTACAATTCCTATTTACCGGAAGTTGCCTACAAAGACCAGCAAAATGAAGTAAGTGCAAGAGGATATATTTTTGGATATATCGGGTCGGTACTGCTGCTCATCTTCAATCTCTCCATGGTATTAAAACCTGAATGGTATGGGATCAGTGATTCTTCTACACCGGCAAGGATTTCCTTTTTACTGGTTGGCCTGTGGTGGATGGGATTTGCCCAGTATACTTTTAAATATTTACCCGGCAGAAATTATGAAAGAAAAGGAAACAACTACAGAACTCATTTTTAAGGGTTATCAGGAGCTGAGGAAAGTATTGAGAGAATTGTATGATCTGCCCGTTCTCTTAAATTTTCTGATATCCTTCTTTTTGTACAGTATTGGTGTTCAGACCGTGATCTTATTGTCTGCCATTTACGGCAAATCCGAGCTGAATCTGCCAACAAGTAGTTTGATCATAACCATCATTATGATCCAGATCGTGGGTATTGCAGGTGCTTACTTTTTTGGACGATTACCCAATAAAATAGGGAATGTCAATGCTTTAAAAATCACCATCATCATATGGTGTATTACCTGCTACGGGGCCTACCTGCTCGACAAGAATGATCCTTTTGTAGAGTATAAGTTTTTTGCCCTGGGAGCTTCCATTGGACTCGTATTGGGAGCCATTCAGACCTTGTCCCGGTCGACCTATTCCAAATTATTACCGGAAACCAAGGACACCACTACCTATTTTAGTTTTTTTGATGTGACAGAAAAGCTGGCCATTGTTTGGGGGACATTTATTTTTGGGCTTGTGCTTTCCATAACGGATTCTATGAAAATGTCCATCCTGTTGATATCGGTTTTTTTTCTGGCCAGTTTGGTTATACTTAGCTTTGTTAAGAACAAGTCTGTTAAATAGTTAATTTATATGCGAATCAGGAAATCGTAAAGGTCCGTCTACCCTAACAAAAATTTCAGCAAGCCCGAGTTTAGTTTATCCTTGATCGGTATAGCTGATGCAATTATGATTCTTCCTTTGACTGATCTCTATTGGGATCGTCCTGTAGGGTCAAGAAATCGGTAGCATTATGGAGAGGTAGAATCGCTTCAATTATTCATGGAAGATAATGTTTTTATGGGTCTATAGACAAGCTTGCTGAAGATAATTCCGAGATCAGGATAGAGGCAAAAAAAAATGGGAGTCATGCTCCCATTTTTTATCTATCTTCTGTAAGTACTTCTCGGTTGTGCACTTCTTGTCTGCCCTGGACTTGAGGCTGGTCTTGAAGAGGCGGTGCTGGGTCTTTTATACGTCGATGATTGTTTACTTTGGCTGGTGGACGGTCTTGAAGCGGGCTTGGCAGCTGGCTGAGAACTTGGTCGTGAGGCGGGCTTGGCCGCAGGTTGCGTATTGGGTCTCGTGGCAGGTTTTGCCGTTGGCTGTGTGCCCGGCCTGGTACTTGGCCGGCTTGAAGCCTGATCACCGGTTGAAGGTCGGGTCGTGGGTTTGGTAACCGGTCTGCCCGAACTTTGATAATCTTTGGTTTCCCTGCTCTTATTTGCTACTGCCCTGTCCAGGTCAGCTTTGTTATTTATGCCGGCTTTGTTTGCAACATCTCTTCTATTCTCATTCATCGCTTTTTTATTAGACACACCCGGGTTCCTTTTGTTAAAGGATTTATCAGGATGGTTATTAAAATACGAATTGTTATTGCTGTTTATATTGATGTTGTTGTTGTTTATACGGATATCATTATAGTTGTACCGGTTGTTCACATTGACATGAACATGCACATTGTTGTGGTACATATAGGGTGGGTATGGTCGCCATGGATTCCAGTATGGTGGGTGGTAGCCCCAGTACCAGGGTGAATAATAGGGTCTGTACGTTGCCATCCAGAAGAATGAGAAAAATACAGGTACTACGGGATAATAAGGAGTAAAATAGTAATTAGGTCCATACATATCCACATTACCAACTACCTGAACCTGGGTTTTTTTGTTTTTATCCTTAACTACATCAATTGTAGCTACTTCCTGATATTGATCTTTGCCGATTACAGACTGAATAGACAAGGTATGTGTATTTCCGCTACCTGTTTCCATGACTCTCAGGTAATCAACTTCTCCATCTCCGTTAAGGTCAAGATTGTTGATCTGTATTTTTGGATCATTCAAGCGCTTTTCAAAGTCCTCTACATCCTCCGATTCTCCAAAGATGGAGGCAACAGCCTCCAGATCCAGATTGTCACTGATATCTGCATTTTTAGCCTCAATCGTTGTTCTGTCCTGTGAGTAAGCCTGATTTAAAAATAGCAGGCACAATAAAAGAAGAAAATTACGGGATTTTGACATAAAATTAAATATTAAGGGTAATAAATAACATACTGAACTGCATAAATGATGCCAAATATATGAATTATAAGAAAATTTAATAATAAATTATTTACATTTAATCGTTTTATTTGTACTGAAAACATGAATTGCTTGAACGTCCAATAAATCCATTTCTGGTAATTTCAGGTTAATTTTATGGAACAGAATTGCAAACCGGTTTGTATTTAAAGATCTTTTAATTGAAACTTCAGAACTATACCTCAGAATTTAAATATAACCTGCAATTGGCTTATCCGGTTATGGTGGGCCAGTTGGGGCATGTTTTGGTAGGTTTTGCAGATAATGTAATGGTAGGCAGGCTGGGGGCAGCTCCCCTGGCAGCAGTTTCATTGGGTAATAGTTTTGTTTTTGTTGCCTTTGCTATTGGTATTGGTTTCTCTTTTGCCATTACCCCTTTGATCGCAGAAGCGGATACCAGAGGAAAGGAAATGTTGGGCAAACTCTATTTTCAGCACGGACTTTTGCTTTGCCTTTTACTCGGTATTGCCATGTTTTTGATGCTGGTTATCGCCGCACCGCTTATGCGGTATATGGACCAACCCCCCGAAGTGGTTGCTTTAGCCATGCCCTATTTGTATATTGTAGCTTTTTCGATGATCCCCCTGATGCTCTTTCAGGCATTAAAGCAGTTTGCCGACGGCCATTCTGAGACCAAACATGGAATGCATGCTACTATCGTTGCGAATGTTGTGAATGTGGTACTAAATTTTATACTCATTTACGGCTTTTGGATTTTTCCAAGGATGGAAGTAGACGGAGCGGCATTGGGAACCTTGTTTTCAAGATTTGCCATGCTGGCCTTTATGATCTACATTCTTCAAAAAAGAGAAAAATTCAAACCCTATTTTTCTAAGTTGAGATTTATGAAGGTTCGCAAGGCGGTTATTGCTAAAATACTAAACCTGGGATTGCCAACTGCCCTGCAAATGCTTTTTGAGGTGGGTATTTTTACAGCGGCTATCTGGCTCGCCGGTACCCTGGGTACTGTCGATCAGGCCGCAAACCAGATTGCGATCAACCTGGCTTCGATGACCTTTATGGTGGCAGTGGGTCTGGGTGTTACAGCCACGATCCGGGTTGGCAATCAAAAAGGACTGAAAGACTTTTTAAACCTCCGACGGATCAGTTATTCTGTTTTTTTGCAAATATTTCTCATTGAATTTGTCTTTGCGATCTTATTCTTTATTTTTAAAGACCTGCTGCCAGCTATCTATATTGACGATGAGGCGGTAATAAAAACAGCGGCCCCCCTGCTGTTGATCGCCGGCTTGTTCCAGTTATCAGATGGTATCCAGGTTGTGGTCTTATCCGCTCTGCGCGGTTTACAAGATGTTAAAGTACCGACATATATTACTTTTATTGCCTACTGGATCATCGGTTTCCCGATATCCTTCGTTCTGGGTAAATGGCTGGGTCTTGGCTCAATCGGAATCTGGATCGGTTTGCTGGCAGGTCTTACCGCCTCAGCTTTTCTCTTATTCTGGCGATTTAACCATTTGAGTAAAAAACTTATTTTGGAAAACCGTTAAGATATGGGAATCATTTTAAACCAGACATACAAGAACACCTTAATTATTTTTTTGGGATTTTTGATCGGTGGCATCAATGTACTCTTTTTATTCACGCATTTTCTGGATGATGATTATTACGGACTCGTAACTTTTTTGCTCTCTACTTCCAACATCCTTATGCCACTGATGGTGCTGGGGATGCAAAATACCATAGTGAAGTATTATTTTTATTATCAGGATGAAACCGGCAGAGATAATTTTTTGATCACAGCGCTGCTCCTTCCTCTTGCCGTTATTATCCCGATCGGTATTTTTGGGGCTCTGGCTTACAATGCGATCGCGGACATGATCTCACGTGAAAATCCCATCATCAGGGATTATACTTACCTGATCTTTTTACTGGCTGTGTTTATGGGCTATTTCGAGGTGTTCAATGCCTGGTGCAGGGTGCAGATGAAATCTGTTTTTGGCAGTTTTATACAAGAGGTCTTTGCCCGGGCCGCCATCATGGTACTGCTGTTCCTGGTGTATTTCAAGGTGTTAAATGAAGTTCAATTTATCTACGCTGTAGTGATCGTATATTTTATAAGGGTTGTGATCATTGCAGCCTATGCTTTTACCTTATATTTTCCTAAAACCAGAACCTTAAAACTACCCGCAAACCTGAGAGAACTCATGTCCTTCTCTTTTTATATGATCCTTGCCGGATCGGCCAGCACCATTTTGCTCGAAATCGATAAATTCATGATTCCGCAAATGGAAAAGATCTCAGAAGTGGCCTATTATGCAGTGGGTGTTTATATCGCTTCGGTGGTGGGAGTACCCACCAGGGCCATGCAACAGATCATAAATCCCATCACGGCCAGGGATATTCAAAGCAATAATTTTGGAGAAGTAGCCAAAATGTACACAAAAAGTTCTGTCTCATTGCTCATAGCCGGCGGACTATTATTTTTGCTGATAAACTGCAATATCACGGAATTGTATGCCCTGATCAACAAACCGGAATACAATGCCGGTATTACCGTTGTCATACTGGTTTCGGTTTCAGAGCTCATCAAACTCGCGCTGGGTACAAATGCAGCGATACTCAGCAATTCCAAATACTACCGGAGTTTTTTTTATTATTCCATTGCGATGTCAGTGAGTGTGATCCTGCTGAACAAATATTTGATCGAAATCATGGGAATCAACGGAGCCGCCTTGTCGACGCTGATCGTGATCTTCGTATTTAGCTTATCGAGAATCATGTATGTGCAAAAAAAAATGCAGATGCAGCCTTTTACTGCTAAAAGCTGGGTGCTTCTCGGCATCATTGCCGTTTTATTTTTGACTTTTTATTTTGTGAAAATAGAGGAAATGCCAGTGATCAGCATTTTTATTAAATCGATTGCAATAAGTATTTTATATTTGTTCCTGGTTTTTAAATTTCGGATATCAGAAGATTTCAGTAGCATGGTTTTAAATTTATTAAAAAATAGAAATTGAATTATTTCGTACATATATTGCTGGGCTATGCGATGGCATTTGTTGGGGTACTTCCACCCGGTATGCTGAATATGACGGCCATGAAAACGGCAATTTCCGTAAATAAAAAGGCAGGTCTCCTGTTTGGACTTGGAGCAGCCCTCATAGTAATACCCCAGTCTTTCGTTGCCCTGTATTTTGCCGGTTTTTTTTCAAGACATCCAGAAATCATTGAAAACTTATCGATTGCAGGTGTGGTTGTTTTGTTTTTACTGAGTTTCTTTTTTCTTTGGCAGGCCAGACGAAAAACCACAAGAGAAAGTAAGGTCAAAAGGGGTAATTACCTGTTGATAGGGATGGTTATGTCTTCTTTAAACATGCTGGCAGTGCCCTATTATCTGGTATACAGTACTATTCTGGAGGGGAAAGGCTACCTAATACTTGACAAATGGCATATCGTATTTTTTGTGATCGGGGCCTTTCTGGGAGCATTCTCAATATTTGCCCTGTATGTACTTTTATCAGGGATTTTGGTCAGCCGGGTGCGCTTTATTGCCAAGAATATCAACTATATCCTGGGTTTTTTATTTTTGACCCTGGGAATTTTACTTTTAATTGATCTGATAAATAAATAATTTTATACCTTCATCCTTACAAAAATTTAAGACTTTGATTGCAGCGATTATACAAAACCTGGAACGCGGAAAAAAATTGGTTTGGAACATAGAACAAGACCAATACACGGATAACGGTGTAGCCCCGTATTATTCCAGTATAGGAATTCATATGCGCCATGTTTTGGATATTTTCGACTGTATTATTGACGGATTGCCAACAAAAAAAATAGACCTCACACAACGCAAGCGAAATGAACGGATAGAACAGGACAGGCTTTCAGGCCTGGCTTATTACGATCAGATCATCAGTAAGCTTAAGGAACTGGACACTGAGTATCTCGATCTTGAATTTGAGGTCAGCGATGACCTTGGCAGGGGTATGATCAAAGCGAAATACACACTCGCTGCCGTATTGATCCAGGCACACAGCCATGCCATTCATCATTTTGCAAGCATAGGGTATATCATTCACCAGCTTGGAATAGCATTGCCGGATGAAGATTTCGGTTACAACCCGACTACCCCAAAAACGATCAGGTATTAAAGCTCCAAATTCAGGTTGTTGGCCTTGACCAGTTCTTTCGAATAACTTCTGAGCCAATACAGATTTTTGAGATATTCTCTTACTCCCGGTACCCTTGCCGCTGATCTGGTTTTGTTGATGCGTGCGATCTGGTCGATTATTTCCCAGTGATACTTTATCGTTTCAATACATTTAAAGTATCCTGCTCCGGGATGCTCAGGATCGTAAATATGGGTTGGTTCGGATATGATCCCATTGATTTCGAGCACTTTAAAATTTTTTCCCTCCAGCAATTCCGGGTAAGAGTTGTATTTTAAATCCATTCTTCCGTAATACCAACCGTTTATCTGATGGTTCAGCCTGTCGAATACACCGGTAAGTGCCTCATTGATCAGGTGATTCCCGTTGATGAAACGGGTTCCTTTGGAATGGTTGCCAATAAAGGAAAGGGGAATGCTTTCATCTTTTGGGTATACGTGATCCAGTTTTTGATGGTGGATATTTTTTAGCAGGTCAAAGTAAAGAAAAGCCCGGTCGTCCTGTTCTATCAAATGCTTTAGCGTGCTTTGCCCGTCGCCGGTGAGGCTTGGGTATTTTTTTATGGTTACAGATGTGATTTTCCCTTTTTCCAGGTGGGGTAATCGGTGGTAAAAAATGCCCATTTCATTCGGATAATCAATAAATTCCTGCAGGATCATGGGATGCTTGAAGTGCTTCAGACAGGCCCTGAGAATTTTTTCGCTGTCGATCTTTTTTACCATATAGCCCCTGAAACCGACATCGGGTTTGAGGATAAATGGATATGCTATATTATTTTCTCTTATTTGATCCAGGAGGAGGTCAGGGGATGTTCCTGCAGGAACATAGATACTGAAAGGGCGGTATTTTTCTGGCAGCAGCATGAGGGTTTCGTATTTGGACTCGGTACCGTTACCTGCCATTTTTATTCCGGGATTTGTTGCTGAAAAATAGGTCAGGCTCTTAGCTTTCCAGGTTTTATAGAGAAAGAAAGGCAGCAGGGGAACATAGTACATAAAACTGGGCCAGTGTTCCCATTCTGTGCTCTTTACAAACCGCGATTTAAACTTCATTCGTGAACAAGGATTTTAAGATCAGCCTGATGCCCTGAGTCACCAAAAGGATGGTAAATATGGCCAGCAAAACCCCGAGGGCGAGTAATATAAAATTGCCTCCTTTGCTGATCAATTTAAAACCCATGGTAATCAGTACCGGTGACAGAAACAGCAGGGGCAGTGAGATGGCCAGAAATTTCAGTCCCCTGGACATGATCGGTTTTGATTTTAAACGGGAAGCCGCCATATACTAATCGTATTAAAAAATCTAAGGTAGTTAATTTTTGTAATAAGGCATAAAAAAAGCTCCAATACAAGTAAAACAAATATTGGAGCCTGATTGATCTGTGCTGATTATGCCAGAGCCTTGTCGAGATTTTCTTTGAGCGCTGCCAAAAATTCCGGTGTATTCAGGTAGTTTTCGGCACTCAGGTTTTCTCCATAAACCAATAAAGCCAGGTCTTTTGTCATCTTGCCGCTTTCAACGGTATCGACACACACTTTTTCCAGGGTATGGCTAAAATTGATGAGGTCCTGGTTGTTGTCGAGTTTCCCTCTGTGCTCCAAACCACGTGTCCAGGCAAAAATGGAAGCGATCGGATTGGTGGAGGTCTTTTTTCCCTGCTGGTGCTGACGGTAATGTCTGGTTACAGTTCCGTGAGCCGCTTCTGCTTCTACAGTTTTTCCGTCCGGAGTTACCAGTACAGAAGTCATTAATCCCAGTGAACCAAATCCCTGAGCAACAGTGTCTGATTGAACATCGCCGTCGTAATTTTTACATGCCCAAACAAATCCGCCTTCCCATTTCATGGCTGAAGCAACCATATCATCGATCAGTCGGTGTTCGTAAGTAATACCGGCCTTGTCAAATTGTTCTTTGAATTCGTTTTGATATACTTCTTCAAAAATATCCTTAAACCTTCCGTCATAAGCTTTCAGTATGGTGTTTTTTGTGCTCATATACAAAGGCCAGCCTTTGATCAGGGCCTGATTAAAGCTGGAGCGGGCAAATCCGTAAATGGAGGAGTCGATGTTGTACATGGCCAGTGCCACCCCGTCTTCCTGAAAATTATAAACTTCAAAAGACTGGACGTTTTCACCGTTTTCCGGAGTAAAAGTGATGGTCAGTTTTCCTTTGCCTTTGGTCACGAAATCTGTTGCCTTGTACTGGTCGCCAAAAGCATGTCTGCCGATACAGATGGGTTTGGTCCAACCCTGAACATACCTCGGAACATTTTTCATGATGATGGGTTCCCGGAAGATCGTTCCTCCAACAATATTCCTGAGGGTTCCATTGGGTGATTTCCACATTTTTTTTAATCCGAATTCCTTTACGCGGGCTTCATCCGGAGTAATTGTGGCACATTTGATCCCCACATTGTACTTTTTTATGGCTTCGGCAGCATCGATCGTAACCTGGTCATTGGTCTCATCGCGGTATTCGATTCCCAGGTCATAGTATTTGATGTCGATGTCCAGATAGGGAAGTATCAATTGTTCTTTTATAAATTTCCAGATAATCCGAGTCATTTCATCTCCGTCGAGCTCGACGACCGGATTGGCAACTTTAATTTTGTTCATTATTTCATATTTAAATTAATGGACGCAAATATAACTAACTATTAAAATATTATTCTATTTGTTTGCTAATTTATATCCATTCTGAGGTAATAAATGATACAGACAACAAACAATAAAGCCATACCTTGAGGCATGGCTTTAAAGGAAAAGACTTACAAAATTTGCATTTTGCAGTACTTTGATTTTTGAGCAATTTGCGCTCATGAAAGATTTTGGGAATTTTATTCCTCTTTTATGTGCTAAACACTCAGAAAGAAAAAATTGAACCTTTCATAAAATGGGTTCTCTTATTACCGGGTCATCGATTTCATAACAATAACCAAGGGGGTAATTCAATTACTTGCAAAGAACTGTATCAAATATAGTCTTTGAAAAAAATATGCAACAGGAAAGAATACGTATATTTTCAAACAACTTATAAACAGCACTTATGAACAAATGTTTATAAGATGCTGATTTTTAAGCAAAACAAAAGCCATAAAAGAAATTAATCCTCTTATGGCTGTTTGCTGAAACGATCCTGAATAAATGAACGGATGTCCGATTTATCCTCAATCTATTTCGTTTTGCTCTTTCATCCTGTTTAAAAAATGTCTCCACTTTTTACAGCGGCCTTATTTTTCAAATTTCTGAAGAACATTTGGCCTTGGAATTACTAATTAAACCAAACTATTCATGCTAAATACCCGGCATAAAAAAAACTTCCAAAACCGATAGGATTTTCACCCCATCCAACTGTCCGATCTTCTCTTTCCTGTTTCCGTTTGCCGGTCGAAACTGGCTCCCGCTGCAGCGAATTCAAATCTCTCGCTAATTGTCCACCAAACATACAACAGGAAAATAATTTTTACAAGAAAAACAACAAATTGATACGAACAACTTTTTAACGCCACTTATTAACAATTGTGCATAAAAAAAAGCCCCGAAATTTCAAGGCTTTTGTTCTGTATAAAAAGAGCTTGATATCAGGCTCTTTTTTCTTTGATCTGTGCTTTTTTACCGGTGAGTTCTCTGTAGTAGAAAATTCTGGCTCTTCGAACTTTTCCTCTTTTGTTTACCTCAACTTTTTTGATGGCTGGCAGGTTGATCGGGAAGATACGTTCCACACCGACTGTACCCGACATTTTTCTGATCGTAAAGGTCTCGGATCTGCCTGTTCCGCTTTTTTGAATCACAACTCCTTTAAAGAACTGAGTACGTGTTTTTTTTCCTTCAGTGATCTCATAATAAACTGTAATGGTATCTCCGGCAGCAAATTCCGGAAACTCATTTTTACTTACAAATTCCTCCTGAACAAATTTTACTAAATTTTCCATTTTTATTATTTAAAAGTGTCAATCAAAACCAACATACACGATTTTCGCCAGAGGTTAATTTAGAGCTTGCAAATTTAATAAATAATTTTAGATATGGGTATGGTTCTGCAAAAAATATATTGACCTCTTTTTATGAAAATATTTAAAAACGTACTACGGCATATATACCCACGGTATCATCGACTAAAGAAGGTCCGAGAGTTGTTTTTATGCCCTCATTTTTAAAGGGTTGCCAGTTCTTCAGGGGTTCAAAATGATAGACCAGTTGTGTGCAGAGCATCCCTATTCCGGCTCCTGCCAAAACATCCGAAACCCAGTGTTCATTGTTCATTACGCGCAGTACGCCCGTTGCAGTAGCAAAGACGTAGCCACTATAAGCGAGCAGGGTATGGGTATCTTTAAATTCCAGATGCAGGGCAGTAGCCATGACAAAAGCATTTGAGGTATGCCCTGAAGGGAAGCTGTAAGTATCGCCATTGGGACGCTCCTCGTCGGTAATTTGTTTTAGGCCGAGGGTGACCAGGTTATTCGCGAGCAGCGCTATTGCCAAATATTTGGTCTGGGTAAAAGCATCATTCCTGGCAGGTACATGAAGCAGGTCTGCACCGTACATGGTAATGACAGGAACAAAGGGCAGAAAATTATCGAGTTCCGTATGAAAATCATCAAGACCATCCTGTATATCCTCCTGCAGGCTTTCTTTTCCCAGACTGCCGCCGGAGTAATTTACAAAGACACCACTGCCGATCAGGGCCAGTGGCACAAGTGAACTTTTTAGGAGCTGTTTGTTCTTATCCTTTTGAACGGCAGCGGTTTTAGTTGTATCTGCCTGTGAAAAAACAGGGCAAAAACAATAAAGGAAAACAGCGACCACGATACAATTTAATTTCATGAAATTCAATACTTTATCACAACAGATCAGGCCTGATTTCCTGAGTTCTTTTTAAGGATTCCTCATGCCTCCATACATCAATTTTGGCAAAATCGCCGGACAGCAAGATATCTGGTACTTTCATGCCCTTGTAATCCGCAGGTCTAGTATAAACGGGGGGTGCCAGCAGGTTGTCCTGAAAAGAATCTGTTAGTGCAGAGGTTTCGTCACCCAGTACCCCCGGTATTAGTCTGATGACCGCATCGCATAGCACCGCTGCGGCCAGTTCACCTCCCGAGAGCACATAATCTCCTATGGAAATCTCTTTGGTGATATAGGCATCGCGTATCCTTTGGTCTACTCCTTTGTAGTGTCCGGTCAGGATGATCAGATTTTCTGCAGTTGACAATTGATTTGCGCACTGCTGGTCCAGCCTCTGGGCATCGGGAGTCATATAGATCACCTCATCGTATTTCCTTGCTGCAAAAAGTTCTGTCAGGCATTTGTCTATGGGTTCTATCATAAGTACCATACCGGCACCACCGCCGAACTGGTAGTCATCAATTTTGCCATAGCGGTTCACGGCATAGTCCCGTAGGTTATGAAAATGAATCTCAACCAATTGTTTTTCTATTGCCCTTTTGATGATGGAATGCTCAAAGGGGCTTTTTATAAGCTCGGGTGAGACAGTAATAATATCTATACGCATGTTGCAAAAATAACCAATATTCCGTATTACCTGGCGCAAGTTGCTTTAATCATTCGGTCCTTGCCCAGAAAATCCTTTTTGAGTTCTGTTTTTCCAAAGCCTGACCGCAACAACAATTCCAGCATCTCTTTGCCTTTGGCTTCATTGATCTCGAAGAACAAACTGCCCCGGTGGCTTAACCTATTGCTGGCAAGGGCCGCGATGACCCTGTAATAAACAAGGGGGTCGCTGTCATAAACAAACAGGGCAACATGAGGTTCATACTGCAGCACGTTTGCGTGCATCAGTGTTTTTTCTGATTCCAGGACATAGGGAGGGTTGGAGACAACTATATCAAAAAAATGAGGCAGCTCAGGAATCTTCAAAATATCTGCCTGAAAAAAATCGATTTCCACCTGGTTATTTGCTGCATTTTTTTTGGCTATGTCTAGGGCTTCAGTTGAAAGATCCATGGCAGATACTTCGGCATGCGGGATGTTTTTGGCAAGGGCAATGGCGATACACCCGCTTCCCGTACCAATATCCAGAATTTTTGGTTTTTGTATGTCTTTTGTGGTCTGTATAACCCATTCAACGAGCTCTTCCGTTTCAGGCCTTGGAATAAGTACTTTGTTGTCCACGATAAAATCTAATCCAAAAAACACGGTATGGCCTAGAATGTACTGCAGCGGAACTGTTCTCTTCAACTGGTCCAGGGCAAACAGGAATTTACTTTCGGTTCGGGCTGCCACCTCTGTGTTTTTTTGCAGGGAGATCTCATAGCGTTTGAGTTGAAGATATTCCTCCGCCAAAGCGTTAAAATAATACTGCGCCTCAGGTTCCGGATAAAAAGGTGCGAGTTCGGCCAAAACCCTTTTTTGCAGGTTGTGGAGGGTCATGGTTGATCTGAATTGGTATGGGCAGCTTCTATTACCGGGCCACCAAGTTTTTTTAGCATCCAGACATTACATGAATAGTGGCAGGTATTTCCCAGGGCATGATCGAGCTTCTCAAAACCATTTATGTGATAAAGCCGGATTGCGGATTCCATTTTAGGGAAGGTTTCCAGATAACAATGCCTGTAACCCTGTGCAGCTGCAAAATCAAGGCATTTTAAAATCAGGGATTTTCCTATCTTTTTATTTCGGGCTTCAGGTAAAATATACATCTTTTGCAATTCACAAATTTCAGGGTCACCGTCTTTTAACTGCTTTATTCCGGCTCCGCCAACAACCTTATTATTGATAAGTGCCACAAAATATACGGAACCTGGGTCCCTGTATGCTTCGAACATCGCATCCGTTTCCGGATCCATATAGGCCGTGCCTTCTATGGCCACGCCATATTCTTCCAGGGTAGATTTTATCACCTTGGATATAAATGCGTTATCCGATTTTTTAATTCGCCTTATTTTAATGGTTTCATTCATATATTTGTTACGACATTATCCTGATCTCAAAATTAGCAATTAGAATCAAGTTCAGTTAAACCTTTTATTCTTTTTTCATTGAACGGGCATGAATTTTTTATGAAGCGATGCATACAGCTGGCACGGAATGGTTTGGGCACAAGCTATCCAAATCCTTTGGTTGGTGCTGTTGTTGTGCATGAGAACAGAATGCTTGGCGAGGGCTGGCACAAAAGAGCAGGTGAAGCACATGCGGAAGTAATAGCCATTCGGTCGGTGAAGGACAGGCAGCTCCTCAGGGAATCTGTGCTTTATGTTAACCTGGAACCCTGTTCGCATCACGGGAAAACACCTCCCTGTGCCGATCTGATCATAGAAATGGGGATCAAAAAAGTGGTCATCGGATCGCGGGATTACCACAGCAAAGTAAACGGACAGGGTATAAAGCGCCTTCAGGAAGCCGGCTGTGAGGTTACCACCGGTATTTTGGAAGATGAATGCCTGGCGCTGAACAAACGGTTTTTTACTTTTCATTTAAAGAAACGACCCTATATTCTATTAAAATGGGCTCAAACAGCCAATGGATTTATTTCTCCTGTGGTTTATGACAATAAACTTCCTGTTCTCTCCCCGGAAGAGAAAAAACCGTTTTGGATCTCTAACAACCATGCCCAGCAGTATGCGCATCAGTTACGGACACATGAACAAAGTATACTGGTAGGGACGGTTACGGCCCAATCCGATAATCCATCGCTTACTTCACGCAAATATTTTGGAAAAAACCCATTGAGGCTGCTGATAGACAAGGAATTGAAAGTGGATACCGGCAGTAATCTGTTTAATGAGCAGTCAGAGACCGTTGTTTTTTGTGAACACATTCCGGGTGCCGGGGATAAAGTAAATCATATTAGGTATGCGGTTTTGAATTTTGATGAAGACATTCCGAGTCAGATTTGTAATTTTTTATACGATCAGAATATACAATCTCTTGTAGTGGAAGGCGGTTCAAAAACCCTGCAAAAATTTATCGACAGGAACCTTTGGGATGAAGCCATCATAATCACGGGTGCCGGATCGGTACATAAAGGTACAAAAGCCCCTTGCGCCGGCGGGACTCTGAGAGATCATTTTGCACTCGGTGATAACAGTGTAAGCATACTAGACAACGAAAACACTTTTTTCGATTTCAAATAATCCATTTTGAAAGAGACAGAATCAAATGACCTGTATAGAACATTATCCGCTGCTTCGGAGGAAGCAGTCTATAAAGAAAAAGGAAGCAGGTTCATTGGAGCTGCCTTTCCGGTAAGCAGCGAAGAGGAAATTGCAGGGATCATTCATAAAATTAAGAATGAACATCACAAAGCGAGGCACTGTTGCTATGCTTACAGAATAGGAGCAGAGCAGGAGCAGTACCGGGTCAATGATGACGGTGAACCCAGTCACAGCGCGGGTATGCCTATCTATGGTCAGATTCTTTCATTTGGACTGACCAATGTTCTGGTAACTGTTGTAAGGTATTTTGGCGGGGTGAAATTGGGGGTGGGCGGTTTGATGAACGCCTATAAAACTGCTGCACAACTCACACTGGAAAAGGCCGAGGTGATTACAAAATCAATCGATCGGGAAGTTGAAATTACCTTTGCTTATGAGCATATGAACAAGGTTTTGAAGGTGATCAGGGAATACAATGCGGAAATAAAAGAACAGGTCATGGAATTGCATTGCAGCATGGTCTTGTCGGTAAGAAAAAACAGTTTTGAAGAATTGTATCAGGCACTTAAAGCACTGAGATTAGGAGAAGTAAAAAAATCAGAGTAGTTGTCTGATTTTTTGTAATAAGAATTCAGGTGCTTTGGTTGGTTTGTTCCTGACCATATCAATAAAAACAAGAACAACTTCAGCCGTGGTCAAAAGTTCATTTTTTTCATTTAAAACTTCGAACTGAAAGTCAATTTTAACTCCCGGAATCCGCGTTAGAATTGTTCTGATTGTCAACAGGTCATCATATTTTGCGGGTTTAAAATAATTAATATTCATTCTAATTACCGGTAGCATTATTCCCGACTCTTCGAGGCTTTTATAAGTAATTCCAAGGCCTCTGAGCCATTCTACCCTGCCAACTTCGAAGTACTGCGCATAGTTTCCGTAATACACATAACCCATTTGATCAGTTTCTGCATACCGAACCCTAATTTTTATTTCGTTATTCAACATTTTTTTGTAATTTGCACGGAGAAGTCTAAAGAAAAAAAAGTTAATAACCAATAGCGAATTCATTTTTTTATAATAAAGTTTATTCACAATTTTGTCTTGAGATTTTTGAAATAAATTCTACTGAAAAAGAAGTAATATAGAAGTTTAAATTGTATTAATTTAATGAAACAAACAGCTGAATCTGTCTGGAACAATTGCCTGCTTTTTATAAAAGATAATATCAAACCACAAGCCTATAAAACTTGGTTTGAACCTATAGTGCCGGTAAAAGTTTCAAGCGATGTGCTGACGATTCAGGTTCCCAGCAAGTTCTTTTTTGAATGGCTTGAGGAACATTATATTAAATTACTCAGGGTGGCCTTGGTTAAAGAACTGGGGGAAAGTGCAAAATTGGTATACGACGTGAAGATGGAGAACTCATACAGCAGTAAAAAACCACATACAGTTAAGTTTCCGAGTTCGAATAGAAAACCTTTCAATTCGCAGGGAATTACCCTGCCTTTGGAGATTGACAAGCATGAATTAAAAAACCCCTTTGTCATTCCCGGTATACAGAAGGTTAAGATTGAATCACAATTAAATCCAAATTACAATTTCGAAAACTTTATTGAAGGCGAATCGAATCGTCTGGCGCGTTCTGCAGGTCTGGCAGTTTCCAACAAACCCGGAGGAACTTCGTTCAATCCACTTTTGATTTACGGTGGAGTGGGATTGGGTAAAACACATCTTGCCCAGGCCATTGGCGTAAATATCAAAGATAAATACCCTGAAAAAACAGTACTATATATATCTACAGAGAAATTTACCCAGCAGTTTATCGATTCCATCAAAGGAAATACCAGAAATGATTTTATTCATTTTTATCAGATGATCGATGTGCTGATCGTGGATGATGTGCAGTTTTTGTCAGGAAAAGCTGGAACACAGGATGTGTTTTTCCATATTTTTAACCATTTGCACCAGAATGGCAAGCAGGTCATTTTGACTTCCGATAAAGCACCGGTCGATATGCAGGATATCGAGCAGCGATTGCTGTCACGATTCAAGTGGGGACTATCAGCAGAATTGGTTTCACCTGATTTCGAAACGAGGGTTTCCATCCTGCAGGACAAGATGTTCAGGGACGGGGTAGACATCCCTTACGAAATTGTGGAGTATATCGCTAAGAATATCAAGACAAATATCAGGGAACTGGAGGGTGTGCTGATCTCCTTAATAGCCAATGCTTCCTTTAACCGCAAGGAATTTACCTTGTCGCTCACCAAGCAGATTGTAGATAAATTCGTCAAAAACACCAAGAAGGAAGTTTCCATAGATTATATTCAAAAAGTCATTTCGAAATATTTTGAAATGGATGTTACTACTTTGCAGTCCAAAACACGCAAAAGGCACATTGTTCAGGCCCGGCAACTGGCCATGTACTTTTCAAAAAGAATGACCAAGGCATCCCTTGCCAGCATTGGATCTCAGATCGGAAACAGAGATCACGCAACTGTATTGCACGCATGTAAAACGGTTGATAACATGCTGGAAACAGACAAGCAATTCAGAAAATTTGTTGAAGAGATCACCAAAAAACTAACCTTTTAAGATCGGAATATGATCAGGGTTTTAATGGTCTGCCTTGGAAATATTTGCAGGTCGCCATTGGCAGAAGGTATCCTGAGGTCAAAAGTTGATTCCAAAGAAGTTTTTATAGATTCTGCAGGCACAGGCAGCTGGCATATCGGTCATCCGCCTGATTCCAGATCCGTTCGGGTAGCCGCAAATTACGATATTGATATTTCCACGCAAAGAGGAAGACAATTTACCACCGGGGATTTTGAGAAATTCGACAGGATTTTTGTGATGGACAGAGATAACCTGTCAACCGTGCTCGAAATGGCTCAAAATCAGAAACAGCGCAACAAGGTTGAACTCCTGTTGAACGCGGCTTATCCGGGACTGAACAGGGAGGTGCCCGACCCGTATCACGAGGGTGCTGATGCATTTGAAGCCGTTTTTATGATGCTGGATGAAGCATGTGAGATACTTTGCAAAACTCTGAAATAATGCAAGCAGAAAGCGGTAAACTTTATTTGATACCCACAACCCTGGGAGATAATGAGCCGATGCAGGTATTGCCGGTAACTGTGCAGTCCACCGTCATGCAACTTCAGTATTTTTTTGTTGAGAATGAAAAGTCAGCCAGAAGGTTTATAAAGGCCATTGCCCCTCAGAAAGCACAAAACGAGCTAATTCTGTTCATACTGAACAAATACGCTGATATAAAGGAAAGCAGTAATTTTCTGGACAACTGCGCTAAAGGAATCTCTGTAGGTCTGCTCTCCGAAGCAGGAACACCAGCCATCGCCGACCCGGGAGCGCATGTTGTGATGATGGCTCACGAAAGAAATATTAAAGTCGTACCCCTGGTTGGGCCTTCATCAATCGTACTCGCCATGATGAGTTCGGGATTGAACGGCCAGAATTTTGCTTTCAACGGGTATCTGCCAATAGAAAGCAATACAAGAAAGGCGGCAATAAAGGATTTTGAGAAAACTTCAAAACTGAAAAACCAGGCACAGATCTTTATAGAAACTCCCTACAGAAATAACCAGCTGCTGGATGATCTTAAGAAGACATTGAATGAGACCACCTATCTGTGCGTTGCATCAGAGCTGACTCTGGATTCGGAGTATATAAAAACCCTGCAAATCAAAGACTGGAAGCGGCTGGAGACTGATCTCCATAAAAAGCCTGCTATCTTTATTTTGCAAGGTTTCTAAAAAATTATACTATTTGTGGGTTTTTATCAGCTTTGATGAAAGAAGTATCATATCCCGAAAATTTCTTCATGTAAAAGTGAACATTGACACCGTTTCCATCGGTATAAATATCTGCCCCGTTACTTCTCAGATAATTTTTTACGTTTCCGGCACCAACAAGGTGGGCAGCGGCCAGAATACCTGATTCAGTAATTTCCACGCCATGGATCTTTTTGCCTACACTTCGTTTGATATCTCTGATCAGAATCCATTTATTCAGTGAGCACAGGGCAATGAATGCTTTTTCCTGTAATTCCGGTGAATTCATAAACTCCTCAGTATCATGGATGTTTAATCTTTCAAGGGTCGATTTCCCGAACTGGTACTTGCCCATATAACCCAATTGATTGATCTGATTATATTTGCCCTGAGATTCTTTGAAGGCCACAGCTTCTCTGAAGCCAATAAAACAAGTATCAACGGTAGGCGTATAAACCACTTCAAAGGGTCCGGATTGCTTTTTTACTGTGTAAACTGATGAGGAATCATCAAAAAACGCTCTCCAGTTGCCGTTCTTGTCTCTTTGATCCAACAGCACCAATCCTATTATCATAAGAAAGGTTGAGAACAATAAAGTAAGTTTGATAAAGGAACTTTTCATTTTTAATATTTACGATTTAGATTTCAATAATGCTTGAAACACCAAACCAATTTTAATCTGCGCTGCAAAAGTACGTCAAATATTCGTTTAAAAAAAAAATTAACATTTATTTAATACACTGTCGGGCAGTATTTTAGAAGTAAAAAGCATGGAATTCGAAATCGCCTTCACTAGTAAATTCAAGGGTTGGCGAGGGAATCTTGATATAATTCAGCAGGTTAAAAGTAGTTTTTAAAAATGATGAATTTGTTCTGATTTTTGTCAGATCCAGGTCCAAACTGGCATAAAACTGCCGGTAGGTGCTGTACATTTCGGCACCGCTCCCTTCCTCGTATTCGGGCATACCCTCGGCACCATAGCCCAATGAAACATTTAGCCAGCGCGGAATTTTACTGTCCTTAAAAAAAGACCACAAGTTGACTGAAAACCAATAGGTTTGTCCGTTATAGTCTTTAAAAACCTGCTCAAGTGAATTTGAACCAAGTTTGTCAGGATAGATTTCCGGGTAATCCGTATCGCTGTAAGAAAACTTCATCTGAATGCGCTGCTCTCCCCAAAGCAGTTCCTGGCCGACCAGTAAACCCGTTCCAAGGCCGTTTGCGACCATATCTCCCCCGGAAAAGCCCCATTCTTCAGAAAAGCCGTCAAGTATTTCTATCGCGGTTAAAAAGGCAAATCCCATGGTTGCGCCATACAACAGTTGGTTTTTTTTTGATTCACCTGCCCAGGCCAGGGCATCCATCCCCATTTTACCAATAAAATAGGTGCTGTACATATGGCCCACCTTATCCATTTGCAGCCAGGCGTCGTTATCATTGTGAAAATGAAAGCTCGAACGGGGGTAATCTTCGTACCAGAGTTCGTTCAACGCGACCAGGCTCAGTCCGAATCCCGCACCGGCAGTAATATAAACCGTATTTCTGCGCTGCTTGTTCAAAGTATCTGATGGCTGGAGGAAAGCGTCCTGATTTTGTGCTTGAACAGGCCCAAATGAGAAACATATTACAAGAATGACAAGGATTCTGAGCAGCGTACCATTTGCCGAAATACCAACTTGTGTCAGGGTGCCCATACTTATCGCTGAATTCCCTGTTTGCTGATCCAGGCCTGGTATTTGGCTGCGTTGATGTTGTGCTGGCGCAGATTGCCGGTGAACTCGTGTTCACCCATTCGGTCAACACTGGCACACATATAGAAATAGTCGTGATTGGCCGGGTTTAATACGGCATCGATAGAGGATATATCCGGCATGGCGATCGGTCCTGGCGGAAGACCGGTTCTTTTGTAGGTATTATAAGGTGAATCGATATTCAGGTCTTTGAGCAGTACCCTTTTTATGGTTGTATCCTGCCCGAATTTTTGCCGTAAGGCATAAATAATGGTTGGATCCGCCTGCAAAGGCCAGTTGTCTCTTAAACGGTTTAAATAGAGTCCGGCAACTACAGGTCTTTCCTGAACGGTACTGGTTTCTTTTTGTACTATGGAAGCCAGCGTACTGACCTCTTGCGGTGATAATTTCAGTTTCCCGGCCTTGCCGAGTCTGTCAGCGTTCCAGAACGTACGGTATTCTTTCAGCATTCTCGTTCTGAACTGCTCGGCAGAGGTATTCCAGTAGAATTCATACGAGTTTGGAATATACATCGAAAATCCGGTTA
Organism: uncultured Flavobacteriaceae bacterium; assembly: GCA_963816075.1. Classification (GTDB taxonomy): domain Bacteria; phylum Bacteroidota; class Bacteroidia; order Flavobacteriales; family Flavobacteriaceae; genus Namhaeicola. The sequence goes on along the minus strand of CAWFJI010000011.1, from coordinate 129,284 downwards.
ATGGGGTGAAGCCGTTCTCTTTCCAGAATGAGGAGTCATTTATAATGTTCAGCACTGCTGTCGAATCTGCCTCGATCTGCTCTGCGATCCGGCCTGCCAGTTTTTCAGGTGTGTCCTGGTTGTTGAAGGTCACATTTACCGTTTCGGGGCTTCCTCCGCGCAAATGATTGACCAGCTCTTCGTTACTCATACCCCCGGTGATCTTAAACTTGCCGGGCCTTATCTTGTTGGGATAATTCTTTTTATTGGCGATCCAGGTAAAACTTTCCTTATTTTTCAGATAGGGTTCAAGTAGCTGGGTAACGTTAGTAAAATCAGCATTTGTTGGAATATAAATATAGGTCGTTTCCGTTACGTTTTCTGCTTTAATTTTTTTGTAGATGACATAGAAAAACACCGCCATGGCAATCAGTATAAGCAAAGTGAAAAACAGAATAACCGACTTTTTTTTCATGGTCTTGTATTAAAAATCTGATAAAGTGCAACATCTGTGAATCCTCCGTCAAGTTTTAACCAGTCTTTCTGTATACCGCTTCGGATAAAACCCGATTTTTCAAAGAGCTGAAGACTGGGTTTGTTGGTAAGGGGGACATGTGCATAGATCTGGTGCAGATCAAAAAATTTAAAAGCGTATTCTTTTACAAGTTGAATTGTTTCAAAAGCGAATCCCTGATTTTGAAATGCTTCCAGGATCAGAATTCCCAGGCCCAGTCTTTTGTGAAAAGGGTCAAAGTCAAACAGATCTACCAGGCCTATTTTTTTTTGGTTTTCCTTACTGGTTATTACCAGACGCAGCTGCTTGGCTTCGTAAATATCCGTATGGGAATTGTTTAAATACTGCTGTAAAATGAATTTTGAAAAGGGCTTTTGAGTGTTGCTCACCTCCCAAAAGGTCATATCATTTTCTACTTCAAATAAAAAATCCAAATCATCTGGTTCTAAGGCTCTTAGATGTACTATGTTATTTTCTAAATGATTCATATCCCGCACTTAATCAGACCTGAAAATACCATTTCGGCAGGACCTGTTAAAACGATGTTTCTGTACATCTTTTCCTCTGTATGGAAGTCAACCTGCAATACTCCACCCAAAGTATCAATAAATACAGGTGTTTCAGTGGTTTTACCCGAAAAATGTGCGGCAATTGCCGCTGCTGTTACACCTGTGCCACAACTTAAAGTTTCATTTTCAACACCACGCTCATAAGTTCTGATTTTCAATTTATTATCTTCACATTTCTCGACGAAGTTTACATTTGTTCCTGCCTCAAAATAGGGTGCTCCATACCTGATTTTTCTTCCTATTTCAACAATATCCAGATTATCTATATTTTCCGAAAAAACGATGTGGTGGGGTGATCCTGTGTTTAAAAAAAAGTGATCCGGGAATGCTTCTATATCACTCACATCACCCATTTCCAATTGCACCTTGCCATCATTTATCCTGGCTTTATGAGTTCCATCCACAGCTTCAAAAATAGTTTCCTGTTCAAAAATTCCGAGTTGTCTGGCAAAGGCAACAATGCAACGACCTCCATTACCACACATAGAACCTTCGCGTCCGTCGGCATTGTAATAGATCATTTTAAAATGACAATTTTCGGATTTCTCAAGGAGCATCAGGCCATCAGCGCCTATGCCAAATTGTCTGTGGCATAACTTTTGAATGAAGGCATTATTGGTCTTTGGGAAGGTCAGTTCACGGTTGTCTATGATGATGAAATCATTTCCCGTGCCCTGGTATTTGAAAAAGCGTATATCCATAGGGCAAATTTAAATATATTCCCAATACATTGACTAGTTAAAGTAACGTTAAATGAAGTATGCGATTAGAATAAAAATATAATTTTGTAATAAATAATTTTAAAAGATGAACACGATAAAATTGATTTTTGCTTCTGTTTTGGGTGGAGCCATCACTTTAGGCTCATATTTGTACTTTTTTCCACCGTTAGATGTTGCAGGTACAACTGAGCAGTCGAACCGATTCGATGCCATTCCTGCCTACAATAAAAACAATTCAATCTATCCCGCTTCACCGGCTGAATCAACCGATTTTACAAGGATAGCGCAAGCCACGGTCAATGCGGTTGTCCATGTTAAAAATGTTGCCATAGCTCCGGCGAATCCGCTGAGGGAATTCTTTTACGGCTCTTCCTCTCAGGAAGGACCTGTTGTTGTTGGTGCCGGGTCGGGTGTTATCGTATCCGGCGACGGGTATATTATCACAAACAGCCACGTGATCAGCGGGGCAAAGAAAATAGAGGTGACCATGAACGACAAGAGATCTTTTGAGGCCGAGATTATTGGTATTGACAAGAGTACAGATATCGCTTTGCTGAAAATAAATGCCGGAGAACTTCCTTACCTGGGGTTTGGAGATTCAAACAACCTTCAGGTAGGAGAGTGGGTACTCGCTGTGGGAAATCCGTATAATCTTACTTCAACGGTTACCGCCGGGATCGTAAGCGCAAAGGCGCGTGACATCAGGGTGATGGGCAATACGAATCAGATAGAATCCTTTATTCAGACAGACGCTGCCGTAAATCCGGGAAACAGTGGCGGGGCACTGGTAAATACCCGGGGTGAACTGATCGGTATTAATACTGCAATATCCTCTCAAACAGGTAGTTATGTTGGTTATAGTTTTGCAATACCTTCCAATATCGCCAAGAAGGTTATTGAAGACCTGCTGGAATTTGGCAACGTACAGCGCGCCTATATGGGCATCAATTTTGATGAGCTGGACAGCGAGAAGGCAGCTCAATACGGAGTTTCTACTACGCAAGGAATAATTATTACCAATGTGGCCGAAAATGGCGCAGCCAGTGAGGCCGGTTTAAAAATGAACGATGTGATCGTGAAAGTGGATGAAATCAAGATCAGTAAATTTTCTGATCTGCAGGGTTATCTCGGTTCCAAAAGGCCCGGAGATGAGGTACAAGTCACAGTATTGCGCAACAACCAGGATGCAAAATTTAAATTGAAACTGAAAAATCAATTTGGCAAGGAGAGCATCAGTGAGAAGGATTTTTCAACTTTCTATTTTGGCGAGCTTAATCCAATCTCTGACAAGAATGCCAGAAAGTTTAAAATTGATTACGGTCTGGAAATTACCAGCCTGAAAAATAAAAGCCTGAACGAAAGATACGGTATTGTTAACGGAGATATCATTCTGGCGGTAGAGGATACGAAAGTTGAAACTCCAGCTGAGCTCGATGAGCTCCTGCAACAATACCAGTCGAAGGAATATATCAATGTGCTCATCCTAAAACAGAATGGTACTTATGGTTATATCCGGTTAAGAGAATAATACCCTCGAGTAAAAAAAAGCAGGCCACCTCAAAAAGAAGCGGCCTGTTTTTTAAATTGAAAACCAAATGGGTTTAGGTAAAAATGATCTGTGTTCTGTCGCCATCGCACAATTCGTAGAACTGGCCAATGGTGATGATATCCTTCACGCCGTCCCACAAATCCTTTTTTGTGAGTTTGAACATGTCGACTGCCAGTTTACAGGCATAAATAGTGCCACCACCAGCCGTGATCATTTCCAGAAATTCTTCAACGGGTGGTATATCCAGTTCCTCCATCTGCTTTCTCATCATGGATGAAACCGCTGTTTCAACGCCCGGAAGTCCGCCAAGCATCGTGGGAAACGGTAATCCACCGGGCATACGCATGGCCGGATTTCCGGTAGTTGCTGTATGCAAATTATTCATGCGGTCCTTTGTAATACCGTCTAGTCCGAAAAATGTAAAGAAAACATTGGTTTCGATACCTTCCATCACCGCGCCGTTCGACATGACCAGGGAGGCATACACATCCTCCAGACTACCTTTTGCACATATGAGACAAACCTTTTCCAAAGGTTTTTTTTCTTTTTTTTCCATTTTGCTTTATTTATTGATTAAACACAACTTGTTGGTTTGGGAATTCCTGCAATTAAGGAAGAAAATTTTAGCGGTCCTTTTGGAAAGAGATCGTATAATTGCTTAATATCCACGATACCGGATTTACCCACTTTGCGTATCGTTAATGCTTCGCCGGCCGCATGTTCCTTGCGCAGGTAATTCAGTACTTCAAAATGTTTTGGAGTAAGAACTATACCAATTTCACCAGCCAGTTCTTTGGCTATATTTTCATTCCATTGCGACATATCTGTCATATATCCGTCATCGGATAATTTAACCTGCACACCTGCGATTGTTTTCTCAGACATAATTTTAGATTTTATTTGTTAATGAATTTAATATTTAGTTTTCGTATTTATCTTTTGATACATTTTTCATAAATGTTACCGCAAAGCCCAGTGCTTTTTTCATTTCAGGCGTATTCATTTCTCTTATCACTTTCCACAAGGAATACGATGGGACGTTTTCAGTCTCGATGCTGTTAAATACTTTCACCGCATTGGTCATGGTGTTTAACACATCGGGTTGTGTCATCTCCTTTAATGTAGTAAGAATCGGAACTATGCTGCTCGCCAGTTCCCTGATATCTTTTGGAGTAAAGCCGGTAACAATATTGTCAATGATGGGAAGGAATTCTTTTGCAAAGGCAAAATAACCTTTTTCTTCAAGTTCGGCCATACCCCTTGTGAGATCGATGATGGCATGGTTGGCGATCGGACCAACCTCTTTGCCCAGGTCGACTGCCATTTCCAGCATGTTCATCATATTTTTTATGTTCTCGATATTTCTTAAGAACACAATAGCCAGCTCTGTTACCTGTGCGGGATCTATTTCTATCTGCCTTTTATCCAGCTCGGCAACTGTGGAATCATAAGCATCCTTACCAACGATGCTCAAGTCGCTCACGAGATCCTCAACCATAGAAGTATTCATTTTTTGTTGGTGAATATGTTCCAGTATGAGGTCCAGCTTTCTGTCCAAAGCATCTATTTGTGATTGAATATTGGTCTCTTTCATAATAAATATCTTATAGGATTACACCCGCTGTTTTCCTGCCATGGTCATATCTGCTTCAATGGGAAGTTCTTTTCCTTTTAGCAATATGTGCCAGTAGATCCAGCGGAACATAATTTTTCCGTAATGGTTCATTTTGGTATTTTTCAGTAAACCAAAAGGACCTATACCCGGTAGCGGAAATGTTCCCGGCAGCGGTTCAGTTTCGTAGTTGAAATCGATCAGGGCACCTTTTCCATAGCCGGTTTCGATATAACAGTTTGCGTGCCCGTCAAATTTTGCAGGCAGTGGTCTGCCTTCCATTGCAGCCAGTATATTCTCTGTCAGGATCTCAGCGGCAAAATGTGCTACTGAACCTGCTTTCGAAGTAGGAATATTGGCAGCATCGCCAATGACGAATATATTTTCAAAATCTTCTGACTGCAAGGTGTATTTGTCTGTTTTCACATAATTCATATCATTGCCCAGGCCGCTTCTCTCTATCATATCCGAACCCATATTCACCGGTACTATCGTAAGAATATCGAAAGGAATTTCCCGGTCGTCATAAGAGATGATCTTTTTATTGTCATTATCAACATGACTCAAATAGAAATCAGGCACAACTTCAATATTTTTCTCTTTCAGAAGATCTCCCAGCATTTTTGAGGCCACCGGCTTGGTGAAAGCGCCGGACATAAGGGTTACATAGGATATGTTTACCTTGTCTCGCATACCCCTTTCGGCAAAGTAAGCCTCGGCAAGACAAACAAATTCAATTGGAGCCACGGGGCATTTGTAGGGTAATTCCGGGATGCACATCACAAGATTTCCGCCTTCCCAGTCCTTAAACCTTTTGTGAAGGGCCAGAGCACCTTCAATGGTGTAAAAATCAAAGATATCTTTGTACCACAGTTTGTCTTTTAGACCCGGGGTTTCACTGGGTCTGGTCTCAGTTCCTGTAGCTATGATCAGATAATCATAGCGCAGCACTTTTCCATCCTCCAGAACGACCTTGTTTTCTTCACCAATAACCTTGTCAATGGCGCTGAAGATCACCCTGGTCCCCGGGGGAAAAAAGTTATGCTTTGGCTTGATGACATCTTCCTTTTTATAAATCCCAAAAGGAATAAACAGAAAACCGGGTTGGTAGTAATGTGTTTTGTACTGATCAACTATAGTAATTTCCCATTCCTCTCTGTCCAGTTCCTTGTACAATTTGTTGAGCATCATGGTACCTGCTGTTCCTGCGCCAAGTATTACTAAATTTTTCATCTTCTTTAAATTTTTATTATTTTCAGATTGGATTAAATGACCTTTATGTTCAAGCGGATTATATGCTATAATTACCGACGGACTTTCTTATATAATTTGTTATTTTTATCAAATATTTCTTAAGTAAAGATAAGCGGCATAAATTTATTTAATGATGATTTTAATCATATTTATGTGTTTAATATACCTAAATTCAGTAACATATGTTACTAAAAAAATAATATCAGTTTATGACCGAAGCCATTCAGAAAAAAATAAAGGCACTCAGGGAAACCCTTCAGCAGCATAATTACAATTATTATGTGCTTGATAGTCCGACCATATCCGATTATGAATTTGACCATTTGATGAAGTCATTGCAGGAACTGGAGGACCAATACCCCGAATACTACGATCCAAATTCCCCTACCCAAAGAATTGGCGGGGAGGTAACAAAGGTATTTGAAACGGTCAGACATAAGTTTTCCATGTTTTCACTGGATAATTCTTACTCAAAGGAAGAAATTCTGGATTGGGAAAAGAGAAATCATAAGCTGCTGGGTTCTGACGACCTGGAATATACCTGCGAATTGAAATATGACGGAGCCTCGATCAACCTGAGCTATAAAAATGGACAACTGAGTCGTGGGGTAACCCGTGGAGACGGGGTAGAGGGTGATGATGTTACCTCCAACATAAAGACCATACGCTCTATACCCATAGTCTTACGCCAGTCCGAAATGATACCTAATGACTTTGAGATCAGAGGAGAGATCATACTCCCGCTGAAAGGTTTTGAAAAGATGAACCGGGATAGAATAGAAGCAGGTGAAGACCCATATAGAAATCCAAGAAATACGGCAAGCGGGACACTCAAATTACAGGATAGCGCTGAAGTAGCCTCCAGACCCCTGGATTGTCTTTTGTACCAGATGGTAGGGGAGAAGCTACCCTTTAAGACCCATTATGAGTCGTTGCAATATGCCGGAAAACTGGGCTTTAAAATTCCGGATACGATTAAAGTATGCAAAAATGTTGAGGAAATAGTTGATTTCATCAATTACTGGGATAAGCAACGGCATAGCCTGCCATACGAGACGGACGGTATTGTGATCAAAGTAAATTCACTGGCACAGCAGGAAGAGCTGGGTTACACGGCAAAATCACCGAGATGGGCAATCGCTTACAAATTTAAAGCTGAGCAGGCTGTTACTATTTTGCATCAGGTAACATACCAGGTGGGAAGAACGGGAGCGATCACCCCTGTTGCCAACCTGGAACCGGTAGAACTTGCTGGCACGATTGTAAAAAGAGCTTCTTTGCACAATGCAGACCAGATTGAAAAACTTGATATCCGGGAAGGGGATACCGTTTATGTGGAAAAAGGCGGAGAGATCATTCCAAAAATTGTGGGGGTAGATCACAGCAAAAGAACCGTGGATTCAAAACCGCTGGAATACATACAGTTTTGTCCGGACTGCGGAACCGGGCTCATCAGAAATGAAGGAGATGCCAAGCACTATTGTCCGAATGAATACGGCTGTCCTACCCAAATTACAGGCAGAATTCAGCATTTTATCAGCAGAAAAGCGATGAATGTTGACGGTCTGGGCGCAGAGACCATTGAGCTTTTTTTTAACAATGGATTGATCTCCAATTATGCCGACCTCTATGATCTGCGTGAAGAACAGATCATTCCGCTTGAAAGAATGGCCCAGAAGTCCGCTGCCAATATCGTTGCAGGCATAGAGGCTTCTAAAAAAATTCCGTTTGAAAAAGTGCTTTTTGCTATTGGGATCAGGTATGTAGGGGAAACCACTGCAAAAAAACTGGCACATGCATTTAAAAACATGGATCATTTGGCAAAAGCCAGTTATGAAGAACTAATTGCAGTGGAAGAAATAGGTGAGCGAATTGCGGAGAGTATCATCGGTTTCTTCAGTAACCCGGTGAACAAGATCATTATAGAAAAATTAAAGCAGCACGGCCTGAATTTTTCCCTGGCGGAAAAGGAAAAACAGTCGAATGTGCTGGAAGGCAAGATCTTTGTTGTTTCGGGTGTCTTTGAAAAATTTTCCAGAGAAGGGCTTAAACTCAGTATTGAAGAAAACGGCGGAAAAGTGGGGTCCTCGATTTCAAAAAATACCGATTATGTCATTGCCGGAGAGAATATGGGTCCGGCCAAGCTGCAAAAGGCCGAAAGCCTGGGGATACCGATTATAGGAGAAGATGACTTTTTAGCAATGATCAATCATTCTGGTCAAAATCCAGTACCCTGATCTTATTTCGGGTTGCATAAATTTTGCCGTGTTCATGTAATTCTTTTAATATTCGGGTAACAACTACCCGGGAGGTATTCAGATCATCAGCGATTTCCTGATGTGTAATTTTCAAATCCGTATCCTTGCCTATTTTTACCCGATTGGATAAATATTTGTGTATCCTTTCAGACATATTCATGAAAGCGAGACTGTCAATCGATTCCACCATTTCAAGCAACCTGAAATGATAACTGTCGATAATAAAATTTCTCCAGGACCTGAACTTTGCCAACCATTCATCAACCTTTTCTACGGGAATAAAAATGGCTTCGGTATCTTTTTCAGCAATACCTCTGAAAATACTTTCTTTTCTGTTGATACAGTTGATGAAAGAAATAGCACAGGTATCTCCCTGTTCTAAATAATAGATCACAAGTTCTTCTCCCTCTTTTTCCTGCCGGATAATTTTGACCACACCTTCCAATATTAGCGGAATATGGGTCATTTTATCGCCGATTTCAATCATGGTAGAACCGCTTTTAATTTTGTCAAGAAATCCAACCTGTACGATTTCATCAATTAATTCAGGCTCAAAAACTTCGCCAAAATAATTGGCTAATTTTTCTCTGAGTATTTTCTCCTGTGCAGTCAATCTTTATAAGATATTAATATTCTAACAAAAATAGCAAAAAAATAACTCCCTACCGGGGGGATAGAGAGTTATTTCAATTAATCTAACTACAATTTAAATAAAACAAATAAAATAAAAACAACTAATTAAAACTTGATCTGGATCTGCGCAAGTAAGCGGTCATTATCCTGATTGATATAGGTTTCAATATTTGCCTGATAATTAAGTTGGAAACGAACATGCTCATTAAAGAAATAGTTAAGGCCTATGGTCATTCTTTCCTGATATCCGATTTCCTTTACGTCATGATTGGGGTCAAAAAATTCATACTTAAATACGGGGTCCACATTCCATTTGGTTTTATACCAGATCATGCCATAAGCGCCATCGCGTTCTTCACCAAGTTCAACGGGTGTTGCTCCGCAGCCACCCCCGGCAGCCCTGTTATAGGCACCCTCATCATACATATATTCACCCTGAAAATAAATATTTTTGAAACTTGTGAACACATCAAAACCATAACTGGTTCTTGTTTCTTCGTCATTGTTTGGTGTTGGATAGCCATATCTGAAACTACCTCCCACCTGAAAATTCTGGAAGATCTTATAAGTAGCTCTTGTGATGATGTCCTTTTTGGTGTTGTTATCTTTTACAAGCAATCCGGAACCATTCATCAGTGCAACCTGGTAATTGAAGCGGTTGTACTGATTACCACCCAGAACGGTGATACCATAATCCCTTTGAGGAGAAACGAGCTGGTCAGCCACGATAGACCTGTCAATTGTGACCAAAGCATTACAGGGGGTAAGTACATCCAAACCGAAGGGGGTTTTAAATGAACCAATGGCAGCTCTTGCCCAATTGTATTTTTCCCAGCCAACGAAGGCATCCATCAAATACGTGTCGCCATCACCGTCTCCACCTATAAAAGGACTGGCTTCCAACATGAAATAATAAGTAAAATCGTTCAATACCTTACCCCTTACACCGATTCTGGCTCTTCTGAAGGTAAAGGTACTTACTTCAGGGTCAGAAAAGGTATACTGGTATTCAGGTTGAATATATCCGAATATTTTTATGGCAGTTTTTGTAGAATCTGCCTCACCCGGTGCGCCTGAATCACAACCCTGACCATATAACGTACTGATCTGAGCAGTACAAATTGCAAACAGAATTAAAATGATCTTTTTCATAGCCTGTTATTTAACTAGAGGTAAATTTTTGGACATGGCAGGGCTCCATTTGTTCACACTTGTTCCCCAAGCAGGGTTCTGGTTCCACAATCCGTTCATACCAAAAGAAGTACTGAAAGCATTGTAACCCAGTACATTTAAATAAGCGGAAACGATGGCTGAGGTTTGTCCGGTATAGCAATAAGTAGCTACCTTGGTAGTTGCAGTAGGATCCAATCCCAGGTAGCTGTTATCTGCCAGCAACAACGGATTTATGCGATAGGCGCCTTTTATATGACCAAAATTGGTGTAATCGGTGGAAGAAAAGTAATTGTTAATATGATAATTGGTTGGTGTATTGAGCACGTCCCCATTGGTAACAGTTTTAAATCCGCCTCCTAAAACAACAGCAATTCTGTCTTTTAAAATTTGTGCCCCATCCTGAGAAAAACTGGTTAATTCTGGATTGGTAAATACTTTATTCGCTGGTGCTGCATCGTAAGCCCAGTTTGCATGGCCGTTGGCAGCGTTGCCCCCGATAGCATTGTTCCAGGCGGTGGCAGTGGCAGGATTCCAGCCTGACATTCCCCATTTAAGAGCCTGAGCATCTCTATAATCTGAAAGTCTAAGCAGACCTACTGCATAACAAGCGGTTTGACCAGTATAACACACAACCAATATGGGTTTTGTTCCTGCTTTCGCTGCTTCGGTGAGTATATTGGCAAATGGGACATTTACAGCACCCTGAATGTGCCCATTAGCATAATCTGCTGCCTGTCGGATATCAATGATGTAATATTTTGCGAGGAATGCGGTTAAATCTGCCTCAGCAGGTGCACCTTGAACAAAGTTAACACCATTCGGACTCATAAGGATTTTATCGAGATCCATATTTTTTGCTAGCAGTTGGTCTTTTAACAGACTGAATGCGGGAATGGCAGTTTCCTCTCCCGGATCTTCCCCTCTGTCGCAGGATGACAATGAAATAAGTAAGGCTGGTATAAGAAAAAAGTACCAAAATTTTGAAATTGTTTTCATATAATAAGATTTTAAAATTTAGAATTGATATTTGAAATTATTTTTATTACTATTCACTTTTTACTATTCACTTTTTACGTTTTACTTTTTACTTTTTACTTTGATCTTTACTATTCAACGACTGGATTCATACCGATTTCTTTGGCAGAAAATCCGTCCCAACCCATTTTGACCATTTCTTTGTTCATAAAGCTGTTGTTTCCATAAGCCAGGTTGGCAACGTCATAACCCAAAAGGTGTAAATAAGCTACAGCATGAGCAGCAATAAATCCTGCATTATCATAAACAACAATTTTTTTGTCCGTTGGCAGGCTTGAAAGATCTTCAGCTGCTGAAAGGGATTTGAATGGGGTGTAATGAACGGCTTTTTTAATATGGCCATTATTGTATACGGCTTCATCCGCATAATTCGCGATAAAATACTGATCCGGATTTACGAAAAAGTCCTTGGCTTCTACGGTCATTTCCTTGTAGGGTTTGGCAAAGGCAAGGGCCAGACGCTCGTTCAGGATTTCTTTGGCATCTGTTTTACCTGTACTCAATGTTGGAAAATCACTTTTGGCAGGTTTTGGGTTGGTGGCCTTCTCTAAAGCATTGGCCTGTGCATCTCCGATATTTTTCAGCCAGGCGTTTTCCGCAAAGTCCTGTCTCCAGGAGCTCATACCCCATTTCATGCTGTAAACATTGTTATAACCGGCCAGGCGCAATAGGCTGGTGTAATATGCTGCAGACTGGCCTGAATAACAGATGATTACTATTTTTTCAAAGTTTCCGGGAGTGATCTGTGTTTGAAAATGGCTGAGGAAAGTTACCGGATCAACATTCACGGCGCCTTTGATATGACCGTAGTCAAACCAGCTCTTGGTTCTGATGTCAATTAACAGGTACTTTTCATTTTTGAGATTCTTTTTCACTTCATCCGGAGTAACCAGACTTTCTGAAGTTTTTGAATTGATGAAATTTCCGTTTGCTTCCAGGTAATCGATCAGTATTTTGGTTTCTGATGCATTTAAAGGAGCAGGGTCATTTGGGTTTGTTTTATTCGCAAAACCACTCATCATAAAAGTGGCAGGAATTAAGAATACGAAGAGGTATAAAAAAGTTGTTTTCATAATTTAATTATTTATTAAGCAAAAATTTTTATTTTTATTTACCTCAAAATTATTATTTGGTTTGTGTAATATTTATGACATTTGTCAAGTTAGACTAATACATATTTATTCTATTCAGTGTGTAATTTTACTTAAATTTGTAATAAATGTTACTCAAAAAAATTAAGATATAGTATTGATATACAGTAGATTGTAGTTATCTATAAAATATATTTTGATTTTATCAGGCTCATTTGGTCGAGACACTTTTTACCCCTCAATTTTATTTGAAAACAGGCTTAATAAAAAAGTCAAAATTGCTGCGTGAACCTGCTTTTTTTTAAACAGATCTGACATATTTTTTTAACTTAGTAAACCAAAATTTAAGTATGCACGACATCGATCCCTTGCTCAATTATCTGAAGGAATTTATTGAACTCGACAGGGAAGAGATCGATCTTATACGCAATTATGCCATGAGAAGGAAGTACCTCAAAAACCAGTTCATACTCCAGCAGGGAGATGTATGCCGGCATTTGAATTTTGTGGTAACAGGTTGCACCAAAACATTTGTGGTTGATTTAAACGGACAGGAACACGTACTCCATTTTTCCATTGAAAACTGGTGGACGTCGGATCTCGGTAGTTTTGTTTCACAAACACCTGCCGATTTTAATGTACAATGTCTGGAGCCTACTGCAGTGATCCAGTTTGGTTATGAGGGCTTGCATTTGTTGTATGAGAAAATACCCAAGCTCGATAAATTTTTCAGAATGTTGCTCGAAAAAGCGCTGGTATCATCGCAAAAACGCATCATTCGCAATTTTAGCTTGACTGCCAAAGAGCAGTATCTGGCATTTAAACAGCAGTATCCGGAAATGGAACGGCGAATTCCGCAATACCTGATCGCTTCCTATCTGGGCATTACCAAAGAATTTCTCAGCAAAATCAAGAGCCAGCTTATACTGGAACAGTAAAGTTAATCTGGTTTAATATCTTTTTGTAAAACAGTTTATTTTTTTGGTTCCTTCTTTTCAGGACATTTGTACCGTTAATTTGAGTTATGTTTTGCAGCTTAATTGAAAAAGTCAGTGACCTGAATGATATGATCATCGAAGGAAATATGACGGATGCTTTGGAAAAGTATTACGACACCGATGTTGAAATACAGGAAAACGACCTGGCTCCGGTTTGTGGTTTAAATATGTACAGACAGAAAGTTGCACAGTTTTACGAAGCGGTTACTGACTGGAGGTCTGCCCAGCCTGTGCATGTAGCTTTTGGAGAGGGTGTTACCATGGTAGAGTGGTTTCAGGAATATTCACACAGAGAATTGGGCGAAAAGAAGGTTATGTTTGTAGCCATACAGGAATGGACTCAAGGGAAAAATTATCAGAGAAAAAATTTATTATAAATCTTAAAACCATTAAACAATGAAAAATTTAGTATTTAGCGCAATTATTGCAGTGATCACCATGGTGTCTTTTGCATTTACTTCAATGGACAGCGAAAAGAAGACCATCAAAACCGACAAGAGTAAAATTACCTGGAAAGGTTATAAAATGACAGGTTCGCATTACGGAACGATTGCCATCAAATCAGGTGTTCTTGAATTTGATAAGGATAAGCTTACCGGAGGTGAATTTGTTGTGGACATGTCTACAATTACGGCTGATGATCTGAGCGGAGAATACAAGGGAAAACTGGAAAACCATTTAAAATCAGATGATTTTTTTGGATCAGCAAAATTTCCTGTATCAAAATTGAAGTTTACCAGTGTTAAAATGATCGGGAAGAACTCATACAGAGTCACCGGAGATCTGACGATCAAAAGTACTACGAAACCGGTTACCTTTGAACTGGGAGTTTACGGAAACAAAGCGAATGCCACAGTAAAAATCGATCGTTCTGCTTATGATGTCAGATACGGTTCTGCGAGCTTTTTCAACGACCTGCAGGATAAAGTAATCTACGATGAGTTTGATCTGATTGCCGATCTGGAGTTCTAATAAACAGAAATTCATACTAATAGAAAAAGGTGGCCTCGGCCACCTTTTTTTGTTTCACTTATACACACAGATCTTTCGCGATTAGAAATTTTTATTTAGCATCCTCCTTCAGGAGCACTTTTTTTCTTTTTTTCTACAGGAACTACCACTTTGGGAGCTTCTTTCTTTTGTATTATCTTAACCGGCTCAGCAACAGGGATTTGTTTTATGGCTTTCAGCGAATCCAGGGTTATGCCGTAGTCAAGGTCAGGTTTTTCAATTTGTACATCTTTTGCAATAAAAACTCTGTCATTATACTGGGTTTCAATTGCCAGAATTTTCGGGTTTGTATATCCCAGCTGATAAAGGGTCATCCATGTGCCCAGCGCCCAGTTTGGGTTTTCTCCGTATAAAACAGCAACTTTATTATCGGCAGTCAGGTTTTTAAAAAACCGGATATTGTCTTCAATCAGGACCTCATTATGCGCAATGTTCCTTGCTCCGGGCAGATGACCTTTGTTGTATTCATAAGCGCTTCGTACATCAACCAGTACATAGTCAGCCGAGTCCATGGCTTTTAATCCTGCTGAAGTAAGGATGGGATCTGCCGTGAGGAGCTCATTTAAAGTTGACTTTGCATCTGTTGAAAAGACATGCTTTGGCTTTTTGAAAGTAAGCAGTCCAATAACAATTACCAGTAAAAAGATCACTGCTGATACAGAGATTCTTTTTGTTTTTTCCAGTTCTTTCATAATAAATAATATTATTCTTCCTATTTTAATAATACGGTAAGCTCAATCATATTTAACAGCCACCTTCGGGAGCACTTTTTTTCTTTTTCTCTTCGGGCACCACCTTTACAGGTGCTTTGACAGGTGTTTTAACAGGTTCAGTTTTTACTATGGTTTTAACTGCCGGAACTTCAATCGATCCGACACCAAAATACAAACCCGCCGCTTTTCTCTGGTTATATAATTCAAAAGCTTCCCGTGGCATTGTTTCTTCCGGCATTTGCGGTGAAATAATTGTATTGAACCACTCATTCAGTCCGCCTTTCATTATATATAAATTGGCATATCCCAATCTGTTGCCGAGCAGCCAGGCTTCATTGGCCTTAAAATTATCATTGGAAAACAACACAACATCAACAATATTTTGATTGATTACCTTATCCGCTTCCTCATTCAAAAATTTATCAAGAGGTATGTTTATTGCATTGGGTAAAGAAAATTTTGCAAATTCAGATTCAGGTCTTACATCGACCAGCACAAAGGACGGATCCTTATTGATTATTTTGTCGGCAACGATATCTGTACTTATAAAACGTTCGTTGCTTATCGCTTTGTTGATGAATAATTGAGGTTCAATACCCTCATGTTTTTGATAGTCAGGTAAAAGTACCAGCCCTGCAGCGAGCAGAATTAAAATTGCTGCCAGCATCTGATATCTTCTGGTGGATAGTCTTTTGAGTTTATAATTTTTTGACATATTCTGAATATTTTTAGTAAAATACTTTTTTTACTTTGGCCCTGACGAGGTCGGAGAAATAAAAAGCGGCAAGAGCAAGAATAGCTATGCTTAGAATGATGATATCAGCCGGTATACCAATACTTTTATCCAAAGTAATATTTCCATAATCGCCTTGGCTGAGCATCGGGGTCATTACAGAATAAAGCTCTGAAAAAATAAAGATACCAATCAGCAGACCCAGGGTGAAGATCATGGCATCTAATTTGCCGATTGCAACTGCTGTAAGGCTTGTTCCCGGGCAAAATCCGCCGGCCAGAAAACCAACACCCATTATGATACCGCCTATGATGGCAGACTGCATAAAGGTGGGGTGAACGTACAATTGTGTGATATCAAGCCAGCTCAGATAATCCATATAGTATAACCCGATCACCGATACCAGAACGGCAGTAAAAAACACCTTCAAAACAGCAAAGTCATAGCCGTAAAAAACACCAACCAATTTTCTGGAAGAGGAGAATCCGGAGGCTTCTAAAATATATCCAAATGCCAAGCCGATCAGCAGGGCAATTACATAATCCCATTGTTCTGGAATTATACCGTTAGGAATTAATGGTCCCATAATTTTTATTTATTTTTTTAAATCCAATTTTTTCTGAAAAAGTAAGCCACGACATATCCGGTTCCAAAAATGGACAGCATCGTAACAAAACCACCTGTAGCCAGTACTGCCATACCACTCAGGGCAGCACCGCTCGTACAGCCACGAGCTACTTGTGAACCAAATCCGAAGAGAACCCCACCGATCAACGCAAAAACCAATCTTCTTCTGCTCGTTATTTTTGGTGAATGTTCTACTTTTAATTTCAGCCTTCCGGATACCGCGCCTGAAATAAAGGCACCTATAATGACTCCCAGGGTTTCATATCCAAGCCAGCTGTTCACCGGAGATTTTTCGTCTTCCAGGAATTTTGCGTAATAAGGACTATCCTGTGCGTGTGTCGGCGCAACGGCATCGACAGTTGCTATGACAGTTCCTTTTAATCCTCCTGTGGCGCCAATGCCCCGACCCGAGATATAAAATACAAGGATAAGTACGAGTCCGAGTAAGAAACCACCAAAATAGGGGTTCCAGTACACCTCTTTTTTTATTTTTTTCTGTTTTTCCATAATGTTTTAATATAGGTATCTGGTAATTTGTCCGGCCTCAACCATAATCACTCTAAAAATAAGCCCTCCCAACAAGACCAAAATGGAAGGTATGATTACAGGCACTTTATAACCGAAGATCTCTATTGTTTCCAGCAACGCCGGTATCAACAAGCCCAGGATGATCACAAATCCAAAGAACAGGATCGTGTATTCACCTCCGATCAGAATATCCAGAGCTTCCAACTGCACAGCAGAGCCTGCGTACATTCCCATGATCATGTGTACAATAAGTGCCAGTTCAATGATGATCAGACCAAGGTCGATTTTTGTAAAAAGAGATTTCTCAAAGTGGGTCTTTGATAACAACAAAATAGCTGCTGCACCTGTTGACAGACCGGAAGTAAGGAACAGGGGCCCTAATATGGAGTTGTTCCACAAAGGCCTGGCATTAAATGCTGACAACAAGATGCCTGTATAGATTCCCAGGACTATGGAAAGCGGCAAGATTATGAGCGCCATATTTTTGCGGTTCTTTGCCAGATAAGTTTCAAATTTTTCCAGAAACGAGAAGGGCAGTTTCCATTTGGGGAATATTTCAGAAAAATAACTGAAAACCCATAAAAAGGATAAGGGAGTTATGATCAACAGTACCCATGCACCCCATGACATAGGAGATTCCAGTCTTATGGTAGTATAGAGCTGCCAAAAATACAGCTTGTGAGTCAGGTCATAAAAAAGAGCCATCAGGCCTATTGATAAGGCAACAGGAACAATGATCATGGCGTATTTAACCACTGCGGGAACCTGTTTATCCTTGTCGAGTGCCGTGAATAAGGCAGCAAAAAAAAGGATTCCGGCTGCCAGGCCGCCCAGAAATAAATAGAGTGCTATGGGAAAATGCCAGATCTCAAGATATGGGTCTATTTTGGGAATATCGCGTCCGCTTATAAAAATTTCTTCTTGCATGGGTACATTATTTAACTAAATAAAAAATATTGGGTTTGGTTCCGGCTTCCGGTGCCAGCACCTTGTGTTTTCTCGACTTTAGCAATTGGGAGACCTGACTGGTCGGGTCATCGAGATCGCCAAAATACATACAATGCGTCGGGCATACCGAAACACAGGCAGGAAGCTGCCCTTTCTCCAGTCTGTGGTGGCAAAAGGTACATTTGTCCACATAGCCTCCGGGATGCTGGTAGCGGGCATCATAAGGACAAGACTCGATACATGCACCACAGCCAATGCATTCATCAGGTGTTACCAGAACAATGCCTCCCTCGATGATATGACTTGCTCCGGTTGGGCAACATCTAACACAGGGCGCATTTTCACAGTGGTTACATCTTTCTGTTTTGAGTTCCAATTCGATTTGAGGATAAGCCCCATTCACAGATTCTGTTACCCAGTCCCGGCAAAAGCCGATGGGAACATTGTTTTCTGTCTGGCAGGCGACTACACAATCACTGCATCCAACACATTTTAATGTGTCTATTACCATTGCATATCTCATGACAATTTTTCTTTATGTGGATTTTCTTGAATTATTTTAACAAAATTACCCGCGCATACCTGTTCCTCCCATCAAAGGATCTACGGTAACTTTTGTAATTAGCTGGGTATCGCTCATTCCTTTACCGTGAGCTCTCGTCAGTTTTTTGTTGTTGTGGCCAAACCCGTGATACATATACACAGAATCCCAGCGTATTCTTTCTGTTACCCTGACCTTGATCGGGTAAGTTGAGGTAATTCCGTCCTGATTTTGCAACCAGACCTCCTGTTTGTTTTTGAGACCTTCAATTTTTGCCACTTTTGGATTAACCCAAAGATAATTTTCATCCGCAAGGTCGCTTAAATTCGGATTGTTGATGGTACGGCTAAATGTATGCATGGGTGATCTTCCGTAGTTAAGCCTGTAGTATCCATTTTCGGGTTCTGGATGCGGCGTGTAGACCGGCATGGGATCAAAACCTTTTTCGGCCAGTTGATCAGAATAGAATTCGATTTTTCCGCTTGGCGTTCCAAAAGTGTATTTTTCACCTTCTTTTAAGTACATGGAACCCGATTTGCGGGGAAAGGTCTTTACCCCGATCTTTTCCATTTCCTCCAGAGAACTTCCTATTTGTTCCAACTGCCAGGCTAGGGTTTCTTTGTAATCGGTATAGTTGAAATATTCTTTTAATCCCAGTTTTTCACCGATCTGTTTGGCTACCCACCAGGCCGGTTTAGAATCGTATTTTGGAGGTGCCACAGGCATTCTCAGCGCAACAGAAGGTTCCCTGTTGGTAGCTGATCTCAGGTCATCATATCTTTCCAGATAGGTGCATTCGGGAAGCACAACATCTGCATATCCCGTTATCTCCATTGGCATGGTATCAAGAACTACCAAAAATTCAATATTTTCTATAGCCTTTTCGATAACACTTGTCTGTGGAATACTTTGTAATAAATTGGTACCTGCTACCATCCAGGCTTTTACTGGATACTTATCGTTACCGCCCGGAATTGACGCCTTGATGATCTCATTGGTGATACCCATCTCCGCAAAGGGGAAATTCTCACCTATTTCATGCCAGCCCCATTTTGGTTCGGGATAGGGTGGGTGAGGAAAGGAGGGTATTTTTAAACTTTCTTTGAAATAGAAGCCACCGCGTCTTCCCCAGGAACCCAATAAGGCATTTAACAGGGCAACCGCCCTGCCTCTTTGGGAATCATCACCATACCAGGTCACGTGCCTGCCCGGATGAATGATCACCGAAGGTGCAGCCTCTGCCATAACCCTGGCAGTTTTTCTTATTTCTTCCGGTTTTATGGTGGTTATGCCATAAGCCCATTCCGGCGTGAATCCCCTGACATGTTCTTTTAATTTGTCAAAGCCCTGGCCATATAATTCAACATATTCTTTATCGTAGAGATTCTCATAAATCAATACATGCATCCAGGCCAGTAACAAGGCCATGTCTGTTGCCGGTTTGATCGCCAGCCAGTGCTGCGCTTTGCTGGCAGCTGTTGAAAACCTTGGATCAACAGCTATAATGGTAGCGCCTTTATCAATACATTCCGACATTTCCTGCACCTGGGTATTGTGCATGTTTTCACCTATATGTGACCCTATCAGGACCAGACATTTGGTATCTCTTATATCAGTAGGTTCAGGAGATCCTACCCAGGAACCAAAAGTGAGTTTAAACCCGGTTTCTCTCGGACCCCTGCACTGGGCATAAGCCGGTTCCCCTATTGTATCAGAGCCATAGGCCTGGAACAAATGCTCAAGGTGTCCGCCCGGCGCTCCGTGCTTCAGCAGGGCAAAACTTTCAGGACCATACTGCTCTTTAATCGATTTCATTTTGCCGGCAATCAAGTCGATCGCTTCTTCCCAGCTCGCTTCCCTGAACGCGTCTTCACCATTTACTTTGGTTCTGATCAAAGGCGTTTTTAGTCTGTCCTCGTCAGAATACATGCCCACTCCTCCGGTTCCTCTCGGGCAGAGCCGTCCGTAACAATGCGGGTCGGTATCGTTTCCTATAATTTTTGGGATATTGTTGTTTTCATCAACATAAGCCCAGGCGGCGCACTTCCAGAAACACACCTCACAATAGGTAGGAAAACGGTTTAAGGCTTTGGCAGAATCCGCCAGCTTATTATTAGCAGTTAAGGAGGTGGCATTTGCTTTTATCCCATAATTGTAAAGCATCAATCCACTGGCACTCAAAGCTGAAATTTTAATAAACGTCCTTCTTGAATTGTTCATGTCGAAATATTTTAAAAAAGCAGGAAAAAAGCCCAATCGGATTTAATCCATAACCGGGACAAAATTATGTCATCACAATACTACAGAGGCTGATAAAAATCATATAAAGGGAATTTAGAGTGTAACATTGGGCACACAAGAAAAGCCTGATAATTCTCCTTTTTGAGGCTTTGGTACAAGCGGACACTAATTGAAAATATTGTAGATTTGAGGCCAGGATCATTTTGATTATGAAAAAATCCATTACAATTTCGAAAAGGGTTGTTGTTCTTCTTTTTATGCTTCTTTCCGGAGTAATGATCCTCCTATTTCTCAGAAATTGTAATTATGGTACAGGAGAACCGCTTAAGAAAGAGATGAGTATTGTTAAAAATAACTCGGAATCCTGCATGAAGTGTCATGAACAATATGCAGGTTTTTCTGCATATCACGACCCAAAGAAAATAGGCTGTGTGAGCTGTCACTTGGGGAATCCGAAATCAGAGAACAAGGAACTTTCACACAAGGGTATGGTGATCATACCGGGTAATCTTTCGGATGCCGAAAGAACCTGTGGAAAATGCCATGTAAATGAATTGCGGAAAGTACAGCATTCTCTGATGACGAGCAACAGCGGACTCGTGGCTGTTGATAAGTTTGTTTTTGGCGAGGCCCCTGATCCGGATGGCTCGTATCATATAAAAGATATCAAACATACGGCAGCTGATACCCATTTGAGAAATCTGTGCGGCAACTGCCATCTCGGCTCAGAAAAAAGTGAACTGGGTCCCATAACACAACTGAGCAGGGGAGGAGGCTGTAATGCCTGCCATCTGAATTATTCAAATGAGGCTTTACAGGATTTAGCCACTTACCTGCAATCCGGTAAGAAAACCTTACCCAAAATACATCCTTCGGTTGATATTTTTGTAAAAAATGAACATTGTTATGGCTGCCACAGCAGATCCAGCAGGATTTCCACAAGTTATGAAGGCTGGCACGAAACCCTATTGGAAACTATAGACACAAGCCAGAACAGAAATTTTAAAATTATAGAAGATAAAAGAGTATATACCTATAAAGGCGAGGATGTACACCATCAAAAAGGCATGTTGTGTATTGACTGTCATACTTCACATGAAGTGATGGGCGATGGCAAGAAATACCTCCATCAGGAGGATGCGGTAAAGATTCAGTGCGCTGATTGCCATTATCGGGACAAACCTATAACCACAACTTATAAAGAACTGGATGGAGAATCGCTGTTGGTTTGGTTACACAGAAAATATGAGCACAACGACAAGCAAATTCTGGCAAAACAAAAAGACAAAGCACCCTTGGTCAATACCTTATATCAATGAGAAAGGTGAGGCTTTTCTGATCAGCAAGCACAATGGCAAAATTTTACCTGTAAAACCGCAGCCTGATATATGTGCCAAAGATAAGGTACATGCGGATGTGAGTTGTGCGACCTGCCATACACAATGGGCGCCCAAATGCATCGGATGCCATAATACTTTTGACAAAAAAGAACCGGGAGCCTATGATCTATTGGATAAAAAATTTGTAACCGGGGGGTGGAAAGAACATGTTTTCGAGTTTGGAACCTCACTGCCGGCACTGGGTGTGAGAGTGGTGGGAAAGGGCAAAAGGATAGAACCGGCAGTTCCCGGCATGATCATGACGATAGATCACAAAAGTTTTGATAAAAACAAGGAAAATACATTTCACAGGCTGTATGCGCCAAATTCACCGCATACCATAGCCAAAAAATCCAGAGACTGCAAATCCTGCCATGCCAATCCTGCAGCGCTGGGTTACGGAAGCGGGGAGCTCATTTATGCAGTTGAAAAAAATACTAGGAAAATGGAATTTTATTCCTGATTACGATAAAAATCCGAATGATAATTTACCTGAGGACGCCTGGGTTCCTTTCTTAAAGGAGCCAAAGAACAAGGTGCTGACCACCCGAACGAATTTCAGGCCCCTGTCGGTTACAGAACAGAAAAAAATGCTGCGGGTGGGTGCCTGTTTCCATTGTCATGAACAGAATTCCGCCCTGGTCAAAAGTTTTTTGGTCAATAATTTTGAGGAGATTTTGAAAAAAAGAACAAAAGCTTGTATCTTACCTGCATATAACTAATTGATATGAATCCAAAATTGAGCAAAGTACTGATTACCGTTTTTTTGATCGTCTCCATCCTGGATATTATTGCCGTTGCTCTGGAATATCCCGTGATGCAGGCTGTATTTAAACCCATGATCATGCTGAGTTTGATGGCTGCCTATTACTTCTCTGTCACAAAGATCAATCCCTGGTATCTGCTCGCCATGGCATTTTCATTCTTGGGGGATGTGTTGCTCATGGATAAAAACAATTTGTTCCTGGCGGGTATTGCCGCTTTCCTGGGAACCCAGCTGATATATATATTTATTATAAAAAAGCGTTTGAAAAAGAGCAGGGCAAGGGATTTGCTGATCTCCATAGTGCCGTTTCTCATTTTTTACAGTCTGCTGATCTCGGTTTTACAGAAAAATCTGGGAACCTTAACAGTACCTGTCATGGTTTATGGTATGGCCATTTCCATTTTTGGTATGGCTGCTTTGCTGCTTTATCTGCAAAACAAGAACTCCATCACAAGGATGCTGCTTATGGGAGCGATCCTGTTTATAGTATCAGACAGTATGATAGCCCTGCAAAAATTTCAAATCGCCCGGACCTGGTACCCTGTTGCGATCATGGCAACCTATGTAATGGCACAATTTTTAATTTTCCGGTTTATGATCGCTTCTGAAAAAACCGGAGATACTATTTAAACATATCCAATCCGGGTAAGTCCGGCAAGCCATCTTTGGCAGCACGGGCCATTTCCATTTCATGGATCTCATTCGCTTTTTTCAATGCACTGTTCAGGGCCAGGATCAAATAATCCTCCAGGGCTTCCTTGTCAGAAAAAAGTTCTTCAGCAATTTGGATAGTTTTAACTTCCCTGTTTGCCGTTACAGCTACCGAGACCATACCATTACCGGCTTTGCCTTCCACCTGTACGGTGTCAAGTCGCTTTTTGGTTTCTTCAATTTTGGCCTGCGCATTTTTTAATTGGGCCATCATGCCCTGTAAGTCTCCTAACATGTTTATTTTATTTACATTTGACAAAAATACTGATTTAATAAATTGTAAAAAAAAATGAGAATATTAAGAATTAACAGTTACTTGTTTGGTATATGCCTTATTTTTGCGGCCTCATGTAAAAAGGAGTCTATGGATAAAGAGATCATGCCACCCAGGGCAGAAAAAATTGCCAGGAATTTAGAAATTCACGGTCATACCCGAGTTGACAATTATTACTGGCTCAACGAAAGAGAAAACCCAAAGGTAATCGATTACCTGAAAGCTGAAAATGATTACTATTTTCAAAAAACTGCGCATACCAAAGTTTTTCAGGATAAATTGTTTCAGGAGTTAAAAGGCAGGATCAAGGAAGATGACGAAAGTGTACCTTATAAGAAGAACGGCTATTTTTATATAACAAAATACAATACCGGCCAGCAATACCCTGTTTACAAACGCAAAAAGGGTACCCTGACAGGTGCCGAGGAAATTCTTTTTGATGTAAATGAGATGGCCAAAGGTCATGAGTATTATTCTCTTGGAGGATTGAATGTAAGCGAAGATAATAAGATAGTGGCCTTTGCGGTCGATACTGTCAGCAGAAGGCAATATGACCTTTATTTTAAAAATCTGGAAAATAATGAGATCTACAAGGAGTATATCCCGAATACAACCGGTGGTTCTGCCTGGGCCAGTGATAACAAAACCGTTTTTTATACGAAAAAAGATCCGGTAACCCTGAGGAGTGATAAAATTTACCGTCATGTTCTCGGAACAGATCCCGTTAATGATGTGCTGGTCTTTGAGGAAAAGGACGATACCTTCAGTACCGCTGTTTTTAAGTCGAAGTCGAATGAATATATTATTCTGGGCTCGTACAATACTGTTTCTACGGAATATCGCTTTCTTTCTGCCAAAGACCCGCTTGGAGAATTCAAAATCTTTCAGCCCAGAGAGCGTGATCTGGAGTATTCGGTTGATCATTATAAAGACAATTTTTACATCCTCACCAACAAAGACGGGGCTAAGAATTTTAAGTTGATGAAAAGCCCTTTGGACAAAACAGACAAATCGAATTGGGTTGATGTAATTCCTCACCGTCCGGAAACTTTGCTCGAGGATTTTTCAATATTTAAAGACTATTTGGTACTGGAAGAAAGAACGAACGGATTGAATCAGATCCGCATTAAAAGATGGGATGGATCCCAGGATTATTATCTGCCGGTAACCGAAGAAACCTATACCATGTATGTATCTTCCAACCCGGAATTTGATACTGAGATCCTTCGGTACAGTTATAATTCCCTCACCACACCCAATTCCGTGATCGATTTCAATATGGCAGACAAAACCAGTGATGTTAAAAAGGAACAGGAAGTGCTGGGAGGTAAGTTCAAAAAGGAAAATTACAAGAGTGAACGAATCTGGGCAACGGCCAGAGATGGCAAAAAAGTTCCGATCTCATTGGTTTACCACAAAGAAACCCCCTTGAATAAAAACACCCCTGTTTTGTTATACGGATATGGTTCTTATGGCAATACAATGGATGATCAATTCAGTACCACCAGATTGTCACTCCTCGACAGAGGTTTTGTTTTCGCTACTGCAAAGGTCAGAGGTGGAGAAGACCTTGGAAGAAACTGGTATGAGGATGGAAAAATGTTTAAAAAACAGAATACATTCAACGATTTTGTAGATTGTGCCAAACACCTGATAAGTTTATCCTATACTTCGCCTGCTCATCTTTACGCTGAAGGTGGTTCTGCCGGAGGTCTGCTGATGGGCGCAGTGATCAATATGAATCCCGAATTGTTTAACGGGATCATTGCAGCCGTGCCTTTTGTTGATGTGGTTACAACCATGCTCGATGAAAGCATTCCGCTTACAACCGGAGAATATGATGAATGGGGAAATCCAAATAACAAAGATTCTTATGAGTATATGTTGTCGTATTCTCCTTATGACAATGTGAAAGCTCAAAATTATCCGAATATGCTGGTAACAACAGGTTTGCATGATTCACAGGTGCAATATTTTGAACCGGCCAAATGGGTGGCAAAATTAAGAGAAATGAAAACAGATAAAAATCAGTTATATTTGTTCACAGATCTTGAAACAGGTCATGGTGGCGCCTCGGGCAGATTTGATGCCTTAAAAGAAATTGCCAGAGATTATGTATTTCTATTTGATTTAGAGGGAATTAAAGAGTAAAGACAAGGCTCTTATCAAAAAAAGTATCATGAAAAGGGTAGTAAAAATGATTTTTTTAATTGAATATTTAAAAAATGTTTAACTTTGCCCCCGAAATTTATCATAAAAGTCTTTAACATTTATGGAAAAGCATAAAGGGATTACCAATAATATTCTTGAATTAATAGGAGAAACTCCCCTTATACGATTAAACAGAATCACCAATCACTTACCAGGACAATTTCTAGTTAAATATGAAGCTTTCAATCCGGGTCATTCCATGAAGGACAGGATTGCTTTGCATATAGTTGAAGATGCCGAAAGCAGGGGAATACTGAAAAAGGGAAGTACGGTGATAGAAACTACTTCTGGGAATACAGGTTTTAGCGTGGCTATGGTATGCCTTATTAAGGGTTACGACTGTATCCTTGCCGTAAACTCGAAGGCTTCACCGAGCAAGATCAATATGTTAAAAGCTATGGGCGCCAAGGTATATGTTTGCCCGGCCCATGTGGCTGCAGACGATCCGCGCTCTTACTATGAAGTTGCTAAAAGACTTCATTCAGAAACTGCCGATTCAGTTTATATCAATCAGTATTTCAACGACTTGAATGCAGAATCGCATTATTTGTCTACAGGCCCTGAAATATGGGAACAGACAGAAGGCAAAGTTACGCATATCATTGTTGCCAGCGGCACGGGTGGAACTATTTCTGGAGTGGGAAAATATTTGAAAGAGAAAAATCCAAAGATAAAAGTATTGGGAGTTGATGCCTATGGTTCTTTGCTCAAAAAATTTCATGAGACCAAAGAATTTGATGTAAATGAATTGTATCCTTACCGCATTGAAGGCCTTGGAAAGAATCTGATTCCTACCGCAACGAATTTTGAGGTGATCGATGTATTTGAAAAGGTGACCGATGAGGCTTCTGCACACCGGGCCAGAGAACTTGCGCTTACTGAAGGTTTATTTACCGGTTATACAAGCGGAGCTGTTTTACAGGCGGCCATGCAATACGGTGAGAAAGGATATTTTGACAAGGACAGTATGGTTGTGATGATCCTTCCTGACCATGGATCCAGATATATGGAGAAGATATTTAGTGATGAATGGATGAGCGAGCAAGGATTTTTTGATACAAAAAATATTGTCGCAGGGGAAGTTGAATATCTGTAAAAAGAAAGAACATTAAATTATATAAAAGGTTGCTTACGGTGTAGGCAGCCTTTTCTGTTTTAATAGATTAAAATTGATCGCACTCATTGCAGACTGCCTAAAAAAGGCTAATTTTGCAAAGTTTTTACTTTTTTAATTTTTATAAAAAAATCTTATGAAAGATCTGTTTGACAGAATTATCAATGACAAAGGCCCTTTGGGTAAATGGGCCAAGCAGGCTGAGGGATATTATGTATTTCCAAAACTTGAAGGACCTATAGCCAACCGTATGAACTTCAATGGAAAAGAAGTGATTACCTGGAGTATAAATGATTATCTGGGTTTGGCAAACCATCCTGAAGTGAGAAAAGTGGATGCCGAAGCGGCAGCGGAACACGGAATGGCTTATCCTATGGGAGCCAGAATGATGAGCGGGCATACGGTATTTCATGAGCAGTTGGAAAGAGAATGTGCAGAATTTGTGCATAAAGAGGCAGCATATCTGGTAAATTTTGGTTATCAGGGTATGGTTTCAGCCATTGATGCTCTGGTTTCAAAAAATGATGTTATAGTGTATGATGTTGATTCTCATGCATGTATCATTGATGGTGTTCGCCTTCACCAGGGTAAAAGATTTACCTATCGCCATAACAACATGGAGAGTTTCGAAAAGAACCTTCAAAGAGCTACCAAGATGGCAGAGGAACAAAACGGAGGTATTCTGGTTGTAACAGAAGGTGTTTTTGGTATGAGGGGAGAGCAGGGTAAACTGAAAGAGATCGTTGAATTTAAGAAAAAATACAATTTCCGACTGCTGGTAGATGATGCACATGGTTTTGGTACTCTGGGTAAAACAGGAGCAGGAGCAGGTGAAGAACAGGGGGTTCAGGATCAGATCGATGTATATTTTTCCACTTTCGCAAAATCGATGGCAGGCTTTGGTGCCTTTTTTGCAGGAGATAGAGATGTGATTCAATTCCTGCAATACAATATGCGTTCACAAATGTTTGCAAAAGCCTTGCCTATGGCCATGGTAAAAGGAGCATTAAAAAGACTGGACATGATCAGAACCATGCCTGAACTGCAGGAAAAATTATGGGAAAATGTAAATGCCCTTCAGAACGGCCTGGTTGAGAAAGGTTTTAATATCGGATCTACCAATACCTGTGTTACTCCGGTATTTTTGGAAGGTGAGATTCCCGAAGCGATGGCACTGGTAAATGATCTGCGGGAGAATTACAAAATTTTTTGCAGCATTGTTGTTTATCCGGTGATCCCTAAAGGCATGATCCTTTTGCGACTAATCCCTACAGCAGCCCATACGCTCGAAAATGTTCACGAAACGATCGCAGCATTCTCAGCAATACGTGAAAAATTGCAATCCGGCGTTTATAAGCGGATCGCTGAAAAGTTTGTAAATGCTTAAAATATGAACCGTCGGAAGACGGTTTTTTTTTGCGCTCAGATCAGCTCTCACTAACCGTCAAGCGCGCGGTCGCTTTGATATCCTGTTTGGAACTCATGTCTTTAAGGTAGTGCTGATACCCAACAATGCCTATCATGGCTGCATTATCGGTCGTATATGCAAATTTGGGAATATAGGTAGTCCAGCCATATTTTGATTCAGCATCCCTCAGCGCCTGCCTGATACCCGAATTTGCGGATACACCCCCGGCAATGGCAATATGCCTGATACCCGTTATTTTTGAAGCCAGGAGCAATTTGCTTACCAGTATGTCAACAATGGTCTTTTGTATGGATGCACAAATATCTTCAAGATTTTCTGTGATAAAATTTTCGTTTGCTTTTTGCTCTTTTTGCAAGAAATATAGAATGGATGTTTTTAGCCCGCTAAAGCTGAAATCCAGTTCGTTTTCGGTTTTAGGCTTGGCAAATACAAAGCGTTCTCCATTCCCGGTTTTTGCCAATTTATCTACATGTGGGCCTCCGGGATAAGGAAGTCCAAGTAATTTTGCCGATTTATCAAAGGCTTCTCCTACGGCATCATCAATGGTCTCGCCCAGAATTTCGAACTGAAAAAAATCAGTTACCCTTAAGATCTGGGTATGACCACCGCTTATTGTAAGGCAAATGAATGGAAAGGGAGGTTTTTTTTGTTCCTCGTCATCAATGAAATGAGCCAGCACGTGCGCTTGCATGTGGTTGACACCAATTAGTGGTATTTGAAGTGCCAGCGACATCGATTTGGCAAAAGATGTTCCAACAAGCAGTGAGCCTAATAAACCGGGTCCCCTGGTAAAGGCTATGGCATGGAGTTCATTTTTACTGATACCTGCCTTTCTTAAAGCCATCTCAACCACGGGTACTATATTCTGCTGATGCGCTCTGGAGGCGAGCTCGGGCACTACGCCACCAAATTCAGCGTGTATTTTCTGATTTGCGATGACGTTCGACAAGACCCTGTCATCCTGCAGTACGGCCGCTGAGGTATCGTCGCATGAGGACTCAATAGCCAATATATTTATTTGTTTTTTAGCCATTTATTTGGATTTTGGGCAAAAAAAATATTGTATTTTTAACCGGACAAAATTAGATAATTATTTATCAATAAATTTAAAAAAATAGTATCCGGAGTTCTGGTCTTTTTAGTACTGCTTCTGGTAGTACTCGTCTTTTTATTGTCTCTTCCCTCTGTGCAGACTTCCCTTGCAAAAAGGCTGACGGATTACGTAAACACTACTTATGGCAGTAATATTCAAATTGAAAAAGTCGATATTTCATCACTGAGTAAAGTAAAACTGGTGCATGTACTTATCAGAGACCATCACGGCGATTCACTCATCTATGTCGAGAAGGCGAAGACTTCTGTATCCCATATTCCTTCCCTGTTTAAAAACAAATTTGTTCTCGGTTTGACCAGCCTCGAAAACGGCTTTCTGAATATGAAGACATATAAGGATGAGGAGATCAATAACCTGACCCTGTTCGTCCAATTATTTGATGATGGTCAGGAATCAAAAGGACCTGAATTTATTTTGACAAGTCCGAAGATTAAACTCGAGAACATAAACTATGAACTTTTTGATCAGAACAAAGGGGAAGCACCCATAGTCTATTATTACGGCATTAGCGGTGATTTGAATGACTTTGCGATCAAAGGGTCGGAAGTGCAAACGCAAATAAGAAGTGTTTCCATAGACAAAAACCACCTGCTGAAGATCCTCGATTTTAATTCAGATTTCAAGTATACCGATACCCAAATGGAATTTTGGCATACGAATCTGACCTCAGAAAATTCCTTTCTTGATGCGGATATTGTCATGAGTTATGGGGAAGATGACCTGGGTGATTTCAATGAACGGGTAAAGATCAATGCCATTTTCAAAAAATCATCCATTGCCCTGGTGGATCTGAACCAAATTTACGGCGAGTTTGGAACAAAAGACATCATATATTTTACTTCTCAATTTGTTGGCACAATAAACGATTTTTTGGTCAATGATCTCGATTTGAGAACAGAGAGAAAATCTGTATTGAAAGGTGATTTTGTTTTTAAGGATATATTGGATACGGATGAATTTTTTATTGACGGGAATATCGAAAAGCTTTCTTCAAGTTATTCGAATTTGAGTATTTTACTTCCCAGACTCATCGGTAAGAATCTGCCGGTATCATTAAGCGATGTTGGAATATTTGAGGCTTATGGAAATTTTGCGCTCACGAAAAATACGCTAAACCTGAATATGGATTCCAATTCTGGCCTGGGTAAATTGAGTACTGATCTGTATCTGACCGATTATCAGACACTGGATAAAACAAAATACAAAGGAACCGTGGTCATGCAGGATTTTAGGCTGGGTGGTTATTTAAAAGATCCTATGGTAGGTAGAACTTCGCTCCAGGGAAAATTTGACGGGCAGGGATTTTCGTTGAATTCCGTCAATACCTCTATCATTGGCAGTATCTCAAAACATGAATACAGGGGATATACTTATCAGAATATTGATGTAAACGGTGTTTTAAGGAACAGAAATTTTCAAGGAGAGCTGGTGGTTAAAGACCCCAATGTACAAATGAATTTTTCTGGCCTCGCAGATCTATCTAAAAAAATTTACCGATTTGACTTTCAGGCCGATGTAGAATATCTTGACCTGAAACCCTTGCATTTGTTTGAAAAATATGAGAGATCAATTGTCAAAGGGAAAGTCAATATCAACCTGACCGGAAATACGATTGAAACACTCGATGGGGAAATTAGTTTTCAGGACGCAATTTTTACCAATGAGAATGACGAGTATATTTTTAAAGATTTCCATGTTCTTGCGGAAATCGGGGATTCGGTGAGAACAATTTCGGTCAATTCTCCGGACATTATAGAGGGAAGAATTATTGGGAATTTTAAATACGGAGATTTGCTCAATATTACAAAAAATTCTCTGGGGAGCCTCTATGCCAATTACAAACGGGTCAAAGTTGCGCCGGGACAGAATCTGGATGTATATTTTAATATTTACAATAAAATTCTGGAGATCTATAATCCGGAATTGGAGCTGGGTTCAAATACCTTTATCCGCGGCAAGATCAATTCCGATGATGATGACATCAATCTCCTTGTGAAGTCATCGCACGCACGCGTTTACACCAACGAATTTGATAATGTTAAACTGCAGATCAACAGCAAGAGCCCCTTGTATAATGCCATATTGAGTATAGACAACATCAGGACGAAATATTATGAAGCTTCAAATTTTAACCTGGTTAATGTTACTTTGAACGATACCCTGTTCATGCGTACAGATTTTATCGGCGGGAAAGAAAAGACAGAAAAGTACGATTTGAGTATTTACCATACCATAAACAAATCAGGTCACTCTGTGGTCGGTTTCAAAAGATCGGAGATTGTCTATAAGGATAATGTCTGGTTCATCAATGAATTGGACGATTCTTTGAACAAATTTGTATTTGACAAGGATTTTAAGAATTTCGCCATAGATAAAATTAGCGTAGATTCCCAAGATCAGAATATTGGCATATCCGGAGCGATGAGCGGAATTACCCAAAATATTGATCTGGACTTTAAGAATGTAAACCTCAATGCAATAAGCCCCCCTATTGACAGTCTGAGACTCGACGGCAAGCTCAATGGAAGGGTAAGTCTTCAGAAAAGAAATGAAAAATACATACCACTTGCCGACCTGAGCATCAATTATTTCAGTATAAACGGTGATTACTACGGAGATTTTACCATGGTGGCAGAAGGTAATGAAAATCTCAGCAATTACACATTCGATGCTGCCCTAGTTAACAGTGACCTCATAGCAGCAGAAATCAAAGGTAACGTGGATTTTGAACAAAAGACACCCACGATCCTGGCTTCCGTGCAATTGAATAAATTCAGGTTGAATGCCTTTAGCCCATTGGGTGGTATTGTGCTTTCAGATTTGAGAGGGATTGCATCAGGTAATGTCAATGTTTTTGGAAATTTGTACAACCCGGTTTTCGATGGAGAGATCCTGCTTCATGATGCCGGTCTTAAAGTTCCCTATCTGAATGTAGAATATGATTTTGCTGATTATTCCAAAATATTGTTGTACGATCAAACATTTGATTTTCAGACTATTGGCATTACGGATACGAAAATGGGTACCAAGGGCCTTATTGGAGGGAAGATCAAACATGAAAATTTTGAGAAGTGGTTTATGGATATCTTTATCTCAAGTGACAATTTACTTGTTTTAGACACAGAAGAACATGAAGATGCACTGTATTATGGAACCGGACTGATCGAAGGGGAAACCACTATTTACGGTCCTGTAGACAATTTATTTATCGATGTACAAGCCACAACAAATAAGGGAACCCAGTTTATCATTCCTCTGAGCGATGTGAGTACGGTTGGAGAGTCCAACCTGATCCATTTTGTTAATCCCTTTGAGGAAGAATTGGAGGACGAATACAAAAAACTGGTAATGATGCAGCAAATGAAAGGGCTTAACCTGAACTTCAACTTGAATGTTACAAAGGAGGCTGTGGCTGAAGTTGTCATAGATAAAGAAACAGGAAGTATTTTAAGAGGCAGGGGTGACGGAAACCTGAGGCTGGGTATCGATATGAACGGCAAATTCGAAATGTACGGCGAATTGTTGATCGACAGCGGCGAATATCTTTTTAAGAGTATTGTCAGTAAAAACTTTTTAGTTCAGCAGGGCGGCACCATCATCTGGAACGGAGACCCGATGGACGCATCGATCAATATTACCGCAATACATAAAACCAAGGCAAATCCTGCCGTTATTCTGGATGAGCTGAGCAGTTCAAGAAAAATTGATGTCAATTTAATTACCCAGATAAGCGGAACACTTTCAGAAGCTCAGCTGGATTTTGATATAGAAATTCCCCAAGCCAGTTCCCTGGTGGCTTCAGAACTGGAATTTAAACTTGCAAATCCGGATGACAAACTTACCCAGTTCTTTTCGTTGCTTGCCACAGGATCTTTTTTGAATACAGATTCTCGTAAAGGAGAATTTAGTGGTGGTTCGGTTGTTGCCGGGACTATGGCAGAACAGGCTTCGGCTATCTTAACCAATGTGTTGGGTACTCAGTCTGATAATTTTGAAATCGGTCTCGATTATGAGGTCGCTGCACAGAACAAGGTAGAGAATGTGGATACCGATGATCAGTTAGGCATCATGGTTTCGGGAAGGTTAGGAAATAAGGTTATCGTGAACGGTAAGGTAGGGGTTCCGGTTGGGCCTAATACGCAATCGAGTGTGGTAGGAGAGGTTGAAGTGATGTTGCCTTTAAATGAGGCCGAGACCTTTATGGGGAAGGTGTATAACCGCCAGAACGAAGTTCAGTTCGATATCATTGACAGTGAGGGTTACACACAAGGTGCCGGTATTTCCTATCGTTTTGAGTTTGCCAATGCCAGGGAGTTTTCTGAAAAAGTAGGTTTGAGAAAAACTGAAGAAGAAAAACTAATGACCAAAGAACAAAGGGATAGCATTAAATCGGCACAAAAACTTTTAAAGAAAAAAGAAAGCGAAGAGAAGAAAAAGATGAAAAATCCCCAATAGTTTTATTGCAGATAACCATACAAAGGGGTTTGCAGGCCGTTTAAATTGATTATTTTTAAATAAAAACTAGTTATGTTAAAAGAAGAAAGGCAGAATTATATACTGGAAAAGATAAGGGAATTAAATACCGTCAAATCCAATGAGCTGGCCCTGGAACTGAATGTTTCTGAAGACACAATCAGAAGAGACCTCAACCACATGGCTCATAACGGTAAGATCCTGAAGGTACATGGGGGCGCTTTGTCCACTTATCAAAAGTTGTATACGTATAATGAAAGTTCCGTATTCAACAGAGAGAACAAAATTGCTATCGCTGAAAAAGCTAAATCACTGCTTAAGGACGGACAGACGATACTGATGAGCGGAGGAACGACCAATCTCGAACTTGCGAGATTACTTCCTCCTGAGCTCAATGCCACGATCTACACCTACAGTTTGACCATTGCCATGCAGCTGGCAGAACACCCAAGTGTTGAAGTCATACTCATCGGAGGTAAACTGAATAAAGAAGCCATGGTGACCACAGGTGTGAATGTGATCAAGGTTTTGTCGAATATAAAGGCAGATATTTGTTTTTTGGGTACCAGTGGATTGGATGCTGCAGAGGGAATTACAGAGGTTGGTTATGAGGTTTCTTTCGTGAAAAGGGTTATGATCGCTTCATCTAACACAGTTGTCTCTCTGCTCACTTCAGATAAATTGAATATAGCTCAGCGCTATCCGGTCTGTGATATTACTGAAATCCACAAGATCATCACAGAATTGCCCCCGGGCGATCCCATATTCTATCCGTTTATAAAAAAAGGGATAGAAATTATGTAAAACTTTATTTTAGTGAACTGAACATTTTGTTCTGATCGGTTTTATGCGTTTTATTTTATCGACTGCCTCGGTGTATAATTATTTTTGCGTTTATTTGCGTTTATTTGCGTAATTAATAATTATAACTTATCTTGCTGAAAATTCAATGGTCTTGATTTGCCAAATTGTTCATATATTCATGATACAATCTTTGGCCCTGGAGCAAAAGAAATTTATGGGTTGAAATTTAATTTGATAAAAATTTAAGGTTTGAGCACTGTACTTATTTTTTCCATCATCATAGCCTACTTTGCCATAATTATGGTGATTTCTCACTTCACTTCGAAAAAGCGCAGTGATGAAACTTTCTTTACAGGCGACAGAAAATCTCCCTGGTTTTTGGTTGCCTTTGGTATGGTGGGGGCTGCCTTGTCAGGAGTGACCTTTGTTTCCTTGCCGGGCATGGTGGGAAACAATTCATTTTATTTTTTTCAGTTTATTCTTGGAAATGTAGTCGGGTATTTTTTTATAACTTTCGTTTTAATACCGCTGTATTACAAATTAAATCTTGTTTCTATTTATGCTTATCTGAAAGAACGGTATGGAAAAGTATCATATAAAACGGGCTCCCTTTATTTTCTTGTTTCGCAATCTTTCGGTGCATCCCTGAGGTTGCTTCTCGCTGCAAAAATTCTGCAGTTTGCTTTTTTTGACAGATTGAATATACCTTTTTTTATTACGGTCATCATCATCTTGCTGCTGGTTTGGCTCTATACCCATAAATCCGGTATAAAGACCATCGTGTGGACGGATACCATGCAGACCTTTTTTCTGATACTCGCTGTCCTGCTGGCGATTATGGCTATAAAGAACTCCATGAACCTCAGTCTTTCAGACTCAATTTCTCAGATAACACAACACAAATATTTTAAAGTATTTGACTGGGATCTGAAATCCGGTAACAACTTTTTTAAGCAATTTTTATCGGGGGTACTGATCGCTATTGCCATGATGGGACTTGATCAGAATATGATGCAAAAAACGCTGACCTGCAAAAATGTGAGGGATGCGCAAAAGAATACGCTGACTTTTAGTCTGTTTCTCGCTTTTACACAATTCCTGTTTTTGGGTTTGGGTATCATGCTTTATATGTACGCCGAAGCCAATCAAATAAATCTGCCTTTGGATCCGAATGGGAGGTTTTTAGATACAGATTCCCTGTTCCCAAACCTGGCAATCAACTATTTGGGAGTTTTGGCGGGAATTAGTTTTTTGATAGGAATTATTGCAGCATCTTTTTCGAGCATAGATTCGGCACTTACCGCGCTTACGACTTCTTTTATCTATGACTTTCTGAATATAAGCGGCAGGTCGAGTGAAGAGAAAAAGAAAATCAAAAACAAGGTTTTCTTTGGTTTTTCTCTGATCGTATTTCTAATTATTATAGCATTCTCTGCAAGCAGGGGAGATGTGATCAGCACCATTTTTAAAGTGGCGGGATATACCTATGGCCCGCTTCTGGGACTCTTTCTGTTTGGCATGTTCACCGATATAAAAATAAAGGACAAACTTGTTCCTGTGGTCTGTATATTGGCCCCGGTACTGACATATATTCTTAATTATTGGTTAGCTACGGCTTTTCAATTTGATTTTGGATTTATCAATATAGCTGTAAATGCCCTGATTACAATAACAGGCTTATTGATTATTAAAAAGTAAATTATTGGTCATATGACAATTAAGCGTATTACTGAGGAGTCGTCTTTTTACAACGACCTTGAAAACATGAGCGTTCATGATCTGTTGGTTAATATGAACGCTGAAGACAAAAAAGTTCCGGTTGCTGTGGAAGGTGCCATCCCGCAAATAGAAGCGCTGGTCTTGAAAATCGTTGAAAAATTTGAATCCGGCGGACGGTTGTTTTATATAGGAGCGGGCACTAGCGGCAGATTGGGTGTTCTGGATGCATCCGAATGCCCGCCTACTTTTGGTGTACCGCAGGACTGGGTAATCGGTTTGATAGCAGGTGGCGACGGGGCTTTGAGAAAGGCTGTTGAAAAAGCCGAAGATGATACCGAACAGGCCTGGAAAGATCTTATGAAGTACAACATCAATACAAATGATGTACTAGTGGGCATCGCTGCCTCCGGAATTACCCCTTATGTTGTTGGTGGTTTGCAACAGGCGGATGAACACGGTATTGTTACCGGTTGTGTTACCTGTAATCCGAATTCGCCGGTAGCTGCAGTTTCCAGATATCCTGTTGAAGTCGTTGTAGGACCTGAATTTGTAACCGGAAGCACAAGGATGAAATCAGGAACTGCCCAGAAACTGGTGCTCAATATGATCTCTACTTCAGTAATGGTCAAAATGGGCCGGGTACGGGGAAACAAAATGGTCGACATGCAGCTAACCAATGAAAAACTGGTAAAACGGGGCACAGCGATGATCAAAAATGAATTGCAAATTGACGAAAAACTCGCTTATGATTTATTGATGAAGCATGGAAGCGTGCGACTTGCGATCGATCATTACCACAAATAAAAAATGCCCTGACTGGGCATTTTTTATTGCTGTATTTCATATCAGCGATCCAAGATATCTTTCAGCATCCAGGGCGGCCATGCAGCCTGTACCGGCAGCTGTAACCGCCTGTCTGTATTCTTTATCTTGTACATCACCTGCGGCAAATACACCGGGAACATTTGTTTTTGTGGTTTTACCTTTGGTGATGATATAACCCACTTCATCCATATCAAGGATGCCTTTGAACAAGTCCGTATTGGGTGTATGTCCGATGGCTATAAAAACTCCCGTTACAGGAAGTACCTTTTTTTCCTTGCTTATGTTGTTAAATACCCGAACTCCTTCAACAACCTGATCCCCAAGTACCTCATCAATTTCGGTATTATACATTACCTCTATATTTTCTGTGATCTCCACCCTGCGCTGCATCGCTTTGGAGGCCCTCATATAGTCTTTTCTAACGAGTATGGTCACCTTTTTGCAGATATTGGCCAGGTAGGTCGCTTCTTCGGCTGCCGTATCTCCGGCTCCTACAACCACAACTTCCTGCCCCCTGTAAAAGAAACCATCGCAGGTGGCACAGGCCGAAACTCCCCCGCCAATTAATCTTTGTTCGCTTGGGATATTCAGGTATTTTGCCGTTGCGCCGGTTGAAATGATTACTGTTTTGGCTTCTATGATCTTCGACTCATCAACAGTCACTTTATGGATGCCTCCCGGTTCATGGCTGAATTCTACCCGGGTAACCACACCAAACCTGACTTCAGTATCAAATCGTTCTGCCTGTTTTTTCAGGTCTTCCATCAGTGCATTTCCATCTACTCCTTCAGGATATCCGGGAAAATTATCTACTTCAGTTGTGGTGGTCAGTTGCCCACCCATTTGCATTCCTGTATACATAACAGGTTTCATATCCGCACGGGCGGCATATATGGCAGCTGTATATCCCGCCGGTCCTGAACCAATGATCAGGCATTTTATTTTTTCTGTTTCATTACCCATAATAACTGCTATTTTTGTTTGGTAAATTTAGCTATTTCCCGAAGTATATGGAATGATATTCTGAAATATTTCCTCTCACTGCCGCAAATTTAATCATCGAAATACACTTAATTTGTGTGATTTTTTTATGCTTTTATTTTCTTGATAACAAATGGATTGTCGAATTATTACTTCTCAAAATGCTTTTGAACAGGCATTAGAAGATCATGAGGCTGTACTTTTTTATTTTTCAAACCTGAGCTGCTCGGTTGGAGAAACAGTTCAACCCAAAGTCATGGATTTATTAAGAACTGATTTTCCGCGTATGCCCTTTTATTTTGTGGATATGCAATTCAATGCCGCGCTGGCTGCTTCATGTAATGTTTTTGTTGAACCAACAGTTCTTGTTTACTTTTTCGGCAAAGAAAGCATAAGGAAAAGCAGGAATTTTGGAATCTCGGAACTCGCAGATGCCATCCAAAGATTATACAGACTTAGCCTTCCTGAATAATTAATAAATTGCTTGGATTGTATACGATTAGTTTTATATTTGCAGCGGTTTATTTTGATCTGATCAAATGGAATCACGGGGTGTAGCGTAGCCCGGCTATCGCGCCTGCTTTGGGAGCAGGAGGCCGCAGGTTCGAATCCTGCCACCCCGACAAAAACCTTGCTTCTGGCAAGGTTTTTTTTATTTGAATAATTGTCTATGTATGTTTATATATTACAAAGTGAAAAGACAAAGAAGTACTATTGTGGACAAACCCAAGATTTAGTTCGTAGGTTATACCGTCATAATTCAGGTTTAGAACCTTATACCAAGAGTGGATTGCCATGGAAATTAGTTATTTCATTTGAGGTAATTGACAGAGCAGCATCTATGAAATTGGAAAAGAGCATTAAGAAGAGAGGAATCAGGCGGTATTTGGAAGACCATAGACTTATCAAGCGAAAACATACAAACTGCCAAGCATTGTTCTGTTGGTCTTTTTATTTTACGCGGACTTCTCTTGTGGACAGTTTATTTGGAAGTTGCGGACCTGATTTTCTGATTGAAATCCTTTACGATACCCATGGTAGTATCCGTATCAAAAACCGAATTCAAACCCTGTTCTTCCTGACCGGGATCTCCCATATAGTCATCGCCCGGTTTCCAGAATGGGCGGGTTTTATGCGGTCTGGCCAGTCCGCCATAAGCCCAAAAATTAGCACCCGCGATGATTCCATTTTTCTTTGCGCTGCTCAGGACTTTTTCAAAAATATTGGCGTAATAACGGTCCCTGTTTGTTGTAGGGGCATCC
Source organism: uncultured Flavobacteriaceae bacterium (assembly GCA_963816075.1). GTDB lineage: Bacteria > Bacteroidota > Bacteroidia > Flavobacteriales > Flavobacteriaceae > Namhaeicola. The sequence continues at coordinate 89,493 of CAWFJI010000011.1, read as the reverse complement.
AAACTGAATTTATGCTCATCACGAGGCAAACCAAATTCTTCTATGACCAGGGGTTTGTTTAATTGCCGGGCTACAAGAGCATGGTCTGCTATATACCCATCGGTTTTCATGATGGCGCTTTCAAGGGTTTGAGCAATGGAATCGGCTTTGATCCAGCTCCAGTTTTTAGGCCAGATGTGTATGGTCAGATAATCGATCTCAGAACCTGCATGAATTCGCGTAAAAAGTTCCATATCATTTTCACTTCCCATTTCTCCCTCTGACCCGGTAGTAACGAGATGGTTTTTGTCAAGCGATTTGATAAGAGAGGAAGTCTCCCTGATCCACGATTCAAAAATTGTTTTGTTCTTTTCAGAAAAAACCCTGGGTTCATTGGCAATTTCCCAGGACATGATCGCGGGATCATCCTTATAGGCTTTTTTTGTATACTGATTGGTTCTGCCAACAATAAAACGAATATGATCCTGAAATTGTTTTTTACAGGGATCGCAGGTATAGAATTGTGTGGTATAGGCCTGGTATTTAACCCAACCATTGTCTTCTCCCAGGACAGGAGGATTTGGGTATTCGTTCCAATTCAAATACTGAACAAGTCCGCCCGACCAGTCCCAGCTGTTGTTTAAAAAAAGTATGGCCTTCATTTTGCGCTTTCCCATTTCCGCCAGGAGGAAATCCAGTCCGGTCAGTAAAGTATCATTGTAAATACCGGGTTTGTTTTGCAGTACAGGTGTAGTTCTGAATTCTATATTATCAGGACCTTCGGCACCCACCAGAACCCTGAGGTTGTCAATACCGTGCTCCTTCATCAGATCCAGTTCTTTTAGCAGGCGTTCTCGGTTACCTCCCCGGCCTTCCGAGCCGAGTATGGCACCAAACCAAAAATTAGTACCTATATAATAATAGGGTTTTCCCTCAACTTTAAACTGGCCTTTCTCAACTGCAACAAAGGCGCTGTTGTCCTGTTGTGCCTGAACAGTGATGTGCAGCAAACACAGGATAAGAAATGGCATAAAATAAATTCTCTTCATATATAACTAAATCCTGGATTTTCGAAATCCTGATTATTTTTATCTAAAAATAAAAGTTCGCCGCTGCAAACACAAGGGTAATAATTCTTAGTATTCCAATCAAATCTGGATGACAGAGCGACCGGTTTTCCTGATTCCGTATCCAAACGTTAAATTTAACGGCAAGTACAAATTCAGATAAGGATCTGCTCGATCTGTTTTAACTCATCCTGGTTAAAGTCTTTATTTTTTAATGTCTGCAGACTGTCTTCAAGCTGGGTAACGCTGCTTGCTCCTACAAGTACCGATGTGACCCGATTATCCCTGAGCAGCCAGGCAATGGCCATTTGCGCCAGTGACTGACTACGCTTTTCTGCCAGCGTATTGAGTGCTGTTATTTTCGTTAGTATTTCCGGTGTGATCTGGGTTGATTTAAGCGCCCCATGGGCCTTTGCAGCCCTGGAATTGTCGGGAATTCCACCCAGGTATTTATTACTGAGCAAGCCCTGAGCCAGCGGTGAAAATGCGATACAGCCCATACCTGTAGTTTCGAGTACCTCAAGCAGGTCTTTTTCAACCCAGCGTTCAAACATGGAATATTTGGGTTGGTGTATAAGGCAGGGAGTACCGAGTTCCTTTAGGATCTTTGAAGCACGTGCAGTCAGTTCGGCAGGGTAGTTGGAGATTCCGGCGTATAATGCTTTTCCGCTTCGAACTGCCTGATCCAGAGCACCCATGGTTTCTTCGAGCGGGGTATCCGGATCCGGGCGGTGTGAATAGAAAATATCTACATAATCCAGTTGCATGCGCCTCAGACTTTGATCGAGACTGGAAAGCAGGTATTTTCTGGAACCCCATTCGCCATAGGGTCCTGGCCACATGTCATAACCTGCCTTTGTTGAGATGATCAGCTCGTCGCGATAATTCTGAAAATCACTTTTTAGTATCAGACCGAAGTTTTTTTCGGCAGAGCCGGGTGGAGGTCCGTAGTTGTTGGCCAGATCGAAATGGGTGATCCCGGAGTCAAAGGCTTTCCAGATGATCTTCTGAAAGTTGCTGAAAACATCCACATCGCCAAAATTGTGCCACAGGCCCAGGGATAGTGCCGGCAATTTTAATCCGCTTTTTCCGCAGCGGCGGTATTCCATCTCTTCGTAACGCTTGTTGTCTGGTTGGTACATATTGAAATTTTAAACTGTTATTTTTGAATTTTTAATACCGGTGAATAGTCTGTCGAACCGGCTATGTTTTCAGCCTTGATCCGGTAAAAATAAATCTTTCCGTTATCTGTATTCTCATCCACATAAAGGGTCTGGGGTTCCGAAGCCTCTTCTGAATGTTCATATTTCACAACATCAGCCGAAACAGAATCTTCAAGCCCAGTTGCAATTATTTTCCATGGACCCTTAGCGGAATGAGCACGTTCCAGCGTATAAAAAGAAGCCCCGGCTGAACCCCGCCAGGTGAAGCCATCTTTATTCTCAAAAAGTACTGGTGGAGGCGTTGGTTTTTCAACCTCTGGCGGTGTTACACCCCGGATCAAATAGGATTCACGCCGCAACAGATCCAGCATCTGAGTTTCCTGATATACATAGCCTGCGGAAAAACCGGGTACATGAAACGAATTTACAGGAGTCCCGCCTTCGTTGTGGTAATACCAGCCGCCATCGCGGCGGTGACTGCGAATGCTCCATAACAACCCGCCCACAATCCCGGTTTCACGAATTGTTTTCATCAGTTCTCTGAGATTTTCTGTTGAACCAAGCCCAAACTCATCGATCATAAGTGGTTTTTTACCTTTGCATTGATTATAGGATTCCAGGGCAATCGGTGCCAATTCCCAGGGTCTTCCGCCTTGTTTGTTCCAGTATTCATATAGATGGTCGCTGATTATATCTATATTATCATCAGCGATCAATTTCGCACGGTCAGCGCCACCCGCTTCCATCACAAGGTGGTTAGGATCTGCTTTTTTAATATATGCGGCCATTTCAAGACTCCAGTCAAGAATTATTGGTGACCATTCATCGTATTTGAGGCCTCTGTCGCCGGGATAGCTGCCGAATTCGTTACCCAGTTGCCATGCGAGTATAGCCGGGTCATTTTTATACTGAATACCGTTTACAGTATTTTTTCGGTTCAGGATGAAATCCAAAAAGTGTTTGAAGTCTGCCTTTTGTTCAGGATCTGTCCAGAATGCCCCTTTTGGCTTCCCGGCAAGAGCCGAAAACTCATCCACACCCCTGATTCCAGCAAAGGATTGTGAAGCAATAAAAGGGATGATCAGACGCACATCATATTCGTGACACAAAGCGATCACCCTGTCGAGGCACTGAAAGGCCTCTTCGTTGTATTGCCTCCTGCCGGCAATATATACGGGCATGTTCTTGTCATCCGGATGGTAAACTGACAGGGAAAAGGTTCGGGTTGCGCGGCCTCCAACGCGACGAATTCCTTCAAGCGCATCCCGAATTTCATATTCATCAGGGAAACGGTTGGTTCTGTCGACGCGGATCTGAGATTCGTTTTGCTGTATATTCGGTGCAGCAAGTCCCATAAAACGGAATACTTTGTCTCCCTCATACAGTTTATCACCCTGGCGTGTGATCATGGGCCAAACCGGATCATTTTTTAATTTAGCTGTCTGTCCGGCGATCGAAGGACTTATTAGTATAAACAGTAAAAGTATAAATCGTTTCATAAATGGAATTAAGTTTAAAATCAATATTTCAATCCATAAGACTCATTGTTAATTTATAATTTCTTCGATCAGCAGAAAATCAAAGTATGCAAGATTGGATCCCTGGTTGTATTTTAAAGTTAGCAGGTTCAATCCTGGTTTGGGAAAAGTAATTTCACCCACAGTTGCCTGCGTCCAGTAGTGCCAGTTTCCGGTATCTTCAGGCAGCTTTAAGGTGCAAGCTTTTATACCGTTCAGCCAAAGTTCCGATTTATTGTCTTTGTTCCCGTAAACGGTAATAATCCTGTATTTTCCGGGCTTAATTACCCTGACTGTGTAGTTCGTCCATTCTCCATCTTCCTGCCATCCAATATAAAGCTGGTTTACTTTCGGATCAACCTTGTTCGGGTGATTAAAATCAGCCCAATCCTTGGTATACGAAATATCAACCCCTTCATTTTCCCTGAAAAAAGCGGTGTATTCCGTAATTCCGGGGCGCCAGTGACCTTCTGTTCTGTTGAGGGCAGAACCATCATTGGAAGTTGTTGTATCGTGATAGGCAACACCCTCGCCACCCAGATCAAAATAGGCTAATTCCAGTCTGCCTGGAATAAGCTGTGCTCCGGAAACATAAACAGAATCTTGGTAAGGTTTGCCTTTATATCCTTTTGGAAGCTGGCCTTGAACAAACAAAACAGAAAAGTGGGATATGAAGGCTATTGAAAGAATTCGTTCTACTAAGAGTTTCATATTTTTATTTTCTGAGTGATTTATGGCATATACAAAAAGAGGTGATGAAGATAAGAAAATAGTAACTGAGCCCAAATCAGAAGCAGTACAATTTTATGGTATTAATTCGGCAAAGTGTATGCCTATTTAGTCATCTGGAAACTGTGATAGTGTACGTAGTGACCTATAAAATACAAACAGAATGGTTACGGTTATTTCCTTTTCCTGCTGTTATTTTTTGTCATTTGAATTTACAGGTAGCGGATAGTCTTTTGAGGCATCGTCTAATATTAAGATCCAGTCTTGTCCGTATCCTGAAGCGGGCGGATCGAATTGTTTTGTTCCTGAGTTTTCAATTTTTCCAAATTCTTCCGTTTTTCCATTTCGCGGATTGAACCAGCTGGCACGAACAAATGTTCCGGAAATTCTTCCAAGTTTAACCGAAAATGGAAATCCTGTGGCTGAATAAATAAAGGCATAATCAAGTCCGCGTGTGGCCTGAATCCTATCATATGATGCCCGGTTGTTTTCAACGATGATCGACTGATCCGGCACACGATCAAGAATAGGACGTGATTCCATAAGATTCCTTACGTGCTGCATCTGTCCGGCACCCGGCAGATCCAGCGCAAGCTTCCAATCCATTGCAGCACCATTTACAGCTGCCTTTCCTTGGGTATACATTTGCCAGATATCGTGGCAGCCGTAAGTATGTCCAAAGGCTCCCGCAAAAAGGCTTAGGTAAGCCGCTTTTCGGACATCATAAGCATTGGATATGCCCAGATCGGCAGCATTAAAACAAACGGGATGATCTTCATAGATGGGCTCCCCGTTAAGTACAGGCTTTATCAAAGCACGATCATAGGAACCCTGGATGTTGTCGAAAACTGAGGTGTCGCGGCAATGCCCGGTTTGAAACATATTAAAATCAAGCCATTCATCATTGTGGAACCATTCGCTGGCCCCGTCCTTATTGGGCTGGGGATGGAAAGTCATCAGGGCTTTGTTGTAGCCGCCAAGTCCTTCAGCTATTCCGGCTGCCATAGCCCGCCAGACTTCGGTATCGTTGGTACCCTGTCTCGGGTTTCTGTCGCCTCCCAGGATCCAAATAATATTTTTTCTGTTTTTATACCTGTTTCCCAGCCATTTACCATAAGCTTTTGCATTCATGGGGTTAAAAACTTCGGGTCCCAGGCCCCAGCCGGCTTTAAACAGTTTATCCCCCCAGGTAGGTAAAAAGCCGATAGTCAATTCCATTTCACCGGCTTTGTCTATGATATAATCAACATGTTTAAAATAGGCCTCATTGGGTTGCGTGGGGTCGCTGTTTTTTAAGGGAAGGTCGCCATATGCATTGGGCACATTCAAACCGTCTAATTCGGCAAGAGCGACTGCCTGAATCAGGGTATAACCCTGCGAGGCTCTTTTCTTCAGGTAAAAATCAGCTTCCTCTCTGTTGAGTCTGTGGAATAGTTCCCAGGCCGTATCTCCAAGCCAGAAAAAAGGTTTTCCCTCTTTCATCAGGTGCCGGCCGTTTGAGCTTACTTCAAAGGATTGTGAGAAAACGTTCTGCAATATACAGGATACAAGAACTGCAAGCAGAATTAATCTTTTCATGATGTTGTGTAGCTTACTAAATTTACCTATACCATTTTAGCGGCAACTTTTTCCCAGTTTATTATTTTCAAAATATTTTGAAGGTATTCTGTGCGCCTGTTCTGATATTTCAGGTAGTAGGCATGTTCCCATACATCTATTCCCAAAATCGGATTACCCTGCCGCTCAGCAACTTTCATCAGCGGATTGTCCTGGTTAGGTGTAGAAGAAACAAAAAGTTTCCCATCCTGATCCTGACAAAGCCAGGCCCAGCCTGAACCAAATCGTTTTGCACCGGCTTCAGAGAGTTCTTTTAACAAAGCTTCTGTTGATCCGAAATCCTGAGAAATTTTTGATCTGAATTTTTCACTCATGGTACCTCCCGGAGTGAGTATATCCCAATACAAATTGTGATTGTAATATCCGCCGCCATTATTTCGTATGGCAGGACTCAGATTGTCCATTCTCATGATTTCCTCTATGTTCTTGCCTTTTATATTGCCTTCAAGCAGAGCTTTGTTCAGATTATCCGTATAAGCCTTGTGGTGTTTGCTGTGGTGAATTTCCATGGTAAGCGGATCAATGGTATCGGGAAAAGCATTGTAACCATAGGGTATTTTTGGCAATTCAAAAACAGGATCCCCCGAAAAAAGGTTTGCAGCAGACGCGTTCAATTCAGGCAGGCTTTCAGCCATAGAAATTGATGGAGCCAGCGTTATTCCTGCCGATACAAGCAGCGATTTTTTTATAAATGTGCGTTTATTCATTTTTTTGAATTTTTAAGGTATAAATGTACAAAAAAAAACAGCTCATGCTTTTAGTAGCGGATTTGTTTAAGATGGAGAAAATGGTTCTTTATTATTTCGCTCTTCAAATTACTGTTTAAAAAAAATATAAAAAGGTTAAACAAAATAAATTTAATATGTATATTTACAGCATCAAATTGATAACTTATGGTTAAAAGAAAAAATTTATCCAAATCTGATCTCATAACAAAATACATGAATTATACTTTGGAGCACGGTATACCTGTTTCTGTATATGCCCTAGCCAAAGCACAGGATTTTGATGAGCAGCAATTTTATCAGTATTTCGGAACCTTACAGAAACTGGAATCTGAAATATTTACGATTTTTTTTGAAAACACCCTTAGCGTATTAGGAAAAAGCGAGGATTACCAAAGTTTTGATGCGCGAAATAAGTTGCTTAGTTTTTATTACACATTTTTTGAGAATCTTTCCGCAAATCGCAGCTTTGTTATGCTGTCGCTCAATGGCGGTAATTTAAACTTAAAGGACTTAAAAAAGTTATCCGGATTGCGCAAAGAATTTTTAAATTTTGTTAGAGGCCTTGATATAAAGATCACCGATTTCAAGCAGGAAAAAATAGAAAAATTTCAAGAGAAGGCAATTGAAGAAACGGCATGGGCCCAGTTACTGCTCACTTTAAAATTCTGGTTAAGGGATGGTTCACCTGGCTTTGAAAAAACAGATATTTTAATTGAAAAGGCTGTAGCTGCGAGTTTTGATATAATTGATTCCAATGTTTTTAAAAGCTTATTTGATCTTGGAAAATTCCTTGTAAAAGAAAAATTTGAAGTTAAACAATGAACGCCATAGACAGCATTCCGGTAACAAAAATTCAGCGTGCGACGCAATTGGTTCAAACAGGAGCCAAGATCGGTGTGAATTATATAAAATATTATGGAGATAAAATCGTCAACCCTGACCAGGAAGCAAAAGATCGCCTGGATGCAAGCAATGCTGAAGATATTTATGACGGATTAAAGCGCTTGAAAGGCAGCGCATTGAAGGTTGCCCAAATGCTGAGTATGGAAAAAAGCATACTTCCCCGGGCTTATGTTGAGAAATTTTCTTTGTCCCAATTCTCGGTACCACCGCTTTCTCCTGCACTGGTCGTGAAAACTTTTAAGAAGTATTTTGGAAAGGACCCCAATCAGGTTTTTGATTCTTTTAATCTGGTTTCTGTGAATGCTGCGAGCATTGGTCAGGTACACAGAGCAGAAAAGTATGGAAAGAAAATGGCCGTAAAAATTCAATACCCGGGAATCGCGGCCAGTATTTCTTCCGATCTCGCACTGGTAAAGCCAATGGCCGTAAAAATGTTCAATATCAAAGGCAAGGACTCTGATAAATACTTCAAAGAGGTAGAAGATAAATTGATTGAAGAAACCAATTACTTTTTGGAATTAAAACAAAGTCAGGAAATCGCTGAGCGCTGTATTTCCATTCCCAATCTTAAATTTCCCAGATTTTATGAGGAATTTTCTTCCGAAAGAATTATTAGTATGGATTGGATGGAAGGAGTACATCTTTCCGAGTTTGCGGCTGGTAACCGGGACGTTTCGCATTCAAATAAGATTGGGCAGGCCTTATGGGATTTTTATATGTTCCAAATACATATTTTAAGAAAGGTACATGCAGATCCGCACCCGGGTAACTTTTTGGTTTCTGATGCTGGAGAACTGATCGTACTTGATTTTGGATGTGTTAAAACGATACCTCAGGATTTTTATACCCCGTATTTTGAACTCGCAAAAAGTGAAAATATCAACAATCCGGAAATTTTCAGAAACAAATTGTTTGAACTGGAAATTCTGCTTAAAGAAGACAGTAAAGAAGAAATAGAATTTTTTACCATCATGTTTCACGATTTGCTGAGTTTGTTTACCCGGCCATTTCAGAAAAATGAATTTGATTTCTCGGATCCGGTTTTTTTTGGTCAGATCGCTGAACTGGGAGAGCGGTACGCAAAAAGTACCGAATTGAGGAAAATGAATGGGAACAGGGGGTCTAAACATTTTATATATATCAACCGTACCTTTTTCGGACTTTACAATCTGATGTTTGATCTAAAGGCCAGGAACGTCAGCATTAACAATTTTATGAGTTTTTGATGGTATTTTTTAACAAAAATCAAATCGAAGAACTCCATCATTTATATCGGGCCAACCTGGTCAACAGTTGTTCTGGCTATAAATCTGCTAATTTGATCGGAACAAGATCGGCTGAGGGGGTATCGAATGTTGCCATATTCAGTTCGGTAATGCATTTGGGTTCTGATCCGGCACTTTTGGGCTTTGTTTTGCGCCCCGCAACGGTAATCAGAAATACCTACGACAATATCAAAAAAACAAAGTTTTACACGATCAACCACATTCACCAGGAAATATTGGCAGATGCACACCATACTTCTGCAAAATATGATGAGAAAATTTCTGAATTTGATATGACTGATCTGTCTGAAATCTTTTTGGAAGATTTCTTTGCTCCTTTTGTAAATAGAGCACCGGTTAAGATCGGGATGAAATTTTTGGAGGAGTATGTGATCAATGCAAATCAAACCATTTTGGTGATCGGTGAAATTCAAAATATATACATCGAAAAGGAGCTTCTGGAGGCGGATGGATTTGTGAATTTGTCTAAAGGTAGAATTGCTGCAATCAATGGTCTCGATGGGTATTCTATTCCTGAGCTTAAAGTAAGAATGGACTATCAGCGTCCAAAAATATCAGGAAGCAACATTTCCTGACTCAGTTGATCTGAGAAGGATCAATTCAAAAAACAAATCCGTTTTTTATACTGCAATATACTGAATTTCGGTACTCATTATACTTGGATTTATTTTAACAAATTATTTTGTTTAATATATTTGGAAATAAGTTAAACAAAGTATATATTTGTATATGTAATTGATAAAGCAATTACAATGGTAATCTATAATTCTAACAATGACCCGACATGAAAACAGAGAATTTAACTTCAGATTATGTGAACAATCAGTATACAGATTCATATTTAGTTGATGAAATAGGTGATGAGCACATCATGACCAGCGTTGACACACCTTTAAAAGACAATGCTTTCGAGATTACCGATGAGGAAAAGAAAGATCTCATTGCCATGTTATTTGCTGAGATTATGGATGTTATGGGATTGGACCTCACAGATGACTCTTTAAAAGGCACTCCCAAAAGGGTTGCCAAGATGTACATAGACGAAATATTTTCGGGATTGAACCCAAAAAACAAACCGTCAATTGCCCTGTTCGAGAACAAATATAAATACAACCAGATGTTGGTTGAAAAGAACATATCGTTTTACTCAAACTGTGAGCATCACTTTGTGCCCATAATAGGCAAAGCGCATGTTGCTTATATCTCATCCGGTAAAGTAATCGGACTGTCGAAATTGAACAGGATCGTTCAATATTATGCAAAACGTCCACAAGTACAGGAACGACTGACAACACAGATCGGTAACGAATTGAAAGAAATACTTGAAACCGAAAATGTGGCAGTGATCATTGAAGCAAAGCACCTGTGCGTTTCTTCAAGAGGCATTCAGGATGACACCTCATCAACCGTAACCGCTTTTTACGGAGGTGTTTTTAATACCCCCGAAAAAATAACAGAATTGCAACAATATATCAATCAATAAAACAGTAGCTCATGGATATTTTAGCCAAAGCCCGGGAATTTGAGACCAAAAAGCTTTCATTCAGATCTGCCAGCGACAGAATTCTGGCATCGAGGGAAGTAAAAAATCTGATCTTGTCTTTAAACGAAATATACAAACAAAGTAAAGAAGACCACATTATGGATCTCATGAAAAGATTAACCGAAACAAAAAGAAAAATAGAAAAGAAATTGTATAAAATGCCAAAGGTTTAAACATGCGGAGAATATTGGTAATAGGGGGTAGTAGTGGCATTGGTAAATCCATCCTCATACAAAATTTACCCACCTGTGAGATCATTAATTTTAGCAGGACAGAACCACCCATTCAGCATGGTCATCTCAAGCATTATGCGATCGATATTTTGAAAGATGAACTCCCCGCACTTGAATCACTGGATGCCATAGTTTACTGTCCGGGTAGTATTGTTCTGAAGCCTTTTGGCAGACTGAGCAGACAAGATTTTATGAATGACATGGAGATCAATTTCTTTGGGGCGGTCCATGTAATTCAAAAATATCTTGAAAACCTTAAAAGCGGATCAAGTCCTTGCATTTTGCTGTTCAGCACAGTAGCAGTAAAAATGGGTATGGGTTTTCATGCCAGTATAGCATCGGCCAAAGGAGCAGTTGAGGGACTGGTAAAATCGCTGGCAGCGGAATTTATACCGACCATCCGAGTAAACGCTATTGCACCAACTTTGACTGATACACCCCTGGCAAAATCCTTATTGAGAAATGATCAGATGATAGAAAAAATGATAGATAGACATCCTTTGAAGAAAATCTTGAGTCCGGAAGAAGTCGCAGAACTTGCGACTTTTTTGATCTCTGAGCGCTCGGGTTCCATAACCGGTCAGATTTTTCAGATGGATTGCGGAATTGTGAGTGTAAAATAAATGCAATTGAACTACAAAACTACTTTTTGTTGCAAACAACTGAAGTAATGTTACTAATTTCGTCGTTCACACATACTTAATAATTCAAATCCATCATGAAAAAAACCATCAAATTAATCTTTCTTTTTTTGATCATCAACTTTGGTGCGCTGGCACTGGGTGGTTTTTTGATGCAAAACGGCCCCCAGACAGATTGGTATAAAAACTTGGATATTGCTCCATGGACACCTCCGGGATGGGTATTTGGTTTTGCATGGACAACCATTATGATCTGTTTCTCTTTTTTTATGGCCTGGTTGTATTCTGTCGGTAATTCCCGTTTTGTTATCGGTTTATATATTATACAACTGATATTGAACATCAGCTGGGGCTATTTCTTTTTCAATCTGCACTGGCTCGGATTTTCATTTCTGATCATTTTTCTGCTTACGCTGGTTACCATTGCATTTTTCATGTATTCATATCGGAAACTGGGATGGAAAAGCACCTTTATTCTGCCTTATATCTTCTGGCTGTGTATAGCATGTTCACTGAATTTATATGCTGCACTGTATAATTGATCTGCTGTCAATTTACAAATCATAATGGTATCATAATTTTGCTGTCAGAATTTCTGAAAAAAAGTTCTTTATTAAATTGTATGACAAAGTTCTTCCTGCTATATTTGCACCTCGCATTCAAAAAGCGATATTCTTTATTCGGGGTGTAGCGTAGTCCGGTCAGCGCGTCGGCATGGGGTGCCGGAGGTCGGAGGTTCGAATCCTCTCACCCCGACATAAAAGAAACAATTCCATATCCTTTCTCTTCTATTCTAAGGTGTTCTTGAAATCGGTCAGGCAAGTAAGGATGTATTCATTCAGCTTGGGAACCTCGTTTTTTACCACTAGAGGTCATAAGATGTTCAAGCTAAACCCCTGACAGGCCATCTCTTAATCTGATATTCAAGATGAAATCAGCTTATTTAATCTTTATTTTGCTTCCTTTATTTTGGCTAATCCGTTATTAGCTAACCACTTGATGCAATCACCAAAAGTCTCAAAAAAATGATCTTCAGGTATAAGGCTTGGCACAATATCAATGGATTGCATCAAATAAAAAGGTTGTCGCTGAACGCCAACCATCAGCGGATGGATATTTCTTTTTTCAAGATCGAGCAGTACCTCTTCGAGGGCATATAGGCCCGATTGATCTAGATAAGGAACGCGCCCCATTCGAAAAATCACATGACTTGCTTCATTCGGTACCTGAGCTGCCAGTTCCTGAAAATGACTGGTTGACCCGAAAAATAAGGGGCCATTGATATGTTTGATAAAAACTTTCTCTTTCAGTATTTCAGGAAATGCTTTTTCATCATCCCAAAGTTCCTGTTCTTTTAATTTTGTGACTTTTGAGTCGGCTTTAGTAAGGTCACCTATTTTTTTCATAAAGATGATCGATGCCAGGATCAGGCCGATTCCCACTGCATAGACAAGATTCCAAAAGGTAGACAGAAGCATTACGATGATCATCACCGCTACCTCAGACTTTGGCATATTGGGTATGGCTTTCAATCCTTTATAATCCATCACACCGATCCCAACCGTAATAAGAATACCTGCCAGAACAGCCGCCGGAATTCTGGAAGCAACCGGTCCGAGAGCCACAAGGATGATCAGGAGCAGAAGTGCTGCAACCATTCCGGATAATTTGGTTTTGGCTCCGGCCTGAATATTGACAACCGTTCTGATCGTTGCACCCGCACCGGGAAGCCCTCCAAACAGGGCAGCAATACCATTTCCAATTCCCTGCCCGATCAGCTCTTTATTCGGATTGTGTTTGGTTTTAGTCATATTGTCTGCGACAACTGATGTCAGCAAGGAGTCGATAGCGCCTAAAAAAGCAAGGGTTAAGGCAGAAAAAAGATAGGTAGAAATGACATTGAATTCGAAATTGGTAAAGATATCGAATCTAGGAATTGGCAGTCCGCTCGGTATTTTCTCGATGGGCACATAGTTCAGGCCTAAGGCAACGGCCGCCCCTGACACCAGTAACAGGGCAATAAGCGTACTGGGTATGGCGGTAGTGATTTTTTTAAAACCATAAATAATAAACACGGTTGAAATCGCCAGTATCAACTCCAGAAAATTGATATTCTTTAAAGCCCTGGGCAAGGATTTTAAAGCTCCTATTACTCCGCTTGCACTTGCTTTTGCCAGGGAAGCAGACTCCTTATCGATGGCATCTGGTGTGATCTGTTCTGCCCTGGTGATCGTTTCTCTGAAATCTTCTAAAACAAGCACACCCTCTTTGGATTCATCATCAAGTATCTTTTCAAGAATATTTTGTTCGGCAAGGGGTTTCATACTGTCAATCAAAGACTGATCATTTTCCGGATAATAACCCAGAACAGGTAAAGCCTGGGTAATTAAAATAATCAAACCTATGGCCGTCATAAAACCGGAAACAACCGGATAGGGTATATATTTTATGTATTGTCCGCCGCCAGATAATCCCATGAGAATTTGCAGTATACCGGCCAACAGGAAGACGGTCAATATTCCGGGTAAGGCCCTGTTTATATCTCCTTCATTTGCCTGAACTATACCAGCGATGACAATCATACTAACGGCGGTAAGGGGGGCAGTTGGTCCTGAAATTTGTGTGGGTGTTCCACCAAAAAATGCAGCAAAGAAACCGAGAAATATTGCGCCGTACAATCCGGCACTCGGACCTAAACCTGACGAAACACCAAAGGCAAGGGCCAGGGGTAAAGCTACAATTCCTGCAGTGAGTCCTCCGAAAAGATCTCCTTTAACATTGCTGAACATATTTTTCATGGAAAAAAGCATTTATAAGATAGCTAAAATAGAAAAAACAAATTTAAAAATTAAGGAATGTGCCTTGATATCATCTCAATAATAGTTGGGTTTTGTTGATTAGTACGATCAATGACCATCACATTATGATCTGGGCAAGGCAAAAGCGATATAACTGCTTCCGGATTTGGTTCCCATCTTACCACCTCCGCAGGCTATAACAACATATTGCCGTCCTCCGGCTTCATAGGTTGCAGGGGTAGCATATGCACCGGCAGGGAGTTTATATTTCCATAATTCCTGTCCGGTTTTTCTGTCGAATGCCCTGAAATGCTCATCTTTGGACGCGCCGATAAAGAGCAGATTTCCCGCTGTTGCTATGGGTCCCCCGTAATTTTCTGTTCCGGTCTTTGGGATTCCTCTGGCGGTCAGCTCTGCAAATTCTCCCAGAGGTACCTGCCACAAGATTTTACCCTCATTCAAATCGATTGCCGTAAGTGTTCCCCATGGCGGATTCATAGCGGGATATCCGAAAGGATCCAGAAACCGGTTGTAACCGGTATGAACATAAGGCACAATTCCGGCGTTTTCATCCGGATTGACGGTATGCGTATCAGTGCTTTCCGGCTGTCCCAACAAGTAACTGATTACGGCTTCCATGCGCTTTTCACCGAGGTGTTTCCAGGAGGGCATAAAATTTTTACCTTTTTCCACAATTTCTCTAATTTGTCCGGGGGTGTATTTTTTACCTACACCTTTAAGCGAGGGGTACATACCTGTTTTATCGCCCCGCATTTCCGGTCCATGACACATGGAGCAGCTTGTGATATAGGTAGTCTGACCAGACGACATTGGATTTTTACTGTCGAGAGGTTTTAGCGGCACCATAGTGAGTATCCAGGCCATCTCGTTGGCATTGGTATACAGTATGCTATTTTCGGGATCAATTGCCGCGCCACCCCATTCACCACCACCATCGAAACCGGGATATATCACAGTACCCTGCATGCTGGGCGGAATAAACTGCTCACCGGACCGTACATTTTTTAGTATGCCTGCAATATAGTTATGTGATTCAGTACTGATGTTCGTAATGTTGTCCTCTGTGAGACTTTGCCCCGAGAAGGGTGGCGGTCTGAGGGGAAAAGGTTGTGTTGTCCATGATTCTTCTCCCTCAAGATCTGATTTTTTTACCGGACGTTCTACTATTTCGAACAACGGTTTTCCTGTTTCTCTGTCGAACAGAAATACAAAACCTGATTTGGTGATCTGGGCTACGGCATCTATTTTTTTACCCTCCTGTGTTACGGTAATCAGATTGGGTGGCGCTGGAAGATCCCGGTCCCAAATATCATGGTGCACTGTTTGAAAATGCCAGATACGTTTACCGGTCGACGCATTGAGTGCCAACAGACAGTTTGCAAAGAGGTTGGCACCCTTGCGGTTGCCTCCATAAAAATCGTATGCAGCCGAACCGGTTGGCACATAAACGATGCCTCTTTCTTCATCAAGTGCCATGCCTGCCCAGGAATTGACGCCCCCAATCCTTTTATGCGCATCTTCAGGCCAGGTGTTATAACCAAATTCTCCCGGTTTGGGTATGGTGTGAAAAGTCCAGGCCACAGCACCTGTTTTTATATTGTATGCCCGTATGTATCCGGGCGCTGCCTGGGCGCCTTCAGAAACGCGTGTTCCGATGATGAGCAAATCGCCATAAACAATGCCGGGAGTGGTTGAGACCACATAAAGCTCCCTGGCCCATTCTCCCAGTTTCTCTTTTAAAGAAACTTTGCCTGCATTACCAAAACTTTGTACCGGCAGTCCCGTCCTGGCATCTACAGCAAACAAGTAAGCACCGGCGGTAAACAAAATTCGTTGGTCATCCTTTTCTTCCCAGTAGCTCAGACCGCGGTTGACATTCATGGAGAAATCCGTATCTACCGAAGGATCAAAAAGCCATATTTCCTTTCCTGTTGCGGCTTCCAGGGCAAAAACTTTTAGTTTCGGGCTGGTGCCGTAAAGAATTCCATTCACGATTATGGGATTACACTGGATCTGAGATCCGCCCAGGGTATCCGCATCGCCGGTGTTGTATTCCCAGGCAACTTTCAGGTTTTTAATATTTGAAGAATTGATTTGATCTAACTGTGAATAATGACTGTTGTGCTTATCACCCAGATAAACGGGCCATTCCTTGGTATGGCTCTTTGAAAAACCCTGTTTTTTATTACAGGCTGAAATTAAAAGGAATAAGAAACAGATGCTGATGCTTGACAATGGTTTCAGCCTGGAGATTTTATTTAGTCGGTTAGTGATTTTCACGGAAGAAGGGCCTTTTAGTGGAGTTTAAATGAGCTGAAATTTTTATACAACAGGATATCTTCAAATCATATACTACTATTTTCTATGAATGAACCATTGCCCGCATAACGGCATACAATTACAGAATATCGAACAGATCTGCTTATCAGTTTTACAAGAGATAGCTCACATAATGCAAGAATATGCAGTTGCTTGTTATTTATTATACTGTGAAAATATTAAAAATGCACATCATTTCAAATTCTATTTTTTAACTTTGACATGGTTTCATATGGACTGTAATTCATAATCCATTTTTTATGCTTGTTATTGGAATAGCGGGAGGTACCGGGAGTGGCAAAACAACTGTGGTTAATCAGATTATTCAGGACCTGCTTCCCAATGAAGTTACTTTATTGTCCCAGGATTCGTATTACAAAGAAAACAACAACCTCAGTTATAAAGAACGTACCGAAATAAATTTTGATCATCCCTCCGCCATAGATTTTGACCTGTTAATTGAACATGTCCGCGATCTTAAACAGGGTTTGACCATAGAACAACCGGTCTATTCTTTCATAGAACACAACAGAATCAGTGAAACGCGAAAAACCCATTCCAGTAAAGTGATCATTGTTGAGGGCATACTGGTGTTTACCGAAAGGGCATTGAGAGATCTGATGGACGTGAAGTTTTTCGTTTATGCCGATCCCGATGAAAGACTGATCAGGCGTTTAAGACGCGATATTAAAGAGAGGGGCAGGGATTTGGATGAGGTGCTGAACAGATATCAGAATACTTTAAAACCCATGCATGAACAATTCATCGAACCGACAAAAAGCTATGCGGACATTATCATCCCGCATGACAATTACAACTCAGTTGCCGTCAATATAGTTCAAACAGTTATAAAAGAAGCGCTAAAAAATGACATTTCAGCAGTTAAGAGAAAATAGAATTTTTAAGATTGTCAGTAACAAATATTTTTTGATTTTGTTGGTCTTTGCCATCTGGATGGTTTTTTTTGATGAAAATTCAGTTGTTAACCAAAGGGAACTGAGTAAGGAAATTGATGGGATGGAAAAATCCATTGAATATTATGAGGGAGAGATAGCTAAAGACAAGCAGCTGATCTCAAACCTCAAAAACCCGGATTCACTTGAAAAATTTGCCAGAGAAGAATACAAGATGAAAAAACAAAATGAAGATATTTTTCTGATTGAATTTGACAGTACTTCAGAATAGACTGGAAGTTTTTTAAATGCTTCAGGTACTGTTAGGATAAAAAAGGAAGAATAGCTTGGAAAAGTTAGTTTCAAATGCAGACATATCTGGCTTCGGTGATCAATAAACTTTATTACTATGAAAGAAGGTCTTTTTAAAGAATTTTCTCCCGTATCTTCAAAAGAATGGAAACAAAGAATACAATTCGACTTAAAAGGTGCTGATTATCAAAGCACTGTAGTGACGAAATCTGAAGAAGGTGTATTGATCAAGCCTTTTTATCACAGGGATGAGTATAAAAGTATAGATGACAGTCTTCCGGGAGGTACATTTACTATTGCAGAAACTGTATTTATAGATAAAGAAAATATAGCTGCGCACATTGCCATTAAGGCCTTGCAAACTGGGGCCGAAACCATTATCTGGAAAGCTAAGGGCCCGTTTAATGCAAAATTACTTGCAGATTTAATAAAAAAGGAAAAAGGGCTCAAGGTGGGTGAATTCCATTTTGTTCTGGATTTCCTGGATGAAGATTTTATAATTGAACTTGCCACAGCATTTAAGGGGTATATTATATTTTTGAATATAGATATTCTTGGCAACCTGCTCAGGACCGGAAACTGGTATTTTAACAAAAAGAAAGACCATGAGATTCTGATCAGGCTGCTGAGGGTCTTGCCGGAATCTTGCCATGTGATCGGTGTGGATACATCCCTGTACCAGCATGCCGGGGCAACCATGATACAGCAGCTGGCCTACGGACTTGCCCAGGGGAACGAATATTTGAATTATTTGTATCAGCTGAAGCAGGAAGACAAAATTGACAATAAGACCTGGTTGCGTGCTGTGAAGGCCTTCCATTTTACATTTGCAGTGGGCAGTGATTTCTTTTTTGAAATTGCAAAATTGCAATCCTTCAGGGTATTGTGGCGCAGTTTAACTGAGGTGTATGATATTAATTTCCCCATTAAAATTTCTGTAAAACCTACCTTGCGCAACAAAACAATTTATGACTACAATGTCAATCTGATCAGAACGAGTACCGAATGTATGGCTGGTATTGTTGGAGGAGCGGATACAGTTTGCAATGTTTCTTACGATGCAATCTTTCATAAATCGAACGATTTTTCAAACAGAATAAGCCGGAATCAATTGGTCATACTAAAAGAAGAGAGTCATATCAAAAATGGTGATTTTTTTAACGGTACCTATTATCTCGAAGCACTGAGATCGGAATTATCGCAAAAAGCCCTCGACATTTTTAAAGAGATTGAAAAAGGTGGAGGTTTCGCTGACCAGATTTACAAGGGTACAATACAAAGAAAAATAGCCGAAAGCAATGAAATTACCCTGAAAAATTTCAATGAGGGAAGTATGGCTTTGCTCGGTTCCAATAAGTTTCCCAATCCTTCTGATAAAATGAAGGACAGTCTGGACCTAAATCCCTTTCTGCCGAAAAGGCAAATGGAAACAGAAGTCATACCGGTTATACCAAGAAGAATTTCTGAAATGTACGAAAGGAACCGGCTGAAGGAAGAATAAATGAACAAGAAAATTCAATTTTGTTATGATCAAACGAAAGGATTTAAAAAAACTTAGTTTACCTGTAAACAAGGATTACGGAAAAGAGCTGGAACATCTCGATTTTCCGGCTGGTGTGCAGCCCTTTTTAAGAGGGCCCTATTCAACCATGTATGTCCTACAGCCCTGGACGATCAGGCAGTACGCAGGTTTTTCGACAGCCGAAGAAAGCAATGCATTTTACAGGCGTAATTTGGCTGCTGGTCAGAAAGGTTTGTCTGTTGCCTTTGACCTGGCCACACACCGGGGTTATGATTCAGATCATGAGCGCGTTCAGGGAGATGTTGGAAAGGCAGGAGTTGCCATAGATTCTGTTGAGGACATGAAAATATTGTTCGACCAGATACCCCTTGATAAAATGTCTGTTTCCATGACGATGAACGGAGCTGTGCTTCCGATACTGGCATTTTATATCGTGGCAGCCGAGGAGCAGGGCGTACCATTGGCCATGTTGTCAGGTACCATACAAAATGATATCTTAAAGGAATTTATTGTCCGGAATACCTATATCTATCCACCCCTTCCTTCGATGAAGATCGTAGCAGATATTTTTTCCTTTACTGCCGGATTCATGCCAAAATTCAACAGCATCTCTATTTCAGGCTACCACATGCAGGAAGCTGGTGCCATTCCTGAAATAGAACTGGCATATACCCTGGCTGATGGCCTGGAATATGTCCGAACAGGTATTGCTTCGGGTTTGGATATCGATGATTTTGCGCCGAGGCTGTCATTCTTTTGGGCCGTTGGAATGGATCATTTCAGAGAAATTGCAAAAATGAGGGCAGCGAGAATACTTTGGGCGAAACTGATCAGGCAGTTCAATCCAAAAAAGGAAAAATCTATGGCTTTGAGAACACATTGCCAAACCAGTGGCTGGAGTTTAACCGCACAGGATCCGTACAATAATGTTACCAGAACGGCAATAGAAGCCATGGCTGCAGCCCTTGGAGGAACACAATCCCTTCATACCAATGCCCTGGATGAGGCCATAGCCTTACCTACCGATTTTTCTGCAAGAATAGCCCGAAACACACAACTCTATCTGCAGCTCGAAACGAATATCACCAAAACTGCCGATCCTTGGGCAGGGAGTTATCTGCTGGAACAGATGACTGAAGACATGGCACACAAAGCATGGGAACTTATACAGGAAATAGAAAGTTACGGAGGAATGACCCGGGCCATAGAACTTGGAATTCCGAAAATGCGCATAGAAGAAGCAGCGGCAAAAAAACAGGCAAGGATCGATAGCGGAGAGGATGTTATTGTAGGGGTGAACAAATATGTAATTGAGGACGACGACGACCTAAATATACTGGAAGTAGACAATGTTGCAGTGAGGATTTCCCAGATTCAGCGGTTGAATTTGCTCAAGAAGAACCGAGATACCCAAGCAGTTAACAGCGCGCTGGATGCACTGAGGAAATGTGCCGGAACAGGGGAGGGTAATCTTTTGGATCTGTCCATTAAAGCCGCAAGATTGAGGGCAAGCCTGGGTGAGATTTCATCTGCCCTTGAAGATGTTTTTGGCAGGTATAAGGCACAGAACAGAACGATTAGCGGAGTTTATAAAAAAGAAATAAGCAATCATATGAGTTTCAAAAAGGCATTGGCCCTATCTGATAAATTTGCAGAACTTGAAGGGCGAAGACCGAGGATCATGGTGGCCAAAATGGGACAAGACGGACATGACCGCGGAGCCAGGGTCGTGGCAACAAGTTTTGCCGACCTCGGTTTTGATGTGGATATCAGTCCGCTTTTTCAAACCCCTGCGGAAGTGGCCAAGCAGGCCATAGAAAATGATGTCCATATACTGGGCGTTTCTTCTCTTGCGGCCGGACATAAAACCTTGATCCCTCAGGTAATAGAAGCTTTAAAGGACTATGGCCGTGAGGATATTATGGTCGTTGCAGGAGGTGTGATACCCAAACAGGATTACAAGTTTTTATATGAATGCGGTGTTGCAGGTATCTTTGGTCCCGGAACCAAGATCAGCGACTCCGCCATAGAAATATTGAACAAGCTGATCGCCGGCATGGCCCAATAGATTAAAAATTTTATAAAATCCGCGTATCAGATCTTTACAAATTTGGCGGTAAAATGTCTCATGATGGGTGCCTCTTCAGAAATGCGGTAACCGGTTTTAGCTTCATGCCGGGTATCATAAATATTTTTCAAAACGGCTGCAACGTACAACATGTGGTTGTCGGTATAGGTTCTGCGCGGTATGGCAAGTCTGACGAGCTCTAATTCCGGATACCTGTTTTTACGCGTAAAAGGATCCCGGTCTGCCAGTACAGTTCCTATTTCTACACTTCGTATACCACCAACTATGTACAGTTCGATAGCCAGAGCCTGGGCTCTGTATTGTTCCCGAGGTATGGTCGGCACAAATTTATTGGCATCAATAAAAATGGCATGTCCTCCAAAAGGATGCTGTACCGGCACACCGTAACGGCTGAGTGTTTCACCTAAAAGATGTACCTGATTGATCCTGCTTTCCAGATACTCGAATTCAGTTGCCTCATCGAGTCCGACTGCCAGCGCGGCCATATCCCTTCCGTTCATGCCCCCATAGGTGAGAAAACCTTCATACATTATATTGAAAACAGAAGCTTTTTTATAGATCTCCTCATCATTCAAAGCAATAAAACCGCCCATATTTACCAGTCCGTCTTTTTTTGAGCTCATTGTCATGCCGTCACCATAAGAAAAGAATTCTTTTGCAATTTCCTTGATGGTTTTGTTTTTATAAGCTGCTTCCCGGAGTTTTATAAAATAAGCATTCTCCGCGAACCGGGCTGCATCAAAAATGACCGGAATACCGTATTTTTTGCATAGAGCAGATACTTGCCTGATGTTTTCCATAGACACCGGCTGTCCGCCGGAACTGTTACAGGTAATGGTAACAATTACAAAGGGTATATTTTCTCTTGGATGTGCTTTTAGCACCTTTTCAAGTTTATTCAAATCAAGATTTCCTTTAAAGGGATGCATTGTGTTAGTGTCGAAGGCTTCGTCGATAGTGCAATCAACGGCGTGTGCCCTGCGAAATTCAATATGTCCCTTGGTGGTGTCGAAGTGTGCATTACCGGGTATGTAATCGCCTTCCCTGACTGTAGCAGAAAAAAGAACGTTCTCTGCCGCCCTGCCCTGATGCGTAGGCAAAACATAAGTAAATCCGGTAATTGATTGTATGGTCTCCTTTAACCGGATAAATGATTTTGAACCGGCATAACTTTCGTCACCGGTAAGCATGGCTGCCCATTGTACATCACTCATGGCTCCGGTGCCTGAATCGGTCAGCAGATCGATATAAACTTTTTCTGAAGTCAGGTTGAAAAGATTGTAATCGGCCTCTTTGATCCATTGCAACCGTTGCTCGCGGCTAGATTGCCGGATCATTTCCACCATTTTACATTTGTAGGGTTCTGCGTAGGGTAATTCCATGTTGTTGTTTGAAATGTTAAAAAGAATAGATTTTTCAGGCTAATAAAATAATTAATGCTCAGGACATTTGATGAGCATATAAGGATCGCAATTCAAATAAGAGATGAAGTTCATATTTTATTAATACACAACAAAATTATGTTTTTTTATTTAATATTGATAAAAATGACGGCTAAATTACCCTGTTGATATTGATTATTCGCAAAAAATTAGTAGTTCAATATTTTGTTTATTCAGATTCCGTCAGTTATTCTTAATTTGTTCTTTTTATCGGGCTTTTTTACAAAAGACTGAAAAAATGACAGTCATTTTTTTTAAAAGGTGTAAATTTGCGTTTCATAAATAAATTTTAGCAATGTTCAATAAAAATATCAAGTTAATCATAGCCGTCCTGATTTTCATCTGGTCCATATATGAATTTGCCCAGGGTCATATCTGGAATGGAATTATGATCATTTTTCTGGCCGGTATCTTTGTTTTTTTCTATTTCAAGAACGAGATCCTTTTACTGGCCTTCTGGAAATTGAGAAAGCAGGATTTTCCCGGGGCCACAAAAGCTTTGGATTTGATCAAAAACCCTACAGCTGCCCTAGTTAAAAAGCAGCAGGGATATTATAATTTTTTAAGAGGGATCATGGTTTCTCAAACCAACCTCACCCAGGCTGAGAAATTTTTTAAGAAGGCACTCGAGCTTGATATGAGCATGGATCATGACAAGGCTATGGCGAATTTACAGCTTGCCGGTATTTATCTGACCAAGAGAAGAAAGAGAGAGGCTGCAAATTATTTGAATGAAGCCAAACGTCTTGACAAACACGGCATGCTCAAAGACCAGGTCAAAATGGTAAAAGAGCAGATGAAGAAAGTGTAAGTTTTTTGATTTCTCATTTAAAGAGATTTTTACAGGTATTTGAACCGCTCATCTGTCAGGCCAGCGGCTGGTATTCCGGCAGGTAACATCCATAATCATCCCGCTGTATTTGAAAATGTATGGGTCTTTATTAACCAATTATAACCTTCCATGAAAACCAGAAGAAAATTCATTCAGTTATCGGCCCTTGGCGGTGCTGCCTTTATTACCAATACTTCTTTTGCCGGTATGCAGGAGCCTGTTCCAACCAGGGATGGTGTCAAAGAAAAAAAGTATCCCCTGGTGATTTCAACATGGGACCATGGTATGCTTGCAAATAACGGTGCCTGGAAGGTCTTGTCAGCTTCTGGAACGGCCCTCGATGCTGTTGAGCAGGGTGTTCGGCTCGTTGAATCTGATCCCGAACTTACCAGTGTGGGTTATGGTGGCTTGCCAGACAGAGACGGTATAGTGACGCTTGATGCCTGTATCATGGACCACCATGGAAACTGCGGCGCGGTAGCGTTTTTGCAGGATATAGAAAACCCGATCTCTGTAGCCAGGAAAGTTATGGAAAAAACCCCCCATGTTATTTTGGTTGGCGAGGGAGCAAAAGCCTTTGCTTTGGAACAGGGATTTAAAGAAAAAGATCTGCTGACACCTGCCTCGCTGGAAGCATATAAGGAATGGCTTAAAACTTCAAAATACGAACCGGTGATCAACCGTGAAAACCATGATACCATAGGCATGCTGGCCATGGACCACCAGGGTAATCTGGCGGGTTCCTGCACGACCAGCGGCATGGCCTTTAAAATGCACGGCAGGGTAGGTGACTCTCCCATCATAGGCGCCGGCCTGTTTTTGGACAATGAAATTGGGGCAGCCTGTGCTACGGGAGTAGGAGAAGCAGTCATAAAAATTGCCGGAAGTGCTATCGTAGTTGAATTGATGCGAAATGGGCGTACACCTCAGGAGGCTTGTAAAGAGGCGGTGCAAAGGATAATCAAAATGAATAAGAATATAGACCAGATACAGGTGGGATTTCTTGCCATGAACAAAAATGGTGAGACGGGCGCTTATGCAGTTTATGAAGGGTTTAATTATGCATTGCGATCCAAAGACGAGAACAGAATGGTTGATGCAGCCTATTTCAGAAAAGAAAATCAATGACATGAATTTTGAGTTGTGCACAGATTCCGTTGATGGCGCCATATTAGCCAACAGATTTAAGGTGAAGAGAATTGAACTTTGTTCGGCTCTTTCCGTGGGTGGATTAACGCCGGGCATTTCGCTGATAGAGCGTTGTGTGCAAGTGGGCGGAGCAGAGATTCATGTCATGATACGGCCCAGGGAGGGAGGTTTTGTTTATACCCAAACTGAACTGGGACTGATGGAAGGTGATATAGAAAAAGCGGCCGTTGCAGGTGCCAAAGGGGTGGTCTTTGGAGTTCTTGACACTTCATATAATGTTGCAAATGAAAATCTTACATTATTAAAAAAGGCAAAGGATTATGGTTTGGAAGTCACCTTTCATCGCGCCTTTGATCTGATCGAAGGGATGGAGGCAGGAATCTCAAAATTGATCGAAATGGGCTTTGACAGGCTGCTTACTTCGGGTATGAAAAAAAATGTAACCGAAGGATTGCTGAATATACAATGGATGCAGCATCAGTTTGGTGATCGCATTCAGATTATGGCAGGCGGAGGTGTAAATCCTTCGAATGCGCTGCAGTTGGCAGCAACCGGGATTCAAAACCTGCATTTCACTTCCAGAATAGAAAAGCAAGTCCGTAACCTTGATGATATGGGAAAAGAAATGACCGAAGATGATTTCAAAATTGCCGGAATTACCGCCTTGTTTCGGTAAAAAAATACGCTTGAAAGACTTTGAAAAGAAGGACAATGCGGATTTTTAATTATTCCTCTTCACTAAACCCGGACTGATCCCGCCATTTTAAGGACTCGAACAGAGAGGAATCGTCCGGGCTGATAACAATTTTTTCTTCATTTTTCAGCCGGATCAAAATTCGGTTTTTTCGTTGACTGGTATACCATAGCATACTGCCCAGCTGACGGTTGTAAAAGTATCCGAAGTAACCAAACAAACCACCCACACCAAAAGACCTGATCGTCCATTTTAATTGCTCGTCCGTTAAAAACTGTATGTCTGCTATATCATTCCTTTTTATGACTACCTGTTTAAAGGGTCTTTTGATGATCAATTCCTCTTTGTTCAGTTCATAGGCAGTTGGATGAAGGAAATAACAGATCAAATCCGTTGTGAACAAGATGATGGCCGGCAGCAGCATTCCTTTTATAGCAAAGAACATACACAGGATGTGGAACAGGCCGGTTATTATTTTTGCCGGAAGATCAAGCGAAGCTTTATATTGTGAAGTCATAGTATTTAAGAAAGAAGTATTTGCTTTCCAGTTGTGCTCACATTTTTTGCACTGTCGAAATAGAAATCAACCCGGCCTAGATGCAGGCCCCATTTTCCTACCTGATTTACCAACATGTTCTGGTTATCCAAATTTTTTACAAGTGTTGGTTTCGGAAGAAAAGTATGCGTATGCCCGCCGATAATCAGATCTATATCCCTGGTCTTCTTTGCCAGATTCAGGTCGCAGATTTTTTCGGGATCGGATTTATAATAATAACCCAGATGCGATAAACAAATAACAAGATCACATTTTTCCTGTTGTTTCAGGATGCCTGTCATTTCCTGAGATATTTCCACAGGGTCAAGGTATTTGGTTTCCTTAAACAAATTTGCCGATACCAATCCGTCCAAAGCAATGCCCAGACCAAATACCCCGATCTTTACTCCATCCACATCAAAAATCCTGTATTTTTTAGTCTTTCCGTTGAGGACAGTATTGCTCAGGTCGTAATTTGATATGAGAAAATCAAATTTGGCATGTGGCAATTGCAGATCCAAGCCCTCGATGCCGTTGTCAAAATCATGATTCCCGATGGTTGCTGCGTCATAGCCCAGCATGCTCATCAATTTAAATTCCACTTCACCCCCAAAATAGTTGAAATAAGGTGTTCCCTGAAATATATCCCCTGCATCGAAAAGCAGGGTGTTCTTATTTTCTGTTCTGATGGATTCAATCAGTTTTGCCCTTCTCGCAACACCACCCAAATTTGCGTATTCAGGATGGTTTTCGGCAAAAGGAAGCACATGGCTGTGCACATCATTCGTATGCAGTATGGTAATCTGCCCGGGCTTTTTTTCTGTGCAACCGGCCAAAGCCAGTCCACCGGTGCTTGCCAGGAGTCCTGTTATGGAAGCATTTTTTATAAATTCGCGTCTGTGCATCTCATTGAATGATTATTCTGTTATCGGTTGTAGCTTTTAGCGTATCGGTTTTTCTTAGATAATCGATGATGGCATCCCTGATCTTATAATTCAGGGCATATAACTTTACAGGATTTTTAAAAAAATCCATTTGGTCTCCACCTTTTTGTAAGTAATCGCTGGTCAGTACAAAATAGTTTTTCTTTTTATCAAAAGGTTTGTTCTGAACCAGAATTTTTGAGATTGTGTCTTGAGAAAAAGTGAGTTGTGCGCCGCTCATCGGGTGTGCAGAATTCTCTTTTTCGAAATATTGAAAAAGGGCTTCCATCTGTTCCCCGGACAATTCTGCAACAACCAGCATGTTTTCGAAAGGCATCAGCTGAAATACGTCAATTACTTTTATATCTCCTTTGGGGATAGACTGCCTTATTCCGCCAAAGTTAAACAAGGCCAGGTCGATGGATTTGCCGGTTAATTTTTTGAACTCAGGATTTGCTCTTTCCATACAAAGGTCGGCGTAGATGTTCCCTATCGAACTCTGCATTTTTCCATCTTCCCGGGTAAGTACTTCCGGGGCATAGCTCAGGACTTCATTGATCTCTTTATCCAGTGTCTGCTGGTAGGGTAAAACAAAATTCAATATGGCAGTATCCGATTGAATAGACTGGTCAACTGACAGCGTTTTGCTTCTGATTGTTTTTACTTGAATCTGCTCTTTTTTGCACGAACTAAAACTTCCTGCAATTAGTATGAATATGAATAGATTTTTTATTAAATTATTTAGATTTGTAAACGCGGTTTTGCCTTGCATAAGCTTGTCAATTGGGAAATACACAGATTCAATAAAATTATTAAAAAGTATTGAATATTGAATAAGAATAAAACGAATATATCTGACAGAATAAATGCCCGGTAAAATTTGCGTGAAAGTCCGGTAAACATTATAGGAATCAACAGGTCTGATAAAATAATTATTAAGAACAGAAAATTAAAGGATAAACATGAAAAAGCTTTATGGCACGGGTGTTGCCCTGGTAACGCCGTTTAAAGAAAATCTGGAAGTGGATTACGAGGCACTGGACAGGCTGGTAGAGTTCCAGATCGGCAACAAAGTGGAATATCTGGTATTGCTTGGAACCACAGCTGAAACGCCCACACTGACAAAAGAGGAACAGCAATTGGTTGTTGAGAGAATCATAAAAGCCAATAGAGACAGGTTACCGCTGGTACTTGGATTGGGGGGCAATGATACGGCAAGTCTGGTTCATCAGATAAAGCATGTGGATGCGAAGAAATTTGAGGCTATTTTATCTGTCTCGCCTTATTACAACAGACCAACTCAGGAAGGAATTTATCAGCATTTCAAAGCGCTGGCTTCAGTGAGCCGATTACCCATATTGATGTACAATATACCTTACAGAACCGGAACCAATATGGATCCGGATACTGTATTCAGACTGGCGAACGAATTTGAAAATATATCAGGTATCAAGGAGGCTGCTGGTAACTTTGATCAGGTATTGATGTTGTTACATGGCAAGCCTGCGGATTTTATGGTCATATCCGGTGAGGATTCACTGGCCTTGCCTTTAGTTCTGGCAGGTGGTGCCGGTGTTATTTCGGTGATGGGTCAGGCACTTCCTGATTTTTCAGAAATGATCAGACAGGGTCTGGATCAGAAAACAGGAAAGGCATTCGATAAATTTTATCACATTTTACCCGGAATTCAGCTTATTTTTAAAGAAGGTAATCCTGCGGGCATCAAAGCCATGCTGAACCATTTGGGAATTTGCGAACCATTCGTAAGATTGCCATTGATAAAAGCTTCACCTGAATTGCAGAAAAAAATTAGTAACTTTGTAGAAATTTATAAATAAGTATTATGTTAAAAGCAAGTATTGAAAAAGCGTTAAACAAGCAAATTCAAGTTGAAGCTGAGTCTTCACAGATCTATCTGTCTATGGCATCCTGGGCTGAAAAACAAGGGTTTGAGGGAGTTGCTGCTTTCATGTACGCACACAGTGATGAAGAAAGATTTCACATGCTCAAGCTGATGAAATTTGTCAATGAAAGAGGAGGACACGCACAGGTATCAGCCCTGACAGCACCACCTTTGTCTTTTGGTTCCTTTAAAGAAATGTTTAAAACCCTCTTTGATCACGAAGTTAAAGTATCACAATCAATTAATGATCTTGTTGAAATTGCACTTTCAGAAAAAGACCATGCCTCACATAACTTTTTACAGTGGTATGTGAGTGAACAAATTGAGGAAGAGGCCCTGGCAAGAAATATTTTAGATAAAATAAATTTGATAGGGGATGACAAGGGAGGATTTTATTTGTTTGACAACGATATAAAGCTGTTGATAACTCAGGCAGCAAATAAACCTTAACAAACTCATTTACAGTATACATTTAGTGCTTTTTTGATAAGTGGATGGCTTAAATATTTATTTTAATAATCCATTTATATGTTTTACTTTTGCCGCATGCAAATGATCAGGAAATTCGTATTTATTTTTTTTATGGCGATTGCCTTGTCCGGCTGTAGTGAATACAGCAAGGTGCTGAACAAAGGCAAAAATGCTGAAAGGTATGATTTGGCCGAAAAGCTTTATGCAGAAGGAGAATACAAAAAATGTATTCCTTTGTATGAAAAGCTGGTGGGTCCTTATGGTGGAAAGCCCCAACTGGAAAGAATTCAGTATATGATGGCAGACAGTTATTACCAGACCGGTAATTATGAACTATCTTCTTACTATTTTGAGAAATTCATAGCCAATTATCCAAGCAGTTCTAAAATTGAAGAAGCTGCCTACCTCAGCGCTCACAGTTATTATCTGGCTGCACCAAAATACAGCAGAGACCAGATGGATACCAAAAAAGCAATGGAAGCTTTTGAAGGGTTCATTGCCACTTACCCAGAATCAGCCAGAATTCCTATGGCGAATCAAATTTACAGTGAACTCACGGGCAGACTGGAAAAGAAAGATTTCGAAATTGCAAAACAGTATTACCATACCGAGCACTATACTGCTGCAATGAAGGCTTTTGATATCTTCAATGAAGAACATCTGGGTTCTATATACCGAGAGGAAGCGATGTATTACAAATTTAAGTCTTCTTATGAGCTCGCAATGCAAAGCGTTTTGACTAAAAAAGGGGAACGACTGGAAGAAGCAAGGCAGGCCTATCTGAAGTTTCAGAAAAATTATCCGCAATCGGAAAGACTTAAAGAACTCGATCCGATGATGGAGACTATTGAAATAGAAAGGGCCAAGGCGCAGGAAGAGATCAACAAAATTCAATTACAAACAAGTACCTAATATCATTGATATATTTTATCAATACGTTAATTTAAATAAAACAGGAATGAAGGATTATAAAAAAACGAATGCTCCGGAAACTACCGTAACCTTTGATAAAACAAAGGTTGAAGCCCAGACAAACAATATTTATGAGGCGATCTCTATTATTGCTAAAAGAGCGGATCAGATAAACAGTGAATTAAAACAGGAACTGCTGGAAAAGCTTGATGAGTTTGCTACGCATAACGACAGTCTGGAGGAAGTTTTTGAGAACAAGGAACAAATTGAGGTTTCAAGGTTTTATGAAAAATTACCCAAACCTACATTGATCGCCGTAAAAGAATGGTTAGACGGAGATATCTATTACCGAAATCCAATTGAAGTAGAAAAATAAAATATCTGAATGTCTGTTTTAAAAGGTAAGCATATTTTACTTGGCATCTCAGCCGGCATTGCTGCTTATAAAACGGCGTTTTTGGTTCGGAATTTTGTGAAGGCCGGTGCGGAAGTCCGCGTAGTGATGACTCCGGCTTCCAAAGAATTTGTAACACCGCTAACCTTGTCCACCTTATCTAAAAATGCGGTTTATTCCGCATTTTATACTGAAGAAGGGGAAAAAGAATGGAACAACCATGTCGACCTGGCTCTCTGGGCGGATTTGATCGTTATTGCACCTGCAACTGCGAACACCTTATCGAAAATGGTTAATGGTACCTGCGACAACCTTTTGCTCGCGGTGTATCTGTCGGCAAAATCACCTGTGTATTTTGCGCCTTCCATGGACCTCGACATGTACCAGCATCCCGCTACACAGGAAAACATAGAAAAATTACAGCAATTCGGAAATATCTTTATTCCGCCCGGTCATGGAGAACTAGCGAGTGGTTTGGTAGGCGAAGGGCGTATGGCCGAACCGGAGGAGATCGTATCATTCATAGAAAACGACCTGTTATCGCAATTACCTCTCAGAAATAAAAAAGTGCTGATCACTGCAGGCCCTACCTACGAGGCCATTGATCCGGTGAGGTTCATTGGCAATTATTCTTCCGGGAAGATGGGTTTTGCGCTAGCTGAAGAAGCCGCAATTCTGGGTGCTTCAGTTGTGCTGATCACGGGCCCAACAGCTTTAAAAACCAATGCTTCCGGAATTCACAGGATTGACGTAACCAGTGCAGATGAAATGTACCAGGCTGTTCATCAGCATTTTTCTCAAATGGACATCGCCATTTTTGCAGCAGCTGTTGCAGATTACAAACCCATGGAAGTGGCACCGCAGAAGATCAAGAAAACCGGAGAAAATATGAACATTGCCCTGCAGCCGACTCCCGACATCCTGGCCTCAGCAGGTAAGATCAAGGAAAAACAGTTTTTAGTGGGTTTTGCTTTGGAAACAGACAATGAATTGGTGAATGCACAAGACAAGTTAAAAAGGAAAAACCTCGATATGGTGGTGCTCAATTCCCTCAAAGATGAAGGCGCCGGGTTCAGAAAAGACACAAACAAAATAACGCTTATTCATAAAAATGAGCGACTTGTTCATTTCGAAATGAAAAATAAGGATGCGGTGGCTAAAGATATTTTTGCTGAGATCTTAAAAGAAACAAATGAATAAGGTATTTTTCATATTGTTGTTTTTCTTTGTATCCATTTTATCGGGGCAAGAGCTGAATTGTATCGTGAAGATCAATGCGGCTGAAATCGGGGTCTCAAACAGGCAGGTCTTTACAACCATGGAAAATGCCATTTTTGAGTTTATGAATAAAACAAAATGGACGAATATTGCCTTTCAGAATCAGGAGAAGATCGAATGTTCGATCACCATCAACATTCTTGAAAATCCGGAACCTAACCAGTTCAAAGGAACTCTGCAACTTCAGGTTTCGCGTCCGGTTTATAACTCGGCTTACAAGACACCCGTGCTGAGCTTCAATGATAACGACATTTCTTTTAACTACCAGGAATACCAACCCTTGCAATACAACCGCAACAATTACGAATCCAATCTGGTATCCCTGTTGACTTTTTATGTCTATACCATTCTGGGATATCATGCCGATTCCTTTGCTTTTCAGGGCGGGGAAAACTATTTCAGGGAAGCTCAGCTTGTGGTGAATCAGGCCCAGCAGGGTGGAGCCAAAGGCTGGAACCAGATCGACGGAAATTATACCCGTTACCGGTTAAATGATGATCTTTTGTCACCGGTTTTTATCAATTACAGAAGGGCAGTGTATACTTACCATCTGTTGGGACTAGACAGGATGGCTGACGACCAGATCGAGGCAAAAAAGGCCATTGCAGGGTCTGTTATTATGTTGGAACAGATCTTTAATGACAGGCCAAATACTTTTTTGATCCGGGTTTTTATGGATACAAAAAGTGATGAGATTGTTGATGTGTTTTCCGGCGGACCCAATGTAGACACTAGCAAATTACGTGAAGTTTTGCTGAAAATATTTCCTGCTTTTGAACCAAAATGGCAAAAAATTAAAATTTAAGGCTTGCCAGATTGCCTGATTTTTGTTTAAGTTTGTTGTACAACACCGTTCACAGATTTATTGCTTCCGATAAAAATCAAGATCCTGATGCTCAATACCTTGTATATAAAAAATTATGCCCTGATCAATTCTATTGAAATTGATTTTGAAAAAGGCCTGAGCACCATAACCGGTGAAACCGGAGCGGGGAAATCGATTCTTTTAGGGGCCTTGTCTATGGTTTTGGGTAAGCGGGCCGATACAGCCTCATTAAATGACAAAAATGAGAAATGCGTTGTGGAAGCCGGTTTTGATATAGCTGCCTATAACTTGCAATCTTTTTTTGAGAAAGAGGACATTGATTATAATGATAAAACCATTATCAGAAGAGAGATCCTCCCCAATGGCAAATCCAGGGCCTTTATCAATGATACCCCCTGCAATCTTCCGGTTCTCAATGAGCTAAGTGAAAAGCTGATCGATATTCACTCCCAGCATGAAACCTTACAACTGGCTGATCAGCAATACCAATACTATATAATTGATGCCCTGGCAAAGAATGAAGACCTGCTCAGGGAATATGCAACAAAGCTTAAAGTATTGAAAACCCTGAGAAATGAATTGGAGTTCATTCAGAAGGAAATAGAACAAGCAAACGCCAATTTTTCCTTTAACAGCTTTATGCTTGAAGAATTGAAGCATGCTGCTCTAAAAGAAGGTGAATTGGAAGTGCTGGAGGAAAGTTTAAATAAACTTTCTCATATTGAGGAGATCAGATTGAATTTAATTGACATCATTCAATTGGGTGATAACGAGGATATTGGTACTTTAAATAATTTATTAAGAACAAAAAATAACCTAGACAAGATCGCTAAGTTCAGCCAGGTGTTTCAACAATTTTCTGACCGTGCCAACAGCCTGTATATTGAGGCCAAAGACTTGCTTGAAGAAATAAAAAGGGAAGCAGAATCTGTTAGTTCTGACCCCAAAGAACTGGAGAAAGTGAATGACAGGTTACAAATTATTTACAATCTGTTCAAAAAGCACCAGGTCAATTCAATAGCCGGTCTTCAGCAAATTCAGCACGGCTATGAAGAGCGCGTAAAGGTAACGCTGAATGCGGAAGAACAGCTGGTTGCAAAGAGCAATGAAATTAAGTCACTGGAGGATGAATTGGAGAAAATATCATCGGCAATATCTGCCCGGAGACAAGCTGCCATTCCCGTATTTCTGGATCAGCTGCATGAAAAACTGACCGGACTTGAAATGGTGAACACCCGGATTCAAATTCGTCTCAAACCACTTGATTATTTTTCTCCAAATGGAAAAGATGAACTGGAAATGCTGATCTCGAGCAATAAGGGTTTAAGCTTTGAAGCAGTGAAAAAAATTGCTTCCGGAGGTGAAATGTCCAGGATCATGCTGGCGATAAAAAATATTCTCTCCAATTATTCAAACCTGCCCACCATCATTTTTGATGAGATCGACACGGGTGTGTCGGGAGAAGTTTCTAATAAAATTGCTGCTGTGATGAAGCAAATGAGCAAAAATATGCAGGTGATCACCATCACACACCTGCCTCAGATTGCAGCTAAGGGTGATGTGCACTACAAAGTTTTTAAACGTGTTGATAAAGCACTTGTGGAATCAAATATAAAGAGGTTGAACGAGGAGGAGCGTATTGCTGAACTGGCGGAAATGCTGGGGGGAAAAGAAATTACAAGTTCTGCGGTGGCCCATGCCAGGCAGCTTCTTTCTTAAAAAGCACTTTTGTTAAAATAATCCTGTAATTTTGTATTTTAGGCAAACATTAAGTCAAATTTTAAACACAAGATATGTACAACTTATTAAAAGGTAAAAAGGGGATTATTTTTGGCGCTTTGGACAGTAACTCAATAGCCTGGAAGGTGGCTGAAAGAGCCCATGAAGAGGGGGCAGTTTTTGTTCTGACCAATGCACCGATCGCAATGAGAATGGGCGAGATCAATGAGCTCGCAAAAAAAACAAATTCACAAGTAATCCCGGCCGACGCAACTTCTATGGAGGACCTGGAGAATCTGGTTGAGAAATCATTGGAAATACTGGGAGGCAAAATTGATTTTGTACTGCATTCCATCGGCATGTCCGTCAATGTAAGGAAGGGTTTGCATTATACAAATTCAAATTATGATTTTACGGCAAAGGGATGGGATGTTTCAGCGCTTTCTTTCCACAGGGTCATGAATGTATTGTACAATAGAAAGGCGATGAATGAATGGGGATCCATTGTGGCTTTATCATATATGGCAGCACAAAGGGTGTTTCCTGATTACAATGATATGGCCGATAACAAAGCCTATCTGGAATCTGTTGCCCGCAGTTTCGGTTACTTCTTTGGAAGGGATTTTAAAGTCCGGGTAAATACCATTTCACAATCACCAACGCCAACAACGGCCGGCACCGGAGTTAAAGGATTCGGTGGTTTTCTGGCCTATGCCGAAAAGATGTCTCCTTTAGGAAATGCCACTGCCCTGGAATGTGCTGATTATACGATCACACTTTTTTCCGATCTGACAAAAAAAGTGACACTCCAGAATCTCTTCCATGACGGCGGTTTCTCTAATATGGGAATCAGCGATGTGATCATGGAAAATTTTAATAAAGAATAAACAAGAAGGCTTCACTGAAGCCTTTTTTTATAATCTTTTTTTCGTGTAATGAATTTTTCAATCATCATACCTGTTTTTGACCGCCCGGATGAACTGGAAGAACTCTTGCAGAGCATTGTGGATCAGGGTAGTGTGAATAAACCGGAAGTTGTGGTTGTTGAAGATGGTTCAGCACTTTTATCTGCCAAAGTTGTAAAAAAATTTGAAGGTGTACTCAATATAAAGTACCTGGCCAAGGAGAATTCAGGTCCGGGTCTTTCGAGAAATTATGGCATGAGCAGGGCGAAGGGAGACTACTTTATTATTCTCGATTCGGATTGTCTGTTATCAGACCATTATCTGGATGAGGTTGCTAAAGGCCTGGAAATGAGATACACGGATGCTTTTGGCGGACCTGATGAAGCCCATCCCTCATTTACGTTGATCCAGAAAGCGATCAGTTATGCCATGACCTCATTCCTGAGTACCGGAGGGCTCAGAAATAGCGAAAGCCAAGAGAAAAAATTTCAGCTCAGAAGTTTCAATATGGGTATTTCCAAAGAAACATTTATTAAAACCAAGGGTTTCGCAGCCCAGCGTTTTGGGGAGGATATTGAATTTACCAACCGCTTGTGGTCTGAAGGTTTTACGACACAATTTCTTCCCAAAGCCTTGGTATACCATAAGAGAAGGACGAGCTGGGATAAGTTTTTTAAGCAGGTATTTAATTTTGGAGCGGCAAGACCGGTGCTTGGGGCTATGTATCCTAAAATGAAAGGAATTACCTACTGGTTTCCATCACTTTTTATCATATTACTCATCATTTCCCTGCTCCTTCTGGCCTTAGGGTACCATTTTTTTATTTTATTTTTTCTGCTGTATTTTGCCCTTGTTTTTTTAGATGCTTCCCTGAAGGGAAAAAGCATCACCCTCGGTCTGGCAAGTGTTCTTGCCGTATTGATACAATTTTTCGGATATGGTTTGGGGTTTTTAAGTTCTGTTATAAAGCTCAGGATCCTGGGTAAAAGCACAAAAGAAACCTTTCCCGCAATGTTTAATGACTGATGATGAAAGGGCAGGTACATCATGATTTCAGGATCAATGGAATGCCTTGTGCGGATTCAAAGCAAGTCAGGGCATTGAAACCATTATTCGATAACGAAACAGCCGTTTTTTTAGAGCAGTGGTTCTCCGAATCTGAGGAAATAAAGGTGATGACTTCAGGCTCAACCGGAAAGCCGAAAGTAATTGAACTGGGCAAGGTGCAAATGGTAAATTCGGCACTGGCAACCGGAAATTTTTTTGGTCTGTTTGCAGGAACCAGAGCATTGTTGTGTTTACCGACCAAATATATTGCCGGAAAAATGATGTTGGTCAGGGCTATGATACTGGGTTGGGAACTCGATGTGGTCGAGCCGGCTTCAAGTCCGTTAAGAGGATTAACTTCAAGCTATGATTTTGCCGCCATGGTGCCGCTCCAGCTCGAAAATTCCCTGGAGGACCTATACAAAATAAGAACCTTGATCGTAGGTGGTGCTGCTGTTTCTGTTCCGCTGGCAGCAAAGATAAAAAATGAGAAAACAAAGATCTTTGCTACTTACGGTATGACCGAAACCATCACACATATAGCCGTGAAACCATTGAACGACGCGGCTCTTATGGTATTGGAAGAAAAATATGCACGGGTTAGCGATAGAGATTATTTAATAATGCCTGAAGTAGAAATTTCGAAGGACCACAGAGATTGCCTTATCATTGATGCAAAAAAAATTACAGATACACCGGTTATTACGAATGATATTGTTGAATTAACCGGTAAAAGCACCTTCAGATTGCTCGGTAGAATTGATCACGTAATTAATTCAGGCGGAATAAAAATCTATCCGGAAATGCTGGAAGAAAAAATCCAAAATTTAATCGAACAGCCTTACTTTTTCACATCCATACCGGATGATATACTTGGAGAAAAGCTGGTACTTGTTATCGAAGGAACAAAGAAAATCAAAAGAGAAGATCTTAAACCGTACCTGAACAAATTTGAATTGCCTGGAGAAATTGTTTATCTGGAATACTTTTCATACACTGAAAACAACAAGATTAACAGGCTACTAACCGAAAAACGTATTCCAGCTAATCGACAGTGATCCATGTACTCAAACTCACTGGCTTCCCTGTATTGGTAAATCCTTCTAGGGAAATTTCAAAATCACCGTTGTTGTCAGATGTATAGAAAGATAACAAGTTGTTTTTTTTATTGATGAAAACTTGAGGATTCCATAAAAGTTGGGTTCTGTAATCAGGAATACGTTGGAAAGTTCCCGGCTCATCATATTTTTGTATAAAATATGTTTTTTGTTGTGTGGGTTTGAATAAATCAAATTTGTCATTACTGCTTACCATTTCTTTAACATAAGCTCCATCAAGGGTTTCAAAGGATATAATCCCTGCAAACACTTCACCACCATAAAAATATTTTTCGTCGAAAACAAGAATACTTTTAATCCTTCTGGCATTGTATGCCAACAAAATCTCATGGTTACTGATAAAAACCCCATCCACGAGTACAAGTGGCAACTGGCTCGCAATTGTATTTTCATCATAAATCCTGACATTCAGGTAACTCTTACCTTTTGATTGTGTGATATATGCTTTGTTGACAATTTCAACTAAAGTTTCTTTGATTGTAGGAAATCTCGTATAGTCATCCAATTGATAAGTTGTTGTATTGGTCCCAAAAAATACCGGGTTTTTCGGGATAGTGAATGAGCTATCCGTCCTGATTGCACTATACGCGTTTTCGATCTGATTGAAGATACTATGTTGCAAAATCAAATCCTTATCCTTTGCTGATATTGAAAATTCTGAAAAAGATAGATCACCATAATTTATTTCAGTATATGGCTCAAAAACCACCTTGGAGCTGTCTTTTTTGCTGTTCATTATTTCGATTGCAGCCTGATTTTGCAAGTATTTATTTTCAATATTCAGATAGAAGATACCATCCTTGTTTGTTCTTGCTACTTTAAAAACAAAATTGTCTCCGGGTATTGAAAATGCAACAGGAACATTACTTACAGGACTGTTATTTGACTTATTAATAATTTTGCCATGGATCAACTCACCTCTCATCTCAGGTAAATGGATATTTTTGTTTTCAGGGAGACCAATATTTTTCTTGTTTACAGTTATTGAACTGACAACAGGAGATTGAATTATTGGTGGAGTTTTCAAAGGCAGTTTTTTTCTTACCGATATAGAATATTTTCCAAAGCACAGCGTATCTGCCAGTGATGAGATTTCAACGGTAACCTGTTCTCTTTTTCCATAGACTTTTTTATCTGTCTTAAGTTCTAAAATACTGATTTCACCCTGACTTTCAGGTTGTTTTATTTCTTCTATTTCGTGTTTTTCCCGGGAATTTTTAGAAGTAAATACAGACTGATTTTCCTGAAAAGGGTTGATAATGCAAATATCAGCCTGAAAGTAGTTATTATTCCGCGTTATTTTGCATCCAATTTGTATATGAAATGAGCTTGTATTTGCCTGAAGGCACATTGGTATCAATAAAAAAATCACCGGATCCCTCTCCATTTTCCAAATATACTTTTTGACTGAATATCTTTTCCTTCTTTTCATTTATAAGAATGACATAGCCAATTTTACTTAGCATACTCAGTTGCAGGGAAGGTTCCTCCAGACAATACATTTTGAAATACAAATAATCACCAGAAAAGAGCAGTGAAGTATTATAATGAAGATAAATTTTTTCTGCCGGAATCGATTCGTATGTTTTTTTATCAACGATATTGGATATAACCTGACCATTCACCCCATTGTAAGCGAAAAATAGCAGCAGAATAAACAAATATTTTTTCATAGTAATAGTTATTTAATCCTCCCAGTAATCCGGTTTTACATTGCTGCCTAATTTCGTGCAATCACCACAAGCAGCATCAACAATAAGATAGGGGCCTTCGGTTTCATTAAGCGGATTGGGATAATTGGGATTGTCGGCAACATATTTTGATTTTTCCTGCATGATATATTGAATTGTTGTAAACAGATCAGGAGCGCCTGTTTGGCACTCTACAAAATACGGAGGTTCAATACTGTCTGGAAAGAGGTCAAAGTAATTAAAAAATACACGGGCAGAAGATACAGATACCACCTCAAAAAAACCCAAAACTTTATCACTTTCGGGGTTGTCAGTTGAAATAATATTACCCTGAACAAATCCGGGTTGATTTTGTGACAGAATATTTCCTGATCCTGAAAATTTATCCAGAGTCTGGTAATAACTAAAGGCATTCATAGTCTGCACATATTGTTTGACTAAAATGCTGTATCTGGTTCTTATTTTAGGATCTTGTTTACTTAATAAGAGTACTTCAAATTTAGAAACATTATCCTCAGCTAAATTACTGGTTTCTTTTTGAATGATCTTAATAGACTCATTTGTACCATAACACTCCCGTTGTTCATAGGTTTTAGGTATAGTTTTCGGCTGTAATGAAGGCACATTTAAATCGAAGGGTGTCCAGTAGGGTGCAACAATTTTATATGTTTCTTCGTACTCATACCGGTAATAAACTGAATTGCCTGTTGCATCATAACTATCAACAAAGACAGATACAGATTCATTCCCGAGATAATCCAATGTTTTTTCTACATACAGGCTGTCGATACTTGTAACCCCTTTAATTTCTTCAGTGATTGATTCGTATTTTTTTCCATTGCTTCTTTGAATAAAGAGTTTATAAGGTGTATTCGTCTGGGCTGCAAATGAAATTACAGAAGTATAGATTCCTGGTTCATTTTCAGTGAATTTTATTTGTTTATTGCCCTCTTCAATATATACGGTTGCATTGGTTTCCGGGGAGCTCCCGCTCTCTTCAAAACCATAGGATTTAGATAACCGGACTATTTGATTTTTATATTCATTGGTTATACTTGTTTCAACAACCAGAGCCTGATGCTGAGGAATCAATTTGTACATCGATCTCTTCAACGCAGGAATGAAAGAGCATGCCAGAAAGGACTATCAAAATTTGGTATATTTTTGAATGATTCTTATGCATTTCGATTCTGAGTTAATAAAAAAATTAAAATTTAAAGTTATACGTAATTGTCGGTACAGGTACCGAAAAAATTGAGGTCTGATAGGCTTTTACCTTGCCTTCTTCTGTTACAAAATATACTGAATACGGATTGTTTCTTCCCAAAACATTATAAACAGATATATTCCAGAAACTATGAGCCAATTTTTTGATCTTGTGATTTCCTTCAATATTTAATCCAATATCCCATCTAAAATAGTCAGGAATTCTGTTTTCATTTCGATCACTATAAAAGACATAGGTTGATCCATTGTAATCGTAATTACCTATTGGATAGGTAACAGGACGGCCGGATTGATAGATAAAATTGGAAGAAACACTATAACGTTTTGTGATTTTATAATTCAGGATCAAGCTCAGGTCGTGCGGTTTGTCATAATTTGAAGGAAAGTATTCCCCATTGTTTACCCTCTCTTCACTGAATTCACTGTCAAATTTTATCAATGACCGTGAATAAGTGTATGATAACCAGCCATTTAAATTTCCATGATTCTTTTTCAGCAGGAATTCAATACCATATGCCTGTCCGTCACCTTGCAGTGTTTCAGTTTCTATGTTTTGGTTCATAAGCAATTCCGCACCAACTTTATAATCAACAATATTTTCTGATTCCTTTAAATAGCCTTCCAGGCTTAATTCATATCGGTTACCGTCAAAATTTTTGTAGAGACCTAATGAAACCTGATTAGCTTGCTCTGGGAGGATATTGAGATCTGACAATTTATAAGTATCTGTGGGAGAGGCAGTCGTATTGTTTGATAAAGTGTGAATAAATTGGTATGTCGAGTTAAAACTAGCTTTTACAGACAGACTTGGATTTATAAAATATCTGGCCGAAGCCCTGAATTCAGGCCCACCATAAGTCTTCACAACCTCATTTTTATCGTAATAAAGCGTATCTGTTATCGTACCCGTATTTTTTGGTAAACCTTCTGCGTATTCTTTTTGTGTGGTTTCTCCTAAAAATGCATAAAATGAATACCTTCCACCAATATCGATCAGTAGCTTTTCACTTATTTTAAAATTATCACCCAGATAAACTGCAGATTCAAGTGCCCTTTCATCGGCTATGGTAATTGGTACTACGATCGATTCATTTCCGGCAGGTTTTATGGTACCGGGTTCGTTATTATAAAGCTTATTGGTTAATCCGTATTCCAATTTATGTTTAGGGCTTAGATCAGAAAGCATGTTCAAATTTATTTGGGTTTCATTTACCACATAATTCAGATCAAAATCGGTATTTGACACCCCGTCATAAGCAATATTAAATTGATATTCGGAATTGGTAACCAACAAGTTGCCCTGATTTTTTTCATTGAAAATATGATCCCATTTAAGCGTAAACAGCCTGTTGCTGTAACCATAAATAGAGTCAGATGTTATACTGAAATTGTCATCGCTGTAATAACCTGTAGCATGGATTGCATTTTTCTTATTGATCTTGTGATCGTATTTAAAGATCAGATCATAAAATGAAGCTTCGCTATTTTGCAGGGAAGGTTCGTCGAGTGTTTCCAGTAACCAGTCTGAATAGGTTGCTCTCCCGCCAATGATTAGTGAGGCCTTTTCTTTTATAACAGGTATTTCTAATGTCAGGTTACTGGTAACCGGGCCTATCGCTCCTTCACCGGCTATCTCTATGTTGTTTGCTTCTTTTGTATAGATGTCAAAAACGGAGGATAATCTGCCTCCAAATTTGGTAGGAATAAATCCTTTGTAAATGTTTGCCTCTCCTGTGGTAAAAGGATTCAATGCCGAGAAAAAACCAAAGAAATGACTTGGATTGTATATTACTCCGCCATCCAGAAGGATTAAATTCTGATCTGTTTTTCCTCCGCGTACATTGTATCCTGATGCGCCTTCTCCGGCGGTGCTTATACCGGGCATAGTGGTAGCCACTTTTAGTATATCCCTTTCACCGAGCACCATGGGAATTGTCTTGATCTCCTTTACCTTAATCTGAGTAACGCCGGTTATGGCCTGCTGTACATTTTTATCTTTATCTGCCTCAATAAACACTTCTTCAAGCAGCTCAGGATTTTCGACCAGGTCAAAATTCAAAGTGCCATCACTGAATATGATCACCTTCTTATTTAGCTCTTCAATTCCCAGGGCTTTCAAGGTCAGTATATTTTCGCCGGATGGAAGGTCGATCGTATAAAATCCATTAATATCAGTAACAGCATTGATATTTTTTCCTGACTCCATAATTACCAAATTCGCAATGGATTCATTGGTTACAGCATTTTTTACATATCCTGACAGATTGTATTTTTTTTGTTTGATACCTTTAGTTTCTTTCCCAATTCTTATGGTTTCTGTTCCGGTTTGCTTCGTTATTACTTGCTGATTTATTAAGACAGGCGGGGGGAGATCATTCTGTTTGGACTCATCCGAAAAAAAATTGCCGGGCAAATTGTCATTGATATAACTATTGCTCGTTAAAATTATTTTTTGATCAGCAGTAATATAATAATTTACAACAGTCTCTTTAAAAATATCATTCAGAACGGTATTTACATACACATTCGTATAGTTTCCACTGACAAGAGTAGAATCAAGCCATTCAGGCAGGTAATAAAACCTGTAAGCCGATATTTTTTCAATCTGATGCATCACATCAATTTTTTTGACATTTTCGAATTGAATAGAAATTTTGTCCCTATCATTCTGAGCAAAGGAAAAAGATATGAAAAAGATAAAAAAAATTGCAAATAGTTTAGTAAGGCTCATGAATTGCATTATTAATGATAACCTGCCAGATCTTTACTAATTTTACTTAAAAAAGCATCATAATCAGACTTCCGGAGCTTATCATTTTTTTTATATAAATTGTTAATGCTTGATCTGTGTTCAGGGAGGATTTTAATGAGATCATTTTTATTTGAAATTGCATGGTATTTACCAAGTCTGTGCATCAAATAGACATCCTCCTCCTTATAATCGGTGTAAACTTCTTTATGAACGATTCTTTCTTTTTTTGTTTTATGGTGTTTTTTATAAAGTGACAGATCAGGACTTTCAAAAAGAACTTCATAGAAACCATTTACTAAAAACATTTGTTCACTATCCTCTATTTGAATGAATTGCTTATTTTGAAGGGTAAAGCGCTGCACATTTGCTTTTATAAGCTTAATTATACTACTTTTTGTGCCTGATGTGAGGTTTATTATAATTTCATCTTCATGTATGTCATATTTTATCGGGGTGTTAAAAAATGGCTGATCCCGATATACGATATTGCCGGAAATAAAGGCAGGGCTCATGTAATACTTATGACTTCCATCTTTTGATTTGGTATTTTCAGAGGGACGGGTTCCGTTAAAAAGAATTGAATTTTCTGACCCAAGATTTTCATCAAACCAATTGTAATATTCAGTTTCGTTTTTTTTTTGCTGCCCATACATGGTTGAGCATACAGTCACGGAAAAAGAAATATAGATAAATAATTGTAAAACTTTTGTCATTAAATCCTTGTAAGGTATCCAAGGATCAAATGTATACTTTATTTTTAAAATGAAGTTTTCAAACACAAAAAAAAAGGTGGCTTAATTTTATTAAGCCACCTTAGCAAAGAATTCGATTTATGAATCAGGCCTCATCCATCAATACCCAGACCCCGCTGCTAATCAATGGAATGGCTTGTTTGAATTTCAGCGACTGACTTTGGCCGTTATTGATATTTTTAATGGTAACCTTTTCGTTTCTGCCAATTTTGCGCTCTGTGCGCACAATGGTTTCTGTGATCTGAGGTTGCTGTGTTTGATTTACCTGAGATTCTCTGCCGGAATTTTCAAAATCGGGCTTTGACAACTGTACCTTTTCCCGAACCTGTTCTTTGGCTTGAGATACCTGCTGCGGACTCTTGCTTGGCAGGGCGCCCTTAAACAAAAAGGAAAGTACTTCTTTGTTCACGGTGTCCAGCATTTTTTTGAACAACTCAAAAGCTTCGAATTTATAGATCAACAATGGATCTTTCTGCTCGTAAGTTGCGTTCTGAACGGATTGCTTCAAGTCATCCATTTGTCTCAAATGGTTTTTCCAGGCATCGTCAATAATGGCAAGGGTTACATTTTTTTCAAAATCCACCATCAGTTGCTTGCCCTGGGTATCATAAGCTTCTTTTAAATTGGTCACGATCTGCAGGGTTTTTATCCCATCAGTAAATGGAACCATGATCCTTTCATAACGATTCCCCTGATTTTCATATACATCCTTGATAACAGGAAAGGCAGAAATTGCATTGAGTTCAATTCTTGTGTGATAATGGCTATAAACAACATCGTAAAGTTCATTGATCAGGGTTTGTTCATCCTTGGCAGCAAATTCTTCTTTCGTAAAAGGGGAGGTAGAAGAGGAGAAGC
The DNA here is from genome assembly GCA_963816075.1 of uncultured Flavobacteriaceae bacterium. Classification (GTDB taxonomy): domain Bacteria; phylum Bacteroidota; class Bacteroidia; order Flavobacteriales; family Flavobacteriaceae; genus Namhaeicola. The sequence continues at coordinate 44,705 of CAWFJI010000011.1, read as the reverse complement.
GGATCAATTCAAATTCAAAATTGGAATAATCATTGCTTGCTTTATTTTCCCTGACGATGGCGTCACAGGTATCATAGATCATATTTGCAATGTCCAGCTGCAGCCTTTCACCATAGAGCGCGTGTCTTCTTCTTTTGTATACAACCTCACGCTGAGAATTCATGATATCATCATATTCCAGCAGACGTTTGCGTATGCCGAAGTTATTTTCCTCCACTTTTTTCTGAGCCCTTTCAATGGATTTCGATATCATGGAATGCTGGATGACTTCTCCTTCCTTCAAGCCCATTTTATCCATCATTTTTGCTATTCTTTCGGAACCGAACAAACGCATCAGGTTATCTTCCAGGGATACATAGAATTGAGAAGTTCCGGGATCTCCCTGTCGGCCCGCCCTACCGCGCAACTGCCTGTCGACCCTTCTGGAATCATGGCGTTCTGTACCTATGATGGCTAGTCCGCCTGCTTTTTTGACCTCGGCAGATAGCTTGATGTCCGTTCCACGACCCGCCATATTCGTGGCGATGGTCACAACGCCCGGTTGCCCTGCGTAGGCAACGATATCAGCTTCTTTTTTATGCAATTTTGCATTTAGTACATTGTGCTCAATTTTTCTGATGGACAGCATTCTCGAGAGCAATTCCGAAATTTCTACGGAAGTTGTGCCGACGAGTACCGGCCTTTTGTTGTTTACCAGATTTACAATTTCGTCAATTACCGCATTGTATTTTTCGCGTTTGGTCTTATATATAAGATCCTCACGGTCATCCCTGATCAAAGGAACATTAGTTGGAATTTCAACCACGTCCAGTTTGTAGATCTGCCAAAGCTCACCTGCCTCTGTCACCGCAGTACCGGTCATACCGGCTAATTTTCGGTACATCCTGAAGTAGTTCTGCAAGGTGATGGTAGCGTAGGTTTGGGTAGCAGCCTCGATCTTTACATTTTCCTTGGCTTCGATAGCCTGATGCAGGCCATCGCTGTAACGGCGGCCTTCCATGATACGTCCGGTTTGTTCATCAACAATTTTGATCTGACCTTCAATGATGACGTATTCAACATCTTTTTCAAAAAGTGTATAAGCCTTTAAAAGTTGATTTAGCGTGTGAATTCTTTCGCTTTTTATGCTAAAATCCCTGTAAAGATCTTCCTTGGCTTTTACTTTATCTTCAATAGTTATATCTGAGGCATCGATCTTTGAAATTTCCATTCCGATATCCGGCAAGACAAAGAAGTGATCTTCCATATTCGTTCCTCCCAAAAAGGCAATTCCTTTATCAGTAAGATCGATCGAGTTGTTCTTTTCTTCAATGACAAAGTAAAGCTCCTGGTCTATTTTAGGCATTTCGCGGTTGTTATCCTGCATGTAGAAATTTTCTGTTTTTTGCAGCAACTGTTTAATACCTTCCTGGCTTAAAAATTTGATGAGTGCCTTGTTCTTTGGCAGCCCTCTGAAAACCCTGTACAATAAAAAACCGCCTTCCTTGGTATTCCCTTCAGCGATCAATTTTTTGGCTTCAGCCAATATACCGGTCAGGTATTTGTTTTGCAGGCTAACTATTTCTTCTACTTTTGGTTTTAGTTCGCTGAACTCATGCCTGTCGCCATGCAAGGTTGCCCCTGAAATGATCAGCGGGGTTCTTGCATCGTCGATCAGTACAGAGTCCACCTCATCGATAATGGCATAGTGATGAGGCCGTTGCACCAGATCGGTAGGTGTGTGAGCCATATTGTCTCTCAAATAGTCGAAACCAAATTCGTTGTTCGTGCCATAGGTAATATCCGCATTGTACGCATTTCTCCTGGCAACAGAGTTGGGCTGGTGCAAGTCAATACAGTCTATAGTAAGGCCGTGGAACTCAAAAAGGGGGCCCATCCAGGCGGCGTCCCTTTTGGCAAGGTAATCATTAACCGTAACAACATGAACCCCTTTCCCGGCCAGTGCATTCAGGTATATGGGCAAGGTTGCCACCAGGGTTTTTCCTTCACCTGTCATCATCTCCGTAATTTTTCCCTGGTGCAGTACGGCTCCACCGATCAACTGAACGTCGTAATGGATCATGTCCCAGACTATGGGTTTTCCGGCGGCATCCCAGGAATTGCTCCAGAGTGCTTTGTCACCTTCCAGGCTTACATAGGATTTTTTACCAGACAACTCCCTGTCGAATGGCGTTGCATTCACCGCAAGGGTACTGTTATGATAAAATCTTCTGGCAGTTTCCCTTATCAGGGCAAAGGCCTCAGCCTGAATTTCATTTAAGACCTTTTCGGTAGTTTCGTATACCTCATTTTCAAGGGAATCAATTTCCTTATAAATTTCCTCTTTTCTGTCTATACCGGCAGTTTCAACTTCGCTTTTCAAAATTCCAATTTGATCTTCCAGCGCCTGCCTGGCCTCCTTAATTTTTTGTTTGAATTGATGTGTTTTATCACGAAGCCCATCAAGAGACATATTTTCAAATTGTTTGTTGAAGGAATTTACTTCAATGACAATAGGCTGTAATTGTTTCAGGTCTTTTTTTCTTTTGTCACCAACAAAGACGCTGAGAATAGAATTTAATAAACTCATTTTATATAAAATAAATGATTAGGTATTTTTTGATTTTGATGGGTCAAAATTAAGCAAAAAAAAAGCCTCTTATGAGACTTTTTAATTTTTAGTATTCATCCTCGTTCCAAAGATAATCTTCATCTGACGGGTAGTCTTCCCAAATTTCCTGAATAGTCTCGTAAATTTCGCCTTCATCTTCAATAGATTGCAAATTCTCAACTACTTCTAATGGAGCACCGGCTCTGATAGCATAATCAATAAGTTCATCTTTGGTTGCAGGCCATGGAGCATCACTTAAATAAGATGCCAATTCTAAAGTCCAATACATAATTTTGGTTTTTTTGCAAAAGTAATTTTATTAAACAAATAAGCAAATTTTTTGATGCTTTTTTTTTACATAATTTAAACTTGTAAAGAACGTGTTGTTTTGTAAGATATTACTTTGAATTCCAAGGTATTTCTTCCAGTTGATAATCAAAGTTCAATTTTCGTGCCAGGACAAAAAGATAATCGGACAAGCGGTTGGTATATGCGATGATATCGGCATTAACAGGTTCATCCTGATGCAGTTGGACTATGATTCTTTCTGCACGCCGGCAGACGGTCCGTGCGATATGACAAAATGACACAACACTGTTCCCTCCGGGCAATATAAAATGTGTCATTGCGGGTAAGGCCTCATTCATTTCATCGATCCAGTGTTCCAGTTGTCCGATGTTTTTTTGTCCGATCTTCTCGATACCGAGTCGGTCTTTGCCACTTTTTAGTTTTTCTTTATCCTGCGGTGTTGCCAGCATGGCTCCTATTGTAAACAGTTCTGATTGAATTTGTACTAAATTTTCTTTTAGTTTAATTGGAATTTCCTGGGATCGGATCAGTCCGATAAAACTGTTCAATTCATCGATCGTTCCATATGCATCGAGACGGATATTGAATTTTTTTACCCTTTCTCCTCCAAAAAGAGAAGTTTCACCGTGATCACCTGTTTTTGTATATATCTTCATGAATTGGAATTGCTGATTAAAATTTTTTCAAAGGTAGTTAATAAATCACTTTTTTTTGATCAGGGTCTTAATGTAAAATTTTGTTTGGCCTGTTCGCTTCTAAAAAATACCAGTCCCCACTGAAAGGTATCAATGGATACAGTTACCCTGGGATTTTCTTTGATCAGGTTCCAGGCATCTTCCATTTCAGAATTCCAGTGTATGTCGTCAAAAATAAAGACAGCATTATCTGTGGCCTGCCTCAGACACAAATCAAAATACTGCAGGGTTGGTGTTTTTTGGTGATTTCCGTCAAAAAAGATCAGGTCAAAATTCTGCTCAGCCAAAACTTTTGGCAAGGTGTCTGCAAAATTTCCTGCGACCAGATCAATGTTGTCAAGTTTGTAATCCCGAAATTGTTTTTGGGCAATGTAAGCAGTTTCTTTGCATCCCTCCAGGGTTACAATTCCTGAATTTGGGGCTGTAAGTGCCATATAGGCTGTACTTATGCCCAGAGAAGCGCCAATTTCCAATATACTTTTTGGTTTCAGGTAATGTATCAGATTCATCAGGAGTTGCCCGTTTTTAGCTGAGATACCGGCAGTTTTCGCAATTTTCCTGATCTCCCTGGTATTGCTTTTAAAAACACGCGATCCTGCTCCGAAATCCGTTACTTCAATAACCCTTTTATCCCCGTAAAGGGAATCCTTATATTGATTGATGCGTTGAAGAAGTTCATTGTTACCGGGGGGCTTGGATTTGAAACCTTGGGTATAGAGCTGAAATACAAAGGGAGAATGTACGCTGTGAACGTTACCTGATCTCCAGTAAAACTTTAAAAAAGTAAGGAATTGAAAAAGCATCCTACAGGTTTTAAACGCGAAAATAAAGGAAAAATAATTGTTCTTAACGAGATTAAAAATTATATTTGCCGTTCACAAAAATATGTCGATGCGAAAGTTAATTCTGCTGATTGTTTTAGCCATAATTTATTCCTCATGCGTACCCAAAAAGGATCTGGTTTATTTTCAGGGAGAAAGAGAAGTAAAGGATTCAATATACAGGTTACAGAATGAACCATACAGATTGCAGGTAAACGACATGTTGTACATTGACATGAAATCTTCGGACCCCAAATTGACAGACCTTTTTAAAAATACTACCACACAGGCAGGTCAGAATTTTCAGGCATCCAGAGAATCTTTGTATTTTACTACTTATAGTGTTGACAGGCACGGAAATATTCAAATTCCATATATTGGAGACATGAATGTTCTTGGTTACACTGAAAGGGAGGTAAGGGATAAGATCCAGAAGGAGTTTGAAACCTATTTTATCAACAGTCAGGATATCTTTCTCACCGTAAAACTGGCCGGTATCCGATTTACCGTGATAGGGGAAGTTACCAGTCCGGGTACGATCGTCGCTTTTCAAAACGAGCTCAATATTGTGGAAGCGATTGCCAATGCCGGGGATATACCCATGACCGGAAACAGAAAAAATGTAACTGTATACAGAAAGGAAATCGATGGTACCAAAAAATTTACTGTGGACATGACTGACATAAACACTTTTGATGCCGAAAATTTTTTCATTAAACCCAACGATATTGTTTATGTAGAACCCTTAAAACAAAAGTCATGGGGTACAGGTACAACAGGGGTACAGACCTTAACGACCATCCTGTCCGTATTGTCAATACTCACAACGACAATATTGCTAATAGAATACTTATAATAATTGCATGAAGCCATCTGGAAATTTTAATGTAAATGAGCTGAATACTTTTGATATTAAGGAGTATTTTTTTAAGATCATCGATCACTGGAAATTATTTGTCGTCACTATTCTTTTAGGACTTCTCATAGCCAATATCGTCAACAGAAGATCACAAAAAATATACAAACTGGCCAGCGTTATTACTGTTAAGGACGAACAGAATCCGCTTTTTACCAGCAGCACGAATATAGCTTTCAATTGGGGAGGACCCAGTGATAAGGTGGAAACCATAATCACCATACTCCAATCCCGGACCCATAATGAAAAGGTAGTAGAAAAATTAAATTACAATATCGAGTATTTGCAGGAGGGTAATTACAGAAAGGAAGATGTATATGGTTCGGTTCCGTTTTCTGTCGAACTGGATACCATGTTCTTTCAACTGCAGGGTACCCTTATCCAACTTGATTTCCTTGATAAAGACCAGGTCAGGGTATTTGTGGATTATGAAGAGGATGAATACAATTTATTGAATTATGCCAGAGAAAAAACAAAGCCTTTTTTGACGGACTCTAAAAACTTCGATCAAACTTTTAAATTAGGATCCTGGCTTGAATCGGAGATTTTTAAATTCCTGATCCATAAGAAAGATGACTATACCGATCTTGCAGGAAAAACTTATTTTCTTCGTTTCAACAGTGTGAATGGCGTTGTAGGTAGTTACAGTAAAATTGATGTTTCTTCTTTAAAGAAAGGAACCTCATTGATTCAACTTCAGCTTGCCGGTCCGAATAAAAAGAAGATCGAAGATTACCTCAATACCACCGTAGATGTATTGAACCGGGATCAGCAAATGCAAAAGATTCAGTATGCCATCAAGACAAAAAAATACATCGATACACTTTTTGGAGCTGAATCGTCTAATTTGAGGGATATAGAATCTGAATTGGGCTCTTTTAAGCAGTCAAACAATATCTATGACCTTTCCGCTGAAGGTACCGCCTTGCTTACAGAGGCTACGAATCTCGACAGTGAGGTGAATTTTGCAAGAACCCGGCTTGATTATTTCAATAGCCTGGAGAGTTATATGCGGAACAGAAGTCAGATTGACGAAAACATTCCTGCACCTGCTTTGGTGAACATTGAAGATCCAACACTCATCAATAGTGTTAATTCGCTCATTACTTTGGCCAAAGCTAAGGAAAACCTTGAATTAACGGTCACGCCATCTTATCCGCCCTTGAAAAAGATCAATGAAGAAATAGAAACCGAACGGAAAATTCTTTTGGAACATATCTCTTCGCTTAAAAGCAATACCCAGGCCAATCTGAATAGCCTGAACAGGCAGTTGGGGGTCAATACAGGAAGGCTAAAGAACCTTTCGCCCAAAGAACAGAAGTTATTGAATTTCCAGAGAAAGTATAATTTGTCTGAAGCGAATTATAATTATCTGAAACAAAAAAGTTATGAGGCGGGAACGGCCATTGCAGCAAACGTGTCGGATATTAAGGTACTGGACAGGGCTAAAGACACCGGTCAGGCGCCAATAGAACCCAAGGGCAGTTTTAATTACCTGATCGGTTTGATGTTGGGTACAGTACTGCCGCTTTTATTTATTGTTTCTAAAGAGGTACTTGATAATAAGATCACTACTGTTGAAGAGATCGAACGCATGTATAAGATCCCTGTTTTGGGCGTACTCGGAAAGAACAATTATGAGAACAGGCTGGTCGTTTTTAATAAACCCAATTCCACCATTTCGGAATCTTTCAGAGGACTGCGGTCGAACATTCAATTTTTGCTAAAAAGAGAATCAAAGAACAAAACGATTCTGATAACCTCTTCCGTGAGTAAAGAGGGTAAAACCATGTGTGCCCTGAACCTGGCATCTGTTTTTGCGCTGAGTGGCAAAAAGACCGTGATCATTGGATTTGACCTTAGAAAACCCCAAATGCACGTTGAGTTTGATTGCAAAAATGACAAAGGGATCGTAAATTATCTGATCGGCGACAGTACTTTGGAAGAAGTCATTCAACATTCCAAGATTGAAAATCTGGACTTTATACCTTCCGGCCCGGTTCCACCAAATCCTTCTGAATTGATACTTAGCGATGCTACAGATACCATGTTTTCAGATTTAAAATCAAAATATGAGTACATCATTATAGATACACCCCCGGTTGGTCTGGTGGCTGATGCACAGGAATTGTTTAAGTACTCAGATGCTATTGTTTATATGATCCGGTATAACTATACCCAAAAAGGTATGCCGAAAATGATCGATGATAAGTACAGAAATGGTGAGGTAACCAATATTTCCTTTGTATTGAATGATTTTGTTGTTAAAAACAGGTACGGTTACGGATATGGCTATGGTTACGGCTATGGTTACGGTTATGGTAAATACGGCAATGGCTATCACAAAAATGAACTGCCTTCCCTCATGACCAGGATCAAACGGCGGTTAAAATTATTCAGGAATTGAAAAATGAGTTTTTTTTTGATAACAGTCTGAACAATTACCAACGGTTTATCAAAAGGGTCTTTGATTTGTTCTTTTCTTTTGCAGGTTTGCTGATTTTGTTTGTTCCCCTGGTAATGATGATCATTTTCGCCAGCTTTTCAACCGGACACCTCGGACTGTTCCGGCAGGAAAGGGTAGGGCAATATGGCAAAACTTTCCGTATATTGAAGATCAGGACCATGAAAGGGAATCAGCACGAAGATTTTATAACCCTGGCCGGTGATAAAAGAATCACAGGTTTTGGCCGCTTTTTGAGAAAGTACAAATTGGATGAGCTACCCCAGCTTTGGAATGTTTTGGCAGGTGAAATGAGTCTGGTTGGCCCGAGGCCGGATGTAAGGGGTTTTGCTGATGAACTCAGGGGCAGGGAAAGGGTATTGTTGTCTTTAAAACCGGGTATTACCGGACCGGCAAGTATACATTATAAAGATGAAGAAGAACTGCTCGCCAGGCAGAAGGATCCGGTAAGTTTTAATAAAAATGTGATCTGGCCAAATAAAGTACAACTGAACATGCAATATTTAGAGAATTGGTCGTTATGGAAAGACATCTCTTGTATAATAAAAACTTTTTAGCAGTAAATAAACTAGTAAAATTTTATGGAAAATCAGAAAATTGCGATAATCGGACTAGGATATGTCGGATTACCATTGGCGGTTGAATTTGCAAAACATTTTGAAGTGGTCGGTTTTGATATCAACAAAAGAAGGGTTGATGAATTGAGAAAAAACCTGGATATAACCCTCGAAACGGAATCACACCAGTTGCAGGAAGTGAATGTTGATTCATATGCAACTTTGAAAAAGAACGGAAAAGGTCTATGGAACAGTTTTGATCTGGACGAGATAAAAGGTTCGAATATTTATATAGTAACGGTACCCACTCCGGTTGATAAAAATAACCGTCCTGATTTTACACCTTTGTACAAGTCCAGCGAAACGGTTGGTAAAGTCTTGGGCAAAGGGAATGTAGTTATTTATGAGTCAACTGTTTACCCCGGTGCTACCGAAGAGGAATGTTTGCCAATCCTGGAAAAATTCTCTGGCATGAAGCTCAATGAGGATTTCTACCTGGGTTATTCACCTGAGCGGATTAATCCCGGAGATAAGGAACATACTGTAACAAAAATTTTAAAGGTCACTTCAGGATCTACTCCGGAAATTGCCGAAATGGTTGATCAGCTGTACAAGAAAATAATCGTTGCCGGTACCCATAAGGCCCCTTCCATAAAAGTTGCTGAAGCAGCCAAGGTCATAGAAAATTCTCAACGAGATATCAATATCGCTTTTGTCAATGAACTGGCCAAGATCTTCCGTTTAATGGATATTGACACCCATGATGTACTGGCTGCGGCAGGAACAAAATGGAACTTCTTACCCTTTAAGCCGGGATTGGTTGGCGGACACTGTATAGGTGTTGATCCTTACTACCTGGCTCATAAAGCCATGGAACTGGGTTATAATCCCGAAATTATTTTATCAGGTAGAAGAATTAATGACAGCATGGGACCTTTTGTGGCACAGGAAACCATAAAAATAATGATCAAAAAAGGGATCAGCGTTCATAATTCCAATATTTTGGTCCTCGGAATTACCTTTAAGGAAGACTGTCCGGATATCAGAAATTCACGTGTAATCGATATCGTGAAGGAATTAAAATCCTATTCTGTCAATGTTCATGTTTATGATCCCTGGGCATTGAAGGAAGAAGTAAAGCATGAATACGGTATCGATATCCTTACAAAAGAATCAGAAATTCCAAAAAATTTGGATGCCATAATCCTGGCCGTTTCACACAAGGAATTCAAAGATTTTGACATGGATAAATATGTAAAGAAAAATCATGTTAAGTTTGATGTAAAGGCAATGCTTGGCAAAGAAATGACAGACAGCCGGTTGTAATACATTTTTAATTACTTTGCGGTGAAATTTTAGAAAGTTTATGGAGCAACATTAAGAAAAGCAGGGTTTTGGTTACCGGGGCAGCCGGTTTTATCGGGCATCATTTGTCCAAATTACTGGTCAAAAATAATTATGAGGTGGTTGGTATAGACAACATCAATGATTATTACGATGTCAACCTCAAATATGCCAGGCTTGCTGATATGCATATCGACCTGAATAAAATAGAGTACAACAAACCTGTTGTTGGTGAGATTACTTTTGTTAAACTCGACCTGATGGACAGGGAACAACTGCTCACTTTATTTGCGACATACAAATTTGATTATGTGATCAACCTGGCAGCACAAGCAGGAGTGCGGTACTCACTCATCAATCCGTATTCTTACATAGACAGCAACATCACTGGTTTTTTGAATATACTGGAAGCGTGTCGAGCTTATCCGGTTAAGCACCTGATCTATGCTTCTTCAAGTTCAGTATATGGCCTGAGCAAGCAAATACCTTTTGCCACCAACCAACACACAGACCATCCGCTGGCAATTTATGCCGCCAGTAAAAAAGCCAATGAGATGATGGCACATTCCTATTCATATCTTTACGGAATCCCTTCCACCGGTTTGAGATTTTTCACGGTTTATGGCCCCTGGGGCCGGCCGGATATGGCCTTGCATATTTTTACGAAGGCCATCGTTGAAGATAAGGAATTTGAAGTGTTCAATCATGGCGACATGAGCAGGGACTTTACCTATGTAGCTGATATTGTAGAAAGTATCCGCCGTTTAATTCCTTTGGCTCCGGTGCCTAACAATCCGAAATTTGATCCTTTAAACCCGGATCCCTCGATCAGTTCTGCACCCTATCAGCTGTTCAATATAGGTAACAACAGTCCTGTATCGCTGATGGATTATATCAAAGCAATTGAAAATGCCCTGGGTAAAAAAGGAAAAATTGTGTTCAAAGACCTTCAACCCGGCGATGTTCAGTCTACTTATGCCGATGTGAAAAGCCTCTACGATTATATCGATTTTAAACCTGCCACCAAGGTAGAGCACGGAATTAAAGTTTTTGTAGATAAGTACCTCGAATTAAACAGTGAATAGTAATTTAGAAATCGCCATACTTGCCGCCATTGAAGGGGGTAATGAGATCATGAAGATCTATTCCGGTAATTTCGAGGTTGAATACAAAGACGACAAATCACCACTTACGCAGGCAGATAAAAATGCAAATGAGCTGATTAACAATCATTTGGCAGTCTCCGGTATTCCTGTGATCAGTGAGGAAAGCAAAGAGCTTGCTTATTCAGAGAGGAAACACTGGCATACTTGCTGGATTGTTGATCCGCTGGATGGCACCAAGGAGTTTGTGAAAAGAAATGGAGAGTTTACCGTCAATATCGCCCTTGTGGAACACGGCAGACCTAAACTAGGTGTCATCTATGTTCCGGTTGAAAAAATATTATATTACGGCCTGGTTGTGAAAGGAAAATCCTTCAAAGCAGTTGTTGATCCCCTTAACCCAAATTTGGAGGATATCATAAATACGGCCAGTGAAATACGACCTTCCAATTCTGCAAAAGGGAAGATCAGGGTAGTTGGCAGCCGTTCACACATGAATGAGGAAACACTTGATTTTGTGGAAGGATTAAAAAAAGAGTTTGATAGCATTGAAATCGTTTCCAAAGGAAGCAGTCTGAAATTTTGTCTGGTTGCCGAAGGAAATGCAGATATATACCCGCGTTTTGCACCTACCTATGAATGGGACACCGCAGCCGGGCAGGCCATATGCGAAGCTGTTGGTTTGCAGGTACTTTCTGCAAATTCAAAAGAACCCCTGGTTTACAACAAAGAAAATCTCATGAATCCCGGTTTTATTCTGAGTAAAGCATAATTGCTAACTTTATCTTTGTAAGCAGATCTGGTTCCCTTTGTTCAACAAAAGGATTAACATATTTTGTATCTTGGCTCTACCTTTTTGCTTCATCACATGTTGAATACTAAAAGCTTGTCAACAGACAAAAGTGCTTTATTAAGCTGGTTAAACCTTTTTTTCGATATGTGAGCAAATAAAATAGGAAATACTGGGTGTATTTTGTTGCACTCATTAAAAAAAATAATTGATTCCGCATGAAAGAAAATATCATCAGACAAAATTACGAGGTAAGTCAATTGGATAGAAATCAGGCCAATAAGCACAAATCCTTTCTGATCTGGTTCACGGGCTTATCCGGTTCCGGAAAATCGACCATAGCCAATGCCCTGGAACACAAACTCCACCAGGAGGGAATAAAAACCTATGTCCTTGACGGTGATAACATCCGTTTGGGAATTAATAAGGACCTCTCATTTTCTGCTGAAGACCGTTCTGAAAACATGAGAAGGATCGCTGAGATCGCAAAACTTTTTATAGATGCTGGTGTAGTAGTTATGGGCGCTTTTGTATCACCCTACAAAAAAGATAGGAAAAGTATAGAATATGTCGTAGGAAATAATAATTTTGTCGAAGTTTTTGTAAATACTTCTTTGGAAGCTTGTGAGCTACGGGATGTTAAAGGGCTTTACGCAAAGGCCAGAAAGGGTGAAATTAAAGATTTTACCGGTATCAACGCCCCATATGAAGCGCCTGAAAATCCTGATATAGAAGTAGTTACAGATAATATCACTGTCCGGGAGGCAGTCGATAAAATATATCCTGTAATCATTAAAAAATTAAAAATTGAGTAAGTATTTTTTAAATTATCTCGAAGAGCTCGAATCAGAAGCTGTGTTTGTTCTCAGGGAAGTGTACGCGCAGTTTCAAAATCCGGTGATCCTTTTTTCCGGAGGCAAGGATTCCATCGTGTTGACCCACCTGGCCAAAAAGGCTTTTTTCCCGGGAAAAGTTCCTTTCCCTTTGTTACACATTGATACCGGGCATAATTTTCCGGAGACCATGCTCTTTCGTGATGAACTGGTTAAAAAACTTGGGGTACAGCTCCTGGTAGGCTCTGTTCAGGAAGCCATTGACAACAGAAGGGTGATAGAAGAGACCGGCAAGAATGCTTCCCGAAATGAATTGCAGATCACCACGCTGCTCGATGCCATAGAATTCAATAAAATAGACTGTGCCATTGGCGGAGGAAGAAGGGATGAGGAAAAGGCCAGAGCCAAAGAGCGGTTTTTCTCGCACAGGGATGATTTCGGACAATGGTCACCAAAAAATCAGCGGCCTGAACTCTGGAATCTTTTCAACGGCAAGATGCATCAGGGAGAACATTTCAGGGCATTTCCGATCAGCAACTGGACAGAAATGGATGTGTGGAACTATATCAAAAAGGAACAAATAGATATACCTTCGGTTTATTTTGCCCATGAGCGGGAAGTAATCAAAAGAAACGGCAGCTGGATTCCGGTTTCTGAATACCTGAACATACAAGCCCATGAGGAGATCGTAACAAAAATGATCCGTTTCCGGACGCTGGGAGATATTACCATAACCGGTGGTATAGAAAGCGAGGCGGATGATCTTGCAAAAATTGTGGTGGAAGTAGCCGCCATGAGGGAAACAGAAAGAGGCAACCGGGCCGACGACAAACGGTCGGAGAATTCGATGGAAGACAGAAAAAAACAAGGTTATTTTTAGAAAGAAATGGAGATCAATAATAATCAGTTATTGCGTTTTACCACTGCGGGCAGTGTAGACGACGGAAAGAGCACCCTGATCGGCAGGCTGCTGTACGATTCGAAATCAATTTTTGAGGATCAGATAGCCTCCATAGAAAGAACGAGCCGAAAAAGAGGAATGGAAACCATAGACCTGGCCTTGTTTACCGATGGCTTAAGGGATGAACGGGAGCAGGGCATTACCATAGATGTGGCCTACCGTTATTTCACCACACCAAAAGGAAATTCATTATTGCTGATACGCCCGGACATATACAATATACAAGAAATATGGTTACCGGTGCCTCAACCGCCAATGTAGCCATAGTTCTTATAGATGCCAGAAAAGGGGTGATCGAACAGACCAAGCGTCATTCGTATATTGCCTCCCTGCTTCAGATATCACATATTATTGTCTGCGTGAACAAAATGGATCTGGTGGAGTACAGTGAATCGGTATTCGATGAAATCGTTGAACAGTACGAAGAAATGTCCTCAAAAATGATGATCAAGGATGTGCGGTATATACCCATCAGCGCCTTAAACGGCGACAATGTGGTGAACCGCTCAGAAAATATGCCCTGGTACCAGAATGCACCGCTGCTGCACACGCTGGAGACCATTCACATCACCAGTGATAACAACATGGTTGATGCCCGCTTTCCGGTACAGACCGTCATACGCCCCCAGGGAATTGATCTGCACGACTTCAGGGGTTATGCCGGTACCGTTGCCGGAGGTATTTTCAGAGTAGGGGATGAGGTAAAGGTTTTGCCCTCAGGTTTTGCATCAAAGATCAAGTCGATCAACGTATATGACAAATTTGAAGAAATGGCCTTTGAAGGCATGAGTGTGGTACTAACCCTTGCCGACGATATAGATGTTGGAAGAGGAGATATGATAGTCAAATCGAATAATTTACCTGAGATCACCCAGGATTTATCGGCCATGATCTGCTGGTTTAATGAAAATCCGGCCCGTGACAGGGCGAAATACACCCTGAAACATACCTCCAATGAGCCCAAGGCGATGATCAAAGAGATTGAGTATAAGGTGAATATTGATACCATAAAGCGCATGGCCGAAGATAAGCAGATCAATATGAATGATATCTGTAAGGTCAAGATCAGGACCACAGCGCCCATTATGATGGACGATTATGCCAGAAACCGAAAAACAGGCAGTTTTATTTTGATCGATGAGGCCACCAATGAAACTGTTGCTGCCGGTATGTTGTTTTGAGTGCCGTTAATTTACTTACTTTGTGCATAAAAAATCATTATGGAACTGTATCCCTTAAAATTTGAGCCCGTTTACCAATACAGAATATGGGGTGGTAATAAATTAAAGACAGTTCTGAAAAAGAATATCAGCGAAGAAAGTATTGGTGAATCCTGGGAAATATCAGATGTTGAGGGTAATCAAACCCGTGTAATAAACGGACCTTTGGCCGGTAAGACCTTACGTCAACTCATCGCTACGTATAAAGATGAGCTGGTTAGGCTCGTCCGTTTATAATTCATTCAAACATGAATTTCCGCTGCTGATCAAATTTATCGATGCAAAATTACCGCTTTCAGTGCAGGTTCATCCCGATAACGAACTCGCAAGGCTCAGGCACAATTCTTTCGGAAAGAATGAAATGTGGTATATCATGCAGGCCGATAAAGATGCCGAGATCATCGTAGGTTTTGATAAAAAAATTGACCGGGAAGCCTATAAAAGTGCTGTTTCCAAAGGAGATCTCATCAACCTGCTCCATATTGAAAAAACAGTGGAAGGAGATACATTTTATATTCCCACAGGCCGTGTTCATGCCATAGGTGCGGGCGTATTGCTGGCTGAAATACAGCAGACATCAGATATAACCTACCGTATTTTTGACTATAACCGGATTGATGCCAAAACCGGGAAATCCAGAGATCTTCATACAGAGGAGGCCGTTGACGCCATTGATTTTGAGGTGGACGAAAGTTATAAAACGGATTACCAATTGCTTGAAAATAAACAGAATAAGCTGGTAATTTCTCCTTATTTTAAAACAAATATCCTTCAGATCAGCAAATCGTATAAACCAGATTACAAAGATTTGGATTCTTTTATCATTTATATCTGTGTCAAAGGTCAATTCGAGCTTCAATACGGGAATGGTTCCATTAACTGTAAAATCGGAGAAACTGTCCTGGTTCCTGCCTGTTTAAAAGAGATCGTTTTAATTTCAGATCAGGCAACGCTTCTTGAGGTTAGCCTGTAGTATGATTTATTCCTCAATTCAGCAAACGATTCATCTTATTCAGGGTTTTTAAACGCCAAGCCGTCCGATCTGACCGGCTCTGCCCTTTTCTTTGGACTTTCATTTATGCAATGCCCTGATATTATGTATTATAACGCTTTATTGGTAAAAATTTTCTGCCTTCAAATTTATCCCGTTTTAGTGCCTTAAATAACAGTTTGAAACTACTATATTTGCACTTTTAAAATTTTACAGATGAAATCGCCAAAAACAACAAATTTGGGTAAGCAAATACCTGTAATTAAAGGCGATACCATTTTTTGCTTCTAAAAATTAAAATTTAAATATATGAAAGCCGGAATCGTAGGATTGCCCAATGTAGGAAAATCGACCTTGTTCAACTGTTTATCAAATGCCAAGGCTCAATCGGCCAACTTCCCGTTTTGTACCATTGAACCCAATATCGGGGTGGTGAATGTGCCTGATCCGAGGCTCGAAAAACTGGAAGCTCTCGTAAAACCTGAACGCGTGGTGCCTGCAACCGTAGAAATTGTGGATATAGCCGGATTGGTAAAAGGAGCGAGCAAAGGAGAAGGTTTGGGAAATAAATTTCTGGCCAATATTCGTGAAACAGATGCGATCCTGCACGTACTCCGCTGTTTTGACAATGAGAATATCGTGCATGTAGACGGTAAGATCAACCCGGTGAGGGATAAGGAAACAGTAGATTTCGAATTGCAGTTAAAAGATCTCGAAACTGTCGATAAAAAACTGGATAAGGTGCGCAGGGCAGCCAATACCGGTGATAAGCTGGCCATCAGGGAGCTCGCCATCCTGGAAAAGATCAAAAAGAACCTTGAATCGGCTGTTTCGGTAAGGGCCATTGATTTCACTGCCGAAGAAAGACGTGAATTTGTAAGCGGCCTCCAGCTGATCACAGATAAACCGGTTTTGTATGTTTGTAATGTAGATGAAAAATCGGCCAAAACAGGGAATGCCTATGTTGAACAGGTAAAAGAAGCCATTAAAAATGAAAATGCGGGGATCCTGGTGCTCGCTGTAGCCACTGAGGCAGATATTACAGAGCTTGGTGATTATGAGGAGCAAAAGATGTTCCTTGAAGATATGGGCCTCGATGAGCCGGGTGTGGCAAAACTGATAAGGGCTGCCTATAAATTGCTAAACCTACAGACCTATTTCACCGCGGGTGTAAAAGAAGTAAGGGCATGGACCATTCATATTGGCGACACCGCGCCGGTAGCAGCAGGCGTAATACACAGTGATTTTGAAAAGGGATTTATCAGGGCTGAAGTGATGAAGTATGAAGATTTTATTCACTTTGGCAGCGAACTGAAAGTGCGCGAAGCCGGAAAATTGTCGGTTGAAGGAAAAGAGTATGTCGTACAGGACGGAGACATGATGAATTTCAGGTTTAACGTATAGCTAGCTTCCCAAAACTAAAAAAATGAATTTTTTCGATCTTATTACAACTGATAAGAACAGCAAAGCCCGGGCGGGTTTGATACATACCGATCACGGAAAGATTGAGACCCCGATCTTTATGCCGGTAGGCACGGCAGCTTCTGTAAAAAGCGTTCATCAGACTGAACTTACCGATGAGATCAATGCAGATATCATTCTTGGAAACACGTATCATTTGTACCTGAAACCGGGTACAGAGATCCTGTCTGCTGCCGGTGGACTGCATAAATTCATGAGCTGGAACCGTCCGATCCTCACCGACTCAGGAGGTTACCAGGTATATTCCCTCTCAAATACCCGTAAGATCAAAGAAGAAGGGGTTAAGTTCAAATCCCATATCGATGGCTCCAGTCATTTTTTCTCTCCGGAAGATTCCATGGAGATCCAAAGAAAGATTGGGGCTGATATCATTATGGCATTTGATGAATGTACCCCATATCCCTGTGAATACCCCTATGCCAAACGATCCATGCACATGACCCACAGGTGGCTGAAGCGCTGTGTGGATTATCTGGAGAAAAGTCCTGTGCATTATGGTTATAACCAGACATTTTTCCCCATAGTTCAGGGCAGTACCTTTAAAGACCTGAGAGCTGAATCGGCAGAATTTATTGCAGGAATAGGAGCTGCCGGGAACGCGATTGGCGGACTTTCGGTAGGAGAACCGGCCGAAGAGATGTATGCCATGACCGATCTGGTGTGTGACATACTGCCTGCTGATAAACCGAGGTATCTGATGGGCGTGGGAACTCCTGTAAATATACTTGAAAATATAGCCCTGGGTGTGGACATGTTCGATTGTGTGATGCCTACCCGAAATGCCAGGAATGGCATGCTGTTCACAGCCCATGGCAGCATCAACATCAAAAACAAAAAATGGGAAAATGATTTTTCACCTATTGATGAAATGAACCTGACCTTTGTGGATACCCTCTATTCGAAGGCCTATTTGAAACATCTTTTTTCTGCAAATGAATATCTGGGTAAGCAGATTGCTACCATACACAACCTGGGATTTTATCTGTGGCTGGTGCGCGAAGCCAGAAAGCAAATTTTGGCAGGTGATTTTGTGACCTGGAAAAATAAAATGGTAAATCAAATGGATAAAAGATTGTAATGTGTTAATTTGTAGTTCAAATTTTTTCAAAATACATTAAGTGAAAATATTAGACAGGTACATATTAAAAAAATATTTTGTCACTTTCTTCTTTACCTTGATGATCCTGATCCCCATAGCCATTGCTATTGATGTTTCGGAAAAGGTCGCCAAGTTTTTGAAATTTCCCGATCTCACTACAAAGGAGATCATCCGGGATTATTACTTCAATTTTATAATCAATTACGGCAATACGTTTATGCCACTGGCACTTTTTATTGCTGTTATTTTGTTTACTTCAAAATTATCGGGCAATACAGAGATCATCGCCATTCACAGTTCCGGAATATCCTTTAAAAGGTTTTTAAGGCCCTATCTGATCGGAGCGAGCATTATCGCGCTTGTTTCTTTATACTCAAACCATTTTGTGGTTCACAAATCAAACAAAACCCTGGAAGAATTCAGTGAAAAGTATTTGAGGACCAAACAGAAATACAATAAAACCTATGTAAGAAAGGTAAGCTTGCAGCTGAGTGAAAATGACTTTGTGTTTGTTGGAAACTACAATTTAAAAAGCAACAACGGGTACAATTTTTCTTATGAAAAATTTGACGGAAACAAGTTAAAGTACAAGATCATAGGTAAAAGTATCAATTGGAATCCGGCGGACAGCACTTATAAGATCAGCAGTTATACCAAAAGACATATCAACAAAGTGGAAGATAAAATTGAATCAGGTACCGTTTTTGATACCGTTTTTGATTTTACACCTTCTGATTTATTGTATGTTGATTATCTGGCCAAAGAGCTGCCCTCTGGCGATCTTGCCAAACACATTGACGAATCAGAAAAAAGAGGGGTAAAAAATTTGAATAATTACAAGGTCGAATTATACAAAAGAACCAGTTTGCCGGTTTCTGCTTTTATTTTAACCATTATTGCTGTTTCATTATCGTCCAGAAAAAGAAGAGGCGGTATCGGTTTTAGTCTGGCTATTGGGATCACCCTGATGTTCGTGTACATATTTTTTCTAAAAGTTTCGGAGGTACTGGGTTCAACTGCCGAAGCAAATCCGCTGCTGATGATCTCAATGCCAAATATCCTGTTTGGTATTTTAGCCATATTTTTATTCAGATATGCCAACAAGTAAGTTAAAAAACCAGTTACAGCTTCATTTTATTGTTTTTATCTGGGGCTTTACGGCCATTCTGGGTGCCTTGATCTCAATTACAGCCATCCCTTTGGTATGGTATCGGGTGTTGCTGGCTGTGGCTGCACTTTTTATTTATTTTAAATGGAAAAAAATTTCGTTTAAAGTAAGCAAGGAAGGACTTGTCCGGTTCTTTATTGGCGGGGTTATCATCGCGATCCATTGGGTTACTTTTTTTCATGCGATCAAGATATCAAATGTATCTACCACCCTGGTTACCATGTCTACTGCAGCCATCTTTGTCGCTTTCTTTGACCCCCTGATCAACAAAAGGAAAATATTAAAAGCGGAGATCATCCTCGCCGGCATAGCCATGGTCGGATTTTTTATCATTTTCAAAGTGAACCAAAGTTATCTGGCCGGGATCATTTCTGCCTTGATTTCAGCTATTCTTATCGCTTTCTTTTCCATTTTTAACGCAAGAAATATTCAAAAATACGAAGCCACCCAAATCGCGTTTTATGAATTGCTCTTTGCCAATTTATTTTTAGGTCTGGTTATACTCATACAAGGCGATTTCAGTCTTGAATTTTTTAATTTATCAACGAATGACTGGCTGTACCTTTTATTGCTTGGAACCATCTGCACTGCCTATCCTTTTGTTGTTTCCACCAACCTGCTCAAGAAGATGAGTCCGTTTACGATCGTGCTGACAACCAATCTTGAGCCTGTGTATGGAATTCTGCTGGCCATATTGATCTTTGGCGACAAGGAAAAAATGGAATTCACTTTTTATATAGGTGCTTTTTTGATATTAACCGCGGTCATTATCAACGCATTGTATCTCGCCAAACGAAGCAAGAAACTGTAATGGTTTATTTGCTTAATGTTTTTATATTTGTGTGCTATTAGCAAAAAATTAATTTTTATTTTTTATCTTATTTTGGTAACAATAATTACGGCTATATGGAATATTTAGACTTTGAATTGCCAATAAAAGAACTGGAAGAGCAGTTGACAAAATGCGAACTGATCGGGGCAGAAAGCCATATTGATGTTTCCGATACCTGTAAGCAGATCCAGAAAAAACTGGACGCTACAAAAAAGAGCATTTATGGAAACCTGACTGCCTGGCAAAGGGTACAATTGTCTAGGCATCCTTCAAGGCCCTATACCCTTGATTTTATAAATAATGTATCCCACAATACTTTTTTTGAATTGCATGGAGATCGCTCTGTCCGCGATGACAAGGCGATGATCGGAGGTCTTGGGTAAAATCGGCGAGCAGTCATTTATGTTCATCGGGCAGCAAAAAGGGATCAACACAAAAATGCGTCAGTACCGAAATTTTGGTATGTCAAATCCGGAGGGATACCGCAAGGCACTCAGACTCATGAAAATGGCCGAAAAATTCAATATTCCGATAGTAAGTTTTATCGATACTCCGGGTGCCTATCCGGGTCTGGAGGCAGAGGAAAGAGGCCAGGGTGAGGCAATTGCGAGAAATATTTTTGAAATGACCCGACTGAAAGTACCTGTTATCGTGGTGATCGTAGGTGAAGGTGCATCAGGAGGTGCTTTGGGTATTGGTGTTGGCGATCGGGTGATGATGCTTGAAAATACCTGGTTCTCGGTTATTTCACCTGAATCCTGTTCATCTATTTTATGGAGAAGTTGGGAATACAAGGAGGTGGCTGCCGAAGCACTGAAACTGACTGCCATCGATATGAAAAAGCAGAAACTGATCGACGGTATCATAAACGAACCCCTGGGTGGAGCCCATTCCGACAGAGAGGCCGCTTACAGATTGGTTGAAAAAGCCATTTTGAAAGCCTATGACGAGTTAAAGGGACTACCCGTTTATAAACTTATTGAACAGCGCATGGATAAATATATGCAAATGGGGGTTTTTAAAGAATAAAAATTGCACACTATACTTTTTATAAGCTTGCCATCGCAAGCTTTTTTTGTGTTTGAAAGTGAATGAGGAACAAATTTCCTAACTTTAACGTATAATTGAAGCCATGTGAAAATATTTTCATCAGAACAAATACATGCCTGGGACAGGGCAACTATCAGCGAAAGCAAGATTAGTCCGCTTGCCCTGATGGAAAGAGCCGCTACAACCTGTTTTGACTGGATACTGGAAAATATCGCTATCAGAAACCGGCTTTTTACTATTTTTTGTGGGGTAGGCAATAACGGAGGTGATGGCCTGGTGATTGCCCGGAAGCTATGGCAAAAAGGATTCAGGATACAGGTTTTTGTTGTACAGTTCCGCGAAAAGCAGACAGATGAATTTCTCGCAAATCTCAAACGCTTAAAAGAACTTACCAATCAGATTACGATAATTGACGGCAATACCGGCATGGCTGAACCGGAAGAAGATACGATAGTTATTGACGCTATATTTGGTACCGGAATAAAAAATCCGCCGGCAGGATTTGTAAAGGATCTGATCGTACAGATCAACAAGATGCAGGTGGAAGTCATTTCCATAGATATGCCCTCGGGTCTGCCCACAGATGAGGCAGCAAAGGACAGGGAAGCCATTATTCAGGCACAGCATACACTAACCTTCCAGGCACCCAAAACCGCACTGCTGCTTCCGGATAACGAAGCATTTACAGGTAACATGCATATTATTCCCATCGGACTATCAGCCGGTTTTGAACAAAAGGAGACCCAGTAACTCCTTTTAACAGATGCCAGTCTTCTCAGGCCCATCTACAAAAAAAGAAAGAAGTTCAGCCACAAGGGAGACTTTGGTCATTGTTTGATCATGGGCGGCAGTTATGGCAAGATCGGTGCGGCCGTACTGGCAACCAGGGCCGCTCTCCATATTGGAACGGGTTTGGTTACTGCCTATGTGCCGAAATGCGGTTATGAGATCATGCAAATATCCGTGCCCGAGGCGATGACTGAAGTTGATAGCGATTATGAACTTGAATACTTCAATTACAAATGCAAGCCGACTGCAATTGGAATAGGGGTTGGCATGGGAACAAGCACCAAATCGCAAGAAGGGCTGGCCGCATTTCTGAAAAGCAATAAAACGCCCCTGGTGGTTGATGCCGATGCACTGAACATATTGGCTATGCACAAAGAACTGTTAAAATTTCTTCCACGCAAAATCGATACTCACACCACATCCCAAAGAGTTGGCGCGACTGATTGGTACCTGGAATGATGATTATGAGAAAATGGAAAAGGTAACAGCCTTTTCTAAAACCTATGACTGTGTTGTCCTGGTCAAAGGGGCACACACGCTCATAACCTATAAAGAGATAAAATATTTCAATTCAACCGGCAACCCGGGCATGGCAACGGGCGGCAGCGGAGATGTGCTTACCGGAATTATCAGCGGTTTATTGGCTCAGGGCTATGATGCCCTTGAAGCTGCCGTATTGGGAACCTTTATCCACGGTAGCGCAGCCGATCAGGCCTTGATCCGTGGTTATACCCATGAAACCCTTACAGCTTCTGTCATTCTTTCCTGTTTTTCTGAAGCTATTTTAAAAATTTCCGATAATTATGAAAAATTATGAGTTTTATCAGCTCGTATTTCATTTTTTTTAATGAAATTTAGACTGTATTAAAATTTTAATGTGATAAGACATGGAGACTAAAATTGTTTATTTAAGTGACCTTAAATTCAATCTTTCTATTTGGAAACAGGAACTGAAATTTCATGAAACGGAAATGGAGCGATTTGAAAAGAAACTGGAAGAAATTGCAAGTAGAAATTTGGGAGTAAAAGCGATGGCCCCGTTAGAAGGTTATCAGAACAGAATCATCAGAGAAAAAGAAGTCATAGGAGAATTAAGACAGCGGATAAGAAGAAAAAGAAGAATCATTGAGGCTACAGAACTTAACGGAGAAATTGATGAACGTTTACGTCATCAACACAGTAGCCTGCGCGATGATATGAAGACCTATATAAAATTGCATTACGAGTTAAAAGAAGAGTTAATGGACTATCTTATAAAATGGTTATAAAACCAGAGCTGCCAAAGCATTAAACTTTGGCAGTTTTTTTTTACATAAATTGCCTGGCTATTTTTTCAGCCTTTTTGCTTTCTGCATAATCATAAAATCCCTCCCCGGATTTTATGCCTTTTTTACCTGCGCTTACCATATTTACCAGTAAAGGACAGGGGGCATATTTTGGATTTCCGAAGCCATCCTGAAGGACCTTCAAGATAGATAAGCACACATCCAGCCCAATAAAATCAGCCAGTTGCAAGGGGCCCATCGGATGAGCCATACCGAGTTTCATGACGGTATCGATCTCATATACCCCGGCAACGCCTTCGTAGAGTGTATAAATGGCTTCATTGATCATGGGCATCAGGATCCGGTTTGCAACAAAACCCGGGTAATCGTTTACCTCCACAGGTATTTTTCCCAGTTTTTCAGATAGTTCCATAACTGTTTTTGTGACCTCATCCGAGGTTGAATACCCCCTGATCACTTCAACCAGTTTCATTACCGGAACCGGATTCATAAAATGCATGCCGATAACCAGTTCAGGTCTGGCAGTTACTGATGCGATCTTTGTTATAGAAATAGAAGAGGTATTCGTGGCCAGGATGGCAGTGGCCGGTGCGTGCTGATCGATCTCTTTAAAAATCTTCAGTTTCAGGTCGGTGTTTTCTGTAGCGGCTTCAATTACGAGGTCGGCATGCTTAATCCCTTTGGCAAGAACCTGTTCCGTGCTGATCTGCGCCAGGGTTTTGTCTTTGTCGGCCTGTACAATCGATCCTTTTGCGAGCATCCTGTCCAAATTGCCGGCTATGGTTTTTACCGCATTTTCCAGCGCGATTTCAGAGATGTCGACCAGGGTAACCCTGAAATTGTTTTGAGCAAAAACATGGGCGATGCCATTTCCCATAGTACCGGCACCAATAACAGATATATTTTTCATAATGCATTCATTCAATAAGTTTGACTGGATAATTTATCAGTTGCTGTTTTTATTGTATTCAGAATAGTTGTTAAATGCACTGAAAACAATCATTTTTTCAAGCCGGAAATTTGCCTGAGCCAGGCTGATCCATTATCAAAATTATATTTTACTCAAAAGTATAAAATATTCACGGTTAAGTAAATTATTTCTCTATTTTTGACTTTCCATGTTAGAAGATTTACCCAGACATAAAGGACTTCGCAATCAACTGGTTGCAACGATCAAGGCCAAAGGAATTAAAGATAAAAATGTGTTGGAAGCCATTTCCAGGGTGCCCAGACACTTGTTTATGGATTCCGGTTTTATTGATTTTGCCTATCAGGACAAACCGTTCCCGATTGCAGCCGATCAAACCATTTCTCAGCCTTATACCGTTGCGTTTCAAACAGAGCTGCTGGAGGTGAAACAGGGTGACCGTATTCTTGAAATAGGAACGGGTTCGGGCTACCAGACTGCGGTACTGATTGAGCTGGGGGCTGAAGTTTACAGCATAGAAAGGCAAAGGGAACTTTTTACTAAGGCAAAGAAATTTCTGCCCTCTGTGGGTTATGTACCCAAGAAAATTATTTTTGGTGACGGCTATGAAGGAATTCCTGCGGATGCGCCTTTTGACGGCATTATCGTAACTGCCGGAGCGCCCAAGGTGCCCAATGCTTTGTTGAGCCAGCTGAAAATTGGGGGGAAACTGGTGATCCCGGTGGGTGAGGACAGTCAGAAAATGACGGTGTTTACCCGAAAGGGGGAAAAAGAATTTGACAAAAAGGAACACGGCGATTTTAGGTTCGTACCCATGTTGAAATCCAGTGTAAAATAAGCTTACATGGCCTTCAGGCTCAGGTCCAAGTTACTCACGGAATGTGTAATGGCACCTGTTGAAATATAATCCACCCCGCAATCGGCATAGGCCCGCGCAGTGGACAAGGTAATGCCTCCTGATGATTCGGTACCGCAGGCATCTCCAATCAGTTCAACCGCTTTTCTGGTATCTTCCAGACTGAAATTATCGATCAGAATTCTGTAAATTCCCTGGTGCTCAAGGATCTGTTTTATCTCGGTAAAATTTCTGGCTTCAACAATAATTTTAAGATCGAGTTTGTTCTGAAGCAGGTATTTTTTAGTTTTTTCTATGGCCAGATTGACCCCGCCTGCAAAATCAATGTGGTTGTCCTTTAGCATGATCATGTCGTACAAGGCAAAACGGTGGTTTTCTCCGCCACCTATCTTTACAGCCCATTTTTCGATTGCCCTGATGCCGGGAGTGGTTTTGCGTGTATCGAGTACTTTTGTTTTTGTGCCTTTTAAAATTTCGGCAAAGGCATGCGTTTTGGTGGCAATGGCACTCATTCTTTGCATGGAGTTTAAGACAAGCCGTTCCGCTTTTAATATGGATTGAGAACTGCCTTCAACATAAAATGCGAGATCACCAAACTTAACGGGAGCGCCATCTTTTAGGATCGTCTCTATTTTTAAATCGGGGTCAACTGCAGCAAAGATCATTTTTGCAAAATCGATACCGGCTATGATCCCATTTTCTTTTACCAGCAGTTTTGCCTTTCCTTTTGCTGTAGCCGGAATACAGGCCAGCGAACTGTGATCGCCATCGCCAATATCTTCCCTCAGGCTGTTTTTAATGATGATATCTAATTCATTTCGGAACTGGGCTTCACTAATCATGGTGCGGTTTTTATACTTACAAAAATAAGTTTTTATCTTTACCTGTAAATAAGTAAAAAATGAAAATCAAGCTGTTGGTGATCGGAAAAACGGATGATAAAAATTTAAACGCATTAATAGATATGTATATGAAGCGTTTAAAACATTATATCATTTTTGATATTCAGGTAATCCCGGATATCAGGGGAGCAAAGAACTTCACTGCCGAACAGCAAAAAGAGCGGGAAGGGGAGTTGATTTTAAATGCATTGGAAAACCCGGATATGCTTGTTTTACTGGATGAGAATGGACAAGCGTTCGGCTCGGTTGAATTTTCCAAGTACCTGCAAAAGAAAATGAATTCCGGTATCAAACAAATGGTACTGGCCGTTGGAGGTCCTTATGGCTTTTCAAAGGCGGTTTATGAAAGAGCTCAGGGAAAGGTCTCCCTTTCCAAAATGACCTTTTCGCACCAGATGGTCAGGTTGTTTGTGGTTGAGCAACTCTACCGGGCTTTTACGATCTTAAATAACGAACCTTACCACCATGAATAAGCGTAAATTTTAATATACCCCGGCTTAGTTTTTATTTGTATTCCGGGTAATATTTTTTCTTTTTAAGGTCATTTTCACAACCAATTCAAACGAGGAAAACAGGCTTATTTTTTAGTCTTCACTTCAATTTTTGAATAAATTCTTTTAAAATTAACGGAAAAACAGAGAAAGCAGCGAGAGCTGATTCTAACTATTTTTCGGTGCATAACTCTGTAAAAGTAACCACTTCTTCTGATATGCCAGTTACCAGTTTCTAGGTAAGGCACTTTCAAAAAATGACAAAATCAAAAATATTTTTAGAGACAACACAATAAATTAATTGCCACCAATTGGAATAAATACAATAAGCCATTACTTGTATTTACTTGAAATACAGTTTTTTATGTTTTTTTAAAATTTTAAGGGGAAGGGGATTGGCACCAAAAACAGCCTCATGGATTATGGGTATTTTACAAAATCCTATAATTAGCTATTGTTTATTAGAATACCATGTACTTACATTTGAACTGTAATTGAATTGCAAAACTCATTACTAGTCCTCCTCTGCAAAGTGCCTTGAAAAAATGAATTAAAAAAATCAGAACAGCGAGCTACTGATCCGGTTTCAAAAATTCAGGATTTCAAATTAAACAATAACAAAACAATTTTTCTCAATAACAAATTAAGACTGACGTGAAAGGGCAGATTATTAATTTAAAATTTTGTATCATGAAAAAAGCAGCATTATTATTCGTTTTAAGTTTAGCCGGTTATTCTGGCTTCGCACAAGAATCTAACGCAGTAAATAATGAATTATTTTACGAGCTTGAGAAAAAAATCGTTTTTGATGAATTGAACGACACGACTGACCAGTTTTTGATGGACTTAAATATTCTGATAATAAACGAATTAGAGACAGAGGAAGAATTTGTTTTAAACAGCCATGAATTTTTGCATGAATCAGGCATGATCGGTGAAGCTTTTGATATCAAGGAAGGCGCATACAGTTTGAATGATTATGCCCTGGTTGCAAACAGATAAAAAAAAACACAATAAGAATTACCGCCGAACCTGAAATTAAAATTCGGAATGAAAGTCGGCTATCTCAAATAAATATATACAATCAAAAAAAAATAAGCTATGAAAACAACCATCATCACCATCGCCATTCTCATGACCACCGTTTATGGATTTGCACAACAGGCCAAATCAGGTCAGGTAACAAAATATGTAACTACTTTTCCGAACGGTGAAGAAGCGATCACCATTGTTGATAACGCCAATTCGGATACACTCAACCTGTCATCAGCCGAGAGTTTTTATAAATATGAAATCCTGGCACCGGCCAACCACGAATTAATTCACGGATCACAGAACAAAGGGAAAGTTTGTGAAATAGACAAAACCAAATTATCCGACGGTACGTATACCTTAAAAGTATATACAGCAGATTTTATCATCACCAGTGATATTACTATAAAAAATTCAGAAGAGCCTACAGGAGCTTCGATCTAAAGAAGCGATCAGTGCCGGTCTAATAAAAAAAGGGAATTAAAAAAAGGGAATAAAAAAAAAGGGAAAAACTTACTATCAACAAATTAAAAAAATATAAGCTATGAAAACAACCATCATCACCATCGCCATTTTAATGACTACTATTTACGGATTCGCCCAGGAGGCAAAGACTGCTCCGGTAACAAAATATGTAACGACTTTTCCGAATGGGGAAGAGGCCATCACCATAACCGACAGGGCTGATTCTGATCTGCTCAATTTATCTTCGGCAGAAAGTTTTTACAAGTATGAAATACTAAAATCAAATAACCACGAATTGGTACACGGTTCTCAGAACAGCGGAAAAGTTTGTGAGATAGACAAATCCAAATTATCTGACGGAACCTATACTTTAAAAGTGTATACAGACGATTTCATCATAACCAGCGATATTACCATTGACAATGCCGCAAACACACCGGTATCTTCGCAAAGTGCCGTACAATAAGGCATAAGCGAATAGATTCATCCATCAAAGAAAGGTTTAATTTTTAAAATTTTGCTATGAATAAGTTAAAAATCCTTGCAATGATATTGTGGCTGACGATGTTGGTATCTTTTATAAATCTCGCTACAGCACAAACATTTGTTCCACTTGATAAAGCACAGCATGACATTGTTTACTTTAGAGAAGCGGGAAATTTAAAACCACAGGTAAAAGTGGTTTATGGCAGACCCATTGCTGATTCGGATGAGGTTTTTGGAAAAGAGATTCCATATGGCAAGATCTGGCGAACAGGGGCGAATGAAGCAACAGAAATTAAGTTCTACCAGGATGTGATGTTTGCCAATAAATTTATAAAAGCAGGAACCTATGTGCTTTACACCATACCGGGTAAAAACTACTGGACCGTGATTTTGAACAGCAATACCGATTCACTGGGTGCTTATTTTTACGATGAAAGCAAGGATCTGGCCAGAATAGAAGTGCCCGCTAACCAGGCCGATCCAACAAAGATCTTTACCATTGCTTTCGATTCAAAAAACTATGGGGCACAGCTCGTGATGGCCTGGGGGATTACCAGAATTAAAGTTCCGGTATATTTAGAGCAGAGCCTGCTCTCAGACGTATAATTTGATTTTTTGCCAATATATTTATTAAAAAAAAAGGGAATTAAGGGGAATTAACAGGTTAGAAACAAAAGTTCTGGCCTGTTTTTTTTTATAAAAACCGCTCCTTGTGCAGAGGCAGATCCAAGAGGCATTGTGTTCTTTTTCCAAACCATTTATAGCGGTTAGCCGCTATCCAATCATACAAGGCGTCTCTCAGACCGACCGGAATGATCTTCAATGCGTAAAACACCGGCCAGGGTGGGCTCAGTTGCCTGGCTATTCTGAGCACCGCGGTTGATTTTTCATATTGTTTTCCACCTTCCAAAAGAATTATTGAATCATTTGTTTTATTTTTTGGATCAAACTGTAACAAATATGGCCGGGCTGCGTCTGATTGAAGTGAGGCAAAAACAAAATATTTCTTTTTGTCCCTTTTAATGATGAACCGAACCGAATTACTGCATAAATTGCAATGTCCATCAAAAAATACGATATGCTTTTCGGGTTGCTTCATCATGGTAAATTTATGTAAAGCGCAATAAAAACGGTTCATTTTACAAGTAAAAAATATGGAACAAAAATCTGGTGCACCGATGATCAAATTGGTTGATCTTCACAAGTCCTATCCCATGGGTAAGGATTTTTTGCATGTGTTGAAAGGGATCAATCTCGAAATAAAAGAAGGTGAATTTGTATCGATCATGGGTTCTTCCGGTTCAGGAAAATCTACCATGCTCAATATACTCGGGCTTCTGGATACACATGATCAGGGAGAATATTATTTGAACAATGTACTGATAGAAAAACTGGACGAAAAAAAGGCCGCTATTTTGCGGAATAAATTCCTCGGTTTTGTATTTCAGTCGTTTAACCTGATCAATTACAAGACCGCTTTAGAAAATATTGCCTTACCTTTATATTACAAAGGAATAAACCGAAAGGACAGAAACCGGATGGCCCTGGAATATCTGGACCGGGTTGGCCTGGCAGACTGGGCTAACCATTTGCCCAGTGAATTATCCGGCGGACAAAAACAAAGGGTTGCCGTGGCGAGGGCTCTGGTTACCGAACCCAAACTGATCCTTGCGGATGAGCCAACCGGTGCGCTGGATTCGGTTACGTCTTTGCAGGTGATGGATTTGCTCAAGAAAATTCACAATGACGGGATGACCATTGTTGTTATTACCCATGAGGAAGATATAGCCGAACAGACTGAAAGAATTGTGCGACTGAAGGACGGTTTGATCATGAGCGATGAAAAAGTAAGTGAAATGCTGCTAAAATAAGGAACCATGTTCGACATTGATCGCTGGAGAGAAATTTTTCAATCCATCAGCAAAAATAAACTGCGTACTTTTCTGGGGGCTTTTACGGTCTCGCTCGGTATTTTTATATTCACCGTACTTTTCGGTATGGGAAATGGGTTAAAAAACCAGTTCAAAGAGTTCTTTATTGATGATGCCACCAATTTGATTTTGATTCAGGCCGGAAGAACCTCAAAGCCCTATAAAGGATTTAAAGAAAACAGACAAATTCAATTTAAGAATGAGGATCTGAATCTCTTAAAGAAAGAGTTTGGTGACAATATAGAGTACATATCGCCCAGAATATACAAGGAAGTTCAGGTTCAATACAAAAATGAATCAGGTAATTACAGTGCCAGTGCAGTTATGCCAGATCACCAGTTTATGGAGAACACCATCATAAAAAAAGGCCGGTTTATTAACAATGAAGACATACGCAATAAAAAACGCTATGCCGTTATTGGCCGGTTGGTGGAGAAGGATATTTATAAATCAACAGACGCATTGGGTAAATTCGTCAATCTCAATGGATTGGCTTATATGGTGATCGGCGTTTTTGAAGATGCCGGCGGAGATAACGAGGAAAGGATGATTTACCTTCCTGTTTCAACAACCCAGTTGATTTATAAAAATACAGATGAGATCGACCAGATCAACCTGACCTATAACCTGGGAATCGGGGCTGATGGTGCCAGAAAAATGGCCAAAGAAATTGAGGCAACTTTAAAAGAAAAGCATTCCATTGCAAAGGATGACCTCTCCGGATTGTATGTGTATTCAGTTTTTGAAAATGTAGAGCAAAATATGGCCTTTGCCAATGTGTTGCAGTTAATTGTTTTATTTATCGGTATCGGAACGCTGTTTGCCGGTGCCATTGGTATTGGAAACATCATGGTATTTGTGGTGCAGGAGCGCACCAAAGAGCTCGGTATACGCAAGGCGTTGGGTGCATCACCCAGTTCTATAGTCTGGTTGATTTTACAGGAATCGATCTTTATTACCGCTATTGCCGGTTATATCGGTTTGCTGATCGCAGTATTTGTACTCAGCAGGATGGGCGACAGTCTGGAGGATTATTTTATAAAAGACCCGCAGGTCAATATGTCTACAATTATAACAGCAACCATTATTCTTGTTGTTGTTGGGGCCATAGCAGGATTCATCCCTGCCAAAAGAGCCGCCAGTATCAGGCCGATTGTAGCTTTAAGTAACGATTAAATCAAAGGGTTATGAAGTTTATTTTTGATTACGATACCTGGCAGGAAATTTTTGATTCGATCAAAAAGAGCAAATTGCGCACGGCAATAACCGTTATTGGTGTGCTTTGGGGAATCTTTTTATTCATAACCTTATTGGGTGCTGCCAAAGGGATGGAAAATGGTTTTGACAGGGAGTTCAGCACCCTGGCTACCAACAGCATTTTTTTATGGGGAGAAAGGACCTCTGTTCCATATAAAGGATTTCAGCGGGGCAGATTTACCCAGTTAAAAATACAGGACGTCGAGGCCTTACAAAATAAAATTCCCGAAATAGCCTTTGTTGCCCCACGTAATGTGAGCGGTATATTTGGTGGCGAGCCGGCTACGGTAAAGCGAAATACCAACAGCAAGACCTACAATGTTTTTGGCGATTACCCCATTCTGGATGAGGTATCAAAAGTAAAATTAAACGAGGGCCGTTTTATAAACCTTTCAGATATTAAAGAATCAAAAAAAGTATGTGTTATAGGTGAGCGGGTGGTAGATGACCTTTTCGAGAAGGATGAACAGGTAATAGGAAATTATGTTGAGCTTAACGGTAGTTTCTTTACTGTAATTGGCGTGTACAGACAGAATCAGAACGGAGGCTTTGAAGGAGATAACTCTGTTTATATACCTTTTTCCACTTTTAGAAAGATTTACAATATGGGCGATAACATAGGCTGGATGGTGATTGCCGCACATGATGATGCCGATATAAAAAAGGTAGAAGAGGATGTGAAGGTGCTTCTGAAAAAAAGACACAATGTTCACCCGGATGATACCAGGGCGTTTGGCTCATTTAATTTTGGTGAAATGTACGAAAGAATAACAGGTTTTGTCAAAGGCATCAAGTTTTTGACCTGGTTTGTGGGTATTGCCACCCTGATTGCGGGGTAATTGCCATTGCGAGCATCCTGATGATCACGGTTAAAGAACGCACCAAAGAAATTGGTATACGCAGGGCACTGGGTGCTACACCACAGGCCGTACGCGGACATATTATACTCGAATCGGTATTTTTAACACTGCTGGCGGGAATTTTGGGGATCATATTTGCAGGCCTCACCCTGATGCTCATCAATTCAAGCACACAAGACGTAGAATTTCCGTTTACCAATCCAACCGTGAATGTTCCTATAACCATAGGTGCCGTATTGACCCTGGTTACGCTGGGTACACTTATTGGCATGATTCCGGCCCAACGGGCGGTTATGATCAAACCTATTGAAGCACTTAGAGAAGAATAAATATTAAAATCAAAAATAAACCCAAACAATGAAAAAAATCATCATCTTTTCCCTTATCGCAATTGCATTTATTGCTGTATTGATCTGGTTCGGTAAAATGAATAGCAAACCGCCGGTAAATTTTGAAACGGAAAAACCGTTTAAAACAAATATTGTTAAAAAGACCGTAGCTACCGGTAAAGTTACGCCGTTGGAAGAAGTGGAGATCAAGCCACAGGTTTCCGGTATTATTGATAAGATTTTTCTTGAAGAAGGCGCCCATGTTGACAAGGGTGATTTGATAGCAACCATTAGAGTTGTTCCCAATGAGCAAGCATTGACAGCGGCGCAGGGAAGGGTAAATAAGGCCCGTGTTCAACTGAATAATTCTGAAATTTCATACAACAGAAATAAAGGCCTCTTTGACAATGGGGTTATTTCTAAAAGAGAATTTGAAGCCTTTGAACTTGAATACAACCAGGCCAAGATCGATTTGGCCAATGCGCAGAATGACTACCAGATCATTAAAATGGGAAGCACCAGCTCTTCGGGAGCAGCCAATACGAATATCAGGGCTACTGTACCGGGAACCGTCCTTCAAATACCGGTAAAAGTTGGTAATCAGGTGATTGAAAGTAATAATTTCAATGCCGGAACCACCATAGCATCGATTGCCGATATGACGAAAATGATCTTTGAAGGCAAAGTTGATGAAGCTGAAGTTGGCAAGATAAAAAGTGATACGGAATTGGAGATTGCACTGGGAGCAGTAGAAGACAAAAAATTCCCTGCCAAAATGACCTTTATAGCACCCAAAGGCACTGAGGAAAGCGGTACGGTTCAGTTCACCATAAAAGCTGATGTAACGCTCGACAAAGATTATTTTTTACGTGCCGGTTACAGTGCCAATGCAGAGATTATACTGGAACAAAAAGACAGTGTACTGGCAATTCGTGAGGCCTTGCTGCAATTTGATAAAGAAACAGATAAACCCTATGTGGAAGTCAAAACCGGAGATCAGAAATTTGAAAGAAAAGATGTGGAGCTCGGCATTTCTGACGGGGTAAATGTTGAAATTCTGAAAGGCATTACAGCGGCCGATGAGGTGAAAATATGGAATAAGGCCAAAGAAAAGAAAGAAGATAAAGAAGGTGAAGAAGGCGAAGAAGACAGCGAAGAATAAGCCGAATCAACCAAATTAAAATACTGATAAAAGCCGTTTCCTGTTTAAAACAAGTGACGGCTTTTTTGTTGTTATAAACTTAAAATCAGATCATTTACTTATGTGGAATAGCCTGCGTACTTTTACCGCACACTAAAATGCAGCCTTTTAAGCATACGCTTAAAGCTGTGGCCGGGGCGAAACAAAACCCTGCGTTTGGTAACCTGCCGGATGCTGAATTTTTCTTTTAATTCAATACCCTGGGTACTTGCCCCAATGCTAAAAGTGCCCAATTCACCCAGTTCAACACTGCGGCCACTTTCCAGAATATCAATTATATTCAATTCCAGGGCTTTTAATACCCCAAGCACATCACCTTCGGTCATGCTGCTTTGTCCGCTGATGCGCGCAGCCAGATCATTCTGAGTTGTTTTGCCCCGAGATACGGCGACACCGTGGTATTTTGCCGGAGCCGTTACATCGCGCGGGTTGCGTTTGGTAACCATTTTAAGTTTTACTGCCATAGAAATTGGTTTATAAGTACCTGCCACTAAGCAGATGCGGGGTTATCATTTCATTCCAGCGGAACAAATATACAAAACCTCCTTACAGATCATTTAATAGATTTATATTAATTAGTAAAAAGATCTTGATTATATATTAGAAAGATCAAGATCTTTTACTATAAAGATCAAGATGTTTTTATAAAAAGATCAAGATCTTTTTTATGATAGATCAAGATCTTTTTTATGATAGAATTAATAATATGCAATAAAACCACCGCAAGGACTGCATATTACGACCGTATAAAGGGAATGAAAATACCTGAGGGAAATTGTGGTTTGAGACAAGGAAAAAATTACAAGTAAAAAGTAAAAAGGTAAAAGGAAAAAGTATTGAGATGTGAGATGTGAGAGAAACAGGAAACAGGAAACAGGAATCAGGATAATTATTATTGAGTACTGAGTATTGAGTATTGAGTATTGAGAACTCATTCGACACTCATCACTCAACACTCAAAACTCAAAGCAAAACAGGTATCCCACATCACCCGCCACGGCGGGTTTACCAGCCGGAGGCTGGCAGGCTCCAGAGGAGGAGAATGTTTTTCCTTATTCCCCTCTGGCCCCGTAATGTTTTCTTTATGCCTGATAATAAGGTATATAGTTTTATAAAAACAATAATTTCAAAGGAATGGGATTTGAACTTACATTATTTTTAAAACCTGTAAAAAAACACCTATTTATAATCAATAAAAATTGCTAAAAATGTTAAAATATTTTTTAATATTTAATGTTAATTTATTTAATTCGATAGCAAATTGGACTAATTTTTTTCCAGTATTGGTCAGTATGGGTTGTTGCGATGTTAACCTTTTGGTTGCCATTGTAATTAACCGTAGCAGAGCTGTAAACATATGGAAACAAAATTAGTAGTTGAGGTTAGTAAACAGGTTCATTATAAAAGAACTGTATTGTTATTGAAATTTTATTATAACCAGGAGTTGATCGATCTGGCTAAAATGGCAGGTTGCTCCTGGAGTGCTCAGCTTAAGGGTTGGTATAGTCCGTTTGATCAAAAAAATTGGGCTGCGATTCGGGCTGTTTTTATGGATAAAGCTGATTTAAGGTATTCTTTTGATTTGGCTGATGACATGCCTGAAAAAGCTGTAGTGCTGCGCACTGCCAAAGAAAAAAAGGACATTAAAGCGCAGGCGGTTTCCGGAGAAAATAGGCGTTTTTTACATGGTTTTGTAAAGTTTTTGCGCGGTAAGCGCTACAGTGAAAGTACGGTACGGACTTATTATATACATGTACTTGATTTTTTGATTTATTTGAAGGACAAACCGAAGTTTGATATTTGTAACCGGGATGTGGCGATGTTTGTTGAGGATGTGTGTATGCCTCAAAATTTTTCAATTAGTACGCACAGGCAACTGGTTAGTGCGATGAAGCAGTTCAAGGAGTTTTATCCGGATTGTAAATTGGAAAAGCTGGAATTCATGCGGCCCAAAAAGAGCAGTTATTTGCCTGTTGTATTATCGTATGAAGAAGTTATAGCTTTGTTGCGTTGTACAAAAAACCTGAAGCACAGGGCAATTTTGGCCATGATCTACTCATGTGGTTTGCGAATAAGTGAATTGATCCATTTGGAATTGAGGGATATGGATGTGAACCGCATGCAGGTTTTGATCAGGAACAGTAAAAACAGGAAAGACCGGTATGTGATGATGGCGGAAAGTTTTTTGCCTTTGTTACAGAACTATATTCAGACGTATAATCCGGGCACTTATTTTGTTGAAGGTATAAAACCGGGCACGCCATATACGGCGGAGAGCATCAGGGCATTTTTGAAGGTATCGTGCCGGGCGGCCGGAATTATAAAGCAGGTAACGCCGCATACATTGAGGCACAGTTATGCCACTCATTTGCTGGAATTTGGCACTAATTTGAGGTATATTCAGGAGTTACTGGGGCATTCAAGGCCTGAGACAACTATGGTTTATACACACGTCATGCACAAGGATTTAAAGAAGGTTGGCAGCCCGTTGGACAATGTAGTAAGGCACATGCAGGACTCTGACAAAAACAAACAAAACTTTTTGTTATCCCAGAACAATGACGTATAAATGGATATATTTGTTTGGATATAACAAGTTAGTAATTAATTATAAATTGTAGTTTTTAGGAAAATTCCGGTTACAACAAAATTTGTAAAACCTGCCATGTTTTTTGGCTTGGCCTAATGTTCGGGATCTTTATTATTTTATCGCTTTTACCGAAAATTCTGTATTACCCAAACATACATGGTCATGGTTTTTGAATTGTTTTTAAGTTCTGTGAATAACGACAGTCTTGGCCTATTTATGATAAGCCAAAAAAATTATAACTAATACTAACACCGGTTATAATTTAGCGCTACTTTTCGGTAAATTAGAGGCATTGATAATCCCACAAAAATACATAAGCTTGGAAAGAATTTGCATTTCGCGCGGCACGAGCAGGGTATTCAGCTTGCCGCGCTCATGCAGTCTCCCTTCGAGCGCCAAATCATAACCATAAACGTTGTGTGCAATTCGACCGACACCGAAATAGACCCAAACATTTTAAATTATGAGAATTGAAAATAGACGAGTTGTAAATCGAAGACCAATTAATAAAACTATTGTTGAAGATGATAAGAAAGGTTTGTTTTTGACAGACTGCAATTTGAACATTATCGAAAATCTTGGCTTTGACAACTTCCGTCTTTTAGACTTTGCACCAAATGGAAACATTGTTCTCTTAAATTCAAAGGAATGGTTAACACTACGTAATGCAAATAAAACAACCCTTACAGCTTTTGACATTAATAGTAAAAAGCAGTTGTTTTCTATTGATAAATTTCTAGCGTATAGAGGTTTGATAGACAAAAATTCAAAATATTTTTTACTTGAATATTATGGAGGCTTGTGCTCAATTGACCTAAATAATGGAGAGATTATTTTCAGAAAGGATAAAATTGATAAAAGTTTATACAACGCTGACTTACATCTTGAAAGTAATGTTGTTTGCATACCAACAGAGAAAAAATCCATTCTTACTTTTGACTTTAATGAACAAAAAATCAATGAAATAAAATTGGAAAATACGGGAGGAACCGCTTGGCTAAAATTAAATAATTTGCAAACTCATATATTAATAAGTGACAAAAAGAACTCATTGCACTGTTTTGAACATAACAATTTCACAAACCCAGTTTGGACATTAAATTTTTCCAAGCTTAAACAAGACAATAGAATTTGGTGTTATAATATATTAACGACAGAAAGTAATTTAGGTTGTATTCAGGGCTTTACACCTGCCAGTGACCAAAATGCAAACGCAGGTGGAACTTTGTACATTTTCAATATCGAAAATGGCGAAATAATTGACAAATATGATTATGCAAAAATTAAAGAGAGTATTATTACTGATTTC
Source organism: uncultured Flavobacteriaceae bacterium (assembly GCA_963816075.1). Classification (GTDB taxonomy): domain Bacteria; phylum Bacteroidota; class Bacteroidia; order Flavobacteriales; family Flavobacteriaceae; genus Namhaeicola. Next base: position 6,768 of record CAWFJI010000011.1, on the reverse strand, counting down.
CAGTCAGACGAAATCCTAATTGACAATTTAACAAGTTTATCATTGACTAATAAAACAATAAGAAACACACCGATTACAGAGTTGCTTAAATAGAAAGAACTGCACACAACACGGGTTTTGCGTCAGGCGGGCTGAAGGTCAAAAATTCAACGGTTGTTTTTCAATTAAACATTAGTAATAATATCAACTTTTGTTCTTCGAAATCCCGCCCGAACGCAAAGCCCCAAAACGTTAGCTTTAATGCTTTAGTAAGTTTGTGGAATTGAGGATTTAATAATAATAAAATTTATTAATATGAAAGATAAAAATAAAAAGGCAGTAATTATTGTCCTTATTTCAAGTATTGGATTAATAATTTTAGGATTAAACCAATTATTTGAAATCTTTGAGTTTTCAAATACTAAAATTTCACCAATATTAACAATTGCTTTCTCTTTATTGAACTTTATTTTTTTATTCAAGTGGATTAATCCAAGTCAAAATGAAATCAAATAAAATCACTCAAAATCTGAATGACTTTTTGGACGGAATTTAACAAAAGTTAGCTAACGCCGAAAAAGGAACAGAAAGCAAAAAATATCGTGGATTCCACTCTATTAAAAAAATAACAACAGAATTGCTTAACGTTGGAATTTGCATAAACTTAGGAAAACCTAAATTACGAAATTGAGGAAAAACTGAATGAATTATCAAGCGAAAAAAAGCACTAAAAGCTAACACTGGTTATAATTCAGCGCTTGCTTAGTGCAAAGAATGATGATAAGCAAACCAATAAGGATATTGAACACTCGACAAAATATTGCTTACTTCGCTAAAATGCTTCGCATTTCTGCCTCGCTCGTAAGCTACCAATCCGCGCCGAAATCATAACCATAAACGTTGGCAAACATTTAAAATGACAGAAAAAAAACCTATTTATACTACTTTTTCATGGATACGATTTTCAAAATACTTGATTTTTGAAATTATAATTATTTTTATTGCTTTATGGATATTTTTAGACTTTGGCTTTGATGATGAAATGAAACATTAATGCTATTGCATTCGGAGTTTTTTTATTAATAATATTAACCAAAAATGACTCAAAGGAATTCGCTGTTTATGACAATATACTAAGGATTAAAAGCTACTATCTAGTTGGATTAATTTCTCATAAAACTGACTTTAAATTATCAGATATTAAGGATATAGAATATTCTGGAAAATTTTCTCAAACCACTGATTTGACAGAGGATTTATTGAGTTTTCTACCAATTTTGGACTCTTGGAATACCTTGACAATAAAAACAGTTGATAATAAAACTCATGAATATAAAGTCAGAATATATAAGGAAAAACTTGAAATCGTGATAGAAACAATTAAAAAAAACGTTTGCCAACACCGTGTATAAAAAATTGCTAGTTTTAGCTGTCACAAAGTTTGTTGCTTGTTTGCCAGCTTCCGTTTTATTTCGGAAAATCCTCGTTCACGAATACGCAACTTTCCATACACAAAAACGTTGGCATTAATTTAAAACGAACGACACATGGAATTTTTGGAGACAAATTTTATATGGCTATTAATTCTAATTACCGTTATTTTCATATTGCTTTACAAGAGGGTAACGAAGAATCCTGACGCTATAACAGGTAATTACGAAGCCACCAAGACAATCAACGGAAATCCTTCTGAAAATCTAGAATTGATTAAAGAAGCGTTAAAAAACGCAGGTTTCAAGAAAGTAGGACTTGACAAAGACGAGAACCGTTTCTATGCTCAGACAAAATTTTCGATGTCTTCATGGTCAGAGTACATCGAAGTTTACTATAGCCATGGCAACTTTTCAACAGACCTGAAATTCAAATCAATTTGCGCTCTGCCGACTCAAATATTAGCTTGGGGCAAGAATAAAAGGAATTACAAGAGATTTGAAAAAGAATTAGAAAAACTAATGCCAACATCGGCTATAGCAAATGCGTGCTGACTTCTTTAAAATGAAGATATTGCAACTAAATAACATTCGGTCAGGCAGACAAAGATTCGGTTTCAAAACCCCGCACTTGCCATAGCCATAAACGTTAGTAATTAATTATAAATTGTAGTTTTCAGGAAAATTCTGGTTACAACAAAATTTGTAAATCCTGCCGTGTTTTTTGGCTTTGCCTAATGTTCGGGATCTTTATTATTTTATCGCCTTTACCGAAATTTCTGTATTACCCAATCATACATGGTCATGGTTTTTGAATTGTTTTTAAGTTCTGTGATTTACGGCAGTCTTTGGCCAATTTATGAAAAGCCAAAAAAATTATAACTAATACTAACACTGGTTATAATTTAGCGCTACTTTTCGGTAAATTAGAAGCATTGAATAATCCCACAAAAATACATAAGCTTGGAAAGAAATTGCATTTCGCGCTGCACGAGCAGGGTATTCAGTTTGCCGCGCTCATGCAGTCTCCCTTCGAGCGCCAAATCATAACCATAAACGTTAGTAATTAATTATAAATTGTAGTTTTCAGGAAAATTGCGGTCACTATTAAATATGTAAAACCTGCCGTGTTTTTTGGCTTGGCCTAATGTTCGGGATCTTTATTGTTTTATCGCTTTAACCGAAATTTCTGTATTACCCAAACATACATGGTCATGGTTTTTGAATTGTTTTTAAGTTCTGTGATTTACGGCAGTCTTTGGCCTATTTATGATAAGCCAAAAAAATTATAACTAATACTAACACTGGTTATAATTTAGCGCTACTTTTAGGTAAATTAGAAGCATTGATAATCCCACAAAAATACATAAGCTTGGAAAGAAATTGCATTTCGCGCGGCACGAGCAGGGTATTCAGCTTGCCGCGCTCATGCAGTCTCCCTTCGAGCGCCAAATCATAACCATAAACGTTATAGGGCATTTTAAAAGACGACAACGACTTGACAAGAGCAACCAAAATATTGAATATTATTTACAGCTTGACAGTTGTGCTTTTCTTATTGGACAGCTTGACAAGTTTTGACATTAAAAGTCAAGGTTTGAAGACATTCGTTTACTTCGGACTTTTAATTGGAACACCTTTGACTTTTGTATGGAACTTTTTTGTCATTAAGACTAAATCAAAAAGAATTATCGGGACAATATTTCCGACAATCATTTTAGTTTTAACTTTAATTGTTGGGCCAATGAAAATTTTATTTTCAACAAGTGCTTGGCGGACACAGACAATTTTATACCAAAACGGACATTTAAGTTTCAAGACTGTGGAGTTTCAAATGCAAGACATTGGTGCATTAGGTTATAATAAGCGGACAGTTGAAGTTTTATATTTGACTCCATTTTTTATGATTACAAGCGAAGTCCCAAACGACATTGACAAAAAAGTTGAATGGTTAAAGGTTGACAAAGAAGTTAACGAACTTGGACTTAAATTTCCATAGACAATGAAAAGAAAAACGCCCTATAACAGCACCTACCCAAAAGTGGCGGTTCAGTGGTTAAATCAAGCTTTGTACTTCTATCAAAATTTCTGCTTAACTGAAAGTGAAGTGCTTCGAAATCGCCACCTTCGGGTAGCTGCAAAACGTTAGCAAGCATTAAATACAGCAGAAAATGAATTTTATATTAATTAGTTTTCAGAATTTGGAAATATTAAATGGAAATGAAGCCAAGCTGGGTTTAATAGCAATATTAATACTATCTTCTATCTTTTTCTTTCAAAGATATTTGATTAAAACAATTTTTGTACCTAACAGAAAAACAAAAATATTTAATGAGACAATAAAGTTATTCAATGGAAAAATAAATTATCAAGGATATCCAGAATTTCAATATAATAATAGAAATATAACAATTGAATATGAGTTTGAATCACGCACGATTGGTGGATATGAATACATTATAGCTTTTATTGATATTTCTGATATTGATAATATGGTAAGGGAAATATTGAAATCAGAATTTGATATAGTTAATAATAAAAATAAAATTTATGTTCAATTTTATAGTTCGTGGGGATATCAAGGAGACAAATTTAAAGAAAGATTAAAGGAAAAGATTAATAAACTGAATTCTGAACTGAATAAAAACGCTTGCTAACACCGTATATAATTTATGCTCAAATCGGATTTAGTACAAACCGACAAACATTCAATAAAAATATTGCTACGGCGGAAAAATCTTCGATTTTTATGTCGCACAAATTATATACATAAACGTTGTGGTGCATTTAAAACAGACATTCTGAAAATGAAATGAGAAATACAGTTCCAATATTGACTTTTTTATTGTTCCTATGCGGACTACTGATTTTCTTCTCGACTTTAAGAGTAACAGGACTTGGGTTTTACACTCCAATCTTGACAGCTTCCACATTTATTGGTTTTGTCATTTTGCTTTTTGACAAAAAATTTGGACAGACAGTAATGCTATTTGTCTCGGCAGCTTGGCTTTTAAGATACTTTGAACACGTTAGCTATCTTATCCTTTATGACCCTGACAGTTCAGGCAGATGGTTTCTAACAATTACTCCGCTTTTGTTCGCATTACCAATTTTCGGACTGACTTTAAGGGAAAAGTTTAAACAGATTGACAAGAAATTTAAAAATTGGTATTGGGGTCTGTTACCAATGACCTTTTTAGCAATTGGACTACTATCATTCATTTACAAATCACACACGGACGAGTTCAATTGTTGGTATTACTTTGACGAAAAGAGAAATGACTATAAAATATCATTTGCAATAACCCCTGACCATAAATTTGAAACCACCGCCAGTTCGCCAGAACTAAAAGAAATCGCCATAAAGGAAGGACTGACTTACGAAGGAAGAGATGGATATTATTGGCCTGAGACAAAAGTTCAAGTAACGACTCGTTTCAAAGAAATCATAGGCGTGAAAATATTAGGATTTAGAAACTCAGAAATTGACAAAAAAGTACGACTTGAAAATCCTTTTGAAATTGATTTAGGTACAATTAAGGGAGACAAATCAATATTAGAACCTGAATTCAATTTGGGAGACTAAAAATACAAAATGAAATAAAAACGCACCACAACAACGCATATAGTTTATGGCGGGTAAAGTGCTAAATTTAAGGTATTTGTCATTTAATCAAGTTCGTCTCGGGCGGACTGGAAAGTGCTTCGAAAACCGCCACAAACCATATGCAAAACGTTAGCATACATTAGAAAAAAATATTATGAGTAAAATAGAATTAATCTTTAGTAAAATTGTTCAAGACTCTCAAGATTATGGGAGTAACAATGAACATATGATTTCGAGAATATACTTCAAAGTTGATGGAAAAGAATATGAATGCAATGTACGACAACCGTATGGAGGAAGTTTTTCATTTGAAAAAGACCCAATTGAAGTTGATGCACCTGAAGAATTAAAGAAAACAATCAACTATGGACAATTTAGAGATGCAGTAGAAAATTATTTTCGAAAAGCGGTTGGAGCCAATGCAAGCGGAATACGAATTGATGGCGGAACGAATATTCGAATGCGTAATAATACAATAAGAATTTCCCACAAAGCGACTATTGACAAAGCGGGAATTAGTGGAGCATGGTAAAAAAACGTATGCTAACACCGGTTATAATTTAGCGCTTCTTTTCGGTAAATTAGAGGCATTGATAATCCCACAAAAATACATAAGCTTGGAAAGAATTTGCATTTCGCGCGGCACGAGCAGGGTATTACGCTTGCCGCGCTCATGCAGTCTCCCTTCGAGCGCCAAATCATAACCATAAACGTTGGCATTAATTTAAAACGAACGACACATGGAATTTTTGGAGACAAATTTTATATGGCTATTAATTCTAATTACCGTTATTTTCATATTGCTTTACAAGAGGGTAACGAAGAATCCTGACGCTATAACAGGTAATTACGAAGCCACCAAGACAATCAACGGAAATCCTTCTGAAAATCTAGAATTGATTAAAGAAGCGTTAAAAAACGCAGGTTTCAAGAAAGTAGGACTTGACAAAGACGAGAACCGTTTCTATGCTCAGACAAAATTTTCGATGTCTTCATGGTCAGAGTACATCGAAGTTTACTATAGCCATGGCAACTTTTCAACAGACCTGAAATTCAAATCAATTTGCGCTCTGCCGACTCAAATATTAGCTTGGGGCAAGAATAAAAGGAATTACAAGAGATTTGAAAAAGAATTAGAAAAACTAATGCCAACATCGGCTATAGCAAATGCGTGCTGACTTCTTTAAAATGAAGATATTGCAACTAAATAACATTCGGTCAGGCAGACAAAGATTCGGTTTCAAAACCCCGCACTTGCCATAGCCATAAACGTTGGCATTAATAAACACATAACATGTTCAAAGGAATTAATAATGGCTTTCAATTAATTAAGTCAGCTATACAAATATTTAAAAAACACCCTGTATTAATTGTTCCACTTTTTATTGTTTGGATTGTTTTTGCATCACTATTAGTCTATTTCAAATGGCATTTTCCATGGGCAAACTATAATGGAACTGGCCAATTGATATTTGCCTATTTATTCTTTTTGTTAACTACTTATCTTTTAACCATTTCATGTTCCGTATTATTGGAACTCATTCAACAGAATGAACTTGGAGATAAAATGAGTTTCAAAAGATCATTGTCAGAAACATTTGGTAAAAATCTTGCTCATATAATCGTTCTTTCCATTGCATGGAGTTTAATATGGTTTTTTCTTGTTATTCTGAAAGTTATATTTTCAAAAAAAGGAATGATAATGATGAAGAAAAAAGTGCTGAGAATGTTGCCAGAACATTATCTGGTGAT
>CAWFJI010000010.1:0-99702 GCA_963816075.1 uncultured Flavobacteriaceae bacterium | reverse complement strand
ATATCTTGTTGGAAGAGATCATGATCTCGCAATATTACAGCGGATTTAACAGTAATGATAAGTGGATTGAGGTTAAAAACATTTCGGGAGCTCCAATTGCGGCAAACACGTATTATTTGGCATTGTACAGCCATGTAGATATTCCTAATATTTCCACGGTAAGCCCAACGCAAAATACGGCTATACCGGCTATGGGAGTTGATGAAGTATTGTTATTCAGAAGCGGTTCTGCAACCATACCTTCAGCGGGCAGTATTGGTGGAGCGACTCAAATCATTTCTCCGGTATGTAATTTTGACGGGGATGATGTGATCTTAATCTCCACAACGAATGATGCGACCTGTTATGCGAACCGTCAGGATATTATTGGTTATGCTACAGCTGTTACCACCTGGGGAAGAGATGCCTCCTTTATCAAGGGAGGATGTGCGACAGAGACAGCTCATCTTGATTTTAATATAGCAGACTGGATAGAGATTTTTCCTTTAAATGCAGTTGATATAGCAGATCCAAATACAAATCTGGCTTTAGGTACTCAGGTTCTGGGTCCTACGGAGTTTGATGGGACAGGTTGGTCTAATTTAACTCCTGATCAGTCCAGAACAGCCATTATAACAAACTCTTTTAGCAATGCGAGCCAAACATTTACTGTTTGTAATTTGACCATCAACTCTGGTGTTAATGTAGTTTATAACTCTAATGGAGCTACAAGTAATAGTATTGTTGTTCACGGAGATCTTACAATAAACGGAAGCTTAGTGATTGGAGATACAGAATCGCTGGTAACACTGGATCCAGGTGCAACTTTGGGAGCAATAACAAAAATTGAAAGATCGGAGACTTTAGCTAATCTGCATGACAATACATATTGGTCATCTCCTGTGTTAGGATCACAGATCCAAACGATTTTTAGCGGAGTAAATCCTGCACGTATTTTTGAATACAAACCGGGAGATACTAACCCGATTTATGATATACCCGGATATGAAAATTATGTACACTGGTTTAACAAACCTAGCGGGGCTATGGACAGAGGTTATGGTTATGCGGCAGAAGGCCCTGCGGCACCGGTTAGTACAGGAGATGACTATATCAGCCCGCTAAGACATGAACTGACCTTTATTGGAGTACCCAATAACGGAACTTTTTCGATTAATACATATTTTAAAGGTGTAACGGACCAAGGGCTTGAAAATGATAACTTTAATCTTATTGGCAATCCTTACCCAACAGCCATTAGTATAGAGACATTTTTGACATCAAATCCTGTGGTTAGTCAGATTGCTATCTGGACACATGGCACTGAGATTAGTGGAGGCACAGGAGGTTCATATACGCCAGCGGATTATATTTATTATACCTCGGCAGGTCCTTCAGAACCCGGTGTAACGGAGAATATAGGATCAGCTCAGGGCTTTATGGCAAGGACAATTGCCTTTGGAAACATCTCATTTAACAATGGGCTTAAAATGATAGATGCCAACAACCAGTTCTTTAAAACGGAGATCAGGAAGAAGTCAGATTTGGCTAAAAATGAAGAAGACAAGCTGTGGTTGCGGTTAAAAGATGGTAAGGCGAGAAGCGGTATTTTGATTGCTTATTTGGAAAAAGCCACCGATGGATTGGATGATCGCTATGATGCATCCGGAGGATTGGGAGAAAAGAATATCGGTTTGTATTCACAAATAGGAGAATCGAAACTTGCCATTCAGGCCTTGGGTGTATTTAGTCCTGAGAAATCTGTGCCATTGGGAATAACCGTAAAAGAGGCAAAAGACCTTACGATCGGGATGACAGGCAAAGCGGGCATATTCAGGGATATGGATATTTATTTGGTTGACCACGCGTTAAACAAAACACACAACCTGAAAGAAGGAGATTATACATTTACTCAAACCACCACAGGAGATTTTCCGAACAGGTTTACTTTGCAGTTCTCTAAGAATGCTGTGGATGTAGATAAGATCATAGAAGGAAGTGAGTTTAATGTGTTCAATTCAGCAGAAGGATTTCAGGATCAATGCCAGCAAGGTGGTGAAGGAAGTGAAGGTTTATGATATGCTGGGAAGAACGATCATAAACAGCAAGCCAAATCAGCAGAGTTTTAATCTGAATGCCGGCAACCTGAAAACGGGAGCAGTGCTGATATTTGAGGTGAAACTTGAAAATGGCACAATACTGAATAAGAAGGCTATTAAGATTTAACCCCATCAGCCTGAATTAAAATTAAAAGATTAAAAACCGCCAAAGAGCGGTTTTTTTTGTGAGATGGTTCTATGATGGAGCGATTGAGAGATTGAGAGACGGAGAGATTGAGAGAAGGAGTCAATGAGTGTTGAATGATGAGTGTTGAATTGAAATGGCGAATACTGAATGGATGAATTATGAGTGTTGAATGATGAATGATGAATTGGAATCAGGAGCCAGGAGACAAGAATCAGGAGGTTCGCAGTTATTCGGTTATACGGTTTTGCAGTTTATGAAGGTGTGATTAAGAGAATGGGAAAAGGAGTTATGAGTTATGAATTTTGAGTAAAAAGTGAAAGAATGAATAGTGACTTTTACTCAATATAAATAAACAATTTCTTTTGGTTTCGACTTTAAGGGAATTACAATACAGGCACCGAAAGACCCACCTAAGGCTGTATAAGCAAAATCTTCGGCTGATCTTGTTCCGCCAATGGCAGGATCTATGGCTTCTTTGGCTAATCCCACCACCACAGCAGTACCGGCACCAATGAGCCAGGCTTTCCATTTGTCGTTTGTCTTTTTGAAAACAAAGTAGGAAGTAACTCCACCAATCAGCGTTCCGGCAACAAAGTGCTCAGCATGGCCTTTGTCTGAATCTTCCTGGGCATTCAAGGCCGGGCAAATACAAAAAAGTAAAATTAGCAGACTGATTTTCATGTAATAAAGATATGAAATTATCTTAAAATTAGAAAATCATAACTTTTTACCCTCCTGGCAAGGACAAAGGATAAAGGACAAAGGATAAAGAAGTAAAAAGTAAAAAGGCAAAAGGCAAAAGTAATTTATGCAGTTATGCGGTTAAACGGTGAATAGTAAAAATCTCCGCCCCGGAGGGAATTAATTCTTTTATCTTTTTTCTGAGTCTCAATACTATTTTCTCCTGTTTCCTGTCTACTGATGCAGGCAAGGACAAAGGATAAAGGACAAAGGACAAAGTTCTCGATGCCTAAATAACGTTGACCGTTTTCACTTACTTTTTTATCACTTTTTGAGTTTATAATTCTAGAGTGATATTAGAGCCCGAAGGATTGTTGTCTTCAGACCGAAGGGCTGAAAAATTCTCAGGGCTCTGTGTTTTTAATTCCATCGTTGACTTGTCACCGTTGGATTGTTGTCTGTAGTAAAGATAATATTTTTCAAATTCCATTGGTGATTTTCTTCGTAACTCTATATGCGGTTTTTCTTTGTTGTAAAGTAATACTGTCCGGTCAACTTCTTTTTTTAAGTGTTCAAAGCTTGTTATGTTTTTGTGAATCAAATAGTTGTTTTTTATTACACCGTTAATTCTTTCTGCTTTGCCATTCTCCCAGGCATATTCACACATACTGTTTATCATTTTTTCTTTGCCTGTAAGTTCAAGAAAAGCTTTATCATAGTATTGCCCTCCGCCATCTGAATGGAATACAATGCCTTTGGTCATTATATTTTCTTTGTTTCTTTGGTTTATAGCCATTTGCAGAGCAGGTAATGTTGTTTGCTCTGTGGTTAATCTTTTAGAAACACAATACCCTAAGATTCTTCTGGAGAAGGAGTCCAGAATAAATGTGATATAGTAAAATGTTTGGTTAATCTCGAAGTAGGTAATATCACTTTGCCAAGCTTGATTTATGGCAGTTAATGTCATACCTATAAGGAAATTGTCGAACCTGACAACACCAGTGCTATCAGTGGTTCTACGCCAATTTTTTACTTTTACTGACATCAATCCTTCCTCTTTGCAAAAGCTCTCAAAAGCATCTCTTCCCATGCAGTTAGGGAGCAGTTTATAATACATGTCTCTTGCACCCATGGTGGGGTGATCTTGACGGATTTGATAAATAAACAGCAGCAATTGTTGTTTTTCTGAACGAATTTGGTTCAATCTATTCATCCTCTGATGAAAAGATTGCTTGGTAATATTCAGACTCCTATACAGTGTGTTCATGCTGTAGGGGTATTGTTCTCTGTGCTGCCAGAAGAATTCGATGGTGAGGTAGTAAATTTTTTTTTAATGTCTACACCATAGGTATCTTCTGCGAGTTCAATCATTTTGTCCTTAAAATCGAGCATGACCTGTTTTTGACCGATTATTCTTTCGAGTTCTGCTACTTTTTTCTTTAATTCTAAAAGCTGCTTAGTATCGCTATCTGCTTCTATAATAAGCCGTTCCTTCTTGTTTTTCATACTCCCGAATTTATTTAACCATCTGTAAACGGTATTGTATGTAACTTCATATTGCTTACAAAGTTCGGAAACTTTTGTTCTGCCAGTTTCTATTTCTCGAACTTTTTGAATCTTAAAACTGTCGCTAAAGTGTCGGCGCCTGCGCTGGGCAGTTGTCATTTTGAATTGGTCTCTTGTTGCCATTTTTAATCGTTTTTAGTGTATATTTAACTCTTAAAAGTGGTCAACGTATTTCAGGCATTGACACAGTTATGCGGTTATGCAGTTTTACGAAAGAGTGATAGAGAGAAAGAGAGAAGGAGCGATTAATAGTGAATAGTGATTGAGTGTTGAATTATGAGTGTGAGTTGTAGTCTCAATACTCAGTACTCAATACTATGTTCTCCTGTTTCCTGGTTCTTGATTCCTGATTCCAAGTGTCTCAGATCTCAATCTCACATCTCACATCTCACTTCACTTCTCAATACTCCCTTTCGGCGGCACAAAATGCCAGCGGAACTTTTCCAGGATTTCGCTTATGCCCTCCTGATTCTCTTTTTTACAGGCTAAAAAATCAAAGTGGTATTCGTATACCATCAGTGCAAATCCCTTGCTGCTAACGAGCTTATTCATGCGTTCCAGGTAGGAATAGGTATGATCCTCATAAGCAGGTGGCGGAAAGTTTATTTTTTTTGTCAAAAGCAGGTTGCGAATGGATTTGGCGGCTTTTTTCGCTTCATCACCATAGGCAATAAGTCCTTCATAGGTCAGAATGCGGGTGAGGGTCCATTGAAAATAAGTGAATTCATCGGCCGTGATGGTCCATTGATAGAGGTAGGGGTTGGGTTCAAAATTCGGATCTTCAAATTTTATTTTTACGCCCCAGTTGTCAATGGTTTTTATGGAATAATCTTTGTAAACAAAATCAAATTTTTCCGGATTGCTCAGCGCCAGCCAGATCTTGTTGAATAATTCTGTCTCTTGTTTTTCGTTTAAAACACCTTCACCAAGCAATGAAATCAAGCGCTTTACATCCTCCTTTTCTATGCCGTTTTCTGCTACTTTCGGGATGGTTTTTGAGTAGTAACGTACCTTGCTTTTGAATTTTATATTGGCATAATCCTTATGCTGGCCATAGCCGGTATAGCACAATAACAGAATACCAAAAAGTACGAAAACTTTTTTCAAGATTTTATTTGGATAAATAACTATAGCAATAACGCTGTTAACAGTTGCTTATTATATATTTATAATAAAAATCCTCCTTGTCATGCAACAAGAGAGGATTTAGTTCCGAGGGGAGGAAATGATTTTATTTTTAGGGCTGTACCAATTCCCATTTAAATTTTTGAAACAGATCGGTTATTTTTTCTTTGTTCTTAATATCACAGACCACAATCTGATAGTATCCTTTTGTCACCAAGTGCAACCAGACCTTTTGGTGCCAGTTCTTTATTGACTGTCTCAATATAAGAATAGGCCCAGTCTTCATCCTTGGGTGCGGAGAATTTAAAATCTTTGGTGATCAATAATTCATTGAAACTGGAGGCCACACCATCGGCATCATCTCCATAGGACATCAGATTGAAATGATCCAGAATTTTATTGAAGGCCAGCTGAAAATAAGGGTATTCATTTTCGCTGATCGTCCAGTCTGTCAGGTAAGGGTTGGGCTCCAAAATAATTTCGCCCTGTGAGTTACGGCTGCCCCAGTTGTTGTTGGAAGTAACCGCAAAATCCTTGTACACATAATCGAATAATTTCGGATTTGATAAGGCCATATAGGCTTTTTCAATGATATCCTCTTTTTGCTGTGCAGTATAAAGTGAACTGCCGAGCATTTCTACAATTTCAGCAAGCAATTGCTTGTCGATACCCAGTTCCTCTGCCCTGGGATTGACATCTTTATACTCATAGACATTGCTTTTGAACTTGATCTCAGAATAATCAATTTGAGCAAACAGAAAAAAAGAAGATAAAAGGAATAAAACAGATAGTAATTTTCTCTTCATACATTATTTTTAGTTAAACTTCATTTAACATTTAAAATACTGATAATCAGTATTAAATAATCAGCAATTTTTTAAAGTTGTACCAAAAATAATTGAATTGTGGGGGATTCAACTAATTTTAATGGGCGAAAGATACGAAATAGTTTGGTTATTAACAAGTTGTTAACAGAAAATATAAGGATAAAGGACAAAGGATAAGGGACAAAGTAAAAAGGTAAAAGTATTGAGATATGAGATGTGAGATTTGAGAAGTGGTGACTGGAATCAGGAGACAAATAAGGATAAAGTTCAAAGGACAAAGGATAAAGTATTACTGTAGAATCGTGAGAGAGTAAATTCGGTATTTTTATTTGTTTAGTTGTCATTAGTTCCGCTGAATCATTCGATTTGGATTCGCCGAATCTTCGATTTGATTCGTGGAATGTTCGATTTCCCGCGAATTTATCTGCCGAAGGCATGAAGCGGGAATCTGTTGGAACTTTACGAATTAAAATAAAATATGGTATAGTTTAACCGGAATCTTCCTTGAGAACAGGTTAAGAATTGGGCAAATGGAAAATTACATAATAAGGAGAGTAAATAAAAGGTGGTGAAGCGAAGAGGGATTTGGAATAGTCCATAGGATCCCCATTTACATGGGGATGACAATTACGTTTTTAAGAGAATAATTAATTCCATTTACATGGGGATGACAGTTCTGTTTTTAAGAGAATAATCCATTCCATTTACATGGGGATGACAATTACGTTTATAAGAGAATAATCAATTTCATTTTCATGGGGATGACAAGTACGTTTTCATGAGAATGATCAACCATCTAAATAGGGGTGACAAACCCTTTTTTATAGGGTATAATAGTCGAAAAAACTACTTTTAATTCCCGATCATCACAGGCATAACCAGCATGGTGATGCTTTCGCCTTCTTCGAGTCCGTCGGCGGGTGTAAGGATGCCCGCTCTGTTGGGCAGCGACATTTCAAGTAAAATATCCGTAGAGTGCAGGTTCGTCAGCATCTCAACCAAAAATCTGGAGTTGAAACCAATCTGCATATCATCACCCTCATAGCTGCACTGCAATCTTTCATCAGCCCTGTTTGAAAAGTCGATGTCTTCGGCATAGATCTTCAACTCAGTACCTGCCATTTTCAGACGGATCTGGTGGGTGGATTTGCTCGAGAAAATGGAGACCCTGCGCACTGAATTCAAAAACAGGCTGCGGTTTATGGTCAGCTTATTTGGGTTTTCTTTAGGGATAACCGCCTCGTAATTGGGATATTTTCCGTCGATCAAACGGCAGATCAGGGTAATGTTGTCAAAGGTAAACCGGGCATTACTTTCGTTGAACTCGATTTTCACATCGCTCTGAGAATTGGCCAGAATATTCTTTAAAATATTCAAGGGTTTCTTTGGCATGATCACCTCGGCATTGTCATTGGCAAATACATCATTTCTCACGTATTTTACCAGTTTGTGCGCATCGGTAGCAACAAATGTCAGCCCCTCTGTGGAGAACTGGAAGAACACCCCACTCATCACCGGCCTCAGATCATCATTCCCGGAAGCAAAAATTGTTTTGGATATCGCTTCAGCCAGAATGGCACCATTCAATATGGTTGCACTGGTTGTATCCAGTTCAACGGACTTTGGAAATTCATCTCCATCGGCATAAGCCAGGGCGTATTTGCCGCTTTCAGAACTAATTTCTATAATGTGGTTCTCCTCAACCGTAAAGGTGAGCGGCTGCTCCGGAAATGTTTTGAGCGTTTCGAGTAATAATTTTGCAGGTATGGCAATCGATCCGGTCTCATCGGCACCAACCTCTATAACAGCACTCATGGTTGTTTCGAGATCAGAGGCTGTGATCTTTAATTCATCGTCTTTAAATTCGAACAGAAAATTATCCAAGATGGGCAAGGTATTGTTGGAGTTGATAACGCCACTTAGCAATTGCAACTGTTTTAATAGCTGAGAACTGGATACAATGAATTTCATGTGAATTTTTATTTTTTTTGACTGTAAAAGGAATACAAATATATTATTTTAAAGCTTATAATAAAAAATCAAAAGGACAATTATCAAATTGTGATTATCAAATTACAAACAAATATCAATTCCTGTCATGGCCGGACTCCATACTATTTTTCTCTGCCCTTGGTTTACTTGCTCCAAGTATACTTACAGGAAAATCAGGTTGCTTAAAATAAGGAAGTCATTTAAAAAGCTCCCCTCCTTTTTCAAGGAGGGGTGGCGCGCGGTGACGGGGTGGTTTGTAGTGATTCTGTTTCAAAGAATGTTACCCGAAGTTTGCAACTTCGGGATTATCTTACGTTCTTTTTGCCATTGCTGCAAAAAGAACCAAAAATATCTAGGCTGCAAAGAAAAAACCAGCCTTCGGCTTGAATTTCGACCTGCATCAATGCCAAGTGCGGCGGAGTGATCTTCTCATAGCCAATCGAAGCTTCCCCGTCTTACTAAGCATTGATTTTGATCTCAATTCTTTTTTCTTTGAGGCCAGGGTTTAAAATCCGTATTAACATCACTATTTCACTATTCACTATTTCATTCACCACTCATAACTCAAAATTCAACATTCATAACTTTCCAAACTTTTGCCTTTGAACTTTATCCTTTGTCCTTTGAACTTTGTCCTTGCCTGCTCTGCAGGCCTTTTCTTTTAGGCCGGGGTTTAAAGCCGTAATAAATTGTAATTTCACTATTATCGAACCGAATCATGCTGACCAATTCCTCCCCGAGTTACTCGGGGTCAGGGTAAAGAATTGGGCATAACCAAATCACCCATACTTTTATAAGCTTCATGAGATTCCTCACCCCCGCCCCGAGCGCTCGGGGCGGGGTATCGGAATGACAACATGAAGGAATATCGCTTCCTTCGATTCGCGAGACTGAGAAGAGCATTATGTAAGTGAAACATTCATCACTCAAATCACTCAACACTCAACATTCATAACTTTAAACTTTTGCCTTTTAACTTTTTCCTTTTTACTTGTCTTCCTGTTTCCTGGTTCTTGTCTCCTGTCTCCTATCTCATCTCAATCTCACATCTCAATACTCAATTACTGTTAAGATTTTCACAATTCCTGCCCTGTTCGCTTTAATTTTTTTAGATTTGTTTTTTACTCAGATACCCTATGAAGAAATTTTTTACCCTGTTTTTATTGGTTTCCTTTTTTTTGCAGCATGCTTTTGCGCAGGCACCGAAGAAGTTGTCGTCTGATGAGATTTACCGTTCCATAAAAAAACTAAATTTTCTTGGCTCAGTTCTATATGTGGCTGCGCATCCGGATGATGAGAATACCCGGATGATCTCGTATTTTTCCAATGACCTTCACGCGCAGGCGGCCTATTTATCAATAACCCGCGGCGATGGCGGACAGAATCTTATCGGGTCTGAGATCGGTGCGCCTTTGGGCGTGATCAGAACCCATGAATTGCTTAAAGCCAGAAGTGTTGACGGAGGGCAGCAATTTTTTACCAGAGCGAATGATTTTGGTTATTCCAAGGATCCGGAAGAAACGCAGGCCATTTGGGACCGCGAAAAGGTGTTGTCCGATATGGTGCGGGTGATGCGGGAATTTCAACCGGATATCGTGATCAACCGGTTTGATGCAGGCTCGGCAGGAAAAACACATGGTCACCACACGAGTTCGGCAATATTGAGTCTGGAAGCTTTTGACCTTGCAGGAGAGCCAAATTATAAAGTTTCAAATACCCAGCCATGGAAGGCCAAAAGAATCTTTTTTAATACTTCCTGGTGGTTTTACGGCAGTGAAGAGAATTTTGAAAAGGCAGATAAATCCAAAATGCTCAAGATCAATATGGGCACCTATTTTCCTGAACTCGGACTCTCAAACAACGAAATTGCAGCAACAAGCCGCAGCATGCATAAATCCCAGGGCTTTGGCAGCACCGGATCGCGGGGCGACGAAGCAGAGTATCTCGAACTGTTAAAAGGTGAAATGCCCCAGAATAAAGAAAATATTTTTGAAGGCATCGACACAAGCTGGAACAGGATACAGGGAGGCAAAGCCATTGGAGCACTTTTACAGGATGTAGAGAAAAACTACAATTTCAAAAACCCTTCTGCGAGTGTGCCTGATTTGATAAAAGCACAAAAGTTGATCAGTCAGTTGCCTGAGGGTCACTGGAAAAAGATCAAATCGAAGGAAATTACAGAGATCATTGCAGCCTGTGCCGGGCCTTTATATGGAAGCTGTGGCTGAAGTGCCTTATGCAAGTCCGGGTGACTCAATAAAGATCAAACTGGAAGTGATCAACAGAAGCACCTTACCGATGCAATTACAAAATGTGAGAACTTCCTTTTCTGGACAGAACCAACCAACAGAAATAAAAAAAGTATTGGAATACAACCAGCGATGGAACCAAAAAGAGTCTGCACTGTTACCGGTGAACAGCAAATACACCTCCCCGTACTGGCTGGATGACCAGGGCACTTTGGGTATGTACCATGTGGCGGACGAGGAAAACATAGGTTTGCCACTTTCCGGTAAAAGAAATATGGTCCTGTTTGATATCAAAGCCGGAAATGAAGTGCTTACCTTTGAAAGGGAGCTTGTTTATAAGTACAATGATCCCGTAAAAGGGGAAGTGTATGAACCTTTTGAAGTCTTGCCACCACTTACAACGAGCATTGCAGGTAGTGTCATCATTTTTAACGATGCTACACCCAAAGTGATTCCCTTGACTATCGTTGCACATAAGGATAAGGTGAAAGGGAACGCAACACTGAAAATCCCAGAGGGTTGGAGGATCAGTCCGGCGGAAATGCCTTTCGACATTGCAAAAAAAGGAGGTGAACAGGTTGTGTCCTTTACGTTGATTCCGCCAAATGGACAATCGGTTGGCAATTTACGTGCAGTACTAAATATGGATGGCAAATCCTATGATCAGTCGCTTATGCAGATTGAATATGACCATATACCGAAACTGAGCATGTTATTTCCTGCAGAAACAAAAATTGTACGTTTAGACCTGGCCACTACCAAAAAACGAATTGCCTATATTACAGGAGCCGGGGATGAGGTTCCTGCCAGCCTGGCCCAGTTGGGTTATGAGGTGGTTGAAATAAAAGCGGAGGAGATCGAAGCTGCTTTGTTAAAGAACTTTGATGCTGTGGTTACCGGTATCAGGGCCTACAATATTCATGAAGTACTGGCTTTAAAACAACCCATCTTGCTGGAGTATGTCAGGAACGGCGGAAACATGATCGTGCAGTACAATACCACCCAGCAACTGAAAGTAAAGGATAATCTGGCGCCTTATGCCCTTCAGTTGTCGAATGACAGGGTAACCGATGAAAATGCTGAGGTGCGGTTTTTAGATCCCGCACAGTCCATTCTCAATTATCCGAATAAAATAAGCAAAGCTGATTTTGAAGGCTGGGTACAGGAAAGGGGTTTGTATTTTCCGAAAACCTGGGCTCCTGAATTTGTCCCGGTGCTATCGATGAATGACAAGGGTGAAAGTGCGAAAGACGGATCCCTTCTTGTAGCCAAATATGGCAAAGGAACCTATATTTATACCGGCTTGTCCTTTTTCAGGGAATTGCCGGCCGGAGTGCCGGGCGCATATAAACTGTTCGTCAATATGGTGCACGCAGGAGAATCCCCGAAAGAGATCCGGGTTAAGAATTAAATCAGTGAGACTATAATTTTGAGGAGCAAAATTATTTAGTCGAACTGATCCTGAGCTTGCCGAAGGATCTTATGGGTTTTATTCCCCGCCACTTGTGAGGCGTAAAAAACAATTCGATTAAGATACCTCGACCGTTTGCTGCGAGGAGCTTTATTTTATTAACTGAATTAAATAACTGATACAAATGCAGGAAACAAAGGAAAAAAATCCGCAAAAATGGGAGCGAAGCTATACGCTGGTTTTGCTGGCCAATTTTATTTATATCCTCATTTTTTATTTACTAATGCGTTATTATAACTGATATGGCGCTACTGGACTGGATCGTATTGTTATCAACCCTGATTTTTATTGTGGTTTATGGCTCCTATAAAACCAAAGGCAGTAAAAATATAAATGATTTTATCAGAGGAAGCAACGAATCGAAATGGTACACCATTGGATTGTCGGTTATGGCCACCCAGGCCAGTGCGATCACCTTTTTGTCTACACCCGGACAAGCATTTCACAGCGGAATGGGTTTTGTTCAGTTCTATTTTGGTTTGCCCGTTGCCATGGTCATAATCTGTATCGTATTCATCCCGCTATATCACAGATTGAATGTGTACACAGCCTATGAATTTTTAGAGAACCGGTTCGATCTGAAGACCCGCACGCTTACGGCCAGTTTGTTTTTGATCCAAAGGGGTTTATCGGCCGGGATTACCATTTTCGCACCGGCCATCATCCTTTCTGCCGTGTTGGGATGGAACCTAACATTTCTAAATATCATCATCGGGGTTCTTGTGATCATATATACGGTTTCCGGAGGGACCAAGGCGGTGAATGTAACCCACAAGCAACAAATGGCGGTTATTTTTCTGGGTATGTTTGCGGCTTTTTTTGTAATTCTGTACTCCCTTCCACAAGACATCACTTTTAACAAGGCTTTAAAAATTGCCGGTGCCAGCGGAAAAATGGAGATCCTGGATTTTTCATTTGATTTGAATAACCGGTATACTGTCTGGACCGGATTTTTAGGAGGTACTTTTCTGATGTTGTCTTATTTCGGAACAGACCAGTCGCAGGTACAGCGCTATTTGTCGGGCAGTTCCGTGAGAGAGAGCCAAATGGGACTCATCTTTAACGGTTTGCTGAAAGTACCCATGCAGTTCTTTATTTTGCTTGTTGGGGTTTTTGTATTCGTTTTCTATCAGTTCAATTCCTCGCCCCTGAATTTTAATCCGGCCGCTACCAAAGCGGTACGGAATTCAGATCAGGCTGCAGCCTATGCCAGTCTGGAACAGGCACATGAAAAAATTGAAAGCCAAAAGAAAGTCCTGCAGTTTGAAGTAGCCTCAGATCCGAAAAATGAAGCAAACAAAGCACAAATCAAAGAACTCGAGCAGGCTGAGATCAGGAATAGGGAAGAAGCGAAAGGGCTCATTTTGAAAGCGGATAAGGATCAGGAAACCAATGATAAGGATTACGTTTTTATCCATTTTATCCTCAATAACCTGCCCCGCGGACTGATCGGCTTACTGCTTGCGGTGATCTTGTCTGCTGCCATGTCGTCTACGGCGGCTGAGCTGAATGCCCTGGCATCGACTACGGTGGTGGATATCTATAAAAGAAGCTGGAAAAAGGAGGAGAATGATCTGCACTATGTGACGGCCAGCAAGTGGTTTACCTTGCTATGGGGAGTACTTGCCATATTGGTAGCGAGTATAGCCAATTTATTCGATAACCTGATACAACTGGTGAATATCATCGGATCCATCTTTTATGGCAATGTACTCGGTATCTTTTTACTGGCATTTTTTGTGAAGTATGTAAAAGGAAATGCAGTTTTTATCGCAGCCATTATCACACAGCTTATCATTTTTGCGGTGTACAGTGCTGATATCCTGCCGTATTTATGGCTGAATCTGCTCGGATGTACCTTGGTAATGGTTATTGCGGTTTTTATTCAGCGATTTAAAGGGAGATTGGTTTAACAGTAATTTCGCTCTTCGAAGTCTCCTGACTTCGAAGGAAGTTAATTTGTTGATGGCATAAAATCTGATTTTATACTGTTATCAATAAAATTATTCACGTCTGTTGCCCCCGAGTTGCTCGGGGTAGGGAGATTTCGCTGAGCATGATGATTTAGCTTCGCTGAATCTTCGATTTGACTTCGTCGAATCTACGATTTCCTCGTATGCACTCGGAAATTATTCCTCCCTACTTTTTGCTTGACCAAAAAGTAGGCAAAAAGTCAAGGCTGATTTTCTTTTTCTATGGCTTTTGCCATAAAATTTTTATCCGCCGCAGCCTAAGGACGCTTCGCTCTCTGGCTGCTCCTTCGCCTGCCGATGCCGATAGCCATCGGCATCGGCATCGCTAAAATTTTCTGGAAGCCAGGACGAAAAACAAAATAGGCCAGGGTTTTAATTCGTGAAAATCTTTATTAATATCACTATTTCACTATTCACAATTTCACTCATAATTCATCACTCATAATTCAACATTCAAATTACATTTGCCTTTTGCTTTTTTGCTTTTTTCTTCCCAGCCAGGCAGCTTCCCCGTCTTACTAGGCATTGATTTTGATCTCAATTCTTTTTTCTTTGAGGCCAGGGTTTATATTCGTAATAAATTATAATTTCACTCTTATAGAACCAAATCACAAAGACCAATTCCTCCCTTTAGGGTCTCGGGGTAAAGAATTGGTCTTTACACTGATATTTACTATCTACCTAATCAAGGTAGAATTATAGCAAAAAAATAACCCAACCTTAATAAAGATTGGGTTATAAGTATCTAAATAGACTTGATTTATTTTCCTTTAACAGGAATAGTCAATCTGGCTTTTTCCCAGGCAAAATCTATTCCGGTTTTGCCAACCTTGAATTCAAGTTGTTCCTGAAGTGTTCCAACCATTTCCGGTTTGATATTCACTCTTAAAGCATCATTGGCTTCACTGTAACCATTAGACCCCCAGGCATCATTTTTCTTGCTGAAAATCACTGTCCAATCTCCTGTTTTATTAGGAATGATAAAGAAACCGTATTTTCCGGCAGCCAGAGGTTTCCCGGCAACGGTCACATTCTTGTCAAAAGTAACCGTGGTATTCTCATTGGCTCCTGCTCTCCATACCTTGTCAAAGGGCACAAGCTCTCCCCAGATCACACGGGCCTTCACGCTTGGTGCACCGTAATCAACAGTAATATGTGCACCATCGGTCATGCCATGGGCTTCTTGTCTCGGACTCTTTTGAGCGCATGCCACCGTAATGGCAAAACTCATGATCAGTAATACGAATAAATTTTTCATTTTTTAAGGGTTTTATTTACTCCATTCTTTTATGGAATCTTCGTTCATTTTTACATAATCTTTGTTTCCTGCTTTCTGTGCTCCTGCAAGAGAAACATTGGCAGCAGCAATGGCTCCTTTTTTGTCGCCCATTTCGGCCAGAATCAGTGATTGTTCCCTGCTCATCCAGAATGCGTCCGGGTTCATGGCAACGGCCTTTTCGATCCATGTTTTTGCCTGGTTCAGGTCCTTGCCTGATTTTCTGTAATAGGCTGCAGCATTGAAGTAATCACCTGCACTCGGTCCCGCGAGTACTTTGGTGATACTTTCAGAAGCCAGGGCATCTGTCGGTACATTAATTCTAACTGAGGCTCCCGTTGTGTCCCATAAAATATTCAAATAACCTGTGTTAAAATCGCTCAGATTCGAAATGCTGATCGTGAAGGTTTCAATTTTGTTTGCAAGTGCTGTGGTTTTAACAGTAGTTTTCAGAGCAACTTTGCTGTCGTCCCATTTTTCAGGTAAACCCCAGTTTGAAGCATCACTGTAGAAAATAACCTCCCAATCTGTTTTGTTGGGAACAGTGAAAATAGCATAGGTTCCTTTGGCCAATTTTTTACCTTCAATGGTTACGTCAGTACTAAAGGTGATCTTGGAATTGGCGTTGGCACCTGTTCTCCATTTTTCACCAAAAGGAACCAGTCCGCCATAAGCAGTCCTTCCTCGCAGAGATGGACGTGAATACTCCAGGGTTACATCTGTCAATCCGATTATATCCTCCGATTTTGCGGTCGGACTCGGTTGTGGTGTTTTGATCTGTGCCTGCACCGCGAACGCGAAGCACACCATAAAGAGCGTAAATAGTTTTGTTTTCATTTAGTATTGTTTTAGTTTTAGTTAAAATTTTTACTAAGGTAAGAACAATTCAATTAATGATTATTTTTTTAACAAAAGATTAAGAAAGAATGGGGATGTGAGATATGAGATTTGAGATGTGAGAACCAGGAACCAGGAGACAGGAGACAGGATGAAAGGACAAAGGATAAAGGACAAAGGACAAAGGACAAAGTTCAAAGGAATGAAGGCAAAAGGTAAAAGTAAAAAGTAAAAAGTATTGAGAAAATGAGTTATGAATTATGAGTGTTGAGTGATGAATGAGTAAAGGAGTGATTAGTGAAATAGTGATGTTATTAAGGATTTCAAACCCTGGCCTCAAAGAAAATACTAGTCTTACGTAAGACATATTCATGAGTCAAAAATATGGTTTAAAACCATTAAAAAAACCATAATCGTGACGAAGTCACGATACATCCTTCCGCGCCAGAATAGTGAGAAAAATGCCGAGATTCAGGTAAATGAAATTTACCGCGGCATTTTTTGAACGGTTTAGCGAAGCTAAAATTCCTCGTGGAAGGTGTCCTTTCTTTGGTTCGTTTCTTTGGACAAGCAAAGAAATGAACAAAACAATCCCGAAGTTGCAAACTTCGGGTAACATTCTTTGAAACAGAATCATTCCAAACCACCCCGGCACTCCGTGCCACCCCTCCGCCGAGGGGAATTTTCTCACGCTCTTCGATTCTCCCGAATCGAAGGAAGTGAAAGTTGAATGATTTGTTATGAGTGTTGAGTTTTGTGTAAATTGTGAATTGTAAATAGTGAAATTGTGATGCGTTGATTTGGTTTTACGAAGGAGTGAAGTCACAGCACGCAAAAATTTACAATTACCTTTTTAATTGAGATATGAAATTTGAGATTTGAAAATTGGATAAAGGGTGCACTCAGCCGCCGTATCGTTTGTTTCGGATGAAATTATAAATAAACCCGAATACAAGTAGCAAAAGAATGGGCAAAATGATATTCAGCCATTGCCAGTAAGTTTGCTCTTGATATGCCCTCTCTTTGTCAAGGAACTGTAATTTAATTGTTTTTGAACGCAGGGCCATAATTCCCTGGTCGCCGGTTAAATATTGGGTGGCATTCAAAAGAAATTGAAGATTTCCGTAAGGTTTTCCTGTCCATTTATCTTTGTCCAAAGGCAAGGGTTCACCTCTCAATATCTCGTTGGCGATCAGGTCGCCGTCAGAGATAACGATCATTTGGTTTATGACTGAAGTTTGTTTGTCGGCATTGAGTCGAACCGGCTTTGTTCTGTTGCTGTACGCTGAATTAAAACTGCCTTCCAGCAAGACCCCAAAAATCAGATCACTTTGGGTAAAGTTTTCTTTGGTGGGTTTTAATGCAATTTCTTCCAGGGCAATTTCTGTTGGCGTACCGATGCCCATAGCAGAAGGAGAACTCTGTAAAAGAATCGTTTTCTGAATGGAATTTTGCAAGGTATCTATGGTACTTGGAAATTTCAGCAATACCGGGTCGAGGTTGGTGTTGATCGGGTGGTTAGACCGCGTAAAAATCAGGGGAAAATAATTCCATGGAAAATCCTGAAACTGCGTCTGGTCACCTGTATTTCCTGTGGCAAGACGCACAGAACCACTGTAAAGATCCTTTGCCACATTGTAGTTTATCCGCACACCATAAGCAAAGAGCAGATCCGTCAAAGCCAGGTCACGGTTAAAGGCAACTGACTGCCCTGTTGCCATGAGGCTGTCCATTTCGGCATATATATTATCAATTAAGAACAAGGTTTTGCCTCCGTTCATGATGTACTGATCCAATACGTATTTCTGATCTTCACTGAATTTTACGGAAGGTTTGGCAATAATGGCCAGATCGAACTTTTTCAGATCATCCAGCGTTTTTTGCGGGTCAGACTTTACCGAATCCAGCGTAAATTCTGCCAGATGGAAATATTCTCCCATCTTTTTCAGTGCGCTATACAGGTAAATATCTTCGAGCTCCCCGTTACCCTTGAGCACTGCAATGCTGCTCTTTTGTTCCTTGCTTACCTTATAGATGGCATCTGTGAAGGCAAATTCAAGATTTTCTATGGATCTTTGTAATTGCTCCTCCTGGGAAGCAGCCGGTGCACTGCTCAGCAGCGACACATTCTCAGATCTGTTTTTGTATTCCACAACTGCCCAGGGGAATATGATCGCCTGAGATACCTGTCCGTCCTCCTGCACGGATAATTTGCTCGGCTGCAGCCCTTTTTCTACTGAGTTCGGTAGTTTTGGTAAGCGGATTGATAAATTTGAATTTTATCATTTTGTTGCGTGAGCTCAGCTCTTCCAGGTGTTGTTTGGTTTCTGTCTGAATCCGTTTAAATTCTGCCGGAAATTCCCCTTCCAGATACACTTTGATTATGAGGGGTTCCTTAATGCCATCGATCAGGTCTTTGGTATCGTCAGAAAGGGTATATCTTTTATCGCTCGTGAAATCAAATCTGTGGTAAACGAAATTACCCAGCAGATTCAGGGCAAGAATCACAAGAAGGCCACCGGCTAAATAGAGTATCTGTCTTTTTTTCATCGTGCTGCTCCGTTTATTTTCGTTCGAGATTTATTTTTGTGAGGAGCAGGAAGAAAAGGATAACACTTATAAAATAAATGATATCGCGGGTATCTGCAACACCCCGGCTGATACTGTCAAAATGCAGACGCATGCCCAAAGATTCCATGATGCCGGGTGATACAAGAGCTAAAGCTTCGAGTGCATCAAATCCTGCATACACAAAATAACAAAGCACCACACCCAGAAGAAAAGCGATGATCTGGTTGTGTGAGAGCGTGCTGGTAAAAATTCCGATCGAGGTAAAGGCAGCACCGAGTAAAATAAGTCCGATATAAGAACCCAGTACAGTACCCCAATCTATATTTCCCTGAGGGTTTCCCAATTGAAATATGGAATAGATATAGGTTAGCGTGGGCAGCAGGGCTATGCAGATCAGGATCAGGGCACCCAGGTATTTGCCGAGGATGATATGCCATTCCGTTATGGGTTTTGTTTTGAGTATTTCGATGGTTCCGGAACGCATTTCATCAGAAAAGCTGCGCATGGTTATGGCCGGAATCAAAAAAATAAAAAACCAGGGAGCAATAAAAAAGAAACTGTTCAGATCAGCAAAACCTGCGTGCAAAATATTGAAATCACCTTTAAATACCCACAAAAAGAGTCCGTTGATGAGCAAAAACAGGCCGATCACCAGGTAGCCTATGGGCGAGGCAAAAAACATATTCAATTCCTTTTTTAATATCGCGATCATAATGACAGTTTAAGGCAGGGATTCAAGGCGGTCAAGACTCCAGGCCTGGGGTTTATCGATAAACATGGTTTTTGTTTGTGACCATACCCTGTTAAAGAGCTCAGAATTCCTGTACTGCTCCAGATCCTGTTCACACTCCCAGCCGCTATAGGTAAAAAAAGTACTTTTTTCATTTTTGTCCTGGTACAAATCCAGAAACAGGCAACCCCTGGCTGCCCTGATCTTATCCTTATTCTCAGAAAAATTGGCTAAAAAATCAGAAATTCTGTCTGGTTTAAAATGCATTTTTACAATTCTGATGAACATAAACCCTTATTTAAATAAAACTTTTACAGTATCTCTGTATTCCAGGCCCAACAGACTGGAAGCACTTCCAACCGTTTTTTTATTGCTTCGGTAAATAGAAATTTCCAAATAATTGGAACTGTTGAAAATGGCAAGACTTTTACCGTCGTCCTGTCGTTTTTCTATTGGTAGAGAGTAATCCACCACATCGTTGTATTTGGTATAGATTTTTACAAAATTTTCTGATTTTGCGAGTATTTCAAAGTCTCTTCCCCTTCCTACGGCGTCGAAAATGGATTTGGTGATGTTGCTGATCACATTTCCGAAGTTGTCGATATAAATGATATTGCCCAGGATCTGGTTGTTTTCTGGATTTACCTGTGGCTGCAGTTCCATGATCCTTTTTACACTTTCTATTTGTTTGCCAATGACATCCAAAGTACCGCCTCGTCCTAAATGACAGGCCACTTTTACAAAGAGGTCCAGGGTAGAATAGATTTTTTCGTGTGTATTTTGTATGGTGATCTCAACGATCTTTTCCGGTTTTATTTCTGAAGTGATCATGGAAAGGATTCCGTTGTCGCAACAAATAAAGTACTGGTTGTCAAGTCTTATGGCTACCGGTATATTCTCAACGCTCTGTTCGGCATCAACACCAATGATGTGAATGGTCTCGTCCGGGAAGTTTTTGTAGGCATTCTTTATGACATACGCAGCCTCCGCCACGCTGAAGGGTGTGATATGGTGGGAAATATCAACAATATCTACATCCTTTAATTCATTGTATATAGCACCTTTAACCGATCCGACAAAATGGTCTTTGGTTCCAAAATCAGTAGTTAAAGTGATTAGCGGCATAAACTGAACAATCTTATTGAAAATTCTTCCTGCAAAAAAAGCTTTTTTTTATTCGTAAACAAAGAAATATTGTTTCTTAAATGTGCTATTTTTGCTTTACAAATCTAATTATTTTAGATGGTTAAACCCATATATTCCGGATTAATTTAGCTCCAAAAATACAAGCATTGAACGAAAGATCCATTGAACTGCTCGATTTAAACACCAAGGAATTTTTTGGTACCAACAACATCAATTTTGATGAGCTCAAAAAGTATTTTCCAAAACTCAAGCTTGTTGCAAGGGGGAACCATGTATTTGTATTTGGCGAATCCGCTTTGCTTGATGAATTCGAAAAGAGTCTGAACCAACTTATCGGGTATTTTCATAAGTTCAACAAAATGGATTCCAATATCATTGAGCAAATTGTGACTTCTTCAGAAAGCAAAGACCATAAAAAGCATTCCGATACCATTGTTCATGGTGTTGGCGGCAGGTTCATCAAGGCTCAAACCGTGAACCAGCAAAAAATGGTTGACGAAATAGAAAAGAATGATATGCTCTTTGCCATCGGGCCGGCCGGTTCAGGAAAAACCTATACTGCGGTTGCACTGGCCGTACGCGCATTGAAGGAAAGGGAAGTCAGAAGGATCATCCTTACGCGGCCTGCCGTGGAATCCGGTGAAAATCTGGGCTTTCTTCCCGGGGATATCAAAGAAAAGTTAGACCCCTATATGCAACCGCTTTATGATGCCTTACAGGATATGATTCCGTATGAAAAACTGCAATCTTATCTTGAAAAAGGGGTCATTCAGATCGCTCCTTTGGCATTTATGCGCGGAAGGACTTTAGACAGCGCCTTTGTTATTCTGGATGAAGCCCAGAATACCACACATAACCAGATGAAAATGTTCCTTACCCGTATGGGACGCAATGCAAAATTCATCATCACCGGCGATCCGGGTCAGGTTGACCTTCCTGCCAGACAGATTTCCGGATTAAAAGAAGCCATCATATACCTGAGCAATATTGAAGGGATCTCTTTTGTCCAGCTCGATAACAGGGATATTATCCGGCATAAACTGGTGGGTAAGATCCTGGATGCCTTTAAAAAGATGGATGATGAATCATAGAATATAAATAAATCCAATTGATCATTTAAAATGTACTGGTTGATAAAGATGAATTTAATTTGGCAAATGATTAAAAATAATAAGGAGAATCAAACTTTAATCAGAAACTGAAGTTCTCGATACATCACGCCTTAGGCGTGACACCCGAACTGACAAGCGATTACACACATAGGCAAAATATACAACAGAAATTGAATTCATAATTCAGAAAACCATGAACACCATCAACGACACGAATTTTAATTTTCCAAATCAGAAAAGTATTTATAAGGGAAAAGTCAGGGAAGTATACAATATCAATGATGACTTGCTCGTCATGATAGCGACCGACCGCTTATCAGCTTTTGATGTGATCATGCCCAGGCAGATTCCGTACAAAGGGCAGATCCTGAATCAGATTGCCCTGATGATGCTGGAAAATACCCGGAGATATCGTTCCAAACTGGCTGATCACTTCTCCGGATGCCAATGTGTCTGTGGGAAAATTGTGCAAGCCATTTAAAGTGGAAATGGTGATCAGGGGTTATTTGTCCGGGCATGCGGCAAGGGAATACAAAGCAGGAAAAAGGCTTTTGTGCGGTGTGAAAATGCCAGAAGGAATGCAAGAGAACGACCGGTTTCCTGAACCCATTATCACGCCAACAACCAAAGCGGACAGTGGCCTGCACGATCAGGATGTTTCGCGGGAGGAGATACTCTCCAAGGGGATCGTCAGCGAAAAAGATTATTTGGTGCTGGAAGATTATACCCGGAAATTGTTCGCCCGCGGGACAGATTTCGCAAAAGAAAGAGGTTTGTTGCTGGTGGATACCAAATATGAATTCGGGAAAACCAAAGAGGGAGAGATCGTCCTGATCGATGAGATCCATACGCCTGATTCCTCGCGTTATTTCTATGCTGAGGGATATGAAGAAAGACAGGAAAAAGGCCTGCCACAAAAACAATTGTCCAAAGAATTTGTGCGCCAATGGCTGATTGAAAATGGATTCCAGGGATTAAAAGGACAGGTTATTCCGGTTATGACCGATGAAAAAATCGAAGAAATTTCCAATCGCTATATCGAATTGTTTGAACAGATCACGGGCAAACCATTTCAAAAAGAAGACACCTCCAATATTTTGGAAAGAATCGAAAGAAATGTAAATAACTACCTTAAAACGAGATAATTATATTTATTTTCCGCTTATAAAATACCCAGCTCCACCATGCATTTTTTCATAGCCTGGTAAGTTCGTTCTATATCATTGTCAAGTCCGATTGAAAAACGTATCAGACCATCCGTCAATCCCATAGCTTGTTGCTCGTCGTGAGGTATTTCAGAAGAAGTGCCTGTGCCGGGTGCATTGAACAGGGTTTTGTAAAAGCCCAGACTCACAGCCAGATAACCCAGATTTCTCTGCTGCATCAGCTCCATCAGGTCATCGGCTTTTTTCAGAGAACCTGTGTCGAATGCGAGCATGCCTCCAAAACCGTATTCTTCATTGTACAGATCTTTGAATAATGTATGCTGAGGATGGCTGGGAAGGCCGGGATAGATCATTTTAATTCCGTCTTTTTCAAATTTTTGCGCCAGATAAAGCGCATTCTCGCTGTGCTTTTTGATTCGGATAGGAAGGGTATGCATATTTTTTAGTACACTCGCAGAACGCAAACTGTCCATAACAGGACCCAGCAGCATACAGGCGCCGTCGTTCACATTCCTCAGACTGGCGATGAACTTGCTCGTTCCGCAGATCACCCCTGCAACCGTATCGCTGGTTCCATTGATAAATTTTGTCAGGCTGTGGATCACAACATCGGCGCCGAGCAGGGCAGGAGCCAGGCTCAAAGGAGAGAAGGTATTGTCGACTACAAGCTGTAAATTGTGTTTTTTTGCAATTTTTGCCAGGGATTTGATATCCGCAACTTCCAGTAAGGGATTGCTGACGCTTTCACAATAGATCACCTTTGTATGCTTATTGATGCTCTTCTCAACTTTTTCCAGGTTGGTTATGTCGACAAAAGTTGTTTCTATCCCAAACCGGGGGGCGAAATTTTTCAGAAAGGCATAGCTTCCTCCATAGATCGTTCTGGCAGAGATGATGTGGTCTCCCTGTCCGCATAATTGAAGCAAAGCAGAAGTGATGGCACCCATGCCGGAAGCAGTAACATTGGCCGACTCGGTTCCTTCCATGAGGGAGATCGCCTGGGCAAGATTCAAATTGCTCGGACTCGAATGGCGGGAATAGAGATAGCAACCTTCTGTATTTCCTTCAAAGGTATCCATCATCGATTTTGCAGCTAAAAAAGTATAAGTGGAAGAATCTGAGATAGAAGGATTTACCCCTCCAAATTCACCAAAGAATTGAAGGTCCTGGATCACGTTGGCCGGTTTGTGTTTGGAATGCATAGTGGAAAATTTTTAAACAAAGTAATTTATTATATGATAAAAAATCAATATAATATTTAAATAATAGATAATAAAACTAAATAATAATATAAAAATAGATAAATAGTAATTACATTTGAATATTATTAGAGGAGATTAGATAATTACACAGATGGAATACGATCAAAAAGACAAAGAGATCATGTGGTTGTTGCAAACCGACAGCAAGATCACAACCAAGGAGATTTCCCTAAAACTGAATCTGTCAGCTACAGCGGTTTACGAAAGAATCAAAAAGATGGAGCGGAATAAGGTCATTACGAACTATGTGGCCGTACTCGACAAAGAAAAGATCGACAAATCCTTTGTGGTTTTTTGCCAGATCAAACTGGTACAGCACAAGCAGGAACTGGTCAGAAAATTTGAAAAGGAGGTTTTGCAATTTGATGAAGTACTGGAGTGTTACAACATCAGTGGCGATTATGATTATTTTCTTAAAGTAGTGGTAAAGAACATGAAGGCCTACCGGGATTTTTTGAACAACAAGCTTACAACAATTGATTATATCGGAAGTGCTTACAGTACATTTATCATCAATGAAGTCAAGAATTCATCGAGGATTACGGTATAAAAACAACTGCCAAAAGCAAAGCCGATAGAGCTATTTCCTAAATTCAGTGATTTGTCCATTATCAAGACTAAGTGCGGCGGGGATTAAGGGTTAGTCACCCCGCGAGGCATCGCGGGGCTACGAATTATAAATCCCTTCGCGATCACTTTTTCCTATTTCCTGATTTTCAATTTCTCAATACTCAATACTCATATCTCAATACTATTTCCTTTGTCCTTTGTCCTTCTATTCATTTACCGTTTTCTTCTTAAACTGTTCGAACTGGGTTTCTTCCTTTTTCCTGGGCCAGCTGTTGTTCTCGGTATCCACATCGGCTGTGAGTTTTTTCGGGTCGATATGGATCTCGACGATCTCTTTTTCACTGGCTACCAATTTTTTAACCTCTTTGTCATTGAAGCGCCAGATCTCGGCAGGGTAGTATTTGTTTTCCCGGCTGCCATCGGCATAAACAAATTCGGCGAGTATCGGCATTACAAGTCCTCCCGGTTTTTCAAAGACGATCTCATAGAAATATTTACTGTTTTTAAGTGTTTTGCGCTCTTCTTCAGTAAAGTTGTTTTTCAGATAGTCATCCAAAAATTTAAAATCGTTCATCGGATCCACCTCTTTCGCCATTTCTGCCTTGTAGTCCTCACTATCGGGATTTACAAGAAACAGGGCAGGCAGAAAATCCTCAACTTTCATTCCGTATTGTTTTGCCATATTTTCAATGCGTTTAGTAGGTTTATCGGTAACGATATATTTGTTTACACCTTTTACCCCGATGTCATTGTAATCGGTAGTATAAAACCAACCCCTCCAAAACCAGTCCAGTTCCGTGCCTGACGCATCTTCCATGGTTCTGAAGAAATCTGCAGGGGTAGGGTGTTTAAATTTCCATCTTTCCGCATAAGTCTTGAATGCTTTATCAAACAGTTCGTGGCCTAAAATTACTTCCCGCAGCATATACAAACCGGCTGCCGGCTTTGAATAAGCATTGGAACCACTATTTGTAACCAGATCGTGCTGGGTCATGATGGGTTGCAAATTATTTTGATCACCGCTCATATAATCAACGATATCTTTCGGATAACCCCTGGCAGGAAATCCAGGTTCAAACGCTTCTTCGGCCAGCAATTGGGTAAAGGTGTTCAGTCCTTCATCCATCCAGCCCCACTGGCGTTCATCTGAATTGACGATCATCGGAAAAAAGTTATGACCTACTTCATGAACGATCACGCCAATCATTCCGGTTCTCGTTCTCTCAGAATAGCTACCATCTTCATTGGTTCTTCCGAAATTCCAGCAGATCATCGGATATTCCATACCCTGCTGGTCAGCATTCACGGAAATTGCCTTGTGGTAAGGGTAGTCAAACAGCCTTGCGGAATAACTTTTTAAGGTGTGTACCACTGTTTTAGTTGAGTATTTTTCCCATAACGGATTTCCTTCTTTCGGATACAGGGATATGGCCATCACGGTTTTTCCACCGATCAGAACAGCCTGTGCGTCTAAAATATATTTTCTCGAGCTCGCAAAGGCGAAATCACGCACATTTTCAGCCTTGAATTTCCAGGTTTTTGTCTTTTTTGAGAAACCTTTTTCCCTTTCTTCAGCTTCTTTTTGTGTGGCGACGATTACCGGTTTATCAAATGATTTCTGCGCTTCTTCAAACCGTTTCCACTGGTCATGGGTGAGCATTTCTTTCCGGTTCAGCAAAAGTCCTGTGCCGTCGAGAAGGTGGTCATCCGGAGTGGTAATATTTACTTCGTAATTTCCAAATGGCAAAGTAAATTCTCCCTGGCCCAGAAAAGGCATGGTCTGCCAGCCTTCCACTTCATTATAAACTGCCATCCTTGGAAAGAACTGGGCTATGATATAACCATTGTTGCCATCTTTTGGAAAATGTTCGTAACCGGACCGGCTCCTGTTATTTTTATAATTGACGATGTTATACCACCATTTGATCTTAAAACTTGTACTCATTCCGGGTTTGAGGGTGGCAGGAAGATCCACACGCATCATGGTGCCATTAACAAAATGCGGAAGGTCGGAGCCATTTATATGCTTCACATAATCTATTTTAAAACCGCCGTCAAATGGTTTTCCCAGAAAGCTCTGGGTAAATTTTTCTGCATTGTAGTACACACCGGGCCCACTGGCTGAAATATCATTGGTCTTCGCATCCGGGGCATAGATATTCTGGTCGAGCTGAACCCATAAAAAATCCAGATTGTCCGGAGAATTATTGAAATAGGTTATGGTCTCTTCACCATACAAACGCTGGTTCTCGTCATCGAGAATGATATCCATTTTGTAGTCCGCCTGCTGCTGGTAGTACTCGTGCCCCGGAGCACCGGAAGCAGTTCTGTAGTTGTTGGGTGTGGGCAACTCATCACTTAATTGTTTGAATTTACTGATGTTGTAATGGCCCGGCTCACGTTTCGGTTTTTCTGCAGGTTTTTCCTGAGCAAAAACCACACATGAAAAAAAGCTGATCAAAATGGACAGAATGATGTTCTTGGTCATGATAATAATGGATTTTTTAATTTGTTTTCGAAGATAATATTTTTAGCTTACTTTGTTTTTTTTCATTCATATTTTAACAATTCCCTGTCATTTCCTCTCGTAAGTATTGCTGTTTTCTTTTGCGCGTTTACATTGAACTTGATGTAATTTTGCTGGTCAGGGAAGCCTTCGAATAACATACGGTTCTGAACTTCAATGGATTGAATACCAGAAATACCAGAAACTTCTGCATAAAGATATACGATGTCATTTTCGTATTCTTTACCGAGAAAATGCAATTTCAGGTTTTTTTCATTCACCGTTAACCTGAAATTTTGCTGAAGGTAAAAGTTGAGATAGGTATCTGCATCCTTTAGCTCTTTTTCTGTTGCAAGTGCAAAGGGTTTTTTGAACTGATCACTGAGCACCTTTTCAAAATCATCAATAAAAAACCGCATGGTGATCTGTATCTCTTTTTTTTCAGGTGCATATTTGATTTCTGTCATGCTGACATAGTATTTGTGCAGTGTGAATGACAGACAGGCAAGCGCCAGGAAGAGCATGATCCACTTTGAAAATCTCATAATTTTTTAGAATGACCTGCGATGATTATTTGGCGGTCAACTGATTTTTTGTTGGTTCCAAAGGAATAAAAATTTTATTGAATTGAGCAGCAATGCTTAGAATTATTTCCATCAGGCAATCGCTCTTAATCCTCAGCCGTGGTAGAAAAATCCGCCCTGCACTTGTCGAGCGAATCCAGCAGGTTTTGGTACTGGCTCGTTTTAAATTCATTGACTATGCCTTCTGACTTGCAGGTCTGCAGGAACCGGTCTATCCATGGCTCATCAATCTCCAGAATTTTCAGAAAGTACTGGTCGGTTAAATACAGTCGGATCAATCCGAGTATCTCTTCTTCGCTAAATATCTTTTGAACCTGTTTCTTTCTTTTTTTGTCGCCGCTGATCAGTCCGTACAGTTTATCAATACTGCCCCCTCTGTCATAATAGTTCACTTTTCTTTCTTCCTGGGTCAGTGGAACTTTACCGGCATTGGGCAGGTCAAGGGCACGCGAATCTACCTTCACAACTGGGGTATCTTTGACCTTCATAAAATCATTCGGATCCCTGATAAAGATTTCCCTCAGGACTTCCATATTCAAATCCAGTTTCACCGTCAAGGCACCGCTTTGAACGATCTCTTTTGAGATTATGAGGGTTTTTGTTTTAAACTGGATATTAGAGAACTGAAGGGTATCATTCTCTTTTACATTCATATAAAAAACGCCTTCGGAATTGCTTAAACTGCCTTTTCTGGAACTCAGGTTGATGATATGTACATCCTCAACACTTGCACTGTCACTAAGGATCTTACCTCTTACAGGTACGCGTGTTTCCTGTGCCAGCAGTTCGCTATGGGCCAAGAGAAGCAAGAGGGGAATAAACACTTTATAGATAGCGCTCATAACTAATCGGGATTGAAGTTTTTGCTTCGTATTACAAAGATATCGGTTATTTCCAAATATCTGTCTTCTTTAAACAGCTTAATAATTTTCTCGGGTTCACTTTGCCAAAGGAACTCACTGATGTTCTCCTTACCGATTCCAAGCTTATCAGTAAAGAACTTATCAGAAAAATGCTCCCTTATTTCTGAAAGTGCTGAGTCGTAAACGGCATGTATACGATCTGCTTCGTACAATGATTTCAGCTTTCGGTCTCGTTTGCGGTTTCCTGAGATAATATTATAAAGATCATCAATTCCACCGGGTTGACCGAGCAGCGTGGCCAGAACAACCATTACTGTTGGCTCCTGGCTGTAAAAATTGAGTTTTCTGTCAATCTTATCCAAGGGTTCTTTGTCGGCGTTCGGGAGGTTTAATGCTCTGGCCATATTTTTGGGCTCCCTCAGAAATATTTCTTCCAGGGAATAGTCAGCTGAAATCAGGTGTACTTCAATCGTTTTTCTGTTGTATATTTCATCATTGATAACCAACTGTTCCGGCCGAATTTGTATAGCTGAGACTGTCAGGGTATCTCCCAATTGAATATGCATAGCAAATTTACCATACTGGTCAGAAATGGTCCCTGTATTTCTGCTTTTGTTGAGTACATGTACATTTTCAACAGGAACTGCATCCAACAATATGGTTCCTTTCAGCAATACCAGGCCCTCCTGCGCATGTATTTCACAGAATAACAGAAGGGTAAAAAGAATGGTTAGCCGGTACACGGCACAAATAAATATATTTTCACAAGAAATAGTGAATGCAAACTTTATAATATTTTGTTAAATGAGTTTTATTAATTTTGAAAAAAAAACATGCAGAAACTAATCATTGCCAGTACCTCATCCCTTCATGGCAGCTCCTATCTGGAGTATTTGCTGCCGGAACTGGAAAAATTTTTCGGCCATACCGAAGAAATTCTTTTTTTGCCCTATGCCAGGCCATCGGGAATAAGTTATGAGGATTACACGATGAAAGTAAGGGAGGCACTTTCTCAAATCGGAAAATTAGTGCTTGGCATCCATGAATGCAGCGATCCTGCATTGGCGATCCGACAGGCGAAAGCCATCTTTGTTGGCGGCGGGAACACATTTTTACTTGTAAAGACATTATACGATTTTCAATTGCTGGATGTGCTTAGAGAGGTAGTTCAGCAAGGAACGGCTTATCTGGGTACCAGTGCCGGCAGCAATATTCTGGGTATGTCCATGCAAACCACCAATGACATGCCAATTGTTTATCCGCCATCTTTTGATACACTGGGTTTAATTCCGTTCAATATCAATCCCCATTATCTGGATCCGGATTTAAATTCGAGCCACCAGGGAGAAACCAGAGAAACCCGGATCAAAGAATTCCATGTGTGGAACGACATTCCTGTAATAGGTTTGCGCGAAGGAAGCTGGCTTGAGGTTCAGGGCAGACAGATTGTGCTAAAAGGCGAACTCAGCGCCAGGTTGTTCAGAAAAGACAAAAACCCGGTCGAGATCGAAACGGGAAATCATTTTGAGGTCTTAATCTGATTTCGGTTTGTTTTTGTCAGCCTCAGCGATCTTTATTTTCATTACGGTTGCAATAGAAAGTGCCCTGGTCTTAATGGTATGGGCATTTTCTCCTTCAAAATTTTCATCAACTGCTTCGTAAAAATGCTTCAACCAGCGTCTGAAGTGCGCTTGTTTTATCGGAGTTTTTTTGTGCAGGTCCAGATGGGGCTGCATCGCATTATCGGAATAGGTACCCGAATAGAAAAGATTGTTGTCCCAGAAATTAACCAATACCTGCAGGTGTTCTTCAAGAACCTTAGGGTCATCAAATTTTTTAAAGAACGGTTTGATGTTCTCATCCTGTAGCAACTTCTTGTAGAAGGAACCCATGATCTGAAACAGATCCATTCTGTTTTGTATATCTCTCAATTTTAAAGCAGGGTATTGTTAAATGCAAAAGGCAACAAATCTATCAATGCCTTTGCTTTGATTATTTTTCCGGTTTCGCCTGTAAAGTAAACGGCAATCGGACTTTTTTGCCGGAATTCGTATTCCGCGATGGTTTGTCTGCAGCTGCCACATGGCGATACCGGTTCTGACACCTTATGCCTGACTGATTTTGCAGAAACAAATATTTTTTTTATCAGGGCATCCGGATTTTGCGAAATAGCGGCCCAAATGGCTACCCTTTCAGCACACATACCCGAAGGGTAGGCTGCGTTTTCCTGGTTGTTACCACAAACAATTTTGCCGTTATCAAGAAGCACGGCTGCACCAACCAAAAACTCAGAATAGATGGCGTAGGCAGTGTTACGTGCTTTTTCTGCCAATACCAGCAGTTTCTGATCCTCGGGATCCAGTTCCAGTGGACTGTCAAATACTTCAAATTTACCGCTTATTTCCAGATCAGCCATGGTTTAGAAATTATCATATATTTCTCCCAGATTGAAGGATAGTGAAAAGCGCAGGGTATTTTCAAGCGGATTGTTTACGTCGGAAGTATTGATCAGATAAGAAACATCCAGGGTACTGCTTTTAAATTTAAAACCGGCACCTACTGTGAAATATTCCCTTCGGCCTTTCATTTCATCTTCGTGGAAATATCCGGCCCTAACCGCAAAGGTCTTGTTATACAGGTATTCAGCACTAAAGGACCAGGCGATCTCGTTCATTTCTTCGCTAAAACCATCCGGGGCATCGTAAAAAGACTGAACCATACCTTCAAGGAACTCAACATCATCATCCTTTCCTGCAATGATCTCACCCGTCTGTTCGTCAACTATAGGTGGTGTTGGTACCAGTAATTTGTTGAATTCGAGATTTGTCGTAATCGAGTTTACATTGTCCAGTATAAATTCAAAGCCTCCTCCCAACCTTAAGTTGGTAGGAATGAAACTTTCTTCTCCACCATTTGTTAGCTGTACCTTCGGACCCATATTGGAAATATTGAAACCACCCCGCCAGATACCGTTAAAATCGCCGTAATTAATCTCTTCACTTTGATAGAAACCATTCAGGTCAACAGCAAAAGTATTCACGGTTTGCAGGTCTGAGTTTTCAACCCTAAGGGCATAATTGGAATGAATATAGCGCATGACCACACCCATAGAAAAGACTTCGCTCAATTTTAAGGCGTAGGCTCCGTCGATTGAAAATTCATTCGGATTTTCTGTTCCAATGATCTCGCCATCTTCGTTTGTCAATTCAATGGTTCCCAGCGAAAAATAGGTCATACTGGTAGCCCAGGCACTTTTTTCATTGATGCGCTGGCTGAAACCCAGATTGCCAAGAAAAACGTCATTCGTCAGATTTCTTAACCAGGGGGTGTAATTTACACCAATGGAATATTGGGATGGAGAGAATGCAAATTTTGCCGCGTTGTAATGCAGGGAGTTTGCATCAGAATAGGTAGCCACACCCTGATCGCCAAGACCACCTGATCTGGCATCCGGTGCAATCAGTAAAAATGGGGCAGCTGTGGTTATGGGGTTAGGCTCATCCTGAGCAAAGAGAGATAATTGCGATAAAAATAAAAAGATAAATAAATAGCTTAAAGATTTCATGAACGTTTCATTACAGGGTTTCATACTTATTTTTACAAAATTACCAATTTTTCTATCTTTTCCTTGGTCAAATTGGATTGAGTTGCCTTAACTTTCAGTTTATAAACATAAACCCCTTTTCCGATCTTATTTCCAAAATCATCTAAACCGTCCCAGGTAAGCTCTCTGGACAGATTTCCCGCCGTTTGAACCTGCGCCTGCACTGTCTTTACCAATTTCCCTGAAATGGTGTAAATCTGTACCTGAGCTTCAAGCAATTCATTGGGCTTGTTGTGGTTAAACCAAAACTCGGTATAATTTACAAAGGGATTGGGATAGTTCAGCACATTGCTTAAAACCAAGCCACTTTCGTCAACTACAACAAAATTTAACGCAGATTCGGACAAATTATTGTACGTATCCCAACATTTAAATTTAATTGTGTGCATTCCGGGTTTCAGATCACGCAAAGAGTACTTTACAGAGCCTTTTGTGAAATCGTCGAGCTCCGTTTTGTAAAAGTCATTCAGGATAATCGGATTGGCCTCGTCGTTATCAAGAATGGCTATGATGTCATGGTCAACAGCGGTAATGGAGGTATTGATTCCGGAGGCATCCGACAGTTTGGCGATGAGTACCGGCGAGGCATTTGTATTTCCTCCGTCGGTAAACGATTCGTCGTTCAGATAAAGCGAAATTTCAGGGCCGACCTGGTCATCAGGAGCTTCAGTATCAATTCCTCCGATCAGGACATCAAAGTTGTAACCGCCTATATTCTTTTCACTATCATGGGCATAAAAACTCATTTTTGCCT
Organism: uncultured Flavobacteriaceae bacterium; assembly: GCA_963816075.1. Taxonomy (GTDB): domain Bacteria; phylum Bacteroidota; class Bacteroidia; order Flavobacteriales; family Flavobacteriaceae; genus Namhaeicola. Next base: position 66,611 of record CAWFJI010000010.1, on the reverse strand, counting down.
TGCCATAGGCGATCCGGATATCTTTGGGTACAACAAAGGTGAACTGAAATTTTCCGGAGTTAACGGTAGCCCGTCCCCTGAATATTTTACTTTCAATGGCGACAAAGTCCATGGTTCTGCCAAAATTATCATTGTCCAGGGTCTTTTTCTGTAAAGCTTTATCAAATATAAGGGTGCTTAACTCGCCGTTAAAATTGGTGATGGGCTGGCCATTGCAGTCGGTAACCAAACCTTCAAAACTTATTTTGGAGAGGGCTTTTAGGGTATCAAGCGAGCTTTCGATTGCAACATCATTCATTTTGGTAATCCTGATATTCGGTTTGGCCATGGATAAATTCATTGCCGGATCACCAAAAAAATAGATAAAATATTTCTGTGTGCTGGAAGTCTGGTTCTTTGTTTGAATGAGCGATTCGGCTATTGAAGACTCTTGTCCGTCGAATTGAAGCAGGTCTCTGACCAAAGCCCGGTTGAAGATCTGTCCGGTGCTGATAAAGATCTCTCGGGTGGTGGAGATCATCGACATGGAACCTCCGGCCGGATTAAGAAAGGTATATTCACCTGCAGTTGGCCGCAAAGGATTGTCGAATCTGGCAAATTCGCAGGTTACGGTGACAAATAAGGGCAGGTTTGAAAAATTTTTCCAGTTTTGTATCTGTGGCACTTCCAGAATTCTTTCATTGGCCCAGCCATCCACACCGCCATGGCCAAAATAATTGACCAGCAGGGTTCCGCTTTCAACTGCATTGTCGATGGCCTGATTTACCGCAGGATACCTTTCACCACCTGCTGCAGTTTCCTGAGGGTATGCATCGGCATAGATCTTTTTAATATTGAATACCGGCTTGTTCGATTCTATGTCCTGCGCGATCAGGTCAACGGTCTGCTGCAGAACAAATTCCCCGGAAGTATCCGGATCATCGGCCACCACGGTGATCTGGTTGTGCCAGTCGCCAAAAGAAGCGGGTTTATAATAGGACAGGATCTTGTCAACAGCATTTTTTGCTTCAGACAAAGTGCTTACAGGGATTCTGCCCGTAGCAACTTCCTGATTATCAAAAGACCCCAGATAGCCATCGGACTCATCCATCATTCCATAGTAATCATCGGTTACAAAACCCCGGGCGAGGTCAAAACTCTCATACGACTGAAAAGCGGGTACTATATTGTCATTGTCATTGATGCGGTCCTTGAAATCGAAAGAGGCATCGCCAAGCAGGCAAACATATTTGATCCTGTTTTCCGGAGAGGAGGCATTGAGGTACAGATACCGCACAAAATCACGAATGGCTGTCAGGTCAGGTGAACCGGATGCAAATTCATTATATACCTCATTCAAATCGACCACTTCTGCGGTGAGTCCATTGTTCTTTGTATGGTGATCGGCCAGTCGTTTTGCTTCATTCATTAAAAAAGGCTGGGTGATCACCAGGTATTCAATATCCCTGAGCCTGTGCAGGTTCTGATTTTTTACTTTGGTGGAGGCAGGGATCTTTGGTGTAAAGAGATCCTGCTTATGCACGACGATATATTCCCTGAGTTCCGGGTGACCATAATCATTAAAGGTATAATCTGTGCCAGCAGATACTCCAGACATACGTTTTGGGCGGGTCATGTTTGTTATGTCCCAAACAGCTTCTATGTTCTGGTTGTTTTGAAGGGTATATTTATAGACCTGGTTTGGGTTTGTTGCGGAAAAATTCCGAAAGGAAAACTGAGCGGAGGTCACGGCGAGTCTTCTTGTACCAAAGATCTCGAAATAATCCAGGTAGCCCTTTGCGGAGGGATTTCCGTTGTTGTTGAAAGTTACGGTTATATTGAGTTGGGGATTGGACTGCAATATCGACTGAAGGCCTTCAGCTGTGCTGGCCAGCCGCAGGGAATTGTTGGAGACCGGAGAAAAAGCCAGGTCAATGACTTTTTGTCCGTTGATATCAAGGGTCATATTGGAAACAGTAGAGGAGACGGACACGCCCCTCAATCTGGCGTAAAGATTATCGGTTGGTACCAGCCCGCTGAAATCAAGGGTGTAGCTTTTGCTGTTGGTAAAACTGAGATCCTCACCCAGCCATTGTTGTCCGTTGGCAAATAAATTTCTTTCTTCCAGCTCATGCACAAAAAAATCCTGGTAGGTATTCAGGGGTACAGCTGCGTTATTGTCAATGGCGGGGCTATTCTCAATTCTCAGTCCGGGGCCCTGATCTGTTGTAATAAAATAGGTGGCTTTATCAGCATATATATTTTTCTGATGTCTGGAGTTCTGCAAACTGCCGGGATCAAGCTGCCAGTCGTCGGGTCCTTGGGCATACAGGAGCGCATAATCCCCATTGTCAAAGGTATTGTCTTCTTCGCCGAAAACATAAATGGCATTCTCCTGAAGGTCTTCATATCGTTCCTCATCGTTTCCCTGCGGAAGCATAGCGCCGCCATTGCCAAAGATCCGTAGCTGCTTCGGATTGAGGTTGGCGGTGGGGATTCCCAGTTTGCCTAAAAAATCCTTGTCGATCTTGTACAATCCACTTTTTTCAATTTCGAGCTTGTACCAGGTTCCTGTTGAGAGCACTGAGTTTTGCTTGTAAACAGGAGGTGGGGCATCTCTCTTTGCCAATAACTGAGGTGGTTGCCGGTAAACCACCGAGAACGAAACCACTTTTTTAACGGTTTCTCCTTCCCTGAAAAGGGGCAGAAGTCTAAGTCTTACCAAAGGCCCCTTAGGCGATTGTTCAAGGGAAAAGTGAGGTTTTAAGCCATCTGGCAGGGAATTTTGTAAAATAGCTGGGAGCGTGTTTGTGTTAATATTTTCATATTTAACATTGACGAGCTCGTATCCCTGTAATAAAAGGCCGGATTCTGCGTTAAAGGCTGTAGAAAATACGGGAAGAAGATTTTCATCGAATATTTCGTTGTCAAGCAAAGGAATTGTAACTTGCACACCGGATTTAACATAGACGGCGGATTGCTTCCAGTTGAGGTTAAAATCTTTACTTTCAATATTTTGTGAAAATATTTCTGTTACAAATAAGAAGTAATAGATGAAGAAAACGAAAATGTTTTTATACATGTTTTATTACTTAGAAATATTTTGCAGGAAATAATTTACAACATTAAACATAATAAAGAAAAAAAACAATCGTTATACATGAACCAAGAGCCATTTTAAGTTCTATAAATATAACAAGAATTTAAATTAATTTACTCTACCTGTAATCAAACAAAAAATTATGAAAAAGTTTAGCAGTAACAAATTAGTACTTTTAGTTTTAGCAGCCGTTGCATTGGCTAGTTGTAACAAAAGCAGTAAGGGTGTTTCCACCCTGACCGGCTGGGAGTACAACAATCCGAAATACGGAGGATTTGAGACCAATCCTAAATATGGTGAACAACCACCGCCACCGGGAATGGTATTGATAGAAGGAGGTACCTTTACCATGGGTAGTGTGCAGGATGACGTGATGTTTGACTGGAATACAACACCGGTAAAACAACAGGTGCGTTCATTCTATATAGACCAGGCCGAGGTTACGAACAGAGAATATGTATTGTATCTGCAATATCTTGAAAAAGTATTTCCACCATCTGATGATACCTACAGAAAGATCTACCAGGCTGCTTTGCCTGACACATTGGTATGGAGAAATACACTTGGATTCAATGAGCTGTTGACCGAAAATTATTTGCGTCACCCTGCTTATGCTGATTATCCAGTTGTGGGTGTGTCCTGGCGTCAGGCTACAGAATACTGTAAATGGAGAACCGACCGTGTAAACGAAAAAATACTTATAGACAAAGGCGTGTTGCACACCTTGTTCGATCATGATTCCCTAAAGGTTGAAGGAGCCAACAGGTTTGATACTGAAACCTATCTTACAAACCCAAGTTTGCTTTTCGAAGGAGACTCCAGTATTTATTACAAAGGAATCAAGGATTATTCTAAAAAACCGGAGGGATCAAAATCCAAGGGAGAATTTACCGGACGACATGTTAAGATCTCAGATGGTATTTTAGCGCAGAGATTCAGGCTACCTACCGAAGCCGAATGGGAATATGCAGCAAAAGCAGAGGTTGAGAACAGAGAATACAATTCCCTGAGAGGGCGTAAAAAATACAGCTGGAATGGCAATACCACCCGTGAAACGGCACGTAGGTATAAAGGAGACCAGATGGCGAACTTTAAACAAGGAAAAGGAGATTACAGCGGACTTGCCGGCTGGAGTAATGACGGTGCAGATATAACCATGAGAATTAAATCCTACAAACCCAATGCATTCGGATTATACGATATGTCAGGTAACGTAGCAGAATGGGTGGCTGATGTTTACCGTCCGATCATAGACAACGATGCCAATGACTTCAGTTATTTCAGAGGAAATGTTTTCGAAAAGAAGAAGATCGATGAATTTGGAAATGTAGTTGTGGTGGATTATAATTCTGTAGAATTTGACACCCTTGACAACGGGCAACTCGTTCCAAAGGCGCTGCCAGGATCTGTAAAATATATTCCAATAACCAAGAGAGATGCTTTTATGAGGAAGAATTATGAAAAGGCATACAATATTGACAGCAGGGACGGCGATTTTGCATCGACCAACCAGTTCAACAAGATGAGTGCAGAGGAAGAAGAAGAGATCAAACCAAGAATGTACAATGCACCTGAGATTCCACGTCAGATAGGTGAAAGCGGACTGATCATCCAGCAGTATGACACCAAGACGAGAAACACGCTGATCAGTGACCAGACCAGGGTATTTAAAGGTGGTTCCTGGAAAGACAGAGCATATTGGTTAGACCCGTCTCAAAGAAGGTATTTACCAGAGTATATGGCAACAAACTACATCGGATTCAGATGTGCCACAGATAAGCTCGGTCAGATGTCTTATTCAAAAAGAAGAAAAGAAGGCGTAAAAGCAAAATAATTTAGAAAATAATTTCTGATAGAAACCCAATGATGTGAAAACATGATTGGGTTTTTTTATATTTATACCATGGAAATAAAAGCACTGTACGAGGTATATAAAAAGTGTGTCAGGGTAGAAACTGACACCAGAAAGGACCTGAACCAAAGTCTGTTTTTTGCTTTGAAAGGTGATAATTTCAACGGGAATGAATTTGCAGCCCGGGCCCTTGATTCCGGAGCCTTGTACGCAGTTGTCGATGAAGAAAAATTTAAGGTAAACGATCGGATAATACTGGTTGACAATGTGTTGCACACCTTACAGGAATTGGCAAATTACCACCGGAAACAACTCAAAGTACCTGTTATTTCGCTTACCGGAAGCAACGGAAAGACCACTACCAAAGAATTGATCCATGCCGTGCTGCGGGAAAAATATGTTTGTACAGCCACGAAAGGAAATTTGAACAACCACATAGGAGTTCCGCTCACCTTGCTTACGATGACGGAAAAAACGGAGATATCCGTTGTTGAGATGGGAGCAAATCACCCCGGCGAAATAGACCTGCTTTGCAAGATTGCTGAACCTGATTATGGTTTTATAACCAATTTTGGAAGGGTTCATTTGGAAGGCTTTGGCAGTCTGGAAGGTGTGATCCATGCAAAAACGGAGTTGTACCGCGATCTGGCCTACAGAGACAAGATCGTTTTTGTCAATGGAAATGACCCTGTGCAACTGGAAAAATCTGCTGCGCAAAAGCGTATCGTTTTTGGAACAGAAAATTCAGATTATCCTGTTGCATTTATCGAAGCAAACCCTTTTGTTAAGGTTAGATTTAACAACTGCCTCATCGAGAGTAAATTAATAGGTAAGTATAATTTTCCAAATATAGCTGCTGCTGTGGCTATCGGCCTGTTTTTTGGTGTTGAAGAGGAAAAGATCAAACATGCGGTTGAGCAGTACATACCCAGCAATAACCGGTCACAAATTATTGAGAAAGCTACAAACAGGATCATACTGGATGCCTATAATGCAAATCCGAACAGCATGCAGGCTGCCCTTGAAAATCTGGCTCAGCTTACCGATAGAAATAAAGTGGCCATTCTGGGTGATATGTTCGAGATCGGTTCTGATAGTGCGAAAGAACACCAGCACATCGCCGATCTTGTTCAGAAAATCGACCTCAAAAAGGTCTACCTGATCGGGCAAAATTTTAGCAAAACGGAGGTAAGAAACGTAAATACTGTGCAATACAGTTCTTTTGAAGAATTTAAGAACAACTTTAAACAGGCTGAAATAAACGATGCAACGGTGCTGATAAAAGCCTCAAGAGGGATGTCACTGGAAAGGGTACTGGAATTGATCTGAGTTACCAGTTATCATCCTCAACCACCATTTTTTCGGTTTTTATGAAGTTATCCAGGCTGCTGATGCCTTTTGTTATATGTGTGTCAATGGGCTCTTCAATACCCATATGGTACCTTTCAGGAAAACGGCTGATGTATTTTGCCAGTGATATGGCCTGTACTTCACCCATGACATTGGAACCCACCCTGAAATTTGAATAGATATACCGGTAGCGGTTGTCCTTTACCTTAATATCCAAATCATAAATTAAGGTGGTTGGAATGGACTTGGAACCCATTATCCAGGTATATTTATAGGTACAAACCCTTTTAACGGCGGTTGTGCTGTCGAGCCTGCTGTCCGAACCCGGATAATACGTATCCGCCCATTTTTTAGCCCTGCTCAATATTTGTGCGCTGGCCAAACCTTCAGCCGGAACAACTTCATCATATTTATGTTCACCGGTTTCGCTGTCAATTTTTACCAACTGCGCTCTTGAGAAGGAGGAAACAAAGATAAATATGAGGGAAACTATCAATCTTTTACTTACCATATTTAGAAAAAAAATACACCTTTGAAAGTGTATGGGTTATTATTAAAAACAAAGGTAACATTATTTTTAAAGTGAGCGTTTAAAAAATGGTTTTTTTACATGCGCTCCGGTACCTCAATGCCCAGTAAAGACAGAGCTGTTTTTAACACTTTACCTGTCTGTTCCGAGATCTGAATGCGCAGGATCTTTTCCGGCATATTTTCGGAACCCAGAATAGGTACTGACTGGTAGAAAGAATTGTAGGCTTTTACCAGATCATAGGTGTAATTGGCTATAATGGCGGGACTTAATCCCAGCGCTGCATTGAGTACCGCCTCAGGGAAGATTTCCAGAAATTGCATAATCTCCCTTTCTTTTTCATGCAGCTTCAGGTTGGAAAGTTCTTTATTATAATCGAAAGTTGCCTTGCGCAGTATAGACTGTATCCTGGCATAGGTATACTGGATAAAAGGCCCGGTATTGCCATTAAAATCAATGGATTCTTTGGGATCAAATAAAATACGTTTTTTGGGATCGACTTTAAGGATATAGTATTTCAGGGCTCCCATGCCGATAATTCTGTACAGTTTTTCTTTTTCCTCTTCTGAATAGCCTTCCAGTTTGCCCAGTTCCTGAGAAATTTCACGGGCAGTATCCGTCATTTCCTGAATCAGGTCATCGGCATCCACCACGGTGCCTTCCCTGGATTTCATTTTGCCTGAAGGCAGGTCTACCATGCCGTATGAGAGGTGGTACAAATTTTCTGCCCAGGGGAAACCCAGTTTTTTCAGGATCAGAAACAAGACCTTAAAATGGTAATCCTGTTCATTTCCAACGGTATAAACCAGGGTATCGATGTCTGCATAATCTTTGATCCGCTGAACGGCAGTTCCTATGTCCTGGGTCATATACACAGCAGTTCCGTCTGAGCGCTGTACGATTTTTTCGTCCAGACCGTCTTCCGTTAGATCGATCCACACAGAACCATCACTTTTTTGAAAAAATACACCTTTTTTCAAGCCTTCCCTAACAATATCTTTACCCAGCAAGTAGGTGTCGCTTTCAAAATAGTTGATATCGAATGCTACCCCAAGTGCTTTATAGGTTTTGTTGAAACCTTCATAGACCCATTCATTCATTTTTTTCCACAGACCGAGGGTCTCTGCATCGCCTGCTTCCCATTTTCTCAGCATGTCCTGGGCTTCCAGCATAATGGGCGCATTTTTTTTAGCCTCGTCTTCACTCAGTCCGGAATCCATGAGGGTTTTTATTTCCTTTTTGTATTCCTGGTCAAATTTTACATAGAAGTTTCCCACAAATTTATCGCCCTTAATATCCGCTTTTGAAGGTGTCTGGTCGAAACCGAATTTTTTCCAGGCGATCATGCTTTTGCAGATATGTATCCCCCGGTCGTTGATGATCTGTGTCTTGTAAACTTTTTTTCCGGTAGCGGCAATGATCTGTGAAACGGAATAGCCGAGGAGGTTGTTTCTGATATGGCCCAGGTGTAATGGCTTGTTGGTATTGGGCGACGAATATTCCACCATGACAGATTTTTCTTTTTTATCTTCCGGCTTCACACCAAAATTTTCGTTTGCCCTGATCTGGTTTAAGGAATTCAGGTAATAGGTATCTGTCAGTGAAATATTCAAAAATCCCTTGACCACATTAAACTTTTCTACTTCTTTGATATTTTCCTTCAGATAGTTGCCGAGTTTGCTGCCAATTTCAAAGGGATTTCCCTTGATGTATTTTAAAAAAGGAAAGACCACGATGGTTAAATCGCCTTCAAAATCTTTTACTGTTGACTGAAATTCAACCACAGGCACTGAAATTTGGTACAGTTCTTCCATACCCTGTTTCACGGCTTTTTCTAAAGTAGCATAAATCTGCATTGACAATCGGTTTAAATGGCTGCAAAAATAACTATTTTAGCGCTAAATTGGTTGAATTCAAACCGAATTGCTTCTAAAAGAATCTCATATGGCCATAAGTTTGGATCAGTTGCCAAAAGCAGCAAAAGAAAAAAAAGCAGAAACGAAGAAATATTTTTCTGTCCTCAAAAGAAAAAACCCGAAAGGACTGGATCTTCTGATGCAGGAATTGCACGAAGCTACCTTTGAAAAAACGGATTGCATGCAGTGTGCAAATTGTTGCAAAACCACCAGTCCGATCTTTACGGATAAGGACATCTCAAGAATATCAAAACATTTGCGTTTGAAAGAAGTGGATTTTATCAGCAAATACCTGAGAAGGGACGAGGACAGCTTTATGGTTTTACAAACCGCTCCCTGTCCGTTTCTGGCGAGCGACAATGCCTGCCTGATTTATGACCACCGGCCCAAGGCCTGCAGTGAGTATCCGCACACGAACAGGAGAAGGTTTTTGGGTATCACAGAGCTTACCCTGAAAAATACAGAGATTTGTCCGGCAGTGTTCAATATAATTGAGGAATTGAAAAAAAGGATGCCGGTTTAAATGTTTATTTGGGCCCAAAGGGCAAGGGATAAAGGACAAAGGATAAAGGACAAAGGATAAAGTAAAAAGGCAAAAGTAAAAAGGCAAAAGTAATCTCGAATAGATATAAAATCGTAGCCCCGCGATGCCTCGCGGGGTGATAGATCCTCAATGCTGGCCATGACACGAATTGAGATATGAGATGTTAGATATGAGATAAGAGATCAGAGATCAGAATCAGGAATCAGGAACCAGGAACCAGGAGCGATAAAGGATAAAGGATAAAGTAAAAAGGCAAAAGTAAAAAGGCAAAAGTAAAAAGTAATCTCGAATAGATATACAATCGTAGCCCCGCGATGCCTCGCGGGGTGATAGATCCTCAATGCTGGCCATGACACGAATTGAGATATGAGAAGTTAGATATGAGATAAGAGATCAGAATCAGGAATCAGGAACCAGGAACCAGGAGGGCAAGGATAAAGCCTGCTTGCCGCAGGCAAGGATAAAGGACAAAGGATAAAGTAAAAGGCAAAAGTAAAAAGGCAAAAGTAAAAAGTAATCTCGAATAGATATACAATCGTAGCCCCGCGATGCCTCGCGGGGTGATAGATCCTCAATGCTGGCCATGACACGAATTGAGATATGAGAAGATCACTCCGCCGCACTTAGCATTGAAACCATATGGAAGGCCTTTTAATTTGATCTTTATTTTCCAAAAAACCCAAAACTTTTTCGAATACCTAACATTAGTCATAAGTTATATGGTATTTTTTTTCCTAAATTTATGCTTTTTAAAACCCTAAAAGCATAAGGTATGAAAATATATGATGACAAACACATTAAAAATGTTGCCTTTGTTGGAGCTCACGACTGCGGCAAGACTACACTTGCCGAAACCATGTTATTTGAAGCAGGTCTGTTAAACAGAAGAGGTACTGTAGAAGACAAGAATACCGTTTCAGACTTTCAAGAAATTGAGCAGGTTCGACAGACAACCATTTATGCAACACCCTTACACACGGAATGGAGGAATTATAAGATCAATATCATTGACACACCCGGTCTGGATGACTTTATCGGTGAAATAGCAGCCACCATGCGGGTTGTAGATACAGTTGCAACGGTAATAAACGCACAGAATGGTGTTGAGGTGGGCACCGAGATCATTTGGGAATATGTGAACAGATTCGGAAAACCTTCACTGTTTGTTGTCAATCAGATCGACCACCCCAAAGCAAATTTCGAAGCTGCCTATAGCAGCATTGTTGCCATGGTTGGTAAAAATGCTGTAAAGATTCAATATCCGTTTATCGTTGGCAGCGATATATGCATTATCGATGTGCTAAAAATGAAAATGTATAAATTTGGCAAAGATGGCGGAAAACCGGAAAAATTGCCGATACCCGACAGTCAGAAGGCGGTGGCAGATGAACTCCACAATGAATTGGTTGAGAGAGCTGCTGAGAACGATGAGGAACTGATGGAATTGTTCTTTGAAAAGGGAACGCTGAGTGAAGATGAGATGAGACAGGGAATTAAAAAAGGCATGCTAAACCATGAACTGTTTCCGGTGTTCTGCGTATCCGCCTTAAAAGATATGGGTACTGGCAGACTGATGGGTTTTATTGATAATGTAGCACCCGGGGCAGCAGATTTAAAACCCGAACAAAGCCTTGAAGGAAAGGATGTGGTTTGTTTGCCAACAGAGCCAACTGCCCTGTTTGTGTTCAAATCATTTCATGAACCCAGTATAGGCAAGATTACTTTTTTTAAAGTAAAATCCGGTGAAGTAAAGGTCAACGATAAATTAGAGAATTCAAGAACCGGAGATATAGAGAATATCAACCAGCTGTTTATCATGGATGGCAAGAAACGGGAGTCAGTCGAAAAGTTATCTGCCGGTGATATCGGAGCAACCATAAAGCTGAAAGATACCGAAACGAACGATACTTTGCATGCTGTAGGTAAAAAGATAACCATCAGGCCCATTACTTTCCCTGAAGACAGAATCCAAAAAGTTATTGAGCCGGCTGAGAAAAAAGATGAAGAAAAACTAGGTGAGGTCTTGAAAAAGATCAGCAGCCAGGATCCTACCTGTCAGGCAAAATATTCAGGTGAGTTAAAGCAACTGATCATCTCCTGTCAGGGAGAGCTGCATCTGGCCGTAATTGAGTGGACCTTAAAGAATGTTTATGGTATCGATATCGTGTTGAGTAAACCGCGCATCGCATATCGCGAAACAATACAGAAACCTGCCAACGCCAGTTATAAGCACAAGAAGCAATCAGGTGGTGCAGGGCAGTTTGGAGAAGTACATTTGAAAATTGAACCCTTTGAAGAAGGTATGCCCGAACCGGAAGGATTCAATATACGCGGAAAGGAAGTGATTGACCTCAAATGGGGTGGAAAACTTGTTTATTACAATTGCATTACGGGTGGTGTTATTGATGCCCGCTATATGCCCTCTGTATTAAAAGGTATACTGGAGGTGATGGAAGAAGGACCTTTAACGGGTTCCTATGCCCGGGATGTCAGAGTAATGGTTTACGATGGCAAGATGCACCCCGTTGACTCAAATGATATTTCCTTTAAAATAGCAGGTGCACACGCTTTTAAAGAAGCCTTTTTAAACGCCAAACCCAAATTACTTGAACCAATTCACGACCTTGAAGTTAAGGTTCCGGAAGAATTGATGGGCAATGTGATGACGGATCTTCAATCGCGAAGGTCGGTGATCGTTGGTATGGACAGCGAAGGAAAACACCAGATCATCAGGGCGAAAATTCCTTTGGCAGAGATGTACAAATACTCAACCACCCTTCGTTCTATCACTCAGGGAAGGGCAACTTTCAAAACTAAGTTTTCATCCTTTGAACTGGTTCCTGCTACCATACAGGAAGAACTGATAAGTCAGTAAATATTAAATGAAAACGGGAAAATGCAGGAACTACAAATCCTGCATTTTCTTTTTTTGTGTACCTTCGCTGAGTTGATCTGGTTTATATGAAGATTTTTCTTTCGGAAAGTTTGGTTGATTACCGCAGCTATACGTTTAATTACGCCTTATACTGCATTCAGGACGGCACAAATGAAATACCGGAGATCTATCAAAGAGGATTCCTTCCTTATTCCAACAAGTTTGACTTTCAGGAAGAAGTGTATTATATGGCACGGAGCCTGCGTGTTGATCTCAGGCTATTTTCTGAAACTTCAGAGAACAAAAGGGTACTTAAAAAGATTGCTGAATTAAATCCCGAATTCAGGATTATACCCATAAACGATTTTAATACAAAGGATATAAATTTTCAGGAGTTTTGTTTGCATTTCGCCAAAGAGCGGTTTAGTGAGCCTCTTTCCGAGGAACGACTGCAGTATATTCTGCAATGGAAAAGCCTCAGCCATATCTTTGAATTTACTTTAGAGGGAAATGTTGTGGGTTATGTGCTGACCGTAATGGAAGGGGATACGCTTCATTACTGGTTTGCATTCTTTGATTTGAATTATCCTGCCTATTCACTGGGTAAGTATATGATGTTCAGTGTGATAGACTGGGCTAAAAAGAATGGAATCGGGTTTGTTTACCTGGGAACCGTATATGGAGAAAAGGCGCTTTATAAGGCCAGGGATTTTAAAGGGCTGGAATTCTTTGACGGCAATCGCTGGCAGAACGACCTGCCCCAACTCAAATCAAAGTGCAAATCTGATGAGCATTTTGAAACGGATTCCTTCAAAAAGGATACAGCCGGTTTTCTGTCCGGATTGAGCTAAATATTTGATTTTTTGAATCCTGTTCTTTTTTGGTAAATACGAACAAAGGGAAAAATTATCTGGAAAAAACATTAAATTTGCAAAAACATTTTATATGAAACTGGTTATTGTTACTATCATACTGTTATCCATAGCACTTGCAGGAATTGCGATCAAGATCTGGGCAAAAAAAGACGGAAAATTTGAAGGGACCTGCGCCGGAGGAAATATCCGGATGAAGGCCGAGGGCATCAGCTGCGGTTGCGGCAATGAGGGTGCCTGCAAGAACAACAAACAAATGCACGATCACGATCATGATCATGACCATGACCATGCTGATGAAGAACTTCCAGGAATAAAAGTATCACGCTTAAAGGCATAATGATCCTCTTCGCCATATTTTGTTTGGTAATTTTTATTCAGATATTTTTTTATTTTTTTATTTTTAAAAATCTTAAAAGATGCAATAGTGCGGTTGATCCGGCTTTTGCCTCTCCTGTCTCCGTTGTGGTCTGTGCCAAGAATGAGGCAGACAACCTGAAGGTGCTGCTCCCGGCACTGGCTGAACAAAGCTACCCTTCCTTTGAGCTGCTGCTTGTAAACGACTTTTCGCGGGATAATACCCTGAAAGTGATGCAGGACTTTCAGTTCGAGCAGAAAAAATATGGCAGGCAGCTCGAAATCAACATAATAGACATCCCGGAAAACGAAAGTTCCGGCAAAAAACAAGCCCTGACCCGGGGTATTTTACATGCGAATCATGAGAATATTTTGCTTACCGATGCCGATTGCATCCCTGCTTCTGCGTATTGGTTGCGGGGCATGGTGAATAAATTCAACCAAGAGAAGACCATTGTGCTTGGCTACGGGCCTTATAAGAAAATAAAAGCCTCCTTTTTGAACAAACTGATCAGGTACGAAACCCTGCTTACTGCACTGCAGTATTTCTCTTATGCAAAAATGGGACGTGCTTATATGGGTGTCGGAAGAAATCTTGCCTATAAAAAAAGTGTTTTTGTAAAGGCTAACGGATTTCAGGAGCACGCCGGGATCGCTTCCGGTGATGATGATCTGTTTGTCGGCCAGGCGGCCACAGCAAAAAATACTGCGCTGTGCACAGAACCCGAGACCTTCACGTATTCGCAGCCAAAAACGAGTTTTGGAGACTGGATCAGACAAAAAAGAAGGCACATCACCACGGCAGGCCATTACAGGGGTTTTCATCAGTTCGCACTCGGCCTGTACTTCATGAGCCAGCTGTTTTTTTGGGGATTACTTCCTTTTTTACTGATGAACGAAAATTACGTTTTATTCGTTTTATATCTGGTATTGTTAAGATTTCTAATTTGGTATATTAGGATTATAAGCAGTGCCAAAATTTTAAAAGAGCAGGATCTGATTATCCTGGCTCCGTTACTGGAAATTTGTTTAATTTGTGTGCAGTTAACCATTTTCGCGGCCAATCTTTTTTCTCCTCCAAAAAAGTGGCAATAAATACGTAGTATGAAGGATAATGCCCAACTTTTAGAAATTATTCAACGTGCAAAGGGCGGTGATCAAAATGCCTATACCACACTTTTAAACACATTTTGGAAGGATGTTTACAGATTTCAGTTCAGTAAAAGCAATGATGAAAACGAAGCCGAGGATATCACCATCAAAACTTTTGCCCGAGCCTTTGATAAACTAAACACTTTTGATGAACAGTATTCCTTTAAAAACTGGCTGATAACCATTTCAGCCAATATTTTTGTGGACCATATCAGGTTGCGGAAAGCAGAAATGGTATCGATGGGCAAGGAGCAGGACAACCTGCTCGGAATTATTGACGAAGAGCCCTCTCCGGCTGACCTGCTCATCATAGAACAGAATTTATCCCTGCTGAAAGGCTATATAAAACAGCTTAAACCCCATTACCAGCAGGTGATCAATCTGAGGTATTTTCAGGATCTGAGCTATAAGGAAATGGCAGAGATACTCAACGAACCTATGAGCAATATCAAGGTCAAACTGTTAAGAGCAAAAAAAATCCTGTCGGAGATCATTCTGGCCAATGAATCAAAATAAGGATGCTGAATAAAGTAACATCGGCAATAAGGTCACTGGGACCCGGACTTCTGTTCGCAGGAGCGGCTATCGGTGTTTCCCATCTGGTACAATCCACAAGGGCCGGAGCCGATTATGGATTCGGACTCTTATGGGCATTGCTCATAGTCAATATATTTAAATATCCCTTTATACAATTCGGTACACGGTATGCTATCGCCACAGGCGAAAGTCTGATCGACGGTTATTTCAAACTGGGCAGGGGACTGCTCGTCTTTTATTTTGTACTGACATTTTTGACCATGTTCACCATACAGGCAGCGGTTACAGTGGTCACAGCCGGTCTTGCTTCACATCTTTTCGGGTTTTCCCTGAGCATTTCGGTATGGAGTATTATTATTACAGTGATTATTCTTTTGATGTTGTTGCTTGGCAGGTATAAATTTCTGGATCCGCTTATGAAAGCGATCGTACTGATCCTGACGATCAGTTCTGTGATCGCCGTAATTATAGCAGGTATGAATGCGGGGGCCGCACCCGACTTTAGCCAGGTCATTCCTTCCGGTGCAGTGGAGGTGGCTTTTCTTATCGCTTTTTTGGGCTGGATGCCAGCACCCCTCGACGTTTCTATCTGGCAGTCTCTTTGGACTTTAGAAAAGCAAAAGGGCAACAAAGAATTTAAACGAAAGAGGGCATTTTTAGATTTTAATATCGGGTACGTTGTTACCGTTTTTATCGGTGCCTGTTTTATTGCGCTGGGTAATTTTGTTATGCATAATTCGGGCATGACTTTTGGGAACGGGGCCTCCGAATTTGCGAGCCAGCTTATACAATTGTACACTGATAATCTGGGTGAACAGAGTGCAGTTTTTATCGCTGTTGCTGCCTTTACAACCATGTTCAGTACAACCATAACCACTCTGGATGCATCTCCCAGATCGATGGCACATACAACCGAATTGCTTTTCGGAAAGCTATGCCGAGGTCTTATTTGTTCTGGATACTTTTACTGGCAGCGGGAACCATGATCATTTTGAGCTTCTTACTTACCAGCATGATCGGAATGGTGAAAATAGCAACCATCATTTCATTTCTCACAGCTCCTTTTTATGCAATTGCCAATTATATCCTGATCAACAGCAGGCATACTCCGGCTGAATTCCGTCCGAACTTCTGGATGAGGGTCTGGAGTATTCTGGGTATCGTATTTCTGATCGGATTCAGCATTTGGTATCTGATTACACTTTTTTAGGATTTTTACTCAAGTACTTCAGCATGCTATTTTTTAATCCGATCTGATTGTTGTGTTTTTCTTTGTATTTTTGCATTTAAATTCATCTTATGGCTGAAGATTCCGTTATATTGCCGTTTAAAAAACCTGAATGGTTGCGGGTAAAACTACCTGTCGGGAAGAATTACACCCAACTGAGAGGCCTGGTGGATAAATATAAACTGAATACCATCTGTGCCAGTGGAAGTTGTCCCAATATGGGTGAATGCTGGGGTGAGGGAACGGCCACATTCATGATCCTGGGCAATATCTGTACCAGGTCCTGTGGTTTTTGCGGCGTAAAGACCGGAAAACCGGAAAGCGTTGCCTGGGATGAACCCGAAAAAGTAGCCAGATCCATAGAAATCATGAAGATCAAACATGCTGTGATCACTTCTGTTGACCGGGATGACCTGCAAGACGGGGGATCCATCATCTGGGCGGAAACCATTAAAGCCATCCGAAGAACCAACCCCGAAACAACCCTGGAAACTTTGATCCCGGATTTTCGCGGCATTCATGTAAATATTGACCGGCTTGTAGCAGTTAGCCCTGAGATCATCTCTCACAACCTGGAAACGGTGCGAAGGCTAACCCGCGAAGTGCGGATCCAGGCGAAATATGACCGCAGTCTGGAAGTATTGAAATACATAAAGGAAAGTGGTCAGAAGAGAACGAAATCCGGTATTATGCTGGGCCTGGGGGAAACCGAAGAAGAAGTTTATGAAACGCTAAGGGATCTGAAAGCGGCGCTTGTGGATGTGGTTACCATCGGACAGTACCTGCAGCCTACGAAAAATCATTTGCCCGTAAAAGAATATATTCACCCGGAATTATTTGAAAAATATAAAAATTTTGGATTATCTTTGGGATTCAGGCATGTAGAAAGTGGTGCCCTTGTCCGTTCATCTTATAAAGCGCAGAAACATTTGGAATAAATTGTTCATTTTTTATTTAACAATAAGTTAACATGAATCTTAAAAAAATGGCACATTTATTGTATTAGATATAGGGAATAGCAAAATTCCCCATTAGTTTTGTTTTCATTATAATTAATTTTGAGTTAGTAAGTTTAGAAAACATCCGCCTGGCGGATGTTTTTTATTTTAATCTATTGGTTAATAGGATTTTATGAAGTTTTCAACCAATAAACAAACATCTTTTTCCACACTTTTTGCCGCGAGTTGTACAGCCTCATGAGAAACGGCCTCAACATGGCCTTCAATACCCAAATCGGTAATTACCGAGATTCCCAGGCAGTCCATGCTCATGTGTTTTGCTACGATCACTTCTGGTACGGTGCTCATTCCTACAGCATCTGCACCCAGTATATGAACCATTTTATACTCTGCAGGAGTTTCAAAAGTGGGTCCCTGCAAGGCCAGGTAAACGCCTTTTTGTAAATTCAGATTTAGATTCCGGGCTACTTTGAACATGTTTTCTATCATGGCCGGGTTATAGGGTTCATGCATATCCACAAACCTGGGTCCGAACCTGGGTTCGTTCTTTCCCCTCAAAGGGTGATCAGGCATCAGATTGATGTGGTCAGTGATCAGCATGATATCTCCAACCTTAAAATATGGATTAACTCCGCCTGCCGCATTTGAAATGATGACTTTTTCTATCCCTAAAAATTTCATTACCCTGATCGGAAAAGTTGCCTGTTCCGTAGACCAGCCTTCATAATAATGAAACCTGCCCTGCAAGGCCACCACTTTCTTGTCGCCTATAGCTCCGTAAATAAGGTTTCCGGAATGACCAGCAACCGTAGAAAAAGGGAAGTTAGGGATTTCTGTATATGGAATGATAATCTGATCCCTGATGATCGTGGATAAATTACCGAGGCCGGTACCCATAACGATGCCAAAATCAGGACTTTTAAAGCCCTTATTGATCAGGTAATCAACTGTTTCTTGTATTTTTTCGTACATAATCTAAAATGAGTTTGTTAAAATCTTTTTCATTGGCAATAAAAGCGGTTTCTATGGGAAGGAAATAGATATTTTCGCCCACCCTTGGGTACAACCTGACATAATCTTTTTCGGTAGTCAGGATGATCTTTTTTTCGGATTTCATTTTGTCATATTGTTTTCCGATGTCCTGAATATCAGCGGCCGTGAAATTGTGGTGATCGGGAAAACGGACATGTTCAAATTTGATTTCCTGCTGAGCTAAAAATTGGCTAAGCGGCTTTGTTTTTGCGATTCCCGTAACCAGGAGCACCTCATAATTCCTGAGTGCGCTGAGTGGTATTGTTCCGGATGCCGACCGGACTTTATCGTCGTAGGCGATCGTCGTAAAGAAAAGCGTCTGATTTAGTTCGGGCTTCAGTTTTTTGGCTATTTCGAATTGTTCCGTTTCAGACAATCCTTCGGGGCATTTGGTAACGAGAATGACCTGTGACCGTTTGGCACCGGAGCTGTTTTCTCTCAGATCACCGGCCGGCAGGACAGTGTCTTCGGTATACAATTTGTCGTAGGAGGTGAGTAGTATGGAAAAACCTGGAAGTACTTTTCTGTGCTGAAATACGTCATCCAGCAAAATGACTTCGGGACCCGGATCCTGTTCCAGCAAGCGCTTAATTCCATTTACCCTGTCGGCATCCACAGCTACAGTAATATTTTCAAACTTTCTGTAGTATTGCATGGGTTCATCACCCAGTGTCTCAAAAGTTGAATTTGCATCAGCCAGCACAAATCCCTTGCTCTTTCTCTTATAACCCCTGCTCAGAACGGCAGTTCTGTAATCTTTACCCAATAAGCGGATCAGGTATTCGATCATGGGTGTTTTGCCTGTACCCCCCATGCTGAGGTTACCGATACCAATAACAGGGACTTCGAAGGTATGCCTGGTTATTATGTTTTTATCGTAGGCCTTGTTTCTGGCTTTTGTGATCTCATCATAAACAAGAGAAAGGGGATACAATATTTTGCGGAGATTTTTCACACGAACTAAAATACAAAATAGCGGGGATTAAAATCAATTTTGTTGGATTATTAATAGGTAAGGTGATCTATAATCTCCAATCCATAGCCGATCATACCGACACGTTTTTTATCCGACCGGTTATTTGAGATCAACCGCAGCTTATGAATATTCAGGTTGTGGAGGATCTGTGCCCCAATACCAAAATCCTTGTCATCCATTTTCTGTATCTGAATTACACCTTCGCCTGTTTCCTGGAATTTTTTCAGTTCTTTGATCCTGTTGGCCAGATCAAAAGTTTTGTTCTCCTGGTTGATAAAAACCATGGCTCCTCTGCCTTCACGTTTGATCACTTCAAACATTTTCCCCAGTTTGTCATCGGGGTTGTCAATGAGTGTTCCGATGAGGTCATTGTTTACCAGGGTAGAATTTACCCTTACCGCTACGGTCTCCCCGCTGTTCCATTCCCCCAGGGTAAGGGCAATATGGACCTGGTCATTGGTTTTTTGTTTATAGGCGTGCAGGGTGTAATTGCCAAAGCGCGTATTAACATTAAAAACCTCAATTTTATTGATCAGGGAATCGTGTAGCATCCTATAAGCTACCAGTTCTTCAATGGAGATTATTTTCAGATCGAATTTTTTTGCCACTTCAAGTAATTGCGGCAGCCGCGCCATAGATCCATCGTCATTTAAAATTTCCACCAGCAATCCTGCCGGTTTCAGGCCTGCGAGCCTGGCCAGGTCAATGGCTGCCTCGGTGTGTCCGGTTCTTCTCAACACCCCGCCAATTTTGGCTTTGAGAGGAAAAATGTGACCGGGCCTTCCCAGATCTTCCGGTTTGGTTTCAGAAGCAGTCAGGGCCTTTACCGTTTTGGCCCTGTCGTGTGCAGAAATGCCCGTGGTGCAGCCTTGTCCGATCAAGTCAACAGATACCGTGAATTGTGTATTGTGAAGCACGGTATTCTTTCCAACCATCAATTCCAGTCCCAGCTCCTCACATCTTTTTTCTGTTAGCGGCGCGCAGATCAGTCCCCTGCCATATGTGGCCATAAAATTGATCATTTCAGGAGTCACCATTTCGGCAGCAGCAATAAAGTCACCCTCATTTTCGCGGTCCTCGTCATCAACAACGATCACCAATTTGCCTTTTCTGATGTCCTGAATCGCTTCTTCTATGGTGTTAAGCAAGCGTTTTTGATTTATTTGCTGTGTACTTGTCATCATGTTTTTTAAAGTCCTTAGGCTTTTAGTTTTTTATTTTTGTAAACCTCGACAGAAAGTTCGTTATGGGCTGTAAAAACAGATCCATATTGAACATGCCTTTATCTCTTGTGGCTCTGCGCAAAAGGAGCAATCCGAAAGGCAGCAGCACAAAGGTAGCCAGCCATCCTCCAAGAAAAGGTGGAATTTTATTTGATTCTGCCATATTCTTGCCCAGGGTGGACAGGAAGAAATAGATCACAAAAATAATAATCGCTACGATCATCGGTAGCCCAAATCCCCCTTTACGTATGATCGAGCCCAGGGGTGCACCAATAAAGAACAGCACCAGACAGGCAACAGAATAGGCCAGGCGTTTGTGGTATTCTGTATTGTATGAATTGATAATTTTTGCTTTTCCAATTACCAGGTCTTTGTAACTGTTCAGGTTATCTATGTTGCTTTGTGCAAGGACAATGGCATTGTCAAGCACCTGGGTTTTTCGTACTTCATCAAAGTTTTCAAGGATATCTTTTTTAAGCTTTGCTCCGGAAACGGTATATGTCATGGCCGAGTCAATATCCCTGGCAATTTTTTTAGCAGTAACCATTTTCATGGAATCCGGAATCAGGGAATCATTTAATTTACCATATTTTGCATTGGCATAGGTGCTGATGGTATCCAAGCTAAGGGAATCAATATGAACCAGGCCCCTGCTGGTCGAATCCGCACTGAGTGTGTTGGCTCGCATGACCAGGTATAATCTGTCACTTTTACTCTTGATGTACGTACTGTAATGGGGGGATAAGGAATCAATATAAAAATTCAACTGACCCAGACTGAGCATTTCCTTGCCCGTATTGAATTTAACTTCATCCGGGTCAAAATCTCCGATGTTTGATATGTCGATATTTACCGTGTAATCTTTAAAATCAGCCTTGCTGAAAGGCATTCTTTTTCTTTCATCAACAGTTGCCCGCCTTTTTTCTATGTCTTCAAAGTAATGACCGTCTTCCAGTATCAGTGTTAAATACCTGCTGCCTTCCTCATTTAAAATTGTACCCTTTTTTGCAGTAATCACCTTGTTGTTTACTTCATTGTTACCTACCTGATAAATGAGTATGTTTTTGAGAAGATTCTCATCTTCCCCATATTTTTCATCAAATTTGATGGTATAACCGGGGATCTCGGTATTGAAAGTTCCTGCAACCAAAGCCAGTCCGGGTTCCTTCATTTTCATGTTGTAGATAAGGTTCTGAGATTTCAGAGAAGCGTAGGGGAAAACATAGTTCAGGAACAAAAAATTAAAGATACTGAGGATTAGCATGAGAAACAGCAGTGGAACAATAAAGCGTCTCAATGAAATTCCGGCTGATTTCACAGCGGCCAGCTCATAATTTTCGGCCAGTGCCCCAAGTGTCATGATTGAGGCGAGCAGAATGGCGATCGGCAATGCGGTGGGCACCATCATGAGCGACAAATAGCCGAGGAATTTAAAAATGATCATGATGCTGATCCCTTTACCTGCAATTTTATCGAATTGCAGCCAGAGCGCCTGCATGATCAGGACGAACAGAATGACCAGAAATGTCGCCAGGAAGGGAGCCAGAAAACTCTTGATTATGTATCTGTTTAAGATCCTCATTTTTTGGAGTTCACCCTGATCAAGTTAATCATTGATCATATAGCCAAGCGATTTGTATTTTTTTGTATCGAAGGTAAAAGTTCCCGGTTGAAGGGTTTGGTTGGTCAGGAACTTTTTCACTGTCAGTTTGGTTTGTGTCCCATTTTTTCCGGTTTCCGTAATATGCGAAATATGTTTGGTTTTGGAATCGATCCCGATCACAATTTTCTGTGTTTCCGTATCCAATTTGATCGGGGTGAGCTGAACCAGCTGTATATTTTTACCGGGATTGTCCTTGGCACTGAGCATGCTAAACTTATAACCTTTCTGATAAAAAGAATAAAACTTGGATGGCGTGAACGAATTGTCGTTGTCTTCATCCAGCAAACTGATATTGACCTCCTCGTTTTCAGGTATGATGGTATAGGTCTTTTTGCCGTCAAAGATCTGGGTGGTGCCGAATAAATTTACCCTGTATTTATCGCCTTCCAGGGTGGCATTGCCCTCATTTTTCTGTTGCACTTTTTCCGCCTTGTTATCGAGGGCATATTCAAAGTCTATATAAATGTTCTTATAGGCCTTCATCGTTTTATTCACTTCGTCCAGCAGCGCTTTAGCCGCTGCTTCTGTCTGGGCTGAACCCAGGTATCCGATCAATAAGAATCCAATCAGAATCGTCAATTTTCTCATAGTATATTTTTTAACTGTATTAAAGCCTAATTCATTTGTTTATCAGATAACCCACAACAAATTGAAAAGGATCCGTTGCCCGGCTGTTTTTTTACCCGGTCCTTACCGAATTTAAAACCGGTTTCACTCTCTTTCATGGTCCAGCAAGCGTTCCAGTGAGACCAGATCGGTAATCAACACTTGTCTGGCTTTGCTGCCCTCGAAGGGGCCTACAACCTGGGCAGCCTCGAGCTGATCAATTATTCTGCCGGCTCTGTTATAGCCCAGTTTAAGTTTCCTCTGCAAAAGAGAAGCAGAACCCTGTTGTGCAATCACAACGAGTTTGGCAGCTTCTTCGAAAAGCGGATCTCTTTCCGAGATATCGATATCAAGATTGGTGCCAAGTTCATCATCATCCCAGTATTCAGGAAGCAGGTAGGCACTCGGATAAGCTCTTTGAGATCCGATGAAAGCGGTGATCTTTTCTACTTCAGGGGTGTCGATAAAGGCGCATTGCAAACGGGTAAGTTCACTGCCTGTTGAGATGAGCATATCACCTTTTCCGATCAGCTGATCTGCACCCTGCGAATCCAGGATCGTTCGGGAATCAATTTTTGAGGTTACCCTGAAGGCGATCCGGGTGGGGAAATTGGCTTTGATGATACCGGTGATCACATTTACCGACGGGCGTTGTGTTGCTACGATCAAATGTATGCCTATGGCTCTTGCCAGCTGGGCCAGACGTGCGATCGGGGCTTCAATTTCCTTGCCTGCAGTCATGATGAGATCGGCAAATTCGTCGATTACAAGTACGATATAAGGCAAATAACGGTGGCCGTTCTCAGGATTTAATTTCCGCAGCTTGAACTTTTCATTGTATTCTTTAATATTTCGGACAAAAGCCAGTTTCAAAAGGTCATAGCGGCTGTCCATTTCAATACACAAAGAGTTCAGGGTATTGACCACTTTTTTTGTATCCGTGATAATGGCTTCTTCCGTATCTGGCAATTTGGCCAGGTAATGTCTTTCGATCTTATTGTAAAGGGTAAGCTCCACTTTTTTCGGATCGACCAGTACAAATTTTACTTCTGCGGGGTGTTTTTTATAGATCAGCGATGTAAGCACCGCATTCAAACCAACAGATTTTCCCTGACCGGTTGCTCCCGCCATCAGCAAATGAGGCATTTTGGCAAGATCGACCACATAGGTTTCATTGGATATGGTTTTGCCCAGAGCGATGGGCAAATCCATTTTTGAAGTCTGAAATTTCTGCGATGAAAGTACCGATTTCATTGAAACAACGGAGGGGTTTTTATTGGGAACCTCTATTCCGATGGTACCTTTCCCAGGCATGGGTGCGATGATCCGTATACCCAAAGCAGAAAGTGACAGGGCGATATCGTCTTCCAGGTTCTTGATCTTGGAGATCCGTATCCCTGCATTGGGAACGATCTCATAGAGCGTAACCGTCGGGCCAATGGTAGCCTTGATACTGTCGATACCTATTTTGTAATTGTTCAGGGTGTCAACAATCGTATTCTTGTTTTCTTCAAGTTCGGTTTTATTGATGGTGATGTTTTCGTTGTTGTAATCATTCAGCAGATCCAGCGAAGGAAACTGGTAATTGGGCAGGTCGAGGGTGGGATCAAATTCACCAAATTCTTCCACCAGCTTGTTTGAGAGATTGTCTAAGAACTGTTCTTCTGATATCGGTTTTTCAACTTCGATCTTTATATCCGATGAAATTTTATTTTCAGGTATGTCCCTTTTCACTGTGATTATTTCTGCATCAATTTCTTTTTCATCTTCAACAATTTCTGTTTTTGAGAAACTTTTCACCTTCTCACGGTCGTTTTGGGTAATGGTAAATTCCAGCGACTTATCGGTATTTTCGTGTATGGCCTCGGCAATATAACCTTCGTCCGTGATGTCATTTATATCGGATGACTGTCCTTCTCTTTTCTTGGGAAGGAGGTTTTTTACATTTTGCGGGCTAAGCTGAAAGTAGAGAATTAAGAACAGCAGAAGCGCGAAGAAGAGCAGGAGGAACACGCCGGGTTTTCCCAGGTAGATCTGCGTAAAATCATTGACCTCATAACCGATGGTACCGGCAAAAATCGTTTTTTGGGGTATCAGGAAAGCCAGGGTCCATGACAACCAGATCATGGCAAGGATGCCGTGGAACCAGTATTTTTTTAATTGCCTGACAGGTATATTGAGTATAATATTTAAGCCGGTCAGGAAGAGCAGGAGCGGAAAAATAAAGGTTGCGATACCAAAGCCATCGTATACAAAGAAATGGCTGAGACCGGCGCCTGCCTTTCCCAGGGTATTTTCTACCACAACCGTTTTGTCTGCGAAATCGGCAAGCTGGCTTTGGTCCTTTTTCCAGTTATTGAAAAAGGAATAGAAAGATACCAGTAGAAAAATAGAAGAGGAAAAAACAAAAACGCCTAAGGCCAGATGAAATTCCGGGCTTTTAAAAAATGACAGGAAATTCCCTTTCTTACTGCCGGTTTGCTCAGATGCTGCACTATTCTTTTTGGTCTTTGCCATAAGGCACAAAAATACGTAAATTATTTTGTTTCAAAGTAAACAAAATCACGGCTTCGGGCAGAAAAAAAACTAAAACAGGGCGTAAATTTTGGGTAGGTAAATGAGCATCCCGATTACGAGTGCGATGACTGCCGAAAAAAAAGCTGCACCTGCCGATACATCCTTGATAATACCAATTTTTTCGTTGTAATCCGGATGAATAAAATCAGAAATCTTTTCAATTGCCGTGTTCAATGATTCGGCAACAAGAACCAGCCCCATGGCTAAAAACTGGGCCATCCACTCGTATGAGGACAGGTCAAAAAAGAATCCGGCGAGGGTTATCAAAACGGCAATGGTACTTTGTATCTGTATGCTGCCTTCCGTTTTAATTAACAGAACGGCACCTTTAAATGCATACTTTACACTCCTCAGCCTGTTGATAAAAAAACTCTCGCCGGATCGCTTCATGAACGATTTATTTCAGTGCTTCCAGGGCAGCCTCATAATTGGGTTCCTGGGTAATTTCAGGCACCTGTTCTGTATAGACCACTTTCCCTTTTTCATCGATCACCACAACGGCTCTGGAGTGAAGTCCGGCCAGTGGCCCTGTTTTGATCGTAACACCGTATTTTTTGCCGAACTTCCCGGTATTGAAATCGGATAAGGTAATGGCTTTATCTATGCCCTCAGCTCCGCAAAATCTGGCCTGAGCGAAAGGCAGATCTCTAGAAATGTTGATAATGGTTACATTTTCAACCTTTGCTGCAGCTTCGTTAAATTTTCTGAGTGAGGCAGCGCAAACTCCTGTATCCAAACTGGGCGTGATATTCAGCAGCAGCTTGGAACCTTTAAAATCTTTTAGTTTGGCAATGGAAAGGTCATTTTTAACTAGTTTAAAGCCCGGGGCTTTTTTTCCTATCTGTGGCAATTCTCCACTTGTTTTAATAGGATTTCCTTTTAGTGTTATTTTAGTCATGGGAATAATTTTATTTTTTCAAATTTACAAAAAGAAAACGCTCCGGCTGCAGTGAGTCTGATAAAATTTTGAATAAAAAGGTGGGATTTTATTAAGCAGGGGCCTTTTTTAGGAAATAAAAAAAAGCCCCTTTTTTGCTTGATTACAGGTGGATCACTTCTCCGTAAGCGGCAGCTACAGCTTCCATAACCGCTTCGCTCATGGTTGGGTGCGGGTGTATGGCTTTGAGTATATCATGTCCGGTAGTTTCAAGTTTTCGGGCAACCACTGCCTCGGCGATCATATCCGTTACACCTGCACCGATCATGTGGCAGCCGAGCCATTCCCCGTATTTTGCATCAAAAATTACTTTTACAAAACCATCCGGATTACCGGCGGCTTTGGCTTTACCTGAAGCAGAAAATGGAAATTTGCCCACTTTTATATCGTAACCTTTTTCTTTTGCCTGGGCCTCGGTCAATCCCACGCTGGCGATTTCGGGACTCGCATAGGTACAGCCCGGGATATTTCCGTAATCCACAGGTTCTGTATGCAAGCCTGCGATCTTCTCTACACAGGTGATCCCTTCCGCTGAGGCAACATGCGCCAGCGCCGGTCCGGGTACGACATCACCGATGGCGTAATATCCGGGTATATTTGTCTGGTAGTACTCATTCACCAGGATCTTATCCCTGTCCACTGCAATGCCCACATCCTCCAGGCCTATGTTCTCGATATTTGATTTTATTCCTACGGCAGACAGTACGATATCCGCCTCCAGGGTTTCTTCACCCGTTTTAGTTTTTACCGTTGCGATCACCCCTTTTCCGGAGGTGTCCACTTTGGTCACACTGGAGTTGGTCATTACATGGATTCCTGACTTTTTAAAAGATCTCTCGAACTGCTTTGAAATCTCTTCATCTTCAAGCGGAACCAGGACAGGCAGGAATTCCACAATGGTTACCTCGGTGCCCATGGCATTGTAGAAATAAGCAAACTCAACCCCAATGGCACCTGAACCGACGATGATCATTTTTTTAGGCTGTTCCGGCAGCGTCATGGCCTGTCTGTAACCAATAATTTTTTTCCCGTCAATAGGCAAAAAAGGCAATTCCTTGGCTCTTGCGCCGGTAGCAATAATAATATGGTCTGCTGTGTATTCGGTTTCTTTTTTATCCGCATCGGTTACCACAACTTTTTTTCCGGCTTTGACCTTGCCGAATCCGTTGATCACCTCAATATTGTTTTTTTTCATAAGAAACTGAACTCCTTTGCTCATTCCGTCAGCAACATTGCGGCTTCTTTTAACAACTGCCGTAAAATCCTTGTCTATTTCCTTTGCCTTTAATCCATATTCATCAACATGTTTCAGATATTCATAGACCTGAGCACTTTTAAGCAGGGCTTTTGTTGGTATACAGCCCCAGTTCAGGCAAATTCCGCCCAAATTTTCATTTTCTACAATAGCTACTTTAAAACCAAGTTGTGAAGCCCTGATGGCAGTTACATAACCTCCCGGTCCGCTACCAATAATGATCATATCGTATTTCATGCTCATATGTTTAACGTTTTATGAATTTTATAGTTTTGTGCAAATTTAATTAAATTTTATGGCTTTCACCGGACTTATTTTACTTACAATATACGAAGGTATCAGTAACATGATCATGCAAAGCAGGAGGGTGCCTATGTTCAATAACAGGATATGGTACAGGTTGAGGTGCACGGGTGCCTGGGTCACGTAGTAGTTTTCCGGGTTCAGGGTGATGATACCAAATTTTTTCTGAAGAAAGAGCAGGCCGAGACCGATCAGATTTCCCCAAAATAATCCAACACCAATGAGGTAAGCGGCATTGTAAAGAAAGATCTTTTGTATGCTCCAGTTGTTGTTTCCCAGGGCTTTTAACACACCCACCATAGGCGCTCTTTCGAGGATGAGAACCAGCAGGGCTGTGATCATGTTGATACCTGCTACCAGTATCATGATCCCGATGATCACAGCAATATTGACATCAAAAAGATCCAGCCATTCAAAAATAGCTGGATATTTTTCTGCTATGGTAAAAGCGTTTAGTTTTGGGTCGATGTTATCATAAATATCATTACCTGATTGTTTCAACTGATCGAAATCGTGCAGCAACACTTCAAAACCACCCACCTGATCAGCCTCCCATTTATTGATTTTTTGGATATGCCTCATATCGCCCACGATAAAGCCTTCATCAATTTCCTGAAAACCGCTGTCGAAGATTCCTGAAACAACAAATTTCCTGGCATTAGGCGCTTTGTTGGGATCATCTTTTACAAAGAACATATAAAAGGAATCCCCTGTTTTTAACTTTAGTCTTTTGGATGTAATGCCAGAGATCAGGATCTCGTTCGAAATTTCACCCTTCAGGTCAGGAATCTTTCCTGTTACCAGGTAGTCCTTAAAAAAAGTCCAGTCATAATCGGCATTGACTCCCTTCAGGATCACACCCTCAAAATTTTCTGAAGTCCTGATGATGCCCGCCAGGGTCGAAAAGGCTTGTACTTTTTTTACATTGGGAACTTCCTTGAAATCCGGATAAAAATTTTGATGCAGGGATACCGGATTGAGTGTGATCTTGGAATTGTTGGCATCATAGGTCATGATCTGCACATCGCCGTTAAAGCCTGAAATTTTTTCTTTGATCTTCTTTTGGAGTCCGACACCGGTGGCAATTGAAAAAAGCATCACGATCATCCCTATGGCAATTGCCAGTATCGAGATTTTAATAATAGGAGAAGAAACACTATTTTTGTGTTGCTTTGCACTGATGATCCGTTTGGCAATAAATAGCTCGTAATTCAATTGATGACACTTCAAAATGAAAATCAAAAGTACATATTTAATTTTACTGTGCCTATCCTGTTTTTTATTCCTTCAAAGTTGCAGTTCCACCAAAAAGCAAACTACCCAACCAAAATCGGATATGAAAACACATTATGAAGAGCAGAAACAGTTGGTGGTTGCAGCGAACAGAATGATTGAACTTTACCCCTATCTTCAAGGGAAAAAAATAGGGGTTGTAGCCAATCAGACCAGTATTGTCTACAAAGATAACGGTGAGTATGTGCATTTAATAGACTCCTTGCTGCAGCATAAGGTACAGGTTATTAAGGTTTTTTCACCTGAACACGGCTTCAGGGGAGAGGCAGATGCCGGAGAAACGGTTGAGAATGATATAGACAAAAAAACAGGAATTCCCCTGATCTCACTTTACGGAAATAACAGGAAGCCTGCACAGGAATCTCTGGACTCGCTGGATCTGGTGGTTTTTGACATACAGGATGTAGGGGTCAGGTTTTATACCTATATATCTACCCTGGCACTGGTCATGGAGGCTTGTGCTGAAAAAGGCATTGAACTCATTGTTCTCGACAGACCCAATCCGAACGGACATTATATTGACGGACCAACTCTGGAAATTGCGCACAAGTCCTTTGTAGGCATGCACCCGATACCGCTGGTTTACGGCATGACCATAGGTGAATACGCACAGATGATCAACGGTGAGGGGTGGCTTGAGAACGGGCTGCAATGCAAACTCAGGGTATTGAAACTCATTAACTACGACCGTATAACCGAATTCTCACTCCCGGTCAGACCTTCCCCGAATTTGCCCGATGACAGGTCGATCAATTTGTATCCCAGCCTGGGTTTTTTTGAAGGAACCACCATCAATGCAGGAAGGGGTACAGATTTCCAGTTTCAGCGCTACGGTGCGCCCTTTTTTCCGGTTACCGATTTTTCCTATACTCCCCGTTCGAATTTCGGATCGAAAAATCCCAAGTTCAAAGGCGAACTTTGTTATGGTGTTGATCTGAGCGAAATCAAAAGATTGGATCAGATCAACCTGGAATGGCTGCTGGACGCTTACCACAAAACACCTGTAGATAAGAAATTCTTTGGAAATTCCTTTACGATCCATGCCGGCACCCAATTGTTACAACAACAGATGGAGTCGGGCTTAAGTGCGTCTGAGATCAGGGAATCCTGGCGAACAGGAATAGAAAACTTTAAAAAAATACGGGAAAAATATTTGCTGTACCCGGATTACAACCCGGATTACAACCCGAATAAAATAGTCCATTAATTTTTTCCGGATCAGCAAACGGATTTTGATTGCAGCGCATCCTTATTCCAGGATGTTCACTTCCATTTCGAGGGCTATTCCAAACTTTTCCTGCACGGTATTTTGTATGGTAACTGCCAGATCATAAATTTCTTTTCCGCTGGCATTTCCGTAGTTGACCAGTACGAGGGCCTGGTTTTTGTGCACACCTGCATCACCGACTCTTTTACCCTTGAAACCACATTGCTCGATTAGCCAGCCGGCGGGAACTTTTGTCAGGCCCTCAGACACAGGGAAATTTGGAATGTCGGGATAAACAGCCTTCAGCGATTCAAAATGTGTGGTGCTGACGACCGGATTTTTGAAAAAGCTCCCGCTGTTTCCTATTTCTTTCGGGTCGGGGAGTTTGCTTTTTCGTATGGCGATTACGGCTTCGGAAACTTCCTGTATTCCGGGATGGCTGATCCCTTTTTTGTCGAGTTCCTCTTTGATAGCCCCGTAATTCATTTTTAAGATATGGTCTTTACGCGTTAGCCGGAAGGTCACGTCGAGTATGATAAACCTGTTCTTTCCCTCCTGTTTGAAAAATGAGTCCCGGTAACCAAAGGCACAGGCCTCTTTATCAAATGTTCGGATGATGCCCGTTGCGATCTCCAGGGCGTTTAAAGAGTGAAACACATCCTTTAATTCCACGCCGTAAGCACCAATGTTCTGCATGGGGGAAGTACCCACATTGCCCGGTATCAGCGATAGATTTTCGAGGCCGCCAAAATTATTTTTTAAACACCAGCAAACAAAATCATGCCAGTTTTCTCCGGCCTGAACCTGTACGAAAACGAAATGCTCATTTGAATGTTCATCGAGCACAGAGATACCTTTGGTGCTTATTTTTAAGACAGGTTTTTTCAGATCACGGGTCAGCAGGATGTTGCTGCCACCGCCCAGAATATGAAAATCTTTGTTGACCTGAATAAATTCGCGTATCGCCTTAACATCACCAACCTCTGTGAAGCGGTCAGATTTCACGTCAATGCCAAAAGTGTTGTATGGTTTAAGCGATATGTTTTTTTCGGTTTTCAAGCCGGGTATTGCTCCAGTGCCTTTTTTAGCAAGGCTACAGATCGTTTTAAACTATTTATATTCAATACATAGGCAATTCTGATCTGGTTTTTTCCGGAGCCCGGAGTTGAATAAAAGCCACTGGCCGGGGCAACCATTACGGTTTCTCCCTGGTCGCTGAAACTTTCAAGCAGCCACTGGGCAAAATGATCGGCATCTTTTACGGGCAGTTCGGCTATGCAGTAAAAGGCTCCTTTTGGTACAGAAACCTTCACATTGGGTATTTTATTGAGCTCTTCGATCAGTGTGTTTCTGCGAAGAAAATATTCTGCATTCACCTCTTTGAAATAACTGTCCGGTGTTTCCAGTGCAGCTTCACTTGCGATCAGTGCAAAGGTAGGCGGGCTGAGACGGGCCTGTGCAAATTTCAGGGCAGTCTGAATCAATTCTTTGTTTTTAGAGACGATACAACCAATACGGGCACCGCACATGCTGTAACGTTTTGATACAGAGTCGATCATTATGGCATGCTGTTCGAGGCCTTTGATGCTCATAACCGAATTGTGTTTCAGTCCCTCGTACACAAACTCGCGGTAAACCTCATCGGAGATCAGAAAGATATCATGTTTCAGCACGAGGGCCTTTAACTGTTCCATCTCCTTTTCTGAATAAAGATAACCGGTTGGATTTCCGGGGTTACAAATCAGGATCGCTTTGGTCCTGGCTGTGATCTTTTTTTCAAATTCCCCGATCGGGGGCAGGGCAAAATCACTGTCAATGGAAGAAATAATGGGTACCACGGTGATTCCACTGGCTGTGGTAAAACCATTGTAATTTGCATAAAAGGGTTCGGGTATGATCACTTCATCTCCAAAATCAGCTATGCTTCCCAGGGCAAACAAGAGGGCTTCAGAGCCGCCTGTAGTTACTACGATATCATTTGAAGTGATGTCTATTTCATGTTTTTTGTAATAGGCAGCCAGTTTTTGGCGATAGGTTTCAGAACCTTCACTCCGCGCGTATTCCAAAACTTCAATTTTCGCATTTTTCACAGCATCCAAAGCTACCTGAGGTGTTCTGATATCCGGCTGGCCTATATTCAGATGATATACTTTCAGCCCTTTCTTTTTAGCTTGTTCGGCATAAGGAACTAATTTTCTTATGGGTGATTCGGGCATATTTTTGCCCTTTTTTGAAATGGATGGCATGGCATTTATTTAAGTACTGCAAATTTGCGAAAATTAATTTATTCGGTAGATATAAATATTATTTTTATGGATTTCGCTATGATTTATCTCAACTTTGGTGTATATTTACGTATTAAACTATATCAAAAACCAATCATATGTCAAAGGAAACAAATTTTTTAGCAGGCCTTTTAGTTGGTGCTGCAGCAGGAGCAATCGTCGGTATCTTAACCGCACCATCTTCAGGTAAGGATACCAGAAAGAAAATTGCTAAAAAATCCGGTGAGTTAAAAGCGGATTTGGAAGAGAAATACCATAAAATTTCAAAGAAGATCAGCGAGCTGGAAGCGGATACCGTTGAAGACTTCAAGGAAAAATTTTATGATGTAAAGGGTACTATCAAAGATAAATATGCACATGTATCTTCAAAAGTGAAGGATCTGGAAAAAGAACTGGCCACAAAAATGGAGGAACTTAAAAAACAGGCCAAAGAAGTTGATTCCAAGGCTAAAACTGTTTAAAATTTCGCAGAACAACAATGATAGATCTTTTAAGAAAGTATATTGATAACCGAATACAACTGATCAAGCTGGAGCTTATCAGCGCCCTGGCAAATGTCGCTTCGGGGCTGATAAGTTCTTTTTTACTTTTGGGCATGGGTTTGATTATCCTGATCATGTTCAATTTTGCCCTCGCTTTTTATCTGGGCAGTTTGTTTGAAAATCAGGCGCTCGGTTTTCTTGTTGTCGGACTTATTTATGTGCTCTTTTTTGTCCTTTATTATTACTTCTTCCGAAATACCGTAGATAAAAATGTGAAGGATAAAATTGTAAAAACAATATTTATGGCTGATAAGGAAATGAAAGGAGCTGAGGACGAAGACTATGAAGTATACGAAGACAAAACAGAAGACAACTATTAAATTTTAAGTTTTGGAAGGTTTGGAAAAGAGAAATATCACCAGCTATGAGGACTTGCTGCTCGAAAAACAAAGATTAAAAAGAGAGATCAGCGAACAGGAATACAGTTTTAAAGCCAATCCGGTTTACAAAATTGCCAGCTCTCTGGTAAACACGAACAGGAACAATCCGTTTACCCACCCTTTGAGCTTCGCAAAGGATTTAAATACCCGCGCCAATTTGAAACTCGGAGTCGAAGGAATTCTGAGCGCACTGCTGCTGGCCAGCAAATCCACACGGAAATATTTTATTATGTATACGGTGGCCAAGGAGATGTTACCATATACTATTGTCAAGATAAACGAGCTGATAAAGAAATAGTTAACCCAGGCCTCAATTCTTAATTTTTTCTTAAACTTCGATCGACTTTTACTAAAATTGTAAAATTGTCGTTTTTTTTACGTACATTCCAACAACCTTAAAATGTGAATGCCGTGAAATTCATAATTTTTATTTGGTTTACCGTACTTTCTCTTCATTTTTCTCTGCGAGCACAGGATCTTTTTCATCTACCGCCGAAAAATGACAGTTATACCATGTCTTTCAGGCTCATCAACAATATGGTTGTCATTCCGGTTGAGATCAATGGAAAATCACTTTCGTTTTTACTGGACAGCGGTATCGATAAAACGATACTTTTTAATTTGAAACTGAGCGATTCACTCGAGCTTAAAGAGATTGAACACATCAAAATAAACGGCTTGGGAGAGGGTGAGCCCCTGTCAGCGATCAGATCTTCAGGAAACCGCTGCCGGATTGGTAAGGTCCAGAATTTCCACCACGCCCTCTATGTTTTGCTGGATGACACCTATGATCTTTCATCGAAACTTGGTGAAAATGTCAATGGTATCATTGGCGGAGATCTTTTAAGGGATTTTGTGGTAGAGATAGATTACCAGTCAAAAAAACTGACATTTCACAAAAACGAAGCCTATCTCTATAAAAAATGCAAGGACTGTGAGGTCTTTCCGCTTGAATTCAGGGGAAATAAACCCTATATAAATTTAGCGATCAATGATCACAACAACAAGATAAGCGAGGTTAAACTTTTGATAGATTCGGGTGGAGGGGATGCCTTGTGGCTGTTCGAAAACAAGGAAAAAAATATACAGGTTCCGGAAAATTATTTCAAAGACTATTTGGGAAAAGGACTGAGCGGTGATATTTACGGCAGGAGAAGCCGAATCAAGGAATTGCGGCTTGGGAATTTTGTTATAGCGAATCCTACAGTGGCATTTCCTGATTCATCGTCTGTGGTCAACGCAATGAAGGTTGGTGGCAGAAACGGTACGCTGGGAGCTGAAATTTTGAGAAGATTTAAAGTAGTATTTGATTATGAAGGTAAAAAAATTACCTTACAGAAATCAGGTAATCGTATAGATGATCCGTTCTTATACAATAAAAGCGGTATAGAACTTGCTTATGGCGGGGATATTCTTGTAAAAGAAAGCAAGGGTAATTTTGTGAATTCAGAAAAAGCGGGTCCTCACAATACCTTTTCAGAGGTTATCTATTCCTTTAATTTGGCTTACAAGCCCACCTATAGAATTGATTTTTTAAGACCTGATTCACCTGCACTTAAGGCCGGATTGGAAGTGGGTGATATCATTATTGAGATCAACGGTAAACCGGCTTATGAAAAGAAGATACCCGAGATTATCCTGATGCTGTCGAAAAAGGAAGGACAAAAAATTAACCTGCTGGTGGATAGGAATGGCAGGCATTTCCGGTGCAATTTTGTCTTAAAGGATTTGCTTTAAATAAAAAAAGCCCGAGGGCTTTTTTTATTTAGTTATAAAACAACGATACTTATTCCAGTACCCTTCCCTTGATCGATAAAGTCTTTGTTTCTTCAAATGCGTTCGATGCAATGGTAATTGATTTTGAAAAAGGCCCGGATCGGTTGGTATCATATTTAACTTTTATTTCGGCAGTTTCACCCGGCATGATCGGTTTTTCCGGTTTTTCGGGAACTGTACAACCACAACTCGATTTGATATTGCTGATAATCAAAGGCGCTTTTCCAACGTTCTTGAATTTAAAAACTCTTGAACCATCACTGCCTTTCGCAACATCACCGTAATCAATAACTTCCGAATCAAATTTGAAATCAGGCCCGGTAAAATCCTTCCTTATTTCCTCCTTGGTTTGCGAATAACCGGCAGCTCCCGTCAGGAGGACAAACAAAATAAATAATAGCTTTTTCATATAAATTAAAATTAACGTTCAAAGGTACAATTAAAACAAAATACTAACTAAATAAAACCCGAATTATTGCTTAAAATTGTAATTTTGCCTTCATTTTCACAAAAAATTAGCATATGCAGATTTCGGCAAAATACGATCCCAAAGAAGTAGAGGACAAATGGTATTCTTACTGGCTCGACCAGGGTTATTTTTATTCAAAACCCGACCAGAGAAAAGCCTACACCATAGTCATACCGCCACCCAATGTGACCGGT
The DNA here is from genome assembly GCA_963816075.1 of uncultured Flavobacteriaceae bacterium. Classification (GTDB taxonomy): domain Bacteria; phylum Bacteroidota; class Bacteroidia; order Flavobacteriales; family Flavobacteriaceae; genus Namhaeicola. Next base: position 30,643 of record CAWFJI010000010.1, on the reverse strand, counting down.
GTTTTACACATGGGCCATATGCTGAACAATACCATTCAGGATGTCCTGATCAGGAGGGCGAGAATGAAAGGTTTTAATGCCTGCTGGGTACCTGGCACGGACCATGCCTCGATTGCAACCGAGGCGAAGGTTGTTGCCAAATTGAAGCAGGAAGGAATAGAAAAAAGTCAGCTTACCCGGGAGGCATTTTTGGAGCATGCCTGGGACTGGACACATAAACACGGCGGGATTATCCTGGAGCAATTGAAAAAACTGGGAGCTTCCTGCGACTGGAAAAGAACAAAGTTTACGATGGATGACGAGCTGTCAGAGTCAGTTGAGGACGTCTTCATTGATCTTTTCGAGAAAGGATATATCTACAGAGGTTACAGAATGGTAAACTGGGATCCGGAAGCGAAAACCACCGTATCCGATGAAGAAGTTATCTATACAGAAAAACAGGGCAAACTGTATTATCTGAAATATAAACTGGAGGGTTCAGATGAATTTTTAACCCTGGCTACAACCAGACCGGAGACCATTTTGGGTGATACGGCGGTTTGTGTGCATCCTGAAGATGAGCGCTTTACCCGTTTTATTGGTAAAAGGGTAATGGTGCCGATCGCCAACAGGCTGATTCCGGTTATTGCTGATGAATACGTAGACAAGGAATTCGGAACAGGTTGTTTAAAGATAACACCGGCACATGACCCCAATGACAAGGTGATCGGAGAAAAGCACCACCTGGAGGTCATCGATATTTTTAATGACGATGCCACCTTAAATGACCACGGTTTGCATTACAAAGGCAAGGACCGCTTTGTTGTAAGAAAGGAGATCGTTAAGGAACTGGAAGAGGGAGGCAATATTGCAAAAATCGAAGACTATACCAATAAAGTTGGAACTTCTGAGCGGACAGGAGCCGTGATAGAGCCCAAAATATCGGTACAATGGTTTTTAAAAATGAAAGAATTGTCGGCACCGGCCCTCAAGGCTGTCATGGAAGATGAGGTATTGCTGGTACCGCCCAAATTTAAAAATACTTATCGGCACTGGATGGAAAATGTGCGCGACTGGAATATATCGCGGCAGTTGTGGTGGGGGCACCGCATTCCGGCTTATTATTACGGCGAAGGGACTGAGGATTTTGTGGTGGCAAAAAATGCAGAGGAAGCGCTGAAGAAAGCAAAACAGAAATCAGGAAAGAATTTACAGGCCTCAGACCTGAGACAGGATAATGATGCCCTGGATACCTGGTTTTCTTCCTGGTTGTGGCCCATTTCCGTTTTTGACGGGATCAGAAATCCGGATAACGAAGAGATCAATTATTACTACCCTACCCAGGATCTGGTAACGGCACCCGAGATACTCTTCTTCTGGGTTGCACGAATGATCATTGCCGGTTATGAGTACCGCGGGGAAAAACCTTTTTCCAAGGTCTATTTAACGGGTATTGTAAGGGATAAACTGGGGAGAAAGATGTCCAAGTCACTTGGAAATTCACCGGATCCCATCGAGCTGATCGAAAAATACGGAGCTGACGGGGTTCGGGTTGGTATGTTGCTGACCTCTCCGGCCGGTAACGACCTGCCTTTTGACGAGGAACTGTGTGAACAGGGAAGGAATTTCTCCAATAAGATCTGGAATGCCTTCAGGTTGATAAAAGGCTGGCAGGTTGATGAAAAGATGGAACAGCCTGAACATGCCAGGAAGGCGAATGACTGGTTTCAGGCCAAATTGTCGCTTGTGCTGACCAATCTGGAAAAGGCCTATGCGGATTACAGGATATCAGAAGCGCTGATGATGACCTACAAGTTCATTTGGGATGATTTCAGTTCCTGGTATTTGGAAATGGTAAAACCGGATTACCAGAAACCCATTGATCTGAAAACTTTTTCCGAAACCCAGGCCAACTTTGAACAGATCTTAAAGATACTGCATCCTTTTATGCCCTTTATTACCGAAGAGATCTGGCAGGATATAAGTCCGAGAGCCAAGGATGAAGCCCTGATCGTTTCTCCCTGGCCTGAACCTGTTGAAATGAAACTTCAGCTTGTTGAAGAATTTGATTTTGCTGCAGAAGTGATCAGCGGTATAAGAAATATAAGAAAAGAGAAAAATGTTCCTCAAAAAGAGCAGCTGCAAGTTTTGGTGATGAATGCCGATAACACGAACACCTTTTTTGACGGGATCATCATGCGGCTTACAAACCTGGAAAGGGTACAGTATATCCAGGAGAAACCGGAAGGGGCTGTATCATTCAGGGTGAAAGGAAATGAATATTTTATACCCCTTCAGGGTTATCTCAATATCGGTGAGGAGATCGAAAAACTGCAGAATGAACTCAAATACACCCGGGGCTTTTTACATTCTGTACAAAATAAACTGAGCAATGAGAAGTTTGTTGCGGGTGCTCCCGAACAGGTGGTTGCGGTGGAACGCAAAAAAGAGTCGGATGCACTGACTAAAATTAAGTTGCTGGAGGATAGCATAGCCAATCTTAAATAGGAACCTATCTGTTAAAAAACATGTGAAAGGGTTAGCGAACCTTCGTTTTCAGCTCTCTGCTTCCTGCTCTCAGTTTGGCGGATATAGATGAAATAATAAATGAAAGCCAGAATGTATTTCGTGCAGGTTAACTAACTTTGAAGTGTATTTAAACAATCATAAACAACCAATCTAAAAAAGGTTTAATTGAAAAAAAAAGCACCGCAAAGCAGAAAATTTCTGTTTGTTTCAAAATGGGGTGAAATCCTCGATATCGCTTATGCCGTTCAAAACGAAGGAAATCAGGTCAAATTATTTATTGAAAAAAAATACCTGAATGAAATTGGTAAAGGCTTTGTACCCAAAACCCCGGACTGGAAGAAGCACATCGACTGGGCCGATGTGATCGTTTTTGATTTTACGGGTTATGGCAAGATTGCTGCTGAACTTCGCAAAGCAGGAAAATTGGTCATAGGAGGAACCGAATATGCGGATAACCTGGAATTCGACAGGGGATTTGGCCAGGAGGAGCTGAGGCGGCATAAGATCAAAACGCTGCCATTTCAGGAGTTCACTACCTTTCATGATGCCATTGATTATGTTAAGCGAAACCCGAACAGTTATGTAATAAAACCCTCAGGCGAAATACAGGACTATAAACAATTGTTGTTCGTGGGGGTGGATGATGACGGTTCTGATATCATTCGAGTCCTCAAAGCCTATGAAAAGACCTGGGGAAACGAAATGGGTTCCTTTCAGCTGCAGCGAAAAGTTACCGGTGTTGAAATTTCGGTAGCTGCCTTTTTTAATGGAAATGAATTTTTGAAACCGGTCAATATTACTTTTGAACATAAGAAATTATTTCCCAAAGAACTGGGGGTTTCTACCGGTGAAATGGGAACCAGCATGTTCTGGACGGATGAGAACCCGATCTTTGAGGCAACCCTTAGGAAATTCGAAACCACACTGGCAAAAGACAAGTTTGTAGGTCATATTGATATCAACTGTATCGTCAATTCAAACGGGATCTATCCCCTCGAGTTCACTTCCCGGTTTGGCTATCCGCAGGTTCAGATCCAAAGGGCCGGCATCAATGAACCCTTTGGTAATTTCCTGTACAAGGTAGCCAGCGGAGTAAAATTTGAGATCAACACAAAAACCGGTTTTCAGGTTGGTGCCTATATGGTTGTACCTCCTTTTCCCTATGACGACAAAAAAACTTTTGAAACCTTCTCTAAAGATGCGGTGGTTATTTTCAGAAAGGAGATGAAAGAAGGACTGCATCCCATGCACCTCAAAATGATCAATAAGGAATGGCTTATTACCGGTGATTCCGGTTTAGCCCTGCTGGTGACCGGAACGGGACTGACCATGCGCGATGCCCAAAAAATGATGTTCAACAGGATCAAAAATATAATCATTAACAATGCCTATTACAGAACCGATATAGGCGACAGGTGGTTTCATGATTCTGACAGGTTGATGTCCTGGGGTTTGTTATAATACGAATTTATGGATTTGACCTTTAAAGAAATATCCCCAAAGACTTTCTTTCCTTTACTGCCGGAAATCTGGCAGGAAAATATAGCACCCTATTGGGATCAGTACAAACAGAACGCAAAAATATACGGTCTTTTTGAAGGAGCAGCATTGATGGCCGGAGGGATCGTATTTTCTACCTGTTCTCCCGATATGTGGTATAATCGTGTTGAAGCCCAGACCTGGCTTGACCAGGGTTATTTATACATAGGCTTTTTATGGGTACCCGAAGTTTACCGCGGAAAAAGGCTGGGTTCAGCATGGCTGAAAATGCTGATGCAAGATTTTCCTGAGCAAAAATATTGGCTGACAGTTGAAGAAGAAGATCTGATCCAATTCTATAAAAAGAATCATTTCAAACTGATCAAATCGCTGAAAAATGGAGAGGATACGGACTGGCTGCTGGTTTATGAACCGTAAAATGCGGCCGCCGGCCTGCAAGGAGTGAGGTAAAAAAAAGGTTTATTCTATCCTGATATTGTTATACTTCTCTACGAGCTCAATATATTTTAATTTTGCTTCCTCCTCACTTAAATGATTTACCTGTAACCAGGCATTCAGTTTAAAGGCGTTCCGCACCTCATTATCACCGGTTGGCATTAAACTGGGCATTCCATGTGTTGCCTGTTTGTAATAGGCGTAGAATTGCAGCATTACATCCGCCGGAAGTTTTTCTGTCATAGCCGATGCGATCTCATAGGCTTTCTCAAATTTTTTATCAAGGTCTGTCATCTTTTCGAAGCGATTACCGTTTCACCACCGATGGTCTTTTGATCCAGACCAACATGAACTTTCATATCAAGAGGTACGAGAATATCGATTCTTGATCCGAACTTTATAAAGCCCGCATCTGCCCCCTGTACTGCGGTTTGATCGGCTTTGGCATAGTTCACGATCCGTCTGGCGACTGCCCCGGCTATTTGCCGGTACATGATTTTACCAACGGTGTCATTTTCTATAACTATGGTTGTGCGCTCATTGTCCTCTGAAGATTTTGGATGCCAGGCCACCAGAAATTTCCCGGGATGGTATTTGCTGTAAATGATTTTGCCACTTATGGGATACCGGGTCACATGCACATTCAGGGGCGACATGAAGATAGAGATCTGCCGGCGTTTTCCTTTAAAAAACTCATTGTCTTCAACTTCTTCGATCACGACAACTTTCCCGTCGGCAGGAGCCAGTATGTGTTCCGCATGGATGACTGTATTTCTTCTCGGGTTTCTGAAAAAATTCAAAACCAAAATATAAAGTATTAAAAAAGAGATCATCAGCAGCTTTTGCAACCAAAGAACAGGTACAAAATGGTCGGTGAGCAACATGAGTGCCACCAGGATTACTGAGGCGAGTACGATGATCTTATATCCTTCCTTATGAAACATTTACGCAGTGAGGTATAAATAAATAAATATGAATGGTGTGGCAAATATAATACTATCCAGCCTATCTAAAAAACCTCCGTGGCCCGGAATAAAATTGCTACTGTCTTTTACACCTGCCTGTCGCTTGAACATCGATTCGATCAGATCGCCCAATACCCCGAAAACACTAACGATAATGGCTATTCCCAGCCACTGGTATGAAAAAAGGGAATCGCAGTAAACAGAAATAAAAAAACCGGCTATATACGTAAAAACAAAGCCGCCAATAAAGCCCTCAACCGTCTTGTTTGGCGAGACTCTTTCGATCAGTTTATGTTTTCCAAAATTCTTGCCGATCAGATATGCAAAAACATCGTTGCTCCAGATCAGTACAAAAATGCCGATCAGGACTACGTAATCATAGGAAATGGTGACATTCAGGTATGGAATTTTTATCAGAAAAGAAAAAGGCAGAATGATATAGATCAGACTTAAAAAGATCTTTCCGAGATATTGTATAGAAATTTTCCTCGAAGAGATCAGTGCAGATATAAAACTAAAATACAGGGCTGCTGCAATGATACTGAACAGGATCTTGTTGATCAAAACATTGTCCCTGGTATGCGCATCCTCATTGCTGATGATGGCAGATAAAAAGGAGGCGACGGCCAGCAGATAAGGATAGCCGCTTTTGAGGTCGATCAGCCTGAGAAATTCATACAGGCAGAAGATCATGAACACAAAAAAGACCAGATAGAAAGTCACATTACCCAGGTAGGCGCCAAAAACCACGACTATCGCATATAACAATCCGAATATTAAGCGCAGGGTAAAATTGTTCATCCGTTTTATAGATCCTCTAACAACAGCAAATAGAGTGTTTTAGAATTATTATTTCCATAAGTCAGAAAGTCAACCTCGGATTTATTGGGCAGGTAATCTTTTACAGAGCTTATGATGGTTGGTGAATTTTTTGTAGAACGCATTCTCACACCCATAACGCCATCGCTGATCGATTTTACGAGCTGGCTGGTTTTGCCGAATACAATAAAACTGTTGGGCAGGTCCTGCAACTTGTATTCTTTCAACTGGCAGGTAGAAAACATAATACTGCCGTCTTCAGAGACCAATGCTTCACAGGCAGTAAAAAATGGCAGGTTGAGTATGACTTTGGGTGTTTTTGCACTGTTGATATCAGATAAGATCTCATTCAGACTGTTGTCAAAACAGACAACATTGTTCCATTCATTTTCCAGCAGAACCTTTGATAATTCCGTTTTAACTTCTTCTTTATCCTGGCAATAGAGAAATTTTCCCCCTTTTGAAATAAACTTTCTTACGAATAATTCATCTGTCGACAGATTATCTTTTGAAGAAAAATCTTCTTTGGGTTTGGAAGGAGCTTCTTTCTTTTGAAAAAATTTTTTAAACAGATTCATCGGGTACGTAAAAAACCAAATTTACAAAAACTATTTATTAAATGGTGTTTTTGGAAGAAATTTCACTTTCTCCTGAAATTTTTTCTTTTTTGCTTTCTTCCTGAGCCGCTTTACTTACCAGATGGGCTTCGTCATCATTTGTAAAAGGCCTTTCTCCAAAGATCCTCCTGAGGTCATCTTCAAAGATCACTTCCTTTTCCATGAGCAATTCGGCAAGTACGGTCAATTCCTTCTTGTGTTTGGTTAATATGCCAATCGCTCTTTGGTACTGTTCTTCAACAATAGAGGAGATCTCATGATCTATGACCTGTGCGGTTTTCTCACTGTAGGGATTGTTAAAACTGTAATCAGTCTGACCGGAAGAATCATAATAGGTAATGTTTCCTATTTTATCATTCAGTCCGTAAACGGTTACAATGGCCTTGGCCTGACGCGTAACTTTTTCAAGGTCGTTCAGTGCTCCTGTGGAGATCTTGTCAAAGGTAATCTTTTCAGCTGCACGGCCGCCCAGGGTAGCGCACATCTCGTCCAGCATCTGATCTGTATGAACGATCTGTCTTTCCTCCGGCAGATACCAGGCGGCACCCAGCGATTTTCCGCGGGGCACTATGGTCACTTTTACGAGCGGAGCTGCATGTTCCAGCATCCAGCTAACCGTTGCATGTCCGGCCTCGTGGTAGGCTATGGTTCGTTTTTCCTTGTTGGTGATGATCTTATTTTTCTTTTCGAGTCCGCCCACGATCCTGTCGACGGCATCCAAAAAGTCCTGGTGGTTCACTGCATCATTGCCTTTTCGTGCCGCGATCAAAGCGGCTTCATTGCACACATTGGCTATATCCGCGCCCGAAAAACCGGGTGTCTGTTTTGAAAGGAATTCCAGATCCACGTCTTTTCCAAGTTTCAGGGGTTTTACATGAACGTGGAAAATCTCAAGGCGTTCATTTTTATCGGGCAGGTCTACATAGATCTGCCGGTCGAATCGTCCGGCGCGCATGAGCGCCTTGTCAAGTATATCGGCCCTGTTGGTAGCGGCAAGCACGATTACATTGGAATCTGTGCCAAAACCATCCATTTCTGTAAGCAGCTGGTTCAGCGTATTTTCTCTTTCGTCGTTTCCTCCGGTAATGTTGTTTTTTCCACGGGCACGTCCTATGGCATCGATCTCATCGATGAAAATAATTGAAGGTGCTTTTTGCTGCGCCTGTTTGAACAAGTCGCGCACCCTGCTGGCGCCAACCCCAACGAACATCTCAACAAAATCTGATCCGGAAAGGGAGAAGAAAGGCACATCGGCCTCACCGGCAACGGCTTTGGCCAATAGGGTTTTCCCGGTACCCGGAGGCCCTACCAGTAGAGCACCCTTCGGTATTTTTCCACCCAGTTTGGTGAATTTACCCGGACTTTTAAGAAACTCTACGATTTCCTGTATCTCTTCTTTGGCACCTTCCAAGCCGGCCACGTCTTTAAAGGTGGTCTTCACTTTTGTGTTCTGATCAAAGATCTTTGCACGGGATTTACCTATGTTGAAAATTTGTCCGCCACCTCCGGCTCCGCCACCGGCACCTGACATACGGCGCATGAAAAATATCCATAAACCGATGATGAACAGGAAGGGTAACCAGACAATGAAGGAATCAAAAAAGCTGGTTTGGGTGATGGTATCTTTGTCGAAATCAAGGGTAAATTCTGATTTGGCAAGTGCTAACTTGTTCTCAAAATTCTGGAGATCTCCAAAATCGTAGGTGTAGGCAGGCGCTGCAGCATTTAAAAAGGAAGTATTCTTGTTTTTGCTGTGCTTTTCTTTTTGTAAAGCTTCCGGCTTTAAAAAAAGTTGTGCAAAATCGCCGTTGACAATGACTATTTTCTGAATATCATTTTCCTTTAAAATTTCGTTGAACTGATTTTCTGTAAGTTTAGAACTTGCCAGATCAGCGGAATTTAAAAACTGATATCCTATAATCAAAGCAAAGATAATCCCGTAAATCCAGTAAAAATTGAACTTAAAGTTAAATTGCTTCAAAGGATTGTTGTCGTTATCTTTATTTGTTGGTTTCTTTTCGTCGCTCATAAAATCGGGGAATGAAATAAATACTAATTCGATATATTGGTGATCTTGGCATCGCCCCACAGGCCTTCCAGGTTGTAAAACTCCCGGGTTTTTCTTTGAAAAATATGTACAACTACGTTTACATAATCCATCAGGATCCATTCAGCATTGCTCTCTCCTTCAATATGCCAGGCTTTCTCTTTTATATTTTTGCTCACGGTTTTTTGTATGGAACCTGAGATGGCTGCAACCTGTGTGTTCGAGGTTCCATCGCAAATAATAAAATAATCGCAAACGGTATTCGGTATTTTTCTAAGATCCAGCAGGGTGATGTGCTCTCCTTTTACTTCTTCAATCCCTTTGATTATTTCTGCAATAAGCACATCAGGATTTGCTAATTTTTTCGTCATTTAATAAAGTTCATATATTGTTGCAAATGTATTACATTTTTATCATTTTAGATGAACCCAAAAGTTAATCTGCATGTACCTGTACAAACTTGATGCCATTCCCTCTACGAATTCTTATTTAAAAGATTTGGTAAAGAATGAGGTGCTTGAAAGTTTTACCGTTGTCAGTGCTGAATTTCAGACGAAGGGCAGGGGACAAATGGAAACTGTTTGGTATTCTTCAGAAGGCAGTAACCTCTTATTCAGTATTTTAATAAAATTTCAGAGGGTTTTGGCAGCGGATCAGTTTTTCCTGAATTGTGCCGTTTCACTGGCTGTACTTGAAGCCTTAAAACCCTATAAGCTGCCTGAATTAAGGGTGAAATGGCCAAACGACATTATGGCAGACAACAGGAAACTGGGCGGCATCCTGATAGAGAATTCGATCCTCAGCGGGCAGATCAGGTATGCCATAGTTGGTATCGGGCTCAATGTGAATGAAGAAAAATTTCCCCCCGGAGCTGCCTAAGGCGATCTCGATGTATCAGATCCTGGGCAAAAAGACAGACAGAGATATCTTGCTTCAGGAGCTTGTGGAGAAAATAAAGCTGTATGCCGATTTATTTGAATCAGGTGGGCACAAGCGGTTGATGCAGGAGTACAAAGAAAACCTCTACAAATTTGGTCGTCCGGCCATGTTTGAAACTGCGGCGGGCGAAATATTTATGGGAAAAATAATTGATATAGATCCCTCAGGCAATCTGGTTCTTGAATTACAGGACGAAACGCAGCGCTGCTTTCGGTTTAAGGAAATTAAGTATTTGTAAGAAATCTAGGTACTCTCAATATTCGTGATCAGGGTATTGATGAACTTTTGCAGCGGGCCCTTGACCATCATGGCCATCATAGGATTAAAATTGCCATCAAATAGCAGTTGCACTTCACTGGAGTTCTCAGTCTTTTCCTCAATATTTGCTGTTAATGTAAAAGGAAGCTTGTCACTGGCAGAACCCAGCACGATCTTTTTTCCGGGCACCATTTCCGTGAGTTTCAGTTTGATTTCGGGCATACCCTTGAGTGCAAAAACAAAAGATTCTTCTCCGGCCTGGAATTTATCGATATTTTCGGGCATGATCTGCTCAAAATTCTCAACCTTACTCAAAAAGTCGAATATTTCCTTGTTGTTTTTTTTGACGGTTACTTTGGGGCTTTCTAAATTCATTTCCTGTTATTTCCACTCAGCCGGATTAGCTCTCCAGGCCATTAAGGTTTTCAAATGTTTTTGCGAGACGTAATTCGTTTCCAGTGCCTGTTCGATCAGGTTGTCATAATCGCTCAAACTGGTGACTTCAAGATTTATTTTGGCAAAACTTTCTTTGGCAACATCGAATCCATAATCAAAAATAGATACCATGCCTTTGATCTGTACATCGCAATCCTTCAGCGCTTCTACAGCATTCAAACTGCTCTTGCCGGTGCTGATCAGATCTTCCACAACGATCACATTCTGCCCCTTGTTCAGGTATCCTTCAACCTGATTCATGCGGCCGTGTTTTTTGGGTTCGGGCCGGACATAAACAAAGGGGAGGCCAAGCTCCTGGGCAACGAGTACGCCAATGGCTATGGCACCGGTAGCAACGCCTGCAATCACATCGGGTTTACCGTGTTTTTCAAGGATGATCTTTCCCAAATGCTCGCGGATATAATTGCGAATGGGCACAAACGACAAGGTTAAGCGGTTATCGCAATAAATGGGGGAATGCCATCCCGAGGCCCATACAAAAGACTCTTCAGGATTTAATTTGATCGCTTTTATGGATAAAAGCAATTCCGCGGTTTTTTTTGCTGTATTTTTGTTGAAAATCATATGCAAATGTATGTAATTTTTAAAAATAACTGCAGCTTTTTTTTAACAAGCGACCCATCAGATACCGGTCGGAGCAACTGCTTTCATTGGGAGAATTGCGATCCTGAGCTGTACTTAAATTCTTGTGAAACAGAACGTAAAACCTATTATATTTATTATAAAGACCCCGAAAAACTCTTTGAAGAATTTAAGAAAAAATTTGTACAGGTAACTGCTGCCGGAGGGCTGGTTTTAAACGAAAACCAGGAATTGCTGATGATCTTCAGAAATGGTATCTGGGATCTGCCTAAAGGAAAGGTTGAAAAAAATGAGCAGATCGAAGCAGCCGCTTTGAGGGAAGTTGAGGAAGAATGCGGGCTGGTAGGCGTTTTTATCAAAACCTTCGCCGGCTTAACGTATCATTTGTATGAAATGGAGGGTAAACAGTTCTTTAAAACCACCCATTGGTATAATATGGGTATTAAAGATCCTGATCAAAAACTTATACCGCAAACCGAGGAAGGGATCAGCAAGGTTGTCTGGACGGACAAAGTACAGCTTGTTGAGGTGTTTAAAAATACCTATCCAAATATTAAATGGCTGATAAACAAGATTTTGTTCACTGAAACGAATGGGTAAAATCCCTTAGATACTATAGTTGAGCGTATTTTTTTGCCCGAAAACTGTCCGGCAAACCCTATTCTTTTTTTGTGTATCGGTAAATAGGGTACTCCATATAGGTTGATTCAAAGTATTTCGAGTGCTTGTAAATAAAATCCAGCTGGGCATAGCCGTTCGCCTTGAACTCCGGATCTTTCGACCTCTTTTCCTCAAGCTCTTTTTTTAATGCAGGATCTTCCCGAAGGATCTTTTCTGCGAGCTCTTCAAAGGCGTAGGGCGAAAAATATTCTTTGTTCTCCAGAATGGCATCGAAGAAGTTCCAGTTGAAGAACGAATCTTTGGCTTCGGGTTCGAGCGTTTCCAGCAGGTATCTCATGCCGGGCTGGTCTGTTGGTACCAGTAGGTCACCTTTCCGGAATTGTTTTTTTCCACTGCTCACCTCAACTTGTGTATCGTAATGCAGTTGATGACCTTCATAGGGAGTGCTAACCGATTTGTAGGATTTGATCTTGTACGTTTCCACCTCAAGCAAGGTATCTGTTTTGAAGGCGGTATACTGAATCTGATTCAAGTCGAGCCTTTCGATCACCGGCCACCAGCCCTGCGGTATGATATAGGCTGCCGGTATTTTAATGCTTTTTCCCGGTACAAATTCATTGTAATGTTTAACCGGTTTGGTAAAGGGTTTGTTGCGGTCGTATTTCAGCCGGTTCAGGCCGGTTACCTCACTTTTAACAAAACTGCCTTCATAGCCCTTAAAATTTAATACTTCGTATTTCGTCGTATCCAGCTTCCAGCTGACCGGATAATAAGTTAAGGCCTTTGTCTGTTTGTATGGCATCTTTCCGCAGTTTCCTGATTTCAACATCTTTTTCTGCGCTAAAATCCAGCAGGCTGTGCATGAGTGCATAGGTACCTGCAACGCGATCTTTATACGGTTTTAACATATGTGTTTCCACCATTAAACCCAGGGTACCAAAAAGAGCGGTATAACCCGTTGAATAACGGGGGCTGTCAAAGAACTGAGAAAATCCTTTGTCGGGTGTGGTATTGAACACATTTACATAAGGCGTTATGTCGTACTTTTTTTTCAAAAGATCTTCTTCAAGCCACGGTTTCAGGGTGTTATTCAGATAGGAACCCAGTGCTCCGCCGAGTTTGTTGTGCTGGGTAAATAAATGGGTCAGCACGTACTGGTAATCTGCACCATCGCTTACATGGTTATCAATAAACACATCGGGTTCGATGAGGTGGTAGATCTTTGTAAAAGTAAGGGCATTTTTCGTGTCGGTTTTAATGAAGTCCCGGTTCAGATCAAAATTTCTGGCATTGCCTCTGAATCCATAGCTTTCAGGTCCGTTCTGGTTTACCCTGCTCGTGCTGTTTCTGTTCAGGCTGCCTCCGATATTGTAAACAGGGATCACGCAAACGATCAGGTCTTTGTATTTTTCTTTGCCCAATTTACCCTCGGCCAGGTCCCGAAGCAACTGCATGCTCGCGTCAATTCCGTCCGGTTCTCCCGGATGGATCCCGTTGTTGATGAGCAGGGTAATTTTGTCTTTTTTCTGTATGTCTTTGAGTCGTAATTTTCCACCGCTGTAAAAGGTTACCACATGCAGCGGAAAACCAGAATCTGTATCGCCTATTTCTTCAAGGGAGATGCTGGGGAACTTTTCCTCAAGTATTTTGTAATAGCTGATGGTCTCCTCATAAGTAGCCGTTTGTGTTCCGCCACTCTGTTCAAAAACAGTGGGCAGATTTTGCGCTGCAGTCAATTGAACAAAGACAAGAACAAGGAGCCAGATCCTGCCATTGCGCGTAAATGAAATACCCAAGATCTTTATTTTTTTAAATGTGCATGGTGGTGAACGGCATCAGGCACGAGTCCGGTCACGTCGCCTTTGTAGCGCAAAACATCCCTCACAATGCTGGAACTGATATACGATGTATTGGCGCTCGTAAGTAAAAATACGGTTTCTATTTTCGACAGTTTTCGGTTGGTGTGTGCAATGGCCTTTTCAAATTCGAAGTCGGCGGGATTTCTGAGTCCGCGTAAAATAAAAGCACTGTTCACTTTTTTGCAGTATTCTATGGTCAGGCCTTCATAGGTATCCACTTTTATTTTCTTTTCTCCGGCATAGGTCTGCTCGATGAACTTTACCCTTTGCTCCAGTGAAAACATATAATTTTTCGAAGTATTGTTTCCAATGGCAATGATGATCTCATCAAAAAGAGTCAATGCCCGGTTGATGATATCTGTGTGTCCCAAAGTAAGCGGATCAAAGGATCCGGGAAAAACTGCTCTTCTCATCTTTTTATTTTAATGCCATTTCTATACAATTTCCAAAAAGTTCCTGCAGGCTTATGCCTGCGTACCGGGCTTGTTTGGGCAAGATGCTTTCGGTGGTGATACCGGGTACCATATTCATTTCAATAAAATACGGAATGTCGCCAACGATAATGAAATCAGCCCTCGAAAGGCCTTTCAGGTTGAGTACCTTATAGATCTTTTCTGCTGCCTCTATCAGGTTATTCCGTTGTAGCTCAGAAATTCTTGCCGGGGTGATCTCTTCCGATTTTCCCAGGTATTTGGCCTCAAAATCAAAGAACTCATTGTGGCTGACAATTTCCGTTTCGGGCATCACTTTAATTTTGTTCTGCCATTCAATAACACCTACGGAAACCTCGGTTCCGTCGAGAAAGGATTCAATCAGGATCTCGTTGTCTTCCTTAAAGGCGAAGTCCATGGCAGGTGCGAGAGCTTCTTTGGTTTTTACTTTCGACACGCCAAAACTGGAGCCGGATTTATTGGGTTTCACAAAGCAGGGCAGGCCAACCTGTTTAATAATCTGGTCTGTGTCATATGGATCGCCCTGATTCAGGTAAACGGAGTTTGCCATTTTTATACCGTAGGGTTTTAAAAAACTCAGGGTATCTCTTTTATTGAAAGTGACTGCCATCTGATAAAAGGGGGCAGAGGTATGTTTGATCCCGAACAGGTCAAAATAGGCGAGAAGCACGCCATCTTCGCCCGGATGGCCGTGAATGGCATTAAAAACACAGTCGAAATGAATTTTATTTGCTCCTGATCCCAGACTAAAATCTTCCTTATTGACCGGGGTTTCGAGTCCGTTTTCGTCAACATGAACCCATTTTTCCTTTAAGATCAGTAATTTAAAGAGCCTGTATTTTTCTCTATCCAGATTGGCATACACCACATTGCCACTGAGTATTGAAATATCTACTTCACTGGAGTAACCACCCATGATGATGGCAATATTTTTCTTCATACAAATTTTGTTGACAAACAAACATACAAAAAAATCTCAGGTACAAATTAAAAACAGTTAAATATTGATTGCTGCTATCGGTCAACAGTACAATCGTACCATAACCTGGCAGCACTTTTTTGGAAGAAGGCTGATACAAAACGGATGTATCCAAACCTCATTTTTAAAAATTGAGACGGGCTTCATCGGGTTTCAGTTAAAAAAAAATTATCTTTGGTGCATAAATTCAGCGTATGGGATTTTTTCAGTACATAAAAAGCAGGGAGTTTTTGAACACAGTTTTGATCATGCTGGTCATCACTTTGGCTGTAATGTTTATTTCTGGCATAGGACTTGGCTTTTATACCCATCACAACCAAAAGATCCAGGTTCCGGATCTGCAAAAAAAATCGATCGCGGAGGTTGAAAGTATACTCGAAGATATAGATCTCAATTTGGTGGTCATTGATTCTTCAGAATTTAACCCTGATTTTCCACCGCAGTCTGTAATGGAACAGGATCCTGAGGCGGGATCCTATGTAAAAGTGAACAGAAAGATCTACCTCACTTTGAATCCTTCGAATTTTTTGAAAGTTGAGGTTCCCAAAGTACTGGATCAGACAAAAAGACAGGTGGTTACCAGACTGAAATCTGCCGGATTTCAAATCGGGAAGGATATTAAGATACCAGACATAGGAAAAGATGTGGTCAGACGCATGGAATACATGGGCAGACCCATAAAACCGGGTGATTACCTCCCAAAAAGTTCTGTTATTGACCTTGTTGTGGGTGATGGATTGGAAGAAATAGTAACAGACAGTTTAGCTACAGACAGTATACCCGATGCAGGAGAATTTTGACGAGATCATAAACGATGAGCTTTATGAACATTACAGTTTTACTGCTGCTGCAGGGCAGGAGCCACTGCGCGTGGACAAATACCTGATGAATTTTATTGAGAATGCCACAAGGAACAAAATCCAGCAGGCCATAAAAGCAGGAAATGTCCTGGTGAATGAGCAGGTGGTCAAATCCAATTACCGGGTAAAAGCCAAAGATGTGGTGCGTGTGGTTCTGGCTTATCCGCCTCACGAAAACCTGATGGTGCCCGAAGAAATGCCTTTGGACATTGTTTATGAAGACAACGAAGTGATCGTGGTAAACAAGGAAGCAGGGGTTGTTGTTCATCCGGGCCATGGAAATTACAGCGGTACCCTGGTGAACGGCTTGTTGTATCACATAGAAAACTTACCAACCAATTCCAATGACAGACCCGGATTGGTACATCGCATAGACAAAGACACCAGCGGCTTGCTTGTTGTGGCAAAAACCGAGTATGCCATGGCCAATCTCGCCAACCAGTTTTTTGAAAGGACAACCGAAAGGCTTTATTATGCCCTGGTATGGGGAAATTTTGAAGAAGATTCCGGCACGATAGAAGGCCATATTGGCAGAAGCCTGAAGAACAGACTCCTGATGGATGTTTTTCCCAAAGGCGATTTTGGAAAGCCGGCCATCACGCATTACCAGGTGCTTGAACGCTTTAATTACGTAACCCTGGTGCAGTGTAAACTGGAAACAGGCCGTACCCATCAGATACGGGCGCACTTTGCCCACATTGGGCATCCTTTGTTCAATGATGAACGCTATGGAGGTAATGAGATCGTAAAAGGAACCACCTTTACCAAATACAAACAGTTTGTAGAAAATTGTTTTTCTGTTTTACCGCGTCAGGCCCTGCACGCCAAAACCCTCGGGTTTACGCATCCCGTCAGTAAGGAGTTTTTGCAGTTTGATTCACCCATGCCTCAGGATATGGTGCTTTGTCTGGAAAAATGGCGCAATTATTCCCTGCACCGCAAGGAGGAATAGTCAAAAAATATTCTGTGATTTTTTAAAATTTCAAATTCATGAAAATTGTAATCTCACCGGCCAAAACCCTCGAATTCAATAAACCTGTTCCCATTCAGACTTTTAGTGAATGCGCTTTTCTGAAGCAGGCGGAAAAACTGAACGCCGTACTCAAAAAGAAAAGTCCGAAGAAGCTCATGGAGCTTATGGACATTTCCGAAAACTTAAGTACTCTGAACTACCAGCGCAATCAGGACTGGCACCTGCCTTTTGGTCCCGAAAATGCACGGCAGGCAGTTTTTGCGTTTAGCGGTGATGTGTATGATGGCCTTGATGCCTATACGCTGGAGAAAGATAGATTCGAAGACCTGCAAAGCAAAGTGCGCATTTTATCAGGATTGTATGGCATTTTAAAACCCCTGGACCTGATACAGCCATACCGGCTGGAAATGGGCACGGCCTTAAAAGTGAACAGGCACAACAATTTGTATGAATTCTGGGGAGACAGCCTCACCAAGGCTTTGAAGGCAGAATTGAATGGAGAAGTACTGATAAATCTGGCCAGCCAGGAGTATTTTAAAACCATAAAACCCAAATTGCTAAAAAGTCGGGTGATCACTCCGGAATTCAAGGATTTTCACAACGGGCAATTAAAAATGATCAGTTTTTTTGCCAAAAAGGCCCGGGGAGCTATGGTACGGTATATCATAGACAATGGGATAGATGTGGTTGATGAGGTCAAAGGATTCAACCGGGAAGGCTATGCTTTCGACAAGAATTTGTCTACTGAGAACAAATGGGTGTTCACCCGTTAATTGACTTGCCTTATTGCAGATTTCAATTGTAGCAACGGGAATTGACAGTGCTGACTCCTGTATTTGTAAATTTTGGCTTTTCTTACATTTCCTAAAAACATTTCCTTTATTTTTATCGTATAAAATCCAACGGAAATCATGGTATGTAAAAATTTTCCATTTCTGAAAGCTTTCTTTTTGTTGCCAGTGCTTTTTGTGTCGGCTGTCTTCGCCCAGACGAACGCCATAGAAGAATCCATACTCAATGATAAAACGAGTTTTTATTATACCGACTTTAAGAATTACCCGGCCCTGAATGCCGGCATGCCCATTGGCATGTTCGATTCCGGAACCGGTGGTTTGACGGTGCTGGATGCGGTGGTCAATTTTGATGCTTACAACAACAAGTCAGGCAGGAAAAAGTCCGACGGAATAGCCGATTTTTCACGTGAAGATTTTATCTATCTGGCAGATCAGGCCAATATGCCCTATGGCAATTATGCAGCTGTGGGCAAAACAGATCTGTTAAAAGAGCACATCATCAAAGATGCCCAGTTTCTGCTAGGTTCAAAGTATTACCATGACAATCAAATATATAAAGACAAAAAGCCGATAAAAATTCTCGTCATAGCCTGTAACACGGCCACGGCCTATGGCAAAACAGATGTAGAGAACTTTTTGAAGAAGGCCGGTTCGCCGGTAAAAGTGATCGGAGTGATCGATGCCGGTGCCAGAGGTGCTTTATCTACATTCAAAAAGAATGAATCCGGCAGTATCGCTATTTTTGCCACGGCAGGCACTGTGGCTTCCAAAGGCTATGAAACAGCCTTAAAAAACCTGATTGTGGCCAATGGTTATACCGGTAAGCTTCAGTTTTTCAGTCAGGGTGGGGTTGGACTCGCTGAGGCGATCGATGAGGACCTGAACTATATCGACCGGAAAGCACAGGAACCGAGGACTTTGTATAAAGGTCCGGACCTGGCCAAGAATGAGCTGGCCATACAGAAGGCCTTGCTGGATATTTACAACTTTGATTTTTCTGCCTATAAAATGCTTTGTGATGCCAATGATCCGGAGCAGTGCAACAGCATGCAGATCAATTCACCGGAAAACTATGTGCGGTTTCATTTGGTTTCCCTGCTCGAAAAAATGAGGGCCACTCCGGGGGCATTGCCTTTAAAAGCCATGATCCTGGGTTGTACGCATTATCCTTTTCTTACTGCCGAGATTCAGAAAGTGCTGGAAGAACTCAGAAAGGTAAAAACAGATGGTGCATACAGATACAAACACCTGCTTGCCAAAAAGGTGAACCTGATCGATCCGGCCGTCAATACAGCTGATGAACTTTTTGTTTATCTCTCAGAGCAGCAGTTGTTGAACAAGACAGATAAAAAAGCGAACGGGGATTTTTTTATCAGCATCCCGAATCCTAAAAACGGAGAGATCGTAACAGAAGAAAACGGCAGCCGCTTTTCCTATGACTACAAATACGGCAGACAAGCCGGCCAGATACAGGAATACATACAGGTCGTTCCCTTTTCAAGAGCCAACATACCGGTGGACGTAAAAGAGCGGATTCACCAGCAGATACCCAAAACTGACGCGCTGATAAAAAACTCTGCTAACGACCGCTTACTGCCTGAAGCTGAGAAATGGTAAAGCAACACGCATTGAAAGCAAAAAAATAAATTGAAAATTGACACCAAAATAAAGGAAGTAATTCTGTTGTTTCTCAAGCTGGGTTTCACCGCTTTTGGAGGGCCTGCGGCGCATATAGCCATGATGCGGGAAGAAGTGGTGGTCAAAAGAAAATGGCTTACAGAACAACATTTTCTGGATCTCACCGGAGCTGTGAATCTTATACCGGGTCCGAACAGCACAGAGATGACCATGCACATAGGTCATGAACGCGCAGGCTGGAAAGGCCTGGTGCTTGCAGGACTCTGTTTTATATTGCCGGCAGTACTCATCACGGCTGTTTTTGCCTGGTTCTACAAGGCTTACGGACAATTACCCGAAGTGCAGCCCTTTATTTATGGCATCAAACCGGCCATTGTTGCCATCATTCTTGCTGCTGTTTATCCGCTTGCAAAAAAATCACTTAAATCAGGAGTACTGATGCTGCTCGGACTGGCAGTTCTGATCCTTTCGCTCCTGCAGATTAATGAGATCTGGCTTATGTTCGGGGCAGGATTTGTAGCTGTAATTATTTCTGAAATAAGAAATAAAACAGGTAAGAAGACATTGGGAATTTTTCCTTTTGCAGTGATGCCATTGTCAGCGGCTACGGTGGTTTCTGTGAGCAACCTGAGTTTGTTTCTTATCTTTCTTAAAGTTGGTTCTATACTGTATGGCAGCGGCTATGTGCTTTTTGCCTTTCTCGATACAGAGCTGGTCGCAACCGGACTGATCAGCAGGCAGCAGCTGATCGACGCCATTGCTGTCGGTCAGTTTACTCCCGGACCTGTTTTTTCTTCGGTGACCTTTATCGGCTATCAGATCAATGGTTGGACAGGTGCTTTTGTTGCTACCGTGGGTATTTTTCTACCTTCTTTTTTCTTTGTCGCGCTGCTCAACAGCTTTGTAAAAAAAATGCGCGATTCAAAGCTGTTTTCTGTATTTCTTGACGCGGTAAACGTGGCTGCCGTTGCCATGATCATTTCCGTTTGTTATGAAATGGGCAGGGACAGCATCTATGACTGGCGCACGGTGCTCATCGCTGTGCTCAGTTTGGTTATCACCTTTGGTTTCAGGAAAATAAACAGTGCCCTGCTAGTTTTTGGAGGGGCATTGTTGGGTTACCTGCTTACGCTTGTTTGAATAGTGAAAAAGGACAAAGGATAAAGGACAAAGGATAAAGTCAGGTAAAAAGGTAAAAGTAAAAAGAATTCAGATTTGAGATATGAGATTTGAGATAAGAGAAGTGTATCTTTTGCAGTGATTCGGTTTTTGTGTTCCACTCTCAAGAGGGGCTAGGGGTGTGTTTTGCGGATAAACAATTGATTATTAAATAGTAAAATCTAATCCAATTAGGGAGTTACCGGAAATACAATACCATTTTTTACAATAATTCGTAAGGTTCAACAGATTCCCGCTTCCGCGGGAATGACAACTAAACTAATAGAAATACGGATTTTAAACCCGGGCCTCAAAGAAAAAAGAATGGAGATCAAAATCAATGCTTAGTAAGACGGGGAAGCTTCGATTGGCTATGAGAAGATCACCCCGCCGCACTTGGCATTGATGAAGATCGAAATTCAAGCCAAAGGCTGTTTTTTTCTTTGCAGCCTTGAATTTTTGCTTCTTTTGTTTCAAGACAAAAGAAGGTTAGAAATACCGAAGTTGCAAACTTCGGGTTACATTCTTAGAAACAGAGATTGGCAGGACCACCCAGTCTCCTATCCACTTTTCACCGGAATAAACATACCAAAGCTTTGCCCAAACATTTTTTGCACAACAAGTCCTGTCGTATATTGGTTTATTTGTAATTTTAAGAGCTGCAGAGCAAACGGGGCGATCTGTGGAATATTGGACGGTTGAACTGTAATTTTTCATAAACCATAAAAAAATGATTTGGATTTCAAGACGAAATATGAGCGGTGGTTTCATACTGTTGCTCCTTTTTCATACAGCTTGCACATTAGCCCAAAACCTGAGCATACAACAGGTTGTTACTACTGAAAAAGAAGCCTGGGTCACACGGGGTATTCAAGACTGAACCGGATAGCAAAGCGGATTTTACCGTTGAACTTTTGATAAATAAGCCCCTGCAAACCATGGATGGTTTTGGTGCCTGTTTCAATGAACTGGGCTGGACGGCCTTGAACAACTTGTCTGAAGCCGACAGGCAGCTCATTTTAAAAGAACTGTTTGAACCCGGTTTTGGAGCTAATTTCACCATGGGCAGAATGCCCGTGGGAGCCAACGATTTTTCCCGAAACTGGTATTCGTATAACGAAAATGAGGGAGATTTTAAGATGGAAAAATTCAGCATTCAAAACGATCTGGAAACCCTGGTTCCCTTTATAAAAAATGCACTAAAACACAATCCGAAACTGAGTCTCTGGGCCTCGCCCTGGAGTCCGCCGGCGTGGATGAAATACAACAAGCATTACGCCTGCGCGGTTTCTCCGGAAACGCTGGATGCAAAATTCAGAAATGATCTTACAGCAGACAAACAGGGTGCCGAAGGCAGCAATATGTTTGTACAGGAAAAAGCGTATTTCAGTGCATATGCCCTGTATTTTTCAAAGTTCGTTGATGCCTACCGCGAACAGGGAATAAAGATCAGTATGGTGATGCCCCAGAATGAGTTCAATTCCTGTCAGAATTTTCCCAGCTGTACCTGGACGGCAAAGGGACTCGCAACATTTATTGGCGGCTACCTGGGACCGGAAATGAAAAAGAAGCAGGTTGCCCTTATGTTCGGCACCATGGAGCGGGAAGATATAGCGCTTGTTGATACCATCATGACGGATGCCAAGGCAAAAAGATACATCACCGGTATAGGCTTTCAGTGGGCCGGAAAGGGGGCTATCGGTAAGGTTTATCAAAAATACCCCGAGTTAAAGCTCTACCAGACCGAGCAGGAATGCGGCGACGGCAAGAACGACTGGGCTTATTGTAATTACACCTGGGATTTGATGAAACAATACCTGAAGAACGGTGCTTCTGCTTATTTATACTGGAATATTGCACTGGAAAAAGGAGGTTTCAGCCGTTGGGGCTGGCAGCAGAATTCGCTGGTAACGGTTGATGCACAGGAGAAAACATATCGTTTTAACCATGAATACTACCTCATGAAGCACCTGAGTCATTTTGTTTCAAAAGGGGCAAAACGCATTGAAACCCGGAGCGATTTCGACAACCTCCTGGCTTTTGTGAATCCCGACGGCAGCTGTGGTTGTCATTGCACAGAACAAGACCGAAGCATTGCAAACCGTTCATTTTCAGTTGGAAAAGCGCAGCGCTGAGATTGGCTTACCTGCGAATTCTTTCAGTACCATCGTTTTTAAATAAATAACTGGTATGAGAGATCCTAAAACAGATTTTATGGCCCAAAAAGACAAAAGTTGTGAAGTAAACCTGAACACCGAAACAAAATTCCTTTTTTCGACTTCGGGCAGCCAGACTTCTGTAGTAAAATACAACGAGGCACTCAAACAACTGGGTTTGAATCTGGTATATTTTAGTTTTGCACATCCCGTATCGCCGGAAGTATATGCCGGACTGCTGCGCTCGCCCATCACAAGGGGAGCTGCGGTTACGGGAAAGGGAGGCTTAAAATCGAGCATTATTCCTTTCTTGGATGAAGTAGAGCCCCTGGCCTTGAAAACCCTCACTGTCAATACCGTTGTCAACAAGGACGGAAAACTGTATGGTTACAATACCGATTCCTACGGATTAAAAACGGCCCTTCAAAAAGGGATTTCCGAGTCGGGGACACAGGTAAAAACCGCTGTGATCTATGGTTATGGCGGTGTTTCCGGTGCAGCTTATTTTGTATTGAAAGAAATGGGCATTCGGGTAACGATTACAGGAAGAGATCCGGAAAAATTGGCCAGGAAAAAGACAGCTTTGGGCATAGAGCCGGAAGATCATTTTGAAGGCCCCTGGGATCTGCTGGTGGAAGCTACCCCTGTATCTTCGGAGTCTGATTTTTTAAAATCTGAGGGCCTGGAAGACATATTGACAAAGTGTAAAATGGTGTTTTGCCACAACATGCCCGAACGGGAAATGAAAACCAATTATTTAAAAGTCTGGTGTGAAGAAAACAAGATCCCTTTCATTCCCGGTAAATGGATGCATGAGGCACAGCAGCTAAAACAATACAGTCTGTTCCTCGAGGGGTATACTAAAAATGGCACGGGAACTATACAGGAAAAAGATATTGCTGCGGCATTTAAAACAGGCTGAACCGGAAAAGTGCCAAATGAAAAGAATAAACGATTCATGTAAAAACAGATCTTAATATGAAAACAAAAACAAAAAATTCAATTTTATCACTAACAAAGGCAATTCTTATTTTGCTTGTTCTGTTCAGTTTTTATTCTTGCGCTGAGGTTAGTCATATCGAAAAATGTGTGACCGAATCGCCTTATGGCTTTTGGGGTGGCTTATGGCATGGTATAATTGCTCCAATTGGATTTATTGGCAGTTTATTCAGTGATGAGATAGCCATGTATGCAGTAAACAACAATGGCGGATGGTATGATTTTGGATTTGTTTTAGGAGCCGGAATATTATTTGGCGGGGGCTCGAAGGCTACATAATAAGATGTAACTGACTTGTAAAGGAACATCGATGGTCAGATAAAAGTACTTAATACACGAAGTAATTATTCACAGCAAACATGATACAGTTAAAAAGAACAAATTCGGACGACGAAACCTTTCAGCTACTCGTAAAAGAACTCGATAAAGAGTTGGCTGTGCGGGATGGCAATGAACATGCCTTCTATGCCCAGTACAACAAACTTAACCTGATCAAACATGCTGTGGTGGCATATCTTGGGGAAACTCCGGTGGGTTGCGGCGCCATCAAGGAATATAGTCCTGAGGTTATGGAGGTAAAAAGAATGTACGTGCCACTCGCACACCGCAGCCAGGGCATAGCTTCCCTGGTACTCAAAGAACTCGAGAAATGGGCCAGAGAACTGGGCTACAAAAAATGTATTCTGGAAACAGGCAAAAAACAACCCGAAGCCATCCGGCTTTATGAAAAAAGCGGCTATAAAAGAATTCCCAATTACGGACAATACTCCGGGGTGGAGAACAGTGTTTGTTACGAAAAAGCAATTTAGATATGAGATGTGAGATGTGAGAAGTGAGAAGGAAACAGGAAACAGGAAACAAGAACCAGGAAACAGGAGGAAAAGGCCTGTCGGCCCAGGAAAAAGTAAAAAGTTCAAATGATGCAGCTTGACGGTTTTTCGAAGGAGCGAAGGAGCGAAGGCACGATAGAACGATAGAATGAAAGAGCGAAATCCTTGTCAGTTCGAGTGTCACGCCTAAGGCGTGATGTATCGAGAACTTTTAAACGACCCATTTTTTACGCTAGCTCTTCGAAGTCTCCCGACTTCGAAGGAAGTGATCTTTTTTTAAAGCTCTCCTCCTTAGGAGGAGTACCCGCAGGGGGAGGTGGTTTCTCAAAATAAGATTTAAATGTTAACCACCCCGGCATTTCGTGCCACCCCTCCTAAGAGGAGGGGAGCTTTTGGTTATCTGGTTATGCGGTGATACAGTTATGCGGTTATGCAGTTTTGTGTTCCCCTCTCGAGAGGGGTTAGGGGTGTGTATTAATGATAAAAAATAGATTATCAAATACTAATATCTAATTACATTGGAGAGTTTCCGGAAATACAATACCATTTTTTACAATAATTCGTAAGGTTCAACAGATTCCCGCTTCCGCGGGAATGACAACTAAACTAATAGAAATACGGATTTTAACCTTGGCCTCAAAGAAAAAAGAATTGAGATCAAAATCAATGCATAGAAAGACGGGGAAGTTCCGATTGGCTATGAGGAAATCACCCCGCCGCACTTGGCATTGATGCAGGTCGAAATTCAAGCCGAAGGCTGTTTTTTTCTTTGCAGCCTTGAATTTTTGCTTCTTTTGTTTCAAGACAAAAGAAGGTTAGAATTACCGAAGTTGCAAACTTCGAGTAACATTCTTTGAAACAGAAACATTCCAAACCACCCCGTCACTCCGTGCCACCCCTCCTAAGAGGAGGGGAGCTTTTGGTTATACCGTGATGCAGTTATACGGTTATAAAGTGTCTAACGATGAAGCCGTGAAATAAACTTTAAACTTTATCCTTTGTCCTTTATCCTTTATCATTGCATCGCTTACAGTTTTTAGTCCAAATTTTATTTATATTTAGAACTTAAACAGGCATGATAAACACCTTCTAAAACCATGAAACAAAATCTGGTACATATTTCCATTCTGGTGGATGATTACGATCGGGCTATCGCATTTTACACCAAAAAACTCCGTTTCAAACTGGTTGAAGATACCGTTCTTTCCGACACAAAACGCTGGGTTCTGGTAAAACCGGAAGGATCGGAAGGTTGTTCCTTGCTCCTCGCCAAAGCTGCGAATGAAGCGCAAACCCAACGTATCGGAGATCAGGCCGGCGGCCGGGTGTTTCTGTTTTTGCAGACAGATAATTTTGAAAGGGATTATCAGCATTTAATTGACAACAACATAGTGATCATACGGGAACCCAGTGACGAGACTTATGGCAAAGTAGCCGTATTTGAAGACCTTTACGGAAATTTATGGGACCTGATCGAATATAAAAAATAGTTCCTGAGAATAAAACATAGCCATCATGAAGGACATAAAATATGTACTCGCTTACCTGATCCCGCTTTCGGCATGGATAGGCCTGGAATACAGGGGTTTCTGGGTTTGGGGAACTTTGATCTTTACCTTTGGTATAGTGCCTGTGATCGATGCCCTACTCCCGGCCTCAACGCGGAATGTTCCGGTGGAAGAAGAAGAAAGTCGTTCCAAAATATTCTTTTTTGACCTGCTCCTGTATGCCTGTGCGCCTATTTCTTTTTATCTGCTGTTTGTGTATTTCCAAACCCTTAAAAATGCGGATCTTACCCTCTCTGAAACCCTGGGATTAACCATTGGTATGGGAATTGTTCTGGGCTCTATGGGTATCAATGTGGCACATGAACTCGGCCACAGAACGCTCAAAAGTTGCCAGGCTCTTTGCCTGGGCGGGTCTGCTGCCGGTGCTGTACCAACATTTTTATATAGAACACAACCGGGGACATCATAAAAATGTATCCACAAAAAAAGACCCCGCCACGGCGAGAAAGAATGAAGACCTGTACTCTTTTTTTCTTCGTTCCATCAGCGGACAGTACAAAAATGCCTGGCGACTGGAAAACAGCCGTTTAAAAAACAGCGGTCTGAAAGCTTTTAGCCGGCACAATGAAATGCTGCGTTTTACCTTGTATCAGACCTTGTATCTGTCAGCAGTGATCATCCTTTTTGGCATACAACTGCTTCCCTATGCCCTGGCTGTAGCCCTGATAGGCGTGCTCTTGCTGGAGGCGGTAAACTATATAGAACATTACGGACTAAAAAGAAGCATCCTGCCCAATGGCAAACCGGAACGGGTGCTGCCCAAACACTCCTGGAACAGCGATTTTGAAATGGGACGTATCATGCTCTTTGAACTTACCCGACACAGCGACCACCATTACAAGGCTTCCAGAAAGTACCAGATCCTGAGGCATATGGATGAAGCCCCTCAGTTACCCGTAGGCTACCCTGCCAGCATGCTGCTGGCCACCCTGCCGCCTTTGTGGTTTCGGGTCATGAATAAGAGGCTGGAATGAAGGACAAAGTTCAAAGGACAAAGGATAAAGTTTGGATAGTTATGAGTGTTGAATGTTGAATTATGAGTGATGAATGAAGTTGTGAATAGTGAAATAGTGATATTGATTCGGATTTTAAACCCCGGCCTCAAAGAAAAAGGCCTGCAGAGCAGGCAAGGACAAAGTTCAAAGGACAAAGGATAAAGTTTGGAAAGTTATGAATGATGAAATATGATTGTTATGAAATGCAAACGGTGAATAATTATAATATTACGGATTTAAATTCCGGCCTATTTTATTTTTCGTCCTGGCTTCCAGAAAATTTTAGCGATGCCGATAGCAATCGGCAGGTGAAGGAGCAGCCAGAGAGCGAAGCGTCCTTAGGCTGCGGCGGATAAAAATTTTATGGTAAAAGCCATAGAAAAAGAAAATCAGCCTTGACTTTTTGCCTACTTTTTGGTCAAGCAAAAAGTAGGAGAATCCCGAAGTTGCAAACTTCGGGTAACATTCTTTGAAACAGAAACATTCCAAACCACCCCGGCACTCCGTGCCACCCCTCCTAACAGGAGGGGAGCTTTTTGTTATTTGGTAATGCGGTCGAAGGAGAGAAAGTGTGAAAGAGAGAAGGAGAGATTGAGCCAAGTAAATACTTTTTCCTTTTTACTTTTTCCTTGCCTGCCAATGGCAGGAGGTTATGCAGTTATACAGTGAAGCAATGAATAGTAACGGATTGAGTCAGAACGATGGAGCGATGAATTTTTGCTTTTTACTTTTACTTTTTCCTTGATATGTGCTTACAATAATCTAAAATATTTAATTTATGAAAACTTTTTATTTCTGCCTGATCAGTTTCATTTTACTAACCACGCTTGCTTTTGGACAATCAAATGATGAGCAAGAAATCCGAAGACTGGAAAAGCATTGGACGGAATTGCTCGACAAGGGAGACACCGCTTCATTATTAAAAATATGGTCGAAGGACTATGTGGTAAACAACCCAAATGGACAAATTGTGACTCCGGAAAACATTGTTGCACTTATGAATAGCGGACATAAGTTTCCGAAAGTTGAAAGAATTGTTGAAAAAATCACTTTCAATCAAAACATTGCTATTGTCATGGGCAAAGAGTTACAACAGCCTGCTAATATGACCACGAACCAGGAAGAATGGATACCCAGGCGATTCACCAATGTATGGATACGGTCTGAAAATGGTTGGCAATTGACAGCCAGACAGTCATCGGAAGTAATTAGAAAATAATGAATGAGACTTGCCTTGCAGGGGTGAGGAATCTCATTAAGCTTATAAAGGCTTGGCAAGTGAGAAGCGGTTTGGAAATTATGAGTGATGAATTATGAGTTATGAGTGATGAATTGGTTAGGCGGCGCCCTGCGGGCAAGTAAAAAGTTTAAAGTTCAAAGGCAAAAGTTTGAATAGTTATGAATGTTGAGTCACCCCGGCCTCAAAGAAAAAGGCCTGCAGAGCAGGCAAGGACAAAGTTCAAAGGACAAAGGATAAAGTTTGGAAAAGTTATGAATGATGAGATATGATTGTTATGAAAGGCAAACGGTGAATAATTATAATATTACGGATTTAAATTCCGGCCTATTTTATTTTTCGTCCTGGCTTCCAGAAAATTTTAGCGATGCCGATAGCTATCGGCAGGCGAAGGAGCAGCCAGAGAGCGAAGCGTCCTTAGGCTGCGGCGGATAAAAATTTTATGGTTAAAGCCATAGAAAAAGAAAATCAGCCTTGACTTTTTGCCTACTTTTTGGTCAAGCAACTGCGAAGCACATCATGAACACCAAAACCAATAGATATTGAGTGAATAAAAAGTAGGGTAGAAATCCCGAAGTTGCAAACTTCGGGTAACATGCTTTGAAACAGAATCAATCCAGACCACCCCGGCACTCCGTGCCACCCGTCCTATGAGGAGGGGAGTTTTTGGTTATGCGGTTGAACAGTGAATAGTCAAGTAGTGAATAGTGACGAAGTGAATCAAAGGATGAAGCCGTGAAATAAACTTTAAACTTTATCCTTTGTCCTTTATCCTTTATCATTGCATCGCTGACAGTTTTTAGTCCAAATTTTATTTATATTTAGAACTTAAACAGGCATGATAAACACCTGCTAAAACCATGAAACAAAATCTGGTACATATTTCAATTCTGGTGGATGATTACGATCGGGCTATCGCATTTTACACCAAAAAACTCCGTTTCAAACTGGTTGAAGATACCGTTCTTTCCGACACAAAACGCTGGGTTCTCATAAAACCTGAAGGATCGGAGGGCTGTTCCTTACTGCTCGCCAAAGCAGCGAATGAAGCGCAAACCCAACGTATCGGAGATCAGGCAGGAGGCCGCGTGTTTCTCTTTTTGCAGACAGATAACTTTGAAAGGGATTATCAGCATTTACTGGACAACAACATAGTGATCGTGCGGGAACCCAGTGACGAAGCTTATGGCAAAGTAGCCGTATTTGAAGACCTTTACGGAAATTTATGGGACCTGATCGAATATAAAAAATAGTTCCTGAGAATAAAACATAGCCATCATGAAGGACATAAAATATGTACTCGCTTACCTGATCCCGCTTTCAGCATGGATAGGCCTGGAATACAGGGGTTTCTGGGTTTGGGGAACTTTGATCTTTACCTTTGGTATAGTGCCTGTAATCGATGCCATACTCCCGGCCTCAACGCGGAATGTGCCGGAGGAAGAAGAAGAAAGTCGTTCCAAAATATTCTTTTTTGACCTGCTCCTGTATGCCTGTGCGCCTATTTCTTTTTATTTGTTGTTTGTGTATTTCCAAACCCTTAAAAACGCGGATCTTACCCTCTCTGAAACCCTGGGTTTAACTGTTGGCATGGGAATTGTTCTGGGCTCTATGGGTATCAATGTGGCACATGAACTCGGCCACAGAACGTCAAAAGTTGCCAGGCTCTTTGCCTGGGCGGGTCTGCTGCCGGTGCTGTACCAGCATTTTTATATAGAACACAACCGGGGACATCATAAAAATGTATCCACAGAAAAAGACCCCGCCACGGCGAGAAAGAATGAAGACCTGTACTCCTTTTTTCTTCGTTCCATCAGCGGGCAGTACAAAAATGCCTGGCGATTGGAAAACAGCCGTTTAAAAAGCAGCGGGCTGAAATCTTTTAGCCTGAAAAATGAAATGCTGCGTTTTAACGTATACCAGACCTTATATCTGGCAGCAGTGATCATCCTTTTTGGAATACAGCTGCTTCCCTATGCCCTGGCTGTAGCCCTTATTGGTGTGCTCTTGCTGGAGGCGGTAAACTATATAGAACATTACGGACTAAAAAGAAGCATCTTGCCCAATGGCAAACCGGAACGGGTGCTGCCCAAACACTCCTGGAACAGCGATTTTGAAATGGGACGTATCATGCTCTTTGAACTTACCCGCCACAGCGATCACCATTACAAGGCTTCCAGAAAATACCAGATACTCAGGCATATGGATGAAGCCCCTCAGTTATCCGTAGGCTACCCTGCCAGTATGCTGCTGGCCACCCTGCCACCTTTGTGGTTTCGGGTCATGAATAAGAGGCTGGAATGAAGGACAAAGTTCAAAGGACAAAGGATAAAGTTTGGATAGTTATGAGTGTTGAATGTTGAATTATGAGTGATGAATGAAGTTGTGAATAGTGAAA
>CAWFJI010000009.1:0-741334 GCA_963816075.1 uncultured Flavobacteriaceae bacterium | reverse complement strand
GCCAAAGGCTCTATCATCTCCAGGTCTGATTTGGCTTTAGCTAATCTGGCCTGCGCCTGCGCCAATCCGGCAGCAGCCTCATTAACTTTGGCCTGAAATGGTAAAGGATCAATGGTATACAACAATTGACCTTTTTTAACCTGGGTTCCTTCCTTAAAGTTCATACTTAAAATTACGCCATCCACTCTAGGATTGATCTGAATGTCCGATTGCCCATAGGTTTGTCCCGTAAATTCGGATTCAAGCAATACATTTTGCTTGAGTACTGCGGTTACGGGAACTTCGAGCGGTTTGCCCACAGCTCTTTCCTCTTTACCACAAGAAAACATTACAAGAAGGAGTAATATTGACAGCGAAAAATAGATTTTATTCATACCAATTTTTATATATAATTATATTTCTGTTTAAAAAAAGTGCAAAGACCCAACCATTTTTATGAAAGTTGTACAATTTGAAATATTTATATGTCAATCAAATAGCTCTTTTTCAATTTACGAAAGCCTGAATAACGTCAATACCCGAAATAAAATGATCGTGTCAAATGTATCAAAAATATTTCATTCAAAAATTACTTATCAGTAAGTATATTGAACAAATAAATAGCTATTCAATTATAAAGGACAGGGCCCTATTTGTCTGAACTGATCTTTAGACTAAATATGCTATGTCCAAAAAAATTCGATAAACCAACTATTATTTTTATTTTTACCCTTAGAATAAAAAGTATATGAACCGGCGAAATGAACGATAAAAGTTATGATCTCTTTTTAAAGTTTATGGAAATATATAAACCTCTGGGTTTTGTGGGCATTAATATGAAAGAAGGACTCATTATTGAGATAGAGAAAATGCTGACTCAGAATGATCAGTCTTTTTATATGGCTGATATGATGCAACTGAAGGTGCTTTATGCCAGTAACGGAAACCGCGATTTAACCGGCATTGCGTCAGGTGATCTCAACCCATATCATTTTATGTCGGTTACACATACAGAGGATCTGAACAGAAGAAGCCTGGGGATTTCACAACTGATCAAAATGTCCAATGAATTGTATAAGGCCCAAAAAGGAACCTACCTCCTGTCAACAACTCTTAGGCATAAAAATTCAGCTGGAAATTATTCAAATTATCTCGTACAATGCTATTTGTTTTATAGTTCAATTCCTTATAAAACAGTGTTTCTGACGAATATTCGTACCCAGATTGACTGGTGCAAAAAGATCAAATACGGTTACCACTTTTACGTAGGAGACGATATGTCTTATTTCAGATTCCCTGATATTGAGCTTTTAAACCAGGGAAATGTTTTTACTGAACGTGAATTTGAGATCATAAAATATATCGCTACCGGATTAGACAGCAAGGATATCGCAGGAAAACTATTTATCAGCCAAAACACCGTAAACACCCATCGAAGAAATATTCTCAAAAAGACACACAAAGCCAATATTTCAGAACTGATCCTGGAACTCAAAGATCAGGGAATTATATAAGGATAAAGGATAAAGGATAAAGGATAAAGGATAAAGGATAAAGTAAAAAGAATAAAGTAAAAGTTCAAAGCTCGCCAGAGGCAGGTAATAAGTGCTTGATGCCTTAATAAGGTTCAATCTAGATCAATATTCATGAAATCCATCAATTCAAAATTTTTTTAATTTCTACATCTCCCTGTTTTGATTAAAATAAAAAAATTATACTTTTACTCCACCAATTCATAACCCAATTAACATTAAATACTAGACTTATGGCAAAAGGAATGGATGTCAGGAAAAACGTAAAGAAAGAGCCTGCTAAAACTCCCAAAGAAAAAAAGGCAGAAAAAAGAGAAAAGAAAATGAAGAAATAAGCAGGTATCGGAAACAGATACATGAATAAAGCATTTTATCAAAACGGCTCTTTTTAAGCGGAAAGTCTTTTTTATTTATTTGCCCTGTCCTGTTAAACATGCATTGTTTGGCTATGGATTCAGGGCTTTTTTATACCTTATAGACTACTAAACTTTTTACTTTTTCCTTTTTCCTTTTTCCTTGGCCTGTTACATTAGCCATGTATGCCGAATGTATGAGGAGTGTATGAGGAGTGTATGGCTAGTGTATGAGGAGTGTATGCGTTATGTATGGATAATGCCTATCAAAGCCCACTCACATGTATGAGACATGTATCAACCCCTAAACCGAAAACTTTGAATTATGAACTTTGAACCATCATTCAACACCCATAACTTTTACCTTTAAACTTTGTCCTTTATCCTTGCCCGCAGGGCTTTGAGGCCGGGGTTTAGATTGGTGTTTCATATAGTATTGCGCAATCTAAGCTCCCCTCCTATCAGGAGGGGTGGCACGAAGTGCCGGGGTGGTTGGCAGGATATTTGGTTATGAATATGATACCCGAAGTCTGGCGACTTCGGGTTTGCACCCTACTTTTTATTCACTCAATATCTATTGGTTTTGGTGTTCATGATGTGCTACGCAATTGCTTGACCAAAAAGTAGGCAATCCCGATAACTATCGGGTCAAGGCTGCAAATAAAAAAACAGCCTTCGGCTTGAATTGCGCCCTTCATCAATGCCAAGTGCGGCCGGGTGATTTCCTCATAGCCAATCGGAACTTCCCGGTCTTACTAAGCATTGATTTTGATCTCAATTCTTTTTTATTTGAGGCCAGGGTTTAAATACGTCAATATACATTGTCCAATGTATTACAATGACAATCAACTACTTTTGCCTTTAAACTTTGTCCTTTGTCCTTGCCGCCAGGCTGGCTTCCCCGTCTTACTAAGCATTGATTTTGATCGCAATTCTTTTTTATTTGAGGCCGGGGTTTTAAATACGTCAATATTCGATGTTGACGGTAATCCAATTGCTCTTTGTCGTCAACAAACTTTTTCCTTTAAACTTTATCCTTTATCCTTGCCGCTAGGTCAGTGCGGCGGGTATGAGGAATTAGTCACCCCGCGAGGCATCGCGGGGCTACGATTTATGAATCCCTTCACAATTACTTTTGCCTTTTGCCTTTGAACTTTTTCCTTGTTTCCTGTTTCCTGTTTCTTTTCACTACTCACTACTTCACTCATCACTAAACACTAATAATTCGTAATTCATCAATGCCCGCATGAAGTAATATTTTAATTACCGTATCAAAAAAAATTTAGAAACTACCAGGCCGAACCTACACTCACATAAAAGGCCCAGTCTTCAGGTCCCCGGGCTATATCGGCACCTACCTTTACACCAAGGCTTTTCAGGGCTGTAAATCGTACGCCGGCGCCAGCATTCCAAACCACCTCGTTGGAGATGTTCTGATCTACAGAGCTGATCGCAGAACCAATCCCGGTAAAGCCTACAATTCCCCAGCGGTCGGTAATATTGAACAGCTGTTCGGTCTCAAGCACCACGGTCGATTTTGCCTGGTACCTCATGGCCGGAATTCCCCGGAGACTGACATAGGGATAAGCATAGAAGGGCGGGTCGCCTGTAGCCGTTGCAAATTCAAATCTAACCGCAGGTACCCACAACTCACTTGCCTCCAAATACCAACGTGTATTAAACTGCAACCTTCCCCAATCTGTTTGCGTTCCTAATAATTCAAGCATCTGATCATAAGTGAAACTCACCTTTAAGCCTTTGGTGGGCGACAAAAAATTATTCAGTTTGTCATATTCCGCAATAAACCCAATCCCATTGTTCCATAAATCCAGGTCCTCAGGATCAAAATAATCTCCCTCCCGAAATATCTTGATCTTTGAAAACTGCATTTTTCCACCCATGTAGAACTTACTATCACCCATACGAAATTTTAATTGTTGCATGAATACAGCTACTTCCTGACTAAAAGCAACAGGTTCACCTCCAAAACCGTAATAATCCAAATTAATACGCCCTAAACCGGCGAAACCGGTGTATCTCAAATGATCCTTTTTCCAATATCCCAGATAACCACCCCCGGCAAACCAGGTTCCGTTGGAGGTGCCGCCACCCATGGCACCAGCCATATCCGAAGTCAGTTTGCTGTCGTTTTTGGGCATAAAATACAAGAGTCCTGCGGCCAGACCATAGCCAACGGCAGGCTCTGTGATGGGTAAGGCGATGGGCAGGAATTTATTTTTTTCCTTTTTTACCAAACGCACCGTATCACCGTACTTATTAATCAAATCAACCGATCCGTTCAAATCATTTTGTGCGGGAAGCAGGGTCACGAAGAAAAATGTGAGCATAGCAAATATGTAATATATCTTGTTCATTTCAGTATTTGCTACTCAAATTTACGAAATATACCTAAATGAAATTGGAAAGAAGGCGTAATTATTTTCTATTTGGCGGGCAGTGGGTAACAAAGCAAATGCAATTATTTACTATGAAAAAATAGGGTCGTAACACCAAATGATCCGCTGACAATATAAGTCAATAAGAACAGACCAAAGATCACTGTGCTGAAAATACCCATAAAAAATCCAACCGGGATGGATTGGACTTTTATTGCCTATTCATGCAGGTCTTGTGTATTCCTGTCTGAAAAACTCCTTAGAAATCATTCATTTTCACTTAGCCGTCTCATCCCTTCAATCAGCGGGTGCCAACCGTAAAGGATTGTAAAGCGAAATCCATCCATTTTCAGGTCTTCAGGATTACTATCGTTAACCGTCGTATTGTACGAAAGTGTAAGCTGCAGGTTTTCATTTACCTGGTAGCCAAGCGTACCACCCATTCCAAGATTGCTCAGCTCGCTGCCTTCAACACCATCGATTGTAGATGTACCACCAGTATAAGAAATAAGATCCAGCGATCCCCATATCCGCTCCATAAAATCGCGGGTAAGGTGGGCTTCGAGTTGATACTTCGGTTTCGTCTCCATGGTTTTGCCCACAAAATCAGTATTATCGGCGAAGAACCAAACGGCAGGAAGCATCTCAAATGTGGTACGTTTGCCCGGAATCCACTGGCCGATCTGCCAGACAACCGGTGCGCCAATACGCCCGTACCATCGGTTCTGGCCAATATTAATTGGAGTTTCATTGTCGTAAGCTCCGATTGGAATAGCAATGCTGGCAAGAATATCGACAGAAAATCCCGGTTTATACCTCAACATTTCGGGAATGTTCATGATAGCTTTAGGTCCGATCACGTTAATATCTAACATCAACATCGGATCTCCGAATCCTCTGGCTGTAGCGCTATAATCCAAACCGTTAAGCGAGCCTTCACCGGTGATTCTACCCATGGGAACAATTACCGAAATCATTGCCGAACGACCGAATACCGGCAACATCCTGGCATAACCGGCCATACTCATGGTGGCTTCGAAAGTAGATCCGGGAATGATAAGTTGAGCCGGATCCAAAGGGTTTGCATTACCGCCCATTGAATTTGCAATCACGGGAATGGCGTTTGTTCCACTCAATCCTTTCCAATAGAAACGGGCACCGTCACCTTGTGCCATGGTGGAAATGGATGCACAAAGCATGACGATAATAAGTGCTATCGAAAAATTACCTGCACGCAAGCTGATAAACTTTATAGAGTTGTTCATGATTATTTCTTCTTTATTTCTTTAGGTTCTGCCATCATGTCTGCAGGCGGAATGAATTGTTTGATATAATTAACCGGAGGATAGCCATCCAGAACAGGCACCCTTGTGGGTAATTCATCTTCCAGTGTTTCAAACAAAGTGCGATCAGGCAGTATTACATTGTTTTCCTGTACATACTTATCCCAAAGCATCAGCATTTCTTTTAGCTTGTCAGGATTCTGGGCTGCTAAGTCATTTCGTTCGGCCGGGTCTTGGGCGAGGTTAAACAATTCCCAATCCGACTTCCCAATCGGTTTTATCTCCCAGCGTATTTTCCATTCGCCTTGCCTTACAGCGCGGTTACCAAAAACTTCCCAGGCTATGTAATCCTGATCTGTTCGTGGAGAAGCTGCCTGCCCATTCAGCACAGGAAGCCAGGATTTACCCCTTAATTTGGGTTGCGCCTTGCCGTTAAAGGTTTCGGGATAGTTTGCTCCGGCTACTTCAAGCAAGGTAGGCATAATGTCAGCCACGAACATGGTGCCATGGCTGATGCTGCCTTTTGGCAGTTTGTTGATTGGGCCACTTAATACCAAGGCATTCCTTATGCCACCTTCAGCCATCCAGCCTTTGTATTGGCTAAAGGGTGTCATGGAAACCTGTGCCCAGCCCGGACCATAACCCACGTAAGAGTTCGGTTCTCCCCATGCATTGATATCGTTGTTTGACCATTTGGTGGCAAAATAGAGGTAATTGAGCGTGCCGGGTGTGCCACCGATCATGGCACCCAGGTCGTTGCCTTCAGCACCGTTGTCACCAAATACAATGAAGATGGTGTTTTCATATTCTCCGATTTTCTTCAAGTGATCCACCAGCCTTCCAATATGAAAATCCACGTTTTCAACCAAACCGGCATAGAGCTCCATTTTCCTCCCAAACACAGCCCTCGTGGCAGGCGCCAGAATGGAGTAATCAGGAAGGAACCACATCCGCTCAGCGAGTTGGGCATTTTCCGCAATGATGCCGAGTTCTTTTTGCCTCTTCAGTCGTTCTTGTCTTACGATGTCCCAACCTTTGTCATACTCACCCACATGGCGGTTCCGCCAATCTTTGGGCAGGTGATAGGGATCATGGGGAGCCTGATGCGACACATAGGCGAAAAAAGGCTTGCCATCTTTTCTCCCTTCATCAATGAAATTGATCATCTTATCTGTATAAGTCTCCGTTGCATAATAGTTTTTAGGAAGTCTGGTCAGGTATTTTCCATCTTCCGTAAACACTGAAGTAGGATTGAGTGCTGTCATATTGGTCATGTCCCAATAGCTTCCCATACCATCAAGCAGGGTAAAATCCCTTTCAAAGCCACGGGCAGCCGGAATCTTGTCAGGTGCTTTGCCCAGGTGCCACTTGCCCACCATATAGGTGTGGTATCCCGCATCTTTCAACAGTTGAGGCAGGGTTACCAGACTGGTGCTCAGATGCCCTTCATGCCCTTCTTTCCCCATCTGGTTGGGGGCGGTCCACTCATCCATGGCGCCCAAACCATTGATGTGCGTATCTTGCCCCGTCAATAGCATTGACCTTGTGGGAGAGCAACTGGCATGTGTGTAAAAATTAGAAAACCGTGTTCCGTTCATGGCCAGTGCATCCATAGCAGGTGTTTTGATCTCGCTGCCAAACATGCCCATATCGGAATAGCCCATATCATCAGCCAGTATGACAACAATATTCGGGCGCTTGTCTTGATTTGCCTGTCCTGAAGACTGGCTATGCAATTCCTGTATGAATAAAAGGAATGCGGACGCAATAAAAAGATACTTTTTCATATACATAATTCTGTTATAAATATAAAATATTTTTAAATCATTTCATTCTTTTAAAGCAGATTTTGATTGAAAGTAGAGATGCGCAATCAGGTTCAAGGCATGGAGGCTGGTTACGGATGAACGCGTATCATGCTGATAGGTATAATTGGCTTCGAAAGCATAGCGCCGTGACCAGGAAAACGAGGTGCCGGCGATCAGGCGAAATCGGTTTACGGTGTTATACCGCGAATCATAATACGCTTCAGCACTTGAATAGGGCACGAAAGAAACTTTTTTGGCTTTATATTCCTTTTCAATCATGATGCGGTAACGGTATCTTTGTGAAAAATCATAATCTGCTCCCAGCCACCGCAAATCAGCCCGAAAGCGCTGGGTAATCAAAAAATTTCCTTTGGTGGGTATTCTGAAATGTTGTTCAAGGATGGCGGTTTTTTCGGAATAAGCCTCTCCATCATCGTCAAGGCTCCTACCTGCCGAATAACCGAGCCGAGTCATCCTGTTTTTGAGCTGCTCCGCAGCCTCGGCATCCAATAAGCGCATAAAGATGATGCGCCTTGGCTTTCCCCATGAATAATCGCCCTGGATCAGGTAGCTTCCCTCCCTGTAATTCGTTTCTATATTCTGTGAAAAAGGAATAAAAGCCGAGAACCTCCATGAGGGAGATGCCCTGTACCAAACATCCAGTTCAGGCCAAACCTCTTTTGAAGATTCCTGCGCAATGCAATGGCCATAAAAACCTGCCGCCAATAAGCCCGTCAGGATTATAATTTGTAACCGCAATCGCCTGTTCATCGCATAGTAGTTTTTATAAGTTTTGTGAACGCTATCACTGCTTACGTATTACCAATGTCAATTGTCTCACATCTCATCGCACATCTCAAATCTCACATCTCAAACCTCACATCTCAAATCTCATATCTCATATCTCAAATCTCAATACTAAATACTCAATACTCATATCTCATATCTGATATCTCATATCTCAATTATCAATACTAAATACTCAATACTCAATACTCAATACTAATCCTATTACTTTCTCCTTTTCGGCTTCCCTTTAGAAAAAAGATCCGCCGTGTATTTTTCGTACAGTTCAAACAAAAACTCCATGCGACTGGTATCGGGGAAAAAGGACTGGGAATAACAGAATAAGTTAATTCTTTTTCAACTGAGAAATCAAAATTATAAAATCTTGTAGCTACTCCATTATGGGAATCAAATATTTCAGTATGCTCAGACATATATAAAAATTCATCCAGATAATTATTTGTGGCAAATTCCGGGCCATAATAATAACAATTCAATAAAGTGTTATTCTGCCTGCCAAACATTCTGTTCCTCAAGATGCCAATCGGATTGATTAAAGCTGAATAATTAAAAACATCAGTTACTATCCAATTGCCGTTTTCTTCCAGTTTTTGCGCATTTATTAATTTTTTACCTGAACCGTATTCATATTTGTACCGTGTAATCCTTGTTGAACCAAATAATTCTGCATATTCTGTATAGTCGATAATAAAACCATCTTTATCAAATGTAAGAACTACTCTTTTTTGTCCGTTGGCTTGGTATTTTTGCTTATAACTTACCGTATTGTCCAAATATTCAAACGTTTGCAATCCATCACCTGAAAAATTTATATTGTTGCCATTCACAAATAAATTGACCAATCGCCCTTTATGATCATATTCATATTCTTTTTGATTTTTGATAAAATCTTTGCTATTTCCGATATCATATTCTTCTATTTTTTCCAAAAAACCACAGGTATTATACAGGTACAAATATTCCTTTTTGGGAATAAAATTTAAGGTGCCCGCATCCGCAACAAAATAAGTCTGTTTCTGAACTTGATTATCCATTATTTCATAATAATACAGGTATGGAGTGGCGTAAGAATCAAAAGTTTCTAAATAATCTTTAATTTTTGGTTCATTAACAATTATTTCAATTTCCGGGCAGGTTTGTCTTTCTTCAATACCATCGTTATCATTACAGGAAAGTAAGAAACCTATCAGAAAAAGCAGGATCATTCTATACATATCTTTTTTATATAATTTACTGTAACATCCTAACAAAAATAGTTATTTTTTCGGCAGTCTTTTTATTTTCTCTTTAGAAAAAAGATCTGCTGTATATTTTTCGTACAGTTCAAACAAATACTCCATTCTGTTGGCTTCACTTGTAAAAGGTTGTGAACGATAGGCCAGATCCACAGCCTTATCCAGGTCATTATGTGCTTTTACCAAAACCGGGGGCATGGTTAAGGGGTCGTATAAATCTGCCAGGGAACTGTTCGGAAATTGCAGCCTTGCTTCCAAAACCTTTTGGGCTTTTTCTTCAATTGTCTTTATTTGTTTGTCTGTTGGGTTTTCCGGCCAGGGGTAGTTGTTGTAAACGATATCTTTTGAATATCTAAACCGGCTTTCCAATCTTCCACAAACCGATTTTACCCAAGCCTTATGCATTGCGGACATTAAAACTCCGAAATGAAATAAATTGCCATTGGGAACTGTGTGACAGCTATTATTTGCAATATCATCTTTGCCGAAAAATCCCATTGGGATATATTTTCTGTTTTCAGAAGATGTGCTTGGAATTAAAATGTATGTTTCTGGTTGGTTTCTGTCACGAAATAGAGTTGGGGTCGCTGCAAACTTTTGGGTAGAAGGAGCTACGCTGTCAAGTCTAAATTTCTTGACTAATTCAACTCGCTTCATTATTTCTGTTGATTGCTTTATTTCACTTGGTTCGGCATCTACAAGCCATAAACACCAACGCTTTTCACCGTTTAGAAACTCATAAGCTGAAATCAACGGCTTAATAAATTTTTCTATTTTGGGTTCCTTTAAAATTATCTCATTTTTTTCTTCATCAGACAATAACAAATGTCCACCGTCTAATGGCATATTACCGAAACTCATTTTCGGAACATTACAAATAGGATTAGAACTTTTGTTTATCAATAAATCTTTTGCATCAACCAAATACGGATTGATGTTTTTTGCCTTTATTTCGTGGGCTTCGCCTTTAATATCTTCATATTCAAAAATGCGCTTGTTATATGTGTCGAAGTTGGCAAAGCCAATGATTACACAATAAACGGCTGCATTTCCTTTGGCTTCGTTACTCCATTTAAAAGTTCGGTGAGCAAAATGAATTTTAATATTGTATTTATTCAGCATTTGTCCCCAAAGAATACTGGTCTGTTCGCCTTGAACAATCGAGTTTGTAGAAACAAAAGCCACTTTAATTTTTGTGTCTTGAATAAATTTAGCAGCTTTAACATACCAACCTGTTACATAGTCTAATACCCCACTTCCGTCTGCATTTTCAAACTGCTTTACAATTTGGTCACGCTGGCTTTGCTTCATTATTTTAGAACCAATGAAAGGCGGATTACCGAGAATAAATGAAAGATCAGTTTTTGAAACTATGTTTTCCCAGTCCGTTTCCAGGGCATCGCCATGAACAATTTTCGCAGATTTTTTTAAAGGCAAACGGGCAAAATATTGGCCGAACTCATTGCTTATGCGCATGTTCATCTGGTGGTCAATCAGCCACATGGCCACTTCGGCTATTCGTGCCGGAAATTCTTCGTATTCAATGCCGTACATCATGTCCACATCCAGCCAGATAATCTCGCGCACGTCCATTACCTGCTGGCCGCCTTTATACGTATTTCTTAAAATTTCAAGTTCCAGCAGGCGCAATTCCCGATAGGTTATCACCAAAAAGTTTCCGCAGCCGCAAGCCGGATCAAGAAATTTAAGGGAGCTCAGTTTTTTGTGAAATTCGGGCAGTTTGTTTTTGTTGTCTTTTATACCCTCAAATTCTTTCCAAAGATCGTCCAGAAAAAGCGGCTTGATCAGTTTTAAAATATTGGTCTCGCTGGTGTAATGTGCGCCCAGGTTGCGGCGTTCTTTTGGGTTCATGACACTTTGAAACATAGAGCCGAAAATAGCGGGCGATATTTTGCTCCACTCTATCTGGCAGCAATCCAGCAGGGCCTGCCGCATTTTGGTATCAAAACTGGCAGTAGGCAAATTCTCTTCAAACAATTTGCCGTTCACATAGGGGAAGTCAGCCAGTTGCTCGTCGAGGTTTTTAAACCTAATTTCTTTGGGCGTATTGAGCACCTGAAACAATTCCTGAAGTTTTGAAGCCAGGTCACTGCCGTCTTCGTGGGTGCGCTGTTCAACAAAATCCTGAAATTGCTGCTTGTTAAAAATAGTGGTGTCTTCAGAAAAAAGGCAAAACAAAATACGCACCAGATACACTTCCAGCGGATGGCCGGTATAGCCAATTTCTTCCAGCCGGTCGTGCAATTTGCCCATGAGCTCCGCTGCCCTGATATTCGCCGGATCCTGTTCTTTGTACACTTTTTTCTGGTAGCCTAAAATATAGCCGAAATGCTGCACATTATGCACAAGTTCCTCCAGTTTAAAAGAGATAAAATCCTGTACTTCGCCGGCCCCGTTGGTGGTTTCGAGGTCGTACAGACGAAAATTTTCAAAGTCGGAGATCAGGATATATTTTGGTAATTCGTGTTGTTTAAGTCCGTGTGTGTAATCAATGGCCTGGGCATAGGCCTTGTCCAGGTTTTTGCCCCGGCTTTTCATTTCAATTAAAATGGTACCTTTCCAGAGCAGGTCAATGTACCCGTCAGTGTCATCCAGCTTTTTTATCCGGTGTTCAAAGGTAGAGACCCTTTTACTGCTGATACCGAACACATTAAAAAATTCAACCAGAAAGGGTTTGGCATCCGCTTCTTCATTGGATGTACCGGCCCATTCTTTAGAAAAGTTGAGCGCACGGTCTTTTATTTCATTCCAGCTTAATGCCATTTTTTTAAAAATCAGCTCAATTAATATTTCATTTGCGCAAAGCCTGTTACCGGACATTTTACAGCCTTAAAAGTAGTTATTTAGGGCAATTTAAA
Organism: uncultured Flavobacteriaceae bacterium; assembly: GCA_963816075.1. Lineage (GTDB taxonomy): Bacteria > Bacteroidota > Bacteroidia > Flavobacteriales > Flavobacteriaceae > Namhaeicola. The sequence goes on along the minus strand of CAWFJI010000009.1, from coordinate 729,062 downwards.
GGCTAAAAAAATGATATTTTCTCGTCGGTAAATGGCAATTTTAAGAAAAAAAAACAATCAAATAATACCAAATAATGGCAAGTTTTAATAAAAAATGTCCGGTTCTTACTATTAAATTTGAAGTATATTGTGTTAAAATGAGCCAAAATTGAAGCATGTAAAGATTTTTATGATACATTTGACCTGTGAACCGATAGCGTTCTCAAAAAAGATAATTTAGGAAAAGCTCGAATTCTTGCATTCGGGCTTTTTTATTGCAGAAATCTGTGATATACCTGTTTGAAATAGAGTGATTTAGAGTTTTCTAAAATTTTTCATAAAATCATTTAGACGTTTTTAAAAATCATCCGGATGTTTTCATCAACTCATCAAGACGTTTTTTACAACTCATCAAGACGTTTTATATCAAAAAATTGGTCAAAAAAAAACGCCGCAAATACTTGCGGCGTTCTCAAAAAGGATAATTTAGAAAAAGCTACACATTGCGTACTCTTTCCCTTTGAAAATGCAAGGATTTAAGCATTTTCGAAAGTTCAACTGAAGGGCGAAAAAGAATTCTTGCTTTCTTGACCGCACTCGCATTCAATTCTTCATCGGTCATTTTTCCCTCTGAAGAAACACTTACCCTAAAGGTACCCAGTTCACCCAGACGTACAATGCGTCCTTGCTCCAGCTCGTCAATGACATTCTTCTCCAGTGCAGACAGCACATTGTAACAATCACCCGGTGTTAGGGTACTTTGGTAAGAAATTTTCTCAGCCAGCTGTTTTAAGTTCGAACTACCCTGGCTGATGGTGGTCAGATAGAACTTTTCAGGCGAAGTAATATCCCTGGGATCTCTTCGCTTAATAATTGATAATTTTAACATACTAAAATGTTTTTTTTATCGTTAAAATAATATAGATCCGTACCTACCGCAGTGGTACTCCTATTTAAACGATATAATTAAAGCCATATTGCTTTTTTTATGTGTCCTTTTATTAACAAAACGTTGTTTTTTGTTAATAAATCATTGTATTTAATAAAAACATCATTTTTTTCCCGGCAGAATCACTATAAAGTGCTTTTTTACTTGTTTTGGGTGTTCATTAATCTTTTGTGATAGAGTAACAAGGTTATATGGTCAAGAAGATATGGTAAGGAACGATATAGTGAAATTGGTCTGATAAATAAAATGTCTTCAAAACCACCCCGGCACTGCGTGCCACCCGCCTGACAGGGACAAAGGACAAAAGGCAAAGGACAAAGGACAAAGGACAAAGTTCAGTTTGATAGTTATGAGTGATGAGTGTTGAATGATGAGTGAAATTGTGAATTAGTAATTTAAACCCGGCCTCAAAGAAAAAAGTGATTCGATCAAAATCAAGGCTTAGTAAGACGGCCAACCTGCTGCCGCAGGCAAGGACAAAGGATAAAGTTCAAAGGACAAAATTGGGAAAGTTATGAGTGTTGAGTGTTGAATGATAAGTGAAATTGTGAATTGTGAAATAGTGAATGTTAATATGGATTTTCACGAATTTAAACCCCGGCCTATTTGTTTTTCGTCCTGACCGCCAACGCACTTCGTGGATTTCCGTTGGAACTCATATTAATTGCCCATTGGTCCTATTTAGATTGGTTAATTCAGTATTCCCATAAAAATGGAAACATAATATAATCCTGTAATAATGAAGACTACTCCTGCGAATATGCGCATGACTTTTTCTATTTTCGAAATTCTGTTGTAAAACACCCCTACTTTACTTGCTGTAAATGCCAATAAATAAGTGAAAAGAATGACCGGCAATCCTGTACCGATGGCAAAAACGACTGGCAAATACAATCCATCTGCTGAGGATATAGTCATGGGTATGAGCATACCAAAAAATAATGCCCCGCTGTATGGACAAAATGCCAGTGCGAAGATAAGACCAATTAAAAATGATCCCAAGAGTCCCTTGTCTTTGAAGGTTTCGGTGAATTTATCCTGAAAATTACTTTTGCTTAAAAATTTGAATGTAATGATGTTTAACATGGTCAAACCCAAGATGATCAGCAAGGGGCCAAGAAATTTTTCGCCATATTGATTAAAAAACCGGGCTACATGAAATTTGCTTGCACCAAAATAAAGTATTAATCCTAAGGAGGTATAACTGAATGCCCTGCCGAGTGAATACAGCACGCCGCTCAAAAATACTTTTCTTTTACTGGAAATATTTTTTGATATATAAGCAGTCGCCGTTATGTTGGTAGCCAAGGGACAAGGGCTAATGGCGGTCATTAAGCCCAGCAGAAAGGCAGATAATATAGGAAGATTATTATTTTCCAGCAGGGCTTGAAGGGAATCCATTACAACTGTTCTAATTCATTCTCAATTTTTGACTTTAATTCATTTGAGAAGGAATTCTTATCATTTCCCTTGGAAAAAGCAAAATCGGTTAAATTTATTTGTTTCTCTTTTCCGTTTTTGACTACATTTAAATATAAGGATGTTCCTGCTGCTTCAAACTTTTCTGCCAATTTTTCATTTTCTTTTTTATCGACATTTACTGTTTGAAAAGTTATTTTACCTGTTTTCATTTCATTTTTAAAATAGGTATCCAGTGTGTATCTGGTATTGGCCTCAATGGCATTACAGGTCATGCAACGGTGGGTAGAATGAAAATCCAGCACCTCGATTTTTGAAATCGCTTTGTCTTGTTTTGAAATTTCCTTTTGGTTCTGACCATTACAAAAAGTCAGGGTTAGGCTGCATACGATCAGACTTAAAATTTTAATTGCTTTCATTTATTTATAATTTAGAGATTTATAACAGGATATTAAATACGTAACCGGAAAAAATAATACAAAGCGTAACCACCCCAAAATATATGGTAATCAGCTTAAAGGTCATTACTTTTTTTAACAAGGTGGCTTCAGGAACAGACAAACCAACAGTAGCCATCATAAAGGCCATAGCAGTTCCGAGAGGAACACCTTTGGCAACAAAAACCTGAATAACTGGAATTATACCAGCGGCATTGGCATACATGGGCACAGCAACAATTACGGCAAGCGGAACTGTCCACCATTGACCTCCACCCAAATATTGGCCAAAGAAATTTTCGGGAACATATCCATGCATGGCTGCACCAATGGCTATACCTATAACAACATAAAACACGACACTTTTAACAATATCGCTGGCACTTCGTGTGATTTCCGGCAAACGTTGCAAAAAGGTCTGCTTTTCTTCTTCAAATTCGTTTTGTCGGATTTTGCCCTCCAATATCTTTTTTACCCAATCCGACAACAGGGGCTCCAGATTCAATTTGCCCAGCAACCAACCGCCAATCGTGCCTAACAAAATACCTGATACAGCATAGATCAAGGTTACTTTCCAGCCAAACATGCCAATAAACATGGCAATGGCAACTTCATTGACCAATGGTGAAGTTATCAGAAAGGAAAAAGTTACCCCCAAAGGAATACCTCCCTGTACAAAACCCATAAACAAAGGCACAGATGAACAGGAACAAAAAGGCGTAATAGCACCAAAAAGAGCCGAAAAAAAATATTCCAGACCATATAATTTCTTTCTGGTTCAGGTAGCTTTTAAGCTTTTCAACAGGAAAGTAGGCGTTGACTATCCCCATCAAAAAAACGATGAGGAACAAAAGAATCAGGATTTTGATTGTGTCATAGACAAAGAAATTCAGTGCTGCTCCCAAATGGGTATCGGCACCAAACCCAAAAAAGGAATAGATCAGCCAGTCGGCAATGTGTTGTATCCAGTCGAACATCGGTTACTTTTTAACAACAACCTGAAGAAGAACAACAGGAACCCCCACCTGTAACTACGGTAGTATCTCCTTTTGTCGGAAATCCCTTTTGCACCCAGCGTGTTATACCATGTTGCATATTTACCACATTTGTATAACCGTGATTTACCAAAAACCCTGCTGCTCTTAGACTTCTGCTTCCAACCGCACATACCATAACGACATCCTTGTCTTTAGGTATTTCGGTATAGCGTTCTTCAAATTCGCTAAGAGGTATAATAAGTATATCAGGCACATCAAATGCCAATTGTTCTATTTCATCTTTTTCACGAACATCAACCAGCAATGCTCCATTCTTTACCCAGGTTTGTGTGGTTGTAGGGCAAATTTCTTTTACCAAGGTTTGTTTTTCCAATGAATTACTTTTTTAAAAGTTCAACAATTTCACTAACATGGGCCACCCTACCTTTGATTTTAATTTCTTCGTCTATCATTAGTACAGGGGTGGTAAGCAAATTGTATTTCATCATTTCTTCAATATCCTCGACTTTTTCAACCCGGGCTTCGGTGTTGGTTTGTCTGATCGCTTCAAGCACATTGTTATAAGTAGCCTTGCACTTCGGGCATCCGGGGCCGAATACTTTTATCTGTGTCATTGTCTATTAAATTTTAGAATCTATTCGTAAAAATACGAATATTATTCGTTGTTCGCAAAAATACGAATACAATTTTCAGACTTATTTCAGGACTTTTTCAAGCAGGCCTTTGGCAAGCGTGAAATTTTCCCGATTGATGCAATATTTTGTAGTAGGAGGTGTAAAGCTGCCTTGAATGAGTCCGGCATCCTTTAGTTCGTTTAAATGCTGTGAAAGTGTAGATTTGGCAATGGGCAGTTCGTCTGCCATATCACCATGATAACAACAGGATTGGGAATTGAGCAATTCCAAAATAGCTATCCGCACAGGATGACCCAATGCCTTGGCAAACCTTGCCGTTTGTTCCTGCTCAGCAGTGAAATAATCTGTTTTGCTAATATCTGCCATGTACTGTTATCCATTTGTTATTCGCAAATATACGAACATAAACATAAGGCATGCCATACCAGACAAGGAAAAAGGACAAAGGACAAAGGATAAAGGCAAAAGTTATGCGGTTATACGTTTATGCAGTTTTTCGAAGGAGCGAATGAACGAAAGAGAGAAAGAGCGAATTGAATTATGAGTGTTGAGCCTGCCTATCAACAGAAAGGCCTGCCCACCGAGGCAGTTTATTAATGATGATTCTTTTATCTTGATTCTTGTCTCCTGTCTCCAGATTCCCCTTGAACTTTTTACTTTTGCCTTTTTACTTTTTCCTTGGCTCCCTGATTCCCTTTTCAACGCAAATGTTTTTGAAGAAAAGAGATCACCTTATTCCTCACTTTATCCGAATCGAACATTTCTCCGTAATGAGGGGCTCCCTCAACAATGATCAGTTCATTCGGAACCCCTTTCACGGTCAACCAGGAACTGAGCAGCCGGGATTGTTTTGGCGAAACCTGATCATCTTTTTCACCATGAACAATTAATAATGGCGGATCCTTTTCATCGACATAAGTTATCGGACTAGCCGCTTTGGACAAGTCAGGCCGATCGAGGGGTGCTGCACCGATCAGGAGAGCTTCAGGGGAATTTTTATCATCAGCTCCGGGAAATAAGATCAATTCAGCAGGGCCATAAAAATCAACAACCGCTTTAAAACTGAATGATTTACTTGTTCCGGGCATAAAAAATGTTTCGATCTGATCATTCTTTGACAAGCCTGCAAGCGTGGCCAGATGTCCGCCAGCCGAAAAACCAATCAGCGCAAAGCGATTTTTATCAAGGCCGTAGGTATCAGCATGGTCGTACAAAAATGAAATGGCCCGGTTACAGTCTTGTATCTGGGCAGGGAAAACCGCTTCAGTGCTAAAACGATAATCAATGGATGCCAGGGCAAACCCACTGCTCAATATTTCGGCTACTGTTTTTTTCATGTAACCCATATCGGCATATTTATCATTGCTCAACCAGGCGCCACCGTGTATAAAAATTACCAGGGGCAATTTTCCTTTGGCATTTGCCGGCAAATAAATATCAAGCAAGTGCTTTGGCGAAGCATCATTGATGTACTGTATGTTCCCATGCAAAATGGTAGCGGGAGGAAAAAAGTCAATTACAGGATTGGTTTGCGCAATTCCCTGGTAAACAAATGCAAAAAGAAGCAGGTAAAATTGGATCGTGATTTTTTTCATACAAGATTTTATTTAATAATTATTTCTTGTCGTCAACTTAATAGCTGTATTTGAAATATACTGTTTTTTAGACATAATCAAAGGTATTGATAAATCGTGTTTTTAGTTTATTTTTCATTTGATTTAATACTTACAAATATTATATCATCGCTCAAATATCCTTTGGTTGTAGTTATGATTCTTTTATCTTTTATCTTTTTTCTCATGTCTTGATTCTTGTCTCCTGTCTCCTGATTCCCCTTGAACTTTTTACTTTTTCCTTTTTACTTTTTCCTTTTACCTTGTCATCCTGATTCCCTTTTATCTCATATCTCCGTTCTGCCTGTGTTGATTCTGATTCAAAAAATAAGTTTAACTTCGTTGAAAGGATTCATATAAACCGATTAATTTCATAGCAAATGACTTCAGAACAAAATTATGCAGAGATCAACAAACAATCCTGGAACAACAGAACCGATGTCCACATAAAATCGGAATTTTATGACGTGCCCGGTTTTTTAAAAGGCAAGTCTTCTCTCAATGAAATTGAATTGAAACTGCTCGGTGATGTAAAAGGAAAATCTATTCTGCATTTACAATGCCATTTTGGCCAAGATTCTATTTCCCTTAGCCGGTTGGGCGCTCAGGTAACCGGGGTCGATTTGTCGGACAGGGCCATAGAAAATGCAAAATTACTTGCAAAACAAGCCCAGACAGATACTTCTTTTATTTGTTGTAATATCTATGATCTCCCGCAACACCTGAACCAAAAATTCGATATCGTGTTTACCAGTTACGGCGTTATTGGCTGGTTGCCGGACCTGAATCAGTGGGCTTCACTCATTTCCGGTTATCTCAAACCAAAGGGCAAATTTGTTTTGGTTGAGTTTCATCCGGTAGTCTGGATGTTCGACAATGACTTTGAAAAAGTAGCGTACAACTATTTTAAAGACGGGGCCATCATTGAAACAGAAAGTGGTACCTATGCCGACAGGAACGCTGAAATTAAGCAGGAATATGTCTGCTGGAACCACAGCAGCAGTGAGGTGATCAACAGCCTGATCAGCAATGGACTCGAAATTTTGTCATTCGATGAATTCGATTATTCCCCCTATAACTGTTTTAATAAAACCGTGGAAGCAGAACCAAAAAAATTCAGGATCCAACATTTGAACAACAAGATCCCGATGGTTTTTTCAGTAGAGGCGAGAAAGAAAACCGATAAATAAAACTGATTTTATCTTCCTTCGATTCAGGAGAATTATAAGCGATAAAGTTCCGGTATGGGCTGCGTAAATGCACTAATCTTTCAAATACGTATCCAGCCACTTGTAAAATTCTGTATGCCAAACCATACTGTTTTGTGGGCTGAGCACCCAATGACCCTCATCAGGAAAAAGTAAAAACCGAGAAGGAATTCCCCTCAGTTTGGCGGCCTGAAATGCTTCCACACCCTGGTTATAGGGCACCCGAAAATCTTTGGCACCATGAATGACCATGATCGGGGTATTCCATTTATCCACATAATTGATCGGATCATATTCTGTAAAGCTTTTTGGTACGGGTTCCGACCAGAAATTTCCACCCAGGTCCCAATTGGCAAAGAACAATTCTTCGGTGCTCAAATACCAGCTTTTCATATCGAACATACCGCAATGAGAAATAAATGCTGCAAAGCGATTCTCGTGTATCCCGGCAAGCATATAAACGGCATAGCCTCCATGCGATGCGCCAACCGCTCCAATATTTTTTGCATCGATATAGGACTCCTTTTTCATTTCGTCTACTGCTGATAGATAATCCTGTATTGCCTGTCCGCCCCAGTCTTTTGAGATGTCCTCATTCCATTTCACCCCAAAAGTAGGCAGGCCCCTGCGGTTGGGAGCAATAACCACATATCCCTTGCTCGCCATGAGTTGCAAATTCCAGCGATAAGAATAAAATGGCGACACGGCACTTTGCGGGCCTCCCTGGGCATACAAAAGAGCCGGGTATTTTTTATTCCGGTCAAAATCCGGTGGTAGCAGGACCCAGGTCAGCATTTTTTTCCCGTCGCTGGTCTGTATCCAGCGTTTTTCTATTTTCGGCATCCTGATTTTGGCATAGATCTCGTCATTAACAGCGGTCATTTTTCGCCCTTCACCTGTCTTTTGGTTGTACAAATAGAGTTCCGCTGCATGATTAAAATCGTTCCTCGCAGCCAGCAGACCATGGCCTGTAACCTGCATTCCTGTGATCTCATGGTCCCCGCTGGTGATCTGCCTGATGTGCTTACCCTGCTTGAGATCTGCTAACTGATCTGTAAGCGTTAATTCAAAAAGCTGGTATGTTGCCTCTTTACCTGCCTCAAAATAAATGGACTTTCCGTTGCCTGACCACTTAAAAGCGGCAAGTGTTTCATCCCAGAACTCGGTTATATTTTGTTTTTTTCCTGATTTCAGATCAAGCACGATCAGGTCGTTCTTGTCGGCTTCATAGCCATCCCGCTTCATACTCAGCCAGGCCAGTTTACCGCCATCCGGACTGAAAGCCGGGCTGTTCTCATAACCCATCATCCCTTCGGTGATGTTTGTTGTTGATTTGGTAATAAGATCATAATGGAAAATATCCGTATTTGTAGATACGGCATAAGCCATACCCGTTTTTTGTTTGGTAATATAGTAAATGCTCTTGCTATCAGGAGCCCAGGCCAACTGTTCCCCATCGCCGAAAGGCATTGTGGGTGATTCAAACTCAGAACCTTCCATAATATTTACTGCCTTGCCCAAAACTTTCCCTTCACCGTAAGGAACGTAAAATACCTGTGAGCTCAGGCCATCTTCATAGGCATTCCAGTGCCGGTACATCAGGTCATCGGTAAGGACTGCATTCGCTTTGGGGTAAGCAGGGTATTTATCTGTTAGCTGCTCACCTGTTTTAACCTCCGTGCTGAATAATAAATATTTTCCGTCAGGACTGTATTCCACATTTGAAACCCCACCGGGCAATTCGAGCACTTTGGTCATAGCTCCGCCTGAAAGCGGCATTTCATAAAATACACCTGATACCAGAAACCCGATCGCTTTGCCTGAAGGCGCGTACTGGAATCCACTTGCATTGCCTGTGATCCCCGTGACGGGGGAACTCGTACCTGTTTTGAGATCGAGAAAATACAGCTGACGGGTACCTTTGTTCGCTTGCACATCATAATGAGTCACTCCGTAAATGGCTGTATTGCCATCAGGTGATACGGTTTCTAAACTCAGACGTCCCAGTTTCCATAACAATTCCGGCGTCATGAGGTCTTGTGCTGAAGTTCGGATGAAAACCAGGAATAGCAGGCAGTAAACGATATGCTTTTTCATATTAAGATAATTTTATTCAAGAATTGACTATTTTTTTCTGTGACCGGACTTTATAAGAAGTACATCTACTTTTTCCCTTACCACCAGACAGCCGTAGCGCATGGATTCGAGCATGGGCCGGATCGTTTCAAAAAAGTCCAGCACTTTCTTCTCATCATCAATGATCTCAATTACAACAGGAAGTTTGTCGCTTACTTCCCAGAACTTGTACGACCGGATCACAGAACTGGCGCCATAACCCAGCATGCCTTTAAATGCGGTGGCTCCAGCCAAACCCGCTTCTTTTGCTTTAAACACAAGGGATTCGGACAATAATTCCTGATTGATCTTATCTGTTGATCCTATAAAAATGCGCAATAACAAGGCTTCTGAATTATTTTCCATTTCAAATCAGTTTGGTGATTGCCCTGCCCAAAAAAACCGCCAAAAGTCCAAGGAAAAAACTGAGACTCGCATAGGTCGCAAAACGCAGGATCTCCTTGTTTTGCAGTAATATATAGCCTTCATTTGAAAATGAAGAAAATGTAGTAAATCCGCCGCAAATTCCAACAGTCAGAAAGAGAGTCCACTCCTGTGACATGAGGTTGCCTTTTTCTGACAAGCCTAGAAAGATTCCGATGAGCAGGCTACCTAAAATATTTACAACAAAGGTGCCCCAGGGAAAAACTGAATCAAAAGAGGTCATAAAAAAACGAGCGACAAGAAAACGAAGGATGGTTCCAATAAATCCGCCCAAACCCACAAGTAGCATTAACTTAACCATAAATGCTGATGTTTATAATTTTTTATGGTAGAAGTCATCAGTCCTAATAAGACGGTTCATGGCAGACCTCATTGCCGATGAACAAATGTAGTAAATTTAGACAGAAGAAAAGTTGAAATTCCTGCACAAAAGTGTTGCATTCAAACAAGTAAATCAATAGTCCGAAAGTCTGAAAATTAACTCTTTACAAGATAGTTTTGAAGAAACTGGAACCATATTTGGTCAGTTGCGTACGTCAAAATTAAATCCCACACCCATATTTCCGTGTTTTTTGAACTGTCCCTCTCGTGATCGCCTGACCCAGGTGCCACTGTTAAAAACACCCAGCGAAAAGTATATCGCTTCACCCTTATTGTTCACACCTTCATTCTTTACCCATTCCAGTGTGGCGATAACATTGTCCCTTAATACAATATTGTATCCTGTCAGGTCCACAGATATTAATCCGGTTTGTTTTGCATCAACAGGTATGATTATATTTTCGGTCATTATGTTTTTTGTCGGCTTATCTCTGTCTGTTTCGTAAATATTGAGTCTGAATAGTGCTTTGGCACTTAACCGGTTATGCGAAATATTAAAATTAAATGTATCCACATAAACAGGTTGTTTTCTGACAGCTATTTCAATTCCTATTTCAGAACCCAGCTGGTCATAGCCAAACCCGGTACTTACGAATTTGGAGCTTGTTTTATTACCCAGGTTTTTCTTTTTCAAGCCACGGGTACTGATCACTACTTCATGAAGTTCATTGATGTCCTCGACCAGATCAATGCGTATATTTTTTTTCAAAAGGAGTTCTTGTACCGTTACTGTTTTTGCCTCATAACCAATCGCGGATACCCTGATTTGATCCCCTTCCATCCCCTGTTTTATTTGAAATTCAAATTTACCGCTCTCATTGGATACAGTACCGATCTCCTTATTTACTAAACCCATATTGACATAAGCTATCGGGTTACCGGTATTGGCATCTCTGATTTCACCCTGAACCATGGTATCACCAGTACCTTTAGATTCCATCTCATAGGGTATCGTGGAGATAAATTCAGATGAGGCCAATTCTCCATACACCGATTTAAAATCATCTGAATTCTTCTGGTACTTTTCAAAAAATAAAACAGTGAGATCAGAGATCCGTTTATGCAGTTCTATGCCTTCAGGTGAGGCTTGCAAGGTTGAAGGTATACAGGTAAAATCTTCGTGTCTGCTCTGCAAAAAACGAAAATAGTACTTTTCATCGCTGCCCAAATTTTTAAAGAAATTAAATTCTTCAGTAGGGGTAGCTGTTTCCAGTTTATTACCACTCTCCAAATACATATAATTGATCTTACTGTACTCAGGCCTTAGAAGATCTGAAAGAAAGATTTCTCTCAGGTAAGTATCATCCTCATCTGATTCACCAAAATAACTAATTTCAGATCCGTCAAGGGAAACCAGGGAAGTAAATGCAGGGTTTCTGTCAGCGAATACTGCAGCGCTCATGCCGCCCCAACTACAGCCCAATATTCCTGCATTTTGATAATTCATTAAAAACTCCTTTTGCTCTTTCAGGTATTTAAGCGCAAATTCCGCATCAAAAACCTGTTCCAGCATATCTTCCTTTTGATTGGTCATATCTCCCGGATACCTCCCAACCGACCAGATAGAAACCACAATAAAACCCTTTTCAGCTAGCCTTTCCAGGATTTTGAAGTTCTCAAATCCCATTCCATTCATGCCTGCCAAATAAAAGATCAGAGGAAATGATTCATTGGCAGGTATCAGATTCATGTAACTATTTGTTGATGCCTGAAGTAGTTCAGTTCCGGCGGTGGCTTCAAGTCCGGACTGGATCGCATAGAATTGGGCAAGTTCTTCTGTCAATCCATCGTAATTTTTCCCGACCTGATATTGATTCGCCCTTTGTTCCAGAGCAATAAAAAAATCATTAAACACAAGATTTTTACTTCCCTTCCTTGTTGACGGATACCAAATATCAAGTTCAACCGGTCTGTGATGCAAACGATCTGACAAACCTGAATAGGGTTTATAAATTCTGGTAGAATCGGTCAGCTTAACTGTTTTAAATCCTGCATAATAAACTTCTGAATCTTCGGTTACCTGACCAAATGCCTGTAGGGAAATGAAGAAAACCCATAAACAAACAAAACTTAATATATGCCTCAATATGAGCGTTTTAATGAGATTATAATTCATGAAAACAGTACTGGCATGTTGTAATTGTTTAGCTTCAATCCTTTAAACAAGAGCCACTGGAAATAATATATTTTTACGGACTTTGAATTGCCCAATAACCCGATAAGCATAATTAAAAAGAAATATACAGAACAAAGCTCTCAAAACATTGCCAGTGATTTAATAATTGCCAAAGTTCATTACTTTACCGGTTTCAGGATCAGTTTGTCTTCAGACCTTTCGATTTCTTCCTTATTCAGCATCATTTTAACAAACTCACCCCTGATAAATTTTTCAGACTGGTTGCTGTAATGCTTGCTGAGCACATTACCACTCTGGCCGGTTGGCAGTATGGTAAGGCCGTTTTCTATATCGCTGAAATCAATGATCCTCCGGGTTGAAGGGCCGGCGGTTATTTGGTAAACACCTTCTTCATTGATATCAAAGATCTGGTTATTGATCACTTCATTTCCTCCGTCGAGCTGAAACGGGCCTACATTAAAGATCCCTTTCAAGTAAGCTACCTTGTCAAAAGCATGTTTGTGGGTGACGGTCAGGGCCTTGTCCCAGGTCCAGTCTCTGAGTTCCTTTCCAAACTGCTCTTCAAGCTGGCTGATGGTCAGGTGGAAGGCATTGGTAAAGATCTCGTCGTTGTTTTCTTTGATGTGTTTGGTGCTCACGTCATCCCACCAGATCGAATTTTTGTTTTTTATCTGTTTAGCGATCTGCCTTTCGCTCAGATGCGTTTCCATAAATTGATTGAATCCCTCCACTCCCATTTCATCCTGAAAGGTCATTTTTAAAAATAAATAAAGAAACTTGTTATAAATGACCGGTGCCACGCTGTTTTTCGTATAATTTCCATCCCACTTCGTCAGTATTTCCAATGCCTTATTCTCATTATCTGTAAAACTCACTTTGGTCAGATTCTGACTTATAATACGAATCAAGCCCGGAGCAACAGCAGATTGCACATCATTGATCATTTTTTTGGCATCTTCCCCGGTAAAGTCCTTCTTAGCCTCCAGCAACTGAACGATTCGTTTTGCCCTGTCTTCTGCAACATAATAACCGGGGTACAAATAATCTCCCACCTTGCCGGGCTGGTTGTTGGCTGAATACACATAATTCCATGGAGGATTTACCGCTTGCGGATTTTGGTCAAAATCAAAGTATTCAATCACATGTTTGTTTCCATTTCTGTTGTCGAGAATTAAATTGGTATTTTCTCCCTCAGCATGACGGTAGAGTTTTGCCGCGGCAAACCAGGCAATATTGTTATCCGCATCTCCATACATCACATTTAAGCCGGGTGCATGGATTTCGGACACGCCGTCACGGAATTCTCTCAGTGATTTTGCATGCGAGATCTTGTAGGTTACACCGATCATATCGCCTGTAAATCGGGTATATACCCAGTCCATGGAAATGTTTTTGGTTGAATCCAGATTATTAAGCAGTCCGTTCATGACAGGCCCATTTCTGCCGGTCTTTACCTCAAAAATGATGTCGTCGCTGTCTTTTACTTTTATGACTTCTTTTCTTATATCGAATTGTTGTAAACTGTCTTCGAGATAAAAATCGATGTCATCATTTTCGAACATGGTCAAACCATAGGCATATTTGCGGTTATGCCCCAGTAAAGGAAAAGGAGTCAGTGCCAGATTAAAACCGTACATTTCATGTTCGGGTGTAACTATATGCGACTGGTACCATACCGCAGGTTGTGAATAGCCTATATGCGGGTCATTGGCAAGGATCACCTTACCGTTCTTTGTCTTTTTCGCACCGATAACCCAGCTATTGCTTCCGATAAAAGGAGGTACTGGAAGTGTTTCCATAATCTCATTAACAGCGCCTGACAGATTCGAAGCAACTTCAGTACCCAGGTTTCTGTGGTAATTTTGTATCAGTGTGGCTCCGGGATTCAAATGTATGTCCAGGTCTTCAAGATAGGCTGACCCCAGTTTTTCTAAAAGTGCCGTTAAAAATGGGTCGGTTTTGTGTGCCTGCGCAAAACTGAATGCCATATACCCATAAACATTAAAAATATCTTTGAGGGAATAATTTTCTTTCTGTATACCCAGCAGTCGAAATTCGATTGGAGTAGGCCCTGCTTTTATAAATTGATTGATCCCATTGATATAAGCATTTGCCAGTAAATAGGATTTGGAAGTTGTGTCCAGTTTTGATAAGGAAGCCGCTGATGCCTGCTCAATACCGAGCCCTCTGAAAAACTGATCTGTTTCAACCATGCTTTCTCCAAATATTTCAGAGAGTCTTCCTGCTCCAACCCGCCGGACCAGTTCCATTTGCCAGAGCCGGTCCTGGGCATGCAAGTAACCAAGTGCCAGATAAGCATCCCCCTCATTTTGAGCATAAATATGCGGCACCCCTGCTTCATCAAAGTATACGGTCACTTCTTCCGACAGGCCTTTTAAATTCAGATTGCCCGAATAATCAGGTTTGTTGGAATACACGAAAAGGAAAATAGCCAGGGCTAATAAGCCCAAGATCACACCCGTGAGAAGCAAAATCTTTTTAATCATAATATATATATGTGCACCCGATCAATTGATGAGGTGAATGTAGAACAAAATGAAAAAAGTCCCAAATAAATTGGAACTTTTAACTCTAAACTAATAAAAGGATATTAAAATTCTTCTTCGCCGGATCTTATAGGAACAATCTGCGGGGTAAAATCTTTTCCTTCCCACAGGTCGCCGTTCTCATCCGTTTTACTATAATCATAGGCCCAGCGGTGTACTTCGGGTATTTCTCCAGGCCAATTTCCATGTATGTGTTCAACCGGCGTAGTCCATTCCAGTGTATTGCCTTTCCAGGGGTTTTGACTTGCTTTCTGTCCTCTTTTAATACTTATAAAGAAATTCGCTAAAAATATCAGCTGAGCTGCTCCTCCAATCAAAGCGAAGACCGTGATCACCTTATTGATATGTAAGAGGTCATCGAATATCGGGAAGGCAGTATTTTCGTAATACCTTCTCGGTAAGCCTGCCAATCCCAGGAAATGCATGGGGAAAAATACCCCATAAGCCGAGATGGCTGTCAGCCAGAAATGCAGGTAACCCATGTGCTTATTCATCATTTTTCCATACATTTTTGGGAACCAGTGGTAAACTCCGGCGAACATGCCGAACAGGGCAGAAATTCCCATTACCAGGTGGAAGTGTGCCACAACGAACATGGTATCGTGTACATTGATATCCAATGCACTGTCTCCAAGGATTAAACCTGTAAGACCACCGGTTATAAAAGTTGAAACCATACCAATAGAGAAAAGCATGGCCGGATTCAGCTGGAGATTACCTTTCCACAATGTAGTTATATAATTAAACGCCTTTACCGCTGATGGAATGGCAATTAAAAGTGTTGTAAATGTAAATACAGAACCGAGAAAAGGATTCATCCCGGTAACAAACATATGGTGACCCCAAACGATAGTCGACAGGAAAGCGATGGCTATGATAGAACCGATCATGGCCCTGTAACCAAAAATAGGTTTACGCGCATTGGTAGAGATCACTTCAGAAGTAATTCCCAATGCGGGCAACAATATAATATATACTTCCGGGTGCCCAAGGAACCAGAACAAATGCTCAAACAAAATAGGTGATCCTCCCTGGTAATGTAAGACTTCTCCCTGAATAAAAATATCAGATAAATAGAACGATGTTCCCAGACTTCTGTCAAAGATAAGCAGGAGTGCCGCTGATAAAAGAACAGGGAATGAGATTACCCCGATGATAGCTGTGATAAAAAATGCCCAGATGGTCAAAGGCAAACGGGTCATTCTCATGCCTTTCGTTCTTAAATTCAGAACAGTGACAATATAGTTTAGTGAACCCATTAAAGAAGAGGCGATAAAAATTGCCATAGAAACCAGCCACAGCGTCATCCCCAAACCTGAACCTGACATAGCCTGAGGTAGTGCACTCAGCGGCGGATAGATCGTCCAGCCGGCAGAGGCCATACCTGTATGAACAAAAATGGACAGGAACATAATTAAACTGGAAAGAAAGAACAACCAGTAGGAGATCATGTTAAGAAAGCCGGAAGCCATATCCCTGGCCCCAATTTGCAGGGGAATCAATAAGTTGCTGAAGGTGCCGCTCAAACCGGCAGTCAGTACAAAGAATACCATGATGGTTCCGTGTATGGTAACCAATCCGAGGTACATATCGGGAGTCATTACTCCGCCCTCTCCGCCTTTACCAAGAAAAGCTTCAATGATAGTAAATGATTTTCCGGGATAGGCAAGCTGCAGCCTGAACAACATGGACATAAATACACCGATAACACCCATAAACATCCCGGTAATGAGATATTGTTTGGCTATCATCTTATGATCCTGACTAAAAATATATTTAGTTACGAAAGTTTCTTTATGATGATGGTGATGATCTGACATAATATAAACTTTTATTTCTGTTCGTTAGTTACTAATTGAGCAATCGTTTTTTGTTCTTTGATCCATGCATTAAAATCTGCTTCCTCTTCAACCACAATTTTCATTTGCATGTTGTAATGAGAATTTCCGCAGATCTTGTTGCAAAGCAATAAATAATCAAATTCAACAGGATCTTTACCCTCTTCTTTTCGCAATTCATTAATTTCCGCAAATTTAGCTTTGGTCATCTCGTTCTGCCTCATTTCTTTAGTGGTTACAGTAGGAGTAAATCCAAAAGTGGTCTGCATTCCCGGAACGCAATTCATCTGGGCTCTGAAGTGCGGCATATAGGCAGAATGAAGGACATCCTGGGACCTGAATTTAAAGATCACTTTTCTTCCCTTGGGCAGGCGCAATTCTCTTGCCGGTATATCGTCCTGTGCATTCTTATCGCTCATATCCACGCCCATGGTGTTTATTCCGGCAATGTTTCGCACATTGGCCATACCCAATGCATTATCGGCTCCGCTATACCTTGCCTCCCACTGAAATTGCTTGGCATAAATCTCAATAACCAATGGATTTTCAGCATCAGAAGTGTCCATTACGCTATTCCAGGTCCAAAGACCATATAGAATCAGGCCTGTTAAAACTACCGCAGGTGTAACTGTCCACCACATTTCCAGTTTGTGGCTGTCTGCAAAGAACTTTGCTTTACTTTCTTTCTGCCCACGGTATTTAAAAGTAAAAAAGTAAATCAAAAACTGGGTGATGAACTGAACACCAATGATCAAAGCCATGGTCATCACGAAAAGATTGTCGATGTGCTCACCTTCCGCCGATGCTGAAAGCCTTGGCAGCAAAACCGTTTTACCCTGATACATGGAATACACCATGAGTCCGTATATAAAACCGCCCAAACCCAGCATCAACCAGCCGTTGATGTTATTCTCCTCATGGGAGGCTGTTTGATCCTTCTTCATCAATCCCAATAATTTGAAGAACTGCCAGGTTGCAGTGGCAATTACGACAAAAATTAAAATAAAAAACAGTGCTTTCATTTAAATAAATAGGGTTTTTATATTAAAGTCTGAGACTAATAGTGATAGATTTTGCTCTCTTTCATAAAAGGATTCTCCTTTGCGAGCAAAGGTACCTTGGCCATGGCGGTAAAAACCACAAATATAAATAATCCCATGAAAAAAGCAAGAGAACCCAATTCAGGGATGCCAAAAAACCAGGAATCACCCACTGTAGCCGGTGAGATCAACTGAAAAATATCAATGAAGTGCCCTGTTAATATGATAAGTCCGGTAAATATGATAAACCAGGGCACCCTTTTAAAATCACTGTTCATCAGGATCAAAATTGGGAAAACAAAGTTGAGTACGATCATACCGATAAATAGCAACTGATAAGAACCGATCAGTCTTGGGTAAAAATAGGCGCCTTCTTCCGGCAGGTTGGCATACCACTGCAACATGAACTGAGAGAAGAAGAAATAAGTCCAGAAGATACTGAATCCGAACATATACTTAGCCAGATCGTGTAAATGGCTGTCATTTACAAAAGGCAGAAAACCTCTGCTTCTCATGTAAATGGTCACCATGGCAATCACGGTAATTCCGGATACCAGCATACTTGCAAAAACATAGAAGGAATACAACTGGCTGTACCAGTGCGGATCCAAAGACATCAACCAGTCAAAGGACATAAACAGTTCCAGAATACCGAAAATAACAATAAAGGCAACTGCCAGATTGAAATTCTTCTTATAGATCTTTATATCCCCCGTATTATCCAAAGCCAGCGAATTCTTTCTCAACAAATATCTGAATACATTGTATACTACCAGGTAGATCGCACTTCGGATAAGCCATCCCGGAACATTCAGCCACCATTTTTTGCCCTGAATAATTTCATCTGTTGCTGCTTCAGGACCCATCCAGGCATATATATGATTTAAGTGCATGCCACTTGCAAGAAGAAATAAAAACAAAAGTATCGAGCCTGGTAAAATGTAGGCGGTAATGGCCTCCATCACTCTGAAGAGCACGATAGACCAACCTGCCTGGGCTGCCCATTGTATGGCATAAAATACGAGTACAGTAACAGCTATCATCAAAAAGAAGAAAGCAGAGATAAAAAAGGCGGTCCAGGGTCTGTTCTGGGCCTGATGAAGCAAATGTTCTGCATGAGCCTCTTCTTCGGCTACAGCGCTTGCGGGGTCAGCGCTGTGATCCCCGGCGACCTGAATGTCATGGCCGGCCGTTGAACCATGGCCTTCTTCATGGTTCATCATCGCTTTAACTTCTTCGGTTGTTTTGGGAGCGCTGAGAAAACCATAGGCAATCCCCAAAATACCCAAAAGCATCAGAACAATAGAAAACGTTTTTAATTTGCTGGAAAATGTATACATTTTACTTCGTTATTTCTTGTTAATTTTTTATTTTACGATCAGATCCGCTCTTAGTTTCTCAACATACTGCGTAACCTGCCACCTTTCCAGGTCTGTAAGTTGAGAGGAATGCGATCCCATCAGGTTCCTGCCATGCATAATCACATGGTAAATGCTTCCCTGAGTAATTTCCCTGTCCTTGTAATTGGGTACTCCCAGGAACTTTTCATTTTTGACCAATACACCCTGTCCGTCGCCGGCATCGCCATGGCAAACAGCACAATATATGGTAAATAAACTTTTTCCTTTCTCAAGATGCTTTTCATTATTCTCCAAAGGTGATTTCAATGAATCCTTGGCATAGAGGTAACCCTCCTCAGTATTTGGGATATCGTAAACAAAGGTTGACCTGGATATGGTTCCATCAACAGGAATTTGCGATGTTTGCCCATTTTTAAAATTTGGGTTTTCTGTATATGCATTGTATGGAACTGAATTGTACATATCGGTATCAGCCATATACTGCACTTTTCTTGTGGTTTTCGAGTCGTTACAGGACGCGGTAAGCAGTAAGACAAGAAAAAGATAAGTTGCTCTAAAAACTATTTTCATTTTATACTATCTTGAGATAATTTCTTTACAAATATTAATCCTTCTTTTCAGCAATTTTAATTTCTATCGCTCCGGTCTCTTTTAAGAAAGAAGTCAGCGCTTCCAGATTACCGTCAACAGCCACTTCCATAACAAACTTATCATCGGTAGTTCTTGGATCCGGATTTGAAGCAGTTTGAAAAGGCCATATTTTACTTCTCATATAAAAAGTGATCACCATCAGGTGGGCAGCAAAGAAAACTGTCATTTCGAACATGATGGGCACAAAAGCCGGCATATTCTCGGCATAACTGAAGCTCGGTTTACCGCCTATATTCTGAGGCCAGTCCTGGATCATCATATAGTTCAGCATCCAGACAGCAAAGATTAAACCGGTTACACCATAAATAAAGGCAGTGATCGCAATGCGCGTTTTTTCCAGGCCCATTGCCTTATCGAGTCCGTGTACCGGAAACGGGGTAAAAACTTCTTCTATATGATGGTGTGCCTCCTTGGTTTTTTTTACTGCTTTGATCAGCACCTCGTCATCATCGTACATTGCCTGTAATACTTTGTTGCTCATTTCTTATAATTTAAATTGAATACACAATTCATCCTTGTTAATGATGCTCTTTTTTATAATATTCTCCTGATGATTTTAATATCGATTTTACTTCGGCCTGTGCCACTGCAGGGAAGGTTCTGGCATATAACAGGAACAAGACAAAAAAGAATCCGATTGTTCCCACATAAATGCCTACGTCCACAAAAGTGGGTTCAAACTGTGTCCAGGAAGAAGGCAAATGTCCTCGGCTCAGGTTGATCACGATAATATCGAATCGCTCAAACCACATACCGATGTTGATGATGATGGACATAATAAAAGAAACGGTAAAGTTCGTTCTCAGTTTTTTGAACCACAGCAATTGGGGGAATACACCGTTGCACAGGATCAAAGCCCAAAACGCCCACCAATAGGGTCCTGTTGCAGCACCCACCGACAAATATGTAAAATCCTCATAAAGACTTCCGGAATACCATCCGATAAAGAACTCCGAAAGATAGGCCACCATAACGATACCTCCGGTAACCAGGATTACCTTGTTCATGTTTTCAATATGCAGACGTGTGATATAGGCTTCCAGATTAGAAACCTTCCTCATGACAATCAACAGGGTTTGCACCATGGCAAATCCAGAAAAAACAGCTCCCGCAACAAAGTAAGGCGGATAAACGGTACTGTGCCAGCCCGGTATGACTGAAGTAGCAAAGTCAAAGGATACAATGGTATGAACCGAGAGTACCAGAGGCGTTGCCAATCCGGCCAGAACCAAAGATACTTCTTCAAAACGCTGCCAGTCCTTAGCCCTGCCTGTCCAGCCAAAACTCAGTAAGCTGTATATTTTCTTTTGAAAAGGTTTGGTAGCCCTGTCGCGTATCATGGCAAAATCAGGTAATAAACCTGTGTACCAGAAAACCAGCGAAACCGATAAATAGGTAGAGATCGCGAACACGTCCCATAACAAAGGTGAATTGAAGTTCGTCCATAGGGTACCGAACTGATTGGGTATAGGCATTACCCAGTAACCGTTCCAGATCCTTCCCATGTGAATCAGCGGAAACAATCCCGCCTGCACAACTGCAAAGATGGTCATGGCCTCAGCCGAGCGGTTGATACCCATTCTCCATTTCTGACGAAAGAGCAACAACACAGCAGAAATAAGGGTTCCGGCATGACCGATACCCACCCACCATACGAAGTTTGTAATATCCCAGGCCCAGTTGATCTTGTTGTTCAGACCCCAGACCCCAATTCCGGTACCGATGGTATAAATAATTGCGCCCACGCCCCATAAGAAACATATGAGTGCCAAAGTAAATACGCCCCACCACCATTTGTTTGCTTTTCCTTCAACCGGAGCAGCAATGTCATTGGATATATCGTGGTAAGTCTTATCCCCTAAAATTAAAGGTTCTCTGATCGGTGCTTCGTAATGAGCCATAATCTTAACTAAAATTTATAATTGATATTTTTAAATACAAGGGCCGCTATTTTAGGCTTCTTGTTTGTTCTTTACTTTTAACTGATAAAAGACATTCGGTTTGGTTCCAACAAAGTCCAACAGTTTAAAACTTCTGTCATCTTCTGCTTTCTTTGCCACCTGGCTCTCTTTGTTGTTGATGTCCCCAAAAACGATCGCTCCAGTTGGACAGGCATTGGCACAGGCCGTTTGAAATTCACCGTCAGCCACAGCCCTGCCCTCTTTTTTAGCAGCCAGAATGGTTGCCTGGGTCATTTGTATACACAGGGAGCATTTTTCCATTACCCCGCGTGAACGAACTGTAACATCCGGATTCAGGACCATTTTACCGATGCCATTATTCATATTGTAATCAAACTGATCATTGTCAAAATACTTGAACCAGTTGAACCTTCTTACTTTATACGGACAGTTATTCGCGCAATAACGGGTACCCACGCAACGGTTGTAAGCCATTTGATTCTGGCCCTGCTGGCCGTGTGAGGTAGCCGCAACCGGACAAACCGTTTCACAGGGTGCATGGTTACAGTGCTGGCACATGACCGGTTGGAAGGAAACTTCGGGTGCATCAGAAGGATGGGTCATGGCATTGAAAAAATCTCCAGATCCAAATGAGCCATCTTCCTTGCCTTTTTCGATGGTCATATCGCTTGAATAGTAGCGGTCAATACGCAGCCAGTGCATATCACGGCTCACCCTGATCTCATGCTTACCTACCACCGGTACATTATTTTCTGTATGACATGCGATAACGCAGGCTGCACAACCTGTGCAGGTAGAAAGATCAATGGACATATTGAATTTTGTTCCAAGACTGTCATCGAAAGGCTCCCAAAGGTCAACCTTGTCCTGTGTTACCGGCTTGTGATCCAATGAAAAAACAGGGGCGCTGTTCCATTCTTTTTTTGGTTTGGTTGTGAAATCAGCCAAAGTAGTTTCCTTGGTAATATCCACTTCACGGCCCATGATGGTGTGTTGCAGCTGAACACAGGCAAATTCGTGCTCGCCTGTGGTTTTTTCTATTTTTACATTTTTGAATAAACCGCCGCTTAACGGATAGGCATTCAGCCCAACGCTCATTTCTTTCTGTAAATGTCCGGCGCCATAACCCAGGGCTATTGCCACTGAACCGGGTGCCTGACCGGGCTGAATATAGGCAGGTACATTGCTGAGGGTAAATCCTTCCGCTACAATATTTACAAGATCCCCGTTGAGGGCTCCGTTGTCCTGGGTTCTGTTGGTCAGACCAAATTTCTCTGCATCGATCCTTGAGATGAGCAGGTAGTTGTCCCATGAGGTTCTTGTGATCGGATCTGGTAACTCCTGCAGCCAGGGGTTATTGGCCTGCTGCCCATCACCGATTCCCGCCTTTGTGTAAACGGTTAGTTCGAGATCCCCGGGTTTATACTGGCCAAGTGCCAATCCAATCGCATTGAAATCAAGCTCTTTGGGTGTTACCGGGATCAATTCTTCTGTTATTGAAAAATGGCCGCTCTGCAAAACTTTGTTAAATGATCCTCCTTTTAAAATAGATGCGGCCCAGTTCTTTTTGATAAAACTGTAGTAATTATCTTCGCTTCCCATCCATTTCAGGAGGGAATCTTGAAACTGACGTGTGTCAAACAAAGGATGTATGGTAGGTTGTATCAAACTGTACTGGCCTCGTTCTATCAGGGCATCTCCCCAGGATTCTAAAAAATGGGGTGTAGCCAATACATATTTTGAAGCGGCAGTAGTCTCATTCTCTCTCATGGAAAATGCAACACTCAGTTTTACCTTTTTCAGGCCTTCCGCAAAACGCGGTGCATTCGGTAGGGTGTACAGTGGGTTGGTTTCCACCAACATCAAGGCTCCTACAGAACCCTGGTTCATTTCCTGTATCAGTTGACTGACCTTTTTGTCATCTCCCTGACGCACAAAACGGACATTATTGACATCCAGTGCCTCGCTTTGAATGGCATTGTTAATTGCCAGGGCGAGCAACTGGGCATTTTTATCGTTGATACCGGTTACAACAACCGCTTTGGAACCAACCTCCCTGATCTTTTTGGTGAGTTGCCCTATTGCGGTATTCAATGGAGAATTCTCTGTAGTTGATATTCCGGTAACCAGTCCCTGGTATAATTTTGAAAGCGCAGTGAGCTGCTCGGAAGGCTTCACTATAATTCTTTTATCAGAATTTCCTCCGGTAAGTGTCATGTTCGATTCTACCTGAACATGATAGGACATTTTGCCGTTTTTTGGAATCCTTCCCTTTGCGTAGCCGGCGGAAAATCCACCACCCTGCCAGTCGCCAAGAAAGTCTGCTCCGATGGAAACGATGAGCTCCGCCTTTGAGAGGTCGTAGTTCGGCAAGGCTCTGGTGCCGTACATTTCCTCCATGGCATCTAAAATGCCATTTTCAGAAACTGCATCATACATAATGTGTTCTGCTGTCGGGTAAGCTGCCTTAAAATTATTGATCAATAAGGCCGTGGACGGACTTACCATTGTTCCTGTCAAAAAAACAATTTTTTCATTATTTGTTTTTAGGGTATTCAGCATGGCTGATATCTCAGCATCTACCTTAGCCCAGGTACTTGCAACTCCCTTTGATTTGGGTCCTTTCAACCGGTTGTTGTCGTATAAGGAAAGAACCGAGGCCTGAACCCTGGCATTCGTCTCCCTGTTTTTTGCGTCTTTGTTCGGATCTATTTTTATCGGACGACCTTCCCGTACTTTAACAAGGATATTTGCAAAATCAAAGCCATCAGCCATGGTAGTTGCAAAATAATCAGCAACTCCCGGAATAATATTGTCAGGTTTTACTACGTAAGGGATCGATTTGGTAACAGGACCCTCACAGGCTGCCAGGGAAGCAACAGCAGTGGAAAAGCCTACGTATTTAAGAAAATCTCTTCTACTGGTGGAAGAAGAACTCAAAGTACTTTTATCTCCTAAAAACTGATCTGTTGGAATTTCTTCAGCAAACTCATTTTGTTTTAGCTTTTCAACAATAGAGCTGCTTTCGTTCAGCTCTTCAACACTTTGCCAGTATTTCTTGTTTGATGCCATATTTAATTCTTATCGTTATTTGTATTATGCTTTATTTGATCTTTATCCCGGAGGTGCATCAGTAATGACATTTTCCGCATTCCTTACCTCCCAGATCTGCTACTGTTACACTGGCAACATTGTACTTTTTCGCCAGTTCGTCGTGAATTTTCTTGTAATAATCATTGTTCTTTATGTCCACATTGGTGGTCTTATGACAATCGATACACCATCCCATAGTGAGTGGTGAGAACTGGTATAGCTCTTCCATGGTCTCAACCGGACCGTGACAGGTCTGACAGGCAATTCCGCCTACCGTAACGTGTTGTGAATGGTTAAAATATACAAAATCAGCCAGGTTGTGAACTTTAGTCCATACTATAGGCTTCTGCTCATAGTTTTCCTTGTAAGCGAGTTTTTCTGAATCCCAGCCGTTTGACTCATAGATCTTTTGAATTTCTGCGTCATAAAAAGCTTTTTCCGATTCAGAGGATACCTTGCCCTTGTACTCTGCAATGCTTTTGTGGCAGTTCATACAGACATTCACTGATGGTATGCCGGAATGCTTGCTGTGTTTTGCGGAAGAGTGACAATACTGACAATCGATCTTATTGTCACCGGCGTGTATCTTATGAGAGAACGCGATAGGCTGAATTGGCTTGTAACCCTGGTCTACACCTACTGTGAATAAACTTCCGAACAACAGATAAGCAAAAACCAGGAGAACGAAAATAGTGGATACGATTTTCAAAAATCCGTTATTGCTGCTCACAAAAACCCAGACAACAAATGCCAGCAAGACAAACGAGACCAGATAGGTTATCCATTTGCCTGAGGATCTGGGTGTAGCCAAAACGGTTGTTGCTTCTGCAGCATCTGCAGGCTTTGCATCTCCGGCCGTAGTATATGCGATTATGGCATCAATATCCCCATCTGATAATTGCGGGAAAGCGGTCATTGGCATGCCGTTGTACTCATTAAATATAGCGATTGCATCCTTGTCTCCAGTGGCTCTGAGAGCGGCGTTATCCTTGATCCATAACTTTAACCAGTCATTTGACCGCCTGTCGGCTATTTTACCAAGAGCAGGGCCAATCAATTTTTTATCCAGTTTATGGCAGGCCGCACAATTAGCCTGAAACAATTGTTTACCAAGCGTAACTTTCGGGTCTGCAGCACTAACAGCTACTGTCGCTTCGGAAGCAGCAGGTTTATCGTCGGTGTAAGCAACAAGGTCAATGATATCCTGATCTGTCAGCTGCGGAAACGCAGTCATCGGCATGCCGTTGTATTCATTGAAATATTGCAATTGCATCTTTATCTCCGCTGGCCCTTAAAGCAGCATTATCCTTGATCCAGGCTTTCAGCCATTCAGGGCTTCGTTTTTCGCTTATCCCTTTTAAAGGTGGTCCAATTAATTTTTTATCCAGCTTATGACAGGCCGCACAATTGGCATTAAAGAGCTTTTTACCGTTTTCGGGGTTAGCTTCTTGAGCAGATAAACCAAGGGAAAATAAAAATATAAAGGAAAAACCGATATACAATCTTTTGAATATGCTCCTTTGCATTACAACTTTTATTTAAATTATTTTAAGTATTGTCGAATGATGGCTTTATTAAAGTGTGAAAAAAATCAAAAATAAGACAATTTTATCATAATTTCACAGAATTAATATAAGCAACTGCAAAAATACATTTTCTCCACAACAGGCAAAGTGAAAATGAAAGATGGCACTAATTTATACTAATTCTAAATAATATTTTTTTTAATTAATTTTAAAACAATATTTTAGCTTTGCAATAAAATTTGATCATGAGTAAAAATGCCCTGTTTTTTGTCTTATTTGGTTTTTTATGTATTTCCGTGCATGCCCAGGTATCCGGAGATATGAATATAAAGGCGAATGAAGGTATCGATAAGCTCATTTCGCAAAAGATAGCCTACAACAAATCTCTGAAAACAATCAGGGGATATAAGATACAATTGTATTACGGCAGTGAACAGGGCGCTTATGGAATAAAAGATAAATTCAATAAATTGTATCCTGATATTCCTGCAAAACTGACCTTCAATACACCGGACTGGAAAATTCAGGCAGGAAATTATTACACAAAATTACAGGCAGATCACGATATTGTTCAGTTTAAAATTGATTTTCCCGGCGCAATAGTGATTGCAACTGATATCGACATTGCCGAAAATTAAACTCCCCACCGGGCAGGCACTGACCGGGTTTTTACTTTTTATACGTATCCTATGAATGAAAATCTCGATGCAACAAACAGACAATTCTCCGGGGAGGACTTGGACATTGAGAAAAAACTCAGGCCGATCACTTTTGATGATTTTACAGGCCAGGAACATGCCTTAGAAAATTTGAGGGTCTTTGTCAGGGCAGCGAATTTAAGAGGCGAAGCACTTGATCATACCTTATTTCACGGCCCTCCGGGTCTGGGCAAAACAACCCTGGCCCATGTACTGGCCAATGAGCTTCATACCAATATCAGGATCACTTCGGGCCCTGTTCTGGATAAACCCGGTGATCTGGCCGGTTTGCTGACCAACCTGAAGGAAAGGGATGTGCTGTTTATCGATGAAATACACCGGCTTAGCCCCATCGTTGAAGAATACCTGTATTCTGCCATGGAAGATTACAAAATCGATATCATGATCGAATCCGGACCCAATGCCAGAACCATCCAGATCAATCTGGAACCTTTTACACTTATAGGTGCCACCACCCGATCCGGATTACTGACGGCACCCATGAGGGCCCGGTTTGGTATCATCAGCCGGTTGCAGTATTACAGCACAGAAATACTGACAAACATCGTTCAGCGCAGCGCACTCATTTTGAATGTTCCCATTACCATGGAAGCAGCCATAGAAATCGCCGGCCGGAGCAGGGGTACCCCAAGAATTGCCAATGCCCTGCTCAGAAGGGTCAGGGATTTTGCACAGATTAAAAGCGATGGCAGGATTGAGATCAAAATCGCACGTTTTGCTTTAAATGCGCTTCATGTTGATACCCATGGTCTGGATGAAATGGACAATAAGATCCTCCTGACCATCATTGATAAGTTCAAAGGCGGTCCGGTTGGAATCAGCACCCTGGCAACAGCTGTAGGTGAAAATGCAGAAACCATAGAGGAGGTTTACGAACCATTTTTAATCCAGGAAGGCTTTATATTGAGAACACCCCGTGGCCGTGAGGTAACAGAACTGGCTTACAAGCACCTCGGAAAAGCAGGTAATTACAAGCAGGGTGGTCTGTTTTAGCTCCTCTGAACATTAAAGTATTGTTTTGCCGTACCATACCCCCAAAGAACAGCTCACCGAGCAAATAAAGAACGAGGCCCTACGTCTCGGTTTTCACGCTTGCGGTTTTGCCCGCTCCCAATATTTGGAATCACAGGCCCCATTGCTCGAAAGCTGGTTGAAGAACGGGTATCAAGGAAAGATGCAGTACATGGAAAACCATTTTGAGCTCAGGCTCAATCCGGATAAGCTGGTAGAGGGTGCCAAGACGGTAATCTCCCTGCTTTACAATTACTTTCCTCCGGAAGTTCAGGCAAAAGATACCTATAAAATATCAAAATACGCTTATGGACAGGATTACCACCAGGTAATTAAAAAAAAGTTAGATCAGCTCGTTCTATATATTAAAGAACATTCGGGTGACATCAATATAAGAAGTTTTGTTGATTCAGCACCTGTAATGGAAAGGGTTTGGGCAGAAAAGGCCGGATTGGGCTGGATCGGCAAGCATGCTTTGCTCATCAATAAGCAGCAGGGCTCCTTTTTCTTTCTGGCCGAGATCATATTAGATATTGAACTTTCCTATGATAATTCTTTAAAAACAGATCATTGCGGAACCTGTACGAAATGTATTGACGCCTGTCCGACCGAGGCAATCCTGCCAGGAAAAACCATAGATGCCGGCAGATGTATTTCCTATTTTACCATCGAGCTCCGGGAAGAGATCCCTGCATTCGTGAAGGGAAAATTTGAAGACTGGATCTTTGGCTGCGATATCTGCCAGGATGTTTGCCCATGGAACAGATTTTCCATTCCGCATCTGGAGCCGGCTTTTGCACCTTCCGGCGACCTGCTTTCCCTGAAAAAGGAAGACTGGGATCACCTGACTGAGGTAACTTTCAATAATTTTTTTTCCAAATCAGCGGTAAAACGAACCAAATTTTTGGGGCTCAAACGTAACATAAGTTTCTTACAAAAACCCGAAAATTCTTCGGAAACCCATAACTAGATTGCATACATTTGTTGTATAAAATTTAATCATTATGTGTTCAAAAATTAATAAAAAAGACGCTTTATTGTACCATGAGTTTCCTCAACCCGGTAAAATCGCCATAATTCCCACCAAAAAGCACGCAAGTCAGCGCGATCTTTCTCTGGCCTATTCACCAGGTGTTGCCTACCCGTGTTTAGAGATTGCCGAGACTCAGGATAAAGTTTACAAATACACTTCAAAAAGCAATCTTGTCGCTGTAATTTCCAATGGAACAGCCGTACTGGGATTGGGTGATATCGGACCACTTGCATCAAAACCTGTTATGGAAGGAAAAGGCCTGCTTTTTAAAATATTCGCCGATATTGACGTCTTTGATATTGAAGTTGACACCAAAAACATTGAAGAATTTATACAGACAGTAAAAAATATAGCCCCGACTTTCGGGGGAATTAACCTGGAAGACATCAAAGCTCCGGAAGCATTTGAAATTGAACGCCGTCTTGTTGAAGAATTGGATATTCCTGTTATGCATGATGACCAGCACGGAACAGCCATTATTTCTGCAGCTGCTTTAAAAAATGCGCTGGAAATAACAGGAAAAAAGGCAAAAGATGTGAAGGTCGTGATCAATGGGGCCGGTGCTGCAGCCATCTCTTGCACAAAACTCTACAAAAAGCTGGGTGTGAAACCCGAAAATATAGTTATGTGCGACAGCAAAGGTGTAATAACCACGAGCAGAAAAGATCTGACCAAGGAAAAAATAGAATTTGCAACCAGCCGGAATTTAAGCACATTGGAGGAAGCCATGGTAGGCTCCGATGTGTTTATCGGTTTGTCCAAAGGCGATGTGGTGAGTACGGAAATGGTTCAGTCCATGGCCAAGGATCCGATCGTATTTGCAATGGCCAATCCGGATCCGGAAATATCCTATAACCTGGCGATCAAGAGCAGAAAGGATATCATCATGGCAACTGGTCGTTCCGACCATCCCAATCAGGTGAACAATGTACTCGGATTTCCTTTTATTTTCAGAGGAGCACTCGATGTAAGGGCTTCAAAGATCAATGAAGAGATGAAGATGGCAGCTGTTCATGCACTGGCAGATCTGGCAAAAGAACCCGTTCCTGAACAGGTAAACATAGCCTACAAAGAAAAAAAACTGCATTTTGGCAAGGATTATATCATTCCCAAACCCTTTGATCACAGGTTGATCACACAAATCCCGCCTGCTGTTGCAAAAGCTGCCATGGAAAGCGGAGTCGCCAGACAGCCCATCACGGATTGGGATAAATATATTGAATCACTCGAAGACAGACTGGGCACAGGAAACAAACTCATGCGCATGATCACGAGTCGTGCAAAAGCGAAACCCAAAAAAGTACTTTTTG
The DNA here is from genome assembly GCA_963816075.1 of uncultured Flavobacteriaceae bacterium. Taxonomy (GTDB): domain Bacteria; phylum Bacteroidota; class Bacteroidia; order Flavobacteriales; family Flavobacteriaceae; genus Namhaeicola. The sequence continues at coordinate 698,676 of CAWFJI010000009.1, read as the reverse complement.
CAGAGGCCGATGAACTCGATGTACTAAAAGCAGCTCAAATTGTATATGAAGAAGGGATAGCCGAGGTGGTCCTGCTGGGTGATAAAAAAACGATCCACGCCCTGATGAAGGAGTTGAGTTTTGATGAAGATATTGAGATTATAGACCCCAAATCAAAAGATGAAGAACACAGGAGAAATGTTTTTGCAGACCAATACTGGAAACAGCGGCAGAGAAAGGGTCTGACCCTGCTCGCAGCACAAAAACAAATGAGGGAACGGAACTATTTTGCCGCCATGATGGTAAACAACAACATGGCCGATGTGCTGGTAACCGGTTATACCAGTACTTACCCAACCGTAGCAAAACCGATGATCGAACTGATCGGAAAACAGGATGATGTTCAAAGGGTGTCTGCAACGAACATAATGCTAACCGAACGCGGGCCGCTCTTTTTATCAGATACTGCGATGCTCATCAATCCCACCGCAGAAGAACTGGTAGAAATTGCACACCTCACGTATAAAATGATGAAATTATTCGGTGTGGAACCCAATATAGCCATGTTGTCCTATTCGAATTTTTCCGCCTCTAAAATTGATTCGGTTAAAAAAGTTCAGCAGGCTGTAAAAATCCTGCACGAAAGATTCCCGCACATCAGCATCGACGGTGGACTTCAGGCAGATTTTGCTTTAAATGAAGTGTTGAGGTCTTCCAAATTCCCCTTTACCAAAATTGAAGGGAAAAAGGTAAACGGACTTATTTTTCCAAACCTTGAATCTGCAAATATCAGTTATAAGCTCATAAAGGAACTCAATAAAACAGAATCCGTCGGACCGATCATCATGGGCCTTAAAAAACCTGTCCACCTGATCCAGTTACGCGCCTCTGTCGATGAGATTGTGAATATTGTGAGTGTAGCCGTTGTGGATGCGCAGGAAAAAGAAAAACTGGCCAAATCAAAAGCAAATAAAAAGTAAAACTGAATGCCGTATTCTTATGCATGCTGTAAATACCTGAGGTGCTTTCGATTTAATATTAATTATGCATACATTTGGCAAGTTTTAAAAGAAATAAATGATCACCCACCTCAACGGCAAGCTCACAGAAAAAAACCCAACCAATGTTGTTATTGAATGTAACGGCATTGGTTATTTTATTTATATCTCACTGCAGACTTATTCTCAGATTCCTGACCGGGAAAACATACTGCTGCAGACACACCTGGTGATACGGGAAGATGCACATATTCTTTACGGTTTTTACAGCAAACTGGAAAGAGAGCTGTTCAAATTATTGATATCGGTATCCGGTGTTGGCCCAAGCATAGCCATCACTATGCTTTCTTCGATGACAACTGAACAAATACAGCACGCCATTGCCTCACAGGATGTAGCCCTGATTAAATCCGTGAAGGGAATAGGAGAAAAAACAGCTCAAAGGGTAATCGTAGATCTGAGGGATAAAATTCAAAAAACTTTCAACATTTCCAATGACTTATTAACAACTGACAATACAATTAAGAACGAGACGTTAATTGCTTTAGAGGTATTGGGCTTTTCACGAAAAATTTCAGAAAAAACGGTTTTGACCCTTCTGAAAGAAAACCCTGATATTTCCTTGGAAGAGTTAATAAAACAGGCACTTAAAAAATTGTAAAATTGCTTACCCTCAAACAATTTACATATCGGAGTCTTATTGTCTTATCCTTATTTTTGTTTCCCTTTACCTTACTCGGCCAAAATTCTCAGGAGAATGAAGAAAATTCCGGTCAAACAGTTAAAGCCGGGGATACAGTTCCTGCCTTGCAATACAATTTCAAAAATGAACAAAAAGGGAGGTTCTTTTTGACAGACCCTACAAAATTTGAAGTCATTTATGACCCTGAGAGCGGGAAATACATCTTTTATCAAAAAATCGGAGATTATCTGATAAAACATCCTTCCTACATGACCAAGGAAGAGTATGAAACATACCGGCTGAACAGAGATATGCTGGAATACTCCAAAACAAAGATCAGTGCCATAGAGGGAAAAAACACAGAGACTGCCGCCGAACAAAGGGATCTGCTACCCATTTATTATGTGAATTCAAAATTCTTCGAAAATGTTTTTGGAGGAAATGAAATTGACATAAACCCACAGGGTTCCGTATTGTTAAAAATGGGTATAATTTATCAATATGTTGAAAATCCTCAGTTGTCTGAAAATAACCGAGAGAGTTTAACTTTTGATTTTGATCAGGAAATCAATGCAAGTTTAAACGCCCAAATAGGAAACAGGCTTCGGGTAAATGCCAATTTTGACACCCAATCCACCTTTAATTTTCAAAACCTGATCAAGATAGAATACACCCCAACCGAAGATGATATCATCCGCAAAATTGAGGTGGGTAATGTGAGCATGCCATCAAGAAATTCCCTGGTTACAGGAGTCCAAAACCTTTTTGGGGCAAAAACCGAATTGCAGTTTGGCAAAACCACAGTTACAGGTATTTTCTCACAACAACGCTCACAATCGAAGATGGTATCAGCCCAGGGAGGTTCACTGATCAATGAATTTGAGTTCAAAGCGAGCAACTACGACATGAACAGGCACTATTTCCTGGCACATTTCTTCAGGAATACCTATGAAAATGCCCTGGTGAATTTTCCCCTGATCAATTCTTCAAATAACATTACACGGTTGGAATTGTGGGTAACCAACAGGAATTCTACTACGCAGAACACAAGAAATATTGTTGCCCTGGCCGATTTGGGTGAGAACAATTCAGCTTACATTGGATCCCCGGCTGTTATTCCGAATCCCGGAGCAAAAGATCCATCTAATGAGGCAAACAATATCAACAATCTCTTAACCCTGAATTCGCCTATAAGACAAATACAGAATGTGAGTGCGGCCTTAGCTCCTTATGGGCTCCAACAGGGAAGGGATTATACCATACTTGAGAACGCAAGAAAATTGGTTCAGGGTGTGGATTTTACATTTAATGCCCAGCTCGGTTTTATTACCCTGAACCGAAGGCTGGTTGACAGTGATGTTCTGGCAGTAGCTTATGAATATACCGACGGACAAAATGTATATCAGGTTGGCGAACTGTCGGGTGATGGTATTGTTGCCCCGGACAACCTGGTCGTAAAATTATTACAGGCAGAGATCATCACCACCAGTATTCCACTTTGGGACCTTATGATGAAAAATGTTTACGAAATTCCGGGAGCATTTCAGTTGCAGGAACCGAATTTCAGGCTTGAAGTCATGTACAATGATGACGCTACCGGTGTACCGGTGAATATTTTACAAAATGCCAAAACGCCGTCTGTCCAGAACAAAACCTTACTGAACGTCTTAAGACTGGACCGGCTGGACCAGAATGACAATGTACTGGAAAAAGGAGATGGTTTTTTTGATTATATAGAAAACATCACCATGAATTCTCAGCAGGGATTCATGATCTTTCCAACCGTTGAACCCTTTGGGAGTTATCTGGATAATATCCTTGATCCGGACGACGATATCTTTGTCTTCAATGAGCTGTATGACAGAACACAGATGGAAGCCCAGACACAATTTCAGAACAAGGACAAATATTTGTTTAAAGGCTATTTCAAGTCAGACGGTAAAAACGGAATTCCTTTGGGAGCCTTTAACGTACCGAGGGGTTCTGTAAGGGTTACCAGTGGCGGCAGGGAATTGTTGGAGGGGGTAGACTATGTTGTTGATTACAACATTGGAAATGTACAGATCATCAATCCTACCCTGCTTGATTCGAATGCGCCGATTGAGGTTTCTGTGGAGAACAACATGGGCTTTACCCAGCAGCAAACCAGGTATTGGGGACTGGATGTTCTTCACGTTTTTAACGAAAATTTAGCCCTGGGCGGATCAATCGTCAATATCAATGAAAGGCCGCTTACCCAAAAGGCGCAGTACAATTTTGAGCCAATTGATAATACGATTTTTGGAGTCAATTTAAACTACACGGCCAAGGTGCCGTTTCTGACTAAGCTTGCAAATAAATTACCCAATATCGATACCGATGTTGAATCGGTGCTTTCGGCCAGGGCTGAAATAGCTTACTTGTTGCCGGGCTCTGCTGATGGGATTGATCTGAATGGAGAGGCTACTTCATATGTAGATGATTTTGAGGGTTCTCAAATACCCATCGATATCAAATCACCCAAGCAATGGTTTTTGGGAAGTACCCCACAGGGTCAATCCGGTGACCTGGATTTTAATGATGGAAATCTCGCCGCCGGTTTGCCGGAATTGTTGCGAACAGGAGCTAAAAGATCCAAACTCTCCTGGTACAATATTGACCAGCTTTTTTATGGATCAACTTTAAAGCCAGCCAACATTGACAATACGGAATTGTCGAGGGCCGAGGTACGTCAAATTGATTACCAGGAGCTGTTCCCTGAGACAGAACTGGATGTCACCCAGTCTAATATCGTAAGAACCTTTGATCTGGCTTATTTTCCTGCGGAAAGAGGTACTTACAGTTTTGACGACAGTTTTAGCGGCAATGGGAAATATCCCAATCCTGAAGAAAGGTGGGGAGGTATCATGCGTCCGATGACGACCACCAATTTCCAGCAGGCAAACATTGAATACATCGAATTCTGGCTGTTGGATCCTTATGAAAACTATTCTATTAAACCGGAGGAAGGTGGTCCACTTGTACCCCCCGGGCCGGCAGATTTTGTTGGCGAACTTTATTTCAACTTTGGAAATGTTTCTGAGGACATTTTGAAGGATGACAGAAAAATGTTTGAAAACGGATTACCGGAAGACGGAAATCAAATACCCGGCGAGAATGTTGAGCTCACGCCCTGGTCCTCTATCCCGAAAAACCAATCGCTGTTATACGCTTTCCCTGAAAGTGATGCAGCCCGACCCAATCAGGATCTTGGACTCGACGGTATCAATGACAGTAAGGAGGCAGAGCGTTTTGGTTCGCAATTCGGTCCGGATCCGGCGGCCGATAATTACAAATTTTTCAGGGGATCTGAGCTCGATCAACAAAATGCGACCATCATAAGCCGGTACAGGGATTTCACAAGGACCGAAGGCAATTCTGCCACGCCGGGTACCTCCACCGAAGATTACCCGACAGCTGCGACCTCCTTTCCTGATGTAGAGGACATAAATAAGGATCAAACGATGAGCACCGCAGAGAGTTATTTTCAGTATAAGGTGTCGCTCAACAGAAATGATTTCGTGGTAGGGCAAAATTATATAGTCGATAAAAAGGAAGTCAGTGTGAAACTGGCCGATGGGACCACCGACAATGCAACCTGGTATCAATTCCGTATTCCGATCACAACCCCTGAAGATCCGAACAACATCATCAACAACATGTCCGGTTTTACATCGATCCGGTTCATGCGTATGTTCCTGACCAAATTTAAAATTCCTGTGGTATTGCGCTTCGGGGAATTTCAGCTCATACGGGGAGACTGGAGAAGGTACACCCAAACCCTGGATGAGCAAATAAAACCGCCTCAGGAGATCGATCCTTTAGAGAATCAAAATTTCAAAGTAGGTGTAGTAAATATTGAAGAAAACAGCGACAGACAGCCCATACCCTATGTCCTACCGCCGGGAATAAAAAGAGAAGAATTGCAGGGTACAACAACCATACAACAACAGAATGAGCAATCCCTATCAGTTAAAATAGATGATCTGAAACCCGGCGATACAAGAGCAGTTTTCAAAAATACCAATTTTGACATGCGTATGTATTCAGACCTGCTCATGTTCCTGCATGCGGAATCGGTCATGGGCGAGACACCCGTAAATGATGATGACCTTCTGGCAATAGTGCGATTGGGCAGTGATAATGACGAGAATTTCTACCAAATAGAAATCCCGTTAAAAATAACTGATTTTAGTGCAGTTAGCGAAGATGAGATCTGGCCGGAGGAAAATAACATGAGGACAAAACTGAGCGAACTGGGTCAGTTAAAGCTGAAAAGAAATGAAGAAGGTGGCCTGCCGGGAGAGCTTTATCCGGCTCCTGTATCCGGAGAACCGGCAGAATACAGGATCAGGGTAAAAGGTAACCCCAACCTCTCGAATCTGCGAACGATCATGCTGGGTGTTAAGAACAGAAGCACGGTGCCCAAAAGTATGGAAGTCTGGTACAATGAATTGCGTCTGGCGAAATTTGACAACGATGCCGGATATGCAGCCAATTTCAACGCGGATCTCAATATGGCAGACTTCGCCAATTTATCGCTTTCAGGGAATGTTTTTACCCAGGGGTTCGGCGCGATCAACCAGCGCGTCAATGAGAGAAGCCAGGAAGATGTGAAGCAGTACGGTATTATTTCGACCCTTAACCTGGGTCAGCTACTTCCTAAAAGGGTTGGACTGAATCTTCCTTTGAATTTTAGCTATTCCGAGGAGTTCCGCGATCCCAAATACGATCCGAGATACCAGGATGTTCTTTTTGACGACGGCACAACCGACAGTGATCTTGCCAGGGATTATACCGAAAGAAGGAGCCTTAATTTTATAAATGTAAGAAGAAACAAAACACAGTTCAACAGAAAACCGCATTTCTATGATCTGGAGAACCTGTCTTTCTCATATTCTTACAACGACATGTACCAGCGCAATTACAATATCCAAAAATACCTTGATCAAAAACTCAGAACCTCATTGAATTATTCTTATACCATGCAGCCGAAATTCTATGAGCCACTGAAAAATCTGGGACCGATAGCGGAAAAGGATTACCTGCGTTTCCTGAGAGAATTTAATATCAATTTCATACCGAACTCTATTGCTATCAATACCAATGTAATTCGGTCCTATAATGAACAGTTATCAAGGTCTCTGGTAGAAGGATTGCCGGATCTTCCAACGCTCACCCAGCGAAACTATATGTTTAACTGGGACTACCTCATTGCCTTTGATCTTACCAAATCATTTCAGTTCACCTTCAGGGCACTTGACAGCTATGTGTATGACAATTATGGTGCCGATGAAGATGTACAGCTTTACGACAATTTCTTTACTGTTGGAAGGCCTGAGCATTACCACCAGACTTTCGAAGGATCCTATAAGCTGCCCTTTGATAAGTTTAAATACCTCGATTTCATAAACTCAACCATCAGTTATACTGCCGATTATGACTGGCAGGCACCGGCCTTTTCAAACATCAACCTGATTGGCAACACAATACAAAATGCAAATACCCTGACCATTTCGGGTGATCTCGTCATGGACCGGCTTTATCAGCAGTTCAATTTGGACAAGCTTTATACCACCAAGAAAACGGTAAGGGTAGATCAGAATGGTATGGTGCTACCCCCCGAGCCGGGAAAACAGGAAAAATCAGGTGATACAGGGCAAAAAATCGGCAGATTCGGAATAGATCTACTGACCTCAATAAAAAATATACGACTTGCCTATACAGAAAACAGCGGTACTTTTTTACCGGGATATATACCTGAAAACGGATTTATGGGACTCGACAGCTACAACGGCAGTTTTGCCCCTTCTCTGGGTTTTGTGTTCGGCAGCCAGTCGGATATTTTGGATACGGCCCTCAGGAATGGATGGCTCCTGAGCCGAAGTACCGCAGATAATGTCTACAGCAGAAATTACAACAAATCACATTTCGAAAAATTTGATTATTCCATGAGTATCAGACCCACCAGGAATCTGGACATGGAACTTTTTGGTAACAGAACCTATACTGAAAGTTTTGTGCAGCAGCTCGATGTGGTGGATGATATTCTCAATGAATCACCTATTAACGGAGTGGGTAATTTCAGCATTTCCTATTTTATGCTGAAATCCAGCTTTTCTGATGAAGATGCTTTATTTCAGGAATTTAAAAATAACAGGGCAATTATTTCACAACGCCTGGCCGACAAAACAGGAGGCAATATCGATGGTTTCGGTGAAACAAACCAGGATGTCGTTCTGCCCGCATTTCTGGCGGCATACTCAGGAGAAGATGCCGGTTCCATAGAGCTGGATGCCTTCAGAAGCACCCCATTACCCAACTGGAGAATCACTTATAAAGGACTTATGGAAATTGGCTGGTTTAGAGAGAATTTCAGGAATTTTACGGTTGAAAACAGTTATCGGTCCATTTACACCGTTTTGTCTTTTACAAATAATCTGAAATACGTTGAGGATGACCCCTACAGCGATATCAACCGGGATATTTCAGGAAATTTTAATCCTGAAAAATTGTACAATGGGGTGAGTCTGATCGAAGAGTTTGCTCCTTTGGTTAGGGTTGATCTGACCATGAAAAATTCCTTCTCCGTGCGGGCTGCCTTTAATAAGGACAAGGCACTGAATTTAAACTTTAACAACAACACCGTTACAGAGATCAACGGAGAAGAGATCGTCGTAGGCCTGGGTTACCGGATTAAAAATGTAAGATTAAAGTTCAAAACGGGTGAAAAGATTACCAGTTTTCAGGGAGATATAAATATCAAGGCCGATCTCGGTTTCAGAGATAATTTAACTGTAATCCGCTCCTACGGCCTGACAGATGATATTGAAAACAACCAAATAACAGGTGGGCAAAATTTAACCAACATAAAAATTCTGGTTGACTATTCTCTGAATAAAAATTTACTAACTTCTTTTTATTTTGATTATAATAAGTCTAAATTTGCAATATCCACAACGTTCCCCAGAACAGCAATCAACAGCGGAATCAGCTTGCGGTACATAATAGGAAATTAAAACTATAGCTCATGAATATACCAGGAAATCTAAAGTACACCAAAGACCATGAATGGATAAAATTGGAAGGAGATATTGCTACTGTTGGCATCACCGATTTTGCACAAGGCGAATTGGGCGATATTGTTTATGTAGATGTCGAAACAGAAGGCGAATCTTTAGAGCAGGAAGAAGTATTTGGCAGTGTGGAAGCGGTAAAAACTGTATCTGACCTGTTTATGCCTGTCTCCGGTGAAATCCTGGAATTCAACAAGCATCTTTCTTCAAAACCTGAAAGTATAAATTCAAATCCATATGAAGATGGCTGGATCATTAAGATCAAAATAAAGGACGCTAAACAATTTGATTCGCTTTTAAATGCTTCAGCGTATAAAGACGTTATTGGAGCGTAACGCTTTTATTATTGCCATTTTTAATACAGTACTTATTGCTGTTTTAAGTTTGGGTTCCCTGCCAAAAATCGATCTGGGTTTACATATACACTCGAAGGACAAGTATTTACATGCACTAGCGTATTTTACCCTGGCCTTCGTTTGGTTATTTGCTTTCAGAAATCACTTTCACATAAACAAATTTAAATTTAGCCTGTTAATTTTATTAACAATTTATGGCATTATTCTTGAAGGTATGCAGGAAGGACTAACATCGTACCGAACGGCGGATTTGTATGATGCCCTGGCAAACTTTATCGGCATATTGTTGGCGCTCATATTATTTAAAAAATTTATTTTTTGGTACAATAAGACTTGAGACATTTGTTTATTTGTAAATTATTTCATTAAATTAGCCCACTATAAACTTATTGAGCATGGAATTAAAGAAAAACCCAAAGGCAAACCTCGAAAAACACAACACGCAATTTATGCTATTAGGCCTTCTTTTGGCGCTTTTAGTAATCTACGTTGGTATCGAATGGAAAACGTTTGACAAGACCATTAAAGACCTTGGCCTAGCTGAGAATACAGTAGAAGAGGAAATTGATGTGCCGATTACCGAGAGAATTCAGGAAGTGAAACCACCTCCACCACCTCCACCGGCTCCTGAGAAAATCGAAATCATCAAAGACAACGAAAAAGTTGTTGAGACGGTTCTTGAATCTACAGAAACAAATCAAAATGAAGTCGTTGAAATCAGAAAGATCGAAGAAGTAGTTGAAGAAGAAGATGTTGCTGAAGACGTGCCTTTTGCAATTATCGAAGAAGTACCTACTTATCCCGGTTGTAAAGGCAGCAATACTGAAAAGAAGAAATGTCTTCAGGACAACATTGAAAAACTGGTTGCAAAAAATTTCAACACAGGTTTGGCCAATGAACTGGGCTTAGCTCCCGGTAAAAAGAAGGTTTATGTGATGTTCAAAATCGATAAAAACGGAAATGTTACTGATATTCAGGCCAGAGGTCCTCATGCCCGTCTTGAAAAAGAGGCTGTGCGCGTGGTTGAGAAGATCCCTCAAATGACTCCTGGTAAACAACGCAACAGGCCTGTGGGTGTGAAGTATACCCTGCCAATTACTTTGGTTGTTGAATAAATATTATAAAAAAACAGTCTTTATAAGCCGCCTTTCAGGCGGTTTTTTTATGCGCAAATAACTGACATTTATCATGTATTATCTTTTGAAAATTTCGTAAATTAGAGGTGTTAATTCTAAATTCCTCAGTTATGTTAGTCAAAAAACATGGCAGAGCAAGACTCTCTCCCCACAGCAAAATATTTTTTCAGTTAGGTCTCGCTTTAGCCTTATTCGTAATTTATATTGCTCTTGAATGGAAAACCGCAGACAGATCCATTGATGAACTTAAAAACCTCATTTCACAAACAGAAGTAGTGGAAGAAATTCCGCTCACGGAAAGAATTATTGAGACAAAACCTTTGCCTCCTCCTCCACCGGCACCCGAAAAAATAGAGATCATTAAGGATAATGTTGAAATAGAGGAAACCGTACTCGAATCTACAGAAACTGATCAAAACCAGGCTGTCGTTGTAAATGACATCAAGGTAATCAATGAAGTGGTTGAAGTGGAAGAAGTCCCTGAAGATGTACCATTTGCCATCATTGAAGAAGCACCCATATTTCCGGGTTGTAAGGGATCCAAGGAAGAAAAGAGAAAATGCCTGCAGGATCAAATACAGAAACACGTAAATGACAATTTCAATACCGGATTGGCATCTGAACTGGGTTTGCCGGCCGGAAAGAAAAAAGTCCATGTTCAATTCAATATAGACAAAGATGGCAATATCACCAATGTGGCAGCACGAGGACCACATGCCAGACTTGAAAAAGAAGCCGTTCGGGTAGTTGAGAAATTGCCAAAAATGGTTCCCGGCAAACAAAGAGGCAGACCAGTGGGTGTAAAATATACCCTGCCTATCACCCTGATCGTTGAAGAGGGTACCTGATCAGTCCTGGAGAAAAACATTGATAAATTAGATTCTTTAACCTATCAATTAATTTGTAAATTTGAGGGTCTAAATTGTATTCATGTTTCCTGATTTAAAAAACCTCCCATCTTTTGACACCCTGGGCGTTGAAGAAAAAATTCAGCGCTTTTGTTCCAGAAGCATCAAAAATGAAAGCAAGACTGAGGGTTTGAAGCTGGCATTGAGCATGCTGGATCTCACAACACTTGAAGGTAAAGATACCCGGGGAAAAGTGGAGCAGTTGTGCTATAAGGCCATGCACCTTCATGAATCCATGCCCGGACTGCCAACTGCAGCTGCGGTTTGTGTTTATCCGTCAATGGTCAGGTATGCCAAAAAGGCCCTTCATAACTCCGGTGTACATGTTGCCTCCGTAGCAACTGCTTTTCCCAGCGGACAATCAGGTTTGGAAATTAAAATTGCCGATACAAGAATGGCCGTTGATGAGGGTGCTGATGAAGTTGATATGGTCATCTCAAGAGGAGAATTTCTCTCCGGAAATTACCGGTATATTTTTGATGAAATTGCTGCGATAAAAACTGCCTGCCAGCATGCCCATCTCAAAGTAATACTCGAGACAGGGGAACTGGAAACGCTCGACAACGTGAGAAAGGCCAGTGAAATAGCCATGCACGCCGGTGCTGATTTCATAAAGACTTCCACCGGTAAAATTCAGCCTGCAGCCACATTACCTGTTACCTATGTAATGCTTAGCGCTATAAAAGATTATTATTTGCAAACCGGAAGGATGGTTGGGATGAAACCTGCAGGCGGTATCTCCACCTCGAAAATTGCCCTTCAATATCTTGTGATGCTCAATGAAGTTCTGGGTGCACAATGGATGAATAAAGATTTTTTCCGTTTTGGGGCCAGCAGCCTTGCAAATGATATACTCATGCAATTATGGAAAGCCAAAACAGGTTTTTATCAATCCGATAATTATTTTTCAAAGGATTAAATATGAAAGATACCACCGAAAATATCAAGTTTAAGGCAGCCTGGAAATACGCTCCTGCACCCGAAGCTACAGACCATGTTCAGATCAGATCAAGTTATGATCTTTTCATCAACGGACAATTCGTGCCACCCAAAAACAAGGTGTATTTTGAAACCTCAGATCCTTCAAACGAGAAAATACTGGCAAAAGTGGCTATGGCAGACAAAGATGACGTTGATCTGGCCGTCAGCGCAGCGAAAAATGCGTTTAAATCCTGGTCAAAAATAAAACCACAGGAAAGAGGAAAATACATCTTCAGAATAGCGCGATTAATTCAGGAGCGCGCCCGTGAATTTGCGGTCATCGAGTCAATGAATGGGGGAAAACCCATACGCGAATCGCGGGATATCGATGTTCCCCTGGCTGCGAATCACTTTTTTTATTATGCGGGTTGGAGCGACAAGCTCGCCTATGCTTTCCCGAACCGAAATCCGGTACCGCTGGGTGTAGTCGCACAAATCATTCCCTGGAATTTTCCCTTGCTTATGGCGGCCTGGAAGATAGCCCCGGCTCTGGCAACGGGAAATACGGTTGTACTCAAACCTGCCGAAACTACTCCCCTAACTGCTTTAAAACTGGCAGAACTCATACAGGAAAGCGGTTTGCCTAAAGGAGTTGTGAACATCATTACCGGTGATGGGTCAACAGGTGCAGAACTGGTTCAACATCCCGATGTGGCAAAAATTGCCTTTACCGGCTCAACGGCAGTAGGTAAGTTTATTAAAAAAGTAACGGCCGGTACCAACAAAAAACTGAGTCTCGAACTGGGAGGTAAAGGTGCGAACATCATCTTTGAAGATGCCGCAATCGATCAGGCAGTAGAGGGTATAGTCAATGCCATATTCTTTAATCAGGGACATGTATGCTGCGCCGGTTCCAGATTATTTGTACAGGAGTCAGTGGCTGAACAGGTAATACAAAAACTAAAGGACAGAATGTCAACACTGATCGTCGGCAATCCACTGGATAAAAACACAGACATCGGAGCCATTAACTCTAAAAAACAACTCGATACGATCAACAGATATATCGAGCTCGGAAAAAAGGAAGGTGCCAGGATCTATCAGAGCGAATGCCACCTACCCGAAAAAGGCAACTGGTGTCCTCCCACATTGTTTATGGAGGTTTCACAATCCCATAAAATCGTTCAGGAGGAAATATTCGGGCCGGTACTTACCATACAAACATTCAGAACCATAGCAGAGGTCATAGAAAAGGCCAACAATACTCCCTATGGCTTGTCTGCAGGTGTATGGACTCAAAACGGAGCAAAAATATTTCATATGACCCAAAAATTAAATGCGGGTGTAGTCTGGGCCAATACCTTTAATAAATTCGATGCAGCCTCGCCTTTTGGCGGATACAAAGAAAGCGGATTTGGAAGGGAAGGCGGTTTACACGGATTAAAACCCTATTTAAAATTTGATTAATTTGCATACCATGGACAGACTTGACGTGCTCAAAACATACAAATTATTTATCGGGGGAGCTTTTCCGAGAACGGAATCAGGCCGGTATGAGGCTATCAGAGACAAAAAAGGGAACCTGATCGCAAATATCTGCCTCTCTTCAAGAAAAGATTTCCGAAATGCGGTGGTGGTTGCCAGGAAAGCTCAGGAGGGCTGGAATAAAGCATCACAGCTCTTAAAAGGGCAGGTACTGTACCGGATAGCCGAAATGCTCGAGGCGAGAAAGGAACAGTTCGTTGAAGAGCTGGTAAAACAGGGACTCAGCAGAAAAGCCGCTGTCAAAGAGCTCGAATTGTCTGTTGACAGATTGGTGTACTACGCAGGCTGGAGCGATAAATACCAGCAGATCTTCAGCACTGTAAATCCTGTAAATAGCAGTCATTTTAATTTTTCAGTGCTTGAGCCCATGGGGCTTGTGGCCATCATTGCTCCTGAAAATGATTCTTTGCTCGGACTTGTTTCCGTTCTGGCACCTGCTATAGTGGGCGGTAATACCGTGGTGCTGCTGGCTAGCGAATCCAGGCCACTTTGCTCCATTTCATTTGCTGAGGTGCTGAATACTTCTGATGTGCCTGCAGGCGTGGTCAATATTCTCACAGGTAAAACCGCTGAAATCCTTCCGCAAATGGCCTCTCATATGGATGTAAATGCAATTGTTTATTGCGGAAACAAAGAAGCTGAAATGAAGAAAATTAACGAACTGGCCAGTGAGAATATCAAAAGAGTTGTTTTTTACAAAAAGCAAAACTGGGAGCATCCAAGCGATGAATCTCCTTATTTTATCGAAAAATTGCAGGAAGTGAAAACAACCTGGCATCCAGTTAAAATCTAAATCAAAAAAATATAGTATGAGTTCAACTTCTTATTTTGCGCATGAAACAGCTGTTATTGATGCGAACTGCCGGATCGGTGCCGGTACAAAGATCTGGCATTTCAGTCACATTATGTCTGACTGCACCATCGGGGAAAAATGCAATATCGGACAAAATGTGGTCGTTTCTCCCCAGGTTGTTTTAGGGAACAACGTAAAAGTGCAGAACAATGTTTCCATCTATACCGGTGTTATCTGCGAAGATGACGTTTTTCTGGGCCCGTCCATGGTATTTACCAATGTAATCAATCCCCGCAGTGCTGTGATCCGCAAAGATGAATACAAACAAACCCTGGTAAAGAAAGGTGCTTCCATTGGTGCAAATGCAACCATCATCTGTGGAAATAATATAGGTGAATATGCACTGATCGGTGCCGGTAGCGTGGTGACGAAGGAAGTAAAGCCTTATGCACTGGTGGTTGGAAATCCGTCCAGGCAGATTGGCTGGGTTAGCGAATATGGGCATCGTCTGAATTTTGACGATAAAGGCATGGCCGTTTGCCCGGAAACCAATGAAAAATATGTCCTTGCAAACAATCTTGTAAAGAAAATCGTTTAGATTTGCACCGCAATCCATTTTTGAAGGTGATCATGTATCCTCAGAAATGAATTTTAAAAAAAGATATGAAAATTTTATATTCCTTTATTACCCTGTTCTTTTTTACCGGTATTCTTGTTGCACAGATCGAAAAAGCGCCGGTTTACCCCGGCTGTGAAGGTCTTGATACCAAACAAACCGAGAAATGTTTTTTTCAGAAATTACGCCATGATGTGATCACCAATTTTCGGGTTCCTGAAAAGGCGATTACCGAAAATTATCATGGTAAGGTAAATGTCATCTTTTTGGTTGATAATACCGGTAAGATCAGCGTGCTGCATGTAAGCGCCATTTACCAGGAGTTGGAGCAGGAAGTGAAAAGGGTCTTTGCAGATCTGCCGGTGGTAGTTCCCGCTACTTACAATGGCAGGAACATAGAAAAACAATATTTGTTTCCCCTGGAAATCCCCTTGCCAGGAACTTCCGGCGACTACATAGTTACATCAGAACCCCAGGTACAGCAGGTAGTTGAACAGCCTCTCGTCGCTGAGGAGCCTGTAGAACCGGTAAGCTCAAGTTTATTTCCGGAAACCAGCAGCGAGCTGAACATCCCTTTTTCCCATACCCAGTACGATCAGATCATTTTCCAACTGGAACAGGGAAACAACACACATACTGCCTCCAAACCCTATTTGTTCAATGAGGTAAAGTCCTATATTGATCTCGAGGCCAACCGGACAGCCATATTAAAGGATAAAAAAAGCTGGGGCGGCAGAAAGCTCTGGAACGAACACCTTTTTTTGGTCAAGGGTAAAAATTACTGGTTCACTGTAAACATTCCACTCGATCTTCAGCTGGGAAAGGACAATTCTGATGCTGTAGATTACACCTACAACAACACACGTGCTATCCAGGTTCAGGGCAGTTTGGGTAAAAAGTTCAGCTTTTCAACCTCATTTTATGAAAGTCAGGGCCGTTTCGCGGAATACATAAATAACACCACCCGGGAATACGGTGCCATAATCGGAGCAAGTGCTATTGTCCCCGGCAGAGGCAAGGCAAAAGGTTTTAAAGAAGATGGCTTTGATTACCCTGTGGCTGAAGCCTATTTAAGCTATACCCCCAATGAGTTCTTTAATTTTCAGTTTGGTAACGGAAAAAATTTTATCGGGGACGGATACCGAAGCTTCTTTCTCTCTGATGTAGCCTCACCCTATCCTTTTTTAAAGATAAACACGCAATTCTGGAAAATAAAATACAGCAATCTGTGGATGTGGATGGATGATGTTCGCACTGTGGCCTCAGATGACAATACCAATTTGAGAAAGTATGTGGCCATGCACCACCTGAGCTGGAATATTACTAAAAATTTCAATATTGGTCTTTTCGAGTCCGTTATTACCAATGAAAACAGTTATGACGGTTTCGATGTTTCCTTTTTTAATCCCATCATTTTTTACCGTGCTGTTGAATTTTCAAACGGCGGTGACAATAGTGGAAATGTTCAGATCGGTCTGAATATGAAATATAAGATCAACAGCAATGTCTCTTTATACAGTCAGTTTTTGATCGATGAAATGACTGTTGATGAAGTATTCAGCGGAGATGGTTACTGGGGAAATAAATTTGCCCTGCAATTGGGTGGAAAATACTACAACGCCTTTAAAATAGATAATCTGATGCTGCAGGGAGAATTCAACTGGTCAGCACCTTATACTTTCGCCCATGGTGACGTAACTTTAAATTCAGGACACTACAACCAGGCCATTGCGCATTTATGGGGTGGCAACTTCTGGGAAGTCGTCGGCATTGCCCGGTATACCAAAAACCGTTGGTTTGGCGACTTAAAACTAATCCTTGGCGAAAAAGGTTTTGATTTTGAAAATTCGGAGGTGAGTTATGGTGGTGATATCTATGTATCTTATGATGACCGGGTTTCGGATTACGGCAATGAGGTTGGACAAGGAAATACCACCAATATTTTTATCACAGATATTCAAGGTGGATATATCGTCAACCCCGTGACCAACCTGAAATTATTTGCAGGATTCACTTTCAGGGATTTTTCCCCATTACAATCCAGCGCGAAGGTACAGGATGATCAGACAACCTGGTTTACTGTTGGTGTTAAATCGGATCTGTTCAACTGGTATTTCGACCGTTAAAAATAGAATCCCAGACCGCCTTTAACAGCAAATTTGGTAACACCCGGCATATCTTTATAACTGCCTCGGTAAACGAGGTCTATGCGGATTAATTTGAAAATATTGCCAACACCTACGTGGTATTCCCAATATAATTTTTCCGGCGCTACATAGGTAATATCAGAGGCATTGATGGCAATATTTTCATCGGAAATATTTCCAACCACACCTCTTATTCCAACCAATTCCCTCCATTGCAACTTCCTCAGGGCAGGTATCTTAGCAAATAATTTTCCGTTAAAATTGTGATCCAGATGCAAGGACACATATTCATCGGTTACGAATTCGTAATAGTCGAGCAGGTCGAAGATCCTTTGCCCGATAAAATAGGTCTGGTTGCCCGGAACAATGTTCAGAAGCAGCAAGGGAGCTGTATTGATCGTTTTTCCTATTTCAAAATAAGCCTTGGTCCTGCCCAGCAATCCTATTTGAAAGGGTTGTTCATAATAGAACTGAAGTTTATGATAATCGAAATCACTGTTAAAAAGTCCTTCAATGCCTCTGGTGTAACTAAAATACAAGGTGGGAAATCTGCCTTCATTACTTACACCCTGATCAACACCCAAACCCCAGGGCTTTCTACCGGGGGTATACTGAATGGCGATGTTCGCTTCAGACTGATTGATATGCGACTGGATATTGCCGTTTTCATCGATATAATCCGCATTAAATAGGTCCTGATCAGCTGACTGCAATTTCTTATAGGTACCTCCCACAATAAACTGGAGGTTCTTCACCGGTTCTATGGCTACTTTTCCATTCGAGATGTTCACATCGCTCAGATAAGAATTGGCTCCGCTGGTAAACAGGGAGGTCGTAGCGAAACTTTTGTCGAGTACATCATTGGAAGTGGTTAAACTCACCCCGAGCTGTTCAACATCCCGGCGGTTCCCAAGTGATAACGTAATACGGTTCTTTTTTTCAACCAGCCATCTGCCTTCAATTCCGTATTTGAACCGGCTGTCGCCAAATCCGTAAGCCAGGTAACCTTGCAGTCGCCACATATCCGATTTTGAAAAATAGGTTCTCCCCCCAAAACGCAAACGAAATCCTTCCACTTCGTTGAATCCAAAAGTGTAAAATATAGGTCCCCAGTCGAAGCCATCGGTTATCTGCCAGTACCCTGAAGTGAGGATTTCCGCTGCACTGTTGAGATCCCGGAATCTTTTCACAGTTTGAAGTGTATCGAGCATTTTGTAGATGCCCAGTTCATCGTTACTTAGTTTTTCCATCCTGTTCTCAGCCCAGAAGGAATCTGGTTTTTTATAAATTTCCTCTGACTCCAGTACTTCCTTTTTATAAAATTCATCGTCCCTTTTTATATTGAATATATGGTTGTCGTACAGCGTTGTTCTCTTGCCGTAAACACCCTTGGACTTATCATTGGTCCTGAGTGCAAAATCACTCATAAAATGATCCCGCTTCAATAAAAACACACTGTCATTCAATACCTCAAATTCCTGTTCAATGTATATTTCTTTCACCCAGTTTACGTCGGCGGATTTATTGGCATACATTTCAATTTCTTTTATGGCAAAGGTGGTATCGTTTACCCAGAAATCTCCTTTAAAGGTCAGTTCATTGGGTCTGCGCGGATAAAAAACAATGTTGTAACACCATTTGTTGTCAATAAATGAGCTGTCTCTTAATACGTAATTATAAACTGTCGGACCCAATCTGGAAAGTGGACTGTTAAAACTCTTGTCAAAGAACTTGATATAATTATCGTAGATATCATATTCTACGTACAGCTGCTTTATAAATGCGATAAGTCCCTGGTTATCCTGGAAACCTGAGTTTTTATTTCCAAGCAGTTTTTCATTGTATTTTTTGGGGATGGTATTTGTCCCGTATACTTTATGAGCAGACTCATTGATAAAAATCGGCAGATAAGGTTTTCCGGTTATATTAGAGGTATCCACCTGATCAAAAATGAACTCCATCCCCTTAAAAACGCGGTTACTCTTCAGTTTTTCATCGATATTATTCAGGTCAAATTCAATTTTTTCATATTTGCTGAACTCGTATTGGTTATACAAGTAAATTCCATTCCTCCTTTTGTTTTCCCAGATCTTTTTCAGAATGGCTACAGCGGGATTATCCTTGTTCTTTACACGACCTGAATAAACCGTAACTTCGTTCAAAACGGCTGCATCTTCTTTCAGAACAATAACCAAATTAAAATTGCGGTCTTTTAAAGGAATAATGCTTTTTTCAAAGCCCATAAATGAAACCTCGAGTTCTGGATGAAATTCTTTATCTTCAAGATAAAAACTTCCCTTTTCATCAGAAACGGTTCCAATGCTGGTGCCTTTAAATATAACATTGGCGAAGGGAACGGGTTCCTGATTTTCATCAATTACACGTCCGCCAACCTTAACCTGCCCCAGGATATTTGAATGGACAAAGAAAACAGCAACCAGAAAGAATACAATTTTCTTATTCATACAAATAATTGACAATAATCCTTCCGGTAAAAGCCTTTCAAGCTCATCATATCTTTTGTATTTGGCTCAGAGCCATGTAACTTTTACATTTAAAAAATTTCAGATAACCTCTTCAATTTAAGTACGTTTTTCCGTGTCTTGTTTTCTTCTAGCGCCATCAGGAATTCAGGCTCTGTAAATATTTTTTCGGAGTTGAACCATACTTCTTCTTAAAGGCTGCAATAAAATGACTTGGAGTACTGTATCCTACCTCAAAACTAACTTCCGCTATATTGTATTTTTTTGTAGCCAGCAGATTCAGCGCATAGTCCATTTTATAATTGAACAAGAAGCCAAACGCGGTTACCCCATAGATCTGTTTAAAACCATCCTTTAAATAATGCAAAGGCAAACCGACCTGATTTGCGAGATCGTGCAGGGAGGGAGGTTCAACGAGATTTTTAATCAGTATATCTTTGGCAATCTTAATTTTTTCGACATTGGCATCATCTTCAAGATACGGACATTTTTGGGTATCGGTTCCATCAGAGCGGTTAAAATACAGACTCAGGAGTTCAAAAATCTTTCCTTTGGTATACAATTTTTCAAGCGAAGAATGCAACCCAAAGTGAAACAATTGGTTCAGGGTCAGGATCAATGTGGGTTCCAGCGCCTTTTCCAGATAATATTTTTTATCAATATTTTCCGGATTTAAAAAATGGATCAGATTTGCCTCTTTGGTAAAAAAAGAATGAAATTTCTCAATAGAGATCAGTAAAATCAAGGCTTTGCTCTTAGAATCCAGGACGAGATCAACGGGCAGCTGCAGTTGGGGATTATACAGTAAATAAGAAGTGCTTTCAGGTACCGGGATCTGGTAGGTCCTTTGATTAAAGTTCAATTTATAGGTGCCTGCCAAACCGAAATGCATCTGGATGATATCCCCTTCATTCTTATAAAAATAATTCAAAGCCTTCGAGCTGTTATTCGTCAGTTTGATCATGGAAAAACCAGTCTCTATTTCAAAATAGGTAGACAAACTTTCATCGTTACTTTCTGTCATAAAAAAAAATTAAAAAAAGGCTGTCATTTTAGAAAATACAGAATAAATAAGGACAAAGATAATTATTCCTGCTTAAATGCCTTGGTTCTTCTAACGGCATTTTTAACTGACAAAAGAAAAAAAACCACCTTTTCAGATGGCTTTTTCCTTATTAGAAAATTTGATTACTTAAGGTACATTACCTTTTTAACTGCAGCAATTACGTCGTTGGCATTGGGCAGCCACTCTTCGAGTAATACCGGTGAAAAAGGAGCCGGCGTGTCTGCTGTATTTATTCTTTGAATTGGAGCATCCAGATAGTCGAATATATTTTCCTGAACCTGATAGGCGATTTCACTGGCCACATTTCCAAAAGGCCATGCTTCTTCCAGGATAACAAGCCTGTTCGTCTTTTTGACAGAAGTAAAGATAGCCTGGTGGTCCATCGGACGAATGGTTCTCAGGTCGATAATTTCAACTGAAATTCCCTCTTTTTCAAGAATATCAGCAGCCTTGTATGCTTCTTTGATTATTTTTCCAAAAGAAACAATGGTAACATCGGTTCCTTCTCTCTTTATATCTGCAACACCAATAGGGAGCACGTATTCTCCTTCAGGAACCTCGCCCTTATCGCCATACATTTGTTCCGACTCCATAAAAATAACCGGATCGTCATCTCTGATCGCTGCCTTCAACAGACCTTTTGCGTCGTAAGGATTTGAGGGCACGATTACTTTTAGTCCGGGCGTATTAGCGAACCAGTTTTCGAAAGACTGAGAATGTGTTGCTGCAAGCTGACCAGCACTTCCTGTGGGGCCTCTGAAAACTATCGGACAATTGAATTGTCCGCCGGACATCTGTCTGATTTTTGCAGCATTGTTGATGATCTGGTCTATACCCACCAGAGAAAAATTAAAGGTCATAAATTCAACGATCGGTCTGTTGCCGCCCATAGCAGAACCAACAGCAATACCTGAAAATCCAAGTTCAGCAATCGGTGTATCAATTACACGTTTAGGGCCGAATTCATCCAGCATTCCTTTGGAAGCCTTATAAGCTCCGTTGTATTCAGCAACCTCCTCACCCATCAGGTAAACGGATTCATCACGGCGCATCTCTTCACTCATCGCTTCCGCAATTGCTTCTCGAAATTGAATTGTTTTCATTAAAAGATATTTAATTTTAAAATTAACATCATTCCTTATTCCATTCCTGCCACTTCTTCCCTAATAAATATGGGTTGAATGATAAAAAATGGTTTAAGAGGTGCAAAAATAAATATTTTTTAGCAAAATTTGTAACTAATACAGGTTTTAAAATCATTTTGCACTAAATTTTACTATGCATGCATAGTATTTTAAAAAAATTATTATAACTTCGTGCCGCTTTACCTATTTAATGAAATAAACTTTTAAGAATGAAGATACTTGTTTGTATAAGTCATGTTCCCGATACCACTTCCAAAATCAATTTTACGGATAACAACACCAAATTCGATACGACCGGTGTGCAGTTTGTCATCAATCCCTACGATGAATTTGCTCTTACCAGGGCTATGTGGTTCAAAGAAAAACAGGGAGCTACTGTCACTGTGGTCAATGTAGGAAACAATAGCACAGAACCGACCTTAAGAAAAGCACTGGCTATTGGTGCAGATGATGCCGTACGCATTAATACAGAGGCTACCGATGGTTTGTCTGTAGCCCGGCAGATTGCTGCTTATGCTAAATCCGAAGGTTTTGATCTGATTCTGGCCGGTAAAGAATCCATTGATTACAATGGAGGAATGGTTCCGGGTATGTTGGCCAATCTCTTGTCTTATAATTTCGTAAATGCCTGTATTGGTCTTGAAATTGAGGGCAGTACTGCAACGGTAACCAGAGAAATTGACGGAGGTAAAGAAATTCTGCAAACGAGCTTTCCTTTGGTAATTGGCGGCCAGAAAGGTTTGGTAGAAGAAAGTGAACTCCGCATTCCCAATATGCGTGGTATCATGATGGCCAGACAAAAACCCCTAAAAGTTATAGATCCCATTGCAGAAGAACCTGCAACTCAGGTTAACCTGTATGAGAAGCCAGCCCAGAAATCGGCCTGTAAAATCATCGCGGCCGGTGACCTGGATGAGCTGATTCGTTTGTTGCACAATGAGGCCAAAGTAATTTAAGCTATTTCAATAATCAAAAAATAAAAACATATGCCTGTTCTAGTTTTAGCAGACCACTCAGAAGGAAAGTTTAAAAATACCGCGTTGGAGTTGATCTCTTACGGAAAAAGTATTGCCAAAATGGCAAATACCAAACTGATTGTGGCAACCATACACGCAACAGACGTTTCCGGACTTTCCGGTTATGGTCCCGATAAAGTGATCAATATAGTCAATGACCGTTTGGGCGTATTCAATGCGAAGGCTATTGCCGATGCTCTGAGTCAGCTCTCTGAAAAGGAATCTGCTGACATCATTGTGCTGGATTCAAGTAATAACAGCAAATACCTGGCTCCCCTTCTGGCTGTAAATCTCAATGCCGGAATGGCATCCGGGGTAACAGAGGTTCCTGTCTCCCTGAATCCGTTTGTGGTTAAAAGAGTTGCTTTTTCATCAAAAGCATTTGTACATACAGAAATAAAATCCGGCAAAAAAATAATTTGCCTTGCAAAAAACTCCTTTGGTATAAAAGAAGAGAAAACGAGTCCTGCCACAGAAGAATTTACTGCTGCTCTAGCGGAAGATGATTTTAAGATCACCCTAAGCTCAGTAGAAAAGACTTCCGGAAAAATAACAATTGCTGATGCGGATGTGGTTGTTTCAGGTGGCCGCGGATTAAAAGGTCCCGAAAACTGGGGCATGGTGGAAAGTCTGGCAGAGGTATTGGGTGCAGCAACGGCCTGTTCAAAGCCTGTATCTGACCTTCACTGGAGGCCTCATTCTGAGCATGTTGGCCAAACAGGGAAACCGGTTGCCGCCAATTTGTATATTGCTATCGGTATTTCAGGTGCCATCCAGCATCTGGCCGGGGTCAATGCTTCCAAATGCAAGGTTGTTATCAATACCGACCCTGAAGCTCCATTTTTCAAGGCAGCTGACTACGGAATTGTAGGAGACGCCTTTGAAATCGTACCCAAACTCACCGAAAAATTAAAAGAATTTAAGCGTACACAATAAATAAATATTTTTGTAAATTAGTAAAATAAAGGTCAGTTTCTTTTTCGACTAAATTAGTCTCAAATTATTACAGGCTTGTTAATTTTTATTAATAATTTCGCTTTTAAATTTTTTGTAAAAGCAGTGAGTTTAGTCAGGTTAAATATCAAGGGCATTTCGTACAGCCAGACTCAAAGCGGAGCTTATGCTCTTGTTTTAAGTGAAAATGAAGGAGAACGCACCCTGCCCATTATTATCGGAGCTTCAGAAGCACAGTCCATTGCCATTGCCCTGGAAAAAGAGATCAAGCCACCGCGCCCCCTGACCCATGACCTTTTTAAAACTTTTGCAGACCGTTTTGGTATCCATATCAAGCAGGTAATCATACACAAACTGGTGGATGGGGTATTCTATTCCAGCCTGATCTGTGAAAATGACGGCATAGAGGAGATCATCGATGCACGGACATCAGATGCCATAGCACTGGCCATTCGTTTTGGTTCTCCTATTTTTACCTTCGAAAATATTCTCGACAAGGCAGGTATTATTATCAAAATAAAAGATCAGTCAAAACTGGAACAATCCAAGTTCAAACTGGAGGATCTGGTAGTAGATCTCGAAGGTGCCGAGCAGGAGACCGGGTTTGAAAATGACAGTTTAGAAGAACTGAACAAGCAATTGGAGCAGGCCGTAATCAATGAGAATTATGAGCTGGCTGCAAAATTAAGGGATGAAATTTCTAAACGCGACAGAAAATAATACTTTATGATTAAATTATTCCTGTCCCTGTTATTCCTTACTTCTTTTGAACCTCTCCTTGCGCAGTCACAAGCCGGAACCCTAATAGCCAATGAAGGATTTACCTTTACTTCTTTTTGGAAAGGCGTTTTGGGAATGGCCGTTTTATTGGTTATTGCTTTTATTCTGAGCAATAACAGAAAAAAAATCAATTGGAAAACAGTAGGCTTCGGACTTTCAGCCCAGTTATTGCTGGCTATCGGTGTACTTAAAGTGCCGTTCATCAGAAGTATTTTTGAATTTTTGGGCAGTATTTTTATAAGTATATTAGATTATACAAGAGCAGGCAGTACCTTCTTATTCGGGAACCTGATGAATGTAGAAACATTTGGATTTGTATTCGTTTTTCAGATTTTACCCACCATCATCTTTTTTTCTGCCCTTACTTCCCTCTTGTTTTATTTGGGTGTTATTCAGGTAATCGTGAAGGGACTTGCCTGGGTCCTTACCAAATTACTGAATGTATCAGGTCCCGAAAGCCTGTCCGTTGCGGGAAATATTTTTTTGGGACAAACAGAAGCTCCGCTGATGATCAAGGCCTATCTCGAAAAAATGACCAGGTCAGAGATCCTGCTGGTTATGGTAGGCGGTATGGCTACTTTGGCGGGAGGAGTGCTCGCCGCCTATATCGGATTTCTGGGTGGGGAAGATCCTGAGTTGAGGTTGTTATACGCCAAACACCTTCTGGCCGCTTCAGTAATGGCCGCACCGGGTGCCATAGT
This sequence comes from uncultured Flavobacteriaceae bacterium, assembly GCA_963816075.1. Lineage (GTDB taxonomy): Bacteria > Bacteroidota > Bacteroidia > Flavobacteriales > Flavobacteriaceae > Namhaeicola. Next base: position 673,356 of record CAWFJI010000009.1, on the reverse strand, counting down.
CATTTCAAAAATGTTATACCCTCAAATTGAAAGCATCGATAGTGAGGTTAATGTTAGTCATGAACAGATCGGCTCAAATATGTTGGATGCTATTGCCAATGGCACAACCGAAGGACTTAAACTGGCCGCAAATGTGGCAGCCATGTTGTTGGTATTTGTTGCATTTATCGCCATGTTCAACGGAATTCTCGGAAAACTTGGGGAATGGATACAGGTCAATTCGTGGATAGCCGCAAATTCTCCTTACACACAGCTTTCCCTTGAGGCTATATTGGGTACCATTTTTGCACCGCTGATGTGGCTCATTGGAGTAGCCCGGGAAGATATGCTTTTAATGGGTCAACTGTTGGGAATTAAGCTGGCTTCGAGTGAATTTGTTGCCTATATTCAACTGGCTGAGCTAAAAGACATTGTGAATCCCATCCATTTAAAGTTTCAGAAATCAGTCATCATGGCTACCTATATGTTATGTGGATTTGCTAATTTTGCATCTATTGGCATTCAGATCGGTGGTATAGGCTCCCTGGCCCCTTCACAAAGAAAAACATTATCTGAATTTGGCATCAAAGCATTGATAGGAGCCTCACTGGCATCTTTGTTATCAGCTACCATAGCCGGAATGATATTGGGTTGATTTTCTCCGGATTTAAAATTTAAAAAATGAAGCAATATTTAGATCTGATCAAATATGTCAAAGAAAATGGCGTAACCAAAACCGACAGAACAGGAACGGGTACGAAAAGTATTTTCGGATACCAGATGCGCTTTGACCTGGCCGATGGCTTCCCCATGTTAACCACCAAGAAGCTGCACTTAAAATCGATCATTTATGAATTGCTTTGGTTTTTAAAAGGTGATACCAATATTGGCTACCTGAAAGAAAACGGAGTGAGCATCTGGGATGCCTGGGCCGATGAGCAAGGCAACCTGGGCCCGGTATACGGTTACCAGTGGAGAAACTGGAACGGTGATGGCATAGACCAGATCTCGGAGCTGATTCAGACCATCAGGACTAATCCCGACAGCAGGCGTATGTTGATCTCTGCCTGGAACCCCAGTGTGCTGCCTGATACTTCCAAATCTTTTGCTGAAAATGTAGCCAACCACAAAGCTGCCCTTCCACCCTGTCATGCCTTTTTTCAATTTTATGTGGCAGACGGAAAACTATCCTGCCAGCTGTATCAGAGAAGCGCGGATATTTTTTTGGGGGTGCCATTCAACATTGCCAGCTATGCACTATTTACCATGATGGTGGCTCATGTTACGGGTTTAAAATATGGCGAATTTATTCATACCTTTGGTGATGCCCATATTTACAATAACCATCTTGAGCAAATTGATCTGCAGCTTTCCAGAGAACCGAGAGCCTTGCCAACCATGGAGCTGAACCCCGCGATCAAAAATATTTTTGATTTTGGTTTTGATGATTTTAAATTGGTCAACTACAATCCGCATCCGCATATAAAAGGAATCGTATCCATATAAACCTGATAAAATGACTGCTTCACAAATAAAAAAATCGCTGATAGATGAGATCATGCAAGTGAACGATTCGGGTTCCCTGCACAAAATAAAAGAGTACATCATTTCATTGAAAAAGAAAAAACAAAAAACTGAGGTGAACACAGCCTTGTTTAACAACCGCTCCATCTCTCATAATGACCGGGAAAATTTTAACGATTATATCAAAGAGTGGTTAAGGGAAATGAAATAAATGCCGAACTATGAAAAACGATGACCATCATATAATTTACGAAGCTGCCAGAAAAAGAGCCAAAGAAAAAAGGGGTCTTTATTATCACTTTTTACTGTTTCTGGTGGGCTCACTTTTTTTTGTTATCCTTAATAAAACCCTAAACGTCTATCCAGAAAAGGACTGGTATTTCTGGGCTATCATGATCTGGTTGTTTGTGCTGGTCATGCATGTACTCAGAATTTTTGTTTTCAAACCCATGTTTGGGGAAGAATGGCTTAGGAGAGAAACTGACAAACTTATGGCCAGGCACAACCAAAAAGTGAAGGAACTGGAAAATAAGCTCGAAAAAGAGGGTGCATTTACCGAAAAACCTGCCTCAGAAATTAAGAAATAATCCCTAATTCCACATGGTTATTATTATTGCTGCGATAGCATCGAATAACGCTTTGGGTAAGGACAATCAATTGATCTGGCATTTGCCTGCAGATCTGAAAAGATTTAAATCCACTACCCTGGGTCAAACCGTTATTATGGGCAGGAAAACCTTTGAATCATTGGGAAAAGCCCTTCCAAACCGCAATAACATTGTAATTACCCGGAACAAGAATTTTATAGCAGCTGACGTTACTGTTGTTCATTCACTGGAACAGGCTCTGAAAATTTCCCAAAACAAAGAAAAAATCTATATTTTAGGAGGTGCAGAGATCTATACACAGGCACTACCCTTTGCAGACTTGCTGGACTTAACACTAGTTCATGCTGATGTTGAGGCCGATACTTTCTTCCCTGTCATCGATCAAAGCATCTGGAAAGAGATCAGGCGTGAGGATCACAAAAAAGATGATAAAAACGCCTATGATTACAGTTTTGTTACCTATAAAAAAAGTGGACCCTGAGTCCACTTTTTTATTTAAGCAGGCATCTGCCTGCATAGAAAGGATTCCCGATTAAAAATTGACAACTTTTGTAAATGTTCTGCCTTCTGAGTTCAATTCGAAGTGGTAAGTTCCCTTTTCAGCTTTTGAAAAATCAAATTTCTTAGCCAGAGGACGCTCTGAAGAGCTCGTTTCACTGTAGATCAGATCCACACCATCGTAAAAAAGCTTTATCGTTGTTGACTCTCCGTCAGACAGCAACTTTGGTCACAAGCACCTCATCGTTCGTGATTTTGAACAGGGGCTTATTTATAAAGCTCGACTTGTCACTGTGAATAAGGATACTCTCTGCTTTAACTGTAACAGGAATTATCCTGATCAAAGAATATTCGTCCACTTCAATTTCATAATTACCTTCAGGAAGGGCACTGAAATTAAAAACCCTGTCGTAATTTCCATTCACGGAGATTGACTCTTCATACAAGGTTGTACCATCCGCATCTTTCAGTTTCAGGCTTGATCCCTTTTTAACATTTGTCAATGTTACGTTCGTACTTTTTTTGTTCTTGTCAAGCAAACGATCGTTCTCATTTGCATAACCAAACATCACACCCAACATGATTGCAATGTTTATACTTTTTCTGATAATTTTTTTCATAATAGTTTGTTTAAGTTTTACAGGACAAAAGTATTTCGGTTTGCCAAAACTGAAAACAAGCATATTTACTAATATATATTCTATTTTAACCCATTTTTTTATATCTTAATCGTTTTCGGTTAATATAGCATATTTTATGGTTAAAAAAGTGTAGTTTAGCAAAATCGTTTCTGTATAAATTTGCCCTAAAAACCTTTATGTACAATAACAAACCACATCTTGAAAAAGTAAGTCCCGGTTTTGGCAGTTCCATTCTGGTTAAAAAAAACAGTGAGATGGTCAAGAATAATGCCCCTTTCTGGCATTTTCATCCGGAGATCGAGCTTGTTTATGTCAACAAGGGCCAGGGAAAAAGGCATATTGGCAATCACCTGTCTTATTTTAACAACAGCCAGCTTTTGTTGCTGGGTGCAAATCTGCCACATAACGGATTTACAGACCGGCTTACCGTTAATGGTTCAGAAACCATAGTACAGTTTAAACCGGATTTTTTAGGACCCTCATTTTTTAGCATTCCGGAAATGGCACAAATTGCTAACCTGTTTGAAAAGGCAAAAAAAGGAATTCTCTTCAAGCCGGAAACAAAAAAACTGGTTGGCCCAAAGATAGAAGACCTTTTGTTGTTATCGGGTTCTGAGCGAATAATAGGCTTACTTGAAATCCTGAATGACCTTTCTCTGGCCAGGGATTATACCCTGCTGAATGTAGATGGCTTTGCTTTTGAAACTGCACCGCAGGACAGCGCAAAGATCGATATGATCTACAAGCATATCAATGACCATTTTCAGCAGGCCATCAGCCTGGAAGAAATAGCCGATAAGGTCAGCATGACCGTACCCGCTTTCTGCAGATATTTTAAAAAATCAACCGGAAAAACCTTTACCCAACTGGTCAACGAATACCGTGTGGTACACGCCACAAAGTTGTTGTATGAAAGTCAAATGAGTATTTCAGATATTTGCTATTCCTGCGGCTTCAACAATTTTTCCCACTTCAATAAAACCTTTAATGAGATCACGGGAAAAAGTGCTTCAAAATACCGGAATGAGATGACCCGGATTATTCAATAACTTATTTTATTTCAAAAATAAATGGAATTCTGGCCTGTATGCCCTGCCATTCTGTGACTTGTTTCAGGTTTTTATACATCTGATAGTTATCCTGACCAAGTTCAGCCTTTAGAACAGCATCTTTTTTTCCGCGAATAAAACTGCTTCCGCCAAACATATTTTTCAGACTCTGATCGTAATCCGGGTAGTTCCTTACCTGGTATTCGGTAAGATCAGCCAGATCTGCTGCTGCTGCAATGGCATCTTCCAGGCTACCCAATTCATCTACCAGGCCAATTTCCTTAGCCTGTACGCCCGTCCACACCCTGCCCTGAGCAATACTATCAACCTGTGCAAAAGTCATTTTTCTTCCGTCAGCTACTTTTTGAACAAATGTTTTGTAGAAATCTTCAATATCCATTTGCACATTATTATAAAATTTTGAAGAAATCGGTTCAAAGAGGCTGTAGCCGGTCGACTGGTGGTTTGTGCCTACCTGTTCAGCATTAATACCTATCCTGCCGGCAAATTCACTTGCGTTCGGCAGCATACCAAAAACACCGATCGATCCCGTGATTGTCGTAGGTTCTGCATAGATCTTGTCTGCATTGCAGGCGATATAATATCCGCCCGATGCGGCCATATCTCCCATAGAAACCACCAAAGGCAGGTCTTTGGAAGTTAATTCGAGCTCTCTCCACATAATATCACTTGCCAGTCCGCTGCCTCCGGGTGAGTTTACACGCAAAACGATTGCTTTTACATGCGGATTCTCTCTTGCTTTTTTCAGGGAAGAGATGATCAGTTCCTGTCCGATAGTTCCTTCATCACCTTCTCCGTAAATAATTTCGCCCTGCGCATAAATAACCGCAATTTTGTCTTTTGCACTGGATTTGATCCTGCCCTTGCCGCTGCTGATATAGTCAGTCAAACTCAGGTAATTCATGTCATCAGCATCTTTTACACCAACACGTTCTTTTAATTTGTCGCGGTACTGGTCCTTGTACACAGCGCCGTGAACCATTCCGTTTGCTAAAGCCAGTTCAGGGCTTCTCGCCATTAAACTGTCGGCTATTTTATTCAGTTCTTCATTGGATTTGTTCTTTGAAAACCCGATATCCTTGATCACTTCATTCCAGATGGAATTCAAAAAGGACGCGGTTTGCTCTTTGTTCTCATCGCTCATTGTGTTGGACAAAAATGGTTCCACCGCACTTTTGTATTTACCGTGGCGGATGACTTCCATTTTTATACCGTATTTATCCTGAAAATCTTTAAAATAATACATTTCGGTGCTCAAACCCTTGAAATCAACGCCACCAACGGGATTGACAAAGAGCGAATCTGCCACCGAGCTCAGGTAATAGTTCTTTTGTGTATACATATCTGCGAAGGCATAAATAAATTTCCCGGTTTCCTTAAATTCCAGTAATTTATTTCTGAGGGACTGCATTTGTGAAATGCCTCCGCTGATCTCCAGTGCTTCAATGCTTATTCCTTTAATCCGGTCATCAGATTTCGCATTCTCAATTGCATTGATCATTTCATTGAGTCCTATCTTCTCATCCTTAAAATCCAAAAGATTGGCAAACGGATCATCACTCTTGGGGGCAAAATCTTTAATATCTTCTTCCAGTTCCAAAGTTAAAATGGAATTGTTTTTCACTTCAACAATGTCCTCGGAACTAAAGGAAGAGCTCAACACGCTCACAGCGATTGCAAAAACCGCGAACATAATGAACAAGGAAATAAATACACCCAATATTACTGCGAGTAATTCTCTTAAAAAAGTCATCTTTTTTTGATATTAATGTTTATCTATTAATTTGTCGGTAGTTTCAATCATTTGTTACAACAATAGATAAAATTAAAATAGTATACAAGGTTTTTTTCACCGTGATTTATTTCCTTTGTACCAGCACTATGAAAATAACCCGTGAAACATATTTATCCCTTGGCAGTAATCAGGGAAACAAGCTGCAAAATCTGCAGGCAGCCATACATTTTCTGGTGCAGTATACCGGGCATATCAGCCGTATTTCATCGGTTTATCAAACCAGAGCCTGGGGCTTTGAGGCTGAGGATTTCTACAACATTTGTGTGGCTCTCACAACCAGTTTAAGTCCGGAAGAATTACTGGAAAGGATCCTGGAAATAGAGCAGAAATTAGGCCGTGTCCGGAAAGATGAAAAAAAATACAGTTCGAGAACCATAGATATTGACATTCTGCTCTTTGAGGATGAAGTTATTTTTAGTCCAAATCTGATCGTACCGCATCCCCGGATGACTGAGCGGAAATTTGTTCTGGTTCCACTGGCAGAAATTGCAGGCCAAATTAAGCATCCGATTAAAAAGATATCTATAAACGCATGTTTGGCTCAATGCCCGGACGAAATGGAAGTCCAAAAAACAGATGCAAGACTCGACCGGCCCCTGGCCTTGTTTGAGAAATACAATTACATCGCTATTGAAGGGAATATTGGTTCCGGAAAAACTTCACTTGCAAAAAAATTAGGTGATGATTTCAATGCCAAACTGGTACTTGAACGATTTGCCGACAATCCGTTTCTGCCTAAATTTTACGAAGACCAGGAACGTTTTGCCTTTCCGCTTGAAATGAGTTTTTTGGCCGATCGCTACCAGCAGCTCAGCGATGGACTCTCTCAATTTGACCTGTTCAAGAATTTTATCGTATCTGACTATTATATATTCAAGTCCCTGATTTTCGCTCAGGTGACCTTGCCGGCAGAAGAATATAAGTTATACCGAAAAATGTTTGATATACTTTATAAAGAAATAATCAAACCGGATATTTACGTGTTTCTTCACCAGTCGACTGAAGGTTTGCTGAAAAACATCAGGAAAAGGGGTCGTGTTTACGAGCAGAACATAGAGGGCGCTTATCTCGACAGTATACAGACAGCCTATATTAATTTTATAAAGTCTGACGAAAGTATACCCAAGGTCATTATCGAAGTTTCGGATCTCGACTTTATAGAAAACCGGGAAGATTACCTCAGGATCGTTTCTAAGATTGCAGGGGGCTAGATTATCTTTGAATGATCCCCATTTTTTCTGCGAAATAATCGCAAAAATCGCGCATGGTTGCACTCATTTTATCATCGCCCGTGGCCAGTTGAAAAGATTCTGCCATGGAAACCAGCATTTGGTGATAGAACTGTTTCATCTCATCAACCGGCATATCTTTGGTCCAAAGGTTTATTTTATAAGTATCTTTGTTAGCGCTGTCCCAAACAGAAAGAAAGGCAGCTTTCGCTTCCATACCTTCAATACCACCGTCATCTGCGCTCCAGGAAATTTTTTCCGGAACTTTATTTTCATCCAATCCAATTTTAAACTGTATGGTCGATCTGTGCTTTACTGCCATAAATAATTGATTTTAACCTTTTCTTGGTTTGTACTTTGATTTTTTAAATATTTCTTCGTTGGGGGTCTGAAGCATCTCGACCAGACCCACATTTTCAATCTCCATAAAATTTTTAACCATCTGCAAGCCCACCCAGCCGCCAATACCTCCGGGTGAATCCTGGTCATTGGCCAGGTAAAACTTTGAAAAAGGAGCTTCATCGATAAACCGTTCCGACAAAGCCTGGTCATTACTGAATAACAAGTCATTTTCAATAAAGAATTTCCAGATCTCTGCTTCATTTTCCTCAGCCCACAGGATTTGTTCTTTTTCATAGCCCAAAATTTCGGTTTCGGGTTTTCCCTCGAGGAGATGTTCAAGTAAAAACAGCCTTTTCCCGGACTGTATCATTCTTGCCGCAAAACTACGGTCGCCCGAAGGGGGTACCAATTTCACGGCAAATGCATCTGCCACATCAACGATCATGTGGTCTTTTGTATTTTTTCTCTTGATATAATTTGGGAAATCGGCATAAAAAGGATGGTCTTTGCCCAAAAACAGGTCCAGCGAAATAAACAGGAGGCTATCGGCAAGAATGACCTTGTTGTCCTGGTCTACGTTGGTGAGTACTGTTAGCACCTTGGGTTCCTTAAATCCGGGGTAATAATATTTGATATGTTTAAATAAATCCGATATTTCCGCTTCCTGTGCTTTAAAATCATGGTACAGCTTTTCTGTTTCTGCAAACAATTCAAGCTCATCTTTATCGTTCATTTTATTTACCCAGGCTGTATCGGCATATTGCACAGGAAACAGATACGGATACTTCATTTTTAATCCATGTAGTCCCTCGGCTGACGAATTGTAAAAAGCCTGATCAAATCTGCGGACCTCGGTTTGGACATTTACCGATGACAGATCGGGGGTATTTTTTTCTTTTGTTGAACAGCCCATTAAAATAAATCCTAAAATAAACAGGTATTTACCCATATCAGTTTCTCAGGTTAAATAGTTAAAATATTTTTTGGTTATTTTTGTTGCCGCAAAACTAATAAATACTTTCCTTATGAACACAGAAAAGGTTGCAAATCACATCGTGAACTGGCTTAAGAATTATGCCCTAAATGCCAAAGTAAAAGGTTTTGTGGTCGGAGTATCAGGGGGGATAGATTCAGCCATTACATCTGCCCTATGTGTCCGAACCGGTTTGCCAACCCTTTGTCTGGAAATGCCTATACACCAGGGGGAAGCCCAGCTCAGAAGGGCCAATGAGCATATCGCGGGTCTCAAGAAAAATTATAGAAATGTACAATCTGAATTGGCAGATCTAAGTTTTGTTTTTGACACTTTTGTGGATGCGATGCCCTCAGTTGAGCATAATGCTGTTGTCACCTTGTCTCTGGCCAATACCAGATCGCGGTTGAGAATGACGACTTTGTATTATTTTGCAGGGATCAACGGATACCTTGTGGTGGGCACAGGGAATAAAGTGGAGGACTTTGGTGTGGGATTTTTTACCAAATACGGAGATGGCGGCGTGGATTTGAGTCCGATAGCAGATCTGATGAAGTCGGAAGTATACGAACTGGGAGCTTTTTTAAAGGTGCCGGAGTCAATTTTAAATGCACCGCCAACGGATGGTCTTTTTGGGGATGACAGAACGGATGAAGATCAGTTGGGAGCCAGTTATAACGAGCTTGAATGGGCCATGAAGATGGCTGAAAAAGGGAATAATGCAGATCAGTTTACAGGCAGGGAGAAGGAGGTTTTCGAAATATTTACACGCCGCAACAAAGCGAACCAGCACAAAATGATGCCCATCCCGGTTTGTGAGATCCCCGAAGAACTAAAATCGTAATCGTCTTAAATAACCCGGTTCAGTTTTTCGTACAGCAGTTTTTTCAGGCCGGTATATTCCATAATACTCACCATTTTTTCCCGGTGAATTTCTGAATGATCCCCGTCATTTTCAAGTGCCTGTAATTCCTCGTTGATCGAGGCGATCTTGTACTCGATCAGAATGCGGCGCAAATTGTAGATCACGTCCTGCACAAGCTTATCCAGGCTCTTTTGCTTGCTTTTAACAATAATTTCTTTTCTTCCCCAGTCGCTCAGGAGGTATTTTTCATCTTCCATCAACAGATCGCTTACCATTTTACCGAGCTGCATATCTTCATGCTGAACAAAAAAATCCGGAGATATCGGTTTGTCCTGGTTCAGCTGATAAATAATATCAAAATAAATTCTTTTAAATATCTCATTGGAAAACTCTATTTCGTCTTCCTGCAACTGGGTGTAGATCTCATGAGAAACCTTGTTCTGGTAAATTTCTTTTTTTGGCTTGCCCTCATTTTCTGGATCCATGACATAATCAACAAAATCAACAGTTTCATTGCCAAAGAGCAAGAGAATTTCAATGGTTTTCTTTTCCAGGATATACAGCTGGTCTACCTTGGGAGGTATTTTTGTTTCCAGCTTTATCGGTGTAAATACAGGTTGCAATGTGCTTTTCTGTGTGCTCTGGTCCTGCTGTCTCTTTTTTATGAGCTGTGCCAGTTCGCTGAAAAGCACAGATTCCGAGATATCCATGATGTGTGAACATTCCTGAATATATACCTCCCTTTGTATATTGTCAGGTATTTTGGAGATACTCTGCACGATATCCCTGATCAGCGAAGCCTTCCTGATCGGATCATTCTTGGCTTCGTCAAGCAGGATTGACGTTTTAAACCGGATAAAGTCCTGGGCATTGTTTGCTAAAAAGTCAGCAATTTCTTCCTTATTCTTGTTCTTCGTGAAACTATCCGGATCTTCTCCGTCGGGAAAGCTGACTACCTTCACATTCATGCCTTCTTCCAGGATCAGGTCAATTCCGCGAAGTGATGCCCGTATACCTGCGGCATCGCCATCAAAAAGCACCACAACATTTTCGGTGAGTCGCTTCAGCAGGCGGATCTGGTCCTGGGTAAGTGCAGTACCCGAGGACGCAACCACATTTTCTATTCCCGCCTGATGCAGGGAGATCACATCGGTATAACCCTCAACCAGGTAACAACTGTCGAACTGGGCAATGCGTTGCTTGGCCTGAAAAATACCGTACAGGATCTTGCTTTTATGGTATATTTCTGATTCCGGAGAATTGACGTATTTGGCTACCTTGGCATCTTTTAAAAGGGTTCGCCCCCCAAAACCGAGCACCCTGCCGCTCATAGAATGTATCGGAAAGATCACCCTGCCTTTAAACCGGTCGAATCTTTTGTTCTCATTGACGATGGTGAGTCCTGTTTTTTCCAGATAGCTCAGTTCGTATTTTTTTTCTAAAGCTGTATCGGTAAAAGCAGACCATTCATCCAGTGCATAACCCAGTTCAAACTTTTTTATGGTTTCGTCAGAAAAGCCTCTTTCCTTAAAATAAGACAAGCCTATTGCCTTCCCTTTTTCGGTGTGCAGCAGGTTCTGATGAAAATTGTTTTTTGCGAATTCCGTTACCAGATACATGCTTTCGCGCTCGTCGGCCTCGGCTTTCTGGGTATCGGTTTGTTCAGTCTCTTCAATTTCGATCTGGTACTTTTTCGCCAGATAACGTATGGCTTCCGGGTAAGCGTAATGTTCGTGTTCCATTAAAAAAGTGACCACATTTCCACCTTTACCGGAACTGAAATCCTTCCAGATCTGCTTTACGGGTGACACCATAAAGGAAGGTGTCTTCTCATCAACAAAAGGGCTCAAACCCTTATAATTGGAACCGGATTTTTTGAGATGTACAAAATCCCCTATGACTTCTTCAACACGAGAAATTTCAAATACTTTTTCTATGGTATTTCGTGAGATCATGGGTCAGAAAGGGTACAAAAAAAAGATGGTCTTGAAACAGATATTCTGCTGCTTATACTTTCCGTCAGGATGCAGCCTTTAATTTTTTGATCGTATTGACCGTGAGCTTTTCCTGTGCGTAAGATTTGGTTACCCTTAATTTGGTCTCGCCGGAACTGGGCATCTCAAACATAGCATCGGTAAGGATCTCTTCACAGAGGGCGCGCAATCCCCGGGCGCCCAGTTTATACTCTTCTGCCTTATCAACAATAAATTCCAGTGCTTTTTCATCGATTGAAAATTCTATTCCATCGATCTCAAACAATTTCTGATACTGTTTAATAAGGGCATTTTTTGGTTCGGTAAGTATTGATCGCAGGGTTTCCTTATCGAGCGACTGCATAAAGGTCAGAACGGGTAACCTGCCTATTATTTCAGGAATCAATCCGAAGGATTTGAGGTCTGTTGGCAGGATATACTCCAAAAGCTGGTCATTGCTGACCTTTTCCGTTGATTTGGAAGCACCGTAGCCTACGGCCTGCATATTGAGCCGCTTGCTGATGATCTTGTCTATCCCGCTGAAAGCACCACCTGCAATAAACAAGATATTCTTTGTGTCGACCTCGACGAATTTCTGATCAGGATGTTTTCTTCCTCCTTTGGGCGGAACATTCACTACAGTTCCTTCAAGCAGTTTCAGCAGGGCCTGCTGAACACCTTCTCCGGAAACATCTCTTGTTATGGAGGGGTTGTCACTTTTTCTTGCAATTTTATCGATCTCGTCAATAAATACAATTCCTTTTTCGGCTTTGGCCACATCGTAATCTGCCGCCTGCAGCAATCTGGTCAGGATGGTTTCCACATCTTCGCCTACATAACCCGCCTCTGTCAGTACAGTTGCATCAACAATGGCAAAAGGCACATCGAGCATTCTGGCTATAGTCCTGGCTATCAGCGTTTTTCCGGTACCCGTTTCACCAACAAGAATGATATTGCTCTTTTCTATTTCTACATCATCCGTTTTGGATATTTTCTGCTGTAATCTTTTGTAATGGTTGTAAACTGCAACCGACATTACTTTTTTAGCGTGGGATTGACCAATGATGTACTGGTCGAGAAAAGATTTAATTTCTGCAGGTTTTTTAATTACAAATTCAGTTCTTAACTTGTCTTTTTTGGAATCCGCCAGTTCCTCTAGTACGATTCCATAGGCCTGCTCGATACAACGGTCGCATATATGTGAATCCACTCCTGCAATTAGCAAATTGGTCTCCTCTTTTTTTCTCTTGCAAAAGGAACACTCTAAATCTTCTTTTTTCGCCATAGTATAGGTCTTAACCCGATGTTTCCAAACGGATCTTATTTATTTCTCGCCAAAATTTCATCGATCATACCATAGTCTTTGGCCTCCTGTGATTTCATCCAGTAATCCCTGTCTGAATCCTGTCTCACCTTTTCTATATCCTGACCTGTATGTTGGGCAATGATCTGATACAATTCATCTTTCAGCTTCATGATCTCTCTTGCCGTAATCTCGATATCGGACGCCTGTCCCTGGGCACCACCCATGGGTTGGTGTATCATGATGCGGGAATGTGTCAGAGCGGATCTTTTTCCTTTTTGTCCTGCACACATCAGTACAGCAGCCATTGAAGCAGCCATACCCGTACAAATGGTAGCAACTTCGGGCTTAATAAATTGCATGGTATCATAAATTCCAAGTCCGGCATAAACTCCACCGCCGGGAGAATTGATATAGATAGAAATATCCTTGGAAGAATCCACACTTTCCAAAAAGAGCAACTGTGCCTGAATGATATTGGCTACGTGGTCATTTACACCGGTACCCATAAAAATGATCCTGTCCATCATCAAACGGGAAAACACATCCATCTGAGCGACATTCAGCTGTCTCTCTTCAATAATATACGGGGTAACGCTGCTGATTAAATTATTTACATAAAGACTGTTTATTCCACGGTCTTTCACTGCGAAATTTCTAAATTCTTCTCCGAAATTCATACCTTGTTTTCTTTTATAAATGAGTGGTAAATATACTTAAAAAAACTTGTTCCCATCTTTAATAAATACGATTACCTGATTAAAAAAAACCTCAGAGACTTTCATCTTTGAGGTAAACTTATTGCATAAAACCAACTGTCTATTTATAAACTTCCTTTATAAAATCCTCGAAATTTACTTCTTTTATTTCCAGATTTACATTTTCCCTGAAGAAATTCAGCAATTTTTCATTCATCAGTTGTTCCGATAACCTTTTGACTTCCTGCTGGTTGGAAAGTATTCTTTTGGCAATTTCTTCCAATTCGGAGTCTTCCGGATTCAAATGACCGTACTGGGCCATCTGGGTTTTGATAAAGCCTTTGGCAAAATCTTTCAGATCCTCAAAGTTTATTTTAATATTGTTGTCTCGGCTCAGCTTGTTTTCAATAAGCTGATACCTGAGGCCTTTTTCTGATTTTGCATACTCTTCCGAAGCCTGCTCAGGTGAGAGTGTTTTTTCACCTGCAACAGCCAGCCATTTTTTGAGAAAATCTGCAGGCAGATCAAATTTGGTGTTTTCGATCAGGCTCTCCGTTACTGCATTCAGCATGTGCTGGTCTGCCTGTTGTTTGAACTGAAGCTCGGCATCTTCCTTAAGTTTAGTTCTAAAATCAGCCTCGTTATCCACCTTTCCCTCGCCAAAAATTTTCGCAAAGAATTCATTGTCCAGCGGTGCCTTTTCAGTATGCGCGATCTCGTCGATCGTTATTTTCAGAGGGATATCCAATCCATGAACTTCATCATGTGAAACTCCCAATACATGCATCAGCGTATGTTCATCTTCAAACAATCCCTTTGACTGAAATTCAACCGTTTCGCCTGCTTTTTTACCAAGCAAACTTTTCGCATTTTTCTTATCTTTTATATCAGCCAGCTTAAAGGTAGATTTCTTTTGTATGTTCTTCTCTGCATTTTCAAAAGTAGCTGTGATGTTGTCGGCTTCTCCTATCGTCTCCTTTTGTTCTGTTTTTCCGTATTGTTCCTGCAAACGGGAGATCTGATCATCGATCATTTTATCGTCAGCAACGATTTTAAATACCGAAATGGGTTTTTTCGGCTTCAGATCGATCTCAAATTCAGGTGCTAAACCCAATTCGAATTCAAAAGAAAAGGTGTCCGCATCCCAGGAAAAATCGTCTTTTATTTTGGGTAAAGGGTTGCCCAAAACATCGAGTTTTTCCTCGATCAGATAGTTGCTCAGTGCATCCTGCAGCAATTTATTCACTTCATCGATCACTACCGATTTTCCGTACTGTTTTTTTACAAAGCTCATGGGCACATGACCTTTTCTGAATCCCGGTATATTTGCCTTGTTTCTGTAATCTTTTAAAACGCTTTCAACTTTATTCTGATAATCCTCAGTTGTTATGTCAATTCGCACAACAGAATTCAGTTTATCTATGCTTTCTTTTGTAATATTCATCGGGTAATTATTTAACTTTTTTATTTAGAGCCTGCAAAAATAAGAAATAAAGCTTATTTAACCATGTTTTTGAACCTAAATAATGGTAAAATACCCGTTAACGGATTGTTAAATGTCGTCATGGGCAATTTTGAATTTTTTTAAAAATATGCAGGTCCTTTGGGCCCGAGCTTTAATCCAGTATCTTGTACAGAAAAGACTCCACAATGGAGAGCAGTATACTAAAGAGCAGCGCCCACCAGAAGCCGTCAACATGAAAGCCATCGACCAGCCTGCTCGCTAGCATGATAATCAAGGCATTGATCACCAGTAAAAAAAGTCCGAGTGTTAAAATCGTAACCGGTAAGGTCAAAACAACCAGGATCGGTTTTAAAAAAGTAAAAAGGAGGCCTAAGATCAGCGCCACCCAAAGGGCCGTAACCACGTTGTTGCTTTCGATCTCTACTCCGGGAAGAAAATAACCGATGATCAATACGGCTATTGCCGAAAGTAATATTTTAAAGATAAATTTCATGAGTCATGGATTTGGTAAAACGAATTTAGGCCTTTTTTAAAAAACTCATAGCATATTCATAGAATTTTTCCGGATTTTCTGCGTGCAGCCAATGCCCGGCATTTTCAACAGAACGGATCTCGGCTTCAGGAAAATGCTGTCTGATCAAATCTCTGTCTTCTTCCGCAATATAACCTGAATCGGCTCCTTTTAAAAATAAAACCGGACCTTTATACACCGTATAGGCAGGCAAAGGATCACCTATATCGTTGATATTCTCTTCAATAGCTGCCAGGTTAAATCGCAGGGCAAAGGAATGATCATGCTTCCTGTACACATTTTTTGACAGGAATTGCCTCACTTCAGGTTCCTTTATGTGGGCGCCGAGGATCTCATCCACCTCACTGCGCTGAGTGATTTTATTAAAGTCGATGGCATGAAGTGTCTCAAGAATTGCCTGGTGATGAGGCGGATAGTATTTTGGAGCGATATCTGCAACTATAAGTTTTGAAACCAGGTCAGGAAATTCCACTGCAAATAACATGGCTGTTTTACCTCCCATGGAATGGCCCAAAATACAGGCCTGTTCAATATGATGCCTGCTGAAATAATACAACAGGTCATGTACCATCAGTTCATAGGAAAAATCATCACTGTGAAAACTGCGCCCGTGATTGCGCTGGTCAACAACATGTACTTCGAAGTCGGCTGCAAATTTTTTGGCCAGTGATTTCCAGTTGTCACCCATCCCAAAAAGTCCGTGTAAGATGACCAGGGGCTTGCCTTGGCCTGTGATGACCGAATGTAATAACTGCATTATTTTAATTTGTTCAAGTACATGTTCACCACATTCTGAAATCCGTAATACAGGGATTCTCCCATAAACGCATGTCCGATGGAAACCTCTAGCAAATGGGGTATATTTTGGGCAAAGTAGGCTATGTTATCCAAGCTCAGGTCATGCCCTGCATTGATACCCAGTCCGTATTTGTTTGCCAGTACAGCCGTTTCCCTGTAATTTTTTATCCCTTCCCTGTTGCCTTCAGCATAGGCTTTTGCATAAGCTTCGGTGTAGAGTTCAATTCTGTCTGTTCCGGTTTTGGCAGCACTTTCAACCAGGTTTATATCCGGATCGAGAAAAATCGAGGTTCGAATGCCATTTCGTTTAAATTCGTTCACGACCTCCTGTAAAAAAGCCAGGTTCTTTTTTGTATCCCAACCCGCATTTGAGGTAATGGCATCAACGGCGTCGGGCACCAGGGTAACCTGCTCTGGTCTGGCCCTGAGTACCAGATCGATGAATTGTTTCACCGGATTTCCTTCAATATTGAACTCAGTTGTAACGACAGGCCTGAGGTCAAAGACATCCTGATACCTGATATGCCTTTCATCCGGCCTGGGGTGCACAGTGATTCCCTCTGCGCCATAATGCTGTAAATCGACGGCACACTGAACCACATTGGGGTAATTACCGCCGCGCGCATTTCTCAGGGTGGCTATTTTATTAATGTTTACACTGAATTTTGTCATGAGAGAAATTAAGAACCCATTAAATAATTAGGAACAAAAGTAAGTAATTCCCTATAAATTTAGTTATTTTGTACCGCAATATGACGGTAACGGAAATCTATATATTAAAAGAAACCAAGCCTCTCAGACTGGAGGATAAACTGGAAAAAGCGGTTCAGTTGCTTGAGGATTCAGGTTATTCCCATTTGGCCGTGGTGCGCAAGGGCGTTTATGAGGGAACGATCAGTTTGAAACAAGCTGAAGAAAGAACCGACCTGTCAACCAAAATAGGCGATGTACGAAGTCTGCTCAACCCGGTTTATGTGCTCAATACCATGGATTGGTTTGATGTACTCCAGGTATTTGCTACCAACAATTGCAATGCACTTCCTGTAATTGACAAGGAAAAAAACTATCTGGGTTATTACGAAATTGAGGATTTTTTAGGTCTGTTCAGACAAACACCGTTTTTGCATGAAAATGGGATGACCCTGATCATATCCAAAGGGGTTAACGACTACTCATTCAGTGAAATTGCACAGATCATAGAATCCAACAATGCTACCCTGTTTGGAGCCTTTGTTTCAGCCATTGACCAGGAAATGGCGGAGATCATACTAAAAATAAGTTTACACGACATCAGCAACACCATACAGACCTTCAGGCGCTACGGATACCATATCATCAATGAAATTCATGAAGACAGGTACCTTCAGTACCTGAAAGAAAGAGCCGACTATCTCGAAAAATATCTAAATATTTAAGAATGAAAGTCGGGATCTTCGGGCAAAAAGACAATAAGACCACTTTAAAATACATCCATATACTGGTTGAAGAGCTGTTAAAATGCAGCACGATCATACTCTTTGAAAAAAATATTTACGACTATTTCATTCAGAAATATCCTGCCTATACTTTTGACACCTTTACCGGATATTCAGATCTCGATCGGTCCTGCGACATGTTTTACAGTGTGGGCGGCGACGGTACCTTTTTGAGATCGGTTTCTTTTGTCAGGGATCTGAACATTCCCATTATTGGAATCAATACCGGAACCCTGGGTTTTTTGGCGAATGTGCAGAAAGAACAGATCTCTGCGGCAGTAAAACAGATCAATCAGGGCGCTTATATCATAAAAAAACGTTCCCTCCTGCAGGTAGAAGCCAGTGAAAAAAATGCCGATCTGGAGGAAATTAATTTTGCCCTGAACGAAGTTGCAATCACACGCAAGTATACGGCCTCCATGATCACGGTGGAAACCTATCTGGACGATGAGTTTTTAACCACTTACTGGAGTGATGGCTTGATTATATCGACCCCGACGGGTTCAACCGGGTATTCCTTAAGCTGTGGAGGGCCGATTATTTCGCCCAATTCCAAAAATTTTGTCCTGACCCCTGTTGCCCCGCATAGCCTTGGCGTAAGGCCTCTGGTCATACCCGAAACAACAAAAATCGAACTGCATATGGGCAGCAGATCCAAAGAAGCTGTTCTAACACTCGATTCACGAATTACTACCATCAGCAATACCACCAAATTACTGATCAGGAAATGTGATTTTCACATAAGAACGCTGCACCTGAACAACCAAACATTCATCAAAACTTTGCGTGAAAAATTGCTTTGGGGACAGGATAAGCGGAATAACTAACAGAAAATCAGGAATAAAGCACAATTTATACAAGATAAAATGTTCTTCAAAAATTGAAAACAAGCAATTAATTGCTTGCTGTAATTTTATATATTTGCAAACTATTTTTACGATGAAGAAATTAATTCTCTTTTTTAGTATTTTATTTTGCTGTTTTGGCATTTCACGTGCGCAGATCAATGAATTAGGTGTCTTTGCCGGCGGCAGTAATTTTATTGGTGATATAGGCAGCACCAATTATATCTACCCCAACAGCATGGCCTATGGCGTGGTGTATAAATGGAATGCGCACCCCAGGTATTCGCTGAGAGCAAATTATATATACAGCAAGATCGAAGGAGATGATGCCGATTCCGGCAATTCCTACAGGGAATTCAGAGGATGGAATTTTTCGAGCCCCACACACGAAATTTCTGCAGGTATAGAATTTAACTTTTTTAAGTACAATTTATCCAGACTCGGTTACAGGCAAACACCTTATATCAATGTAGGTGCATCTGTAGCCTTCAGTGACGTGACCTCGAACCAGACACTCGCAGATCCATTCGGGGGTACTATACCCAACACGATCACCGGAAGTATCATCACCTATTCTATCCCGGTTGGAATTGGTTATAAGTTTCCCTTGTGGCATAATATAGGAATGGGCATTGAGACCTCTTTCAGATATACCTTCAGAGATGATATAGACGGTTATCCGTATGACAGCACCGATAATGCAGGGAATACGGTTACTATAGGTAATTCCAACGGCAATGACTGGTATGTCTTTACGGGTATAACCCTTGTTTACGCATTTGGAAGAGAGGGTTGTTACACGGGTAATTTTTAACGAATCATGGATCTGAAAGCGCAAATCAATACTGCTCATTTACCAAAACACATTGCTATAATCATGGATGGCAATGGCAGGTGGGCCAAAAAACAGGGAATGCAACGCGTTTTTGGACACAAAAAGGGAGTAAATGCCGTTCGGGAAGTCGTTGAGGCTTCGACGGAGCTTGGGATTCAGGCCCTGACACTCTATACTTTTTCCACAGAAAACTGGAGCCGCCCGAAAAGCGAAGTCAGTACTTTAATGAGCATATTGGTTAGTTCTTTAAGGAAGGAACTGAAACTCTTTCAAAAGAACAATATTTGTCTGAGGGCCATTGGCGACATACACGGTTTACCGGAAAAAGCCCAGGATGAGTTGATACAAACCATAGAAAAAACTAAAAATAATACGGGTCTTGCGTTGAACCTCGCCCTCAATTACGGGGCAAGGGAGGAGCTCATCCGCGCGGTGAAATCCATTTCTAAAAGAATTGTTAATAATGAGCTCCGGATCGAAGAAATCGATGAAAATACTATAAATAATCATTTATATACCTTTAATTTGCCCGACGTTGATCTTTTGATAAGAACCAGCGGGGAATTGCGTTTGAGCAATTTTTTATTGTGGCAGATAGCCTATGCCGAGTTGTATTTTACAGATGTACTTTGGCCGGATTTTAGGAAAGACGATTTTTACAGAGCAATTATCAATTTTCAAATGAGAGAACGACGGTTTGGAAAAACAAGTGAACAAATTGAGAACATTAATGAATAGGTTAAAAGGCGTCTTTTTCATTTTTCTTTTGGTTTTTACTATACAACAATCGGCAGCACAGCTCGTTCCGGCTTCAAATGTTGTGCCTGCAATCAGCGATACCATTCCACCTTCAAAAACAGCAGTAACCGATACGATCCCAAAAATAAAAATAAGCGGTCCGGTAGTACTCGATAAGAAAAAATACATACTCGGAGGTGTTACAACTACTGGCAACGAATCCATTTCTGAACAATCGATCCTGATCTTTTCAGGATTGGTTACCGGGCAGGAGATCAAGGTTCCTGGTGACAAACTGACCAGCGCCATTAAAAAATTATGGAATTCAAAACTTTTCAGCAATGTTGAGATCTACGCTACCAAAATAGATGGTGATGCCATATACCTGGAGATTGCTGTAAAGGAACTCAGCAAAGTAGGGAAGGTAGAAATTAAAGGGGTTAAAAAAGCAAAAATCGACGAGATCAAAAAGGAAATTGAATTTCAGCCCGGATCTATGCTTACAGAAAACCTGGTTACAACCACTAAAAACAAGATCGCTGATAAATTCAAGGAAAAAGGCTATCTGAAAACAAAGGTGAATATCAGTACGAAACCTGACAGTGCCGGATCGAAAACCGAAGATGCCCTGATCATGATCGATATTGGAGAAAAAATAAAGATCAAAGAAATCACTTTTACGCGGCAATGACATTCTTTCAGATGAGAAGCTGAAAAAAGCGATGAAAAAGACGAAGGAAAAGAAACTCAAGAACATCTTTAAATCCTCAAAATATGTGGATGACCTGTATGAAGAAGACCTTCTGAAAGTTGTCGAAAAATACCAGGAGAGCGGTTTCAGGGATGCCATTGTAATAAAAGACAGCATCTCATATAATGACGACAACACCATCAATCTGGATATCACGGTCAATGAGGGACAACGATACAAATTCGGTACAATCACTTTTCTCGGCAATACCGTATTTACCAATGAACAACTTCAGGCCATATTAAAGATACAACCCGGAATTACCTACAACGGAAAATTCCTGAATGAAAGGGTGAAGGGAGACGGCAAGCCGGAATCAAACGACATTACCAATACCTACCTCGACAACGGTTATTTGTTCTCCAGAATTGATCTGGTGGAAACAGGCGCCGATGACAATATTATTGACATTGAAGTCAGAATTATTGAGGATGAGCCCGCCAGAATCAATAAAGTGACCGTTACAGGGAATGATGTAACAAACGACCATGTTCTCTTCAGGGAAATTCACACCCGGCCGGGGGATCTTTTCAGCAGATCGGACATCATTCGTACCGTGCGTGAATTGGGGCAGCTGGGTTATATCGATGCTGAAAATATCGTTCCGGATGTACAGCCAAATTACACCGACAAAACAACCGACATTGAATACAGCGTTTCTGAAAAGGGTTCGAGTCAGATCGAATTGCAGGGTGGATATGGAGGAGGAGCCTTTGTGGGTACCCTGGCCTTGTCTTTCAATAACTTTTCTATAAAAAACATTTTTAACTGGGATGAATACAATCCTGTACCGCGCGGTGACGGACAAAGTATTTCCCTGAGGTTACAGGCGAGCAGGTTCTCTAAAACCTACAGTGTATCTTTCAGCGAACCCTGGTGGGGAGGAAAACGACCAAAAGGATTTAGCTTCTCTGTGTATAATTCAACCCAGTACGCTTATGATTACAACGAAAGGGAAGTAGATAAAGACCAGAGTCTGGATATTATCGGTGCCACTGTTGGTTTGAGCCAGCGCCTGAAATGGCCGGATGATTTCTTTACCTTGTCAACGGCACTGAACTACCAGCGATTTGATCTGAATGATTTCTTCCTGGCTACTTTTGGCTATAACAACGGTACTTCCAATAACATAAACTTAACCGCCAATTTCGGCAGAAACTCTGCCGGACCCAGTCCGGTATATCCGAGATACGGTTCGATGTTTAATTTTATTGTGGAGGCTACCCCACCCTACAGCCTGTTCAACGATAAAGATTATACCATCATGTCGGATCAGGACAAATACGAATGGCTGGAATATTATAAGATTAACATCACTGGCAGGTGGTTTACCACGCTATGGAAAGAACTGGTATTGATGTCGAATGCGGAATTCGGGTTTTTGAATGCATATAATGATGATATCGGTCCGCCTCCGTTTGAAAGGTATTATGTAGGTGGGGACGGTATGGCCACAGGACAGTTCGACGGCCGGCAGGTTATTGCCCTTCGCGGGTATCCCAATTCGAGTTTAACACCTTCTGCGGGAGGTACTGCCTACAACAAAATATCACTTGAGCTGCGCTATGCGATCACCTTAAAACCCTCGGCCTCGATCTATGCCCTGACCTTTTTGGAAGGAGGTAATTCTTTTTACGATTTTGAAAATTTCAAACCCTTTGAATTGAAAAGATCTGCAGGTGCCGGTGTTCGGGTGTTTATGCCTGCCTTTGGTTTGCTCGGAATTGATTTTGGTTATGGATTTGATAATATACCGGGTACGCTGGAGAAATCTGGGTGGCAAACCCATTTTATTCTGGGTCAGCAGTTTTAAGGATTTTAGTATATTTGCCTAATATTATCGTTTGGCACGATATTTTCTAGTACAATCATGTTATGATAAAAAATATCTTTTTTATCGCAGTTTTTCTGACCAGTTCTTTGACAATCGCTCAAAAACAATTACGTATTGGCTATATTGATATGGAGTACATTCTGAACAATGTTCCGGAATATACCGATGCGCAGGCCAAGTTAAACGACAAGGTAAAAGTCTGGCAACAAAAACTGGACAATCTCTCTATCGAGATCGAAAAAATGGAAACGGACCTGATCAATGAAAAAGCTTTGCTCACCCCTGCCATGATCCTGGAGAGGGAAGAAGATATTGACATCAAAAGGAAAGAACTCAAAAAGTTGCAGGAAGGCTATTTCGGCCCCACCGGCGACCTGTATCAAATGCGGAAGCAATTCGTGAAACCTGTTCAGGACCAGGTTTTTAATGCCATTCAAACGATCGCGGAAACCAAGAAATACGATTTTATCTTTGACAAATCCAGTGATCTGATCATGCTGTACAGCAACAGCAATTTCGATGTAAGTGAACTCGTTTTGAACAGTATCGTTAAAGACAGGAAGCGCCAAACCCTTGAAGATAATAAAAATACAAAAGCAACAAAAACCAAAGCTGTGGAAGCTGCCGCCATTCCGGACCCTATAGAGGCTGAAGAAGTGAGCAACGATACGCTGATTGGTGCCAAAACTGAAGGAGAAGTAAAATCACCTGAGCAGATCAAAGCTGAAGAAAAGGCAACCAAACAGGCTGAATTGAAGGCCCGTATAAAAGAACAACAGGAAGCCAGAGAAAAATTAAGAGACTCCTTAAAAAGAGTATCTGAAGAAAGACGGGCAGCCAAACTAAAAGAGATTGAAGAAAAAAACAAAAAAAGGGACGAATTATTAAAGGAAACAAACAATTAAAAAAGGAAAATTATTTAACTATTATTAACAAATTATTTACAAATGAGACTATTCAGAAATTTAGTATTAACAATTATTTTATTTGCGGGATTGCAGGTTGCTCAGGCGCAAAAAATAGCGCACATCGACAGTGAAACCTTATTAATGGCTATGCCTGAAGCCAAAGCCATGGAAAGTGAATTAAAGAAACTATCTGAGACTTATGCCACAGAATACAAAACACAGGCCACTTCTTTACAGGCAAAATTGAAAAAATACAGTGAAGAAGCTCCTACGCAAACGGATGCGGAAAACACCAAGCGCCAGCAGGAAGTAGAAGATCTGCAGGCCAGATTGCAAAAATACGGACAGACTGCTGACCAGGAAATTCAGAAAAAAAGATTTGATCTTTTAAAACCCATTCTTGAAAAAGCACAGGGTGCCGTAAATGCGGTTGCCAAAGAAAAAGGTGCTCAGTACGTTTTGGATTCTTCACCCGGAAAAGGACTTTTGGTTTTTGAAGGAGAAGACCTGATGGCTCCGGTTAAAGCTAAATTGGGTATTAAATAATACCGAAATCATTTATGAGGTTGATCTTTTAACCTGTCAAAGCCAGCAAAAACTGCTGGCTTTTTTATTTTTGCAAAGCCGTAATTTTAATATAACCTTGACTGCAGCCTCTATATAATCATGATTTTCATTGGCTTTCTTAAAAATTCCTGACAGAGCAAACTACTTATACCAACCCGCATAGGTGATATAATTATCGGCAATACGTTCGATCTCACCGGTGATCAGCTCAGGGCTGATGTCCTTTACTTTTTTCGCAGGAACACCCGCAAAGATGGTGCCCGATGGCACATGGGTATTCTTTGTCAGTACCGCCCCGGCAGCAATTATGCTGTTGCTCTCGATCACACAATCATCCATCACGATAGCACCCATGCCGATTAGTACATTGTCGTGAATGGTACAACCATGAACGAGGGCATTGTGGCCTATTGAGACGTTGTTGCCTATATTGGTAGGTGAGGTTTTATAGGTGGCATGGATCACCGCGCCGTCCTGCACATTTACCTTGTTGCCCATTTTAATATAATGCACATCTCCGCGAATCACCGCATGGTACCACACGGAACAAAAATCGCCCATCACCACATCACCAACAAGTACGGCATTCTCGGCAAAAAAACATTCCTTACCGTATCTCGGGCTAAGGCCATTCAATTCTTTGATGATCATATTTACAAGGAGTTTAACAAAAGATCAAATTTACTAAATAAAATCTTTCGTATTTTTGTCTGCTATCTTAAAAATTATCCCATGACCACTGTAAAAATTGAAACTACAAATAATCCCAAAATCATCAAATTTGTCTTTAACAAAATGCTCACCGAAGGGGCTTTTGAATACAATGCCATAGACGAGGCCCAGAATTCTCCGCTGGTACAGCAACTTTTCAAACTGCCTTTCGTAAAAAGGGTCTTTGTTTCAGCTAACTTTATTGCTCTGGAAAAATACGATATGCTGGAATGGGCTGATGTTCAAAATGACCTGGCAGAAATTTTGCAGGCTTATTTTGACCAGGGCAAAGAATTGTTCCAGGAAAACAAAAAGCAGGTGGTGGAAGTGTATGCGGAAGAAACCCCGAATCCGCTTACCCAGAAATTTGTAACCAACCGTTTATTGCACGCAAGCGATATAGAAATATTGAATGCCGAAGAAGCGGTTGAAGTACCATTAGCCCGGGCCTTGTACGAATTTCCGTATGTTAAGGAAATTTTTATTTCTCAAAATTATATCTCGGTTACAAAAGACAAATCGGTGGACTGGTTTGAGGTCAACAGCGAGATCAGACAATTCATCAAGCAATATGTGGAGGATCAGAAAGAGATCACTACCACTGCATTTATACCCAAAGACAAAATAAACCAGACCAACACCGGAACTACTGCCGTGTACGATGACGAAATATCGAATCAGATCATCAGTATACTGGATGAGTACATCAGACCGGCTGTAGCAAGCGATGGAGGGAATATTCAGTTCCAATCCTATGATGCCGAAAACAAAATCGTGAACGTAATTCTGCAGGGAGCCTGCAATGGTTGCCCCTCTTCAACTTACACTTTAAAGAATGGTATCGAGGCTACACTGAAGCAGTTCTTACCGGGTAAAATTGAGGGTGTAAATGCTTTAAATTAATTCTGAATTCCTTACTTTTAAGGTTTAAAACACATTCTAATGAAACTAAATTCAATCATGTATGCGGTGCTTGCAGTCCTGCTCAGCAGCTCGCTTTTTTCTCAAAAACAAGCTATGAAAATTACTTATCCGGCAACGGCAAAAGGCAATACGGTAGATGCGTATTTTGGCACCCAGGTAGCCGACCCTTACCGCTGGCTCGAGGATGACCTCTCAAAAGAAACCGAAGCCTGGGTAATTGCCCAGAACAAAGTAACCTTTGATTATCTTTCCAGAATTCCTTACCGGGAAGCTTTGAAGGAGAAACTTACCAAAATATGGAACTACGAGAAATTCTCGGCACCTTTTAAGCGCGGTGAGTACACTTACTTTTACAAGAACGACGGCCTGCAGAACCAGAGTGTGCTTTACAGGCAAAAAGGAAATGGTGCTCCGGAAATATTTTTGAACCCGAATACTTTTTCCAAAGACGGGACTACTTCCCTCACCAATCTTTCATTTACCAAAGATGGCAGCATTGCGGCTTATGGAATTTCCGAGGGCGGGTCTGACTGGAATAAGATCATAGTAATAGATGCCCTGAGCAAAAAGATGATCGGCGATACGATATATGACGTCAAGTTCAGCGGAATTTCCTGGTACAAAAAAGATGGTTTTTATTATTCCAGCTATGACAAACCCACAGGATCAGAACTTTCTGCAAAAACCGACCAGCACAAATTGTATTACCATAAGCTGGGTACAGCACAAAAAGAAGACCAGCTCATTTTTGGCGGAAATATCAAGCGCAGGTATGTGGGCGGTTCTGTAACAGAAAACGAAAAATACCTCATCGTAAGTGCAGCGACTTCTACTTCCGGAAACGAATTGTATTTTAAAGATCTCAGCAATCCAAACGGCATTTTGATCCATATGGTAAACAATGTGGAAAATGATTGTGATGTGATTGAAGCCGATGATGAATATTTGTACATCTTTACCAACAAGGATGCACCAAACAGCAAAGTGATGAAAGCTCCCGTGAAGAACCCTACCATCGAAAACTGGCAGCCCTTTATCCCTGAAACAACAGAAGTATTAAGTGCTACAACCGGAGCTGGATATTTCTTTGCCCATTATATGAAGGATGCTGTATCAACGGTTAAACAATACGACAAAACGGGTAAGCTCCTGCGAACCATTGAATTACCGGGTATAGGAACAGCCAGAGGTTTCGGTGCAAGACAGGAAGACAAAGAGGTTTATTACACGTTTACGAATTATGTTTTTCCTCCTTCTATTTACCAGCTGGATCCCGTGAGCGGCAAGTCAGCTGTATACAAAAAACCCAATGTGCAATTCAATCCGGAGAATTATGAATCCAAACAGGTATTTTATCTCTCCAAAGACGGCACAAGAATACCCATGATCATTACCTATAAAAAAGGAACGGTGCTCAATGGAAAAAATCCTACCATTTTATACGGATATGGCGGATTTAACATCAGTCTTACCCCTTCATTCAGCGTGACAAATGCGGTTTGGCTGGATCTGGGTGGTGTGTATGCAGTGCCTAACCTGCGCGGTGGCGGAGAGTACGGAAAGACCTGGCATGACGCAGGAACCCAATTGAAAAAACAAAATGTTTTCGATGATTTTATTGCTGCTGCGCAATATTTAATAGATAACAAATATACTTCTTCAGATTACCTGGCCATTTTTGGCGGCTCAAACGGAGGATTGCTGGTTGGTGCCACCATGACCCAGCGCCCTGAACTGATGAAGGTAGCGTTACCAGCTGTTGGTGTACTCGATATGCTCAGATACCATACCTTTACTGCCGGTGCCGGTTGGGCCTATGACTATGGGACCTCAGAACAAAGTGCAGAAATGTTTCAATATCTCAAAGGTTATTCACCCGTACACAATGTAAAAAAAGGTGTGCAATATCCGGCTACCATGATCACAACAGGAGATCATGATGACCGTGTGGTACCTGCCCATTCTTTCAAGTTCGCGGCCGAACTGCAGGATAAGCAAACAGGAAACAACCCTGTTCTGATCCGTATCGAGACCAATGCAGGCCATGGAGCCGGTACACCTGTTGCTAAAAGCATAGAGCAGTACGCTGATATGTTCAGCTTTACACTGTACAATATGGGATTTGAAACCCTGCCTGGTACTGCACAATAAGAAATCAGCTAAACAAGTGCATAAAACCGTTTCAATTTTTGGAACGGTTTTTTTTATGGGATATCCTTACCTTTGTTCACTGCGGAGAATGAACTCAGTTTAATTGAACCGGACCTAACCACAGCATTTTGGACAAAGAAAAGATCATACAGGAATTGCAGTTTAAGGCGATCAGAAGCGGAGGTGCCGGTGGTCAGCATGTGAACAAGGTTTCCTCAAAAGTGGTGCTCAGCTTTGATGTGGATCAATCCAAAGCCCTGACAGATCAGGAAAAAAAAAGGATACACCTCAAGCTCGGAAACCGGTTAACCGGTGAAAACCTGCTCCTGTTGCAATCTGATGAAAGCCGCAGCCAGCACAAGAACAAGGAACTGGTTACAGAGAGGCTTTTGATGCTGCTTGAAAATGCATTAAAGGTTTCCAAAAAAAGGATCAAGACCAAACCATCAGGATCAGCCATTGAAAAAAGACTGAAATCCAAACTCATAAAGTCGCAAATCAAGACTATGCGAAGAAAGGAAAAACCTGATCATTAGAATTTCCAAAGAAAAGGATAAAGGATAAGGGACAAAGTCAAGGAAAAAGGAAAAAGGAAAAAGGAAAAAGTAAAAAGGAAAAAGTTGTACGGATTTTATACTCGTAGCCATGCGATACCTCGCGGGGTGATCTATAACTGAATTCTCAAATGTCGATACCCATATCCAAATACCTGATTCCTGTTCCGTGATTCCCTATTTCAATACAAAACAACCTTCTCAAATCTCATATCTCATATCTCAATTCTGATTCATATCCAAAGCTTCAAATTAATACGAGCAGCTCAGTAAATTTGTTCTATTTGTATCCTTGTCCCATTAAATAAAACTGAATCTCCTTCCTTCTTCCCTTTTAAAACTGCACCGATTGGCGAGGACAAAGAAACCACATAAAACTGATCAGACCCAATATTTACCGCACCCAGACCAATGGCCAGAAAATAATTTCCGTAAGCCGTAAACATCAGACTGCCCGCTTTTGCGGTGACTGAGTGATCACTAATATTCATTCTGGAAAGAACTTCCTGCATTTCAGTGATAGAGGCCAATTGCTGAGACGCCTTTTCCATTTCCAGCTGCAGCATGGCCCTACCCGTTTCATGCTTATCGCCTGCCGAGCTTTTTGTCTCACTTTCTAATGATTTTTGGTTGGAGGCCATAATTTCGTTCACTGTGGCAGCTCTTTGCTCAACAAAGTCAAGACAAGCTTTATACAACTCTTTCTTTAATGAATTTTTATCCATTCGGTTTAGTTTATATCGGGTATCTCCATTTTCCTATTCAAATATATTTCAAAATAAGCTGTTTGCAATCCTTACAAATCAAGATATTCAGAGCTGCTGAAAAAATCATGGAAAAATGGGATATTGAGTGAATTGTTTTAGCTTTACTTTGTATGAGCAACAGACGCTATCAACCATATGAGAAGATATAGCATAATATTGATCCTTTTATTTTCAACTGCTATGGCCTTTTGTCAATCTAAAAGCCTTGATGATCTCTTAAAAGATCTTGAAAAAGTAAAAGAAGATACCGTCAAGGTAGGCTTACTGATTGATATAGAAAGAAAATACTTTACCCGAAATCTTGACTCGGCCTTGTATTACAATACCCTGTGTGAGGATCTAATTATAAAAATAAATGCTGAAGATTACAAACATAGATGTTACCACGATTTCGTAAAAATATATCACGCTAAAAGTGACTATAAAAAGGCACTTGAATATTGTTTGAAATCAATAAAGGTTGCAAAATACAATAAGAACAGGTTTCAGGAGGCCACTTCATACCGGGCTATATTTAATATTTATCATAACTTAAAAATGAACGACTCTGCGGTTAAGTATGCCGTGCAATCCATTAATCTGACCACCGAAATTGGTGACACTACTAATGTTGCCACCAATTATGGCAACCTTACCTGGCTTTACACGGATATGTCCCAATATAAAAAAGCAATTGAATATGGACTTAAGGGAATCGAAGCCGGCGAACATTACAAAGACACAATAGGCCTGCTGATTTCCCTAAATAACCTTGCCCTGTGTTATATAGAATTACATGAAAATAATAAAGCCATTGAATTATTTAAAAGGCAATATATAATCGGAAAGAAGATAGACAGGCCACGATCAATTAGAAATGCATTGATAAACCTTGCACTGGCCTATTATTCTACCGGAGCGGCAAAAGAACTTGAGAAAACCACAACATTGCTAAATGATTATAATCGTGGTGTTACGGACCTAGATAGTAAAAACAGGTGTTATCAGTATTTGACGAATGCTTACAATTTCATTTACCGAAAAGAGTTTCTACAAGCAGAGAAGCAGCTGCTGGCGGCAATGGATTTGGCCAAAAAAGATTCATTAACTGACCCGCTTTTTCCTACATATATAACAATGTCACAAGTTAAATTTTCACAACACGACTTTGTGGCCGGTAATTACTATGAAGAAAAATGGGATTCGTTGTACAACTTAAACACAGAACAACAATTATCTGAATATGCTGCCGAACTAGAAACGAAATATGAAGTCGAAAAAAAGGAATCGGTCATACATCACCTTGAAACCGAAAAAGAGATTCAACAATTTTCGATACAAAGGAAAAACTCTTTCATTACTTATTTAATCAGCGGCATGAGCGCCTTGATCATTATATCTTTTCTAACTTATCGCAATATTAAACACAAGCAAAAAATTCAGCAACAGCGTATTAGTGAGTTAGAAACCCTGCAACAATTAAATGCCACCGAAGCTGTACTTAAAGGTGAAGAGCAGGAGCGCACCCGCATTGCCAAAGATTTGCATGACGGATTAGGAGGAATACTCAGTGGAATTAAATTCTCATTTACAACTATGAAAGGAAACCTGGTTATGACGCCTGAAAACCAGCAGGCTTTTGAACGCAGTATGGATATGCTGGACAGTTCAATCCGTGAATTGCGAAGGGTTGCCCATAATATGATGCCCGAAGCCCTGTTACGGTTTGGATTGGATGCCGCTTTGAAAGATTTCTGTTACGAAATCAATGAAAGCGGGGCAGTGAAAATAAACTATCTTTCTTTCGGGCCTGAAGATGTTGATATTGATCAAACAGTTGCCATCACACTTTATCGCATTGTTCAGGAACTGATTAATAATACCATGAAGCATTCCGGAGCTTCTTCAGCAATTGTGCAGCTCACAAAATCAAATGAACAGCTTTCTCTAACCGTTGAAGACGATGGCAATGGATTTGATCCTGCAATACTAAAGACAAACAAAGGAATGGGATGGGTAAGTATTAAGAACCGGGTTGATTTTCTGAAAGGAAAACTGGATGTCACTTCAAAAGAGGGTGAAGGTACTTCTGTTCATATAGAAATATTATTATAAATCCTTAAGTACATTAAAATGGCAATCAAAGTCTTTATTACCGATGATCATTATATGGTGGTGGAGGGTATTCGTTCAATACTACAACTGGAAAAAAATATTGAATGGTTGGGACACGCAATGACTGCTGACTCTTGTATGGCATTTTTGCACAGTCAGCAACCGGATGTTTTACTGTTGGATATAAACCTGCCCGACAAAAGTGGCATTGATTTGTGCAAAGAAATAAAAGCAAAATATCCCGACATTCAGATATTAGGACTGAGTTCATTCAATCAGCAGAGTTATATTCAAAAAATGATGCAGAATGGAGCCTCTGGTTATGTGTTAAAAAATGCCTCCATTGAAGAGATCGTCAAAGCCATTGAAGCAGCTATGAACGGCGAGATCTTTTTAAGTGATCAGGCTTCAATTGCAATAGATGAAAATAAAAATGCCCTGACACCAGTAATTACACGAAGAGAAAAAGAAGTACTCATGTTGATCGCCAAAGGACTGACCAACAAAGAGATAGCTGATAAACTTTTTATCAGCACAACTACGGTTGATACACATCGCAAGAATTTACTTGCCAAATTCCAGGTCAAAAATACAGCTTCCTTAATTTCATTGGCCACCCAAAACGAATTATTACACAACATGGATCCCAAAATCAATAATACATAAATTCATTTGGGTTTTCAAAGTTGATCTATATAGGTTTCAAGGCAATGCTTCTATGAATATAGTGATCGCCTTGTTTTTCCATTGAATAAAACTGGCGCTCACGTCTTGCCTTCTTCTGAGTTTAAATGGCCCTATGAAACCCTGATATCTAAAAAAATACCATTTTTAAGGGATAACTTCATGTAAATTAATTACATAGTTTTATTTCGTAGAAATATAT
The DNA here is from genome assembly GCA_963816075.1 of uncultured Flavobacteriaceae bacterium. Taxonomy (GTDB): domain Bacteria; phylum Bacteroidota; class Bacteroidia; order Flavobacteriales; family Flavobacteriaceae; genus Namhaeicola. Next base: position 641,023 of record CAWFJI010000009.1, on the reverse strand, counting down.
TAAAAAATACCCACGACATTTTTTTGAGACACAGGGGGAGGATTAGGGTGTTCTACTTGCCTGTCGACAGACAGGTATGGCTGATAATAACCAATAAATATAAACAGATGAAAACACTTATTATGTTCATTATTTTAACCGGCAGTTTTACGGTTGCTCAGGCTCAATTATTAAAAAAAATGAAAGATAAAGCCAATCAGCTTGTGGAAAAAGCTGAGGAAAAAGTATTGGGTGGCGTTCTTGATGAAAAAACAGGGCAATCCAGTGAGGAGGAGGCTGGTGGAGGCAATTCAATCAGCAGTAAGTCTCCAGCAGGTTTGAAAGTCTATAGTAAATTTGATTTTGTGCCGGGAAGTTCCATCCTGTATTACGACAATTTTGAAAAGGACAATATTGGAGAAGCACCCCTTGGTTGGATTACCTCCACTTCAGCAGAAGTGGTGAAAATTGAAGGTTTGGACGGTAACTGGGTTAAGATGGCGGCCGTGAGTTCAGAACATATTGTGCGGAATAAGAAACAAAGCTGGGGCGATAATTTCACGATTGAATTTGATTTGCTGATCGTTAAAAGCACGTATGATCCGCGATTGGTTATTTCACTAATTAATTCTTCAGGAAAAATGGTTACTGATGAATCATTATTGGTTGATACTAAATCGGTGCTTTCATTCGAATCAATTATTGTGCCTGATAGTAAAAGTCGGGCCAGCCTCATATCAATGGAAGGTAAGACTATCTCAGATAATATGACTGCGGACCTACCTTATTCAAACACGGTTCCGGTGCATATCAGCATCTGTGTACAGGGCAAAAGATTTCGTATGTGGTGGAATGAAAAAAAACTGTATGATCTTGCAGCAATCAATGAGGAGTACCTGCCCAACCAGCTTGGATTTACATTCGGCAGTGTAACTGGTTCCGATTTTTATTTGAGCAATATCCGCGTAGCCAAAGATATTCCGGACACCCGTGCAAAATTTGAGCAAGGGAAAGTAGTAAGCAATTTGCTTTTTGGCACAGCTACATCTGATCTGAAACCTGAGAGCATGGGCTCAATGTTGGATATAAGTAAAATATTAAAAGAAGTCTCTTCACCGGTTATAATAGCCGGTCATACGGATAGTGACGGAGATGATGCATCAAACCAGAAACTATCACAGGAAAGAGCAGAAACGGTTAAATCTATTCTAGTGAAACAGTATGGCATTGATGAATCTATACTTACAGCCGAGGGTCGTGGTGAGACTCAACCGATAGCCGATAATAAGACTGCCGAAGGCAAGGCACAAAACCGCAGGGTTGAGTTCATTTTTAAGCCGGAAGCAGACGTATATACAAAACCGACAGGAGTGACTTCCGAAACTACCAAAACGGCGGCTAAGGGTAAAACTGCTTCAGGGAACAGCGCACAATCACCTGGTGATTCAGGCGGTACAATGGTAAAAATGCAAAGTAAGATACTTACTGTGAACCTGCCCTTTGCTCAAATCATGAAATCAGGCGAAAGTGGTTATGTTTTTATGGCTTCAAAAGAAGAAGGGAACAATAAAGAAAATTTCCTGAAAATTGAACTGGAAACCACCGGGTTGAAGTTGAAAGCCGAGACTTTCAATTTTAAAGAAATCAATAGTAAGAACCCTCTTTATGGAACAAAAAAATTTCCGGAGATCACCAAAACCGAAGCTGTTTTATATTATGGTGCGACTACCACTCCTTATATTTATGATTTTTCACCTGTCATTGCCAATGGACATATGGCAACTTATGTGGATGAGTCACTGAGACGGAACTTCCCTGCTGCATCTCCCAATTGTAAATTTGTAATTGAAACGCTTACAGACGGTAAAGCCAGTGGCTATTTTGTTTTTGGCATGATGAATACGGGACTGAAGCCGATTAAAAAAGGCGATGCCATGACAGAAACATTTACCAATGGATTCGCAGGAGAGATAAAAGGTACCTTCACCAATGTACCGGTGTATTAATTTACAAACTTTTAATCTTGCCCTGTACAATTTAATGAATAAGGGGCTAGCCTTGGCTGCCCCTTTTTTTACTTCGTTTTACCGCAAATCAATGTGTGCTGAACAATAACATTCTTTTAGGAATTGAACAAAGGGATGTTGGTATAACTAAGGATCGTTTTTTTCCACAACAGAATAAACATAAAAATTCTGTAAGTAACGCAATCCAACCTATTTAATGCCCAATGCAAAATGCACCGAAAGAACCATGTTGGGTTATTGATAAAGAATGCATCAGCCGTATTTTGTTTTGATATAGATAGGGAATCCCCTGGCGGTCTTTCCTGATTTCAAATATGACAGGGGAAAGTTTTAGCCTGCCGGAAAATGCCTGCAGCGTTTTATGATACGTTTCAAGATGCCTGGCTTCGTAAACAGTATTATTCAATTTAAAAAAATCAGATGATAAAATGCGGGCTCCTTTTTGAGATGAAGCGATGGTATGAATGAGCTCCTCATTTATTTCTGAATGTGTATAAAACGTCGTGTTATGGATTAAAACCGTCGCTTTGCTTTTTGAGATGAGGTTGATCCGTATGGATTTAGGCGAGAAAATTCTATTGTAATCCTGCTGAAGAAAGGCTTTATACGCACTTTCTTTCATCGTCCACAGCAGCCAAACCATTTGGAAAGGATCACTTGAAGATGTAATCAGTTCCTGCTCTTCGCTTGTAAAAAGCTTATCCAAAAAACCCCTGCGCTGCCAGTTACTTTCTTTTTTAGCTACCTGAAGGTCAACGATATCATTTCCAATCATTTTTGGGCTAATTTCTCATTGACGATCTCCAGAGCGGCTTTTACCGTGAGCATTTTTTCCATGGAGGAATCATCAATGGTGATATCAAATTCATCTTCTACATCGAGCACCACATCCACCAGGTTGGCAGAATTGATTTTCAGGTCTTTTATAAAATCTGTTTCTTCCGTCAGGGCCTCAAAGGCGGCTTGGTCCTGCACATAGGGTTTTACGATCTTTTTCAGCTTTTCGATCATGGCATCTTTCTCCATAGAATTCTATTTTAAATTGGGTCCCTGCAAAAAATTTTTTTGAGTTGTACTCTAAAAAGTCTTCTCAGTTATATTTTTTAAAGATAATACAACCATTGACATCTCCAAAGCCAAAACTCGCCTTGGCCAGGATATTAACCTCTTTTTTTAGTAATTCCCGGGGGATCCTTGTTTCATCGATGAGATTAAGGATCTCGGGGTGGAGGTCCTCACAATTAATATTCGGGAAAATAAACCCTTCTTTCAACTGCAACACAGCCGCTATGCTCTCAATGGATCCGGCAGCTGCCAGGCAATGCCCCACCATGGATTTGAGTGAGTTGATATAAGGAAAATTCTTTCCTCTCCGCTGCAGGGCTTCTGTCCAATTCTCGATTTCCAAAGCATCTTTTGTGGTGGCGGTGAGGTGCCCGTTGATGGCATCGATCTCCCCGGCTTTTATACCTGCGTTGTCCAAGGCACCTGTAATACAGCGTTGCACTGCTTCTGCATTGGGTGCAGTGAGGGTTCCCCCGGCTCTTTGTCCGCCCGAATTCACCTCCCCACCCAGGACCTCGGCATAGATCTTCGCCTTTCTTTCCAGCGCACTCTCCAGACTTTCGAGCAACAGTGCCCCGGCACCACTTCCCGGCACAAAACCGGAGGCAGAAGCACTCATCGGTCTCGAGCCTTTTTCAGGTGTAACATTGTGTTTGTAGGTCATCACCTTCATGGCATCAAAACCTCCCCAAATATAGGGGCCCTGATCACTGCAACTGCCTGCCAGCATTCGTTTCGCCTTCCCTGCCTGTATGCGTTCAAAAGCCATCAGGATAGCTTCCACACCTGTGGTACAGGCAGACGAATTGGTTGTGACCTGATTCCCCATACCGAGTATGCCACCCAGATATGCGCTGATGCCGCTGGCCATGGTTTGAACCACCACCGTGCTTCCAAGACGTTTCACATTTTTTGCATCCACCTGGTAGATCGCTTCCCTGAATTTATCCACACCTGAGGTTCCGGTTCCGAAAATAATTCCGCTGTCGTAATCCGGCACGCTATTGGGATCAACAGAAAAACCGGCATCTGTCCAGGCATCTGTTCCTGCAATGGTGCCATACAGTATGCCCGAACTGTTGAAATTTCTGAGTTGCAGCGGACTTAAATATTTTGCTGTAATCGTTTCTGTCACCGGTGGGATACCTCCGATACAACAGGAAAAATCCAGTCTTTGTAAATCTTCGATCAGGCGGATACCGGAAATCCCATTTTTTATGGCCTTTCCAAAATCCTGCAAACCTACCCCGTTCGGAGCGGCTACGCCCATTCCGGTGATTACAACCCTGTTCTTCATACCAACATTCCCGAAATTACACCTTTACACACCCTTTCGCCTGACTCATTGTACATACCGACCTTACATTTTAATTTGTTAAACCGGAAATATTCCTTTTCTGATATCACCGTAACCTTCTCTCCGGGAAATACAGGATGATGAAACTCTACAGTATTGGAAGTAAAGGCTATACTTTTGCCTTTCAGTGTTTTCTCGGATTTATTCGCTAAAAATATTCCCAGGCAAACCAGTCCAATCTGAGCCATGGTTTCCGTGAGAATTACCCCGGGCGTAACCGCTTTTCCAATAAAATGTCCCTCGTAAAAGAATTCGGAAGGTTTAAAGGTATAATTTCCGGTGACCCCATTTTCATTTATGGAAGTAATCTCATCCACGAACAAAAACGGTGATTTATAGGGCAGGGCTTTAAGGATTTCCTGTTGGGTCATGGCTTACTTTTTTAATTCCCTTCAATATTTTATCTGAGATGTTCACCCCCGTCAACGGGTATGATTGCCCCGTTGATCCAGGCTGCTTCTTTTTTACACAAAAGATATACCACATCAGCCACATCCTGCGGGGTGGTGAGTCTTTTCATGGGATTCCTCATCAGGCCATGTGCCCTGAGCTCCTCACTGCCCGGGATGGCCCTGAAAGAGGCCGTATCCGTTATACCTGCCTGAATGCAGTTTGCTTTGATGCCATAAGGTGCAAATTCCAGCGCGATATTCCGGGTAATCGCTTCCAGGGCCGTTTTTGCTGCTGAGACTGCCGCGTAATTTGCCCAGGCCCGGGTATTTCCTTCGCTGGTAAAACTGATAATGCGTGCATCGGAGTCAAACAACTGTCTGTCGAAGAGCAGCTTGGTCCAGTCGTACAGACTGATGGCCATTGCTTCAAGGGTCAGCCTGAAGTCATCCCTTTTTAGCGTAGGCTGATCCTCAGACACCATGGGTTTTAAATTACCCTTCGCCAGGCTGTGCACCAAAACATGGATCTTAGCACTTTTTTTAAAACCATTTTCAAGAGTGGCAGCGATGATTTCCTGCTCTTCTTCTTTGCAGGCATCGGCATTAAAAGACAGTAAGGAAACGCCATTTTTCCTGATGTTTTCAAATTCCTGCTCTATGGCTTCCATTTCAGTTTTTCGGTTTCGGTGTACGATACAAATATGGTAACCATGGTGGGCAAGCTTTTTAGCAGTTGCGAGTCCCAACCCACTTGAGCCGCCCAGTATCACAGCCCAGAGTTCCTTATTTTCAAATTCTGCTACCATTTCAATAAAATTCTTTGCGCCGTGAATCCGGGTCCGAAACTCAACATGAGTCCGGTAGCTCCTTCAGGCAGGTTTTTATCCATAAAGCGTTCCAAAACATACAATACCGTTGCACTGGACATATTGCCAAAAAGCTTTAAAACCTCTTTGGTATCATCAATGTTTTTTCCTTCTGAGCCAAATAACTCTTCCACCGTTTGTACGATCTTTTTCCCTCCCGGGTGAAAGATCAGGTGGTCCACATCTTTAATCGTCAGACCATTTCTCTCTAGAAAAGGATTTACGATTGACGGAAAATGACAGGCGATGGTCTCGGGAACCGCTTTGTCGAGGATCATTTCCAGGCCCGTATTGCTGAGGCGAAAGCCCATCATGTGTTCCGCATCGAAAAAATGGTACATACCATCATCAAGTATTTCCGGCCCCCGGTCTTCGCGACAGGACGAAAGAATAACGGCGGCAGCGCCATCGCCAAAAATGGCGGCGCTCACGATATTCGCCATGGAATAGTCATCGAGTTGAAAAGTGGAGGTCGGAGATTCAACTGCGATTACGGCTGCCCGCTTTTCCGGATTTGCCTTTAAAAAATTCCGGGCATAGATCATCCCGGAAACTCCTGCTACACAACCCATTTCGGTAACCGGCAGGCGCACAATATCCTGCCGCAGTTGCAGTCTGTTGATCAGATATGCATCCACCGAGGGGATCATGATCCCGGTGCAGCTCACGGTGATGATATAATCCAGCGCTTGGGGATCAATTTTGGCTTTGTCAAGTGCTTTTCTCAAGGCCTGCTCAGCGAGATCTGTGCACTCCCTGGCATACAGGGTATTCTTTTCCTCAAAAGAGGTATTCATAAAAACATCTTCAGCATCCATAATCGAATAGCGCCTTTCTACACCTGCATTCTCAAACAATTTGACAACTTTTCGCTGAAACCTTTTGTCCTGACCGGACAGCCAAACCTTCAGAAAAGGCAGGATCTCTTCCGTAGTTCTGGTGAACTTCGGCAATTGTTTTGCGACGGAAATAATTCTTACTGCCATTTATTTCTTTATTATCCATTGGTAGCGAAAAGCCCATTTCCACTGTATGCTGCTTTTGGCATTTATTTTCTTTGACATGTTCTCGAGATCTTCCCTTTTAAATGCTTTACGAATGGAGATCAGGCCATCCTCCCTGGTCATCGGATTCCGGATGAACAGGCCCAATATGCGGAATAAGGAATAAGCCAGCGCATTTCTGTGGAGATCATTTACGACCATTCCCACCGTAGCGGTTTTCATAACCGATTGCAACAGGGTGACTATTTCTTCTTCAGAAAAATGGTGCAGGAATAAGGTTGCCAGGACCAGATCGTATTCAAGTTTTTGAAATTCTTCCGAAAAAACATCCAGTTGCTGAAAACTGAGTTCCTTGTAATTGCCAGACAATTTTCTCGCATAGTCAACGGTATGTGCATTGGCATCTATACCGATCAAACGGAAATCGTAGCCCCCTTTTTTGCCGTATTCGGCAATACACCTCAGCACATCGCCATTGCCGCAGCCCATATCGACAATCGTGAGCGGTTTGTCAACGGGATGATCCTTCAGAATTTTTTTCAAACCGTTCATGGTTACCTGATTTCCGCCTAGATACCTGTTGATCCGCGCCAGCTGGTCCAGTGTTTCGGTCAGCAAGTCGCCCTGAACAGTAAAGTCATCCATCTGCTCAGCCTCCATTTTTCTTTTGCTTGTGTCTATTAAAAAACTCATTCTGCTTTCATCAGTTTTCCATGTGTTAAAGTAATGATTTTTGACAAGGTTTTTGGGAAGGTTCTAAAAATAGAAAATAAAGACCCTGATAAACCGTACTTTTTAAATACTGCGGCGATCACGCGACCCACACTTAAGCGAAATTTAAACTCGGCATTCCAGGCTTTTTCATAACTCTTTTCCATGGCTTCACGCGAAGGGAACTCTTCATTTAAAAACGAGATAATGTGCCTTGACAGGATTTGTGCGCTGCGTATGGCCATTCCCATACCGTTGCCACATAAGGGGTGAATGAGGCCTGCGGTATCGCCACACATCAGAATATGATTTTCCACCGGATCCTTGTCCTCAAAAGAGATCTGGCTAATGGTCAGCGGTTTCGGAAACAGTGGTTCACAATTTTCGAATACAACTTTCAGGTATGGATTTTTATACAATACGGTTTTTTGAAATTCTGCTATATCCCTGTATTTTTTAAATGATTCAAAATCAGTAATGTAACAGGCATTTATACTTCCATCCTCCACTTTCGACAGTCCGCAATACCCTCCTTCAAAGGTGTGCAGCGCAACCAAATCTTCGGGAAAATCTCCTTTCAGATGGGTTTTAACTGCCAGGAAAGGAGCCTCCCTGCTGATAAAATCCCTGTTCAGGGCTATATCCAGTGCCGCGCGTTTTCCATAGGCAGCCACCACAATTTGTGCGCTTATCGTTTGTCCGCTCCGTGTTTTTACCCTAAAATGGTCATTTACAAATTGTATGTCCGTTGCTGTTTCTTCCATGATCATAACCCCCTGTTCTCTTGCCTTTTGTGCCAGACGGGCATCGAAAGCGTAGCGTGACAGTCCGAAGCCGCCCAAAGGCAGGATCGTTTCAAGATATCTGTCATTGGGTGTGCTGAGCCGGAATTTCGATATTTTCTTTGCTCCCATACCAAAAGGATCAATACCCAACCAGTTCAGATAAGGAAGCACTTCATTGGAAACATATTCCCCGCAAACCTTGTGTTTGGGATAAGTGTTTTTTTCGAGAACCAGGGTCGCAATTCCGAACCTGGAAAGATGAATGGCAGCAGTCAGGCCGGCGAGTCCTCCACCCACAACGATCACCGCATAGTCTTTTTCAGGTTTTTTTATATTCTTGCTCATTTTCGCAGTGTAATTGATTCTATCAGGATCTGTTTTAAATATGCTGCCGGGAATAAAGTTAAACCTATTTTTTTGCTTTAAAAATCTTATTTTCGTAACGAACAGTAATCAGTAAAAATTTAACAAATAATTTTGGCGATGGTTAAAACAAGATGTGCCTGGTGCGGCGAAGACCCGCTTTATGTTGCTTACCACGATCAGGAATGGGGAAAACCTGTTTGGGACGATAAAACACTTTTCGAGTTCCTGATACTGGAAACTTTTCAGGCGGGTTTGAGCTGGATTACTATTTTAAGAAAAAGAGAAAATTTCCGGGAAGCTTTTGATCATTTTGATTACAAAAAAATTGCCGGGTATGGTGAGGAAAAATATGGGGCACTCATGGAAAATCCTGGTATCATCCGCAATCGGTTAAAGATCAGAAGTGCCATCAGCAATGCGGTGGCTTTTATGAAAATTCAGGAGGAATTCGGGTCTTTTTCTGATTATATCTGGGCCTTTGTGGATCACAAACCTGTTGTTAATGAATGGAAATCCATGAAGGATCTTCCGGCCCGAACAGAAATTTCGGACCTCATTTCAAAAGACCTGAAAAACCGCGGTTTTAAGTTTGTGGGTTCTACCGTGGTTTATGCACACATGCAGGCTACCGGTATGGTAAATGACCATGTAACCCGTTGTTTCAGATACCCAGAATTAATAAAATAAATCCACTGTTTAGAACGGCCTGGGCCTAATTCCTATTCCGTTATTACGGCTGTTATTGCTTTCGGTTGCACGGGTATATAGATCTCCGTGATCAGGTCTGCAGGATTCGGTGTAGTTGCGGGGCTGTTGACATAGATCTCAAAAGGTTCACCATTTTCAATCGTTTGATACTCCGTAAGTTTTGCCGCTGCCTCCATGGCGCCTTTCCATGCATTGTCCGAGTTTTCATAGCCTCCTTTGAGAATGGTTTTGAAATAGGTGCCGGCAGGCATCAGTCCGGAGGTAACATTACTGCTCAACGGAGTTACCATTTTTTCTGCTACCGGATAACATACGGAATAAATGGCTGTTCCATTTACTTCATCGTACTTGTGGTAAAGTGTAAACGGACTTCCGGTTGTTCTCACCTTGTTCTCGTCAATAAACGCTTTCATTTTAAGCATCATTATGGGGTATTTTACACCGATCTCATCAATGCGGCCGGACATGGTAGTTCCCAGATAATAACCTCCGCTATACTCAACCACGCCCACATTTTCTATACTGAAAACCTTTACTTTCTTTTGTATATGGGCATCCAGCAATTCCAATCCCCTTGCTTCCATAGGCCCCAGCTGATCTTCCATGCTTTTCGCCATCCAGCGTGTAAAAAAGCCCATTTCCCCACTCATTCCCCAGGTTACATTCGTGCCCTCCTTTACTTTTTCCAGGATCCAGTAAACATTGGATTTCATATCTCCCAAAGGGGTATTGAAAACAACCTCCTGGTCCAGTCTGGTCGGTTTTTCAACTTTTAAGGTTCTCATCATCCCTGTACCCTCCTTGCCTGTCCAGGTATAGCTTGCCCCTTCACCAACCGTATTTGCCGGATATTCGGCAACCAAAGTCGTATCTTCCTCATTCCAGGGCCCCCAGACTTCCCAGGTCTTGTAATCGTTCAACTCATTAAAAACCACTTCCGGTTCTGCTTTTACCAGGGCCGAACGCTTTACATCGTAATTTCCGTTGAGTGTTGCCAGATAAATTGCTCCGATCACAACAATGATTAACAAAAACAGAAGGATGTATTTTAATGCTTTCATGAAGTTTGGGTTTAATATTTAAAACAAATATATGAATTTAGTAATTTCTTTTAAAATTTATTAAATATTTGCTATTGCTGATAATTCCGGGCAGGTTTTATTTTAAAACTTTAAAATTTAAGTACAGCCCCCTGATTTTAATTTTTATGCTGTAATTTGCAATCTGAATGGAGAGCAGACAAAACCCCGGAAAAATGACTGGAATTGTAGTAAAATCTACCGGTAGCTGGTATGCTGTGCTGACTGATGAAAAAGAGGTTCTGTGCAGGATCAAAGGTATTTTCAGAACCAGGGGAATAAAAAGTACCAATCCTGTGACTGTTGGAGATATCGTTGATTTTGTTATGGAAGAAAAGCATGGGAATGGGATCATAACCCGCATACATGAACGAAAGAACTACATCATCCGCAAATCCGTAAAACTCTCGAAGCAGACGCATATCATTGCGGCAAACATAGATATCGCCTTTCTGCTGGTCACTTTAGACCATCCACCTACCTTTCCACCATTTATAGACCGCTTTCTGGCCACAGCCGAAGCATATGGCATTGAAGCTGTATTGTTGTTTAACAAGATAGACCTTTATGTTTCAGAGGAAATGATCGCCCAAAAAAATGCGCTGATCACCCTGTACAGAAAAATTGGCTACACCTGCCTGGAGATTTCGGTAGCTACGCGGTTGAACATAGATCAGGTTAAGGAGCTTATGCTGGGAAAAATAACCATGTTCTCGGGTCATTCAGGGGTAGGCAAATCCTCATTGATCAATCTGCTGGATCCGGAACTAAATCTCAAAACAGCTGAAATTTCTACCCAGCACAAACAAGGGCAGCATACAACGACTTTTGCTGAGATGTTTGTGCTTCATACAGAACCTGTAAGCTACATCATTGATACCCCCGGTATCAAGGGTTTTGGTGTAGTAGATTTCAGTCAGGAAGAAGTTGGCGACTATTTCAAAGAAATATTTGCTTTGAAACAACATTGTAAATTCAGCAATTGCATTCATGTAAATGAACCGAAATGCGCTGTTAAAGAAGCCGTTGAATCAGGTGAAATTGCACTTTCCAGGTATAAAAGTTATCTTCAGATCCTGGCCGGGGAGGATGAAAACTACCGGACTGATACTTTTTAACTTCAAAATATTGACAATACTGTAAAAACTAAGTGATTGTATCTCTGATAATTATATAATTTTTGTTAAAATTGTTAATTTACCATCAATTTTTTTGATTAATATTCTTTATTTTTCTAATAATTTTATTGTAATTGCGTTATAATTTACTTGTAGATCATCATTCCATACTATTCCGGTTTTTTCTCTCGATAAAGAAAAGGATTTGGATTGTATGCCGGAAAAATTGAATTATGAAAGCTGTAGTACAGAGGGTTAATAAAGCTCTGGTAGAGCACGAAGGGAAAACTCATAGCCTCATTCAGGAAGGATTATTGATTCTTTTAGGGATTACCCCAATTGACACAGAAGATGATCTGCTTTGGTTGTCTGGAAAAATTTCTAATCTACGTATTTTTGATGATGAAGCCGGTACAATGAATAAATCGGTTATTCAAATAAATGGAGAGATTTTGGTTGTGAGTCAATTTACGCTTATGGCCAGCACGAAAAAAGGAAACCGACCTTCTTACGTATATGCAGCCAAACCTGAATTAGCGATACCTCTTTATGAAAAATTTGTGGAACAACTTCGGTCTGACACTGGACTCGTGGTTAAAACAGGAATTTTTGGTGCCGAAATGCAGGTTCATTTAGTAAACAACGGCCCGGTAACCATCTTGTTAGACACAAAAAATAAGGAGTAATTCCTTTTATGAGAAGCTTTTTAAACCTCACTTTATTTTTCTTGCTTATCAGTTATATTTTTATTCCTGTTTCAGCTCAATCCAAATATGCCGTCAGCCTGATTCCTGAAGACTTAAAAAAAGATGCAAATGCCGTTGTGAGAGATAAGTATTTTAAAGTCGAGATACTTGCTCAGGACAAAATGGTCTATACAAATACCGAAGTGATCACCATTTTAAATAAAAATGCTGAAAATCAGCAATTTATACATTTGAATTTTGACAAAGATCAAAGTATAAAGAGTGCTGAAATTCTAATTTATGACGCAGAAGGAAATCAGATTAAAAAGATAAACAAAAATGATTTTAGCGAATCGTCTGTAACAGATGGCTTCTCGCTTTATACAGGTTCCCGAATGTTAAGTTATACGCACGTACCTGTTAATTATCCGTATTCGATTGCCTATCGCTATTCCATACAAACGGCAAATACCGCTTTTATACCATCTGTTGCTCCTATAGAAGATTATGGAATTAGTGTAGAGCGCAGTATATATGAATTGGTTTATCCGGGTGATATAGGTGTCCGGATAAAAGAAAGCGGTTTGGATCAAATTGCATTTGATAAAACAAATGAACAAAGCCGCATTACCTACACTTTCAATAATCTGAATGCCATCCAGGCTGAATCTTTAAGTCCACATTTCAGAGATATTGCACCCATAGTTAGATTTGCTCCTGACAAATTCCATCTGGCAGGTGTTAACGGACAAGCAGATAACTGGAAGGATTTTGGGAAATGGATCTATGACAACTTATTAGCCGGACTGGACGGTTTGAGCCCGGAGACTACATTAAAGATACAATCTTTGGTTCGGGATGTTGAAGATCCTGTGGAAAGGGCAAGACTCGTATATAAATATATGCAGGATAAAACAAGATATATTAGTGTTCAGATAGGTATCGGAGGTTGGAAACCAATGGCGGCATCTGAAGTGGACAGGCTAGGTTACGGTGATTGTAAAGCACTTACCAATTATACATCATCTTTATTAAAAGCAGCTGGAGTTCCCTCATACTACACAATCATTTATGCAAATGAAAAAAGAGATATAGACCCTGATCTTGCATCAATTCAGGGAAATCATGCCATCCTGATGGTACCGACCTCTAAAGATACCATCTGGCTGGAATGTACGGATCAAAAAGTCCCATTTGGCCATATCGGAAAATTCACAGATGACCGTGATGCGCTGGTCATCAGCCCGGAAGGAGGTAAGATTATTCACACCAAATCTTATACAGAAAATGAGAATCTGCAAAAAATTACCGGACAATATGCAATCGATTCTAATGGTGACCTTTCAGGGAGTGTGGAGATACAGACTTCCGGGGTTCAGCTGGACGATCATTATAGAATCTCCGAGATGAGTCCCAAAGAATTAGAAATTTATTACAAAGAGTATTTTGACCAGATAAATAATATAAAGTTGGTCAGTTTATCGAATAAAATGGAAAAACAAAGCATAATTTTTAATGAAACCATTGTACTTCAAGCCACGCATTACGGAGTTCCGGCCGGTGATAAAATGCTGCTTAGAATAAATGCCTTTAACTTACATAAAAGAATACCAAAAAAAATATCAGATCGTAAGCAGCCCTTCAAAGTCAGGTATGGTTTTACAGATGTGGATGAAGTTACTGTTCAAATACCTGAAGGTTATAGCGTTGAGGTTCTACCACAGCCTATATTGCTGGAATCCAAGTTTGGCACTTATCAGGCAATTATTGAAACGAAATCAGATAAGCAGCTGGTTTATCACCGGAAACTCCAACTGAAATATGGAGAATACGAAGCAAAGGATTATGAAGATTTCAGAAAATACCTTACAAAAATAAATCAGGCTGACAACAGCAAAATAATAATTAACAAAATCTGACCAATCATGAAAATAAAGTTTTTATCCCTAATCTTATTGTTATTTTTTACACAATTTAAAACACTCGCCCAGGAAATAAAATTTGGAAAAGTTAGTATGGATGAATTGGAAGAAAAATCCTACAACCTTGATACCACTGCCAATGCTGCAGTCCTTTTTAAAGAACGTAAAAGCTATTATTCATATAATGACCAAATGGGATGGACTCTGGTTACAAAGGAATTTGAACGTGTCAAAATTTACAACAAGAACGGATTTGATCACGCAACGAAAAAAGTACGTTTATATACCCGTGGCGGAAAAGATGAGATGTTCTCTGTTAAGGCTTTTACTTACAATCTTGAAGGCGGTAAAATCCAAAAAACAAAGCTGGAAAAGGATCAGATCTTTAAAGAAGATTTAAGTGATCATTGGTATAATAATAGTTTTACCATGCCCAATATTAAGGAAGGCAGTGTCATTGAATGGGAATATACCATTGAATCACCTTTCTTTTCAAATATCAATACTCTAATTTGCCAGTATGATATTCCAATAAAAGAATTAAAAGCTGACATCAGCATACCGGAGTACTTCGCTTTCAAAGTTATGCCGAGTTCATATTATCCGATAAAGTTTAAAACAAGTACGACTCAAAAAAATTATCAGATTTCTTTTAAATCAAGAGAAGGTGGTGTTGGATTCTCAGCAGTTGCTTCAAAAACTGAATATGAAACTTTCAGCGTAAGAGAAAACACCTATTCTGTTGACGAGCATAACGTACCTGCTCTCTTGGAGGAACCTTTTGTGAGCTCCATGAATAATTACAGAGCTATGATTAATTTTGAACTTACCGCATTTAAACCTCCATATGATGTAGCAACCTATTACAACAACACCTGGTCAGATGTGGCAAAAGATATTTACGAAAGTCCTTATTTTGGTGCAGAACTCAGCAAAAAAAGTCACTTCAAAGAGGATCTGCTTAAGCTTAAAAGTTCTACAGGTACACCTGCAGAAAACATGGTGGCAATTTTTGAATTTGTAAAGCAAAAATTAAAATGGAATGAAGAATACGGTATATATACTTCCACTGATGGAATTAAAAAAGCCTATACAGATGGAATCGGAAATGTGGCAGAAGTCAATTTGACCCTGGTGGCCATGCTAAAAGAAGCCGGATATCAGGCACATCCGGTTTTATTAAGTACAAGAAGTCATGGTATTCCTTTGTACCCTACTCATGAAGGTTTTAATTACGTTATTGCTTGTGTGGAATCTGCCGGAAAAGTTATTCTTTTTGACGCAACAGAATCAAATAGTACCCCTGATAACTTACCATTGCGCGACTTGAACTGGGAAGGCCGTTTGGTAAAGGAAGATGGAACAACTGTATCCGTTCCGCTGTACCCAGCTGTATATAGCGAACAAAATACCAAATTGACATCCGAAATGCAGGCTGATGGTATGTTTACCGGCACCATGATCACTTCATTTAACAACTTGAAAGGAATTGAATACCGCGAAGATTACGGCTTGATGAAGGAATCTGAGCTAAAAAGTTCCCTGGAGTCAAAATACAATCAGATTCAAATTGAGAAAGTAAAGCTGAACAATATTGAAAACACATATAAACCAGTAACCGAAATGCTTGCTTTCAGCGCTGACAACCTGGTGGATATTATTAACGATAAGATCTATCTATCACCCATGTTGTTTCTTTCTGTGAGAGAAAATCCTTTCAAATTAGATGAACGAACTTACCCGATTGATTACGGAACCCCTTGGAAAAATCAAGTCCTGGTATCGATTAAAATACCTGAGGGCTATGCCGTTGAATCCAAACCTGAAGACATGGCTCTTGGACTTGTCTCAGACCTTGGCGCCGTGATTATGCAGACAGTAGTTGAAAAAAATACAATCATTGTCAAATATCAGTCAACAATCAATTCAGCCCTTATTGGTCCGGACCATTACAAAGAACTAAAGGAAATTTATAAACTGGCCATTGCGAAACAACAGGAAAAAATTGTTTTGAGCAAGTCAAAAATATAATGCAGTAAACCGGTCAACCTGAAGAGAAAAAGTCATTTAACAATTGCAATCTTTGCCGCAATCCGGCTTTTTATTTTTAGGTTTGAGCACATACTTTTTTATCAAAAAATAGACTGCAAACAGCAGGAGTCCGTATGCCAGTATTTGTTGCAGCATCAGCTCAGGAGGTTATAGATTAAAAAGGACGATATATAGGCCAGAATACCCATCCCTGTCAATTGCAGTATGGGCCATTTCCAGGAATTCGTTTCCCTCTTCACAATGGCAATGGTACTGATACATTGCAGGGCAAAGGCATAAAAAAACAGCAGGGACATCCCAACAGGAAAACTAAATTGTTTTTCACCGGTATCTGCATTAACCTCGCTGGCCATTTTCTGTTTGATGGTAAGTGTATCTTCTGTATCGCCCACGCTGTAAATGGTTGCCAGGGTACCTACGAAAACCTCCCTTGCAGCGAAGGAGGAAATGATCGCAAT
Organism: uncultured Flavobacteriaceae bacterium; assembly: GCA_963816075.1. GTDB lineage: Bacteria > Bacteroidota > Bacteroidia > Flavobacteriales > Flavobacteriaceae > Namhaeicola. The sequence continues at coordinate 624,448 of CAWFJI010000009.1, read as the reverse complement.
CCCTATTTTCCAGTCAAAACCCAAAGGGCTGATGGCCGGCTCAATGGCTCTGCCCATCACTCCAATATAAGAATGCTCCAGTTTATAAGAGGCCAGTTTGTTTTCGTAATCCGCCGAGTTCTCATCAATGGCGTATTTCAGGCTGACATTTTCAGCTGCATTTTTAAAATCTGCAGGACCGTTGGAAGCCAGAAACCACAATATTATGGAAATTGCCAAAATAATTTTTCCGGCTCCAAAAACAAAAGCCTTGCTTTTTTCAACTACCGTGTAAAAGACATTTTTTAAAGAGGGTACTTTATAATTAGGCATTTCAGCAACAAAGACAGACTGACCCCTGACCTTAATTATTTTATGAAGCAGGTATCCCGAAAACAAGGCTGTTGCAAAACCGAGAATATACAGGGCAAAAAGTGTTAATCCCTGGAGTCCGAATACGCCTAGTATTCTGGTTGGAGGAATGATCAGGGCTATTATGATGGCATATACAGGTAAGCGTGCAGAACAGGTAGTGAACGGGGTGACCAGAATGGTGATCAGTCGTTCTTTCCATCCCCCTATGTTTCTGGCCGACATGATAGCCGGAATGGCACAGGCCGTACCCGAAATCAGGGGAACCACACTTTTACCGCTCATACCATATTTCCTCATGATCTTATCCATTAAAAAAACAACCCGGCTCATATAACCGGTCTCCTCCAGAATTGACACAAAAAGAAAAAGAATCACGATTTGCGGAATAAAGATCAGAATACCGCCAATTCCGGGAATAATTCCTTCAGCCAGAAGGTCTGTGAGCATGCCCGGGGGTAAATGGGTACTTACCCAGGAACTCAGCCTGGCAAAATTCACATCGATCCAGTCCATGGGGCCGCTTGCCCAGTCAAAAACCGACTGGAATACCAGAAACAGGATACATGCAAAAATAAGATATCCGTAAATTTTATGTGTCAGAATTTTATCCAGCCGGCTTCTGATATCCGTAGCCTTTGAATTATCCTGAATTACCGTTTCCTTCAATACTTCATTGATCTTCTGATATCTGAGCACGGTTTCCCTGTGCTGAAACCTTTTTAATTTATCGGGGTCTTTTCTAAATAATTCCAGGTTGTCTCTTTCCTTCTGACTGAGATTTCTTAAGGGAAGTTGGCTATGGGTTATTCTTAACCAGGAATTGTACAGCGAAGCATGCGGAAAAGATTCTCCTAGTTTTTTAAAAAATTCAGGATCGATCCTGTCGGTCAATTTGGCAAAAGGCTCTCTGTTAATTCGCTTATACTGGCATATCTGATCTTTGAGGTCTTCTATACCAAGACCCTTTTTTGCACTGATGAGGACCACTTCTGAACTGAGCAGTTCCTTTAATTTTGCCACATCGATACTGATGCCTCTTTTTTCCATCATATCCGACATGTTGATCGCCAGAATTGCGGGCAACTCCAGATCCTTTATCTGAGAAAACAGCAGTAAATTGCGCTTCATGTTCTCTATATCGGCAATAACAATGATTAGGTCAGGAAAATCAGGGTTTTTCGGATCGAGCAAGGTCTCGAGAACGATATTCTCATCGAGAGAATTAGGATTGATGCTATAAGTACCCGGAAGGTCAATGATCTCGGCAAATAAATGGTCCTGCAGTTTTATGATCCCTGACTTCTTATCTACAGTAACTCCCGGATAATTTCCAACCTTCTGTTTCAGGCCGGTAAGTTCATTGAACAGCGAAGTTTTGCCTGTATTTGGATTGCCTACAAGTGCAACTTTTATGGTATTCAGCCTTGCCATCCGGATTACAATTTAATAACAACGATCTTTTCGGCAGTTTCTCTTCTTATAGAAAGGTAGCTACCGTTTACACGAATATACAAAGGGTCATTGAAGGGTGCTATTTGCAGCAGTTCAACATCAATACCCGGAAGACAACCCATCTCAAGTAAAGCCAGGGGTATGTGATCAAAGGCGATTTCCTGGATCAGGGCCTTTTCTCCTATGTGCAGATCTGCAATGGTCGTGTTCAATTAATTTAGACTGATTATAAATACGCTACGAAAATACGGAATATAATTTCTTTTGACATGACATTTATCAATATTAAGAAATTTTTATTTCCCTGTATCCATATAGTTATTCCGCTTCTTCCTTCTTTAAAATGGCTATGTCTTTTATGATCCGCTGCATTTCCTTTTTGTCCGTTCCGTCATAAAAACCTCTGATCTGCTTCTTTTTATCGATCAGTATAAATTGTTCCGTATGAATAAAGTCCTGGTCACCTCCGTCTCCTTCATCCAAAACAGCAAAATAGGACTTCCTTGCCAGTTCATAAATGTGCTTTTTATCTCCTGTAGTAAGATCCCATTTTCCATCAACAGCACCTTTTTTATCCGCATAGTCCCTGAGTACAGGTACTGAATCTATTTCAGGAGTAACGGAATGCGACAAAAATTTAACTTCCGGATCTTCCAAAAAATATGCCTGCAATTCACCCATATTTACAGCCATAACAGGACAAATGGTCTGGCATCTCGCAAAGAAGAAATCTGCCACGTAGATCTTATTTTCATAGTTTTTCTCAGTAACCGTTTCACCATTCTGGTTGGTCAGGGTAAACGGAGCTATTTTGTGGTCTTTGGTGATGTGTTTAATTTTTTCATCCACCAGGCGCGGATTTACATCTGCCGGGTTATAAACAGGCAATTCTGTTTTGGGTTTTGACAGAAAATACAGAACCGGAACAAAAATCAATGTGAAAAAGAAAAGAAAGATCAGGGTTGATTTGGATTTTTTAAAAAATTCTATCAGATACATTATTCGTATATTTGTATTTATTATTGCATGTATATGGCCAGACAAATTTACTTATATATTACCAAAATAACCTTGTTTTTTCTGGTCGCAAACGGTAATATTTCCTACGGTCAGGTCATAACTGAAAACGACTGGCTGTCAGATGCAATCGTGAAGCAGGAAAAATTAAGTGCTGCAAAGAAAATTGCTTTTAAGGCAAATCCCCATACCGGAAATTACGATCTGTATTACCACCGTCTTTTTTGGCAGGTCAATCCCGAAAAGTCAGAAATCTCGGGCGAAGTGACCTCCTATTTTACGGCCCGTGAAGACCTTCAGAACATCACCTTTGAAATTGCGTCAAATCTGAAGGTATCCAAAGTCCTTCAGCGCTCTTCAGAGCTCAGTTTTGTCCAGAACGCCCAGGATGAACTCGTCATCGCCTTACCCGGTATACTTTCAAAGGGGGTCAAAGATTCCCTAACTGTAGTTTACAGCGGCAACCCGGTGAGTTCAGGCTTTGGTTCTTTTGAAATAAGCAAACACAACAATGTACCCATACTTTGGACACTTTCAGAACCCTACGGCGCAAAAGGCTGGTGGCCCTGCAAACAGGATCTGATCGATAAAATTGATTCGGTTGATATTTTTATCCAACACCCAAAAGCCTATAAAGCTGCATCGAACGGACTATTGGTATCTGAAAAAACGGCAAACTTATTTACCCTGACACACTGGAAACACAGATACCCCATTCCTGCTTACCTGATCGCCATTGCAGTAACAAATTACAGCGTATACAGCGATCCGGTAGAAAATGAAAGCTTTGAGGTACTGAATTACGTATATCCTGAAAACCTCGCTACAGCCCAGGCCGGAACTGCCATTACGCCAAGAATCATAAAACTGTTCAGCGATCTTTTTGAACCCTACCCCTATGCGAAAGAAAAATACGGCCATGCGCAATTCGGCTGGGGCGGAGGCATGGAACATACCACCATGACCTTCATGGGCTCCTGGGGACGGCAATTGATCGCACATGAACTGGCCCATCAGTGGTTTGGCAACAAAGTAACCTGTGGTTCCTGGGAAGACATCTGGCTCAATGAAGGATTTGCTTCTTATCTGGAAGGACTTACCATTGAAAATTTTGATGGCCCTGCAAGTGCCCAGACCTGGAGAAATTCACTGATCAACAACATAACAAGTGTTCCCGACGGCTCTACATACGTTAATGACACAACCTCCGACAGCAGAATTTTCAACCAAAGATTATCATACCGGAAAGGAGCCATGATTCTTCATATGCTGCGTTATAAATTAGGAGATGATCATTTTTTCAGATCCATTAAAAATTACCTCGCCGATCCGGAACTGAGTTTTGGCTATGCCCGAACAGCAGATCTGCAAAGGCACTTTGAAACAGTCAGCGGAACGGATTTAACGGAATTCTTTAAAGACTGGTTTTTAGGAGAAGGCTTCCCCAGTTATAGCCTTATCTGGTCACAGGACCCTGAGAACAGACTGACCCTAACCGTCAATCAAACGCAATCGCATGCTTCAGTTGATTTTTTCGAAATGCCCCTGCCGATACAGATCACCGGAGAAAATGGCCAAAAGGAGATCCTGAGGCTGGAAATTACACAAAACAACCAGTCTTTTACAATTGCAACTCCATTCAAGGTAACAAATATTGAGATCGATCCGGAAAAACACATCATTTCAAGAAATAACGGAGCCGTATTGGGTTTGGATTCGTTCCAGTTGAATGCCCAGGTCTCCATCTATCCGAATCCGGTTGACGATAAGCTGTATATCAAAAATAACAGTGCAGCCATCCTGAATCAAATTACCATCTATAATATTTTGGGAAAAGAATTGCTAAAAATGAAAATTGATTCTTCTAAAATCGACTTACAGGCCCTTCCACCTGGAGTCCATTTGATCCGGGTTGAGACTTCCCTGGGCAATTTTTACAAAACGATCATCAAGACCTGATTCTGACTGTATCATTTTAACAGAGTTTTCAATTTGTTTTTAGAGTAATTTCATCTTAAACCCTTACATTTGTGCGATTTTTAAAAAATTAAAAAAGATTAATGGATACATATATTAAGATCGCTCAATTTCTTTTAAGCCTTTCACTCCTGATCGTACTGCACGAATTAGGGCATTTTATACCAGCAAAAATTTTCAAGACCCGGGTTGAAAAATTTTATTTGTTTTTCGATTACAAATTCTCCCTTCTGAAAAAGAAAATCGGAGATACCGTTTATGGGATCGGATGGATCCCTTTGGGCGGTTATGTAAAAATAGCGGGGATGATAGATGAAAGCATGGATAAGGAACAAATGGCCCAGCCGCCAAAACCCTGGGAATTCAGATCAAAACCGGCCTGGCAGCGACTGATCATCATGCTGGGAGGTGTAACAGTAAACTTCCTTCTGGGTATTTTTATCTATATCATGATCCTCAATGTGTGGGGTAAAGACTATGTAGCTCCTGAAAATGTTAAAAAAGGATTTGCAGTGGATAAGCTATTCAAAGATATCGGTTTTAAAGATGGCGATCAAATTGTAAAAGTTAACGGAGCCGCACCCTTTAATGCCCTTGATATAAATAAACATCTGTTCCTCAGAGATATCAGCAGCATTGAGGTGAAACATGAAAATGGAGCGAAGAGTACCATAAACATTCCTGAAGAAATCGGACTGCAAATGTGGGCTTCAGGGGTCATGGAACCATTTACACCGCGTATAGATGCGATTATAGACAGTGTATTGCCGGGTTCTCAGGCAGAAAAAGGAGGTTTAATCTCCGGGGACAGAATCACTGAGATCAACGGTCAAAAAATTGCCTATTGGAATGAATTCACCGATATCATCAAAGGGAATACAGCCAAAGCAGACCTTGAGATTAAACTGAGCCGAAATAATGCGGAAGAAATTTTTCGCATCAGTCCCGGTGAGGATGGAAAAATTGGAGTGTATCCGAAAGGCTATAGCGATGAGGTACTGGTTGTTGATCACAAAGATTACGCTTTGGGAGAAAGCATTCCTGCCGGCATAAAAGAAGGTTATTGGACTCTGAAAGACTATATGTCGCAGTTCAAATATGTGTTTACCAAAAAAGGGGCAACCAGTTTGGGAGGATTTATTACCATTGGCAATATCTTTCCCTCTACCTGGGATTGGCAGATTTTCTGGAATATTACGGCTTTCCTCTCCATCATGCTGGCCTTTATGAACCTGCTACCTATACCAGCACTGGATGGCGGACATGTGGTTTTTACTTTATACGAGATGATCACCGGCCACAAACCCAGTGATAAATTTCTGGAGTACGCACAAATTACAGGATTTGTAATTCTGATGGGACTGCTGCTGCTCGCCAACGGCAATGACATTTACAAATGGCTCACCGGTAAGTTCTAAGTCCCATTAAAGACATTATTCCTTGAAATAAAGGCAAAAAAAACTCCGCTGCAAGAGCGGAGTTTTTTGTTTTTATAATTACTTCTAATCTACAAGAATTATAATTTTATTATCGTTCAGTTCTATGGTACCACTTTCGATCGGCAGGACGATACTGTTACCTTCTCCTTTTGTAAACTTGGTTTCATAACCTTCAACTGTATTTACACCACCTTTTACTTTTACTTTCCCCTTTTGCAATAAAGATACTATGGGGGCATGGTTCTTCAGCATCTGGAATTCTCCCATTACTCCGGGAACCGTTACTGATTCAACTTCTCCTCTATAAATACTGGCTTCTGGGGTTACGATCTCTAAGAACATAGGTTGTCAATTAAGCTTCAGCGATCATTTTTTCACCGGCCTCAATGGCTTCTTCAATGGTCCCTCTCAGGTTGAATGCGGCTTCAGGATATTTGTCAAGCTCTCCGTCCATGATCATGTTAAATCCTTTGATGGTATCTTTTATGTCAACCAGTGAACCCGGAATCCCGGTAAACTGTTCGGCAACATGGAAGGGCTGTGACAGGAATCTCTGCACACGTCGTGCCCTGTGAACGATCAGTTTATCATCCTCACTCAGTTCTTCCATACCCAGGATCGCAATGATATCCTGTAATTCCTTATATTTCTGTAAAGTCTCTTTTACTCTCTGAGCTGTATTGTAGTGTTCATCCCCAAGTACGTCCCTATTGAGGATCCTGGATGTAGAATCCAATGGATCCACGGCCGGATAGATACCCAACTCCGCAATTTTACGTGATAATACTGTGGTCGCATCCAGGTGGGCAAAAGTTGTTGCTGGTGCAGGGTCTGTCAAGTCATCGGCAGGCACATATACGGCCTGTACTGAGGTGATCGATCCTTTTTTGGTAGAAGTAATGCGCTCCTGCATGGTACCCATTTCTGTTGCCAGTGTTGGCTGGTATCCAACGGCTGAGGGCATCCTTCCCAAAAGTGCAGACACTTCAGAGCCCGCTTGTGTAAACCTGAATATATTATCGATAAAGAACAATACGTCTTTTCCCTGGCCATCACCGGCTCCATCCCTGAAATACTCAGCGATCGTCAAACCGGATAAGGCTACCCGTGCGCGCGCTCCGGGAGGTTCATTCATCTGCCCGAATACGAAGGTAAGTTTTGATTCCTTCAATTTAGACTGGTCCACTTTCGTGAGGTCCCATCCTCCTTCTTCCATTGAATGCATGAACTCCTCTCCATACTGGATAATTCCCGACTCAAGCATTTCCCGCATCAGGTCATTTCCCTCACGGGTGCGTTCCCCAACACCGGCGAATACGGATAAACCACCATGTCCTTTTGCTATATTGTTGATCAGCTCCTGAATCAAAACTGTTTTTCCAACACCCGCTCCACCGAACAATCCAATCTTTCCTCCTTTGGCATAAGGTTCGATAAGATCGATAACCTTAATCCCGGTAAAAAGCACTTCCGAAGCTGTGGAAAGATCCTCAAATCTCGGTGCCGGACGATGTATAGGCAATCCATTATCCCCATCCTTTGGCAAGGCCTTCAGTCCATCGATCGGGTCGCCGGTTACATTGAACAAGCGTCCGAAGATCTCCTGGCCGACAGGCACTTTAATGGCATTTCCGGTTGACCTTACTTCATGTCCTCTGCTCAAACCGTCTGAGGAATCCATTGCTATACAACGAACGATATCCTCACCCACGTGTTGTTGAACTTCCAAAACCAGAATTGAACCATCTTTTCTTGTAATTTCAAGGGAATCGTAAATCCTGGGTAATTCAGAACCTGCGGAAAAAGACACGTCAATAACGGGGCCTATTATTTGCGCTATTTTACCTGATGTTTTTGCCATACTGAGAAAAATTAAATTTTTTAAAATAACTGCGTCAATTTTGATTAAAAATCAAAGCTGTTTTTCGCGGTGCAAAGATACTGTTTTAATACAAAAAGGAAAACAATTTTATTTATTTTTTATAACTGTATGCCTTTAAAATGGCATGTATTGTTCTTAGAACTTATCCTGACACAGACAGACACCCTCCGGCATAAAACAGGCCATTGGGCCTTTCTGTCAGGCCATAGAGGCAGGTTAAATCTCAATATTTATGCAAGGTCACTGAAAGCGGCAAAAGGAGGATCGCAGCAATTTCTTTTTTATTCCAATAGTACATAAACAAAAAAACACCTTGAACAGGTGTTTTTTTGTTGATCTATCAGCTCCTTATCGCAGAGCGGGGTTGTAATTCGTAGGGTAATCACCTATATCAACGAGTTCATCAGCTTCTTCGAAATTTGAACCATAGGTTTTGTCTATGGCCTTCATCATTTCATTGGCTATCATGGCCTGCGCCCGTGCAGGTAAGTGAAGACCATCCAGGGAAAAGGCACCACCTGTGACGAGTTTTGCGTTCAGAACAAAATTGCCGCTACTCAATTCCAGTTGTGGTCAACTGGTTCATTAGTGTATTAGCATCAAGAAAAGCCAATTGGGCCTTATCAGCCTCTGCCTTAATAATTGAATTGAATATTCCTGTTGCAGTAGCAATTTGCTCCTGTTCTCCCGGAAGTAATATCCATTTGTCCTCATGGATAGGTGATTCCATTTACGGCGAGCTGACCGGCCTGAGCCTGTGATACACCAAGAGAAACCAGTTGTTGGAAATAAGTAGTATTCAATGTACCGATAACACTTGAAGAAGGTAAACAAAAAGATCTGTTGATTTGGCCTGACGTGACTGACCGAACTGACTGCCGAGCAAAGCTGCGGTTTGTGCCGGTAAGCCACCGGCAATCAAAACCTGAGTTAATTGAGGTGTTATATTCGCTAATGATTCATCATGTATCAGTATCGGACTTGGAGCTGTCTCAGAATAAACAACAGACCTTTCAGGAACACCTAAAAATGCAAAAGCCTGATTTAAGCTGTGCAAAAGTGGCGTTAAGTGTAGGTATTTGCGCAGCAAATGCAGGATTTGTAGCCGGATTCAAAGGATTATAAGGTACTGTTCTAAAATGAGCGGCTTTTGAAGCCACATCCGGTATATTCACTACCAAACCTTTTGCTCCTGTGATGTTAACGTACTTATAAGTGTGGTAACTGCAAAATTAAATGTTGCCTGATCGGTAATTTGGCTTGTTCCATCTCCTCCGGATCACGCGTAACCCAGTACGTCATTAACCCTACCCACAAGGTAAAAAAAGTTGGATTTTGGGCCATGGCATCTTCCAATACACTGGCACTCGGGCTCGAAGCCATACGCACGTAATATGGATTTGCCTGACCTGTTTGCAAACCGGCGATATTGCCATAACCCTTGGCCAGAAAATGAAAACTTCAGGCTCCCGGAACTCCCAGATTGTTATAGGGTCCTGCTTTAATAGCAGATACTTCGGTCGTTGGGGTGGCCGGTAAAACGACCGGCCCTTTGCCATCGAAATAAAATCTGGGAGGCTGTATTACATTTCCTCCCAATAATAAGCCACCAATATTATCATCTGTCAATGGCTGGGTAAAAGCACCTCCGCCAACCAGAGCAAATTTTGAAGCCAGAGTATATTGGGAACAGAATTCTCCTGTGCCGTTTTAAACAAAGCACCGTCGGTCAAAGCCTGCTGTCAGAGAATTTCCGACAGCCACATATTTGGAAAAATCAGCTGTTCCGGGGTCTAAAGCAACCTTTATCTCATCCGGATTGTTATCGTCATCATCGCTACATGCTGCAAAAACAAAAAGAAACAGTAGCAGCCAGGTATATTTTAGTTTAAAAGACATAATACGAATTATTTATAAATTAAAAATTATTTATTACCCAAGAAACATAATACTGTGCTCCCACATAACCGGTACCAAATGCAGTTGTATATTCATCTGCAAACAGATTTGCGGCACCCACTTTTACCATGGAATTGAGAAAGTTTTCCATCCTGTAGCTCACCTGGGCATCAAAAGTATGGTAGGATTCTACCGGGCCATCTCCAAAGGTTGCTTCCCAGAAGAAATCGTCACTCCATCTCCAGGCTACGTTGAATCCGAAATTTTCATAAGCATTTGCATTTCCAAAAGTAGCTTTGAACCTGTGCTCAGGTGTGTTGAAATTCGTATCGAAATCGGGATTGTTCTCTTTATCGAAATCTTCTTTTGCGTAGGTATAATTTGCCTGTAGGTCATAGTTTCCGAACACGCGGGTTGAAACACCAATAGATGCTCCATATGACTTTACATCTGCATCTGAATTTGTATAGGTAGAATACGCCTTGTAATCACCATTTTGAAGAGCAAAAAGAGATAGTGAATTGTCTCCTACTACTCCGTAGAAAGGGACCAGTACAGCTTCTCCGGATATAAAATCCTTATATTTGTTATGGTACCCAAGCAAATCAATGATAAAATTACCGGCCTTTCCTCTATATCCGATCTCATAAGAAGTTACTTCTTCCGGTTTCACGATATCCACATCAGCTGCCGCAGGCGCTCCGCTTTGAACAGAACTAATAGAAAATGCATTTTCGTATGCCGCTCGGCCCACAACTTCTGCAGTTGCCGGGATGCCGGCATTTTGAGCGTTCTGGCTCACATTATAGGTTCTTACATCTCTGTCGAGGTTATCCTCTGCAGATCCAACCAAAACAGCACGACCTGCATCAAGCCCAATAAAAAGATCCTGCGTAGTCGGGTTTCTGAATCCGGTCTGAACTGAGGCCCTGATATTATGCTCCTTCATTGCGCCGGCAGTATAAGCCAAAGACAATCTTGGAGAAAAGAATCCGTCGAACAATTCAGATTTATCATATCGCAAAGAAGCTGTTACCTTGAGTCTGTCTTCTGCCAGCAGGTTCTTTTGAATCTGAGTATAAACACCATATTCAGAATAATCGATAGGCCCGTCATAATCGGTATAGATCGTACCGGAAGAATTCAGTTCATAGGTACGATAGGATCCCCCTGCCTGAACCTGAGCCCAATCCCATAAGTGCGTAAAATTGTAATTGGCATCTGCATGGTAAATCCTGGAATTGTCGACAAATTTTGAGCCGGTAGCCAGATTTGAGTCACTGGTAACTTCTTTAAAGGCTTCTTTGAATTCCGGAGAATCGGGTAACCACCTGCCGGTATCTGCTGCTGCACGGGCAGCAGCATGCGCCTGATCATCGGTTGCCCCGCCCAACGTTGCCCCGGCATATGTTTGAATATATTCTCCAAACCATTGGGTGTCAGACTTCCATTTTCTGTTGATATTGATTCCGGTAAATACCATGTCGTACGAATCTCCGGCGTCATCCTCAGTCATGTAACCTCTTACAAAGAAGTTATTATTTCTGATTTCCAGTTTGAACTGTTGCAAATCGAAATTTGAGATGTTATATCTGTTTGTACCCTGATAGATGGTAGTTCCATATCCGTACTTCGCTACAAAAGCCACTTCCAAATCATCGCCCATGGGCCTCCAGTACAATCCGGCGTCAGCCTTAATTGTTTGCGCCGTATAATCTGTCAGATTCATTTCATTATACCCAGTTCTGCTCACATTAACGTTAGGAATGATACCCAAACCACCTGAGGCTGCTCTGATATTGGTAGAGACTTCATCTCCATAAACATTTGTTCCGTCATAATCAGGATCATTTCTTGTTAAACCCCTGAAGAGTTTATCCTCATAATTATCTGCTGCCCAATCTGTACCCTTTAAATAAGAGATATTCAACTTAGCAGCGAACTTGTCAGAAAATTTACCCGCTGCCCGAACACCCATGTCCATTAAGAAGTTCGTTCCTGCAGCATCCTGTACTGTAATTCCCGGTTTTACATAAGCGCTGATCCCCGGAAACTCAAAAGGATTTTTACTGGTCATAAACAATATACCGTTGAAAGCATTGGCACCGTATAATGCAGAGGCAGCGCCGGGTAATAATTCAACACTGTAAATATCAAGTTCATTCATACCGAGCAAATTTCCGAGTGGAAAGTTAAGCGCCGGAGCCGAGTTGTCCATGCCATCTACCAATTGCATAAAACGGGTATTGGCAAAGGTGGCGAAACCCCGTGTATTGATCGCTTTAAAAGTCAAACTGTTTACATTGATATCCACCCCTTTCAGATTTTCAAGTCCATCATAAAAATCAGGTGAGGCCGTATTTTGTATTTCCCTCAACGACATGCGTTCAACCGTTACCGGTGATTCAAAAATCCGCTCAGGAGTTCTGGAGGCTGATACGACGATCTCATCAAGAGCATTATGGCTTTCATGCAGCGCTATCGTAACCGGTGCATTATTCTTTACTTCAATTATTTGCTTGTCATAGCCAATCATGGTGACTTCCAGTTTGACCGGTAGCGCGGCATTGGTAATTAAAGTAAATGATCCGTCAAATTCTGAGCTTGCTCCCGAAGTGGTGCCCTGTACCCTGATACTTGCGCCGGGTATGGGTTCCTTCGTGTCAATATCCGAAACATTACCTGTAATTGTTGTCTGTGCCAACATAAAAGTACAGGTAAAAAATCCTAAAAAAGTTAATAAGACTAATCTCATAAATGGAATTTTGTGTAGTTAAATTGGCGAAAAATACACTTTTTTACCATACTGATAAAAAAAAATAAAAAAAATATCAAAAAAATAAATTTATGCAGTAATATTCCGATAATCATAAAAACTAATCCACTACCAGTTTTTGTGAAGATATTGCCCTTCCATTTGTGACCCGAAGCAGATAGATCCCTTTATTTATGCCGGTTAAGGCTATACTCTCTTTAAATGTCAGTCGGTTGTTTGGGTAATTTTTATATAGTATTTGTCTGCCGAGTAAGTCATATAAAGAAATACCCACATCTCCGGGTTCATCAGATGTGAATTCAATCGTAAAATAAGTATTTGACGGGTTCGGATAAAGGACAAAATCCGTTAAACTCGAATCTTCTATCCCAACTACTTCTTTGGAAGAACAGATCTTTATCGCCCATGATTCAATCGTTCCTATATCCGCCGCCCCATTATCAACAACTTTTAGTTGCCAGGTTCCCAATGAATTTCCACCGTTAAAAACAGATAAACTTTCATCCGGTTTTATATTCCCCGAGATGACCAGATTGCTCGAACCACAAATCAGATCAGATCCCGTATCGCTGAACACAGCATCAATATTCCCTCCCAGATTAAAGCACTCGTTTTGCAGCAATTTTACTGTTTTCCCCTGTGGATTGGTAAGAAACAAGGTTAGGTCGGCGGCAAAAGGGTGGTTGATCCTGACCGAGACACTAACACTTTCTATATTGATGTTATCGCTAATTGTCAAACCCGATGTTACGCCACTGAGGTTGTTATCAGGAATATTTTTTGGAATATCTGCAGAGGCATAATCAGTACAGGTCTCTACGAAAGTGCCGATCGAAAAGGATTTGGCGTTCACAGCGTAATAAATATTGTTAGCCGCCTCAACCATTACAAAACATTTTGTGGCACCTGTTTGCGGAACAACGACTGTTTCAGAACCGTCGTTGGGGGTATTTGCTTTGAGCACCGTGTTGAAATTTTTACCTCCATCGGTAGACAAAAGTATATTAACCGCAGTGGTATTGATTCCATTGGCATTGGTGCCGGCAACGTCCCAGGTTACGGTTTGTGTAGAATTCTTTTCCCAGACGGTATTCGCCAAATTTTGGGAGGTAACCTTAAACGGGCCTGCAAGATCTGTTACAGTTACGGCCACATTATCAGTGGCTGTTTGACCTGCCTCTGCATTGTTATCGCGCACGGTCATTAAAAAATTCATACTTCGGGCAACACTGGGCGTTACTTCCCAGGTGGATGAAAGAGCGCCACCAACTACTGTTTCCAGCTGGGGCATATATCTTTTGGGTGTACTCGTCGGTTTCACTGACCTGTAGAGTGCTCCTGTGATGGATTTATCACTGGGCGGAACGGTAACGGGCACCTGATTGTCCATCTGTTCCCAGGCAAACGTTATCGGGTCATTGTCGCTATCACTGCCGGTACCCTTTAAAACATAGGCCGTTGATTTGGGGATCGTAAAATCCGTACCCGCATTGGCACTCGGCACATTCAAATTTCTGGTCAGCGCTATTTTATTGCCACAGGTACTGCCCACACCAATCTGTAAAAAGTTCCATATTTCATTTATGCTGACGATATGAAAATAAAGATCTGTTGCTCCCTGAACATTCTGGGGAGCACAAAGGCCGGCATAGGCCATAATGGTTGAACCGCTTCCTGGCTCCACAGCGGTAGCATTGTTTCTGTTTCCTCCACAACCACCGGTATCTCCGTTAAAGCTGTGGTTGGCACCGAGCTGGTGACCCAGTTCATGGGCAACAAAATCAAAGTAATAGAAGTCGCCAACCGGATTGCTGGTGCCGGTAACTCCTTTGGCTTTCGATGTAGAACAGGTTGAACCCAAGGCGGCCAAACCACCACCCCCTGTACTGAATACATGTCCGATATCGTAATTGGCTGTGCCTATCACATTGTCAATGTTGGTCTGGTTCTCATTGATTAAGGTTGACCCGTCATTATTTGTATAGGGGTCTGTTGCACCGTCGAGATAAATAATTTTATCATTGTTGCCAATGATTTGAAAAGAAATGGCCAGGTCATTCTCATACACTTCATTGATCCTGTTGATGGCAACCACCATTTCTGACAATACAAGGGCTTTTTTCTGAAGTTCGGTACCGTTCTGCAGGCCTGCACGGTCAATATGGTATTGGGCATATTCGCCGGTACAAGCCAGTGCCAGGCGGTAAGTTCTGAGCCTCTTGTCATTTACCGTCTTTGAAAGGTATGACCCTTTATTTTGCAGATCGGGATCTTCCGTGAGACAAGTAAACCCGATGCCCTCAGCATCCATATCCTTTCTTTTGTAGGATAGGTATTTATTTTTGTCCCCGGAAAGTGGATCTATGTATTGAATTTCTCTTTCCTCACCAATTACCATGGCATGCAATCCCAAATCATTAATGGTCAGCCGGATCTTCGTTTTTGGATTGCTCAGCAAATGCCCTTCGTAGGACTTGTTCTCCGGAAATTTTTCTCTTAAGACGGGATCCATCACCTCATTTTCATGAACTTCAAAAATTGCCATTTCGCCCTTTGTATCGGGAATCTGTATCTTAAATGAGGTGCTGAATGGTTTATCGCGCAGATCCCTTTTTAATTTTGGTAAATCAATCTGAAATACATCAAAATTTTTGGGCAGCCGTTCTTTCCGGAGATCAGAAGACATCAGTGCATCAGGCATTTGTGACCAAATCATTTTTTCCTGCCCGTTCATGTGAACCGTCATAAAAAAAACAACAGAAAAGAAGACCCGATAGCAATTTTTAATCATATATTGTCTTGTGATTCTTGCAAAGCTATAAAAATAATGTTTTTAAAAACGATATTTGTCACAACTTAAAAATAGGTCATGAAATTTACAATCTTTTCTCTGGTAATTTTAGCCTTATTTTCCTGTGTCCCAAAAAGAATGGCAACTAAAACAGATTTACCGGTTCAAAAAGCAAGCACCTGCTTTGAGAATGGTGATTGTACTGTTGAAATTTTTAAAAATAGTGAACTGCTGATTAAAAAAGACGATACAGGCCAATTGTATGTTGAAATAATTCCCGGAATAAAAAATGTATTTAAGTATTCCTACACCAGAAAAAAACTTGAAGGCATTACCGACAGCGGGTATCAGGAAATCATTCTCTTCGAATTTTTAAGTGGCGAAATAAATTTACATTTGCAGGACAAAAATTTGCAGGAAGCCAATCTTGTTTTCGGCCGGTTGTGTTATTGCAAAGGTGAGTCGGGGTATTTCAGGATCAGCACAGGCGATCTGAAATTAGCTTCCTATAACCAAGGCATAGCAGTAGATCTGAATTTTAAGGCAGCGGTTCCTCAAATCATACATACATTAAGAGAAACGATCAAACAGGAATAAAAAAACAGTGAAAGTTCATAACGGCATAGAAGACTTTGCGGCTAAGAAACTCAATACCATACTCACGATAGGGACTTTTGATGGCGTGCACATAGGGCATAAAAAGATCATTGAGCGCCTGAATGAGTTAAAAAGAGCGGGGCAGGCCGAAAGTGCCATCCTTACCTTTTACCCGCATCCGAGAAGTGTACTTGGGCAGGACGGTGAGATCAAAATGCTCACTACACCCGATGAAAAGATTTCACTTCTCGGGCAGTACAAACTGGACCACCTCATTATTGAGCCTTTTACCGAAGCTCTTTCCGCCATGACTGCGAGCCGGTTTGTGGAAGAAATTCTGGTCAAAAGACTGAAGGTAAAAAAACTGGTCATTGGCCATGACCACCGCTTCGGGAAGAACAGGGAAGGTGATTTTGATAAACTGGTAGAACTAGGTGATCTGTTTGGCTATGCTGTAGAAGAAATACCCTCACAGGAAATAGAAAATATTGCTGTGAGTTCAACCAAAATAAGAAAGGCTCTGGAGTCAGGAGAAATAGATAAGGCCAACCTATACCTGGGCTACCCTTATTTGTTAAGCGGCGAAGTCATCAGGGGAAAAGGGATCGGAAGAACCATATCCTTCCCAACCATCAACCTGAGGGTTCATGAGGATTATAAACTCATACCGAAAATTGGTGTTTACATAGTTAAAACGGTCATTAAAAATAAGTGCATCTACGGTTTATTGAATATCGGCTTCAGGCCTACCCTGAACGGAACTGATAAATCTGTTGAAGTATATTTGCTCGGTATAGACGAGGAACTTTA
Organism: uncultured Flavobacteriaceae bacterium; assembly: GCA_963816075.1. Classification (GTDB taxonomy): domain Bacteria; phylum Bacteroidota; class Bacteroidia; order Flavobacteriales; family Flavobacteriaceae; genus Namhaeicola. The sequence goes on along the minus strand of CAWFJI010000009.1, from coordinate 607,454 downwards.
CGGAAGCCATATGCAGATCGAATTGCTGCACAGACTGCGCGATGAGGTCAGATTCGAATCCATAGAAGAATTAAAAGACCAGATCAGTAAAGACGTAGAAAAAGCACGGAACTGGCTAAAAAAGACCTTTAAAACCAAGATCCAACCTTAATTATACCCCGGCATTGATTATCTTTGCTCATCAAAAAAAATCATTACATGTTAACATTAGCTTTTATAAGAGAAAACAAGGACCTGGTTTTAAAAGGACTTGAAAAACGAAATTTTAAAAATTCAGCGGTACTCATCGATCAGTTGATTGAAAAAGACAGTGCACGGAGGAAAACCCAAACCCTGTTGGACCAAATTTTGGCTGAAACAAACAAGATTTCGAAAGATATCGGGGTACTTATAAAAGCAGGAGAAGTTCAGAAGGCGGCCATTTTAAAAGAGAAAACAGGACAGATGAAGCTGGAATCCAAAAAGAACGATGAGCAATTGGTTGCCATTGAAAATGAACTGAATGAAATTTTGTACCAGATCCCGAATATCCCCAATCAAATCGTTCCTGTGGGACTTAGTCCGGAAGACAATGAAGAAGTTTATCGCCATGGCGAAATACCTGTGCTTCATCAGGCTGCTCTTCCCCACTGGGATTTGGCAAAAAAATACGATATCATCGATTTTGAACTGGGCAACAAAATAACCGGAGCCGGATTCCCGGTTTACAAGGGTAAGGGAGCCAAATTGCAAAGGGCAATGATCAGCTATTTTTTAGATAAAAATACTGAGGCCGGTTATTTGGAGATACAACCTCCGCTGCTCATCAATGAAGCCTCAGGATTTGGCACCGGCCAGCTGCCTGATAAGGAAGGTCAAATGTATCATGTCGGTATAGACAACTTGTTTTTGATACCCACGGCAGAAGTGCCCGTGACCAATTTGTACAGGGATGTGTTGTTGAAAGAAAGTGAACTCCCGATCTGCAATACGGCATATACCCCCTGTTTCCGCCGCGAAGCGGGTTCTTACGGGGCACATGTCAGGGGTCTGAACCGCCTGCACCAGTTTGACAAAGTGGAAATTGTTCGGATAGAACATCCTGACCATTCATACCGTGCTTTAGATGGAATGGTAGAGCATGTGAAAAATATACTCAAAGAAATGGAATTGCCTTTCAGGATTCTGCGTCTTTGTGGAGGAGATATGGGGTTTACCTCAGCCCTGACCTATGATTTTGAGATCTTTTCAACAGCGCAGAACAGGTGGCTAGAGATCAGCTCTGTTTCTAATTTCGAAACCTTTCAGGCCAACAGACTTAAATTAAGATTTAAAAATAAAGAGGGGAAAAATGAACTGGCCCATACATTGAACGGAAGCTCTCTGGCCCTGCCCAGGGTACTGGCAGGTTTACTTGAGAACTGCCAGACCGAAAAAGGGATCAGAATTCCAAAGGTATTACAGCCTTATACAGGCTTTGAGTGGATCGATTGAGAAATTTAAGCCTTAGGTGGTCTCAATGATTCTTCTGTACTGATGCAGTTCGAGTAGATCCTTGTAATAATTGTTTATCTGACCTTTTTGCATGTGATCGTTAGCACGTTTTTTGGTTCTCTCGTATAAGTTCGTTAAATTGCTCATTGAGTTATTGTTTGGTTATTGTTATTGATCTGGAATTACCTAAATGACCTTCCATTTTACTTAACGTTTCATTTTGTGATTTATTTTATGATAATTTTAACATCTTTAATAAACAGGTCGAAATTTGTCATCAGTATCCTCTGTTTATTATGAATTTGCCATGTAATCAGGAAGAATCCTGAATAAAAAAACAGCAGCCTGATACCGGCTGACTTTCAAATGAGAACAGTTTTATTTCTTTTTTTTTGTATTAGTCCCTTCCTGCTGCTTGGCCAGATGCAGGAGGAAGCTTATGCCCTATACCAAAAAGGAGACTATAAGAGTGCACTACCGCTTTATAAGACCTTGCATGAGAAAAACAGGGTACAGCGGGAATATCTGAAAAGGTTGTTGACCTGCTACCAGCAGCTCGGAGCATATGATGAAGCCTCGGCGCTTATTTCAAAGCAGCAAAAAGATTTTCCAACCCAGATCTCCATGGAAGTTGAAGCCGGTTATAACCTGCAGTTGCAGAATAAAAAAACAGAGGCTGAAATCCGTTATGCAAATGCACTGAAAGGTCTGGAAAAATATCCGCAGGAAGTGTATAATGTAGGTTATGCCTTTAAGGAAATAAACCAGCTCGACCATGCCCTGGCAGCTTATGAGATCAGCAGGTCCGTGAATCCGCAGATAGTAACCGGTATTCAGGAAGCACAGATCTATGGGGAAAAGGGTGAAACAGAAAAAATGTTCAATGCCTATCTCGACATGATCGAGCTCAATGAAGAGTATTTAAGTTCGATCCAGCGGTATACGGCACCTTTTGTAACAGATGACCCCGCTGATAAAAACAACCTGCTTTACAGAAAAATTTTGCTTCAGCGTGCTCAGAATAATCCAAAAAATGCCTATAACCAGCTGCTTAGCTGGTTGTACGTACAGCAAAAACAATACGATAAAGCCCTGGTACAGGAAAAATCGATCTATAACCGAACGCAGGGAAATACCCAAAAAGTCGTTGAACTGGGTATCATTGCCCTCGACAACAAGGACTATCTGACGGCTAAAGACGCTTTCCAGTTTGTCCTGGATAACAACAACAATGAACAGCTTTTTTTCACCCTGAAAAATTACTTGTTTCAGACCGAAATAGCCCTGGCGGCAAATGAAACAGATTTCCTTGCTCTTGAAAAAGAATTCGACACCTTTTTTGATGAATTTGGCATGCAGAGCAAAACTATTCCTGTACAATTGACCTATGCAGATTACCTGACTTTTAAAAAAAACAAGCCCAAGGAAGCCATTTCCCTCTTGCAAAACAGTCTGAACCTCCCTACTTCGAACCTGGTTAAAGGCACAGTGAAATTGAAACTGGCCGATATTTTGGTCTATGACAACCAGTTTAATCAGGCACTTATTCTTTACAGCCAGGTTCAGCTGGAGCTAAAAAACAGCAGTCTGGCTCAAAATGCCCGATTCAAAGTCGCCAGAACCTCTTACTTCAAAGGCGATTTTGATTGGGCGAATACGCAGTTGTCTGTCTTGAAGTCATCAACTTCCCAACTCATTGCAAACGATGCCCTTGACCTTCATCTGCTCATTTTAAACAATATCGGACAGGATTCCCTGAAAAGACCCCTGGAACTTTTTGCCAGGGCGCAGTTATTGTCATACCAGAATAAAACCGGGCAGTCTATCGATACTTTGCAAGTTATACTGGATAATTTTAAAGGCAGTGCCGTTGAGGATGATGCACTGGTTTTTCAGGCAGAATTGTACGCCGGGCTCAGACAATATAAAAAAGCAGAAGCCAATTATTTAACAGTCATGAGCAATTATGATAAAAGCATCCTGATAGATAAGGCTGTTTACAGGCTGGCACAACTTTACCAGACTGTGCTGAACCGACCTGATCTGGCAAAAGAGTATTACGAGAAGATCCTGTTTAACTATCCTTCGAGCATTTATCTGGTTGATGCCAGGAAACAATACAGAAGTTTGCGGGGAGACCTGATCAATTAAAACAGCTGCTTATGTATATCTACAATGTTACTGTTCATGTGGACGAAAAAATACACCTGCAATGGCTTGCCTGGATGCGCGAGAAACATATTGCTGCTGTGCTCGCCACAGGAAAATTCAGCAAGGCGGTCCTTACAAGGGTCATTACGGATGAAGAGCGCGGAGGGGTATCCTACGCTGTTCAGTACACAGCCGACAGCAGGGAAGCATTGGATCTTTATTACCTTGAAAATGCGCAAGGACTGAGAGATGAGGTAAACGCCCTTTTCGGTGAACAGGTTTTGGCATTCAGAACTGAGTTGAAAGTGATTGAAACATTTAAAAACAAAACCGAATAAATGAATGTAAGGGCTAAGAAACACCTGGGACAGCATTTTTTAACAGATGAGAACATTGCGAAAAAAATCGCCGACAGCCTCACGGGTTCCGGATATAAAGACGTACTGGAGATTGGCCCCGGCATGGGTGTTTTAACAAAGTTCCTGATCAAAAAAATCCGTACCAGCCTGATCGAAATTGATCCGGAATCTGTTGCCTATTTAAAACAACATTATCCGGAATTGACGGACCGGATCCACCAGCTCGATTTTTTAAAAACGGATCTGAATCAACTTATTCCAAACAGGCCCTTTGCCGTTATCGGCAATTTTCCCTATAATATTTCTTCTCAGATTCTGTTTAAAACCCTTGAAAACAAAGCGTCCATTCCGGAATTTGCAGGCATGTTCCAAAAAGAGGTCGCGCAAAGGATCACAGCAGGGCCGGGCAGCAAAATTTACGGCATATTATCCGTACTCACCCAGGCCTTTTACCATGCCGAATACCTGTTTACAGTGCCTCCCGGGGTCTTTATGCCTCCGCCCAAGGTAGATTCCGGGGTCATCAGACTATTGAGAAAACAAGACACATCACTGGGAGTACCTGAGGATTTCTTTTATAAGGTAGTTAAGACTGCCTTTAACCAACGCAGAAAAACCCTGAGAAACAGCTTAAAATCTTTTGAATTAAGTGATCATCTGAAAGAAGATAGTATCTTTGCCCTGCGCCCTGAGCAGCTGTCAGTAGAAGAATTTATTGCATTAACCAAAAAAATCCAAGAAGATGGCCATCGAGATCAATGATGAATTCATCCGGCATTTAGAAATGCTTATTGAAAAAAAGGATGACCATGCAATTATCGAACTTCTTGCAGAAGAACATACTGCGGATATTGCAGAGATCATCGATGAACTCGAATTTGATGACACCACTTACTTGTTTAAACTGCTTGACAGCGAAAAAACAGCCGAAGTCTTATTGGAGCTTGACGAGTATGACCGTGCGAAAATACTCGAAATACTGTCGGCCAAGGAAATTGCCCAGAAGATCGATGAAATGGATACCGATGATGCCGCAGATATTTTGGGAGAGCTTTCTGTTGAAAGAAAATCAAAAGTACTTTCCAAAATTGAGGATGAAGAGCATGCCAAGGATATAGCTGACCTTTTACAGTACCATGAAGATACGGCAGGTGGATTAATGGCAAAAGAACTCGTCAAGGTAAATGAAAACTGGACCGTACCTACCTGTGTACGAAAAATGCGCTCACAGGCACAGGAAGTTACCCGTGTGCATTCGATCTATGTAGTGGATGACAACAACGTGCTCAAAGGCAGACTCTCTCTAAAGGACCTCCTCGTGGCACCGGCCTCTGCAACCATTTCGGATGTGGCCATCCCGAAAGTTGATTATGTGAATGTCAATGAAAAATCGGATGAGGTAGCCAGGATTATGCAAAAGTATGACCTGGATGCCATACCGGTTGTTGATGATGATATGCGTTTACTTGGCAGAATTACGATTGATGATATTCTGGATGTGATCACGGAAGAAGCCGATAAAGATTACCAGTTAGCTGCCGGTTTGACAGATGACGTAGAAGCAGACGACAGCTTGTTTGACCTCACACGTGCCAGATTGCCCTGGCTGGTACTGGGCTTGTTCGGCGGTTTGACCTCGGCTTCCATCATAGGCGGCTTTGACAGTGCCCTTAAACTCTACCCCCAACTGTTTTTTTATACCCCCCTGATTGGTGCCATGGCCGGAAATGTAGGAGTACAGTCGTCAGCCATTATTGTTCAGGGTCTGGCCCGTGATAACCTGCGGGGAACAACCTTCCAAAGGCTTATCAAAGAAATCGGTCTTAGTCTGATCAATGGTATCATACTGGCAACGCTCGTATTTGCCATGGGGTTTATCGTAAATCAGGATATTAAAATCAGTTTTACGATAGCCAGCTCCCTCATTATTGTAATCATCATCTCTTCTCTGGTTGGCACTTTTGTGCCGCTCCTGCTTGAAAAAAAGGGGATTGATCCTGCAGTAGCCACAGGACCTTTCATTACGACAAGTAATGATATCTTTGGTGTTTTGATCTATTTTTCAATAGCAAAGATCATCCTGGGTTTTTAAAAATTGGCCTGAGCTATGCGGTAGTATTTGCATAAGGGACATACTTTTGTACCGCACCGATTATTTCTATCCTTAAAATCCTATTTTTTCCTTAATTTTGCTGACTATTCAATAAAAAAATGGCGGAAGAAGTAAAATCTTTGAATTTTATAGAACAAATCGTAGAGGAGGATCTGAGAAATGGCCTTGATACCAGCAAATTGCGTTTCAGGTTCCCACCCGAACCCAACGGCTATCTGCACATAGGCCATGCTGCAGCTATTTGTCTGAATTTTGGCCTGGGCCTTACCTACAATGCACCTGTAAACCTGCGTTTTGACGATACAAACCCATCCAGGGAAGAGCAGGAATATGTCGATGCAATCAAAAAAGATATACATTGGCTCGGTTTCAGTTGGGATAAGGAACTATACGCCTCTGATTATTTTCAGCAATTGTACGATTGGGCCGTAAAACTGATCCGCATGGGCAAGGCTTATGTAGATGACCAGACTTCCGAGCAAATCGCCAGACAAAAAGGAAGTCCTACCCAATCGGGAACAGATAGTCCTTACAGAAACAGGAGCGTTGAAGAAAATCTGGCTCTTTTTGAAAAAATGAAAGAAGGTGTTTTCAGTGAAGGCTCCCATGTACTTCGGGCAAAAATTGACATGACCTCACCCAATATGCTCATGAGAGATCCTGTTATTTACCGGGTATTAAAAAAACCGCATCACCGCACAGGCACGAAATGGAACATTTATCCGATGTACGACTGGGCTCATGGAGAATCAGATTATATCGAGCAGATATCACATTCTATTTGTACTTTGGAATTCAAGCACCACAGGGAGTTATATGACTGGTTTTTGGACCAGGTAATTGATCCGGACAAGGTCAGACCGAAACAGCGTGAATTTGCCCGAAGAAATTTGAGCTATACCGTTATGAGCAAGCGAAAATTGCTGCAATTGGTTGAAGAAAAACTGGTTGATGGCTGGGATGACCCCAGAATGCCTACCATATCAGGTTTGCGCAGGAGAGGCTACACGCCCTTATCCATCCGAAATTTCAGCGAAACGGCAGGGATCGCAAAAAGGGACAACGTAACCGACCTGGCCCTGCTCGAGTTTCAGATCAGAAATGAACTCAACAAAACTGCCCCTCGGGTTATGGCCGTATTGAATCCTGTAAAAGTACTAATCACGAATTATCCGGAAAACAAGGAAGAAATGCTTATCGCCGAAAACAATCCGGAAGACGAAAATGCAGGTTCAAGAGAGCTCCCTTTTTCAAGAGAACTTTATATTGAAAAAGAAGATTTCCAGGAAGTAGCAAATAAAAATTTTTTCAGGCTTAAGTTAGATCATGAGGTGCGATTGAAAAACGCATATATCATAAAGGCCAATCAGGTGTTAAAAGATGAAAACGGTGAAATCACAGAGATACACTGTACCTATGATCCGGATTCCAGAAGCGGCAGTGGCACAGAAGCCAGTACCCGCAAAGTAAAAGGAACAATTCACTGGGTCTCAGCCCCTCATGCCCTGAAAGCAGAAGTCAGGTTGTACGACAGACTGTTTACCCATGAGGCACCCGACTCCGACAAGGAAGTAGATTTTAAAACCTACCTGAATCCTGATTCCCTAAAAATAATCACCGATGCTTATGTAGAGCCGGGTTTGAAGAATGCCGGAACAGGCGACAGATTTCAGTTCCAAAGGCTGGGTTATTTTAATGTGGATGACGACAGTAGGCCGGAAAAACTGGTTTTTAACAGAACCGTTCCCCTGAAGGATACCTGGTCGAAAATAGAAGCCAAAGAATAACGGTAAACCAAAATTCTTGAAACTCGTAGAGCAAATAAAAAAACCCATACAATTTGAAATGGAAAACTTTGAAGAGAAATTCAAAGATTCCATGGTTTCAAAAGTTCCCTTACTCAACAGGATCACCCATTATATTGTGAGAAGGAAAGGAAAACAAATGAGACCCATGTTTGTTTTTTTGGTTGCAAAAATGGTTTCCAATGGTGATTTTAAAGAACGAACCTACCGCGGAGCATCGGTCATCGAATTGATACACACAGCAACCCTGGTTCACGATGATGTGGTGGACGACAGCAATATGCGAAGGGATTTCTTCTCACTGAATGCACTGTGGAAGAACAAGATCGCTGTACTGGTAGGTGATTATTTACTTTCGAAAGGATTGTTGCTTTCCATTGACAATGGGGATTTTGATATCCTGCGGCATATTTCTGTTGCCGTAAAAGAGATGAGCGAAGGCGAACTGCTTCAGATAGAAAAAGCCAGGTTGCTCGACATTACAGAAGAAGTATATTTTGAGATCATCAGGCAAAAAACAGCAACCCTCATTGCTGCCTGTACAGCTATTGGTGCTGCCTCGGTCGATGCCAGTGAAGATGATATAAGAAAAATGCACAAGTTTGGGGAGCTGATAGGCATCGCTTTTCAGATCAAAGATGACCTGTTCGACTATTCTGAAGCGAAGATCGGAAAACCGACAGGCATTGACATCAAGGAAAAAAAAATGACCTTACCACTTATTTACACCCTGAATCACTGCAGCAAGGAAGAAAAAAAATGGCTGATCAATTCTGTTAAAAACCACAACAAGGACAAAAAAAGGGTTAAAGAGGTGATCGAATTTGTCAAAAAAAACCAGGGAATAGAATACACTTCAGCAAAAATGAAGGAGTACCACGAAAAAGCCCTGGCCATCCTGAACGAATACCCGGATTCGCCCTATAAGGAATCCTTGACCTCAATGGTAAACTACGTGATCGAAAGAGAGATCTAGGTCATTTTTTCCAGAGCAAGCAGTTCTTCCAAAAAGTCCCTTTCATTACTCATTCTGGGAATCTTATGCTGCCCTCCCAATTTGTTATGCTCCTTTAACCACCGGTAAAAAAGACCATTTTTTGCCACATGCAGAATCGGTTTTGTAAGCGTCATGTCATGGTATCTCTTGGCTTCGTAATCGGAATTAAGAAATTTTAAAGCGTCATCCAAATAATCCCGAAACTCATCGATATCTGCAGGTTCCTGGGTAAATTCTATGATCCATTCATGCGAACCCTTCCTTTTTCCGTCCATGAAAACCGGAGCAACGGTATACTCTGTCAAAGTAGATCTTGTTTTTTCACAAGCCCTTTTCAAGGCTTCTTCTGCATTTTCCACAACCAGCTCTTCTCCGAATACATTGATGAAATGTTTGGTCCTGCCCGTGATCTTGATACGATAAGGCTTTAATGAAGTAAACTTAATTGTATCACCGATCAGATACCTCCACAAACCGGCATTGGTTGTAATGATCATTGCATAATTCTCATCGAGTTTCACCTCACTTAAAGGTATGGCTGTTGAGTCTTCACCCTTAAACCGGTTCATGGGAATGAATTCATAGTAGATCCCGTAATCCAGCATCAGCAAAAGTTCATTAGAGTCATTTCTGTCCTGAATGGCAAAAAATCCTTCTGAAGCATTATAGGTTTCATAATACCTGAAATTTTCCTTTGGAATAAGGGCTTTATATTGCTCCCTGTACGGATTGAAATTCACACCTCCGTGAAAATATACCTCCAGATTTGGCCATACCTCGAGAATATGACTCTTTCCGGTTTTTTCCAAAACTTTCTGAAGCAAAACAAGCATCCAGGAAGGCACACCTACCAAACTGGTGATATTCTCGTTTACTGTCTCCCTGATTATGGCTTCCATTTTTGATTCCCATTCACCCATCAAGGCCGTTTTCTGACTGGGTGAACTGCTCAAATCCGCCCAAAAGGGAAGGTTTTCGATAATGATGGCCGAGAGATCACCAAAAAAAGTATCGTTGTTTTCGTACACGGCACTGCTGCCGCCTAGGCGCAAACCCTTGCCATTGAATAATTCCGTACCCTCATTGTTATTGAGGTACAAACAGAGCATATCCTTACCGGCCTTAAAATGACAATCTTCCAAAGCTTCACTGCTGATGGGCAGAAATTTGCTTTTGGCGTTGGTGGTACCGCTCGATTTCGCAAACCACTGTATGCGTGAAGGCCAAAAAATATTTTGCTCACCTTTTCGTGCCCTTTCGATCATGGGCTCAATGGATTCATACCTTTGTATCGGCACCCGATCAGCAAAAGCACGGTAGCTCTTAATGCTGTCAAAATCATATTTCAAACCTATTTCCGTGTGCTTGGCAGCTGAGAGCAGGTTGTACAAAACCTCTTCCTGTGCCTCAATGGGAAAGTCGATAAACATTTCCATCTGATACTTGCGTTTTTTGAGCATCCAGGAAAGAACCGTATTAAACAAAGGGATCTGCATAGGGGAAAAATACCGTTTTTTGTTTTATCTTAGCCGTAAAATACGGCAAATATTTTGTCATTTTCAATAAAAAAGTCAAATAAAACAAAAGTTTAATTATGGCAAAAGTGGGCATTATTATGGGAAGCAGCTCAGACCTGTCGGTTATGCAGGAAGCTATTGATGTTCTTCACAGTTTCGGGATTGAAACAGAAGTCGATATCGTTTCTGCTCACAGAACCCCCGAAAAATTATTCGACTTCGCAACCCATGCCCATTTGAGGGGATTCAACGTGATCATCGCCGGAGCCGGCGGTGCAGCACACCTGCCAGGGATGGTGGCATCGATGAGCCCATTGCCTGTAATCGGTGTGCCTGTAAAATCAAGAAATTCCATTGACGGCTGGGATTCAGTACTTTCCATACTTCAGATGCCTGCAGGGGTACCTGTGGCTACGGTGGCACTGGATGGCGCTAAAAATGCGGGGATACTGGCAGCCCAGATCCTTGGCACCCATGACCGACCCTTATTGAATAAGATACTCTCCTTTAAAGAGGATCTGAAAAACAAAGTACTGGAAGCTTCAAAAAATCTAAAAAAATAAAGCCTCTTCTTTTAAAAATATTTTAACCATCGCTATGGACAATCCGCTATTACAGGCATTCGATACGCCTTTTGAAACAGCTCCCTTTTCTAAAATAAAACCTGAGCATTTTCTGCCTGCTTTTGAAAAGGCGATCGCTATGGCCAAAGAAGAGGTTGATGAAATCGCCGGAAACAAAGCTGTTCCTGATTTCAATAACACCATTGAGGCCCTGGATTTCATGGGAGAAAAACTCGACAGGATCTCCAATATTTTTTTTAATCTCAATTCGGCTGAAACCAGCGATGAGATACAGAAAATAGCACAGACTGTCTCACCCCTGCTCTCTGAATTTTCCAATGATGTCCTTTTAAATCAGGCCCTGTACACGCGCATAAAAAAGGTTTTTGACAGCAAAGAGCAATTAAGCCTCTCTGCCGAACAAGAAACCCTGCTCGAAAAAAAATACAAGGGATTTACCAGAAATGGTGCCAATCTGAATGAAGCCGACAAGATAAAACTGCGGGAAATCGACAAAAAACTTTCGAAATTGAGTTTGCAGTTCGGGGAACATGTACTCGCCGAAAGCAATGCATATAAACTTCATGTACTTGATGATAACGACCTGAAAGGATTGCCCGAAGGAGCCAAAGAAGCAGCCCGCATGCTGGCGCGGGAACAAGGCATTGAGGGCTGGGTCTTTACTTTGGATTTTCCGAGTTATGTGCCCTTTATGACCTATATAGAAAACCGTGAACTCAGGGAAAGAATGGCAAAGGAGTTTGGTAAAAGAGGATTTCAAAACAATGAAAATGACAACAGGCAAATCGTGCTGGAGATCGTTAAGCTGAGAAAGGAACGCGCCCAATTATTGGGTTATAATTCTCATGCGGATTTTGTGCTCGAGGAAAGAATGGCTGAAAAACCAAAAAAAGTGCTGAACTTTTTGAATGAAATGCTCTCAAAGGCCAAACCTGCCGCCGAAAAAGAATTCAAACGACTGGAAGAACTTGCAAAAAGCGATGGCATTACAACACTTCAAAAATGGGACGGCTCCTATTACGGTGAAAAACTCAAAAAACAACTTTTCGACCTCGAAGAAGAAGCACTAAAGCCCTATTTTAAGCTGGAAAATGTTGTACAGGGCGTGTTTGAAATTGCAAATAAATTATACGACCTGCAATTTGAGGAATTACAAAACATAGACAAATACCATGCAGATGTAAGAACCTACCGGGTAACTTCAGTCGATAAAGAACTGGTCGCTATTTTTTATACCGACTTCTTTCCCAGGAAAGGAAAACGAAACGGCGCCTGGATGACTTCTTTTAAAAATCAGTGGAAAAAAGACGGAGAAAATTCCCGTCCGCACATATCCATTGTGTGCAACTTTACCAAGCCTACAGAAACGAAGCCCTCGCTTTTAACCTTTAATGAAGTAACCACCCTGTTTCACGAATTTGGCCATGCACTGCACGGGATGTTGGCGAACACAACCTACCCAAGCCTGTCAGGCACGAGTGTGTACTGGGATTTTGTAGAACTTCCCTCCCAGATATTTGAAAACTGGTGTTATGAGGAAGAGGCACTCAAACTGTTTGGCAGACATTACCTTACCGGAGAATTAATTCCCATGGACCTGGTAAAAAAGATCAAGGATTCTTCAAACTTTCTGGAAGGCCTGGCCACACTCCGACAGCTGAGTTTTGGTTTTCTGGATATGGCCTGGCATTATTCCGATTGTTCAGCGGTAACCGATGTAAAAGCATACGAAAATTTTGCCTTTGAAGGCACAAAGATCTACCCCGATGTAGCAGAAAATTGCATGAGCACAGCCTTTTCCCATATTTTTCAGGGCGGCTATTCATCAGGCTATTACAGTTATAAATGGGCTGAAGTGCTCGATGCCGACGCTTTTGAAGCATTTAAGGAAACAGGTATCTTTAACAAAGAAACTGCCCGGAAATTTAAGACCTGCATACTCAGCAAGGGCGGAACAGAAAAGCCCATGGATCTCTATGTGCAGTTCAGGGGAAAAGAGCCCGGTGCCGATGCCCTTTTAAAAAGAGCGGGCTTACTGTTAAGCTAAATCGCGACAGATAATAAAATAGTATTATTTTTGCTATCCATTTAATTTGACCCAAATGAAAAAATATGATGTCATAGTGATCGGTTCCGGACCCGGAGGTTATGTTGCCGCAATCAGATGTGCCCAGCTGGGGCTTAAAACGGCTATCATTGAAAAGTACAAAACCCTGGGTGGTACCTGCTTGAACGTAGGTTGCATACCATCAAAAGCCCTGCTTGATTCTTCCCACCATTACCACGATGCAGTACATCATTTTGAAAAACACGGGATCGAATCTGCGGAGATCAAGGTGAACTTCAAAAAAATGATCGACCGAAAGAATGAAGTAGTATCACAAACATCAGGTGGGATTAATTACCTGATGGACAAAAATAAAATTGACACCTATTATGGACTGGGTTCCTTTCAGAATACCACACATATCCTGGTAACAAAAGACACTGGAGAAACTGAAACACTGGAAGCAAAAAATGTGATCATCGCAACCGGTTCAAAACCTGCGAGTCTGCCTTTTATTAAAATCGATAAAAAACGGATCATCACCTCGACCGAAGCACTCAGCCTGACTGAAATTCCAAAACACCTGCTGGTAATCGGCGGAGGGGTTATCGGTCTGGAACTTGGTCAGGTATACAGCAGACTCGGTTCTGAAGTATCAGTTATTGAGTACATGCCGAACATCGTTCCTACCATGGATAGCACTTTGTCAAAAGAACTTCAGAAATCGCTGAAAAAACAGGGAATGAAATTTTTTACCGACCACCAGGTGAGTTCTGTAATTTCAAACGAAAAGGAAGTTTTCGTATCCGCAAAAGACAAGAAAGGAGAAATCGTTGAATTTAAAGGTGATTACTGCCTGGTAGCTGTTGGAAGAAAGCCCTATACCGAAGGGCTGGGCCTGGAAAAAGCCGGTGTGAAACTAACAGAGCGCGGGCAGATAGAAACCAACCAGCACTTACAAACCAATATCAGTACTATATATGCAATTGGCGATGTGATAAAAGGAGCCATGCTCGCACACAAAGCCGAGGAAGAAGGAACCCTGGTTGCCGAGCTCATTGCCGGACAGCATCCCCATATTGATTATAACTTAATTCCCGGTGTGGTTTACACCTGGCCCGAAGTAGCTGCCGTTGGTAAAACCGAAGAACAATTACAGGCGGAGGGTGTCGCCTATAAATCGGGCAGTTTTCCGATGCGCGCGCTGGGAAGATCCAGGGCCAGCATGGACCTCGACGGACTCGTTAAAGTACTTGCCGATGCAAAAACCGATGAGATCCTGGGAGTACATATTATAGGAGCCAGAGCTGCCGACCTCATCGCCGAGGCCGTTGTAGCCATGGAATTCAGGGCTTCAAGCGAAGATGTGGCCCGGATTTCGCATGCCCATCCAACTTTTACCGAAGCCATCAAAGAGGCTTGTCTGGCAGTTGAGGGCAGAGCCTTGCATATCTAAAAAAAAATTTTTTTACCCTTATGGTGTTGGAGGTCAGCAAATAGGCGCAAAAAATATGCGTATATTTGTATAAAAAAACTATGAGAATTCATTATCTGTTTCTTTTTTTTTTATTTCTTTCACCAAAACTCTTTTCACAAAAAGTTATCAAACTGGATTTTCCTTTAGACACGAATCTCTGGGAACTTGGCGGTTCGGCAACAATAGCTGATTTTGACGGTGTTTCCGGTGAGGATGAAATTTTACTTACCCCAAATAAAAACGCCCAAATTGGATTTATTAAGTACAGGGATTTTATAAATTTTGCCCAATGCGGCAAATGGACTCTTGACTTCGAATTCAGATTGTGGAGTGAAGGTCCAAATAGCGGGGGTGAAGGTTTTGCATTTACCCTGCTCAATCAATACGAGCAGGGTGACGGAGGGCAGAATCTCGGAATTCCTCAAAATATTTCCTCCCTGGGTTTGGTGGTTGCATTTGATACCTTTGACAATTGCTCAATGAAAATTCATGACAATCCGGAAATTCAAATCAGCGAAATCGATGTTTATCACGGCGGTTTATATTATGAGAACTGCTTTCCGCTCTCTAATGTGAGAAATGCCAAGTTAGGAAGCGGTAATTATGCAAATGACAGTAAGATACTCAGATCACCAAACTACAGGCCTGCCCGTATTATTTACGACAATAAGAACCTCAGTATCTTTGTTGATATTGATAATGATGGTGATCTGGAACAGGTACTGAAGCCAACTTTTTTAAACCTCATGTACGATTATGGTATGCAGATGGCCTTCACCTCCTCAACCGGTGTATTTGCCGATAATCAGTCCATAAAGAATGTAGTGATCAAGCTAGACAGCAAAGACATCTTCTCGGACAGGACAGTAAAAAAATGCCCGGGAGTAGATCTGGTCATAGACGGAGGACTTCAGTATATCAATTATTTGTGGAAAGACAGTAAGGGCAACATAGTAGGCACAGACAAAACTTTTATTGCAACAGGTCCCGGCGAATATCTACTGGAAAAAGAATTTTTATGTGGTAAGGAATATGAAAAAATAAAAGTGGAAGAAAATGATTTAAAAATTGTTGATGTAAAAACAAATTTGGGTTGTGGGTATACTGAGCTTGAAGTATTTATTTCCGGAGGAAACCCCGGTTATCTTTATTCAATTAAAGATAATGCCCCTTCACAGGTACCCAATATATTTAAATTATACCAGCCAGGAACCTATCTTGTTCAAGTGCAGGATGCAAACAATTGCATTGTTGAAAAAAGTATAGTGGTTGATAAGGTATCACCGGAAATTCGCCTGGCCTTAATCCAATCGAGTCCCAATGAAATTACTGCCAATGCTTCAGGTGGAACACCCCCATTTATATACCAGTTTGAAAATAGAAGCCCCGGGCCCTCAAATATTTTTGAAATCCCCGGTTCAGGAACTTTTGATATTCAAGTTGTCGATGCCCTTGGCTGCATTGTAAAATCAACCATTGAAATTGAATGTGAACCCTTTTATGTCCCCAATTATTTCTCACCCAACAGCGATGGGATCAATGACTACTGGAAGCCAGCTAATTTGAGTTGTTATCCTGAATTTTTTGTGGTGGTTTACGACAGACAAGGACGTAAAATTTATGAGTTTGATGCAAAAAATACTACGGGTTGGGATGGAACTTACAAGGGAAATTTTTTACCCAGCACTGATTATTGGTATAGCATCAAATTAAATGAATACACCGAACCGCTAACAGGCCATTTTAATTTGTACAGATAATATATGAACAAGGCCCTTATCATTTGTTTGCTGTTCTGCGGAAATTTAGCTGCACAAAACGTATCTACTCCCGAAGTTTACCTAATTGATAATCAGTACATCTTTTCATCAGCCTGGGCGGGTATTGGCAGAACCTATAAATTCAGAGGAATTACTGTTTCAAGGTTAACGGAAGTTGAAGATGCACCAGCCACTTTCATGGCGACATTAAGCGGAAGGATAGTCGGCCGATCGGGAGTTGGCGCAATTATTGAAAGTGATGTAAACGGCTTTACACAAATTCTTAAAGCAACCGGATCGTATGCATACCATTTGACTTTAAATGACGACGAAAACGAATTTTTATCATTTGGCATGTCGGTAAGATACACTAACTTTTTTATTGATACATCTCAATTTATCAACGGACAGGATGATCCTGCCATTGGCGAAAACCAGGATATCAGTGAAGTGAATTTCGATACCGGTATACTTTATCGCAGAAAACACCTCTTCATAAACCTGAATATTGCCGATATCATAGAAAGAAAAGATGAATTTACAGACAACGAACCCTTATGGGTACCGACACTAAGTTTTTACAGCGGCTATACCTTTATACAAAGAAATAAATGGCAGATAGAACCCTCCTTTCGCTACCAGGTATTTTATGCCGACAGTCGTTCCGAGCTTGACCTGAATCTGAAACTGGAAAAAGAACAATATGATATGAATTATTGGGGTGCAATGGTCTTGAAATTACAACCCGATGAAGCATTTCGGGGTATATCCTTAACGCCCTTGGTCGGGCTTAAATATGGACGGATGTACTTTTCCTATGGATACCAAATTGGTTTAGACGAATTGAGTAACGATATGAATTTGAACCGGCACATGTTCAGTATAGGTTTCGATTTTATAAATCTCTCCATAGAAAATAAGTGCCTTCTTTAGGCACAATAAAATGTAGATGGAATTACTAAGTAAATTTATTTAATAACTTTAGGAATGTGAAAAGGACATCCAAAACATTCAATTTAAAGGAGCCCATAGCTTTTAAAAATAAGTTGTTGTCCTGGGCTCAGCAGTATCACGAGATTTTTTGGTTTGAATCAAATGCAGAAATTCCGGGAAATATAAACGATTATAACGAATTCGACGCCATATTGGCAGTAGGGGCACAGAAAAAGATTAGCTGCGATTCAAAACATGCATTTGATAAATTAAAAACCTTTTTGTCAACTCAAAACGATTTTGCTTTTGGTTGTTTCAGTTACGATCTGAAAAATGATATTGAAACGCTCAAATCAGAAAATCCTGATCAAATTAATTGGGAAGATCTTTATTTTATTCAACCAAAAAAAATATTTTTCCTGAGACGAGATCGTATTGATTTGGCCTATTTGAATCAATATGCTGATGAGATCGAGTCCGATTTTAGTGCAATTGATAAAATTGAGCCCAGAATTGCAATAAAGCAAAAAGGCATTAGAATTAAAAAAAGAATTGGCAAGGAAGATTATTTTTCAAAAATTGAGCGGATCCAACATCATATCCACCGGGGCGATATTTATGAAATGAACTTTTGTATGGAGTTTTATGCTGAGGATGCGCGTATCGATCCCCTCGCCGTATATCAAAAACTCAACCATATTACGGGTTCTCCCTTCGCTACTTTTGTAAAGGTACACGATAAATACCTGCTGTCCGGGTCACCTGAGCGGTTTGTTAAAAAAGCAGGAAATAAGGTAATTTCCCAGCCCATCAAAGGAACTGCCCGAAGATCTGCTATTCAGGATGAGGATGATCTGATCAGAAACAAACTGCTTAATGATCCCAAAGAAAGATCAGAGAACATCATGATCGTGGATCTGGTTCGCAATGATCTCTCAAAAACAGCAGTTAAAGGAAGCGTTAAAGTCGAAGAATTATGCGGGGTGTATACTTTTAAACAAGTGCATCAACTGGTTTCAACGGTTGTTTCTGAAGTAAGTCCTGAAACAAATGTGGTGGACATCATCCGATCGTTGTTCCCGATGGGCAGCATGACGGGCGCTCCAAAAATTTCGGCTATGGAAATCATTGAAGAGCTGGAAGAGACCAAACGCGGATTGTACTCGGGTGCGGTAGGTTATTTTACGCCGGATAATGATTTTGATTTCAATGTTGTGATCAGAAGTATACTGTACAATGCCTCGGAAAGATATGTTTCCTTTTCTGTAGGTGGTGCCATAACGGCTCTTTCCAAAAAAGAAAATGAATACAGGGAATGTCAGCTTAAAGCAACGGCTATGAAAATGGCATTACAAGACAAATAAAACCTGTATGACTTTCAATACCCGCTCATTTACTTAAATCATCTACTCCCGCGGTCATTAGCATAAAATTGTGCAGATCCGTATTTTTGACAAAAGCTGTCAGATTTTCGCTTCCCGGTCCGTACATAGCCAGTTCAACAAAATCTGCCGAATGGTTGTCGCCGATCCACCCTACATTTGTGTATTTTTTTTGAATTTCAGACAGCAATTTGAAGGGAAGTTGCCTGTAGTTATACAATGAGTCCTCCTTTTTTTCAAGGGGCCGATAGTATTTTAAAATTTCCCCGGCTTCTTCATTGTTTATTTTGTAGCCATTTGCGTAATCTATTCTTGTAATTACCTGATCTGCCGTATCATTTGGACTTATTTCATTGAGTATCCACTCGTTGGTATGCTTAAAATTCTGTATCCTGTCAAAATTGGTATTGACATCTTTTCCATAAAGTAGTCCGGGATTGGAATTGCCATGATCAGTTGTAAGAATCACCAGCGTTTCTTTGTTTTGGTCGGCAAAATCAATGGCGACCTTTACGCATTCATCAAATGCGATCTGATCGAAAATCACCCCGCCCACATCATTGGCATGTGCAGCCCAATCCACTTTTCCACCTTCAACCTGCATAACGAATCCGGCAGGATGGTCTTTCATGTTGTCAATAGCTTTCGCCGTCATTTCTGCCAGGGTAGGCACCTTGTTCATCAATTCCACTGAAGATTTTTGATCCAGCGCATAAGGCAAACCACCTTCATGGAAAACTCCCAGCAAGGGTTTTTTGTTATTGGTTTTCATAAGGTCGGTTCTGTTTTGAACCACCTCATAGCCTTTTTGCACAAAACCGGAATACATGTCCTTACCGTCCTTTCTTTTTGCAGGACTGAAAACTTCATGTCCGCCTCCCAGCAAGACATCAAAATCTTGTTCGAGATACATTTCGGCTATGCTCTCCATGCTTCCCCGGCTGTTTGAACTGATCAGAAAACCTGCCGGTGTGGCGTGGGTAATTTGAACAGTTGTTACGCAACCTACTTTTTTACCCGCCTTTTTAAATTTTTGTAAAATAGGTGTAAAGGGTTCTTCTTTGCGACCCATATTGAGTTTTCCGTTTTCGACTCTGTATCCACATCCCCAGGAGGAACTTGCTGCTGCAGAGTCGGTTACTATAGATGAGGCCGACGCCATGTCCATCAAAGCCCGGCTGACCTTGTTTTCACGGTATAGATTTAACCAGTTTGACCCTTTTCCTGTTGTGCGGAATAATTGAATATCAGCCATATTCAGCGTGCCGCTGCTCATACCGTCGCTAACTAAAAAGATGATGTTTTTTACCTTGCTCCTGAATGATTTCTTGTCCAAACCTGATTCTTGAGAAAATAGATCCAAAGGAGTTAAAACGGTTGCTCCGACTCCAAATAAGCCAATCCTAAAAAAATTACGTCTTTTCATTCAAAAAAAATTTAATACGGAATTCCGATTCGCAACAAAAATAGAATTTATTTTTATTGTTACTGATATCTGAAGTTAGTTAATTCCATTTGCCGATCATCAGTCGAACACCGGCAGCTGTTTATCATTCTTTTTTACTGCCCGGTACCGAATTCATCCGTGCCTTCGGGGAACAATCGAAAACATTTTTGGCGCTGATGTAATTTTTAACTATGTTTGAAAAATAAGAACAGCTCCGGAATGCATTCAAAGATAAAACCTGGAGGTTCACAAGCTTTCTTTAAATCAAAAAAAACTGTTGAATTTTATTCCAATGAAAAAACTTTTTTTACTCCTCCAGCTTTTTAGTATCCATTTGGCCTTTTCCCAATATAGCAGTCATACGGATCAGATTAGTGCCTCAGCCGATAAAATTGAGCCAAAAGTAATACAATGGCGTCAAGACTTTCATCAAAATCCGGAATTGGGAAACAGAGAAACCAGGACAGCAGGTATCGTTGCCAAACACCTCAAATCACTGGGTATGGAAGTGAAAACCGGCGTAGCGGTAACTGGTGTTGTAGGTATCTTAAGAGGTGCTAAGCCCGGGCCTGTTGTGGCCTTAAGGGCAGACATGGATGCCCTGCCCGTAACGGAAAGAAATAACCTGCCCTATGCCTCAAAAGTAAAAACGACCTATAACGGAAAAGAAACCGGAGTGATGCATGCCTGCGGACATGACGGGCATACGGCTATCCTGATGGCGGTTGCAGAAATATTATCAGGGATGAAAAAGGAACTTAGCGGAACCGTGGTTTTTATCTTCCAGCCTGCTGAAGAAGGTCCGCCTTTAGGTGAAGAAGGCGGTGCTTACCTGATGGTCCAGGAGGGTGTGCTGGAAAACCCAAAAGTGGATGTTATTTTTGGCTTACACCTGAATGCCCAGACAGAAGTTGGTAAAATCAAATACCGACCGGGCGGTATCATGGCAGGTTCCTGCGACTTAAAAATTACAGTAAAGGGTAAGCCCAGCCACGGAGCAGCACCCTGGCTTTCTGTTGATCCAATTGTTGTTGCTGCTCAAATCATTAACAACCTTCAAACCATTGTGAGTCGTAATGTGGATATAACCCAAAACCCGGCAGTCGTTACCATCGGCTCCATACAGGGTGGTAATCGCGTGAATATTATTTCTGAACAGGTTGAAATGACAGGTACGATCAGGACATTGAGCAATGCCGACGAAACGATGGTGTTAAGGCGTGTCCGGGAGATAGCAGAAAAAACAGCTGAAGCGGCAGGAGCAACTGCCATGGTTGAGTTACCCTTAACAAGACTCCTGCCTGTAAACTTTAATAACGTGGATCTCACGAATCAGATGCTGCCAACCTTACAAAAATCTGCTGGCACAGAAAATGTATTGGTTATGGCTCCCATGACCGGCGCGGAAGATTTTGCATTCTTTGCCCAGAAAGTACCCGGTTTGTTTTTCTTTGTAGGTGGTTTGCCCAAAGGAAGCGATCCAAAAACATCCGGGCCCCATCATACTCCGGAATTCATGATAGACGACAGCGCATTCAAAACAGGTGTAGCTGCCATGTGCAATCTCGTATTGGACTATATGGAAATGAACAAGAAATAGTCGGACTTTCATATTAGGCGCTTCATTTACCAATTGCCAGAGCATCAACAGGTCCATATTCGAATATAAAAAAAACTATTGAATCTACAGAAAATATGAAAATCAAAATTGCTCTATTTGCCCTTACCGCAGGTCTGTTGTCCTGTAACAATCAAAAGACAGAAACCCCACAAAAAGAGGAGGTATTTTCTGTTGTAGGCAGCTGGAAGCTTCTTTCCGGCACACTTATAGAAAAAGGCGACACGGTGGTGACTGATTACACAAAAAATATTTCCTTCATCAAGATCATCAATGAGACCCATTTTGCTTTTCTTCAGCATGACCTGAACAAAGGTCAGGATTCAGCCGCTTCCTTTTCAGCCGGTGGCGGATCTTATACCCTCAAAGACAGTTTGTACACCGAACACCTGGAATATTGTACAGCCAGAAACTGGGAGGGTCATGATTTTAGTTTTACCATGACGATCATAGGGGATACCCTTATTCAAAGCGGTGTAGAAGTCATTGAAAGCGAAGGTGTAAACAGAAAAAATACAGAAAAGTATATCCGGATTAAAAAATAGCCGGTCTGAGTCTGCATATCACGGAACTTTAAATCCGCATGGCGCTTTTAATATGAAATTGTTCTTATTAAAAATACACTTTCGTTTTGTAAAAACTCCCGAACACTTTATATTTACTGAAATAAATGCTCCATGACCCGGATCATTTTATTATTATTAAACCATGTCTAAAATCATATTAAATAAAACCCGCAACTATGAAAAAGATCGTTTTGATTCTTTTGGTAATTACCAGTTTAACTGCACAGGCCCAAACAAAAATGCTTGAAAAAGTGACGCAAAAGGGGAGCGAAATTGTGATCCCCTATGAAAAATATGTCCTGCCCAATGGGCTGACAGTAATTGTTCATGAAGACCACAGTGATCCTGTTGTGCATGTGGACGTTACCTACCATGTGGGTTCTGCGAGAGAAGAGATTGGAAAATCAGGTTTTGCGCATTTTTTTGAACACATGATGTTTCAGGGTAGTGACCATGTAGGTGATGAGCAACATTTTAAGATCGTGACTGAATCCGGTGGAACATTAAACGGATCCACAAACCGCGACCGCACAAATTATTACCAGACCGTTCCCAGCAACCAGGTCGAAAAAATGATGTGGCTTGAAGCCGACCGCATGGGTTTTTTACTGGATGCAGTTACACAGAAAAAATTTGAAATTCAGCGCGAAACAGTAAAAAATGAACGCGGACAAAATTATGACAACAGGCCTTACGGACTGGCCGGTGAAATGACCGCAAAAAACCTTTATCCATACGGACATCCATATTCCTGGCTGACCATAGGGTATATCGAGGATCTGAACCGTGTTGATGTGGACGACCTGAAGAACTTTTTCCTGCGCTGGTACGGTCCGAATAACGCAACCCTGACGGTAGGTGGTGATGTAAACCCTGCTGAAGTGGTAAAACTGGCTGAAAAATATTTTGGGTCCATACCTGCCGGTCCGGAAGTAAAAAATATGAAGCTGCCGGCTCCTATATTGGAAAAAGACCGTTACGTGACCCTCGTTGACAATTATGCCAAACTTCCACAGCTCACCATAACCTACCCTACTGTACCGAGCTATCATCCTGATGAGGCTCCTCTGGCCTGCCTGGCACAAGTACTGGGGCAGGGAAAAAATTCTGTGTTCTACCAGGAGATCACCAAAGGTCAAAAGGCTTTGAGTGTAAGTGCTTTCAATCGCGGAAGTGAATTGTCAGGTGAGTTTTCCATGAGCATTTCGCCTGTTCCGGGCACTTCTCTGGCAGACTCTAAAAAGCTGATCGACGAGGCCATCAAAGTTTTTGAACTTCGGGGTGTAACCGATGAAGATATTGAAAAATTCAGAGGGGGTTTTGAATCGCAGTACATCAACCGCCTGCAAAGTGTAAGCGGAAAAGTTTCTCAGCTCGCTGCTTATCAGACATATACCGGAAATCCCAATATGATTGGACAAGAACTAGCCAGATATACCAGTGTAAAAAAAGAAGATGTGCTCAGGGTTTATGATCAGTATCTCAAAGGAAAACCGGCGGTCGTTTTAAGTATAGTTACCAAAGAGCAGCCCGAAAATATTGCAGGTGCCGAAAATTACAAGATCAATTCCGCTAACTACAAGGCCCCGGACTATGGCTATAAGGGACTTAATTACAACAAGGCCGCAGATTCCTTTGACCGGAACCAGATGCCTGTAAGCGGAATCAACCCGGTGGTAAAAGTTCCTGAATTTTGGAAAAAAAATCTTGACAATGGCATAAAAGCAATTGGGACCCGAACCACCGAACTTCCAATTGTAACCTTAACACTGACTATACCCGGAGGTCACCTATTACAGGCAAAAGACACATCTAAAATCGGTTTGGCAAAGATGTTTGCTGCCATGATGAATGAAGACACACAAAATTATTCAGCCGAACAAATGCAAGCCGAACTTCAGAAACTGGGTTCCAGTATGTCTGTTTATAGTGGATTTGATGGTATCACCCTGAGGTTGCAATCGCTGACCAGGAATCTGGATAAAAGTTTGAAGCTCTTTGAAGAGCAATTGCTTCGACCCAAATTTACAGAAGAGGCTTTCAGCCGTATTCAGAAACAATCCGTTGAAGGATTTAAGCAGCGAAAATCTCAGCCTGCCTCAATTGCCGATGACGTTTTTCCGTTGATAAATTACGGTGCAACCATCTTTGGTTCCAGCCAAAACGGAACTGAATATACCGTGAAAAATCTGAGTCTGAAAAACGTAGAAGATTATTACAACAACTATATGACTTCAAGAAATGCAAAACTGGTTGTTGTTGGTGATGTTACTGAAAATGACATTTTAGGCAAACTCGGATTTCTGAACAAACTGCCGAACAAAGAAGTAAAAC
Source organism: uncultured Flavobacteriaceae bacterium (assembly GCA_963816075.1). Classification (GTDB taxonomy): domain Bacteria; phylum Bacteroidota; class Bacteroidia; order Flavobacteriales; family Flavobacteriaceae; genus Namhaeicola. The sequence continues at coordinate 582,891 of CAWFJI010000009.1, read as the reverse complement.
TGCCGCCTACTCCTGCCTTCCCAAAGGCTGATAAAACAAAAGTATATGTCATAGATATTCCAAAAGCCGCCCAGACAGAATTCCGGGTAGGCGCTATAAAAGATCTGAAATACGATGCAACTGGAGAATACTACCGGGCTACACTGGCAAACTACCCTTTGGGTGGCAATTTCAATAGCAGAGTCAACCTGAACCTCCGTGAGAACAAGGGCTGGACCTATGGTGCACGATCCGGCTTTTCTGCTGATAAATACACCGGCTATTTTGCATTTAGTTCCGGTATTCGTGCGGATGTCACTGATAAAGCTCTGACAGAAGTGATGAATGAGATGACAAATTACACAGCGAAGGGCATCACCCAGGAAGAAATTGCGTTTATGCAAAGTTCTCTTGGTCAGCGCGATGCTTTGATGTATGAAACAGGAATACAGAAGGCTGGCTTTCTCGACCGTATTCTGGAATATAACCTGCCCAACAATTTTGTGGATGAACAAAACAAGATTTTAGCAAACATAAGCAAGGCAGACATTGATAAATCAGTAAAGAAATGGATGAATCCGGAAACTATGAATATTTTATTGGTTGGTGACAAGAACAAGATCATGCCCGGACTTTCAAAACTGGGTTATGAGATCATTGAACTGGATGTTAACGGCAATACCCTGCCGGTTAAATGATTGCTGCATAATGGATCCGAAAGTTTGTAAGGTTATTGTATTTACTCAGATATGGATCCTGAATAGCTGAACTCAATCCGGACTGGCAAGCGAATTTCTTTCCTCGCAAGTCCCTGAGTTAAGAAATTCAATAATCGGAAAGGATGAAATAAACAATCACACGAGAGAGTCTGTAATTAATAAAGTTTCATATGTAAATGCTTATTGTGAAATGAAAAAGATATTTCGTTTTTCCATTTTGATGCTGTTCATCTCTATGCCTGTGTTTGGGCAGGATTCAGAAGTAGGTAACTGGTTTCTGTATTTTGGCAATCAGAAAATTAATGACAAATGGAACTGGCACAATGAGGTGCAATACAGAAACTACAATTTTGCCGGCGACCTGCAGCAGTTACTTATAAGAACCGGCTTTGGATATAATCTCACAGAAAACAACAACAATATCTTGTTGGGCTATGCTTTTATCCGTTCTGAGAATTATATACCTGGTACTGACGAAAAAAATAGCAGTAATGAGAACAGGATTTACCAGCAGTTCATTACCAGACAAAATTTTGGAAGGTTCTTTATCCAGCATAGATACAGGATCGAGGAACGTTTTTTACCGGACGATTTTCAAATGCGTTTCAGGTATTTCTTGAGTCTGAATATTCCGCTTAACAAAAAAGGCATGGTCGACAAAGCCCTTTATCTTTCTGCATATGATGAAATATTCCTGAATGCTGAAAGTCCGGTTTTTGACCGAAACAGGCTTTACGGAGGTTTGGGCTATGTGATCAATAAGAATTTCAGGATAGAAGTAGGTTTTATGGCACAGACCACAGAAAACAGCAACCGGAATCAATTTCAGTTCATCCTGTTTAACAACATCCCCTTTAAAAACAAGTAGTTAATTTCTATTCTTAAAAAACAAAGTACCTTAAGAGCACCTGTAAAAAATTATAGTCATTTTTGTAGCGATCATCCATCGATCATTAAAAATTTCTTTATGACAGAAAACAACAAAATATCCTTTCAGTTCATCAGTGAACCAACCGATGTAAATTTCGGGGGAAAAGTGCATGGTGGTATTGTTATGAAATGGATAGACCAGACTGCCTATACCTGCGCAAGGAACTGGGCTGAAACCTATTGTGTAACCGTTTATGTTGGTGGAATCAGGTTTTACAAGCCGATCAGCATAGGCGAGGTGATCAAGATCAATGCTCATGTGATCTATACAGGAAACACGAGCATACACATAGCTGTAGACGTTTATTCCAGAAATTTCAGTCAGAATGAATTTGAAAAGAAAACACATTGCGTCATCGTTTTTGTCTCTGTTGACGAAAAAGGAAGACCTGTAAAAGTGAAAAAGTGGATTCCGGGCAGCGAACACGAAAAACAACTTGAAGCCTATGCAATAAAACTGAACCAAATGAGGGAAAAGATCAGCAAGGAGATGAAACCATTTCTTGAAGGAAGCTCAGAAGAATAAAAATTTATAGCACGCGGTTTTCTTGACAGATGAAAAAATATGCGCATTTTGAAACGGAAAGATTGTTCCTTCAACCTACAACAGAGGAAGATGCCGGATTTATACTTGAGCTCCTGAATTCTCCGAAATGGCTCGAATATATTGGCGACAGAAATGTGCATACCGAAGAAGACGCCAAACAATATATAAAGAACAAAATAAGCCCACAGCTTGAAAAGCTCGGCTTTGGAAATTATACCCTTATCAGAAAGACCGATGGAGTTAAGATCGGCTCCTGTGGCCTGTATGACCGGGAAGGACTGGAAGGCATAGATATCGGTTTTGCTCTGTTACCTGCCTTTGAAGGCCTGGGCTATGGTTTTGAAAGCGCATCAAAAGTATTGGAAATAGGAAAAAATGAGTTTAACATCGATAGATTCAGTGCCATAACAACCAAGAACAACCTTGCCTCACAGAGGTTAATTGAAAAACTGGGACTCAGGTATATCCAAACAATACGAATTCCGAATGACGAAGAAGAGTTGCTGCTCTACCGGATCGAATATTGAAAAAATAACTCTTTCAATACTAGGATTGACAAGAATGTTATGGAAAAACTATTTCATGCTCAATTATTGATTTCCATTTCTGATTGCAGGTTGATCAGGGGTTGCTGGGATATACCCATAAAATCATTGCCCGGGCGGTCCAGTATGACGATGAGCAGTATGACCAGAGAAAATGAGATCGCCAGAATGGGTATGGTCCATGATCTTTTCGATCCGGCAATCGCAGTTTGATAGCCCACAGTCATCATGCTAAAACCGATCAGAATATAAAGCGTATTCCAGATCGTTTGTGGAATTCTTGTTTGCAATCCGACAGAGATCCGGAGAGCGTGGTAATTGATCAGCTCATTGATGGATTCGATATAAAGTGCTGCCACATCGGAATTCATATCTTTTTTCGCATTCTCCACAGCCATTTTCCATAGATCCCTATGGATTACAGCAGATCGCTGCATGACTTTCTGAATTTCTTCTAATTTATTTGATTGAACGCCGGCGATCCTTATATCAACATATTCTTTGATCAGTGCTCTGGCTTGTATCTGATCTTTCTCAGGAAGAAACGCTGATCTTAACCAGGCATTTCGTATGGCATTGGCATCTTCTCTGGTGAGCTCCCTCCTGGTGTCGAAGCGGTTGGTAACAACCCCAAAAGTAAAGGCCAGAATAAAAGCAAGCAAACCCAGAACGGTTGAGGAAATTGCCGAAGTGGGTGATTCTTTCTCTGCATGTGATCGTTTATAAACCCTGGAACCAATGACGTAACCCAGATTGATCACAATTATTATAAAAAGTGCCGTTGCAATAAAAACAAGCGCTGGTGAAAGAAAATCCATGTCCATAGTAAGTTGTATTTAAAAATTAATAGTGTAATTTTTCCTTAATCTCACGCCATGTAATCAGCTGAATCTTATTTTCTGAAAGTAATTTTTTACAAAGGTCACTGCTGAAAAAATCGAAATCCTGCTGCCTCCATTTGGCTCCGTAAGCTTCATGCCCGGTTGTTATGGCACGCATTTCATCATTATCATAGCCGGTATGCATCAATACAGTATGTACTCCCGGCTTTAAATTTTGAAGAATTTTTGTGTAGTATGATGTCATTCCGTTTTTATAATCATCCGGAGCAGCCACATAGATATTGTCCAGAACAACCGGGATATTTTCCGATAAGTCCTTATCAGTCTTGCTAAAATCTGACCATTCCTGTTTGCTTATCATCACAGGCAGTTTAAAATCGCGGCCTAATTTCATGTACAATCTCATCAAATCCGGACGCAGGGCCATTGCGCCCATATGTGTGTCCAAATGGCTAAGGTCTATTCCCCTGTCGAGCGCGGTTTGTATCTGTGCCTTCAATTCCTTTTCTACCTCTTCTATTTTGGCCTGGGCCGCTACATGATCCAAGTTGTCGGGGAAATAATGGTTCGAGTCCAGCAGACTTTTTACTTCACCGGGATCACTTACAGGCCCCCATTTATAAAGCCGCCACTCACTGTTCAGTGTTAAGTGTATGCCCAGATCTGCCTTGGGATGGGCTTTTGCGTATTCCACAACCTGCTCGAACCATGGGCATGGAACCATAATGCTGCCGGAATTAACTGAACCCTTTTCCATCGCATAAAAACTCGCTGCATTTTCTGATTGGGAAGAACCGAGGTCATCGGCATGGATGATCAGCAATTTGGCCGATTTGTCATAGCCCAATTTTTCCTGCAATGTATTTGCAGTTTGTGCAGAAACGGGCATCCAAACCAAAACAAAATAAATCACGGAAACAAACCTGAACATAGGCAAGGTTTTAAAATTCAACTATAAAGATAATCAAAGATCTATTGCCAAAATTCAAAACGCTGCTAAAATATAGTCATAGAGAATACATGAAACTCAGGATTCAGAATACCATGCTGATTGAAAGCCCGAAATCAATTAATAATAAATTTCACATGGACTTCAGATTCCACTTTTATCTTACTGAATTCAACATCAAGGGGTTTAAATTCACTTTTGGGCGCAGCTGCATAGCCGCGCACTACCACCTGATCCGCCATGTTTTCATAGGCATTCATGAAATAGGTATCGGTGATATGAATTGCAGAACCAACTTTCTGTCCCAATGGTTTGGTGAGGTATTCCGCCTGTTTTTTGGCTTTCGTATATAGCCCTGGACTTTAAAACAAGTTGTAGGTTTTCCATTTTCGTATATCTGGTTCTTTCTATTTCAACGTTCGAAATACCAATCTTTTCCATCTCCATCATTACCTTGCCAACAGTTTGGGCATCATAAACCTTTAAAGAATACAATTTGTCTTTCAGTATATCCTGTTGTTTAAATACATATTTTTTGAAATTACTCGAAACATCAGATAAGCTGAGCTGTTCATCGAGTTTTATTCCCATCGATTTAAGTTTATCGGCCATTTTGTTTTCCAGTTCTTCTACGGATATCTTGCCTTTGGTATCTTTTTCCGCAACCAGTATCGATAAGAAAATCTCATCCGGTACGACCAGGGTATCCACTCTGGCTGAAGTCTCCAGATAAGGCTGATCAATAAAATTTTTATTTTGCGAATGAGCTGCAAGGGCAAAGAAAAATAACATAAAAAGCGCGATTTTTTTCATAAGACTTTGTTTTATTTATACTTTTAAGTTTATTGCAATTACTTTGCCAAACACAGGAATACACACAGTTTATCTTTTGCTTTCAAAAAATTCTTTGAATTGTTCTGAGATGCAAAGTAATCCGGATTCCCATTTTATTTGGGAACACAACTAAATTCTTGTTAATTAATGAAATTATATAACTGAGACTACGAACCCGAAAATAACAAAGTACCCTGTAAGGATTAACCAACAAACGATTAAAAAATTATTTATTTTAACATTTACTTTGTTGTTTTATTAAATATTGTACATTTAGAACCAAATTAACTAATTTATACCTCAAACTCATGAAAAAATTATTATTACTTTTTGTTTTAACCTTATTTTTATCAGCCAGTTGCAGTTCGTCAAAATCCGCATCAGATGTGGCTAAAGACAAATCCAAAGATGTTACGAGAGACAAATCCAAAGAAGCTACCAAAGATGTTACCAAAGATGCTACCAAAGACGTGGTGAAACCTGCTAATGCAGTAGCACCCAAATAAGATCATCCATTAATCATCAATTGTCAGAATACTTCTGGAATTGCTGAAGTTATAAAAGAGGCCGCTTTATGCGGTCTTTTTTGTTGGGGCCTAATTCCTGAAGGCTCTATAAAAGATCTTCTTTTAGTATCTTTTGTTGAATTCCAATCTTTAAAATACCGCATCATCAATCCCCTAATTTGAACGGTTGAACTGATAGCCTATACCGAAGAAAAGTCGTACTTTATCAATGCCGTTAACCCAGGAAACATCCACATCAACAGGGCCTAAAAACGAATTATAGGAAGCTGTAATCCCTGCCGAAATCAGGGCACTGACCTCATTGTTCAAATACCAATCCCCATTCGGTGAAAAAGCATGCTCTATAAAATCAGAAAAATCATTATATCCTACCGAAGCCAGATGGACATGGGGTGTCAGATAGAAATTTTTGCCGGGGGAATACTGAAGTGCTCCTTTCAGCACTACAAACTGGGTAACCGGTAATTCCCCTTCATTCAAACCCGGGAATACCACATCGTCTTTTCTGGGCCTGATAAGATTTCCACCGAGCTGGTAGTTGGCACCATAGCCATATTCAGCAAATGACACATCATCCTCACCGGGGTCATCCATAAAAATAAAACCTGCCTCAGCTCCTCCTGCAGCAACAAAATTCTTGCTTAGAGACACCCGCTTTTCAAAGCCCATTCCCAACCGGGTAAAACCATTCGTCTGATCGGATACATCATTGGTTGTTTGTTCAACAAAAGACACATCTGCTTCATGGTACAGCGATCTCGCCAGCCTGGCCTGAAAGAAAGTGCCCCGGGTGGCATATCGAACCTGATTCATCGAGTTGTAATTGTAATGTCCGTATAATTCCAGATTTTTAAAACGGTAATCACGCAGGTCCAGCGCATTGTTATCGATCTCGGGATTTTTCTTTGGTTCGGCAGTGGTATATTCATAAGAAATACCAATACCTGCGAAATCTTTGAGCGAATTGAAATTCTTGTTTATCTGGCTGTCAAACAGGTAATAATCATAGTTCAGATCTTCCAGAGTCTCGCCTTCCAGATAGGCCTCCTGCTCGAGAAACTGACCATATGCCTCTGACCTGGTCCAGTATTTGTAAGCCTTTCCAAAGTTTTTCTGGTACTGGAACCTGTATCGCGGCTGTTTGGCTATATCCAGCGTTATCTGCATCCTGGATGCATTCCCGATAACATTTCTTCCGATATAATTTACCAGTATCCCGATATCCCTGTAATCATCATAGTGTATTGATCCGTGTATTTTGTTTTTTGTTTTTTCAACACCGTTAAATTGCAGTCCGAAAGTTTCTTCATCCTGAAAAGTATTGTAGGTGATCTGATCAAAAATATTGGTACCCATGGCCCTTGAGAGCGCGTTGACCAATTCGTCGGCCTTGTACTTTTTATGTGGCTGAAGGTCCATTCTCGCTTTTGTCAAACCCCTGTTGTCTCTGCTTATCCCTTTATAGGCAATCGAATCAATGGTAATCTCACTTGCGTCCCGGGGAATTTTATGTACCCTTTGCGGATACTTTTTAAGCTGTTCTGCAAGCTCCACGAAATTAAACTTACAGACATTCAATTCGATCTTGCCCTGCGCATAAATCTTCCTGGCCTTTGTGAGATCCGATGAAGTATAGGTTATATGCGGCACATGATCGACCAGAATATCACAGATCTCCTTGTTCCCTTCATTTTTTAAATTGCTGGCCAGCATACCGGTCTGAATAAGGACTGAAATCATATTATCGAGTTTCTCTTCCGGCTCCATTCCTCCTCCTACATCGCTTCCGATTATAATATCTGCTCCCAGATTCCTGGCCACGTCAGTGGGAAAATTATTCAGGACACTTCCGTCAACAAGCATGGTACCCTGGTATTTTACAGGCAGAAAAAGTGTTGGCACTGACAGGCTCGCCCGCATGGCAAAGCCGACAGACCCATGGTCAATGACCACTTCTTTTCCATTGATGATATCTGTTGCCACCGCACGAAAGGGTATGGGCAGTTCATCGAAGTTGTTGATCGTACACACAGGATAGGTATACTTTCCAAAAAACTCATTCAGGTTCTGGTCGTTGTATATGGAACCTTTCGGCTTTGGCGCTCCTTTAATAATATCAAAGTCAACGAGATATTGATTGAACCCGCTCTTTTCTTCATTTCCTACTTTGTCGAGATTTATAGTCCCGCCAAAAATATTCACCCAATCTGCAGTTTTTGCTATTGCCGCGATGCTGTCCCCGCTGTAACCCATGGCATAAAAACCGCCAATGATACTCCCCATACTGGTGCCAACAACCAGGTCAGGCACTATACCCAGCGAATCGAGCAACTGCAGTGTGGCAATATGTGCCATTCCTTTGGCTCCACCTCCGCTGAGCACGAGGGCAACCTTTGGTTTCTTGTCCTGACTGTGAACCTGCTGAGACCATAGTGCCAGAAAACATAACATCAAAGTGAGCAGATACTTCTTCATGTAAAAGTAGATCAGATAAAACAAAGTTACTCAAATAACAGTAATTACATTTCTGTTTGCATAGTTTAAAAATAATTCCAAAATGGTTTTTTTATATGGATGCTTTAAGCCAAAATCTGAATAAATATCATTGTTTTTTGACTCTTTTTGATCATTAAAAACCGCCTGTGGCTTTGGTCTCGTTTGCGTAAAGCCGTATTTTTGAATACGGAAACACAAAAATAAAACTGTACGCTGAAATGAATTTTTTCAGGTTGAACCGGGGGTTAAAACCCTGATTTGTGCACGAGAAAAAAATATCAAAAAACAAATAAAACAGACTAATAATATGAAATACGGGCATTTTGACGACAAGAACCGGGAATATGTAATAACCAATCCGAAAACACCCTGGCCCTGGATCAATTATCTCGGCAATGAGGATTTCTTCTCACTTATTTCAAATTCGGCAGGTGGATATACTTTTTACAAAGATGCCAAATTCCGCCGCCTGACGCGTTACAGATACAACAATGTTCCCATGGACAACGGAGGGAAATACTTTTATATCAAAGATGGGGACACAACCTGGTCGCCCGGATGGAAACCCTGCAAAACCGAGCTCGATCTGTACGAATGCAGACATGGAATGAACTATACCACTATAAAAGGTGAAAAAGACGGGGTAGTGGCCAAAACTTTATACTTTGTTCCTCTGAAAACCTGGGCCGAAGTTCAAAAATTAAGTCTGACGAATAAGTCCAAAACAAATAAAAAGCTCAAGATTTTTTCCTTTGTGGAGTGGGCGCTCTGGAATGCCGCTGCCGATATGGAAAACTTTCAGCGGAATTTTTCAACGGGAGAAGTTGAGATAGAGGGTTCTGTGATCTATCACAAAACAGAATACAAGGAACGCCGCGACCACTATGCCTATTACGGGGTAAACACAAAAGTACAGGGTTATGATACCGATCGTGAGTCCTTTTTTGGCTTGTACAACGGATTTGATGAACCTCAGGTTGTTCTTGAGGGCAAGGCCCGGAACACCGAAGCTCACGGCTGGTCTCCGATTGCCTCGCATTACATAGAGGTTGAACTGAAACCGGGCGAATCAAAGGATCTTATTTTCGTTTTGGGCTATGTTGAGAACAAAGAGGAGGAAAAATGGGAATCCAAAAATGTGATCAACAAGAAGAAAGCCAAAGAAACGCTCGCAAAATTTGACACGGCAGAAAAAGTGGATGCTGCTCTGGCTGAACTTAAAACATACTGGGATAATTTGTTAAGTGTTTACACAGTCAGTTCCGGCGACGAAAAACTGGACCGCATGGTAAATATTTGGAACCAGTATCAGTGCATGATCACCTTCTGTTTCTCGCGCTCCGCCTCTTTCTTTGAGTCGGGGATAGGCCGGGGTATGGGTTTCCGGGATTCGAATCAGGACCTTATCGGATTTGTTCACCAGATCCCCGAAAGGGCAAGGGAACGCATCATCGATATTGCCTCTACCCAATTCCCGGACGGAGGCTGTTACCATCAGTACCAGCCCCTCACCAAAAGGGGCAATAATGATGTCGGCGGTGGTTTTAATGACGACCCCATGTGGCTGATCCTGGGAACAACGAGCTATATCAAGGAAACAGGCGATTTTGGAATACTGGATGAAATGGTTCCTTTTGACAATGATATTTCCATAGCGAGAAGCCTGTTCGATCACCTCACGGTTTCTTTCGACCATGTTGTAAATAACCTTGGACCACATGGTTTACCGTTGATTGGAAGGGCAGACTGGAATGACTGCCTCAACCTGAACTGCTTTTCCAATGACCCGAATGAATCCTTCCAGACTACCGAAAATAAAACCGAGGGCTCCAAAGCTGAATCAGTGATGATTGCCGGTTTATTTGTTGTTTATGGCCGGGATTATGTTGAACTCTGCAAAAAAACAGGCAGGATCAAAGAGGCTGAAAGAGCACAAAAGCATGTGGACAAAATGGTTGAAGTGATCAAAAAACATGGTTGGGATGGTGAATGGTTCCTGCGCGCTTATGATTTTTACGGCAAGAAAATAGGAAGCAACGAAAATGAGGAAGGTAAAATATTTATAGAATCGAATGGCTGGTGTACCATGGCAGGAATTGGCCTGGAAGAAGGACTTCCGTTAAAAGCACTTCAATCAGTAAAAGAAAGACTGGATTGCGAATACGGTATCGTGTTAAACAATCCCGCTTTTACGAGATACTATATTGAATACGGAGAAATTTCCACCTACCCTCCAGGATATAAGGAAAATGCCGGTATCTTCTGCCACAACAATCCCTGGATCATGATCGGGGAAACAGTGGTGGGCAATGGCGACCGCGCCTGGGAATACTACAGCAAAATATGCCCGGCCTATCTTGAAGATATCAGCGACCTGCACAAAACGGAACCCTATGTTTATTCACAAATGATCGCGGGAAAAGATGCCTATAAACCCGGAGAAGCAAAAAATTCCTGGTTAACCGGAACCGCTTCCTGGAATTTCTATGCGATCACCCAGTATATTCTGGGTATACAACCGGATTACGACGGACTCAAAATCGATCCCTGTATTCCAAAAAGCTGGAAGGGATTTAAAATAAGCCGCAAGTTCAGGGGAACCCATTACAAAATTGAAGTTCAAAATCCTCAGGGACGGTCCAAAGGTGTAAAGGAACTGATTGTGGATGGCAAGTCTCAGTCATCAAATCTGATTCCTTTGTTCAGCGACGGATTGGAACATCAAGTCATAGTTATCATGGGATAGTAATTTTAAAATGCATATGGACCGGTTAGCTAAAGAGGCTCGGAGTATTTTTACATTATATTATGCTATGCATTTTAAACCTTATGGAAAATTAATAAAATTTAAAATAATCGATCAAACATGAAATCACTTTTTCAAAATATTTTCGCTCCGGCTATCCTCCTGTTCTTTGTATATCAGGTTTCCAATGCCCAGGGGAACCCGATTAGCGGAACCCCCATTGATTTTCAGGATCAGATCCTGTTCAACCAGGTTGGCTACCCGACAGAGGGCTCTAAAGTAGCGCTGTTACGCGCGAAAACCGACATTTTTGAGGTAGTGGATGCCCAAACCGGAAAAGTTGTTTTCACTGGAAAACCGGGTGCTTTGGCTTTTTGGGATCTGTCCGGTGACAGTGTGGGTACAGCTGATTTTTCAAAAGTGAAAACTCCCGGTAAATACCGCATCTGTTTGAATAACAAAGCACTGTGCTCGGGTGTTTTTGAAGTTGGAGATGGGGTTTACGGTGAAATAGCAAAAGCATCTCTCAAATCCTTTTATCTCATCCGATCAGGCATGGAGATAACTGAGGAATTTGGCGGAAAATACGCCAGACCCGCAGGTCACCCGGATACTGCTGTGCTGGTTCATGCATCGGCTGCCTCTGATAAACGTCCGGAAGGATTTACCATTTCAAGTCCGGGTGGTTGGTATGATGCAGGCGATTACAACAAATACATAGTAAACAGCAGCATAACAACCTATACCCTCTTGCTTTTTTGCCAGATGTACCCTGAATACGTAAAGAACTTCGCGGTAAATATCCCTGAAAGCAAGAACAGCATTCCGGATGTTCTGGATGAGCTTCTGTTCAACCTGAAATGGATGCTGACCATGCAGGATCCCAATGACGGTGGGGTGTATCACAAACTGACCAATAAAAATTTCGATGCTTTTGTAATGCCGGACAAGGCCACCGCGCCCAGATATGTGGTTTATAAATCAACCGCTGCCTCCCTTGACTTTGCGGCCACCATGGCCATGGCCCACCGCATCTTGTCACAAAGTACGGCTCCTGAATTAAAACAACTGGGCATCAACTGCCTGGAGCAGTCAAAAAAGGCATACGCATGGGCAAAGGCGAATCCGGCGATCTATTACAAAAACCCCAAAGACATATCTACCGGGGAATACGATGACAGGGAACTTGCCGATGAGTTTTTGTGGGCAGCCACAGAACTTGGGCTGGCCATGAACGACTTTTCAGAAATTAAATCAAAAGATATTGCCGCCCAGAAAAAACTGGTGCATTCCTGGGATTATACAGGGCCTCTGGCGATCATATCGCTCTCTTTGAGCGATAATCCAAAAGCTGCCGCATACAGAAAAGAAGCTCGGAAAGCCTTGTTGTCCTATGCAGACATCCTGGTCTCAAAAGCGGAAAGTTCTCCCTACCGCGTCAGTCTGGACTTTTTTAAATGGGGCAGCACTTCTGATGTGGCCAATATGGCTCTTTTAAAGCTTGTTGCCAGCAGAATCAGCAAAGATCAAAAATACCTGAACTCAGCACAGGGAGATGTTGATTACCTTTTGGGTCGCAATGCCACGGGTTATTGTTTTGTTACTGGCTTTGGAGACAAACAGGTGATGAATCTGCACCACAGACCTTCAGGGGCAGACGGGATCAAAGAACCCTATCCGGGTTTGTTATCCGGCGGTCCGAATACGGTAACTTTTGCTGATTGTCCGGATTTGAACCGGTCCAAGCTCCCTGCCATATCATTTGTAGATCAGGAGTGCAGTTATTCTACCAACGAATCGGCAATAAACTGGAATGCTCCCCTTGTTTTTGTTTTGGGAGCTATGGATTCAGCAAAAAAATAAGTTTGCTGCCCAATTGCAGGGCCTTGATGGTCTCAACTATATTATTTGAATGACTCTGCGAATAGGGGATCATTCTTTATAATAGTAAGTGAAATCGGTTATTTTGCTTTTTCTTTATATGGCGGTAAATTTTTTAACAGGATCGTGTCTCTGGACACGATTTTGTTCTTATACCATCCTTCGGCATAAAGCACATGGTTCTGCACATTAACTTGATCCCATTGAAAACGGGTATCACCCCTGGGTCCGGCATTTTTTGTACGCCGGCCAAGTGTGTTTTTTCCATAACCATTAAAAAGTTCAACAGAATCACAATTGCTGTAAACCCAGATATCTTTTTTTCCGGGCTCCTTCCAACGGTCCGACCAGGAAGGTGATACGATATAGACCAGGGGAAAGTCTTTCGCTTCACGGTACATACTCTGATAAAAATAATAGGCATCTTTTTTTGTTTTATGATCGTGCATTACCAATCCCTTTTGATTCATGAAGGGTATCGGGTTGCCTGCCCTGTCGACTCTGGGAGAAGCAAAATCAAAGGCCACCCAGGCAAAATGACCCGGAAACTTGTCTTTATTGGCCTCTCCTATTGAAACTTTGTATTCATGTACCCAAGAGCCGTATTCCTGCGACCAGAAGCCCGGCTTTTGGGCTGCGTTGTAATTTGTTCTGATCTCGTATTTTTCCTCGGAATGATTGGTAAAATGCATGTCAGCCCCATATTCTCCAATGATACTGTTCGGATTATAATCCGAAACACTTCCGCTATACCACCCCGACCAATCCTGAGGTGAGTAGGTCTCTGTTATTTTTTGATTCGATTCAAATTTGTAATTGCAACCCGTCAGGGCACGTGTATCATCCAGGGTTCTGGCTACCTTTATCAGTTCGCCGAAGACATGATTTGTCACAGATTCATCCGCCCCGGAACGGTCACTTTCATTGCCTATTCCCCATATAATCACAGAGGGGTTGTTGTAGTGCTGTTCTATCATTTCCTGGAGCTGTTGCTTACAGTTCAGCAGAAAATCGGGATCCTCAGAGGTACTTCCTGTCAATGGAATTTCCAACCACTGCATCAGTCCAAGCTCATCACAGGCTTTGCTAAACTCGGGGTCACAGGGGTAATGTGCATGACGCACAAAATTGAAACCTGCTTCTTTAATCAGCTTAGCATCTGCCAGGTGCTGGGAATTGGGAAGCGCATAGCCCAGGCCTTCCATGTCCTGATGCCTGTTCACTCCCCGGATTAAGAATTTTCTGTCGTTCAGGCTGAATGCCTGATTATTTGCAAGCGTAAAATACCTAAACCCAAAAACACTTTCGAAATCATCAAGTAGGATTCCCTCAGAACTCACTGTACTATAAACCTTATAAAGTTTTGGATTATTTGTATCCCATAATTCCAGCTCGCCAAAAACAGATTCCATCTGACTGAAAGATACCTGTTGACCGGACTGAACCGTCTTTTTCGATTTAAGGGTGGAAATAAGTTTATTTGCCGGATCATAAACCGCGGTGACCAATTCAACCTCCTTGTCTTTTTTTGAATAATTTTTAACCCTGGTCTCAATTGTCAGAGAGGCCGGTGACTGTCCACCTATACTGGGCGTATTGAAAACCTTTTCAATTTTTACAGGATCTGTAATTGAGATCCAGACATCCCGATAAATACCGCCATAAACAGCATAATCAAAACTAAAAGGAAAAGCCTTTTTTTCATCCTTCATCCATGGGGCAATTTTTGGATTGTTCGAATTATCGGCACGAACAGCCAGCACATTTGGCTTTCCGAACTTAATGTGATCCGTTATATCAAATGAAAAGGCCGTATACCCACCCCTGTGTACACCAAGCTCCCTGCCATTCACCCATACTTTGGCTTCCAGAGATACTGCTTCAAATTCAATAAATACCCTTTTGTTTTTATGTCTTTCATCGATCGAAAAAGTTGTTCTATACCACCCAGGACCGGTATATTGCATGCGCTTATCCCCGTCATTCTTTGTGTCAAAACGCCCTAAAAAAACGTCATAGTGTTTGCCATCACTTCCCCCGTTGTAATCATGTGGAATCTTAATACTGTGCCAGTCAGTATCATTTAAAGAAATATCAAATCCGTTTTTTACCTCTTCGCGTTTAAATTTCCAATCAGACTCATTGATAGAATACCGGATCCTTATCCTGGAATTTGGCTTATTTCCGGATGTAAGAAATAAGGCGGACAGGATCAAAAACCCAAACAAATAAAAAGTTCTCTTAAGTTCAATTTTTTTCTTCATTTTATACAGATTTGTTTAGTTTATCTTGCTTTGGCTTATTTCTTCAATCATATAAATCAAACCTTCCTTACCGTCGAAATCAAAAGTCCCGTCAAGCCGCAAACCCAATTTTTCCAGCACATGAATTGAACGCGTATTTTCTTTCATTACCCTTCCCACAATTTTTTTCATATTAAATTTTTCAAATCCCAGGTCAATACAAGCTTTTGCCGATTCTGTAGCGAATCCCCGGCCCCAAAATTTTTTAAAGAATCTGAATCCTATATCAAATTCATTAACTTCGGCTGAATATTTTAGCCCGCACCAGCCTAGAAATTCATTGTCGCTCTTATTGATCACTGCCCAGCGCCCAAAACCGTATTTTCGATAATGGTCGTATTGCGCCAAAAAGCAGGCTGCCGCCTCAATACTTTTAAAGGCTTCATCCCCGGTAAACTTAATGACATCCGGATCAAGATTTAACAAGTATGCCTTTTCAGCGTCCTGAATATCAATTTCTCTCAGATAGAGTCGCTCTGTTTCTAATACTATCAAAATAAAATGACTTTTTAACCAATTCCTATAATCCTTGTTGCCAATAAAAATTATTGCAGGAGAATATAAAATTACATTTTAATTTACATTCACACCACAGCGATAGCCGATTTAATTGCATTTTAAACCCCTAGTAAGAAAACAAAGTTTCTGCTTTATTTTTAGGCCAATTAAAAAATTCTTTCCTTAAAAAAAGTATGCCAGCCTATTATTTGTTTTCACGACAAAACCAACCAATAGCCCTTTCCTGATTGTAAAAAATACCGATCTGCCCTTGGATGGGCTTTGTTTTTTTTCTAACTTTAATGGTTTAAATTTTCTCCTAAGAAATTTGGAAATTCGATAATAAATTACTCATTTAAAAAATAATGCCTGCCCTTTTAAAAACAGTATTATGAAAAAAAGAACCCTGATATTATCTATATTTGCGGCTGCAAGTATACTTGCTTGTAAGGATAAAAAAGAAACCGAAACAGTTATGGCGACCAATCCGTTTTATCAAACCTTTGACACCCCGTACGAATTGCCTCCTTTTGAAAAGATTACCCAGGCAGACCTGAAAGAAGCAATAGAAAAAGGTATTGCCGTTCAAAAGGATGAGATCGACGCCATCGCGAAAAACCCGGAAAAGGCTACCTGGGAAAACACCATTCTCGCTCTGGAGAATTCCGGTCGTCTGTTGAAAAAATCAAGACGGGTATTCTCGAACCTCAACTCGGCCAACACGAATGCCGAACTTCAGGCCATGGACCTGGAACTTGCCCCAAAATTGTCGGCGCACCAGGATGATATTTATATGAACCAGGCCTTGTTCGAAAGGATTGCGGCCATATACGAACCGGATAAAAACCCCGAAATGCCCATCAGTTTTTCTAAATCCTATCCGGAAAAATACCGCTTACTGGAAAATTTGTATAAAGATTTTAAAAGAAACGGAGCTAAACTCTCCGATGCCGACAAGGCCAGACTCAAAGAGATCAACTCCGAACTATCCCTGCTCTCCGTAAATTTTGGGCAAAATGTGCTTGCAGACACGAATGCCTTTGAATACTATGTTCAAAATGAAGAGGAACTCAAGGGACTTCCTGCTGCGGTTATTGAAACAGCAGCCAGCAAAGCGAAAGAAAAGGGAAAAGAAGGACAGTGGTTGTTTACAGTTCACAATGCCAGTGTAATGCCCGTACTGGAATATGCTGACAACAGGGATTTGCGTGAAAAAATGTTTTTGGCATATAAGAACAGAGGCAATAACGGCAACAAAAATGACAACAACGAGATTGCGGTAAAAATGGCGAATCTGCGTTTGCAAAAAGCCCAGTTACTCGGTTATAAAACTTATGCGGATTACAGTTTAGAGGAAACCATGGCAAAAACACCTGAAACAGTGAACAACCTGCTTAACCGCCTCTGGACTCCCGCACTGGCAGTAGCCATGGAAGAAATTGCCGATATTAAAAAATCTATGGTGGCGGATGGGATAAATGATGATGTTCAGCCCTGGGATTACAAATATTACAGTGAAAAGGTGAGGAAAGAAAAATATGCCATCGATAACCAGGAACTGGCCGAATATTTTAGTCTTGAAAACGTTAGAAAAGGGATATTTTTGGTAAGTCAGAAACTTTACGGACTTTCTTTTGAGCAATTAAATGATGTGCCCCTTTATCACAAAGAGGCGACTGCCTGGAAAATTATGGAAAAAGATGGCGCGCTGGTTGGATTGCTTTATATGGATATGCACCCGCGCGAATCAAAAAGAAGCGGCGCCTGGATGACGTCTTATCGTCCGCAAACTACAGAAAACGGAAAGCGTGTACCTCCGGTAATTTCAGTAGTGTGTAATTTCACCCCTGCTTCCTCTTCGGCACCGGCCTTACTCACTTATGATGAGGTAACCACTTTCTTTCATGAATTCGGACATGCCCTACACGGCCTGCTATCTGACGTGACTTATGAAAGCCTTGCCGGAACAAGTGTTTCAAGGGATTTTGTGGAACTTCCTTCTCAGATCATGGAAAACTGGGCCACCGACCCTGCAGTCCTGAAAATGTACGCCAGACACTACAAAACGGGCGAGCCTATTCCTGATGAAATGATAGCCAAGTTAGAAAAATCAGCCACTTTCGGGCAGGGTTTTGCAACTACAGAATATCTGGCTTCTTCTATCCTTGATATGGAATACCATACCCAAACCAAACCGATCACCGGAAAAGCGACTGATTTTGAAAGACAGGCCATGGAAAAAGCCGGGCTGATCGCAGCCATCACACCGCGACACAGCAGTACGCATTTCGGCCATATTTTTTCAGGTGGTTACTCAGCGGGCTATTACAGTTATATCTGGTCCGGCGTGCTGGATACCGATGCTTTTGATCAGTTTAAGAAAACAGACTTGTTCGATCAGGAAAAAGCGGCTTCATTCAGAAGCAATATTCTTGCAAAAGGAGATACCGAAGATCCAATGATACTTTATAAGAAATTTAAAGGAAGTGAACCAAGTATCGAACCTCTTCTTCGTAAAAGAGGGCTGGAAAGCCAAAAAAAGAAATCATAGTATATTTATTCAATTACGATTATCTTAATTGAATAAAGAATATCTATTAACTAAACTGTTTAAAGCCATAAAATAGTATACTTCATAGAAAGAGTATATATAGAATCAAAACTATTTTATGGCTTTATCCATTTTGGATCTGATTGCGTCCAGCGCCAGATTTCCAATACTGCCGGTATGTGTATGCTTTATCGCTTTGTTTGGTTTGTAGTCGCCATTGGCTATTTTTTCTCCTATCTGTTTGTATGCTTCCCTGAACGGAATACCCTTCTGAACGAGTTCATTGACTGCCTCGACACTAAATAAATAATCATAGAGCTTATCATCTAAAATATCCGCCTTCACCACCAATTTTGGCAGAGAGGAAGTTACTATTTCAAGGCAGGCCTTTGGTATGCTGAATGGCAGGAATCAAACCCTCTTTGAGCAATTGCAGATCACGGTGGTAACCGCTTGGCAGGTTGTTTGTGATCAGCGTGAGTTCATAGGGCAAAGCCTGAATCTTATTGCATTTTCCGCGGACCAGTTCAAAAACATCCGGATTCTTTTTATGGGGCATTATGCTCGAACCTGTAGTCAATTCATCCGGCAAGGTGACGAAACCAAAATTCTGGTTCATATACAAGCATATATCATAAGCAAATTTTGACAGGGTTCCAGCCAGCCCGCTGAGCGCGAAAGCCACAGTCTTTTCTGCCTTACCCCGGCTCATCTGCGCAGCTACGGAATTGTATTTCAAAGTGCTGAATCCCAGTAGCCTGGTTGTTTCTTCTCTGTCAATCGGGAAAGAACTGCCATAGCCCGCTGCAGAACCCAATGGATTCTGATCAACCACTTTCCAGGCAGCTTTGAGCATGTATACATCGTCTATCAGACTTTCGGCATAGGCAGAAAACCACAAGCCGAAAGAGGAAGGCATGGCTATCTGAAAATGTGTATAACCGGGCAATAATACCTTGCTGATACTTTTCTGCCTGGCTTAACAGGAGCTCGAATAAAGAAGTCACTAAACTCAGGATCTCCTGTAATTCATCCCTTAAATACAAATGCATATCTACCAGAACCTGATCATTCCGTGAGCGGGCAGTGTGTATTTTTTTTCCCGTATCCCCTAATTTTTCTGTCAGCAAATACTCTACTTTGGAGTGCACATCCTCAAAGGCATCTTCAATAACAAAACGACCCTGCATTATACTTTCCAGTATACCTTCCAGTGCTTGTGCCACCTGATCCATCTCTTCACCAGAGAGTAGTCCGATCTTATGCAACATCCGGGCATGAGCCAGAGATCCGATCACATCGTATTTCGCCAATACGAGATCCAGTTCCCTGTCGTTACCAACGGTAAAAAGATCAATTTTCCTGTCATTGCTAAATCCTTTATCCCACAGTTTCATATACAGCTATTTATTTTTTCGATCCATTGTATTTCGCATGGCCTAATTGTTGGTTTATATCCCCTTGCAGTTATGCCATTGCCTGATTATACGATTTCGTTCAACAATTTGATATACAGATCCACACCTCTTTCAATTTCATCAACAAAAATATACTCATCCGCAGCATGTGACCGCAAAGTATCACCTGGCCCGATCTTTAAAGAGGGACAGCTTAAATTCGACTGGTCGGATAAGGTAGGTGAGCCATAGGTTTTCAAGCCAAGTTTAATACCGGCCTGCACGATGGGATGCTCCACGGGTATGGCAGAAGAATTCAATCTCAGCGACCTTTCTTTCACTTCTACTGCAACATTTTCTTTTACTGTGTTCAGCACTTCCCGGTTGCTGTATTGTTCTGTGACGCGAATGTCGACCACAAAATGACAGGTTGCCGGCACAACATTGTGTTCCTTGCCTGCATCGATCTGGGTTACCGTCATTTTTACTTCGCCAAGGGATTCTGAAATCTTTGGAAATCTGAAATTCCTAATCCAATCGATCGCTTCAATAGCTTTGTAAATGGAATTGTCCTTGTTGCTGTGAGCTGCATGTCCGGGTGTGCCATGGGCATAACAATCCAGAACCAGCAAACCCTTTTCGGCAATGGCCAGATTCATGGAGGTAGGTTCCCCTACCACAGCAAAATCTATATCCGGCAAAAGGTTCAACACGCTGCGAATGCCCCCGTCACCTGAATTTTCCTCTTCGGCCGAGGCAAGGAAAACCAAATTATACCGCAATTCCTTTTTGTCATAAAAATGAAGAAAGGCAGCCATCAGGGCAACCAAACAACCTCCTGCATCATTGCTGCCCAAACCGAACAATTTGCCGTCGGAGATATCTCCCTTAAACGGATCTCTGGTATAGGCCTGATTGGGTCTTACAGTGTCGTGGTGCGAGTTCAGCAGTATCGTGGGTTTACCCTCCCTGGAAATATTTATTCTTTACCCAGACATTATTGCCCTTTACCTGAACCTCATCACAATAACCTTCCAGGTAATCGCAAATCAGCCGGCAGGTTTTGTCTTCTTCTTTCGAAAAGGAAGGTATTGCGATCAGCGACTGCAACAGGGCTATGATTTCTTTTTTCTCAGGTGCGCTCATAGGCTCAAGGTAGTGAATTTTTGCCTGTTCTCATTAATGACGGCAGGACTCCCGATGATCACTTTACGAACACCTTTGTTGAGAGCCAAAAAACAGTTTTCCAGTTTTGGCAACATCCCGGCAGCGATAATCCCCTTTTCTTTTAAGGAAGTGTACAGGACGGTATCGATCTTTTCGATCACCGAGTTTTCGTCATCCAACTCCAGGAGCACTCCTTTTTTTTCAAAACAATAAACCAGTTCTACCTCATAATCCTCAGCCAGGCTCTTTGCGATCTCTGCAGCTATGGTATCGGCATTTGTGTTCAGCAACTGACCCTGCATATCGTGCGTGATCGCACAAAATACGGGGCACATGTCTTTCTCAAGCAACAGGGATATCAGCACTGCATTTACTTTATCCACATCACCTGCAAATCCGTAGTCCACCTCTTTGACGATTCTTTTGTGAGCCTGAACCGCATTGCCGTCAGCCCCGGATAAACCTATGGCATTACAAGTCCGGCTTTGTAATCCTGCTACGATCGTTTTGTTGAGCAATCCGGCATATACCATGGTAACTATTTCGAGATTGGCCTCATCGGTTACCCTTCTACCTTCGACCATAGCGGGCTGCAGCCCAAGGGAAAGTGCCATTTGAGTCGCTTTTTTACCTCCGCCATGCACCAGGATCTTATGTCCTTTTATCCCAGCAAAATCGCTTAAGAAAAGTGTGAGACTTTCCTTGTCGTCGATCACATTTCCCCCAATTTTAACGATTGTTACTTTCTGTGCCATCGCTTTTACTCTTTATCTTCCAGAATTTTTTTCAATACCAGCTGGGCGGCATAGGTTCTGTTATTCGCCTGTGCTATGACGATCGAATTTTTCCCGTCCAGCACCTCATCGGCAACGACCACATTTCTGCGTACGGGCAGGCAGTGCATAAACTTGGCCTTGTTGGTGAGATCCATCTGTCTGTTCGTAACCATCCAGGCCGGGTCCTTGTTCACAACTTTGCCATAGTCCTTAAAGGAACTCCAGTTCTTCACATAAACAAAATCGGCATTTTCGAATGCCTTTTCCTGATCGTATTCTATTTTGCTGTCTTTCGTGATTTCCGGATCCAGTTCATATCCTTTCGGATGGGTGATCACAAAATCAGCATTTTGCAAGCTGCATCATTTGCACAAATGAATTGGCAACAGCATGCGGCAAAGCCCTCGGGTGCGGAGCCCAGCTCAGAACAACCTTGGGCCTCTCACTGGTTTTAAATTCTTCTATGGTTATGGCATCTGCCAGCGCCTGAAGCGGATGTCCGGTTGATCCTTCCATATTCACAACAGGTACGGTTGCATACTTTTTAAAACTTTTGAGAACTTCTTCCGACTTGTCTTTTTCCTTATCGGTCAGGGTTGGAAATGCCCTGATCGCGATGATATCACAGTATTGAGAAATTACCTGGGCGGCCTCTTTTACATGCTCCGATTTTCCCTGGTCCATGACCACCCCATCTTCAAATTCAAGAAGCCAGCCTTCATTGTTAAAGTTCATCACCATGCTCTGCATTCCGAGATTGGCCGCTGCTTTTTGGGTGCTGAGACGGGTCCTCAGACTGTTATTGAAAAACAAAAGGCCAATGGTTTTGTTTTTGCCCAATTCCTGAAATTCAAGCGGCGCGGCCTTGATCTCCAGCGCTTCTTTTACCCAGTCTTCTAAAGAATCTATATCGTTTACAGAAAGGTAATGTCTCATGGCTTTATTATTTTGGTGAATGGAATTTTGTTTTCAAAAGCATTCAGAATAAACCGATCCTGCAGGCCATTGACGATCCAGGTCTCAATATTATGGCTGTAGAGAATTTCCGCTGCTTCTATTTTTGACTGCATGCCACCGGTACCGTGACTGGATTTTCCGCTGAAGATCTCCTCTTTCAGTCCGGCCAGGTCATTTACCAGGGTTATGGTTTCAGGTGTTTTATCAAGTGATTCCTTCCTGTAAATTCCATCTGTATTTGTTGCAATGATCACCAGATCAACATGAAGCAAACTACCCGTTAAGGCGGCAAGCTTGTCATTATCTCCAAACTGTATCTCTTCCGTGGCCACAGTATCGTTCTCATTGATAATGGGTATATATCCGTTGGCCAGGAGGACATGTATGGTGTTGTATATGTTTTCGCGCGAACTCTTCCTTTCAAAATCGGGATACGACAACAGGCACTGGGAGGTTAACAGACCTAACTCCCTGAAATTTTCCTGAAAAATTCTCATCAAATGCGGCTGCCCAATGGCAGCAAGAGCCTGTTTAACCGTGATCTCTTTTCCGTTGCTCTCGAGTTTCACAAATTGCTTTGCCACCGCAATGGCGCCACTGCTGACTATAATAAAATCATACGCGTCTTTGAGCTGAGCTATTTGACGTGCTATATCCTCTATTTTACCCCTCGAGATCTGATCGGTCTCTTTTGTTAGTGTATTCGTGCCCACCTTGAGCAATACCCTTTTTTTATCTGATCTGGCCTTCTCCATATACATACCATTTGTTTGTTACCAGATGTGTAAGCCCGATAGGTCCTCTCTGGTGTAATTTATCTGTACTGATGGCCAGCTCTCCTCCCAGTCCGAACTGGAAGCCATCTGTAAACCGGGTGGAAGCATTGCGATAGACAGCTGCTGCGTCAATCCCATCCATAAAAACACTTGCCACAGCATCATTTTCAGTAATAACCGCAGCTGAATGTCCGCCCCCGTATTTGTTGATCATGTTCATGGCATGTTCAGGTCCACTCACCATACCGAGTACGATTTTATAGTCTAAAAATTCTTCTGACCAGATCTCTTCATTTTCAATCAGACTGGTATTTGGATACGCGGAAAGACCCTTGTCAACAAGAACAGATACCCTGTTTTCCAACAGTGCACCGATCAAAGCCTTAATAAAATGCTCTTTATCCGGCAACTGATCATCGATCAGAACTTTGTCCAGGGCGTTGCAAGCCGAGATCTTTGACACTTTCGCGTTGATGATCACGGAAAGAGCCTTTTTCAGGTCGGCCTCTTTGTGGACGTAAACAAAATTATTGCCCCTGCCGCTCACGATTACCGGGCAGCTGGCGTGTTGCTTCACAAATTCAATGAGTTTTTCTCCGCCTCTCGGGATGATCAGATCAATTTTCTGATCCGGATATTTTAAAAAACGCTGCGTTTCCTCCCGGTTAAAATTCAGGTAGCTGACCCAATCCGTAGCGATTTCATTTTCTTTCAAGGCGCGATGCCAGAGATCAACGATGGTCTGGTTAGACCGGTAAGCCTCTTTTCCACCCTTGAGGAGTATTTTGTTGCCGGATTTAAAGGCGATACCCGCAGCTTCCACCGTAACATCGGGCCTCGATTCGTAAATAATCATCACTGTGCCAAAGGCGGCCGTTCTGTTAAAAATCTGCAGGCCATTTTCATGTGTAAAATGAAACAATTCCCTCCCCACAGGATCTTCCTGTACTGCCAGTTGGTTGAGGGAAGCGATCATACCCTCAATTTTATCATGATCAACTTTTAAACGATCGTACATGGCAAGGTCGTTCTCATCAAAGCTCTTCAGATCGGTCTGATTTGCGAGAAGCAAAACTGCACTTTCCTGTTTAAGCAGTACTGCCATCTTTTTCAGGACCTTGTTCCGCTGTTCTATTTTGAGAAGACTATACATGCTGAACTTTTTTATCAGCACTTTCCAGCACTTGTTTCAGGGAGTCCAGAAAATAATCCAGTTGTGCACTGCTGATATTCAATGGAGGCAGTATACGCAATAATTTTTTATTGGAGGCTGCCCCTGTGAAGATATGCTTTTCGTAGATCAGTTCTTTTCTGAGTGCAGCCACTTCAAAGCCAAATTCCAGGCCCAGCATGAGTCCCCGGCCTTTGATTTTTTTTACCTGAGGTATTTCTTTGGCCTTTTCAATAAAAAGGGCCGATACCTTTTTTACATTTTCCATCAGTTCCTCCTGTTCTATTACCTCAATTACTGACAGTGCAGCAGCGCAGGCCAGGTGGTTTCCTCCAAAAGTAGTTCCGAGCATACCGTGTTTCGCCGTGAATTGATCAGAGATCAATACCCCAGCAACAGGAAAACCATTGCCCATTCCTTTTGCGGTGGTAATAATATCAGGGCCTATGCCGTGATGCTGGAAAGCGAAAAATTTACCACTTCTTCCATAACCCGACTGGATCTCATCCAGAATAAGAACAACCTGCTCCTTTTTGCAGAGGGTTTCCAGTGCCCTGAAAAATTCGGTGGTTCCCTCATCGAGGCCTCCCACACCTTGTATGCCTTCAATGATGACTGCACAAACATCTCCCTTTTTTATTTCGTTTTCCACGAGTCCGATCTCATTCAATGGCAAAAAAGTAGTGGCCTGCTGCCGGTTCAGGGCTGCGTTTATCGCCGGATTATCGGTTACCGCAACCGCGGCCGAGGTACGGCCATGGAACGCATTGTCAAAAGCTATGACCCGTTTCCTGCCGGTATGGAAGGACGCCATTTTTAAGGCATTTTCATTGGCTTCGGCACCTGAATTGCAAAGAAACAAGTGATAGTTTTCACAGCCTGAGATCTTGCCCAGCTTTTCGGCCAGCGCTTCCTGCAAGGGATTCAGTATAGAATTTGAATAAAAGGCAATTTTGCTGAGCTGTTCGTTGATTGCTTTGACATAAGTCTCATGGGTATGACCTATTGATATCACCCCATGTCCGCCGTAGAGATCGAGGTAGGCTGTATTTTTCTCATCATACACATAACAGCCCTCGGCTTTCACCGGTGTTATATTATAAATGGGATACACATCGAATAAATTCATGCCTTCAGGTTTTATATCTGGTTAATTTTTTCAAAGGAGGTGACGATTCCTTTGATCAGCGAAGAACTGAGTCCCTGGTGTTCCATCTCATTCAGACCCTCGATCGTACATCCGCTCGGCGTTGTTACCTTATCTATTTCCTGTTCGGGATGACTTCCTGACTGTATCAGCAGACTTGCCGCACCCAGACAGGTTTGCATGGATAACTGCTGCGCCTCTTCGCTGTGAAAGCCGAGTTGTACAGCACCCTGGGTGGTGGCCCTGATGAGTCTCATCCAGAATGCGATCCCACTTGCACAGATCACGGTTGCCGCCTGCATCAGACGTTCTTCTATGCACAAAGTTGTTCCCAATGCATTGAAAATGGTTTTTGCCTGTTCTATCTTCTCCTCGCCCATTTTGTTCGCAGCAATACAGGTCATGGATTGCCCGACCGCTATTGCGGTATTCGGCATACAACGAATAATGGCCACTTCTTTTTCAAGAACCTGAGCAATATCTTCGATCTTTCTCCCTGTGATCACTGATATGAGGGTATGCTTGCCGGGATCAATAACACCCTTTATTTCTTCCAAAACCCCTTTTAGTTGACCGGGTTGAATAGCCAGAATCACGATTTCCGAATTCCTCACCGCTTCCAGATTATCTTTTGTTATCCTTACATTGGCGTACTGCCCAAGGTCTTCAATGGATTTTGTATTTCGTTTCGTGAGAAACAGAGAATCACAAAAACTGTCTTTCCCCTGCCCCAGTATGCCTTTGGCAATGGAATGACCCAGATTACCCACCCCGATGATTGCTATTTTCATATTTTCTGTTTAAAAATAATTTGCTTTTAATTGTAATCCCCTGTTTTCACTCAATCCGAACATTAGGTTCATATTCTGCACGGCCTGCCCGGACGCCCCTTTTAACAAATTGTCTATAATGCTGGTTATCAATAATTTATTTTTATACAATTGGATATGAAGCAGACATTTATTCGTATTTACTACCTGTTTCATATGAATTTCATCTTTTGACAAATGGGTAAACACCGCCTGATCATAGAAATTTTGATACAGGTCATGGGCTTCGCTCAAAGTCCCGTCAAAGCGGGTATAGCTGTTGGCAAAAATTCCACGGCTGAAATTACCCCGGTTGGGCAGGAACAAAATTTCTTCCTTAAAACCGTCCTGCAATTGGTTAACGCTCTGGTTTATCTCAGCCAGATGCTGGTGGTTAAAGGCCTTATAATGGGAAAAATTGTTGTCCCTCCAGGCGAAATTCGTTGTTGCCGACAAGGCAGTACCGGCTCCTGTTGCCCCGGTTACAGCGTTGACATGCACATCCTCTTTGAGCAGCTTTCCGGCTGCCAGTGGCAGGATGGCAAGCTGGATAGCCGTGGCAAAACAACCCGGATTTGCGAGATATTTTGCGCTTTTTATGGGCTCATGATTGAGTTCAGGCAGGCCGTAAATAAACTTTTCACCTTTAAAAATGCTGTCCTTTTCCAGGCGGAAATCATTGCTAAGATCAATAATTTTTGTTTGCTCTCCAAAAGTATGGTTTTCGAGAAAAAGTTTGGAGTTTCCATGACCCAGGCAAAGAAACACGACCGGAACCTCAGAATTTATTTTATCCGTAAATACCAGGTCGAGGTCGCCGGTAAGGTCGGTATGTACATCTGAAACAGGCGTACCTGCTTTGGACGTGCTGTAAACAAAGTCGATGCTCACATCCGGGTGGTGCATCAGGATTCTGATGAGCTCTCCGGCTGTAAATCCGGTTCCTCCAATAATACCGGCTTTTATTTTCATTTTACTGTTTGTTGACGTGGTTAAATATTTTTCCCTGGTTGCTGCTTAATTTAATAAATCCTTTGGCATCGGCGGCGGTCCAGCCTTCATTGGATTCGCCATAACTCGCAAAGGAAGAATTCATCAGATCGTGTGCGGATTCTATTCCATTTACGGTAAACCTGTAGGGATGAAGGGTCACAAAAACATCGCCGGACACATAGCGCTGTGTATCTTGCAGAAACACTTCAATATTCCGCATGACCTCATCGAGGTAATTTCCCTCATGAAGCATCATGCCATACCAGTTGCCGAGATTTTCTTTCTGGAATTGCTGCCATTTCGTGAGTGTATGTTTTTCCAGCAAATGATGCGCCTTGATTATGATCAGCGGTGCGGGAGCCTCAAAACCAACACGTCCTTTGATACCGATGATGGTATCTCCAACATGTATATCTCTTCCGATCGCATAAGCCGAAGCCATTTCTGTTAATTTCTCAATATTTTTTACAGGCATATCCTTATTGCCGTCCAGCGCCACAAGTTCCCCTTTTTCAAAAGTCAATCTTATGTTTCTCGGCTCTGTTACGGTTAACTGACTTGGATAAGCATCTTCAGGAAGCGGATCTTTTGATCGCAGTGTCTCCTGACCTCCAACGCTGGTACCCCACAATCCGCGGTTGATGGAATATTTGGCCTTCTCCCAGGAATAGTCCACGCCATTAGCCTGCAAATAATCTATTTCTGTCTGTCTTGCCAATTTAAGATCACGTATGGGGGTGATGATCTGTATTTCCGGTGCCAGGATCTGGAAGATCATATCAAAACGAACCTGGTCATTGCCGGCCCCGGTGCTGCCATGCGCAATATAAGATGCGCCGATCTTTTTGGCATAGGCCACTATTTCGAGCGCCTGTATGATTCTCTCGGCGCTAACAGACAAAGGGTAGGTATTGTTTTTCAGGACATTGCCGAAGATCAGGTATTTTACTACTTTATCGTAAAATATATTGACGGCGTCCAGGGATGTATAAGAGGCTGCACCCAGCAAAAGTGCTTTTTCCCTGATCTGCTCTATTTCCTTTTTGCTGAAACCTCCGGTATTGACGCTTACGGCATGAACTTCAAATTTTTCTTCCTTTGAGAGATACATGGCGCAATAAGAAGTATCCAATCCCCCGCTGTACGCTAAAACAAGTTTTTTCATCTCTAATTTTATATGGTAATTATATCTGTTATTTGCTAATAAACTGCTGTGTAAGTTCATTTTTTTTGTTCCTCATCATTGTTCTTCTTCAAAAACAGGCTCTGTTTGATCCTTTTTAATCGGTTCAGAACTTTGGTGTCGAATCCGTGATCCTTGATCTCTTTAGTATGGGTGGGATCGTACAACATGCCTGTGCACAAACACATTTTCTGATGGGTACGCTGGAGCACATCATAATTTTTACAGGTTTTACAACCTTTCCAAAACTCCGGATCATCTGTGAGTTCTGAAAAAGTAACCGGTTTATAACCCAGCTCGTAATTGATCTTCATGACCGCCAGGCCAGTGGTAATACCAAATATTTTGGCCTCCGGATACCTTTGTCGGGAGTAATTGAAGATCTTGCCCTTGATCTTTTTCGCCAGGCCCAAATTGCGAAAATCGTGATGAACAATTAATCCGGAATGTACTACATAGTTCTTATTACTAAAAACTTCAATATAGCAAAATCCGGCAAATTTTTCACCTTCCAGCGCGATCACGGCATTGTGGTTCCTGATTTTTGAGCTTATGTATTCGGGAGTACGCTTGGCAATTCCGGTACCTCTTTCGGCAGCAGATCTATCAATCGTTTCGCAGATGATGTCTGCGTATTTAACGTGTTCCTCCCCGGCAATAACTATTTCCATTATGCTTGATAATATGGTGTTAATAAAAAAGGATTTTTCTGAGCAGGGATGGGCTCACCATTCCCTATAAATTTACCTGTACCCTTACGGGCGGCGAGAATGAAGATGGACAAAAACATGCCTGCCAAAAAATATTCTGGAAAAGCAGTTATTAAAAATTGGTTCGTTTGAAAATGACATCAAAAAAATATAAATCACTAAAAACTGAAATGAAAGCCATCATTAAAAGGATCCAGACCTAAAAACAAGCCTGAACTCTATTGAAATTTCTCTTGTTTAATGTTTTGGTTTTCACGTCGCAATATTACAACAAAATAAAATAAATCAAATTCTTTTTTGAACTATTTAACCGATTCAAAGTATTTTTAAGAAATAAGTAGCTATTCTATATGCTTTTTGATATTTTCCTTAACAAATTGTATAATTTTTTTCACTTCTGAAATATCCGTATCCAAAACACCTGCGATGTCTTTTATATTGAGTTTTCCGAGCACATACAGATCGACTACATTGGAAGTCTGTATGGGTAAATACTCGTAAATGGATTTGATCCGCTGCCTGTTTTCCTGGCTTTTAAGGAAGTTCTTGTCTTTGAGTTCGAGTAAAGAAATTACATCCTGTTGTATTTCATCCGACTCCAAAAAACGACTTTGTACCTCTTGTTGGTGGTATGAAATATCATCCAGCTCTTCGATCATAACAAAATCTGAATCTCCGTCCACGGTAAAATATTCTTCCATTTGTTTGAGCTCCTCTTCGAGTATCAATTTTGTACTAATGCTGCGTTTATGCCATTTTTCCTTTTCGAACAAGGCACAGAGCTTTTCATTAGCAATCGAAAACATAAGCAATTTCAAGGCCTGCACCTCGATATTGTCCTCCCCACCTCTCTCAAAAAGTTCAAGAACCACCTCGTCAATGATTTCTCCGGGTTTATACATATTGAGCGGCAAAACACCTTTTTTTTCGAGCACAAGAATTCTGTTCTTTACATAGGGAAAAATTTGTTCACTTACCATCAAAACCTTCTTATCCAGATTTTTTTCTCTTTTCCCTTTTGGGTTATTTGATTCATTTTTCATAATCCTGCTTTTTGATTCATCTAAATTTACAAAATAAATTGCAAAAAATATATCCTGTTCCGGGCTTAATTTCCAAATTAGTTATGATTCATTTTTAACATTTTTTCACTGATTAAACCTGTTGCGGTATTTTTGAAATAAATAATAACTCTATGATTGCCATGGACTTCCATATGCCGCACAACGGACAAACGTTTTATGGAAAATATTACGTACCTGGAATAACAGACGGAGTGATCATTCTGGTTCACGGCCTGGGGGAACATTGCGGACGCTATGAGGAACATGTGATTCCCGCATTGCTGGGGGCAAATCTTGGCGTAATAACTTACGACCAGTTCGGTCATGGAAAAACAACCGGAAAACGGGGACATCATCCCGGTTTTGGCGAGTTGCTGGGTTGTATTACAGAAATGATCGCGAAATCAGAAAAGATCTTTGGTGAGAAAAAGATCTTTCTTTACGGTCACAGTATGGGGGGTAATGTGGTTCTAAATTACGGTCTGCACTTTCCAAATGCTGTGAGCGGTATCGTTGCTTCAAGTCCTTTTTTGAAACTGGCCTTTGAACCGCCTGCATGGAAACTGGCGCTCGGCAACTGGATGAGGAAAATTTACCCCTCCCTTACCATGTCGAACGAGATCAACCCAAACCTCCTTTCTCATGATAATGAAGTAGTTAAAGCCTATATCGCGGACCCGCTCAATCACGACAGAGTAAGTCCGAATTATTCTGTTTTGCTGATGGAAACCGGAAGCTGGGCCATTCAAAATGCAGGACGCTTAAAAAAACCGGTGCTTATAATACATGGAACGGCAGATCAACTTACGAGCTATAAAGGATCTGAAGCCTTTGCTGCAAACAATCAGGAAATGGTAAAGATAAACTTGTACCCCGGCGCCTATCATGAATTACACAATGAACCCGAGAGAGAAGAAGTATTAAAAGATGTAACAAATTGGCTTCGCAAAAAATTGCATTCACAATAAACCGGAATCAAAATGCGTTTAGATAAAAAAGCCATATTGAGTTGCCAAAAGTTAAAATTAAACTTTGAGGCAGCATTTTTTTAATTTTTAACATAATTTTATATTATTATACTTTAAATTTAACAGGCTTTTTTAATAAAAACAGTAGTTTAGCACCCTAGTATAGCAGTGTATTAATCATTTAAATTATTCGAATGAAAAAGGTTTTTCTTTTACTTTTTATCCTGACAGGTTTGGCTGGTTTCTCCCAGAAAAAAACCGATAAAAAAGATTTAAATATCGTTGCAAAAAGCCCGGAAATAGCGGTACTAAGTGCAATAAAAAAGGATACGATAAGCACTGATTCTCTTGAAGTACTGGAAAGAAAAATAGCTGTAATTGACTATACCATTGCCTCAGATATTGATAAAAAATGGCTCGCCTCCTGGAAAGGTACCTTCTCGATGGATACTACAGATCTTTTGGTCGATGTGGATAGCCTTACAACGGTTGTAATTGACGAATTGCCTACAGATTTGCTCAAAAAAAGATTGAAAGAACTGAATGCCAAAACACCTTTTAACGTTGGGTATAACCAGTCCCTGGAAAAAGTAATCAAATATTATCTCAAGAACAGAAAAAAAACGCTGGCCAATTTAATGGGAAGGGCTGAATATTATTTCCCTTTGTTCGAAGAGCATCTCGATAAATACAACATCCCGCTTGAAATTAAATATCTGGCCATAGTAGAATCTGCATTG
This sequence comes from uncultured Flavobacteriaceae bacterium, assembly GCA_963816075.1. GTDB lineage: Bacteria > Bacteroidota > Bacteroidia > Flavobacteriales > Flavobacteriaceae > Namhaeicola. The sequence continues at coordinate 550,686 of CAWFJI010000009.1, read as the reverse complement.
AAACCAACCATCAAATCCAGGGTTGGTGCTGCCGGCTTATGGCAATTCATGTACGGCACCGGTAAAATGTACGGTCTGGATGTCAGCTCCTATGTTGATGAGCGTTATGATCCGATAAAATCAACCGAAGCAGCCTGCAAATATTTAAGTCACCTTTATAAAACATTCGGCGACTGGGATCTGGCTCTGGCTGCCTATAATTCGGGTCCGGGGAATGTGACAAAAGCCATCAGAAGATCGGGTGGGCAAACCAATTACTGGAACCTGCGACCTTATTTGCCGAGGGAAACTGCTGACTACGTGCCTGCATTTTATGCAACCTATTATATTTTTGAGTACGCAAAAGAGCACAACTTGTACGCAACAAATGCCTTGCCTGATTCCTTTCAAACAGATACGGTTTCATTAAAAAGACAACTCACTTTTGATCAGATCAACAGGATTATGAAAACGGACGATCAGTTAATGACATTTCTGAATCCGCAGTACAAGCTTAAGATAATTCCATACGATGCCAAGGAGAATAACACCCTGCGTTTGCCCAAATTCATGCTTGGTACTTTTGTTTCCAACGAGGAGCTGATCTATGCCTATGCTGAAGCTGATGATGCCAAACGCGAGAAGCCGCTTCCAGCGAATACAGTTGCGAGCAGTGATCCAATGCAAAGCAAAACCATGCGTTATAAGGTCAGAAGAGGAGATAATCTGGGAAAAATCGCAAACAAATACGGCGTTACTGTTGCCAATCTCAAGAAATGGAATAAGCTCAAAGGATCTACTGTTCATGTTGGGCAATCACTGACCATCCACAAAAAGGGGAGCAGCCTGTCAAACACGGAGCCTGTGACAAAGAATACCGTCGCCAGTAAGTCCGAATCAAACAATGGCAAAGATTTTTCCACCTATACTGTTAAAAGCGGAGACACGTTGTGGTTGATTTCACAAAAATTTCCAAATGTTACTGTTAGTCAGATCAAACAGTGGAATAATTTTAAAAGCGACAAATTAACTCCGGGAACGAAACTCAAGATCTACTAAATCTCGGATAATTTTAAAAAAACATTCCGATGTTCAGGTATCCCCTCATTGTAATTGTTGTATTGGTTACGTTCATTTCCTGTAAAGAGTCTGATGAAAAGATGACCTATCTGGAATCGACTGGAAGGATCAATCACCTGATAGTGGTAATGGATAACGATTTATGGCTGGGGGCGGTGGGAGATACCCTTCGAAGCATCATCGGTGAACCGCTGGTGGGCTTACCCCAGGAAGAAGCACCTTTTACCGTAAATCTGGTTGACCCCAAAGCTTTTTCGAATCTCTTCAAGCGAACCAGAAATGTCCTCTATATTGACTTTGGGGAAAAAAATGATTTTTACACAAACTACAATGTGTACGCTGCACCGCAAACAATAGTGACCCTGCTCGGAAAAGATGCCGGCAGCCTGATTGAGAACCTGACCTCTCACAAGACTGAAATTATCGATATTTTCAAAAAGCAGGACCTCTCTCTTTACCAGAAAAAGATTACCGGAAAGCACTGGAAAGCAAAAAATATTGCAACCATGGAAAAAATAGGGTTTGATCTGAAGATTCCGGTCACCTATAACAAGGTAGTCGATTCCGGTGATTTTTTATGGTACCGCTATACCTTTACGAGTGGCACACTCAACCTGCTGGCTTACGAAATTCCCGTTTCAGATAAGAGTGAATTTACCGAAGAAAATATAGTACGGATCAGGGATTCTGTTGGCAGAAAAAACATACCCGGCCAGTTTAAAGATACCTATATGACCACAGAACTGCAAGTACCTCCTGTGTTTACAAAATTGAATTTTAAAGGAAAAGAGGCTTATGAAGCCAGGGGGCTCTGGTATGTGGAAAACGACTATATGGGCGGGCCCTTTATCAGCTATTCTTTATACGATGATGTAAAAAAACGCATCATCATAGCAGAGGGATTCAGCTATTCACCATCAACCAAAAAAAGAGATTTTGTTTTTGAGCTGGAAGCCATTCTGAAAACCCTGGAAATAAAAAAATAATCAGAAACTATTCTACTTTCAGGTTAGCCGTTTGAAAGGTCTTCATTTCCCCAGCCTCATCATAGATCAGAAAAGCCTTTAACTCAGGGTGTGCTTTTAGAAAGTCCCTGCTTCGTTCAAAACCCATGGCCATAAATGCGGTGGCATACCCATCCACATCGGCACAATCCAGACCCGAGATAACAGAGGCACTCAACAGATTGTTCATACTTGGATAACCCGACTTTGGATCAATGGTATGTGCATATCTGTTACCTGTTTTTTCATCAATTTTAAACTTTCTGTAATTCCCGGAAGTTGCCATGGTCTCATTATTTAATCCTACTACGGCCTGAAATGACCTGGTTCCGTCAAAATTGGGTTTTTCGATCGCGATCTTCCATGGCTCCCCTTTGCTGTTCACCCCTCTTACCCTCACTTCACCACCAATTTCAACCAGGTAATTTTTGATCTGTTTTGATTCCAGATACCTGCCAATAACATCCACTGTGTAACCTTTTGCGATGGCATTAAAATCAAGATACACACTGTCAACCGAAGAAACAACCTTATTATTTTCCAAACTTACCTTATCAAAACCAACCCGATTAAGCAAAGACCTGATTTTTGTTGAGTCTATGGAAACAATCTCATCTTCCGGGCCAAATCCCCAGGCATTGACCAGTACACCCACTGTAGGGTCGAAAGCTCCTCCCGATTCAAGGTAAATTTTTTTGGATTTGGTAAAAACTTCAGAAAAATACGCATCCACAACTATAGATGAGTCTCCGTCATTGATCCTTGATATGTCAGATGTTGCAATATAGGTTGATAAAGATCCATTGATTACAGAAACCAAACTGTCGATCTCTTTCTCATAATTGATCGGGGTATCGCCGTAAACTATTGAAAAGGAGGTTCCCAGAGCAAATCCATTGAGATGCAGATATTCAGAATTATCTTTTTTACAGGCAATGAATAAAAAAAATAATAAATAGTACGGATACTTCATATTATTCAGGGTTTTTATCAAATAATTAACAATTACTCCGGCTTTAAAAATGTATTTTTGAAAGGATTTACAGCTGGCTAGCGAAAGTACAAAATTATTAATATCTTTACACAACCAATAAATAATTCAACTCATGAGAAAACTATTTTTTATACCGGTAGTTATATCAATACTACTAACTTCCTGCGTTTCCCAGAAAAAATACGCTGATCTGGATGCTCAGTACCAGACTACAAAGCAAGAACTGGTAGATACTAAGGCAGATTTACAATCTTGTCTCCTGGAGAAAGAACATCTGAGCCAGTTAAACCAAACTTTAAAAGTGGATAAAGACCAATCCTTAAAGCAGGTTGAAAACCTTACGGTGCTTACTCAGGCTTCTTCTGATAATATAAAACAGATCATTGCCCAGTTGAGTGAAAAAGATAAATATATCAATGGAATCAGGGCCGCAATGACCAAAAAAGATTCGATCAATCTTGCCCTGGCCTTCCAGCTTAAAAAAGAACTTGCTGCAGGAATTCAGGATGAAGACATACAGATCAACGTAGAAAAAACGGTAGTTTATATCTCTATAGCCGATAACCTCTTGTTTAAAACTGGCAGTGCTGTTGTTTCAGATAAGGCAAAAGCCGTTTTAGGAAAAGTTGCAACGGTTATTGCTTCCAGGCCAAACATGGAAGTACAGGTTGAAGGTTATACTGACAATGTGCCGATCTCTACAAATTGTATGAAAGACAACTGGGATCTGAGTGTTGCCAGGGCAACCTCTGTTGTACGTGTGTTGCAGAGTGATTTCAATGTTGATGCAGGTCGTTTGATTGCCGCAGGAAGAAGCGAATATGTTCCTTTGCAAACCAATGCAACTGCCGAGGGAAGATCCGCCAACAGACGTACGAGAATTGTAATCCTGCCTAAACTTGATGAATTCTTCGATATCCTTGAGCAGAAACCACAATAATCGGACTGAAAGATATTTGTATAAAAGGCATCGGTAAGATGCCTTTTTTTATTGGTATAATACACAAGTACGCATTGATCCCAAGCTGATATTTTTGGAAATCAACAGAAGCGTAATCGTTATCTATCCGTTGTGACCTGCTATTCACTGATTAATTAACCAGCAGGCTGATTCCACCAAAAAAAAAAGACATTGATCGTATGTTCATTGGTCAAACGAGACTGCTGTATAGCGAATAGCATGGGTTTTTTTCTTCAGCAGTATACTTTAATCGGGAATAGTACCTTAGCAGTTGTTTGATTAAACGAAGCTTATAAAGCATGAAAATCCTTAACCTGGTGTATACGAATAAAAAAACAGCCCAAGGAGCTGTTTTTTTTATAATTATTAAAGAATTCGTTTATCCCCCAAAATCATCAAAACGGATATTTTCATCCGGGATACCAAAATCTTCTCCCATTTTTTGTACCGCCTTGTTCATCATAGGTGGTCCGCAGAAATACAGTTCAATATCCTCAGGATTCTCGTGTTTAGACAAGTACTGATCGATCACTGCCTGGTGTACAAATCCCACAAATCCATCTCCTTCTCTGTCTTTTATATCTTTTTTAACCTTCCAGTTATCCTCAGGCAGCGGTTCCGATAGCACCACATAAAAGCGGAAATTTGGGAAATCTCTTTCAAGTTCTTTAAAATGATCCATATAGAAGAGTTCTCGCTTGGACCTTCCTCCATACCAATAGGTAACCGTTCTTCCGGTTTTAACGGTTTTAAAGAGATGGTACAAATGCGATCGCATAGGAGCCATACCTGCACCTCCGCCTACATAGAGCATTTCAGCATTTGTCTCGTTTATAAAAAACTCACCATAAGGTCCGGAAACAGTCACCTTATCACCTTTCTTTCTGCTAAAGATATAACTTGAAGCAATCCCGGGATTTACTTTCATCCAGCCGTTTGCATTGCGATCCCAGGGCGGTGTAGCGATACGAACATTCAGCATGACATTTCTGCCTTCGGCAGGATAAGAGGCCATAGAGTAGGCTCTTTCGACATTCTCTCCATTTTTCATCACCAGCGGCCACAGGTTAAACTTATCCCATTCGAGTTTGAATTTTTCAGGTTCTCCGGGATGTTCTGCGGGGTGTGCCGTGATATCAATTTCCTTGTAATTTACTTCCGCCTTAGGGATTTCAATTTGTATATAACCACCGGCCTTGTAATTCATATCCTCAGGCAATTCTACAATAAATTCCTTAATGAAGGAGGCAACATTATAATTGGAAACAACAGTAGCTTCAAATTTTTTAATTCCAAATACCTCCTCAGGCACTTCGATATCCATGTTCTGTTTTACTTTTACCTGACAGCCCAATCGCCATCCATCCGCAAGTTCTTTACGCGTAAAGTTTGGAACCTCTGTAGGCAAGGGTTCGCCACCGCCTTCATGTACCTGACATTTACATTGCAAACAGGTACCTCCACCTCCACAAGCAGAAGGTAAAAATATTTTTGCATTCGACAGGGTTGAAAGTAAGGTGCCCCCAGCCGGTACTTCAACTTCTGTTTCCCCGTTAATTTTAATCTTTACATTTCCAGAGTTTACCAATTTTGTCTTGGCATATAAAAGCATGAATACCATTAACAACAGTAGCACTAAAAATGCAATGATTGAATATATGATAAGTTCTGTAATACTAAACATAAGGTTGTAAGTTGTAGGTTATAGGTTATAAGTTCAAAGCCAAAAAATAATTAACTTAGAACTAATAATTTTTTTCATTCCATTTTTTGAATTTATACTACTCATAAACTTCTTTTGGTGACACTGCCAACTGATATTGAATCAACCGGGCTGGCAGGAGCCACTTCTGAAATTTCTGTTTTTTCATCTGCACTTTTCAACTCTGGTTTTTTATTGAATGCATTCAAATCTATCCCTCCAAAACTCATAAATCCGATTGCCATTAAACCCGTCACAATAAAAGTAATACCAAGCCCTCTCAGGGGTGCCAGCACATTTGAATATTCCATTTTTTCTCTGATCGCGGCCATTAATATAATGGCAATAGCCCATCCCAATCCCGAAGCAAAGGCAAAGGTCAGAACATGACCCATGTTTGAGTAAACTCCTGCATCTATTCTTTGCTGCATAAACAGGGACCCTCCCAGGATAGCACAATTCACAGCTATCAGCGGCAAGAAAAGTCCTAAGGAATTGTATAGTGAGGGCGAATATTTTTCAATGATCATTTCAACCAGTTGCACCATTGTCGCTACCGAGGCGATAAATAAGATAAAAGTTAAAAAACTCAGATCCAAGGCCTCAAATGATGGATCAATCCACTTCAAAGCCCCTGGCTCCAGTACATATTTGTATATCAAGTAATTAAGAGGTACCGTTATCACTTGAACAAAAATTACAGCTGCTCCCAATCCAACTGCTGTAGGAACTTTTTTGGAAACCGCCAAAAATGAACACATACCCAGAAAATAGGCAAAAACCATGTTTTCAATAAACAGTGATTTTACAAAAATATTTACGTATTCCATGCCTTAAATTATTTTTCAATTAATTTTTTATTGATTCCGCGCTGAACCCAAATAAATATACCTACCATGAGCAAAGCCATAGGCGCCAGAATTACAAGTCCGTTGTTGATATAACCCATACTGTAAACACCCGTTTTTTCAATAGGGTCTCCCAATACCGGATATCCCCATATTTTTCCCGAACCCAGCAGTTCTCTGAAGAAAGCAACAACCATTAATACAAAACCGTATCCCAGTCCATTACCTAAACCGTCTAAAAAAGAAGGCCAGGGTTTATTTTTTAATGCAAAAGCCTCAAACCTGCCCATCAAAATACAGTTGGTGATGATCAGGCCGACAAAAACAGATAATTGTTTGCTCACATCATAGGCATATGCTTTCAATATCTGATCCACCAGAATTACCAGTGCAGCCGCAACAACCAATTGTACAATAATTCTGATTCTGCTTGGAATATAATTTCTAAGTAAGGAAATGATCACATTTCCTATTGCCACAACAGCAATAACCGAAATTGACATTACAAAGGCATTTTTCATTTGAACAGTTACTGCCAGGGCAGAACAAATACCCAAAACCTGAACAGATATCGGGTTATCGTCGTTCAATGGATTGGTTATCAGTTTGATATTACTTTTCGAAAATAACCCTTCTTTATTTGTATCTGACATAATGATTATTTTTTGATCGACTTTAAAAATTGTTCATACGGCTTCAAACCATCTACAAGCATGACTGTAACCCCGTTGCAGGTTAAGGTTGCTCCTGACAAACCATCAACCTGTCCGTCTGTTTTTTCGTCACCGCCTTTATAAGCTTTCACAACGCTTAAACCGTGATAGGTCCCTTCAGAATCAAAAATCTTCTCCCCCATAAATCGGTCCTCAAAAAAATCTGTGTTGATATCTCCCCCCAGGCCCGGTGTTTCGGCTTTGTGGTCAAATACGATACCTTTCACAGTTAAGCTTTCGTCGACTGCTACATAAGCCCAAATTGCATCCCATAATCCCATACCCCTTACTGGAAAGACATAAAATTTTTGGCCGTCTTTTTCAGCTATAAAAACTGGATGTTTACCCTTTTCTTTAGCCAGATCAATGGAGAATCCTTCTTTACCGATTTCCTTTCCATTGTTGTCAAGAACCAATTCACCTGTAACATGCGTTTTATATGCTTCCGGTGAATCCTCCCGGGATATTTCCTTCATGCCAAAAGAACTCAAAATATACTGCATCTTTTCTTTTTTGATATTGGCTTCCTGAGCTGGTTTTAAAGCTGTTGCCGCAAAAGCCAAAGCGGTTGCCACCAAAACAACCATAACGGTCGAAAACAAAAAAGTATAGCCATTTCCTTCTGTATTCATGTCTATGTCGTTTTTAGTTTATTATTTTTAATTCTTTTTTTACGTTTACTGATATTGCCGTTCACAACATAGTAATCAATGGTTGGCGCAACAGCATTCATCAATAAGATTGCCAGCATGGCACCTTCCGGGTAAGCCGGATTAAAAATTCTTATGGTCATACTAAAGAAGCCGATCATTAAGCCATAAATCCACTTTCCTTTATTGGTTTGAGCTCCTGAAACAGGGTCAGTAGCCATAAATACGGCTGCGAAGAGAAAACCTCCTACCAACAAATGGTTGTACCAGCTAAAATTCATCAGTGCATTTAATCCCAGCATATTGAACAAAAGTACCGTTATCACTGCCCCAATTACTGATGCCAACATAATCCTCCAGCTACCTACTCCCGTAATGATCAACATTATTGCTCCTATTAAAATTGCCAGTTTTGAAGTTTCACCGATAGATCCGGGAATAAAACCCAGAAACATATCAAGGGTACTGTAAGTTGATTCTATATTCTGAGCCAGACTGCCCAGGATTGTTGCACCGGACAAACCATCTACAGTTAAAGCATCACTTACCCATACCTTGTCTCCCGACATAAAAGTAGGATATGCAAAAAAAGCAAAAGCCCTGGCAAGCAATGCCGGGTTGAAGATGTTCATTCCGGTTCCTCCAAAAACTTCCTTACCCAATACTACTGCAAATACAACTGATAAAGCCAGCATCCACAAAGGCAGATCGATAGGCATGATAAGAGGAATCAACATTCCCGACACCAGATATCCTTCATTTACTTCATGATTTCTCCATATGGCAAAGGCAAACTCAATACCGAGGCCCACTCCATAGGATACAATAAGCATCGGAATGACTTTCCACAATCCGTGTGAAAAAAGATTCCAAAAAGACATATCTGCCCCCTGAATCTGGGAAAAATGCTGGTATCCTGCATTGTAAATTCCAAATAACAGTGCAGGGATCAGGGCCAGAATCACAACCATCATGGTGCGCTTCAGGTCATTTCCATCGCGTACATGTGCCCCGTGTTTAGTAGTATGGTTAGGAACAAATAAAAAAGTCTCCAAAGCTTGAAAACCTTTTTCATATTTTTCAAGTTTTCCGCCTTTTAAAAACGGTTTCTTGAGCTGATCTACTTTTTTTCTTAAAAACTGCATAATTAACCTACTTCTTTAATCATTAAATCAAGTGCTTCCCGAATCACTTCCTGAGCTTCCAATTTTGAAGTATTTGAGAAGTCTATCAAACCAAAATCCTCGGGTGCTACCTCATAGATACCGAGATTTTCCATTTTATCTATATCCTTCACCAAAGCGGCCTTCAGCAATTGCATTGGGTAAATGTCCATTGGAAAAACCTGCTCCATTTCGCCCGTTAAAACCAATGCCCGTTCCTCTCCATTCATATTCGTATCCAAAACATACTCTTTATTGGGTGTCAACCAACTAAAGAAAGATCGTGACAGACTCAGTTTTTGATTTTGTGTAAAAGGCATCCAGCCAAAGAAGGTGTAATAATCTCCTTCCGGTATGACTGTAATTAATGAATTATAAAATCCAAGGGAAGTATTGTTGCCCATATTTTTTCCAGAGAGCACATCCCCGGAAATAAAACGTACCTTACTGTTCTTTACATGTTTCCTAAAAAGTCCTGTAAGATCAGTCCCGTATTTTGCCCTGTAATACTGTGGCTTTTCCACTTCACTCCCGGCAAACGCAAAAACACGGGTCACATCATATTTTCCAGATGAGAAAACGCGTCCGATTAAAGCAACATCCTGAGGTTTCACTGTCCAGACTTTTTCTCCTTTGTTAAGCGGTGAAATTTTGTTGATCTGGACACCTACATTTCCTGCCGGATGTTTTCCAGATACACGGTAAAGTTCAACCTTTTCCAGTTTATCAAAGAAACCAATTTCATCAGCCGAAACAGAGAGATGTACTTTTCCAGAGGTTAGTTTGTTCAACACATGAATACCTGTTTGAAAATCCTTTTCATGTCCGCCTAAGGCATAGGGTTCACTGGCAGCCAGTGGTGCACTTGAAAAACCGGAAATAAAAATATCTCTGGGGGTATCATTGGGGTTGGCGATAACGGCATAAGGGCGCTGCGTAATACAAGGAAAACAACCTGCATTTGAAAGATGGATTTTAACTTCCTCAGCACTCATTTTAAGTGGGTCCTTTATTCCCATTTCCCTGTAAGAATCAACTTCATCAGCCTTAATTTTGATCTCGAGTATGCTTCGTTTTTCGCCCCTGCGAATTTCCTGAATTTTCCCGCTGACCGGTGATCCAAACTTTACGAGCTCATTAGTCTTAGAATGAAATATGGTGTCACCAGCCAATACCTTATCCCCCTCCTTCACATTGAGTTTTGGTATAATTCCATGAAACTCAGATGGCAGGATAGTATACACATCAGAACGGGGAAGATCGGAAATTGTCTTTTCAGCAACACCTTTGAGCTTTATGTTCAGCCCTTTGGGTATACGAATGTCTTTTGACATAGTTTGCATTAATTGATTAATATTCAGCTGATTATGCAGATCCTAACACAAATTGTACAATTAGGCATCTTGCTGTTGGCCTCAGGCCAGCAAATTTAATAATAATTATTTACTACAAATTATTTATTTCAAAAATAATACAACTCAATTTGTTTACCTAAGGGTCATGAAAACAGATAGTTTTAGTTTATTTTTACCGTATAAATTACTTAAAATTGAAAACGACCAGCACTTTTACCGGAAAAGACTTTTCATTCTGTTTGTATTTAATTTTTTATTTTGCAGGTGCACTCAGCAGTATTGGCCAGATTCCGGGGCAGAAAAATCCGCCATCCTATATAAAATCTGTCATCTTCGAAGCCTCTACACCCAATACATATACACCCGTCATCGCCCTGGGTGAAGTTTTGAATTTTTCCTTTGATGACCTCGAAGGGGATCAGAAGTATTATTATTACAAAATCGAACATTACGATTATAACTGGGTACCCTCCAAACTGATGAGCACTGAATTTGCTTCGGGTTTTCCTGAGGACAGGATAAGGAAATTCGAAAATTCCTTTAACACCCTGCAGCCATATACACATTACCGTTTAACCATACCCAACGAAAATCTGCGGCTCAAAATAAGCGGTAACTACGTTTTATCTGTTTTGGATGACAGGAAGAATGTGGTCTTCAGCCGGCGGTTCATCGTTTATGAACCCCGTGTGGATGTTGTGGTCACGGTTCACCGCAGCAGGGACATACAAAATACCTACCAAAAGCAGGATGTCGAGTTTATCATTAACCATCCGAACCTGAATCTCAGAGACCACAGTCAGGAGATCCAAGTTGCCGTTTACAAAAACTGGGACTGGAATTCAGTCAGAAAAAACATAGCGCCCAAGTACGTCAGGAACAACCAATTGATGTACAACTATGTGAGCGAGATCTCTTACTGGGGTGACAATGAGTATTTGTATTTCGACACCAAAGAGATCAGGAATGCCTCTGTAAGGATACAAAGAACAAGATTGGAAGATATTTTTAATACCTATCTCTATACAGATCTGGAGCGGGCTAACCGCGCCTATACTTTTAACCCAGATGCGAACGGCAATTTTGTTGTACGCACACTGGACAGTAATAACCAGCAAACAGAAGCTGATTACAGCCGGGTTTATTTCAGTCTGGAAACCACTGTCGACCCGGGAAACAAGAACATCTATATCTATGGCAATTACAATAACTGGGCTCTGGGTGAAGACAACAAAATGCACTACAATCCAAAAACAAAATTATACGAGGCTACCATGCTTTTTAAACAGGGATTTTATAATTATCTTTATGTTCTTGCGGACCAAAATCAAATCGATACCCGGGCCATTGAAGGAACCTTTTATGAAACAGAAAATGAGTATTCGGTTGTTGTTTACTACAAAGCTTTTGGCGACAGGTACACACAGGTTGTAGGTATTGGTTCAGCCAATTCCACGACCCTTAAAAACTGAAGTTAAAAATCTTTTTTTCTCAACTTGGCCCGCATCCTGAGAACGGGTAAAAATACCCACAGACATAAGGATACAAGTGAAATCAACAAACCGGTATGGTTGCCGAAGAACTTATTGAAAATAGCCCCGGTATATCCAAGCAAGGCCGAGATATCCAGTTTTAAGAGGATGAGAATTCTTGAAAGGTCGATGGGGTTAAAAAAAGTGGCTGCCAACGAAAATTTATCCAGCGGGTATTCTGCAAAGACCAGTAAAAAGCTTAAGAATAAGCCGTCATAAATTACTGCAAGGAAAAGCCATAATAAAATGGCATAGCCAAAACCTTTAATTTTATTTTCATTGGACAGGGCGATATTAAATGCCAATGCCACAAAAATAAAGTTCAGGAAAGCTCCGATCAATAGCAGCAGAATGAAATCAAATACCTCGGCCGACCTGAAAATTCCATAAAACACAAATGGGATACCCAAACCCAAAACCAGGCTCAGGGTAAGTGACAAGGATATTCCGAGGTATTGTCCCATAAATATCTTTGTTCTGTTCAAAGGCTGTGCCAGCAAAAGCTCAGTAAATTCCCGTGAATTATAATAATACATAACCCCGAAGATCGTTGCGATCAGCGGTGTGAGAACGATGATGACGTTCATAAGGGTAATTATCGCCTTGCCGAGATCATTATTCAAAAAAAACAGAACAAAACCAAGTGCCAGATAAAAAAAGAAATACACATAGCTCCAGCGGCTGCGCATCAAATCGTAAAAGCTGTATTTTAATATCTTAAACATATTCTTTCGTGATTATTTTAGCAATGGCATGTTCCAGATCCCTTTCCTCTGTCATCTCTTTTAATGATGATACCTTGCCCTTAAAATAAATGTTTCCGTCGAGTAAAAAGACGATCTCATCGGCAATTTCTTCCACCAGACTCATGATATGGGTAGTTATCAAAATTGTTTTGCCCTTTTTCTTTTCTTCCGCAATCAGGCCCTTTAACCGTATCAGGCTAACGGGGTCAAGGCCATTGGTAGGCTCATCCAGGATGAACAATTTCGAGTCGAACATAAAAGTAAGTACCAGGTTGACCTTTTGTTTTGTTCCGCCTGAGAGGTAGCCCAATTTTTTATCAAGAAATGGCTGCAGGCCGAACAAGTCTATCAATCTTTCTTCAGAAGCGGGTTTGGGCCGGAGGTTTTTAACCATGGCAAGCAATTCTTTTACGGTCAGGTTCGCGGGGAAGTTGGCTATCTGTGGCAGGTAATTAATATCATTCCTATAAGCCCATTTTTTTAACACGCTTTCATTCTGGATCAAAATATTACCGCTATCCGGTATTACCATCCCCAAAATACATTTGATGAGCGTGGTTTTTCCGGATCCGTTTGGGCCGAGGACGGCGAATATACCCCCCTCATCTATTGAGAGTTCCAGTTGATCCAGAACAGTCAGTTTTCCGAATTTTTTGCTTAAATTCTTTATTTCTATCATAGTGCAGCCTTCATCAGCGGGTTAGGGTCCATCAGGTTATCCGGAGTAAAAACCGGTGAAACTTTTTCCGAAAAATTTATCATATCCACAAACAAACTTCTCAGCAATACGATGGCCTCAGGTGAACGGTTGGTTATATAGGAAAATAATTTTACCGGCCTGTAGGGCACATCTCCAATACCGTTTCCATCTAAATCGTAGCCCGTATAATCACTCCAGAAATTTTTATCAAATTTGTTTGAGTTCACATTACCGCTATGCGCCAGATCAAAAGAATTATGCATAAAATTATTTCCGGTAAACGTGTTTTCGTAGCAAGCACCAATCACATTTATTGCCCATCCGTTCTTAGCGAAGAGATTGCCCTCAAAACTGACCCTGGTTGAACCATCAACGCTAACGCCGACGGTGTTGGTTGTAAACTTGTTATTTTCAATTTTTGCATCGTAGATCTCTTTTAAAAGCAAGCCATAAGAAGCGCTTCCCCAGTTTTTGGTGAACAGGTTATTTCTCATATCAATAAATTTTGAGAACATAACTGCAACGCCAACCCCGTTATCCACAAATTCATTGTCGTAATAGGAATCGTTATTGGAGAACATAAAGTGCAGGCCATAGCGCAAATTTTTGTAACTCCTATTCTTAAAAATCTTGCTTTCTTTCACAAACTCGAAATAGATTCCGTCGCGCATTCCGGTAAGCGTATTGTTATCCACCTGCATATGCTCACAATGCCACAGGTGAATCCCGTTTCCTGAGCCCGCTTCGGTCACGGCATTGCTGCTCACCTTATTGTATGAAATTATACCCTGCTTGGATTTTTCTATTAAAATACCAAAAAAAACATTTTTTAGTTCTACGTTTTTGATGAGAAAATTACTGGATCTTGAGATCAGAATTCCGGCAAAATCTTTGGTGAAGCTCTTTCCTACATTAATAATAGTAAGGCCCTGCACAGAGAAATTGTTTGCACTGATATGAAAAATTGTTTCTAAATTCTCACCATCTATTACCGGATTACCGATACCTTTAATTGATATGGATTTTTTTATTACAATATTGTGTTCTTTGTAAATTCCGGGATGGATGATGATCTCATCTCCTTCAGCAGCCAGATCGACGGCTTTTTTTACTGACCTGACCTCACAATTTGAACAAACTTCGATTTTTTTTGCAAAAGAAGTGTTCATAAAGAAAAAAGAACCCAGAAAAAATAACAAAATTGTCCTTTTATTCAATTTCATATTTTTTCTTGATTTCTTCCCAGGTATAAATTTCACCTCCCATGCTGATCTTTTGTTGTCAAAGCATCCGTTCTTGAAGAAAAGGCCGACAAAAAGGCTCCCATCGGACTCTTGATGGCCTGACTGACCAAATAGGTGGCGTCTTCTGCCTTGGTCATGGTTCCTTTACCGTAATCGCTGACCAGATAGATTTGATTCTCCTGGGAATTTTGCTTTTGATTCAGGCTATTGAGCATACATTCTATAGCATCAAATTTAAACTGTTTCCCTTTTTTGGTTACCAGCTGGGCAGCATGTTGCCGGTCAACAATGGTCATTTTACAAAAACTGCATTCCTCTTTGCCAAACTCAATGGGAACAGGCTGAACCTCGCAGCCGGTCAATATGAATAAAACTAAAATATACAACAAATTACGGATCAACATATCGCTAAGTTTTAACAGTTGTCAAGATATTAATTTCTTTGTTTGAAAATAAAAAACTAATTGTTAGTTCGTTTTGCTTCTTTCCTGCCGACAAGAAAGGCGATGAAAGTAAGCAAAATACCCACAAACAGGACATAACCTCCGGGTCTGGGATATGAATGCGCCGTAAAATTTAATATGTCTTTTGATCCAAACAAGGGAGGTTGAAAACCCATTGGAGTACCATCCGGGTTTTTAAAACTCATGATGGCTTTTGGATCCAGATCGTGTCCATAATCGTATTCCCAAAGATAAAAGTCGTACATCCCTGCTATACACAATAAAGACATCAGTATAAACCAGGCCAGAAATAATTTGTGCTTACCCAGAAAACCAATGATCACTCCAAGAGCAGCCATAATACCAATTACCAAAGGAAATATTTTAAACTCAGGAATCGTCTCCGGTATATATTTCATCCCAACATAATGGTTCATCAGGTTGATGTTTTTGATGTCATGTTCGTGGTAATCGGCAAATTTGCTGATATAGATATCCATACCAAGCGGAATCGGGTATTGGGGTGCTTCAAGCGTTATGTTCCACAAGGGTAAAAAAAACAGGCTCAGCGGCAATAATGAGCCAAGGATCATTAATATTTTTGATTTTTTCATGCTTTCATTTTTATGAAAAAACGGACAGTATCCCCCAATATCTGTCCGTTTTAAAAAATACTCTATTTAAAACTATGTTATTATTATTCTTTATGAATATCAGGGCATTTTAAGCGGGTCCCCATCAAGGGTAAATTTTAATGGTACCCCTGCTCCTTTTGCTGATACACGAACATATCCCTGCATTTCCTGGTGCAATGCAGAACAGAAATCTGTGCAATAGAACGGCCACACGCCAACTTGTTTGGGTTCCCAATAGCTTGTTTCTGTTTGTCCCGGCATGATCAGCAATTCGGAAGTATTTGCCCCGATAACTGAGAATCCATGTGGCACATCATAATCCTGCTCCAGGTTTGTGATATGGAAAAACACCTTATCTCCAACCTCAACACCTTCAATATTATCCGGAGCGAAATGAGAACGTATCATGGTCATATAAACATGTACCTCATTGCCCTTTCTTATAACTTTGGCTTCTGATTCATTTTTAATACCATATTCGTGTTTATTTTCTTCTAATTTATAAATTTTTCTGGAATTCTTGGCTACAATATCAGCAGGAATACCTGCTGCATAATGCGGCTCGCCGATGGTTGGAAAGTCGAGCAACAATTCCATTTTTTCGCCGGTAATATCATATAATTGCGCAGATTGTGTTACTTCCGGACCAGTTGGCAAATACCGGTCTTTTGTGATTTTGTTCATGGCAACCACATATTTTCCAAATGGTTTTCTGGAATTACCTCCAGGAATCATCAGGTGGCCAACAGAGTAATAGGTCGGTTTGCGGTCGATCACTTCCCAGGTTCCCAATTTCCATTTAACAACTTCTGATGAAATGAAAAAAGTGGTATAGGCATTTCCCTGTCCGTCAAATTCAGTATGAAGCGGGCCCAATCCGGGTTGTTTAACTGCTCCTGCCAAAGTTGCATCATAAGCTAAGATCGGAATACCATAGGCATCACCATCAAATTTTTTCTCTTCAATGGCCTTAATCATTTTACTAAATGAATGTACTGTTAGTTCTGCTGCCAGTTTTCCGCTTCCCACGATGTACTCACCACTTGGATCTACGTCACAACCGTGAGGAGATTTTGGGGTAGGCATAAAATAAACAGCTCCGGGTACATCTGAAGGATTAACAATCAGCACTTCTTTTTTCATTGTAGATGTAGCCGTGTGTGTATGCTCATCGTATACGTTATGCGCATAATTTGCAGGAGCTTTTGTTCCTCCTCCATTTTTGACATATTCTTCAATTTTTTTCCAGTTGATCGCAGCGATAAAATCCTTGTCGTTTTGTGAGGCATTTACTTCCAGCAATGAGTTTGCTTCTTCAGTATTATAAGTTGTAAAGAAGAACCATCCGTGCGAAGCGCCACGTCCGGGATGAGACAGATCATAGTTAAAACCTGGCATCATGATCTGGAATGCAATGTCCATTCCTCCGGTTCTTTGGATCAACACTAATAAATGTAAGAGCCCCTTTAAAGTTTCCTTTGTATTCGCTGATTGGCATATCCCTTTGTGGATAAGGCACTGAAAAACGGGTTCCGGCTACCACATATTCCGTATTTTCAGTAACGAAAGATGAACTGTGGTTCCCTGCTGAATTTGGTATTTCAATAATCTCTGTTGTCTCAAAAGAGGTCAGGTCGATTTTTGCTATCCTTGGTGTGTTGTTACCATTGATAAATACCCACCTGCCATCGAGTTCTCCATTGGTTTGGGAAATGTCAGGATGGTGTGAATCATCCCAGGGAATAAAACCATGGGAAGTATTCAGCATGGGTTTGGTTTCTTCATTGAAGCCCCAGGCCTTTTCTGCGTCGACAGAAAATACGGGGATCACCTTAAATAACCTGCCGGATGGGAGTCCGTAAACAGCCAGCTGTCCGCTGAATCCTCCGGAAATAAAAGCGTAGAATTCATCCAGTTGTCCGGGGGCCACATATACTTTTTCTGCGGCATTTCCCGAGATTGCTCCTTTATTTCCACCTTTCTCTGAGGGTGCACAGGCGACCATCATTGAAAATATTGTGAAAAGCAATGCAAAAGTTTTCATAATTGATTTCATATTATATTATTTTTCGGTTTGTACTCTTATTTTTCTGTTCTGAGATATTCTAAAATGGCTCTCGCTTCTTCTTCTTTCAGACTTTGATTGGCCATAGGCGACAGGTATTCCGCCAGTAATTTTTTAGCCTCCTCGTTCTCAACCACCATTTTATCAGGATTTAAAATCATGTTCATAATCCATTCCGGAGTTCTTCTGTCTGATTACTCCTTTTAAAGCTGGCCCAACAAATCGTTTGTCAATTTTATGACAGGCACTGCATTTTGAAGCAAACAAAACTTTCCCCTGCTCTGCCAGTGCAGGGTCTATTTCTCCGAGTGTTATGCTTGTGATCGGACCAACGCCTTTATCCGTCTTTGGATCGGAAACAACCTTTTCCTCTTCTGCTTTTTGGACCGGTTCTGTTGTATTTCCCTCCGATTTTTCGTTTCCACACCCTAAAATGGACATACTCAGCGCCAGGGCGGCAATCATTGAAATTCTTCTCATATATATAATAAATTAATTATTCTGCCGGAACCAAAACATTGTCGATGACATGGATCCAGCCGTTACTCACTTTTACTGTTTTTAAAATTTTTGTACCTCCAACATAGATACCGTCTTCCTTCTGTTCTACCACAAGGTATTTTCCAGAAGCCATATATAATTTTCTTCCTTTAGCCGCTTCTTTTATAAGCTGTGTATCGGGATAATTTGCCGGAGCCACGTGGTTTGTAAGTATATAGGCCAGTTTTGCTTTGTTTTCAGGCTTGAGCAGATCTTCAACCGTACCGGCAGGTAATTTGTCAAATGCTCCGTTCACAGGTGCAAATACGGTTAATGGTCCGGCATTAACAACCGCGTCCTGTACTCCGGCTGCTTCAATAGCGACCACCAGCGTTTTAAAATCATCTAAAGATTTTGCTACCTGCAAAGCATTGGCAGCAGAGACATCATCTGCGACAGACGCCTGCCCTTTGTTCGTTTGTTCTGCAGCAGCAGGGACGGTTACCTGTTCATTTACTTTTTCCTTCTGCTCACAGGAAAAGAAAAACAGCACACAAAATAGGCTAAGGATATTCGTTAAGTATTTCATTTGGATTTGGATTTTAATTTTAGAATTAAAACAACAATTATTTGTAACATCGGTTGCAAAGATATGAAGGGCTTTTTTCAAAAATAATGATTTTTATCATAAAAAATACTTTTTTATCTTTTTTATTGAATTTACCGATGAAATGTCATTCAGGAAGTGCCTCATGAACTAATTACCAGCATACTATATATGTTTTTGGAATAATTTGTATCTTTGCTGTATTATAATCGTCTTATTCACAATGGTTCAACAAGTTACAAAAGGGATCAGGATTTCGATCTCCACGAATTTTGAAGGCACTCATTTTGAGAATAAAATGATGTATTTTGTTTTCAGCTATACCATCAGTATTGAGAACCAAAGCAATGAAACCGTGCAGCTCATCCACAGGCACTGGGACATATATGACTCACTCAACAGCATGGAAGTTGTTGAAGGAGAGGGTGTTATAGGATTGAAACCTATCTTGTTGCCCAAACAGGTTCACACCTATACTTCCAATTGCTTTTTAACTTCGCGGATGGGTTCGATGAAGGGCTATTAT
Organism: uncultured Flavobacteriaceae bacterium; assembly: GCA_963816075.1. Taxonomy (GTDB): domain Bacteria; phylum Bacteroidota; class Bacteroidia; order Flavobacteriales; family Flavobacteriaceae; genus Namhaeicola. The sequence goes on along the minus strand of CAWFJI010000009.1, from coordinate 531,259 downwards.
AATATGGTGAATTTTTCTACAGGCAAACAATTTCAGGTGAAAATACCAACCTTTCAGTTGGTGGTTCCTGCCGTTCTGAATTAATTACGGCAGTCTTACTCCCTTTTTAAACCATTTTCTTACCTTTAGACCTGAACAATTTTCCGATTTAATGAAATCTACCACCCGGTTCAAAAGCAATAAGAAAGGCACCAAATGCCTGAACTGCGATCATTCCATGCTGATCACAGATAACTTTTGCCCGGAATGCGGTCAGGTCAATGACGAAAACAGGATCAGTTTAAAACAGTATTTTTCTGAGACCTTGTCCGGATTTTTTTCTTTTGACAACCGTTTGTTCAGAACTCTGGTGCCTTTGATCTTCAGGCCAGGCAAGGTTTCAAAAGAATACATCGAAGGAAAGAGAATGAAATATGCCAATCCGTTTCAGCTTTTTCTGCATGTAACCATACTTTTTTTTCTTTTGCAGGGGATCTTTCAACGCGTCGAAGAATTCAAATCGCTTACCCGGAGCAAACAGAATCCGGGACTTGCTGCCGAAGATTCCCTCAAAGTAGCCAACCTTGCAAAAGATCTCGGAAAAATACCAGTGCCATTTGATAAAAACGCCGTCACGGATTCTATTCCAACTACTTTAGATTCCTTGATGGTTCGGGATACCATTTCTAAGGACTCAATTGTTGCAATGCGAAAAGAGAAAATTGCTGCCTACCTGGACTCGGTATTTGCCAATTCAAATTATTATGTGCTTTTGAAAGACCCCAAATACAATGCAACCCAAAAAGACTCCATATTCGAAGCCGCTGTATATCCCCATATCAATTATTATTTGGAGTTGCTGGGGAATAATGGAGGCGTCACCGTAGATGAGTGGAAGGACATCAGTTCCTTGCATGAATTCAAATCCTTCGCGGTGGATCATACCCAAAATTTGCTGAATGAAAATAAGGCCAATTATACGATTCCCGATAAGTTCAAATTGTCTGAAGACAACATTTGGTTGAAAGAAATTGTCGGAGAACAACTCTTTACAAAGATGCGCGCCTTTATGAACTACGACAAGCAAAATAAAGATGCTGATATACCCACAGCGCTACAAACACCTGGGTTACGAAACCACTTACTGGAACGCTTTTTATTACACCAAAGCCAAAAACCTGAACCAGTTTAAGGATGATCCCGACTACCGATCAGGATTTTTAAACTCCGTGGTCTCAAAAATATCGATAGCCCTTTTCTTTTTGCTTCCCGTTTTTACCCTGCTGGTCAGCCTTTTTTATATCCGGGGGCCTGCACAATTACACCGAGCATTTGTTGCATCGTATTTCATGTGCAAACCGCTTTTTTTATCATTCTGGGTTTACTACTCATCTTTGATAAAATATTTAACACGGGTATTGGGCTGGGTGTATTTTTTATTATTTTTCCTTACTACCTGTACAGATCGATGAAAAATTTTTACCGGCAGGGCTGGTTTAAAACCATGAGCAAATTTATTGTACTCAACTTACTCTTTATTGTTCTCAGCATCTATCGGTTTTGTCATCATATCCTTTATTTCTTTTTTGGTTTGAATTCAGGCTATTTCCTGATAGCTCATTTCCAGTTTTTCTCCCGTCCTCACTACTTTTGTTATGCTCACTGTGCCTCCTTCACCCCTATCCATCAACACATCAATTGCCGGTATACCAACGCCTGCCTTTCTGTGAAATTCTGCTATTGACTCATCCGAAAGTCCAAAATCCTTCTGCCATGCCGAGAACCAGGTTTCGCGCAGGGCTTTTGTCTCTTCGTCGTAAAGCGTTGCTGATGACCAGATACAGGGTTCTTTTGGCACAATTCTGAAATGCTTTTGCTGACCATCCCAGACGAATTCAAACAGGAAAAGGTCAAAATCCCATTCAACAATAACCAGGGTGAATGGTTCTATATTCAGGAGGTCTATTTCCTTCAAAGCCTGATTGATATCTGCTGCTTTCAGGAGCTCAAGAACGATAATCCCCCTGCTTTTCCGGTAGTTACCGGCACTTTCATGGTTTTGGAATCCACCATTTAACAAGCAGATCAATCGCAGTTTACTGCTGTGCCCGATCCAGGTACCACCCGCCTTTCCGTCTTTGGGATATTCCAGCAGCACCTCATCCTCATTGTAATATTTAGGAGGAATCGCCTTTTCGCGGGAATAGGGCACATCACGGCTGGATGTGAGTATAAAATTGTTATCGGGAAAGGGAATAAAAGTAACTGTGCACATAAATAATTTATTTCTTATCCTTTTTGAATCTTGCCTATGACGCTGTCTTGTATAAACCTAAAAAAATGAAAAACCACTGTTCCACAGGAAGACCAGTTTCGCAGCGAAGGTAAAGAGATTTGAATTTCTTTACCGCAATTTCATATTTAAAAATCACACAAATATTGTACCTTTAAATCCTCAAAATTATCAGTTAACATTTAAATAAAAAAGTAATGGCTACAGGATTTTATAAAGTACCCGATGCAGTGAACGAACCTGTTCGTACCTACGCCAGGGGCAGTAAGGACAGAGAAAAATTATTGGCAATGTACAGGAAGATGTATAATGAAAAAGTCGATATCCCATTGTATATAGGTGCTGAAGAAATTAGAACAGGAGACACCAAAAGTATGCATCCCCCCCATGACCACCAGCACGATCTGGGCGTTTTTCACAGGGCAGAAAAAAAACACATTGCGATGGCTGTGGAGGCAGCGCTGGAAGCACGGAAAAGCTGGGCCAAAACACCCTGGGAATCAAGGGCTGCCATATTTTTAAAAGCTGCCGATCTGCTTGTCGGCCCTTACCGCGACAGGATGAACGCAGCAACCATGATCGCACAATCAAAAAATATGATGCAGACAGAAATCGATGCCGTTTGTGAGCTGGCTGATTTTTTCAGGTTCAACGTATCCTTTATGGCCCAAATTTACCAGGACCAGCCCCTCTCCTCTGAAGGTATCTGGAATCGCATGCAGTACAGGCCTCTCGAGGGTTTTGTTTATGCGATCACCCCTTTTAATTTCACTTCCATAGCAGGAAATCTGCCTTCGGCCCCGGCATTGATGGGCAATGTGGTTGTTTGGAAACCCGCCGAGACACAGGTATATTCAGCACAGGTAATCATGGAAATATTTAAGGAGGCCGGTGTGCCGGATGGTGTCATCAACATGATAACCGGAACATCTTCTATGATCACAGAAACCATTTTAAACCACCCGCAGTTCTCCGGAATACATTTTACAGGTTCCACCCCGGTGTTTAACAGCTTCTGGGAAACCATAGGAAAAAATTTGAATGCCGGACTCTACAAAAGTTATCCGAGGATCGTTGGAGAAACAGGCGGAAAAGATTTTGTATGGATGCACAGTTCCGCCGATGCCCGGCAGGTTGCCACAGCGCTCACCCGGGGAGCCTTTGAATACCAGGGGCAAAAATGTTCGGCAGCTTCGAGAGCTTATATACCAAAAAGCAAATGGGCAGATGTGAGAAAGTTCATGGAAGAAGATCTGGCTTCAATAAAAACCGGTCCGCCGGATGACAATGGCAATTTTATCAATGCAGTCATTGACAGGAAAGCCTTTACCAAACTGACTTCATATATAGATCAGGCCAAAAAAGACAAAGATGCTGAAGTTATTATGGGTGGAAAATACGATGACAAGACAGGCTATTTCATCCAGCCTACTGTAATCCTTACTTCCAATCCAAAGTATGAGACCATGTGCACGGAACTTTTCGGCCCTATACTGACAGTGTATGTATATCCCGACAATGACTGGAAATCTGTTCTGGAACTGATAGACGGAACCTCAATGTACGCATTGACAGGTGCTATTTTCAGCAAAGAACGCTACGTCATCGACCATGCCACAGAAGTACTGGAAAATGCTGCCGGAAATTTCTATATCAATGACAAACCAACGGGGGCAGTGGTAGGACAGCAGCCATTCGGTGGCGCCAGGGGTTCGGGCACCAATGACAAAGCCGGTTCTGTATGGAACTTACTGCGATGGATCTCAAACCGAACCATCAAAGAAAATTTTGTGCCGCCATCGAATTACAGATATCCTTTCCTGGAGGTGTAAAAGCAAGAGACCAAGCAATACATCTCGCAAAGAAATTTCGGGATGTATTGCTTCTATCAAATCAAATTCATTCAATTAAAAAAATTGATTTTTAACTTCGGACCATCTATTTATAAAATAAAGCAAATAAGGCTTTTCTATGTTAATTTTTAATTTTATCTTTGCACCTAATTTATTTTTTATCTAATATTACCATGAATACAGGAACAGTAAAATTTTTCAACGAGTCAAAAGGATTCGGATTTATTATCGATGACGACTCAAAAAAAGAGTACTTTGTGCACATCTCCGGTTTAACCGACCGAGTTAAAGAAGGTGACACAGTAGAATTCGATTTAAAAGACGGAAAAAAAGGATTAAACGCAATAAATGTAAGAACTATTTAGTATTTATTCTTTGATTTTTTAAGATTAGAGCCTGCAAATGCAGGCTTTTTTTTGTAATTAATTGAAAACGTGCTGTTTGCAAAAGCACCTCAAGCTATCCCCTGTATTTCAAAGGTATGTGAACGAGTTTTTTTGTCTCAAAGAACGTTTCGCCGAAATAGTCTGACAGTTCAAACACGGTGGCTTTTTCAAAGTTCCTCAGTTCGTCGGTTAAATCCCCTCCTTTCAAGTAGAGAATTCCATTCTTCAAAGTGTGAATTTGCTTTTTGGCAATTTTATTTTTGGTCCATTTTACAAAATCATCCATGCCGGTTACCGCGCGACTCACAATAAAATCGTATTCCCCGGTAATATTTTCTGCCCTGTTCTGCTCTGCAAGCACATTTTCGAGACCCAGACTGTGAGCTACCTCCTGCACCACCTTTATTTTTTTCCCGATCGAGTCCACCAGATGAAAATGCACTCCGGGGAACATAATAGCCAAAGGTATGCCCGGAAAACCTCCTCCTGTGCCGATATCCAATATTCTTGACCCTAGCTCAAAAGGCTGAATTTTTGCTATCCCCAGTGAATGCAGCACATGCCTTTCGTAAAAATCATCCATATCCTTGCGTGAGATGACGTTGATCTTTTCGTTCCATTCCTCATAGCGTTTTTTCAGGGAACTAAATTTTTCAATCTGCTCAGCGGACAAATCAGGAAAGTAAGCCAGAATTTTTTCCATCATTAAATTTTGACAGCTAAAATACAATTTAATTGGACATTGATATTTTGGTAAATTAATTCAAATTTCATTAAAAAAACCACTAACTTTGTAGACATTTAATATAATTATTTTCAGGTAATATCAGCATTCAATGAAGGAGATTAAATTCATTACACGTGACAAAACAAATTTTTTCAGAACTTTAAATAAAAGAGTAAACGATTATTTTAAAGACAATAACCTAAAGAAGACCGGAAACTGGAAATTGTATTCCAAGTCGGTTTTTATGTTCCTCCTCTTCTTTCTTCCCTTTATTTTGGCTCTCACCGTTCCGATGTCGGGATGGGTGCAGCTGCTTATGGCATTTTTGTCGGGCATAGGTATGGCCGGAGTTGGGATGAATGTGATGCACGACGCCAATCACGAATCATTTTCCAGCAAGAACTGGGTAAATAAAATGATGGGCAGCAGCATGTATATTCTTGCCGGAAATGTTTATAACTGGCAGGTACAGCACAATGTGTTGCACCATACCTATACCAATATTCAGGGAATGGACGAAGACATAAGCGCAGGCAGGGTGATTCGTTTTTCTGAGCATGCGGATAAACTGAAAATTCACCGTTTCCAAAAATATTATTCCCTGTTTCTGTACGGCCTGCTCACGATCAACTGGGCTATAACCACAGATTTCAAACAAACTAGAAATTACCTGAGAAGGAAACTCTCTTTCGGTAAATTGCCCAGCCCTGCAAAACAATGGTCTGTTCTTGTAATTACCAAGATTCTTTATTATACAGTATGGCTGGTTTTGCCCATGCTTTTTTCTGATTTGCTTTGGTGGCAGGTTTTAATCGGCTTTTTTGTTATGCACTACACGGCAGGTATGATTCTGAGTGTTGTGTTCCAATTGGCACATGTTATGCCAAATACGGAAATGCCGCTACCGGATCAGGAAGGAAATATGGAACACACCTGGGCGATACACCAGTTGTTCACCACTTCCAACTTTGCCATCAATAACAAACTTGTCAATTTTTATACTGGCGGTTTGAACCACCAGGTTGAACATCATATTTTTCCTCATATTTCGCACATACACTACAAAAAGCTATCAGATATAGTCAGACAGACTGCAAAGGAATTCAATTTGCCCTATAACGAATACCGAACCATGCGGGGTGCTTTTATCGACCATTTCAAACAACTGAGCTACCTGGGAAAACAAGCTGAGATCGCATAAATTAAACCTTAAACAAAATTTATTTTTTACATGTCACATCCCTTATCCGACAGAATCAATCGTTTGCCAGTTTCGGAAACGCTGGCTATGGCAGCCAAAGCAAGAGAATTAAAAGAGCAGGGCAAGGATATTATCAGTTTAAGTTTGGGGGAACCCGACTTCAATCCACCTGATTATATCCGTCAGGCAGCGATCGATGCCATCAATGGAAATTACCACTCCTACACCCCGGTTGACGGGTATCTGGAATTGAGAGAGGCCATCTGCAGGAAATTCAAAAGAGATAATAACCTTACTTATAAACCCAGTCAGATCGTTGTTTCAACAGGTGCAAAGCAAAGTATTGCCAATGCTGCACTTGTATTGTTAAATCCGGGTGATGAGGTTCTGCTGCCAGCACCATACTGGGTGAGCTATTCTGCCATTGCAACCATGGCGGAGGCAAAATTTATAGAAATTCCGTCCACGATAGAGACCGATTTCAAGATCACACCTCAGCAACTGGAAGCTGCAATCACACCTAAGACCAAAATGATTTTTTTCAATTCCCCAAACAACCCGAGCGGAACTGTTTATACGGAACAGGAATACAGGGCCCTGGCCAAGGTATTGGAAAAATATCCGAATATTTATATCCTGTCTGACGAGATCTACGAACACATTCACTACGGTGCCCCCAATTTTAGTTTTGCAGCGATAGAAAGTATGTACGACAGAACCATTACGGTAAATGGGGTGGCCAAGGCTTTTGCTATGACAGGCTGGAGACTTGGATATTTGGGAGCTCCTGAATGGATCGCCAAGGCTTGTACAAAACTTCAGGGTCAGGTTACCTCCGGCACCAACAGTATCGCACAGAGAGCTACGATCGCCGCCCTTGATAATCCGGTTTCGCGCATACAGTTTATGGTAGATGAGTTCCATAAAAGACGGGACCTGGTGATTGACCTCCTTAGAAAAATTGATGGGATCAAGGTCAATGTACCCAAAGGTGCCTTTTATGTTTTCCCGGATGTTTCGTATTATTTTAATAAGACCATCAAAGGGAAAAATATTAAAAATGCCTCTGATTTTTCTATGTTCCTGCTTGAAGAAGCCAATGTGGCTACCGTTGCCGGTGATTCATTCGGAGCACCGGAGTGCATCAGAATTTCTTATGCCGCGTCACAGCAAAACCTGATCGAGGCCATTTCCAGGATCGCTAAAGCACTGAAATGATCCACTTCCCCGAGGGCAAAGAGTTAGCCTTCAGGTTGGATTCATTACAGTCCAAATATAAAGCCCGCACATGTTTTTTATGGTGCGGGCTTCTTAGTTTAAGAAGATCTTATTTTTTCAGCGTAAGGAAATAGTGATCAAACAGGAGAATTATTCCCTGTTCAGGTTATCCAAACTGTAAAAAGCGCCCTTATTGACTTTTCTCTTCATAGACTGCCTGGTAATCAGATAGGCAATGGTGATGAGATTTCTGAGTTCGCATAACTGAGGTGACAATTTTGACCGGGCATAAACCTTTTCAGTATCTGAATAAAGATAAGAAAGATGGTCCATCGCCTTTTCCAGCCTTTCATCCGACCTCACGATCGCCACCAGGTCCGTCATGATTGCCTGTACCGTCTTTCTGTTGTGTGAGATCAATACCATTTCTTTAGGCATTACCGTTCCCTCCTCATTCCATTCCTTAATGGTCAATTTGTTTTTATCAGGAGATACCTGCAGTTGCCCAATAATATCTTCTGCTATTTTATTTCCATACACCAGTGCTTCCAGCAGGGAATTTGAGGCCAGTCTGTTTGCCCCATGCAATCCCGTCCGCGAACACTCCCCGCAGGCGTACAAACTTTTAAGCGAAGTCCTGCCGTTTTTATCTACGGCTACCCCGCCCATAATATAATGCTGTGCCGGTACAACGGGAATGGCTTGTTTTCTTGGATCAATACCAATGCTTCTGCACTTTTCAAAGATATTCGGGAAGTGATTTACGAAATTTTCGGGATCCAGATGTGTGCAGTCCAGATAAACAAAATGGTCTCCGCTTTTCAGGAGTTCCGCATTGATAGCACGCGATACCACATCTCTTGGAGCCAATTCTGCTCTCTCGTCCAGTTCAAGCATGAATCTTTCTCCTTTGGTATTTCTCAAATAAGCCCCGGCACCTCTTACCGCTTCCGAAATCAAAAATGCCGGACTTACACCCGGTTGGTAAAGGGCCGTAGGATGGAACTGAACATACTCCATATCCCAAATATTCACCTTGGCCCTGTGTGCCATGGCTATACCATCTCCGGTTGCGATAACCGGATTGGTTGTTGCTGCGTACACCTGACCTACCCCGCCTGTGGACAGTACTGTATAATCTGCAAGGAAAGTATCGATCTGGTTCGTTTGCTGGTTTAGGACATAGGCACCAAAACAAGTGGTATTTGATCTGGGGTACTTACTCTCAATATGGTGTTCCGTAATCAGGTCTATAGCAAAATGATGGGGTAAAAGCACAATGTTCTTCAGCCCGGCCACTTGCCTTAATAAGGTTCTCTCGATCTCCAAACCGGTTATGTCTTTGTGGTGGAGTATACGGTTTGCCGAATGCCCTCCTTCCTTGCCCAGATCGAGTGCTCCGCTTTCATCCTCGTCAAATTCTGCCCCCCATAAAATGAGCTGCTCCATGCATTTAGGTGCGTTTTCAATCACCATTTTAACCACTTCCAGGTCATTCTCAAAATCACCTGCCACCATGGTATCATCTATATGGTCCTGAAAAGAATCCAGTTTATCCCATACGGCTGCGACCCCTCCCTGTGCATATTTTGTATTCGATTCGCTCTCTTCAGCTTTGGTAACTACAAAAACCTTTTTGTCAGGTAGCGTTTTGGCCAGTTTTATTGCCACGGTCAGGCCGGCAACTCCCGAACCGAGAATTAAGATATCTGATTGCAACCTGCTCATATTACCTGGAGGATATTTCTAACATGCGCTGAATGGGTACAAGGGCCTTTTTTTGAATTTCTTCAGGAACGTGAATTTCCGGGAGTTCATATTTCATGCACAGGTACAATTTTTTCATGGTATTCATTTTCATATACGGACATTCGCTGCAGGCACAGGTATTGTCTTCGTGCGAAGGTGCAGGAAAGAATTTTTTGCCGGGTACTTCCTTCTGCATCTCATGAAGTATGCCTGCTTCAGTGGCAACAATAAATTCCTGCGCCGGACTGTTTTTGGCGTATTGAATCAGCCCTGAAGTTGAACCGATGTATTCTGCCGTTTTTAAAATATGGTCTTCCGATTCGGGATGGGCAATTATTTTTGCTTTAGGATGTTCCTGAAATGTGTGCAGTAATTTGTCTATAGAAAATGCCTCATGCACTACACAGGCACCATCCCACAAGAGCATTTTTCTTCCGGTTTCCTTTTGTATCCAGGCACCCAGGTTTTTATCCGGCGCAAAAATGATCGGCTGGTCCAGGGGAACTGAATCTACAATTTTTTTGGCGTTGGAGGAGGTACAGCAAATATCGCTGATGGCCTTTACCTCTGCAGAAGTATTTACATACGTGATTACAATATGGTCAGGATGTTTGTCTTTAAGAGCCTGCAGGTCTTTTGCATCACAGGACTCAGCCAGAGAACAGCCCGCATTGAAATCTGGAAGGATCACCTTCTTTCGCGGATTTAAAATTTTGGCGGTCTCAGCCATAAAATGTACCCCAGCAAAAACGATGAGATCTGCATCCGCTTCTGCTGCTTTGTATGACAACTGAAGGCTGTCGCCTACAAAATCAGCAATATCCTGAATGGCTGGTTCCTGGTAATAATGTGCCAGAATGACGGCATTTTTTTCTTTTTTAAGTTTACGTATCTCGGCGGCGTAATCCAACTTTGAAGGAATATCCATATCCAAATAACCCTTTTTACCGAGATCCTTTTTTGCAATTTCTATTTCTTTGCTCATAATACTTTTCTAATGCTAACAAAAATAATCCTTTTCAAACAAATAACCGACTGATTTTTTTCCTTGGATCTCTTAAAAAAAGTGAATAACCTGAGCCTGATGGACCCCGCAATTTTTTATGCAGAAAAAATAAAACTTATTGATTATAAGCTCTTTTCTGTGTTACTTTCGTTACATTTAGAAAAAATCTGTAATTTTAATCGAATTTTTTAAGATTATCCCATTATATATTTTTACACCGTACACTTTATTATTAAAAGTACCGGTAACACCAAAATCAATCAAACCGATCATCATTTTTTAAGTGATTCACAAAACTTACATAGATAATACCATTCCGCTTTCCGATGAAAATGTGGGTTCTTTATCCAGGATCTCTGTTATGAAAAGCAAAATCAGGCGGATTTATGTACCCCTGTCTTTCGCTTTTCTTATTTTTTGTGTCCTCTTGCCACTGCGCGGAAGCTCGCAGGATTTTCGCTTCAAACATATAACCAGCAACGACGGGCTATCCCAAAATGCCGTTCTGGCAATTACCCAGGACGGCGACGGTTTTATGTGGTTTGGAACGAAAGACGGCCTTAACAAATACGACGGCTATTCTTTTGCTGTTTACCAAAATGTTCCCAATGATCCCGGTACAATTGATTCAAATTATATAACTGCACTTTTTACAGACAGCCGGGGAAATTTATGGGTAGGCACAGATCACGGCCTCTTAAACCGTTATGACAAGCAAAATGATAATTTCCAGAGGATCAGCCTGCCCTTTTCGAATTCTGACGGCCGTAATAACTATGAGATCAAAGATATTGCTGAGGGTAAAAATGGTACTATTTGGGTAGGAACACGTGATTACGGCGTATTTAAGGTGCCCGTTTCGAATAATGTGGTACAGGAAAAATTGATAAAGCAATACCACAAAGGGGAAAAAGGAGCAACCAAACTCACCCACAATATTATTCGTGAGCTCTATGAGGACAAAAACGAAATATTGTGGATAGCAACCAATAACGGATTAACACGGATGGATGTAAAGAAAGAAACATTTACCCCCTTTTATTTCAACATCAAAGATCCAAAAGCACCAAAGAATGTTTTAGACGGTGCCGTTACATCAATTAGTGGAACTGATGACGGCTATCTCTGGCTTGGCAGCTTATCAGGGCTGATCAAGTTTAACACCAGCGACTATTCATACAAGTTCTTTCCTCATCAATATACGGTTGAACGCTATGGCTGGGGTGAGATCATCGAAATTGTCGAGGACCATAAAAAAAACCTATGGCTGGCTGCCGCAGGCGGATTGATGTATTACGATACGGAAAAGAATAACTATACCTATTTCAAAAATGACCCTTTCAGGCCCGAATCGGTCAGTTATAACAGTATTTCCGGCCTGTACAAGGACCGCACAAATATTATCTGGATAGGTACGGTGGGTATGGGAATAGACTATTACGACCCAAAATCCCATCGTTTTTCCCTCTTAAAAAGGCCACCCGATAAAACTTCCAGAATAGCCGGGTTTAGCTTGCGATCCATATTGGAGGAGAATGACCGCTATGTATGGGTGTCCGGTGAAGTCCTGTATCGTTGGGACAGGCAAACAAATACCTTAAAGAGCTTTGAGACCACTTCAAAAAGGGTGGATGACTTTGGAAATACAGGGCCCTATGCCATGGTAAAGGCACAAGAAGGTAATCTGTGGTTTGCGACTTCAGAAGGTCTGTTTGTTTATGATCCGAAACTTGAAAAAGCAAGACAATTCAAATTTGACAAAGCCAAACCGGATGGCGTTCCCCAGAAAAATGTGTTTACTGTTTATGAGGACCGCGAAGGTCAATTATGGATCGTCACGGAAAATTTTCTCAGCAAGATGACTGATAAAAAAAACGGGGTATTCAAGCACTACCGCTATGTTTCAGATCCGGAATATTATTTGTACCTGAGACCTGTTCTTTATGATGATGGCAATAAGCTTTGGCTGGGAACAAAAAAAGGACTGCTCGCCTTTGACAAAAAGAAAGAGAGCTTTCACACCTATGTAAATGATCCAGCTGACCCGGCGAGCTTAACCAACAACCACATCAAGTCTATCTGCCCCGATCCTGAAAATCCGGATAAGTTTCTTTGGATAGGGACTTCAGGCGGACTTGAAAAGTTCGACAAAATAAAAGGCTCTTTTACCCATTTCACAGAAAAAGAAGGCCTGCCTAACAATGTGATCTATGGCATCTTAAGCGACCATCAGAATAAATTGTGGTTAAGCACCAACAAGGGTATTTCCAGATTTAATCCAAGAGATCTGTCATTTCGAAATTTTGAGATCAATGACGGGCTGCAAAACAATGAATTCAATACCGGCGCCTATTTTAAAAGTGACAAGGGTGAGTTGTTCTTTGGAGGCATTGACGGCCTGAATTATTTTTTCCCGGAACAGATCAGGGACAATCCGTTTATTCCTCCCATAGCCCTCACCGGAATACGGGTTTACAATGGCAGTAAAAAAGATGATCAAAAAAATTCCTTTGTTTCCATTCCTGTACACGATAAAAATGCCATGACCTTCTCCAGTAAGGACTATATTATCTGGTTGAAATTTGCCGCACTTGACTTTTCAACTTCTGAAAAGAACCATTACGCCTATAAACTGGAAGGTTTTCATGATGACTGGATCTACATACAAAACTCGCGTAATGTAACATTCACCCATTTGCCCCCCGGTAATTATGTTTTTAAACTTAAGGCAAGCAACAATGACGGTGTTTGGAACGAAGCCGGGATATCCATTCCCATGCGGATCATGCCTCACTGGTCCCGATCCTGGTGGGCATATTGCTTGTATTTTCTGTTGCTCATGACTTTATTATATTTTATCAGAAGGTATGAGATCAACAGAATCCTCGTCAAAAATCAACTTGAAGTTGAAAGAATTGAAAAAGACACCCTGCGTGAACTGGATCATTTAAAAACACAATTTTTTACAAACATCTCCCATGAATTCAGAACGCCCCTTACCCTGATCAGCGGGCAGGCAGAAAGTTTGCTGAGGGATCTGAAAGCCGAAAAAAACCGGGAGCAGATCAGAAATATCGGGCACCATTCTCAAAGAATGCTACTGCTGATCAACCAGTTACTCGATATTGCAAAACTGGAAGCGGGCAAATGGAACCTGGAAAGCCGCCAGAGTAATATGGTGCTTTACCTTAAAAATTTATTGTATTCATTTGAGTCCATGGCCGACAGAAAAAAAATAGACCTGAAATTCAGGTCCGAGGACGATGATATACAGGCTCTTTTCGATAACGAAAAAATGGAAAAGATCATCGGAAACCTGATTTCAAATGCGCTTAAATTTACTCCTGCAAAAGGAACAATAACCCTGCAGGTTGAAAGGATCGATGTCTCGAGGCTCAGAATTTCAATCACGGATACAGGTATTGGCATTTCAGAAAAAGACCTGCCCTTTATCTTTGACCGTTTTTACCAGGCAGACAAGTCAGATACCAGAGCATTTGAAGGTACCGGTATCGGTCTGGCGCTGGTCAAAGAACTCGTAGATCTGCACCGGGGAACCATATCCGTGGTGAGCAACGATCAAATCAACGGAAAAACCGGCACTACCTTTACGATAGAAATCCCGATCGGGCCTGTTGAAACTGACAAACCGCCGCAGCCAATTCCGGCATTGACGAAGAATGAAATACCGGAAGACGCCGGAGTGGACAGTATTGCCGCTAAAGCAGAACTTCCGGGCCAAAAAATCATTCTACTGATTGAAGACAATACGGATATCAGGAAATTCATCACAGAACAACTGGAAGATCAGTACAAGGTACTTACTGCTTCAAACGGAAAAGAGGGAATTGAATACGCACAAAAGTACGTGCCTGATCTGATCATTACCGATGTGATGATGCCCGAAATGGATGGAATAACCATGGTAAAAATCCTGAGGAAGGACGAAATGACCAACCATATTCCCATTATCATGCTAACAGGTAAAGTTACACAGGAAGATAAAATGGAGGGTCTCGAAGCAGGAATTGACGCCTACCTCACCAAACCGTTCAGCGTGAGTGAACTGGAACTGCGCATATCAAACCTGATCAGTCAGCGGGAGAAACTCAGGCTGAAGTACAGCCATGCTTTTATAGTTGATCCCAAAGATACCGTCCTGACTGACATAGATCAACAATTTTTGGAAAATACACATAACAGTATCAAAGAAAACATGAAAAATGTCTCCTTTGGTGTGGAGCAACTGGCCGAAAATATGCATTTGAGTAGCTCGCAACTGCACAGAAAACTGGAAGCACTGATCGACCATACTCCGGGTCAGCTCATTCGGAATATGCGCTTACAAAAAGCAGCGGAACTCATCAGTCAAAATGCCGGAAATCTGGCAGAGATCTGTTTTCTCACCGGATTTAACGATCAGACCTATTTTTCACGGGCATTTAAACAACAGTTTGGATGCAGCCCCTCTTCCTATAAAAAGAAAAGTCACTGACAACTATTTTACCCCCAAAGATTTTTAGTTCTTAAAACTGTCCTCATGCAAGAAAAGTCCATGTTTTTGCAAGAAAAGTGCAAATTTTTCAGGATCAGAACAGATACATTTGGTTCTGTTAAACCCTAAAAAATTATAATCATGAAAAAAATTATTTACCTCATTGCATTTTTACCCTTATTTGTTTTTGCACAAGCTGCGGATACAAAAGTACTGACTACCACTGAATTTACGATCAAAAATGGCCATGCAGATCATTTTAAAGAAGGAGTAAAACTCTGGAAAGATTGTTATATGGCCAATAAGGGCACCTGGAAATGGAATCTTTGGCAAAGGCAAAACGGACAGGGAACTTCCTTTGTTGTGGGCTCTTTTCAAAATAACTGGGCAGAAATGGACATGGCTGATGAAGCAGGAAAAAAATGCCGAAACATTTCATTGGAAAAAATTACACCCCATGTGGAAAGCACCAACAAAATGATGTCAACCACCATGCCTGAAGTGAGCAGGGAAAGTGATCCGGCTACTAAAGTAATATGGGTTGGATTCTTTAAGGTAAATAACAGTACAGAGTTCAATGAAGTGCTAAAAGAAGTAAACAGCATGGTCAAAACTGTTGAGGGTAAAACTCGTAATCAGTGGTATGTAGTTGCTGGTGGAGGTCCTGATGATGCAGATTATTTTGCTGTAACTCCCTATGCAAATTATGCTGCACTTGATATAAAAAGAGACGGTGTTTGGAAAATGTATGAAGCAAAGCATGGCAAGGAAAAATCCGATGCCTTAAGAGCCAGATTCAGGGCTTCAGTTGACGAAAACTGGGCCTACATGTACAAATTAAATGAGGAACTGAGCAACCAATAAATCAAGGCCGTGAAAATTTTAAAAATACTTTACTTTTTACCGCGATATTTATCATGTCACAAAACTTGATCATTGTACAAAATAGTGATATGCAAAGCGGCTGGATGCCGAATGACCTGAGCTATTCCCCAAAAAAATAAGAGAATATTTCGGATAGAATCTCCCGGAGTAATTAAAAGATCCCTTCGGCAGACACGAATCCGTGTTTTATCACATACCCCACGCACCTCCTTTTTGCAAAGGCAGGCAATTCTTAAAGCAGACAGAGGCAGTGGGGTTTTTTCCAAAAAATTAATTTTAAACTATATGTCATGAAGAAAGCTTTGTTTATCTCGCTGATGCTCATAGGAATAATGGGCTGTCAGAAAAAAGAACTGCGTTACACGCAAAATTCTCCTGAAATCGATCTCTACAAAAAAGCCATGAAAGATTATGAATTGGGAAATTGGGATGCACTTGCCTCTGCTTACGCAGCAGATGCCAAAATTGGAAGCAATGCAACTGAAAAAAATGCCGTGAGTGTTGCCGCCAATATTGTGGCGATGAAAGAAGGTCTTACCAGTTTAGCCTCCTATAATTTTGTTGCCGAAGACAATGAATATGAAATGGTTGTTACGGATAATGGCGAAACCTGGGTAAACTTCTGGGGTGTATGGCAGGGCAGGCTGAAAGCCAACAATGAACTGATCGAAACTCCGGTACACCTCACCGCTCAGTTCGTTGACGGAAAAATTGTAAAAGAATTTGGTTACTGGGACAATGCACCCATGGTGCTGGCAATACAAAAACTGCAGGCAGAACCACCGCTGGCAGTAACCGAGGCTCCGGCTGAGCAAACTGAAGCCACTAAATAATAAAAAACTAAACCTCACGATACACCTGAATTTACAGCTCGCAGGCAAGGTTTTTTCAGGATGTCATTGTGAGGTCTTTTTGTGTAAATAATTTAAATAAATAATCAAACGATGAATAAAATAGTTAAGACCTCAATTTTTGCGCTGTTGATTTGTTTCAGCTCCTGTACAAATCCAAATGCGCAAACAGATAAAAACATAAAAATGTACACCGATACCTGGGATGGTATTATAAACAAGCGGCAGATCGAGCTGATCAATGCAGACAATTTTTCACCGGAAATCATCATGCATTCCAGCCCTGAAAATATTGTTGGGCTCGAAAATTTCAAAGCCTATTACCAGAACTTCCTTACCGGGTTTTCAAATATTGAGTTTACCATGGTCGATGTTTTTGGTCAGGGCGATAAAATTGTCAAGCACTGGAATTTCAAAGGGACCCATTCGGGCGATTTTTTTGGTATTCCTGCAACAGGTAAATCCGTGAATATTGATGGTACTACGCTGGTAAAGATGAAGGATGGAAAAATTGCTGAGGAACAGGATTTTATGGACAATATGGCCTTTATGCAACAACTGGGCCTGGTCTCAGACCCCGGCAATGTGGCCGTTGTAGATGGCATGTACCAGTCCTTTGCCAAAGGTGATGTACCGTCTGTGGTTGCCGCTATGGATGCAAATATAGTATGGAATGAGGCAGAAGGAAATGCCTATGCAGACGGTAATCCCTATAAAGGTCCGGATGCTGTTGTAAAGGGCGTTTTTGGGCGACTTGGAGCCGAATGGGATGGCTTTAAACTTGTGGATATCAATTTACATGAAATGAGCAATAACCAGGTACTGGCAACTTTAAGGTATAATGGAACCTTCAAAAAAACCGCAAAAAAAATTGATGCACAGGTAGCTCATCTCTGGACGCTCAATAATGGGAAGGCCGTTGCCTTTCAACAATATGTAGACACCAAACAACTCGCTGAAGCGGCTAAATAATAAAACGGGATAGCCGAAAACCGAATAGAGTAGGCAACAACCAAAAACAATCAAAATCATGAAAAACAAAAACTTTTTAAAATTGATCCTGGTGGGTCTAACATTTCTATTTCTCTCAGTTTCCTGCAATACAACCA
This sequence comes from uncultured Flavobacteriaceae bacterium, assembly GCA_963816075.1. Classification (GTDB taxonomy): domain Bacteria; phylum Bacteroidota; class Bacteroidia; order Flavobacteriales; family Flavobacteriaceae; genus Namhaeicola. The sequence continues at coordinate 513,507 of CAWFJI010000009.1, read as the reverse complement.
CTACAGAAAAAGCTGTAACTGAACCGGCTGTTCCGGCAGAACCTGTAATTGTTAAGCCGGATATGGCAGCTGTAAAAGCTGAGATACAGGCGGTTGAAAACGCGTGGGCGGCAGCAACCAATGCACGGGATGTGAATGCGCTGATGGCCCTGTATGCCGATGATGCTGTGAGTATGTCAAACAATGCTCCCTCACTGGTAGGAAAAGCAGCCATACAAAAGGATCTGGAAGAAAGTATGAAAAAAAGACCTGGAGGTTCTACTATCTCTTTTGAAACCACCGAAGTATTCGGCGATGATCAAATTGTTACTGAAATCGGTACCTCGGTCACGAAAGATGCAACAGGAAAAGTTACTTCTACAGGCAAGTATATAGCCATATTTGAGAAACGCGATGGTAAATATATATGCATCAGGGAAATATACAACGATGATGTAAAAGAGAAATAAGCAAAAACCAGGCTGACGCTGGAAGTCGTATAAAAGCCTTTTCAGTTGTCAGCCTTGCTTTGATGTTTGTGATCAGTAGAAAAAATAGATCAGAGCCAGAATATATCAGGTGCTACTAAAATTAAAGAGTAAGTCAGTCAAATCAAAAAACAGATCAAACATTGATTCATGATGTATAAGATTATTTTTCTGCTCACGGCCTTGTCAGTTATCATCCGATGCACTGAAAAAGGACCAATAGAATCTGAAAAAAATGTTGTCTCATCCTATTTGGATTATTCAAATAGTCCGGATCAGTTTACGGGTGGGGTCAACATGATCCCCATTAAAACACCGAAAGGAACTTTCCATGTTTGGACCAAGCGCATAGGAAACAATCCTAAAATGCGGGTTTTATTGCTACATGGGGGACCTGGTGGGAACCATTATGAATTTGAATCTTTTGACGGCTTTTTGCCAAAAGAGGAGATCGAATACATTTATTACGACCAGTTAGATTCTTTTTTCAGCGATAAGCCAAACGACTCTACACTCTGGACAACGGAACATTTTGTTGAGGAAGTGGAGCAGATCAGAAAAGCATTAAACCTCAATAAAGACAATTTTTATTTACTGGGGCAATCCTGGGGCGGTATACTCGCCATGGAATATGCCCTGAAATACCAGGACAATTTAAAGGGACTCATCATTTCCAATATGATGGCCAGTGCCCCTGAATACGGTAAATACGCTACAGAAGTTTTAGGTCCGAAATTAAATCCCGAAGTGCTCAAAGAAATTCAGGAACTGGAGGCAAAAAAGGACTTTGGTAATCCGCGATACAGTGAACTTTTGATGAATCATTATTATACCGAACACATTTTGCGAATGCCGGTAGACCAATGGCCCAAATCTGTGAACTTGCTTTTTGAATACCTCAATCCAAAAATTTATGTTTTTATGCAGGGTCACAGTGAATTCGGAATGACAGGAAATGCTTCGCTAAAAAACTGGGATGTAACGAATCAGCTGAAAAATATAAAGGTACCTACCCTGGTAATCGGTGCGACTCACGATACCATGGACCCCAAACATATGGAATGGATGTCGGGAGAAGTGCAGAATGGTAGATTTTTGTTGTGCCCTAATGGCAGTCATTTATCACAATACGACGATCAGAATACCTATTTTGAAGGTCTGATCAAATTTATAAAAGATGTAAATACCGGAAATTTTAACGGTACTGAACAGCAATGACCCGGTTAAAACCGGCTTAATATTTCACCATTAAATTTCCGACTAAAAATGAATCCTGACGAACAAATTAAATTTCAGCCTACTCAAAAAAAAGCGCGGATCAATTCCCTGGATGTGATCAGAGGAATAGCTGTCTTGGGCATACTGCTGATGAATATCAACGGCATGGGCCTGCCATATGCCTATTCTGATCCAAGCATAGCAGGAGGTGCCGACGGCTTGAATCTTCAGGTCTGGATCATGAACGAAATGTTTTTCGAAGGTACCATGAGAGGCTTATTCACCCTCCTGTTCGGTGCAGGAGTTGTTTTACTGACCAGCCGGCTTGAAAAAAGTGGTGCTGGTATTGCAACGGCAGACATTTATTACCGACGAACTCTCTGGTTACTGGTTTTTGGCATCTTCAATGTGTACATCCTGCTCTGGCATGGTGACATACTTTATCCATATGCCATTTTTGGGCTGATGCTGTTTCCTTTTCGCAACGCCGATGTGAAAAAACTGATCCTTGGTGCCTTTCTGTTAATTGTAATTGGCGTTCTATGGGATATAAGTGATTACCGGAATGATTTAAAAACTAAAAAAGAAGGGATCGAATTACAGAAAATCAAAGACCAGGGTCTTGCCCTAACTGATGAGCAGGAGGACAGTTTGGAAAAATGGGAGAAATTAAGTGCAAAAAAAACTCCTGAAGAGGTGTCTAAAAAAATCGATCTGATGCACCAGGGTTATTGGGCCGTATTGATGGAAAAAGTGAAAGGAAACCAGTTTATGCAAACCTGGCTTCCCTACAGGCTTTGGCCCTGGGATATCCTTAGTTTTATGATTTTAGGCATCGCCTTCTTTAAACTCCGTATTTTTCACGGTGAGCGTAAGAATCAGTTCTATTTGCTTTTGATGGGAATTGGTTACTTCGTAGGATTGAGTATAAATTATTACGAAACCCAAATGCAGTTGGACAGCAATTTTGATCCCATAATCATCTCAAAAGCAAGTCAAACCTATCAGATTGGCCGCCTGTTCACCACACTGGGCCATGTTGGATTGTTCATGCTGTTCATTAAATCCGGTATACTCGGTTTCCTGCAGCGGTCTTTTGCTGCTGTCGGACAACTGGCACTGACCAACTACCTCATGCAAAGCGTGATCACTTCTATCATTTTTTACGGGGACGGACTCGCTCTTTTCGGAACCCTGCAGCGCTATCAATTGTACTATATCGTAGCGGGAATATGGATCTTTCAGCTGATCTATAGTCCGATCTGGCTGAAATATTTTCAATACGGCCCTGCTGAATGGCTTTGGCGCTCACTGACCTATCAAAAGATCCAGGAATTCAGAATACCCCGTGAAAAAATCAAAAAATAATTATCACATTCAATATAAAGCCTGCGTAAATGGATAAAGAAAACAAGCCAACAGAAATCAGCAAAGTAAAATCGAAACCTTTGCCTGCACTTTCAGAGGGCAGCGTTTTGAGGTATCTGTCTTTTTCAGCCCTGTATTTTGCTCAGGGTTTGCCGGAAGGTATATTGTGGTTTGGCCTGCCTGCCTGGATGGCCATGGCCGGAATCAGCCCTGCCTCTATCGGGGCCTATGTGGCTGTTATTGGCGTACCCTGGAGTTTTAAAGTACTAGCAGCACCCTTGATGGACAGGTTTACTTACCTGCCCATGGGCAGAAGGAGACCCTGGATCCTTTTCGGGCAACTCGGACTGATGGCCAGTTTTTTATCTATGGCCTTTATTCCTGATCCCATGAACAACTTGAACCTGCTGATGGCCCTGGGATTTTTTGTAAGCCTTAGCGGTGTTTTTCAGGATATTGCTGTTGATGGTATGGCCATCGATATAGTGCCCACAAATCAGCAGGCCAGGGCAAACGGACTGATGTGGGGCTCCAAAACACTGGGAATTTCCGCCTCTGTGGCAGCCGGCACTTATATCTACAATACTTATGGTTATTTTTACGCCATCTCTCTCTTCTCCTTTGCGATTCTTTTTCTCATGGCTGTACCCCTGTTTTTGAGAGAAAGACCGGGAGAAAAAATCGTGCCTTGGTCTGAAGGAATTGCTTCCGAAATTTCCGGAAAACTCCAATTGAAGAGCTGGGCACAGATCTTGAAGAGCTTATACCAGGTGATTTTTCTTCCAATCAGTGTCCTGATGGGAATCGCAGCCTTTATTTATTCTGTTGGCAGGGGTCTTGTTCAAACCTTGCTACCCGTATTTACCGTTCAGAAACTGGGCTGGACCGACGGTCATTTTTCCGACATATTCGCAGCCACCAACCTGATCTCAGGTCTGCTCGGCATGTTTGTGGCTGGTGCACTTATCGATTTTTTTGGTAAGATCCGGATGCTTACCATTTATCTGCCTTGTCTTATCGGACTCATTGTCCTGATGGTATTTCTGAAAAATTACTGGCAAAATGAACTGATTACCATCATTTTTTTTGTTGGTTATTTCGTACTCGACACCTTCATTCTCATAGCCATTTTTGCTACCGCCATGCAGTTATGCTGGAAGAGGATCTCAGCAACACAGTTCACGCTGTACATGGCCATTTCAAATGTGGGACTATCAGTTGGTGCAGCCATTCTGGGGCCATTAAAAGAATCCCTGAACTGGGAATTTGTTATTCTCAGTGCTGTCCTTTTTTATACCGTCGCGCTCATCCTGATCAGGTACATTCATTTTGACAGCCATCTGGCCAGGGTAAATAAACTGGAAATGGCTCAGCTTTCTCTTGAAGAACGGAAACTGGTAGTCTATTAAGCTGAATACCAATATATAGAACGAACAAATTATAAACTAAATAATATCTGTATGAATCTGAAGCAATCATTAATTATCGCGCTGGTGTTGAGCATCACAGCTCTTGGTGCCTGGGAGCTTTACTGGCGGTCAAAAGGTTATTTTCCCAACCTGGATGACGACAAATATCTCTGGGCAAAAACAAGGGCAAAAGTTGAAAAAGCCACAGAAAATGATGTGATTCTGGTAGGTTCTTCCCGGGTACTTTTTGATATTCAACTTGATATCTGGGAAAAGATGACCGGGATACGTCCCATTCAGCTCGCCAACCCCGGGGCCTCACCATTGCCGGTATTTCATGACCTGGTCGAAAACACGGATTTCAGGGGAACCGTAATTGTCGGAGTTACACCACCCCTGTTCTTTTCTACTACCTTTCCACAGGCTCCCCCCTGGTCCAGAGCTTATTCCAAGGTTCAGTTTTATGAAGACCAAACCTATGCGCAAAAATTCAATTACAGTTTGTCTGTTCCACTTCAGAATACTTTTGCATTTATAAGTGCTGACGAAGAAGAGTGGCATGATGATCTCAACTTAAAAGCCTTGCTAAAGACGATTCAAATCGATGACAGAATAAAGACCATGCCTCCTTTTTACCGGTTTCAGGAAATAGATATTGACCGCAATGTACGCATGAAAGACCGCATGGTGACCGATACGGCCTTTGCAGGCACGGTAAAAACAGTTTGGAAGGCCTTTATGTCAGGAGAAATGCCTCCCCCTGACAAAGAGGGTACCATGGCGTATTTTCTTGCGGATGCAGAAAAATTTAAAGCGCGCGGCGGAAAAATAATCTTGCTCAGATGTCCCTCAGACGGCTTTTTCAGAGATCTAGAAAATAACGGTTTCCCACGAAAAGATTTCTGGGATCTCCTGGTAGAAAAAGCCGGTGTACCTGCTTACCATTTTGAAGATTATGCGCAACTGCAAAATTTAACTATCCCGGAATGGTCCCATTTATCGGCAGAATCAGCCGATAAATTCACAGAAGAGTTTCTCAAGCTCCTGCAAAAAGATGGAATTACGAACCTTAAAATTCAATAAACATGTTATTTAACTCCTTGGGATTTATCGTTTTTTTGCTGATCGTTCTGGCATTTTATTATACCCCTTTACTGAACTGGACCAATAAAAAGAGAATGCTTTTACTGGCCAGTTATATTTTTTATGGACTATGGAATCCGCCACTGGTCATTCTCCTCTGGATCTCGACCGCGGTAGACTGGATTGCAGGAAATAAATTATCTGTAGAAGAAGATCCACGAAAACGCAAGATGTGGTTGATGTTCAGTATGTTTGTCAATCTGGGCTTCTTGTTCTTTTTTAAATACCGGGACTTTATGCTGGATAATTTCACTGCAGTTGTGAATACCTATGGTTATGGGTATCAATCACAACCTATGGATATACTGCTGCCCATGGGTATTTCCTTCTACACTTTTCAAACCATGTCCTATACCATTGATATGTACAAAAGAGATGGCCAGCCCGCTAAAACTTTTTTGGATTTTGCCCTCTATGTAACTTTCTTTCCTCAGCTGGTTGCCGGCCCGATTGTTCGTGCAAAAGACCTGATCTCACAATTTTATGAAGAAAAAAGAGCCACCACAAAACAGTTTATCTGGGGACTATTTTTATTGACTATTGGTCTGTTTCAAAAGGTTGTTCTGGCAGATACCCTCCTCGCTGACAATTCAGATGCTGTTTTTAGCTCAAAGTCTCCGCTTCATTTTTTGGACGCCTGGGCAGGCACCCTCGCATTTTCCGGACAGATCTTTTTTGACTTTGCCGGTTATTCTACCTGCGCCATTGGCCTTGCCCTCATGCTAGGCTTTTTCATGACAGAAAACTTTAAATATCCATATGCATCATTGGGCTTTTCTGACTTCTGGACTCGATGGCATATTACCTTATCCAGCTGGTTAAGAGACTATGTGTACATCCCCATGGGAGGAAATCGTCACGGTATCCTGAAAACTTATGCTTTCCTAATGATCACCATGCTGATCGGGGGGCTCTGGCATGGAGCGGCCTGGACCTTTATTGCCTGGGGGGCTCTGCACGGTACCTATCTTATACTTGAAAGATTACAGAGAAGGTACCTGCCCTTTGAAATAACAGCAAAAAATGGTTTTTTTCTGGCCCTTACCACCTTTGGCTGTGTAACCTTTACCTGGGTCTTTTTCAGGGCAAAAGATTTTCAGTCTGCCTGGAATATCATCAAATCCATGTTGTTCCTTCACCCTGAGGGGGAAAAAGTCCTGGGTACTTTTGACATCCTCAAGATTTTTTTAATAACAGGTATCCTGCTTTTATGTCATTGGTATATGAGAAATACCTCGATGAAGGAAGTATCTGACAGAACTTCTCCATGGGCTTTGGGTGTTGCTTGGGCTGTTATGGTCTTTCTGATCGTAATTTCACAAGGCAGTGGAGAGCAGTTTATCTATTTTCAATTTTAAAAATAACTTAAATTCCCAATTATGAAATCAGTAATAATTACAGGTGCCAACAGGGGTATCGGTCTTGAAACGGCTTTTGCCTTTGCACGAAAGGGATATAAAGTATTCGCCACAGTACGCGATCCGAATAAAGCCGAAACACTTAAGCATATAATAAAAGAGGAATCCCTGCCCGTAACCGTTTGCACCATGGATGTAGATTCTGATGAATCGGTGAAGCATGGCATCGAAGGAATTCTTAAAGAAATTGGTTCCGTTGATGTCCTTGTAAATAATGCGGGTATTGAAAGGCATGGCTCAATAGAAGAAATTCCAATGACAGATTTCAAAGCTGTGATGGAGACCAATTATTTCGGCGTACTTCGATGTATCAAAGCTGTACTTCCTCAAATGAGACAAAAGAGAAGTGGATGTATTATTAATATAGCTTCTGTATCAGGTAAAATATCCAGTAGTCCCCTGGGTGCCTATGCGGCCAGCAAATTTGCTCTGGAAGCGATCAGTGAAGCATTGGCAGGAGAGGTAAAACCCTTCAATATCAGGGTAGGTATTGTTGAGCCGGGTATTACCGATACCGATATGGCACAGCATATCAAAGTAGACAGCGTATCCGTCTACCCGCAGGTACGCCGTTTCGGCGGATTGTTTGCAGCCTCGTTAAAAAATCCGACTCCGGCATCTCTGATAGCCGCCAAAATTTTGGAAATTGCAGAAAGCGGTACCTGGCAGTTGCGGCATCCCGTTGGCCCTGATGCAATTCCTTTCCTGGGATGGCGGGCATCCATGACCGATGAGCAATGGGTGGAATGGAATGCATTGAATGATGAAGACTGGTATAATGCCGTGCAAAACACCTTTGGTTTGAACGCAAGGCGCTAAACCAACTATTTAAAAATCAGCGTCTTTACCAAATTCTAAGCCCCTAGGTTTAAATCGCATAGAAACCCTAAAATCCGATGCAAAAAAAATACCACCTCTTTATTTGGGCATTACTGTTTTTTCATTTCATTTCCTGTGCACAGAAGATGGAAAACAAGCATTATGCCGTCATCGCCGAAAATTGTAAAATGCTCGACAAAGCTTTGGTACAAAGGGATACACTTACCTTAAACAAGCTGCTCCATAACGGTTTAAGTTTAGGCCATTCCAATGGTTGGTTGGAAAAGAAAACCGACCTGCTCCGGACACTTAAAACCGAAAAGATAAGTTACCTGGCCATAGATCAGGTTGGCGCTGTCGTGATACAGTATGAGAAAAAGGATTTGATAACTACAAGAAGAGATTTAGATGTAACCGGACTTTTAGAAGGTAAATCATTTGATTCAAAACTACATGCGCTTGAAGTCTGGATCAAAGAAAGAGGCAAGTGGCAACTCCTGGCACGGCAAAGCGTGAAAAGAAAGGAATAACACGACCAAATATTTTTTCGCTCATTTGATCATATAATTAAGAAAAAGTAATACTTTTTACCACTGATATGCTTAAATATAAAATCCAATGAAACCCTTCGTTTATAAGTTCCTTATTGTCCAGTTATTTTGTAGTTTTTTTGTCCTGAATCTGCCGCTTATAGCACAGAATCAGACGGCCAAAGCCAAACCCGTTTTTAAAGACGGTGAGGCTCAGATAGTAGACGCATTTAATGACAAGTCTACCTGGATCAGGCATGATCTGTGGGTGGAAACAGAATTTGATACCGATGGCGACGGCAAAATGGATCGCATGCATGTAGCCGTAACGCGCCCACCCCAAACCGATACCGAAGGTCTAAAACTTCCCGTGGTTTATGCTTCCAGTCCCTATTATGCTGGTGTCGCTCCGGATGTACCCGGTATAATGTGGAACGTGAGGCATGAGCTGGGAGAAGCTGCCGGACCCAGAGCCCATCCGGAAGTTGTTCGCACAGGCACAAGACCCATCATTTCAAATACCCAAATCGACACCTGGGTACCGAGGGGTTATATTGTTGTTCACTCCTCTTCCCCGGGCACCGGATTGTCGCATGGTGCGCCAACAGTGGGTGGTGATAACGAATCTCTGGCCCCAAAAGCTGTGATCGAGTGGCTGAGCGGCAGGAAAAACGGTTTTACCACTTCCGATGGTAGCGAGCCTGTTGAAGCCTATTGGTCAACAGGAAAAGTGGGCATGACAGGTACTTCTTATGACGGAACAATTCCTCTTGCCGCTGCAACCACAGGCGTTGAGGGATTAAAAGCCATCATTCCCATAGCACCGAATACCTCTTATTATCACTATTACAGATCATATGGGCTGGTGAGAAGTCCGGGAGGGTATCTGGGAGAAGACATCGATGCTTTGTATGACTTCATTCACAGCGGAGATGAATCAAAAAGGGCTTATAACAACAAAGTTGTGAGGGATGGTGAAATGGCTGCAGGCATGGACAGAATTACCGGAGATTACAACGACTTCTGGGCAGGGAGGGATTATCTGAACGATATGGGGCCCATGAAAGCTGCACTGTTGATGTCACATGGCTTTAATGACTGGAATGTCATGCCGGAACACAGTTACAGAATATACGATGCGGCGAGAGCCAAAGGTTTGCCTGTACAGATTTACTACCATCAGAACGGCCATGGCGGACCCCCACCCTTCCGGATGATGAATTTGTGGTTCACCCGCTTTTTGCACGGAATTGACAATGGAGTAGAAAAATTACCCAAGGCATACATAGTTAGAGAAAATGCGGATAAATCTGAGCCAACCGTTTACCCTGATTACCCCAATCCCGAGGCAAAAATGGTGAAATTACACCTTGCACCCGGTGCTCCGAAAAGCGGAAAATTAGAACTGAAACAGCCCGCTGCAGGAGGTAGTGAAACGCTGACAGACAATTTCAATTTCTCAGGTGCCAGTCTTGCGCAGGCAGAAACTTCACCCAACAGGTTGCTTTATCTGACACCTTTGCTAAAAGAAGACCTGCATATTTCGGGACTTGCCCAAATAACGATCCGCCTGGCAAGCAGCAAGCCGGCAGCCAATCTCTCGGTCTGGCTGGTAGCGCTTCCCTGGAATACGGATCCGAAGGCTAAAATCACAGACGATATCATCACCAGGTCATGGGCTGACCCCCAGAACCATGAATCGCTGAGGCAAAGTAAACCCCTGGTTCCCGGCGAGTTTTATACCCTGAGCTTCGACCTCCAGCCCGACGATCAGATCATACCAAAAGGACAACAAATAGGACTTATGATTTTTTCAAGCGACCGTGAATTTACCTTATGGCCTGATCCGGGTACCGAATTGACTGTGGATTTGAACAATACCTTTCTGACTTTGCCTGTTGTTGGAGGCGAGGCAGCATTTCAAAAGGCTGTTTATCAAAAATAGGGAATACCCGATAAACTTTGTTCCCCAAATCCGCAAAATATGAAAGAGTCTAAAGAAGACCTGAACAGAACGATAACACTTTCAGGCTTGTCAGCCAACATAATCAATTCTGTGGTTGGAGCCGGTATATTTGTCATTCCAGCCGTAGTTGCTGCCGGACTTGGGTCAGCCAGTATTTTGGCCTATTTGGTCTGTGCTGTTCTCATAATCCTGATCATGCTCTGCTTTGCGGAAGTGGGCAGCATCATAACAAGTAGCGGCGGAGCTTATGCTTATATCGAAACAACTTTCGGTAAATATGCAGGGTTCATTACAGCCGTTTTGTATCTGGTCGCGGCGATAACTTCCGATGCGGCCATTGCAAATGCATTGATGGGGATAGTAGGTACATTTTTTCCTGTATTTAAGAATGAATATATCCAGATCGCCATTTTTCTGCTCCTCTTTTCCGGACTTGCTTTCATTAATATCAGGGGTGCAAAAGAGAGCGTCCGTTTTATAACGATCCTGACTATTGCAAAAGTAATTCCTTTGCTCTTCATTGCTGTTATCGGATTTAAAGACGTTGACTTTTCCAATCTTTATTGGGATACCTTCCCCAGTTTGAAAATATTGGGAGAAGTTTCTCTGGTGCTTTTCTTTGCATTTCAGGGTGCTGAAATAGGGCTCTCAGTTAGCGGAGAAGTAATCCGGCCCGAGAAAACGATCCCTCGGGCTATATTTCTTAGTGTTATTTTGATACTTGTCCTTTACATTCTTATTCAAACCGTTTCACAGGGTGTCCTGGGTAGTGAATTAGCCAATTACAAAGAAAATCCCCTGGGGGAGGTCGCAAAACAGATTTTCGGTCCTGTTGGACTGACTTTGATCAGTATAGGTGCTGCAGTATCGATGTTCGGAGGTATAAGCGGCGGCGCATTGAGCAATCCCAGGGTAATTTTCAGCGCTTCAAAAGACGGGGTAATACCTGTCGATCTGCTTTCGGCCATACACAAAAAATATGCAACACCCCATATGGCCATACTTTTATACTCTGTAACAGCATTTCTGTTTGCGACTTTCGGGGGTTTTGAGCAATTGGCGGTCATTGCCAGTGCATCCATGCTGATCATCTACCTGGGAGTGGCTCTTGCCGTGATAAAACTGAGAAGAAAGGGTGTCGGTCTAAATAAAAAAGAGACCTTCAGAATTCCCGGGGGATATACTGTTCCGGTACTTTCGGTAATCATCATCCTGTTTTTTCTTTCCAGCCTGACTGCCGGTGAGATCAAAACCACACTGATCTCCATAGGTGTACTATCGCTGATCTATGCAGGCATCTATTTATATAATGAGAACCGATCTAAAAAAAGTAAGATTCAGGAATAGCATCGGTAAACCGTAAATAAAATATAATGTTTATGTTCTTGCTTGAATTGAAAAAAAATCGCAACAATCAAAAATGAAAACCCTATGATCCGTTTATTCTTTCTCTTTTTTATACCTCTGCAAATTCTTGCGCAGTCCTTTACCAAAGAAGAGATCGCGCGTTGGGAAACACAGGCCAAACAAGTTACCGTGATCAGGGATTCCTGGGGCATCCCGCATATTTATGGCAAAACAGATGCTGATGCTGTTTTTGGTTTGCTCTATGCCCAGTGTGAAGATGATTTTAAACGGGTTGAGATGAATTATATAGAAAAACTGGGCAGGATGGCCGAAGTAACAGGGCCTGAGAATATCTATGAGGACCTGCTGATACGCATGATCATTGATGCCGGAGAGGCGCAAAAAGATTATGAAAAGGCTCCGGAATGGTTAAAAAAACTGTGCATGGCCTTTGCTGATGGCATCAATTATTATCTCTACACACATCCTGAAAAAAAACCGGCTCTGTTAAACCGCTTTGAGCCCTGGTTCCCTTTGCTATGGACAGACGGAAGCATCGGGGCAATTAGCACTGCTGATCTCACGACAGCTGAACTGAAAGAGTTCTATTCTGGGGCACCCTCCGTATCTTCAACAAACAGCAATGAAAAAGTAACAGATAAAGAAGAAATAACTACCGGTTCCAACGGTTTTGCCTTCTCACCAAAAATAACCGAATCGGGCAATGCTATTTTGTATATCAATCCGCATGTTACTTTCTACTTCAGACCCGAAGTGCACATGGTAAGTGAAGAAGGTTTGAATGCCTATGGCGCCGTTACCTGGGGGCAGTTTTTTATTTATCAGGGTTTTAACGAACACTGTGGCTGGATGCACACCAGCAGTGCTGTGGATGCTGCGGATACCTACATTGAAAAAGTACAGACAAAAAAATGGGAAATGGTACTATGAATACGAAGGAAAAGAGCAAGCCCTGATGACCAAAGAAATTGTTATTCTTTCTAAAAATAAAGAGATGAAAGACACAACCACGTATCAAGGCCCTTTTTACACATCACGGCCCGATTATGGCAAAAAGAAACGGACAATGGCTGAGTTTAAAGGCCGACAACCGCCTCATGAACGGCCTTATTCAATGCTGGCAGAGAACAAAAGCCACAGGGTTGGCGGATTTTAAAAAGACGCTTGATCTGAAAGGAAATATCTCCAACAACACGGTTTATGCCGATGCTAGAGGAAACATTGCTTACTGGCACGGAAACCGCATACCGGAGAGAGATCCCTCCTATGACTGGACAAAAGCCGTGGACGGCAGCACCTCAAAAACTGAATGGAAAGGTTATCATGCCGTCAGCGAATCTGTTTTAAGCATCAACCCGCCAAATGGCTGGTTGCAAAATTGCAATTCAACACCCTTTACCGTTGCGGGTGAATACAGTCCGAAAAAAGAGAATTATCCCGTTTATATGGCTCCTGACGGAGAAAATTTCAGGGGCATCCATGCGGTCAGGGTACTCAGTGCAGAAAAGGACTATACCCTGGATAAGGTGATAAAGGCCGGTTATGATAAAAGGCTGGCGGCCTTTGAGGTACTGGTTCCGGCACTGGTAAAGGCTTTTGAACAGGTACAAAAAAATGATTCGCTGTACACACTGCTCAGGGAACCGGTGGCTGTATTGAAACAATGGGACTATAGATCAGGCGAAGCCTCTGTGGCTACTACCCTTGCAGTGGAATGGGGACAAAGATTGCTGCCGGCTATCAGAAAAACCGGTGCTGAGGCTGGGAAAAATACTGATTTTGTTGCCCTGACCCAATATTTTGCCGGTCACTCTTCTGGGGAAACGCTGCTAATTCCTCTTTATGAAACAACCCTGGATTTGAAAAAAAGATTTGGAGACTGGCAAATTCCCTGGGGCGAGATAAACCGCTTTCAGCGGATTTCTTCAGACATTAATTATACTTTTGACGACAGTAAACCGAGCATACCCATGGGCTATGCCTCTTCTACCTGGGGCATGTTGCCTGCCTACATCAGCCGTACCTTTCCTAATACCAAAAAGAGATACGGAGAACACGGCAACAGCTTTGTATGCGCTGTTGAGTTTGGTCAAAAAGTAAAGGCAAAATCCCTGCTTGCTGGTGGGCAGAGCGGTGATGAAAATTCAAAACACTTTTTTGACCAGGCCGAAATGTACAGAAATGGGCAGTTTAAAGATGTGCTTTTTTATAAAGAAGATGTGCTTAAAAATGCTGAAGAGACCTATCATCCGGGGGAACGATAAATCTTGAAACAAAAGTTAAACGGGAAGATTTCCGGGGCCTCTAAAAAAACACCTTTCACAATTGATGAATTATTTGCCAGTGTGGCAATTGAATGAAAATTGATGTATACCTCTTTCGGAAGGGCAGATCGGAAGACACAGATAGTCCTATTAAATACCAAATCACCTCATTTTTTAAACAGCTCCTGAAGAAAAATCAATCATTCATCTGAAAAGCAAATGAACAAGATTTTTCTTCTTCGGCTGAATTATTAAAATTTAGCCCTTTAATGTAATCCTTGTTACAATTCAAATACAAAAAAAACTATCTTTGAAAATATCACGTGTATCATTTTCTTTCTAATTCCCTCAAAATGAAGGCAAAATCAATTTACGGAAAATCCCCGGAAGAAATAAAAATAGCACTGCAACAAGCAATGGCTGACAATTTTAAACCGACTTTGGCCATCGCTTTTATTTCCATAAAACAAGATAGAAAAGCCATGGCCGCTTCAATATTGCTAATAAGCCAGCAAAAACCCCCGGACATGATCTTATTCATTGGAAAATATTTTTGAATTGGTATATTTCTGGAAAACATTGAGACGAAGAAACTGTATTTTTAGAGAATGGCCAGTTCGGGAGATCTTAACACCCTTAAAAATGAATCTCTTAATGTATGTATTGTTTTTGACTGGAGTAAAATTTCATTACATGTGGCTATTGCCAAGGTTGAAAACCCTTGGGCCGGGAAGTACGAAGCAATAAATTATAGTATTGATGGTAAACCAGTGCGGAATTCGATATTTAAAATATTTGGGGTGACCTGAGAAAATCCGTGAAACTTGGATATTTTTAAAGAACTAATAGATGCAGATTCCAATCCTTGGTAATGGATATAGAAATGGAAGAAGGCTAGTGTTTTACTTTACAACCCCGCTGACTTTGAAATTTCAATGAAATTTTCTGAAGCAACAGTCATTTAAAAAATCATGCATGTTGACATTGAGAAAACTTATGAAAAAAATTGATCAAATGATATGGCCCTATTCCGTTTGTGATCAATCTGCTTTATTTTGAATTGCCTTGATTTTTTAATATCAAAAGAAAAAATATCCAATGCCATCACAACCTAACTTTTAAACCAAAGAACTAAATATGGAGATCTTAAATAAAATACTTGCCGTCGATTTAAATTATATTATTATCGGATTGATCGCGTTCTTCTTTACCTTGGAACAGGTTTTAAACACTCCATTTAAATTTAAAAAAAGAGGACATCATCTATTCCAAAATGCTTTATTTATGGTTACTTTTATATTGATTAATGTTCTTTGGGCCACGGTGATCGTATTTAGCGTTGATTGGTTGAATACACATCGTGTCGGACTTTTTTATCTTTTTCAAATTCCTGATTGGGCAAAATGGATAATTGGCGTAGCGCTATTCGATTTTGTTTCATACTGGTTCCATCGTATGTCTCATAAGGTTCCCTTGTTATGGCGCTTTCACCGGGTTCATCACAGCGATACAACGATGGATTCATCCACTTTTTTCAGAGGTCATCCCATCGAAACTTTTTTATGGTTTGGTGTTTCCAATATAATCACTGCCGGTGTTTTTGGGCTTGATCTTTATACTCTCGGAATCTATTTCCTCGTCTCCACTCCTTTTTTCATTTCAGAACACGCCAATCTTCGGTTTCCTGTGTGGTTGGACAAAACCTTTGGGTTGATTTTTACTACTCCCAATCTTCACAAGGTACATCATGAGCAGGATCAGTATTATACCGATTCCAATTATGCAGACATCTTTATTTTATGGGATCGAATATTTGGAACGTATAAATATAAACAGGTAAAGGACATGAAATATGGACTGGCAGAATTTGACGAGGATAAAAAACAAACGTTTTGGTTTTTGATGAAAAGTCCGTTTATACATATTGCCAGAGTCGGTTCTGAGGAATTAAAAAAATAAATAGCTCTATGATAGCAAAATCAATTAAAGGAAATTCCACAGAAGAAATCAAAACAGCATTAGACCAAAGTATGGCCGATGGTTATAAACCGACTTTGGCGATCTGCTTTATCTCAAAAAGTCAGGACCGAATGGCCATCAGTAAGCTTTTGGATACCAGGGGTATCTCTATCTTTGGTTGCACGACCAACGGAGAATTTATCGATGAACAAACAGAAAAAGGTTCGGCTGCCATCTTGTTAATGGATATGAACAAGGATTATTTTCAGGTATATTTTGAAGAATACCCGGAAAGAAATTACAGAGAAGTGTCAAGTGGCATTGCCAGAAAAGCAAAAGCAAACTTTGAAATGCCTGCATTTTTAATTGGCACCAGTCATGCAGCAACTGATGGAGAAGAGATCTTGCATGGCGTAGAAGATGTTGTAGGCAAACAGGTAAATGCCTTTGGTGGCGCTGCCGGTGATGATTATTCCTTTACAGAAACCTTGGTCTTCACTAACGGTAAAGTGAGCAGCATTGGCATGGTATGTATCGCATTTGATGAAGCCAGGGTAGAGATAAAAGGTGTTGCCACCTGTGGCTGGAAAGCGGTAGGTACTGAGAGAACAGTGACAAAAAGCGAAGGCAATCATGTGTATACTGTTGATCATATTCCCGTTCTGGATTTAACTGCCAAATATGGCGGGTTGGAAAATGTAAACCCGGAAAATAAAAATCTGCTGATCGAAATAGCCGCCAATTTTCCTTTGCAGTTGCAGCGTGAAAAAGGTGATCCCATCATGAGGCCCGGACTGGAGGTTGACTGGACAGATCGTTCTTTTTATACCAGTGGTTCGGTACCACAGGGATCTAAAGTCCGTTTTTCATTACCCCCGGATTGGGATGTGATGGAAAAAGTAGTAAAGGGGGTTGAAAATTTAAAAACAACAGAAATGCCCGAAGCTGATGCATTGGTCGTTTTCAGTTGCGCTGGTCGTATTCTGGCCTTTGGTCCTATGATGAACATGGAAATTGAAGGTGTTAAAAAAATATGGAATGTGCCCATGGTGGGTATGTTTTCTAATGCCGAACTGGCCAGAGCTACCGGAGGCAACCTGGAAATGCACAACCTGACTACCTGTTGCGTAGCATTAAAAGAGAAGTAAATGAATGAACAATTAAAGACCATAATGGATTTTATCCTGCAGAATGAAGCAATATCTGCTGAAGAAAAATCAATGCTGGCAAAAGAAGTTAAGAAAGTGAGCAGTGACCTGGAGATTGCCTTATTCAAACTCGAACGAACAGAAAAGGTTAAAAGAACCACAGCTATTCTTCTTGAAGAAACCATCGAAGAACTGGAGCAAAAACGCAAAGCGGTTGAAAAACAGAACCGCGAGCTGGAAATTGAATCTTCACTCGAAAGGGTAAGGACGGTTGCTATGGGTATGCGCAAAAAGGACGATATGCTCGAAGTCTGTAGTATTATTTCGCAGCAATCCGAAATTCTTGGCATCAAAGAAATACGAAATGTGCAAACTGCCATTATTTATGAAGAAAAGGGTACTTATCTCAATTATGAATATTATGCAAAGCATGATAAGCATTTAGTGACGGAAGTTGAATATAAAAATCATAAATTACAGAGTTTGTTTGCCAACCGGATGCTTCAGGGGGCAGAGGAGTTGTTTTATGAAAGCATGAATGGCAAGGAAGTTCAGGAATGGTACGAATACCAGAAGACTACCAACCAGTTTGCCGATAGTTTCCTGGAGAATGCCCAATCTCTCAATTATTACTTTTATTCCTTAGGTCCTGTTGCTTTGGGCATATCCTCCTATACGCCATTGAGCGACGAGGAAATCAACTTATTCAAGCGTTTCCGCAATGTATTTGATATGGCCTACCGCCGCTTTCTGGATATTGAAAAAGCCGAATTCCAGGCCAGAGAATCACAGATTGAATTGGCACTCGAAAGAGTTCGGGCAAGAACGATGGCCATGCTGCATAGCAATGAACTGGCCGAGACAGTTGCAGTCATGTTTGAGCAATTTAAAGCATTAGGGGAAGAGCCGGAGCGAATGGCCATAGAAATTGTGAACGAAAAGAAACACGTATTTGATATATGGGCTACACAACATGGCGGTTCTCAATTAAGTGAATCGGTTCAGATTTCACTGGATGAACCGCATGTAATGAAAAAGATGTACAAGGCATGGAAAGAAAAAACAAAATCCATAACGATTGACCTGCAGGGAAATGAATTGGAAGCATATTTTCAATTTTTGAAGAAAATGGGACTGCCGGTACAGCGAAAAATATTTGGAAAACGAAGGGTGCAGAATGTAGCTACTTTTTCAAAAGGTATACTTACCATCATAACACCTGAGCCACGACCGCAGGAAACGATTCAGTTGCTCGAACGTTTTGCTGCCGTCTTTGATGGAACCTACACCCGCTTTTTCGACCTACAAAACGCAGAAGCTCAGGCCCGCGAAGGGCAGATAGAAGGCGCACTGGAAAGGGTGAGGTCAACCTCCCTGGCTATGTATAACTCCATGGACCTGAGCAAGGTGGTATTTGTTGTTTTTACAGAATTGGTGAAACTGGATGCTCGACTTGACCGCTGCCTACTTCTGATCGTCGATCCAAAAAAACTGGATATAACCTGGTACCTCACAGGCAAGGAAGGACTGCTCTCAAACAATGGTTTTTTGGTGCCTGACAACACCCACCCATCTCACCAGGCCTATCTTGAGGGCTGGCGGGCAAAGCGTAAAAAGTGGCAATACCTGCTGGGTGGTGATGAGAAACAGCGGTGGGATGCTTATGGGTTTTCACAAACCGGTCTGGCACAATTACCTGATTTTATCAAGGCAGATATGTCGTCAGTCGAGGCCATTCATCTAACTATTTCCTCCGATGTTTTCGGTTGTCTGATAGCCAGCAGTCTTTCGCCTTTGTCAGAGGCACATGCAGCAATTGTTGATCGTTTCACTTCGGTTTTTAACCAGGCATATACCCGCTTCCTCGATCTGCAAAAAGCCGAAGCCCAGGCCAGGGAAGCGAAGATTGAAGCGGCTATGGAAAAAATCCGTTCTTGTTCAATGGCTATGCAAAAACCCGAAGAATTGATCGAAGTCGCTGAAATATTGAGACGAGAAATGGGTCACTTAGGGGTGGAGGAATTGGAAACAAGTTCGATTTACCTAGTGAATGAAGACAATCAAATGGCTAAATGCTGGTATGCTATCAAGGACGTCAGGGAGGGAAACTCTAAATTAGTGAGTGATGAAATTACCATAGTCTTCCGGGAAACCTGGGTGGCAAGCATGATGTGGGATTTTTACACCTCTGCAGAAGAGCAAGGTTCAATTGTTATGACAGGTAATAACAGGAAGGAATGGATAAACTATTGTGCTGACCGGTCACAGATATTGCAAGGTTATTATGGTACAGAAATCCCGGTGCGATCTTATCATCTGGTAAAATTTAATGGTGGTTACCTGGGTGCAGCCGCACCGGGAGAAATATCAGCGGAAAGCTGGAAATTGATTAAACGTGCAACAAAAGTCTTTTCTTTGGCTTACACCCGTTTCAGCGATCTGAAACAAGCAAAGGTACAGGCAAGAGAAGCACAAATTGAAGCGGCACTGGAAAGAGTGAGAAGTCGTACGATGGGTATGCAAAAAAGTGAAGAGCTGAAAGAAGTAATAAAAATCGTTTATCAACAACTCATACTTTTAAAAATAAATCTTGACCATGCTGGTTTTGTTGTTGATTATAAACCAAAAGGAGATTGGCATTTTTGGATCGCTGATGAAAGGGATATTCCTTCTCAAATTACCCATCCCTGGTTTGAGTCTGTCTGGGCTAATCAATTTTTTGAAGCAAAGGAAAATGGGGAAGACTTATTTGCCACCAATTTAAATTTTGAAGAAAAGAATAAATTTTACAATGAGCTTTTATCACATGTATCCGGGTTACCCGAGGCATCAAGAGATTTTTATTTAAGCTGTCCGGGACTTGCAGCAACGACAGTAGTGTTAGAGAATGTTGCACTGTATATCGAAAATTTTTCAGGCATCTCTTATACCGCGGAAGAGAACAAAATACTCATCCGTTTTGCAAGAGTCTTCGAACAAACCTATACCCGTTTCCTCGACCTTCAAAAAGCAGAAGGCCAGGCCCGTGAAGCACAGATCGAAGCAGCTTTGGAAAAAGTTCGTTCAAGAACTATGGCCATGCGGGGTAGTGATGAATTGCTGGATGTCGCCACTATCTTATTTCAACAAGTGAAAGCACTGGGTGTCCCTCAATGGAATTGCGGATTTAATATCTGGGAAAACGGTGATGAAGAATTCATCTATTATCCGGGTACACCGGACGGTATCATATCGCAATCTCCCTGCAGGATACCACTAAACGAACATCCGGTATTTAAGAGTTTTGATGAATCAAGAAAGCGGGGCGATGAACTTTTTATTTATGAAAAAGAAGGTGAAATGCAAAGGAGCCATTACCAATATATGCTTTCACTACCCGGAGTTGGGGATGTACTTCAAAGCATGCTGAATGCCGGCTTCGAGTTTCCCGTCTTTCAAATCGATCATGTTGTCAACTTTGCCTATGGCAACTTGATCTTTATTACTTATGAGCATTTTCCAGAAATGCACGAAGTCTTTAAACGTTTCGCCAAAGTATTCGAGCAAACATACACCCGCTTCCTCGACCTCCAAAAAGCCGAAGCACAGGCAAGAGAAGCCACAAAGCGCGCATCCGTTGACAGAGTACGTGGGGAGATTGCCTCCATGCGCACAACCAAAGATCTGGAACGCATCACTCCTTTGGTCTGGAGTGAATTGACAACGCTTGGGGTGCCTTTTATCCGCAGCGGTGTTTTTATAATGGAAGAAGAGAATCATCAGATACAGGTGCATTTATCCACACCCTATGGAAAAGCCATTGCTGCATTTCAATTGAATTACGAAGCTTCTGTTCAATCCAGACAGATCGTAAGCCATTGGCGGGAAATGAAAATTTTTAAAGACCATATGGATGAGACAGCCTTTGCCGAATACACCAAAAACCTGGTGCAACAGGGAGCCTTGACCGGTGATGAAAAATATGTGACAGAAAACCACCCAACAGACCTGTACCTGCATTTCCTTCCCTTTGCCCAAGGCATGCTCTATGTGGGCAATGATGCTCCTTTACATGCAGAGGAACTCCAGCTTGTGCAAGATCTGGCTGATGCATTTTCAACAGCCTATGCCCGCTATGAAGATTTCAACAAACTGGAAGCGGCCAAATTACAAGTGGATAAAGCACTGGTGAACCTGAAACAAGCCCAGCAGCAACTGGTGCAATCAGAAAAAATGGCCAGCCTGGGAGAACTGACTGCAGGCATAGCCCATGAAATTCAAAACCCGCTGAACTTTGTGAATAATTTTAGCGAAGTAAGCTCAGAGCTTGTGGATGAAATGAACGAGGAACTCGGTAAGGGAAATTTAGACGATGCCATAGAGATCGCTACGGACCTGAAACAAAACCTTGAAAAGATCACCCACCATGGCAAACGTGCCGGAGAGATCGTAAAAGGGATGCTGCAACATTCCAGAACCAGTTCGGGGCAAAAGGAACTGACTGATATCAATGCTTTGGCAGACGAATATTTAAGACTCGCCTATCACGGTTTGCGGGCCAAAGACAAATCTTTCAATTCAAAAATGGAGACAGACTTTGATCCTGCTCTACCTAAAATTGAAGTAGTGCCACAAGATATTGGTAGGGTAATCCTGAATTTGATTACCAATGCTTTTTATGCAGTGAATGAAAAATCAAAACAAGGCATCTCCAGATATGAACCCACTGTTTCGGTAAGTACAAAAAAGAAGGAAAACGCTATTGAGATCTCTGTAAAAGACAATGGCAATGGAGTTCCTGAACACATCAAAGAAAAAATATTTCAACCCTTCTTCACCACCAAACCCACGGGGCAGGGCACAGGACTTGGCCTGAGTTTGAGTTATGATATTGTAAAGGCGCACGGCGGGGAGTTGAAAGTAGATTCAAAGCAGAATGAAGGCTTGCCTGCCGGACAGGCAGGAAGCAATTTTATCATTACTTTAAACCTGTAAATTATTAAAACGAATACAGCAACGCGAACATGAAAAAAATCCTGATCACCGCAATCATAATGTTATTGATGGAGAGCTTTTCATTACATGCCCAGCTCAATCCCAACTACTTAACCCAGTACACAGAAAAAGATGGATTACCCGGTGTGATGGTACGTCAGATACTGGTTGACAGACAGGGTTATATCTGGGCCGGAACCATCAACGGATTGGCGCGTTTTGATGGTTATGATTTTAAGAGATATTTTAGTGATCCGAATGATTCAACTGCTATAGAAGGGTCGATTGTATGGTCTATTTTTGAGGACAGTAAAGGGCAGATCTGGGTAGGTGCATCACCCGGGCACCTGAATGTATATGACCCGGTAAAAAAATCATTCCGGCAATACGATTTTGAAAAACTTATTAAGCGTCCGGTAAATGTAGAGATCGGAATAAGTGCCATTGGCGAGGATGCCCGCGGCAGGATTTACCTGGGTGTAACGAGCTATTATGGCGATCAGATCGAAACAGGCCTTCTTTACATAGATGAAAGAAATGGTGAAGTAAAAAAAATGACCGATGCCGACAACCAGGACATTCCGAATGTATACAGTATCACCAGAGATGCCAAAGGCAATCTTTGGGCCCTGAGTTACAAAGGTCTTCTGAAAATTGATGCCACCGGAAAATTAAGTTATGAGTCTCCGTTCAACGAAGTCTTTACAAAAAGCGGAGAGTACCCTGTGGCTATTAAATTTGATGAAAAAGACCTTATCTGGGGTATTAGTAATACCGCCAGACTATATGATTATAATCCCGGCGATCATACAATAAATTTTTATAAACCGGAAAAATCAATTTCAAACAATCCATTTTTTAGTACACTGGAATTCGATAAAAATGGTCTTATCTGGATAGGAAGCTCGCAAGGCCTGATTCGGTTTAACAGAAATACAAAATTGTTCGAAACCTATTCTAAAGAATTTGATGATTTTAAGGCATCTGCTGCAATTATAGATATGGAATTTGATGATTTCGGCACACTTTGGCTGGGTTCAGAAGGGGCGGGGTTATTTAAATATGATGAAAAGGTTTTATTCAAATCCTATTCCCATAATAAAGATGACCAAACTTCATTATTACCGGGATGGGCTTCATATTTGTATGAAACCGGTAATGGAAAAATCTGGATCACGACCTCAGGAATCTCCTCCGACGGCGGTTTAAATGTATGGGATCCTGAAACAAAGAAAATCGTTTCTTTCCCATATAAAAGTTTTCTGCCAGAGAATTTGGGAATTAATGGTTTATATGAAAACAGCCCAGGGGAATTAGTGATTTCGACCCAAACAGGAAATTACCAATACAATACAAAAACGAACCGGGCAAAGAAGATTGTGCTGCCTGGAGTACCCGATAATGCGGGTATCATTCATTTTTTTAAGGACAGTAAAGAGCGTCACTGGCTGTGTACTTACACCGGATTGTACAAACAGAACAAAGGAAGTGACCTTTTCGAAAAATACGATTTGAGCCAAAGCGGGGGAAATGCAAGTAGTATTGTGGTTACACGCGCTCATGAAGGAAGTAAACACGGTGTATGGTTTATTACCGGAAACGGCCTGTATTTATATGATTATTCGAATGATAAATTGAGCAGGCATGGATACGATTCAAAAGCCGGTGATATATTTAATTCGCAGGATATCAACTCTGTTTATGAAACTAATGATGGTACCGTATGGGTGGGTACCTGGGGCGGTGGGCTGAGCAAATACAATGTGGAAACAAGAAAAATCACCACTTATACACGCGAAAACGGCCTTCCTTCCATGAGTATTCAGGGTATTTTGGCAGACGAAGCGAACAAAGTCCTCTGGTTGAGCACCTTTGAAGGCTTAAGTCGGTTTGACATTGCTGAGGAACAATTCAACAATTATTCTATTTCTGATGGCATTCAGGGCCAGTTATTTGCTGATGGGGCCAGTTTAAAAACAACACAAGGATTATTTCTCTTCGGCGGTTCCAATGGGTTTACTGTTTTTGATCCAAACGATATCAATAAAAAATCAATTCCTCCCAGGGTATTTCTGACAGACTTAAAATTGTTTAATAAATCTGTACTGCCCGGGGAAAATTCAATTTTAAAAGATGCCATTTACAGCACCCGGGAAATTGTGTTAACGCATGACCAGAATAACCTGACCCTGGAATTTCTTGCCATCCATTATGCCAATCCCTCTAAAAACAAATATGCCTATAAACTGGAAAATTATGATAGTGAATGGCGTGAAGTGGGTAACCAGCGTACCGCCTTTTACTCGGGGCTTCCGCCGGGAAATTATGTTTTCCGCTTAAAAGCTGCCAATAGCAATGGGGTATGGAATGAAGAAGGTGTTTCTTTAAAGATCACAGTGAAACCTCCCTGGTGGAGAACCACACTTGCATACATTTCATATTTACTGTTGCTTATAGTATTGATATTTTTTATAGACAGGTTTATGCGTCATAAGATAATAGAAAGAGAACGGGAAATGACAAAAGACAGAGAACTTAAACAGGCCAAAGAAATTGAAAAAGCATATACCGAACTTAAAGCCACCCAGGCTCAATTAATCCAATCTGAAAAAATGGCTTCTCTCGGAGAACTCACTGCCGGTATTGCCCATGAAATTCAAAACCCGCTGAACTTTGTGAATAATTTTAGTGAAGTTAGCTCAGAGCTCGTGGATGAAATGAACGAAGAACTCGGCAAGGGAAATATAGACGATGCCAAAGAGATATCTGCTGACCTAAAACAAAACCTAGAAAAGATCACCCACCACGGTAAAAGAGCCGGAGAGATCGTAAAAGGTATGTTGCAGCATTCAAGGATCAGTTCAGGTCAAAAGGAACTGACCGATATCAATGCACTGGCCGATGAATATTTAAGACTGGCTTATCACGGTTTGCGGGCCAAAGACAAATCCTTTAATTCTAAAATGGATACAGACTTTGATCCTACTCTACCTAAGATTGAAGTAGTGCCACAAGATATTGGCAGGGTGATCCTGAATTTGATCACCAATGCTTTCTATGCAATAAACGAAAAAGCCAAGCAAGGAATTGCCGGATATGAACCCAATGTTTCAGTAAGCACAAAAAGGAAGGAAAACGCTATTGAGATATCTGTAAAAGACAACGGCAACGGCATTCCTGAACACATCAAAGAAAAGATCTTTCAACCTTTTTTTACCACCAAACCAACGGGACAAGGCACAGGACTTGGCCTGAGTTTGAGTTATGATATCGTAAAGGCACATGGTGGGGAGCTGAATGTGGAAACCAAGGAGGGAGAAGGCACTGAGTTTATAATAAAATTACCTGTTGCCTGATCAAAAAATTGCAACGCTGGGCAGCAGGCCAACGGGTAGGCTCGGAGCATATTTATCAGTAAAAAATGAAGGCTGCCATAAACGCTAATACCGATACTATAATTCCATAAAGAAATATGGTGTACGAAATTCTTAATAAACGGAATTTGCGACCCAAAACTTTGCCCTGCCAAAAGGTGTCTTTTGAAAGGGTGCCGTATAAAAAATCACTGTCATCCATCATTTCTTTTAATCCTTCATTAAACTCTTTGAAATTCATTTTGTAAAAACTGCCAAAATACAAGAGATTTACCGACCTGTTCCTTACATCCTCAGGGGTAAATCGTCCATTGGGTATTTTTGGCCTGGTAGCCAAAACCGAAAAAATGATTGTGCCTACATTCACAACGAGCAGTATTACAGTAGGAATAATCAAATTTTGATTTTCACGTAAGGTACTTGCCATCAATCCCAAGATCACGGATATGATAATTGAGTTGATCGATATCATAATATTTGCTTTCCCATCCGCCATTTCACTGATTCTAATGTTCTTTTGAGATACTATCCTAAACATGGAATCAACACCACGCCCTGGTCTGCTCTTTTTTATGGGTTTGTCAGCAGGTATATTAGCAACCGCCCCTTCCGTTACTGGATCTTCCCCATCAGCAATACCTTGCCCTGTAGTCGTGGCCTTAACATGGATTGCTTTATTCTGCAGGTCCCTTAACAGCTCCAGATTGGCTGCTTTGCTGCCATCCAGTAACAACTGGCAATATCCGGTTTGGTACCAGTGATTTTCAAGCAGGTTGATAGTAGCTGTCAACCAGGCATAGTCTTCAATTTTTGTATTGCCAACAGCTTCTGCTTCCTTTTTTAATAAAGTATTCTCTTCCAGAAACCCGTCAGTTCCCAGGTAATATAAATCCGCATCGCACACTATTTTTTCGGCTAAGGTTTCAGGATTTTGAGGCATTTCAGTTGCCAGAATACATTTTTCTATCGCAACAATGTCACTTTCATTTAAAGCTAAAGTGGCAAAGAAAGCACGTGCCAGTTTTGCGCTTTCCGCTTTGTGTGATTTTACGTTTCTGGTCAGGTGGCCTGAGTCGACAAAACAGGCAGCTGCACAAACTATAAAAGTTGTGTGCTCATCCAAATAGTAATGCGCTGCAATTTTCTTTGCTCTTTCGAATATCTCACTTGCATGTGATTGATTGTGATAAAACAAATTTACATCCGAATGATCCTTGTAAAAGCAAGCTACATGGGTTTCCGTTTTTTTTAATAAGTCCTGATAATTCATCTTATTTTTTATTGTATTGCGTCAACAAGCTCAATAGGTTACAATATACATATTTTATTATTTGATAATTAAATAGTCCTTAAAAATTAAATTTGTCTGAATTGGATACTTACGTTATGAAGAGGCAGGATAACGATTTAAATACACATTGCAGAAAATAATGGATTCTCTGCGTAACAGGCTGGAATCGAATTTTTTATTATATTGGCAGTAAAAACAACATGGATTTATGATTGATGAAAAACAAAGACATTTAAGTGAGGCCCATCAGAAATTATTCGGGGCAGCCCTTTTTGATTTGCCTCTGGATTCTTTGGATGCCTGTGTTGTGAACAACATTATGGGCTATGGAACGACCCTTGATGAAAAAATTAATTCCCTCGGTGAACTTCGCTCACTCATTATCAGGCAAAGAGAGCAGGCGGATGGTGTCGGTATGGACATTGATATTGTACCTGTTTTGCGCCGTGACATGGCAAATGGAAATGCAGCCGTTTATATTGATGAAGTAACCATAAAAATGAACATCGGCGGAGAGAAACATGAACTTTTTATCAGGTATACGAGTGTTTGGGAATATGAAGACAAACAGTGGAAAGCCGTCCACTTTCACGGCTCAACAGCCGTGGAAACCGAAAGTGAAACCGACACCTGGCACATTAACAAATGGAAAAAGATGAGTGAAGAGCTTCAGGAACTGGTAGATATAAGAACCGGAGAATTAAGCAATTCACTGGAGGAGCTGAAGTCCATGCAACACAAACTCATCCTGCAGGAAAAACTCGCAGGTTTGGGCCAGCTGGCTGCAGGAATAGCCCATGAGATCAAAAATCCGATGAACTTTGTGAATAATTTCTCAGAGCTTAGTCTGGAGTATATCAAAGAAATTCAAAGTGAACTCAGCAAACTGGAGGAAAATGATTCTACCCATGAGATCGGAGACCTGATCGTTGCGGTAGAAGAAAACCTCAAAAAAATACACCAGCACGGCAAACGCGCAGATGGTATTGTAAAGTCGATGCTCATGCACTCCCGCGGAGGCAAAGGCATAATGGAACCCACTAATCTCAATGAGCTGATCAGGGAATACGTCAATCTTTCCTTTCACGGCATGCGGGCCGGTAACGCTGCAATCAATGTCAAAATTGACTATCAGCTCGAACCGGATCTTCCTCAGGTGGATCTGAACCCGGAAAATTTCAGCAGGGTCATTCTGAATTTGTGTAACAATGCCTTTGATGCCATGCGCAGCAAACAAAAACAAAATCAGGATAAAGATTATTTACCGGCATTGAAGGTGAAGACCGAAACTCAGGGAGACAAGGTTCTGGTTGCCATTGAAGACAACGGCCCCGGTGTACCCGATGAGATCAGAGACAAACTCTTTGAACCCTTTTTTACTACCAAAAGAGGAACCGAAGGTACCGGCCTCGGGCTGAGTATAACCCACGATATAATAAAAACCCATGGAGGCAGCATACAGATCGCTTCCAAAGTAAATGAGTTTACAAGATTTGAAATCCTCATCCCCCTAAAACAAAAAAAATAAAGACTTATGAAAATCCTTATTGTAGATGACGAATTGGATGTAGAAATGCTTTTCCGTCAAAAATTCAGACAAGAAGTAAAAAGCAGTAAGATTGAACTGGTCTTTGCATTTTCCGGTCAGGAAGCTCTTGAATTGCTGGAAAAAGAAAATCCCCCGAATGTGATGTACGTATTTTCTGACATCAATATGCCGGGGATGACAGGCCTGGAATTGCTCGAGCAAGTGAGAATACGCTTTCCTCAAATAAAAATAAGCATGATCTCTGCCTATGGTGATAAAGAAAACCACGACAGGGCCATACAGTCCGGTGCAAAGGAGTTTTTTACCAAACCCATAGATTTTAATTCCCTGAAAAAGGAGATCTCTGAATTGATAAACTAAACTAACAAAAACTATGTTGACAAAAATACTTGTTGTAGATGACGAAGAAGATTTGAAAGTGCTGATAAAACAGCGCTTCAGACAGGAAATACGGCAGAATGAATACGATTTTATTTTTGCGGAAAATGGAAGACAGGCCCTGGAACAATTGTTGGAACATACTGATGTCGACCTGGTTTTGAGCGATATCAATATGCCGGAAATGGATGGCCTCACCCTGCTGAGCAAACTGAATGAGCAGAGCTCTCTGCTAAAATCAGTGATGGTATCAGCTTATGGCGATATGGAAAACATCCGTACTGCCATGAACCTGGGGGCTTTTGATTTTATTACCAAACCCATAGACTTTAAGGATCTGGATATCACCATTAAAAAGACCATCGCGCATGTAAATGCTATGAAAAAGACTTTGCAGGCCGTGAAAGAAAACAACATCCTGCGTATGTATGTAGATGAAACCGTGATCAATTTTATGGGCAGCCGTGAGTTTGAGAACAGTTTGATGTCAAATGAAACTGTGGTGGCCACCGTCATGTTTATTGATATGTGTGGTTTTACCAAAATTAGTGAAACCGCTGCACCCAATGTTGTTGTAAATCTGATCAACACCTATTTTGATGTGATGGTAAAAGAAATAATAGCCCAGGAAGGTTTTATTGACAAATTTATCGGCGATGCCATCATGGCTGTTTTTAAAGGAGATTATCATATAGACCGCGCCATTGATGCCGCACTGGCGGTGCGTAAAGCAATAAACGACCTGCCTACAGTTGCCGGTGATCTGCAATACAACCCCAAAGTTTCTATCGGGATAAAAAGTGGTGAAATGATCTCGGGCAACATCGGATCGGCCAGTTTAAAACGTTTGGATTATACCGTGATCGGAGATACGGTTAATATCGCTGCCAGGCTTCAGGGCGCCGCCAATGAAAACCAGATCCTCATTTCTGAAGGTTGTTACGAACATGTAAAAGATTCCTTCGTTTGTAAAAAATTGGGAAGCATTTCTATGAAAAACAAGGAACTGCCCATTGTTGCTTATGAGGTATTGGAATAGATTATATCGGTCTGAAAATTTCTTATTTTTTGTGTTAATTGTTTGTGGAATAAACAGTCTAAAATCAAATAATTTCAAGAGGTTGAAGCGTTTAGATTATTTTGTTATATTTACCTGAATCTGATTAATAAATTTTTAAGTATTACTTATAAAGAACTATTTTTCCCGGTTGCAGATGGGTTTAGAAAGGCGGGAGGGATGAAAAATCTAACATAAAAACGGATTCGCCATTTTTAATCCCAAAACTACCCGAGCCCATGACTTGTTTAAAAACCATTTTTCTTAAGATCTTTTTTTTACTTTTTGTGTCTTTTTTGATACTATCCTGCCAGAGAACAAAAGAAGCACCTCCTTTCCCCATAATGAAAATGAATACGCGCAGCCTGAAGTAAAAGCACTTACCATCCCTAAACCAGATACCATCCAATGGGAAACAAAGGAATTACCCGGCTTAAAATCTTTGCCAACCACAAAATTTGATTATGCCAAACTGCCCTCCAAACCGTTTGACATAGGCCTGCCCTACCCCATAAAAATACCGATTTCTACCCAACCCTTTGACTGGAATGCCCTGCCCAAACAAGCATTTCACCTGGACAGTTTGCCGAAAAAGGATCTGAACGTAAAAGTTTCCGTTTTAGGAGAACCCAAAATTGTAAAAGCAGGAAACTTTGTAAATGCTGATAATGCCTCCAGGGGGGTGATGACCCTGGATGCCAATTTTGGTTTACCTTCTTTACCCGCTTCACAAATATTAGATCGTGAAGGTTCTTTATGGATGGGTTTAAATAATGGAATTGCGAGGTATGATTCTGAAAATTTAGAAATCTATGGAATCGAACAAGGGGTTGAAGGTAAATTTGTTAAAGGCTTACATGAAGATTCAAAAGGGAGGATCTGGATGACAGGCCAGCAGGGGAGCATTTCAGTCTTGGACAAAAAATCCAATTTGGTCTATGAACTAACAAGTTCTTTTACTAATTGGACTTGGCCGAAGCTTACGATTAAGGAAGATCAAAATGGCTTCATGTGGATTACAGATTGGGGGAATGGTATTTATATCATCGATCTGGAGCAGAAGATCATTCGAAAATTTGGGGTTGAAAATGGTTTATTGAGTAATATTACCTGGGATTTATTCATCAATACACATGGAGAAATATGGATTACATCCGACGAAGGTCTCAATCATATTGACCTTTTAAAGAACGTGAATACCAAATATGCAGGTAGATTAAGGTCTCCATATGAGGATAAAAAAGGCCGTATTTGGGTGGCTAGGATAGATGGGCTATATATGCTGAATCCCGACAAAACTGAGATCTCTTTTCTCTCAAAAGAAAATTTTGAAAATACAGAGAACTCTTTTCTATTTAGCCGCTTTGAAGACAGTTTGGGTAATTTTTGGATTGGATCAAACAGAGGTATGGTTTATAAGTACTCAGAAAAAGAACAAACCATTAATGCTTATTACGTTAAGCCTTCTGAGAATAACCAAGTTATAAGAAATTTTTATGAAGACATACAAGGGCAGATATGGATGGCCTGTCTCCAAGGTGGTGTTTTTAAATTGAATCGGACGAATTACATGCCCGGTAATTACAGAACTGAAGATGGTCTGGGCAACCATAGTGTTTGGGCAACACTTGAGGCGCAAGATGGAAAGGTGTGGATTGGCACCCATGGAGGAATTGACATTTATGATCCGGTTGAAAAATTAGTGAAACATTTGGGGATGGAGCAAGGTCTGGTAAATCTCAGAAACACCAATCTCACAGAAGATGTAAAAGGCAGAATATGGGCAGGGGGCAGTGAATCTGGAATGAGCTTAATTGATCTGAATAAAGAAACCATTCAAAAATTAACTGCCGATTCAGGCATAGAAAAACTTCATGTTAGCTCATCCCTTCAAAACATAGATGGTACTCTGTGGCTCAGTCAATTTGATGGTGAGCTTGCAAATATTGATATAGAAAAGGGAGTCTATAAAAGGCTGATTGACAAAGATTCTGCTATACAAAAATCGAGCAAGGAAAGAGTCATTCAAACTGAAAAAAATATCATTTGGGTAGTCAACTATGAATTCGGACTGCAAAAAATAGACACCGAGAATAATACCCGTTGGCTATTTTCAACCGAAAATGGCCTTATTTCCAACGTGCTTTTTTCTATAGCCAAAGATCATAAAAATCGCATTTGGATCGCTACAGACAAGGGCGTGCAAATGATCGATGAGAAAGAATTAAAGATAACAACTTTTACCGTAGAAGAAGGTTTAGGGGCCAGTGATGTCTATGATGTTATCGAACAGAATGACAAGATCTATTTAGGCACTTCGAAAGGATTGACTATTTTGGAACCTGTTGCTGAGGGAAATGCTTATATATGGAAAGTGAAAACCATAGGGAAAAACCAGGGACTTGACTATTTAGATTTTTGCCAAAACAGCCTTTCTTTCGACAAAAATGGACGATTATGGGCAGGAGTAGAAGAACAGATCCTTACTGTGATGGATGTTCCTAAACTTGACACTGTAACCTATCCTGCTGTTGTTTCTTCATTGAATCTTTTTGATAAAACATTAAAATTCAAAAATAAAGAGCTCCTTCAAACCAAATACAATATAATAGATACCCTTTGGCAGTATACTAAAAACGACTTTGCCCTGCTGGATAAATCAAAAATAGATTCGAGCTATCAAGGCACCCATAAAATAACCTGGGAAACGGTTGAAGGACCTTATGATCTTCCTGTTAACCTCATCTTACCGGCAGACCAGAACTATTTGAGTTTTAATTACAATGGCAGACAATACAGTGATCCCGATAAAGTAGTGTACCGTTATATCCTGGAAGGCATAGACAAACAATGGAGTCCGATTACATCAAACACCACCAGCGAAAATTACAGAGATCTTCCTCCGGGTGACTACACTTTTAAAGTGGCCGCCAAAGGTTTTAACGGCAAATGGAGTCAACCGGCAGCATTCTCCTTTAAAATTACACCCCCCTGGTGGCAGACCTGGTGGGCATATGCATTGTACAGCCTTGCAGGCTTGTTCCTGGTCTGGTTGATCCATAAATACCAAAAGGCGCGAACCATCAGGATAGAACGGGAAAAATCGAAAGATAAGGAACTCGAACAAGCCAAAGAAATTGAAAAGGCTTATACTGAACTCAAAGAGACTCAAAATCAGCTCATACAGTCTGAAAAAATGGCCAGTTTGGGAGAACTTACTGCCGGCATTGCACATGAGATCCAAAACCCCATGAACTTTATCAATAATTTTTCTGAAGTGAGTACTGAATTAATGGCTGAAATGGTGGAAGAGCTGGACAAAGGAGAAATAGCAGAAGCCAAAGTCATTTCTAAAGATATTATCCAAAATCTTGAAAAGATCAGTCACCATGGTAAAAGAGCCAGCAGTATCGTAAAAGGTATGCTTGAACATTCCAGGAATAGCTCAGGAAAAAAAGAGCTTACGGATATCAATGTATTGGCCGATGAATATTTGCGTTTGGCTTATCACGGACTCAGAGCAAAAGACAAATCGTTTAATGCCGATTTTAAAACAGTGCTGGATGCTACCTTACCCAAGGTGGCTATTATGCCGCAAGACCTGGGCAGGGTGATTCTGAATTTGATAAACAATGCATTTTATGCCGTGAGTGCAAGGGCTGAAAATAAAGAAGAAAATTACAAACCTTTGGTGACTGTAACTACACAAAATCTCAAAGAGCAGGTATTGATCAAAATAACAGACAATGGAACGGGTATAGCTCCGGAGATCAAAGACAAAATCTTTCAACCATTTTTCACCACCAAACCCACTGGTAAAGGGACCGGCCTGGGCTTGTCCCTGGCCTATGATATTGTGACGACAGGACACGGCGGGGCCATAGAGCTCGACACAAAACCGGGAGCAGGAACAACGTTTTCCATTTATATCCCCATAAGGAAGGAACAAGATAAAAATCAATAAACCCTTGAGAAATTATGAAAATACTTGTTGTTGATGATGAAAAAGATGTTGAAATGCTCTTCCGTCAAAAGTTTAGAAGAGAGATAAATAATGGTCTGGTATTGGTTTTTGCATTTTCAGGTCAGGAGGCCCTGGAGATTCTGGAAAAAACGACCCCTCCAAATGTGATGTATATTTTTTCTGACATCAATATGCCCGGTATGACGGGTTTGGAATTGCTCGATCAGGTAAAAAAACGTTTTCCTCAGATCAAGGTAAGTATGATCTCGGCTTATGGGGATAAGGATAACTATGACAAGGCCATAGCTTCCGGAGCCAAAGAATTTTTTACCAAACCTATTGATTTTAATTCACTGAAGAAAGAGATCAATGAACTCATAGGATAAATAGCCTTCTAAGTACATCAATAATTAATTGATTTATTCCAATTCAGGCAAGCTTCAAAATACGAATCTAAGTCCCGGTTTTTTAGAGTAATTCATTCTTTTTTAGCTTTTTACACTATTTTTTTAACAAGATGGTATCATTTGTATGGGATTTTTACTTATTTTCATCATATCTATTCTAGAAAATCATGAAAACCTATATACTTCTTCTGTTTATTGTCATACTATTTTCGTGTAAAAAAGAATCGGAAAAAACGGATTATCTCGGTGTGGCTCATCTGGATGTAACTGGAAAAAAAGAAGCTTTACCTCATTTTGAAAAAGGCCTGTTGCTTCTACACAGTTTCGAATATGAAGATGCTCGGGAGGAATTTTTAAAAGCCCAGGAAATAGACCCGAAAATGGCAATGGCCTATTGGGGAGAAGCCATGACCTACAACCATTCTTTATGGGGCGAACAAGATTATGACAATGGTGTCGCCGCCTTAAATAAGCTGACCGCTTTGGATAACGATTATAAAATTACAGCCCTGGAAAATGATTTTTTAGAAGGTGTGCAAATTTTATACAAAACAAAAGCCACTAAAAAACAACGCGATAAAGATTATGCTGATTTTATGGCAGAATTGCTAAAAAAATATCCTGATAACCAGGAGATTGCTGCCTTCTATGCCCTCTCGCTTTTGGGCTCGATAGAAGATGGTAGAGATGATGTGATCTTTGGAAAAGGAGCCAGAATTGCACAGGGAATTTTAAAAGAAAACCCAAATCATCCCGGTGCTTTACACTACCTTATTCACTCCTATGACGATCCTGGTCATGCACAATATGCCTTAGATGCTGCAGATGCCTATGCTGTTGTTGCGCCTGATGCGAGTCATGCCCTGCATATGCCCTCTCATATTTATGTGGCAATGGGTATGTGGGATAAGGTGGTTAGTTCCAACGAAAATTCGTATCAGGCCAGTTTGAACAGAAGAACCAGAAAAAACCTGAAAGAAGGAAGGGGTTATCACGCCTATCACTGGTTAGAATATGGTTATTTACAGCAAGAAAGAGAAGAAGACGCGCGGAAATTACTTCAGGATATGGTCATTTTTACGGAAGAAACACCGTCCAAATATGCCCGTACACACCTGGTCTTTTTAAAAGGAACTTATTTGGTAGAAACAGAAAATTGGGACAGTCCACTTGCGGATATTACTGTAGATATTTCAGATATGAACGTCGCTATTCGCTCTCAATACCGTTTTCTGGAAGGGATGAAAGCTTTTAAGCGCAATGATCAAAAAGTGCTCGATGAAAACATTGTCTTGATTCAAAATGATTTCAACAAAGAGTCATTTTTAGTCACTTATGACGACGCTTCTTTTTGTTCCGGTGCCAAACGAGATGATACCACCCCCTCAAACTTAACAGAAACACAGGTGATGCTGGAGCAATTACTCGCACTTAAAGCATGGCTTAATAATGACCCTGCTGCCACCGAAGATCATCTAAAAAAATCGATTTTATTGGATGAAAGCTTAAGCTATAGTTATGGCCCACCGTTTATTCAAAAACCGACTCATGAACTGTATGCAGACTGGCTCGTATTACAAAACAGACCGGAGGAAGCGGAAGCTCAGTATGATAAAACCCTAAAAAGAGCGCCAAACCGAACGCTGGCAGTAAAGCGAAAAGAAGCACTTAAAACTACATTGGCCGCTTTATGATACCCGTTTTTAGAAAGCTGAGAAAACAATTGGCAGAAGAAAATCGCTTTTTGAAATACTGGCGTTATGCGATTGGCGAAATTGTATTGGTTGTAATCGGAATTCTGATTGCCTTACAGGTGAACAACTGGAATGAGCTAAGAAAGCAGCGGCAAGTGGAAATAAAATACTTCTATAATTTAAAAAACGATCTTCTTGCCGACGATCAACGCCTGAACGTCATGATCGATCTGGCCGATTCAAAAGTAAAAGCAGCAAAAAATGTAAAATTTAAAGCCGTCCGCGACTCGATCAGCTCTCTCTATGAGTTTTCGGATGAAATGCTCACCCTGATCTTTGTGGATGAATTCCGGCCCAATGACAACACTTATGAAGAAATGAAAAGTTCGGGAAATTTCAGCACCATCCGCAATGACAACCTGAAGCTCAAATTAATGAATTTGAAAAAAACATATCACAAAATAGCTGCCACAC
This sequence comes from uncultured Flavobacteriaceae bacterium, assembly GCA_963816075.1. Classification (GTDB taxonomy): domain Bacteria; phylum Bacteroidota; class Bacteroidia; order Flavobacteriales; family Flavobacteriaceae; genus Namhaeicola. The sequence continues at coordinate 477,268 of CAWFJI010000009.1, read as the reverse complement.
ACGAACATATGAGGTATGACTTCAATGTGTTTCTCGAAGACTTTGAGCAATTTGTCGACTGGGGGAAATATTACGACCTGAGCAGATCGAACATCCCAAAAGTAGATTTTGTCTTCGACTCATTGTATATAGAAAGCCATAAAGAAATAATGCAGCAAGAGGTGCGTGAACTCAATAAGAACAAAGTCTTTCTCAACAATATCTTTTTGCTCGAAATCAATTATACCTATATCACTGACTTATTTAATAAGACCAAATCTCAGATCAGTGAAATCATAGAAATTTTAAACCGGGAAATAGAACAAAAATGACCTCCTTCTTCCGTAATACCCGCCAAAATCTTATAACCCGGTTATCCCCATAGCAGACAGGAAAACGCCTAAGCAATTACCGGACTTATGCCATAGGAGAAATTGCTTTGGTAATGATCGGAATCCTTTTGGCCCTGCAGGTAAACAATTGGAATGAAGGCAAAAAGACCCTGGCACAGGAAAAACGAAAATTGAATGCGCTACACAAATAATTTTAGAAGTAATAAATCCAAGAATAAACGACTAATAACCTGCAGATTAATAAAATAAACGAATATGATCCACTTAAAAGTTTTAAACGGAAAAAATACAGTATCAATTGACCAGGGTGAATTGATCAGTTATAAAATAGATGGGGAAGAATTCATCCACCAAAAGGGTTCCCCGGGCTGGCGCAATTCGGATACCGAGATGTTCCCTGTAATTGGCCCAACAGCAGAAAATAATTTTATTGTTCCTTCACCAAAAGGAGATAGTTTTCAGGATCAACACGGCATTTTAAGAGAAATGCCTTATCAATTGATCAGATCCGATTCAGTCACAGCTGTTTTTGAAAAAAAATACAAAGCCAATACCCCGCTTTTAAACAGTAAATATCCCGATAAATCATCTATAGAAAAGGTATCCTGGCCTTATGACTTCCGTTTTCAAAAATCATTTTCCCTTTCAGAAAATGACTTGCATATTGAGTTTGCCATAGAATCAGAAAAAGGTATGCCATTTATGCTGGGCTACCACCCCGCTTTTCTTTTATCAGAAAAAAATCTGATCGAAGCCAATGGGCAAAAAATCAGCATTTCCTGAAATCATGGCAGGAGGTTCAAAGGCTTTTCCTGTATTGGATTGTCAAAAAATTATTTTGCACAAAGAACCCGGTTCCTCTCTAAAAATCAGCACCGAAGGATTCGGACATTTTATGCTCTGGACAGAAGTCAATAACATGCTTTGTATTGAGCCCATTACCCGTTATCCTTATGTGGGAAATATGAATTTTGAAGAAAATATGTTTCAAATTTCAAAAGGCCGGGAACTTTTTTCTGTGCTGCTCGAAGCCATAGGTCCGAATTAACATCAAGTTCTCTTTTCTGTAACCATACCGGACTTTTAATTTTCTGAATATTTGTTTTATCTTGGGCACTTTATTGAACCATCAACTAAATTGTATTTCATGAATCATAAATTTCTCACAACAATTTGCTTATTTTTTCTGGCCGTCATTTCCCATGGACAAATAAAAACAAACCTGACACCTCTGGACCTGTTTAATATGGAAATGATCTCAGATCCCAGGATATCGCCGGATGGTACCAAAATCGTATATGTGAGAAATTTCAAGGATATCATGACGGACAGTGATCATTCGAATCTCTGGATGTGCACAACTGACGGCAAAATAAACCGGCCCCTTACCCAGGGGAATCAAAATGATCATTCCCCGCGCTGGTCGCACGACGGCAGCAAGATCGCATTTCTGTCGGGTCAGCAGGATGACAAAACAAAGCTCTTCGTGATGTATATGGATACAAAAGAAGCTGTGGCACTGACCAATACGCCCAAACCGCCGGGGGCAGTGTCCTGGTCTTATGACAACAAGCAACTGGCTTTTACCATGTTTGTACCCTCAGAAAAAAAATCCCTGTTAAACATACCGCAAAAACCCGAAGGGGCGAACTGGAACGAGCCGCCGATTTTAATTGAGGATATAAATTACCGTGGCGATGGTGCCGGATATTACAAACCCGGGAACAGACAAATCTTTACCCTGGGACTTGACGGAGGTACGCCGAGACAATGGACAAACACCGCGCACAACCACGGTGCTCCGATCTGGTCAAAAGACAATAAAAGCCTTTATTTCTCAGCCAATCTGAACAAAAATCATGAAATGGAACCCAGAAATTCTGAGGTCTACCGGCTTAACATGGCAAATGATGAAATCAAAGCGCTCACCAGCAGATTTGGTCCTGATGAGGATGCTTGCATTTCTCCTGATGGAACCAAGATCGCTTTTCTGGGCTTTGACGATACATTTCAGGGTTACCAGGTTAGCCATTTGTATGTTATGAATACCGATGGAACAGACATCAAAAACCTGAGTGCAGGCCTTGACCGGGACGCTTCCAACCCGCAATGGGAAGCAGGTGGCAAAGGAATCTATTTTCAGTATGATGAGTTCGGGGATATAAAAGTTGGGCATGTGTCGCTCAGCGGAAAGATCAGAACAGTAACTGAAGGCCTGGGCGGTATGGAATTGGGCAGGCCTTATACTGCAGGCACATACACCGTTTCGAACAATAACCGAATTGCATATACCCTGCGCAGTACAGAACATCCGGCTGATCTGAGTGTCTGGATGGACGGAAAATCGCAACGCCTCACCCACGTAAATGAAGATCTTTTTTCCTATAAAAATCTGGGCAAAGTGGAAGAGTTATGGTGGCAATCCTCTTTTGACAATCAGAAGATACAGGGTTGGATCGTTACTCCCCCCGACTTTGATCCCGGGAAAAAATATCCCCTGATACTCGAGATCCATGGGGGTCCGTTCGCCATGTATGGCCCGGCATTTGCAGCCGAGATACAATTGTATGCCGCCGCCGGATATGTGGTTCTTTATACAAATCCCCGCGGAAGTACCGGTTACGGACAGGCATTTGGAAATTCGATACACCATGATTATCCCAATCACGACTATGAGGACCTTATGTCCGGTGTAGATGCTGTCATATCAAAAGGATATATAGATACCAAGAATTTATTTGTTACCGGAGGCAGTGGCGGCGGAGTTCTTACTGCCTGGATCATTGGGAAAACAGACCGTTTTAAAGCGGCTGTTGTGGCCAAACCGGTAATCAACTGGTACAGTCATACCCTCTATGCTGATAATCCTGCGTTTTTTACCAAATACTGGTTTTCGGGCAAACCCTGGGAGGTGCCGGAAGAGTATATGAAACGTTCACCAATCTCACTGGTTGGCAACGTCAAAACCCCTACCATGATCCTTACCGGAGAGCAGGATTTCAGAACTCCCATGGCAGAATCCGAACAATATTACGCAGCACTCAAACTTCAGCAGGTCGAGGCTGCCCTGGTTAAAATACCCAATGCATCACATGGCTTGTCAAACAAACCCAGTATGTTGATGAGCAAAGTAACTTCCATCCTAAGCTGGTTTGATCGCTACAAAGAAAAAAACACCCCTTGATCCCGGCTCATGAGAAACCTACTATTAACTTTTGCACTGATTTTTTGTACGGTAATCCTGTTTGCTCAGGAACAAAAAGTGGTGAATAAAAACTTCACTCGGCACAATAGAAGTTGTCTTGTACCCGGATAAGGCACCTGTTACGGTACACAATTTTCTGCAATACGCAGACAAGGGTGCCTATACCAATTCGAGTTTCTTCCGGGTTTGTAACCCGGAAAACGAAGCGAATAGGGAAGTTAAAATCGAAGTAATCCAGGGAGGAAATGTTTCGCAGGAAAATATATTGCCCCCCATAGCCCTCGAAACCACCGAAAAAACAGGGATACTTCACAAAGATGGTGTAATATCCATGGCGCGCTCGGGCCCTGACTCTGCTACCAGCAGTTTTTTTATCTGTATCAACGATCAGCCGGAGCTCGATTTTAACGGAAAAAGAAATCTCGACGGAAAAGGATTTGCCGCCTTTGGAAGGGTAACCTTGGGTATGGATATTGTGAAAAAAATTCAGGCTATGGCAAGCACAGATCAGTATTTAACTAATCCTGTTGCCATTGAGAGTATCACCCGACTATAATTAACAACACCGGTATCAAAGAAATTTTCATACCGGTAAGATGGATAAAAAAATTCATCTGATTTTATAGAAATAATATACTTCTATTCAAGAATAATAGGATTTCGACAGGAAAAAATCTTAAAAAAATGTATTTTGATTAATTCCAAAAACTTAAAATTGCCTTTACTTGCAAATAATTCGTTATCTTAGTCCTCGAATATTGATATTAACAGATCGGTAATATCGATAAAAGAAATGCTTGAATTAATTATTTAAATTACCACTTAAGATGAGTGTTTCCAGGAAAGTAGATTGGCGTTCTGTTTTTTCACTACAATCGTTGGCGTATATGGTAATCGGGGTGTTTTTTGCTACCCTTGGTTTACAGGGTTTTTTGGTGCCTAACAACTTTCTTGACGGTGGTGTAACCGGAATTTCAATTTTAGTAACTTCCTACTTTGACGTTCATATCAGTATACTCCTCGTGCTAATAAACCTGCCTTTTGTCTTCATGGGTTATAAAAAAATAGGAAAAACTTTCGCAGTTCAAGCCTTGATTGCAGTGCTGCTGCTGGCAGCTGCCATGTACTTAATTCAATTTTCTGTTTTTACCAATGACAGGGTTTTAATTGCAGTTTTTGGAGGATTCTTTACTGGTCTGGGAATTGGCTTTGTTATCAAAGGGGGGGGTGTAATCGATGGATTTGATGTGATCGGTGAATATACAGGCCGAAAGACTTCTTTTTCTTCAGGTGAAATTATTCTTGCACTCAACATCCTGATGATCCTGGGTGCGGCTTTTGAATTTGGTATAGAAAGCGCTATGTATTCCATACTTGTATATTTCGTCGCATTAAAAACGACGAATTATGTGGTTGACGGATTCGAAGAATTCACTGCCCTTACCATTGTATCCAGAGAACATGATCTTATAAAAGAACTTATTGTTAACGACTTTGGCAAGGCGCTTACTGTATATAAAGGAGTCAGGGGGTATCTTCCAAATTCAAATACGTCGATTGTTGACTGTGATATTATAATGGTTGTTGTTACGAGACTTGAAATATACCGGATCAAAGAGGCCGTAATGAAGATAGATCCAAAAGCCTTTCTTTTCATGAACAGTATCAATGAAGTTAAAGGTGGTGTTATAAAGCAAACCAAAATAACACACTGAAATGGCTGATTCTTTATTTTAGGTGCCTGTTTTTAAAATTATATCAATACACATCATAATTTAATTTTATTGCTAATCCTATGGAACTTACTGATATAGAGAAACTTAAATATCCCGTGGGAAAATTTTCCCCACCTCCACAGATAAGCAAATCCGATCTGGATCAATGGATCTCAGAACTTGCAGAATTCCCGGTTACTTTAGAAAGTCTGGTCCGAAACTTGTCAGGTAAGCAGTTGGAATGGCCCTACCGGCCAGGCGGCTGGAATATCCGGCAGGTGGTGCATCATTGTGCCGACAGCCATATGAATAGTTTGATCAGGTTTAAACTGGCACTGACAGAAAAGACCCCCGTTATCAAACCCTATGAAGAAGACCTTTGGGCAGAATTACCCGATTACGAGGCCCCGATTACAGATTCACTAGATATCATTAGGGGGGTTCACCGGCGTTGGGTTAGCTTGCTGAAGCAAATGAATGAGGAACAATTCAACAAAACTTTTCTGCACCCTGCCAGCAATAAAATATTCACTTTGAAAGAAGCCCTGGCACTTTATGCCTGGCATTCAAAACACCACCTGGCACATATAAAACAAGCCCTGCAGTTTCAGGGAAAATAAGTTTTATATGTTGAAAGTTGGAATGTTGGAAAGTTCGAATGTTGGAATGTCCTAGAATGGAATAGCGGGGACTTCGAAGAGCAACTCAGAGTCAGGCTTTTTATCTATAAACCACCTCCCCCTTCGGGTACTCCTCCTAGCAGGAGGAGAGCTTTTAACAAATAACTCCACCTTCGATTCGGGAGACTTCGAAGAGCGAGGAAACTTTTATCTTTTGTCTTGATTCCTGTCTCCTGATTCCTGATTCCTTGAACTTTGAACTTATCAATTGTCCTTTGAACTTACAACTTTTTACTTTTGCCTTTTTACTTTTGACTTTTTACTTTATCTTAAATCTTTGACAAAAAAAAAGCTTCAGATTGTTCTGAAGCTTTATCATAGTGCGGGCGAAGGGACTCGAACCCCCATACCGTGAGGCACTAGATCCTAAGTCTAGCGTGTCTACCAATTTCACCACGCCCGCTTTAGCGAGTGCAAATATAATTAAATTTATAAACTGCAGGATTGATTGATTAAAATAATTGCTCAGTACCTGCGAAAGGTCTCTGCAACAGATTTTTCTAAGCTTAATCTGTCAAAGCAGGAGCTCCTTGATACAGGTCTTCATAAAATCCCTTTTAACCAGTGCCAGTTCGGCAAATCTGAACAGGCTGAAACAGCGGTCCAGGTTCTGGAGTTCGTAGCTAACTTTGTAATACCGGTTGTTTTCCAAAAAATCCGTCAGAGCCCTCATACCATGCAAAAAAGGCATCAGAACTACCCCTGACGGAAGCTGTTCTATTTCATTTTTTTGCAATAAATTATTATTTATGGCTATTCCTTCAATAAAATTCCTGAACAGCTGCTCATCAAAATTGATCAGATCAAGGTTCCTTTCATCTTCGGGAGCGCTGTTGGCTATGGTTCGCACGGCATCGCCAAAATCATACAGAAAAATTCCCGGCATGATCGTATCCAAGTCTATAAGGCACAAGGCCCGGTGATCACTCGAAAACAGAATATTGTTCAGCTTGGTATCATTATGGCAAACCCTGACAGGCAATTCTGAAAACCCGATCCCTAGCAAGCCGTCTATGTTCTCATACACAAAATCAATGGCTTTTTTGGCTTTTTCGATACTTTCAGGCTTTGCCTTTTTCAGGGCTTCACCAAACTGCCTGAAACGAAAATTCAGGTTGTGAAAGTCAGGAAGCGTTTCTTTGAGCAATGAAGTATTAAAACCTGACAGTAAATGGTGAAACAAACCAATAATGCGACCGGCTTCTCTGGCCACTTCAGGATTTCGGGTAGTATTAAAAACCTGGCTGCCGGCAATAAAGTTCATAAGCCGCCAGACCTCCCCGCCCGCGCTGCGGTAAACGGTTTCTCCCTCTTTGGTTTTCGACAAGTTTATTTTTTCGTAGCCCTTTCCCTGAAGTTCAGGCAAAACCAGATCCATATTGTTGACAAGGGCGTCAACATTACTGAAAACCCGGGTATTTATGCGTTGCAGGATATACTTCTCCCTGCCTTTGGAGGATACCAGAAATGTATCGTTGATGAGTCCATTTGACAGGGTGTTGAACTCAAAATCCCCCCTGGGTATTTCAAAATTTGTAAGAATCCGTTTTATATGTTCCATAAAGGTGAAGGATACGCATGTTGCTCTGCCATTTTTTTCAGGTTTAAAACCGCCAGTTCCTTATCGTTGGCATAGGTAACTCCAAACCAGGAAGAACCCGGTGCTGTAGCTTTTACCCTTATCTTTTTTGCTGCGATCAGATTTTGTATTACCCGGGGTATATAGATTTCTGTGCTTTCAAGTTTAGCTTCACTTCTGAGAAACCCGATCATTTCCTGTTCTATTTCCTCAAAAATTACTGGACTGCAAATCCAGAGGTTCATAGACACCCGCTCATCACCGGTAAACACGGCTTTTGTTTGCTGATCAGTCAGGCCTCCGTTTTCTCTTTCAATGGTCAGATACTCAGTAATATCTTTTAAAAACGGACCCTCAAAATTACAGACCCCTCTGGCTACAGATCCAAAATCCGACAAGGTGTTTTTTAACGTATAGGGTACCACACCAAACAGCGCATTTTTTTCTTCCTTGTCTATGAATTCTGAGGCGTTCTTAAAAGCATCCTTCCCGTAAAAATCATCTGCATTGATCACCACGAAATAATTGTGTATGTATTTTTTGGTGACCCAGACAGCATGGGCGGTTCCCCAGGGTTTGGTTCTTTCAATGGCACCAGCTGGCTTTACAGGCAAATCGGTGATCACCTGCGGTACCACATCAATTTTGACGGCGTCCGGCAATCTTTCTTCCAGATATTTCTTTATGTCTTCCTTAAACTGTTCTCTGGTGACCACTACTATATGATCAAAACCATGCGCAATGGCATCGAAAATACTGAACTCAAATAAAAATTCTTTGGCTGGCCCCAATTCGTCGAACTGTTTCAGTGCCCCATAACGGCTCCCACTGCCGGCAGCCATGATCAGTAAGGTTTTTCTTCCCATGTTTTTATCTTTAAAAAGTATCTTTCATCCAGTTATAGACTTCCCGTTTTTCCCACAAACCCCTGGTAAAATCCGGAAAATCCTGCGGTGCATTGTTGTTGGCAATTGAGGCTTCAGACAAAGGGGTAACTGCACTCCAGGCTGCTGCATCATACACATCCATCGGCGGGGCCATTTTTTCCTTAGCGGATTCCACAAAGGCCTGGAGCACAAAAAAGTCCATGCCTCCATGTCCGGAACCTTCTGCGAAAGTGCCGTATTTTTTCCACAGCGGATGGTCATACTTTTTCAGCCATTCCGCATCGGGTTCCCAATCATGCCCGGGTGACCTTCCCTCAACAAATATTCTGTCGCCGTCATTCTCCCACAAGCCTTTGGTTCCCTGTACCCGGAAACCCAAAGAATAGGGTCTGGGCAGGTTTGTGTCATGTGTGATGAGTATGGTTTCTCCCTTTGAAGTATTTATGGTACTTGTGATGACATCACCCAATTTGAAATTTACCTGGGTATTGGGGTGGTCCTTGCCTCCGACCTCGACAACATAATTGTGGAGTCCCCTGCTTTTTGTTGCATGGGAAGTGAGTGACAAAAACCGGTTCCCCCGGTTGATATTATTCATTACGGCAACGGGTCCGAGGCCATGTGTGGGATAAACATCCGCATTCTGTGCAATGGAATGCTGTGTCCTCCATTTGGCTTCTGAAATGCCCTTTTCGCCAAATTCAGCTCCTCTTCCATATGCCGTTTTGCCATCGTTGAACTTGACGAACCGCAGGTCATGCTGATAGCCACACCTGAAATGTATTAGCTCACCAAACACATCCTGCCTCACCATATTCAATACGGCCATGATATCCCTGCGGTAATTTACATTCTCCAGGATCATCAGGTGGGTACCCGTTTTTTCATGGGTATTCACAAGATCCCAGCATTCGTCAAGCGTACTGGCTGCAGAGACCTCAAGTCCTGTATATTTTCCTGCGAGCATGGCATCCTTTGCCATTTTTGCATGCCAGGTCCAGGGAGTAGAAATTATAACGGCATCTACCTCTTTTAAATCCAGCAGATTTTTGTAATCCAATTCGTTCTTGCCAAAGACCTTTGGTTTTTCAGCAGCCGACTTGCTGATCAGATTCAGGCAAAGATCGATCCTGGCCGGGTCAAGGTCACAAATTGCCGTTACAAGGGTATCCTTTCTCAATAACAGGTTTTCGAGGTGGTTGGTTCCCCTCAGTCCTACCCCGATCAAACCAACCTTCAGTCGCCCGGCATTTCCGGTCCTTCCGAACAAAACATCAGGCCAAAAAGCCAATCCTATACCTGCTGCACCTGTACTTTTTATAAAATTCCTTCTTGTTCCCATGGGGTTTACTAATTTTAGATTTGCAGTTAAATTTAGCTATAAAAATAGCTTTTTTTGTTGAATTGAGATTCCTGTTTTCTTGGCTTTCAAACCGGTTTTTGTGGCCAGGTTTCTCTTTTATTGGCCCGGAATTTTCTATATTTGATAAACCTAAATTACACTTGCTATGGCTTCACTTCAAAATTATATTACCCAAAATAAACAACGTTTTTTGGATGAGCTTTTTGACCTGCTCAAAATACCATCCATCAGTGCTGATAAAAAATATGAGAAAGATATTGCTGCTACGGCTGAATTTGTAAAAAAGTCGCTGGAAAAAGCCGGCTGTAAAAAAGTAGAGATCTGCGAAACGAAAGGATATCCCATTGTTTACGGAGAACACATCATCGATGAGGCCCTGCCTACCGTTCTTGTTTATGGGCATTATGACGTACAACCTCCCGACCCCCTTGATTTATGGAAATCACCTCCTTTTGACCCGGTGATCATAAAAACAGAACTCCATCCTGAGGGGGCAATTTTTGCCAGGGGATCCTGTGATGATAAAGGACAATTTTACATGCATGTAAAAGCTTTTGAGTACATGGTAAAAGAGGGGATCCTGCCATGCAACGTAAAATTTATGATCGAAGGAGAAGAAGAAGTAGGCTCGCCGAACCTGGGCTTGTTTGTAAAAGAGAACCAGAAAAAACTAAAAAATGATGTCATCCTGATTTCGGATACCGGAATGATCAGCAACCGGCAGCCATCCATTACCACGGGGCTTCGCGGACTGAGTTATCTGGAAGTCGAAGTGACCGGCCCGAACAGAGACCTTCATTCGGGCTTGTACGGTGGTGCCGTTGCCAATCCGATCAATATTCTCACAAAGATGATCGCCGCCCTGCACGACAAAGACAACCGGATTACTATACCCGGTTTTTATGATAAAGTAGTTGAAGTGAGTGCCGAAGAGAGAGCCCAAATGGCAAAAGCGCCCTTCTCCCTGGAAGACTATAAAAAAGCCCTTGACATCGCTGATATTTATGGCGAAAAAGGTTATTCCACGGATGAGCGGTCTTCGATAAGACCCACACTGGATGTCAATGGAATCTGGGGCGGCTATACCGGCGAAGGTGCAAAGACGGTTATAGCTTCAAAGGCCTATGCCAAAATATCCATGCGACTGGTTCCGGATCAGCATCCCGACGAGATCACAAAATTGTTTTCAGATCATTTCCTCAGCCTGGCCCCAAAAAGCGTTACTGTAAAAGTTACGCCACACCACGGGGGCTTTCCTTATGTTACCCCGATCGATAACATAGGTTATCAGGCAGCCAATGCAGCATATACGGAAACTTTCGGTGTTCCGGCCATCCCCCAGCGTTCGGGAGGAAGTATTCCTATCGTTTATCTGTTCGAAAAAGAATTAAAGAGCAAAACCATTTTGATGGGTTTTGGCCTCAACAGCGATTCCATCCATTCTCCCAATGAGCATTTTGGGGTTTTTAATTATTTAAAAGGAATAGAAACCATACCCCTGTTCTATCAGAAATACACCCAACTTTTTAAGTCTGCAAAAAAATAGCAGGAATTAAAAGGATACTTTTTATTTAAATTAAAACCCTGACCTTTCAGGGTTTTTTTATTGGTCATTTATACCATTTTAAGCTGGCTTTTTTAAAATCCTGCCTGACCTTTTCTTTTCATTTTATTTAACAAAACTTTATCATTGTTTGTGTTACTTTTGGGCAACACAACCGACTCATTCATCGTTATGGTTTATTAAACCCTCCTCATTATGCTAAAACATTTTTTCTGGATGTGCTCAGGCGCAGACCCAGATCTATTGCAAAGTTCCTCAAAGTCTGAACAGATAAAATTTGCCGGTATTGGTGGAACTGTATTCTTTACGGCGGTAATGGCCTTTCTGGCTTCTGCCTATGCCCTGTTCACCGTATTTGAAAACTACTATGCAGCCATAGGTTTCGGACTGCTCTGGGGTCTGCTCATTTTCAATCTGGATCGTTTTATTGTCTCTACCATTAAAAAACAGGGCAATTTTAAAAAAGAGCTGGTACAGGTCGTACCCAGGATATTTCTTGCGGTGATCATCGCTGTCGTTATCGCCAAACCCCTGGAACTTAAAATATTTGAAAAAGAGATCAATCAGGTATTGCTGAAACAAAAAAATCAACTGACCCTCGATAATAAAGACCAGATTGCCCTGCAGTACACCCCGCAAATCACCCGAATCACCGGTGAGATCGATCAGTTGAAAAAAGAGATTTCAACCAAGGAGGAGGAGATGAACCAATTGTACAGCACCTATATCGCCGAAGCGGAAGGAACTGCCGGCACTTTAAAACTGGGCAAAGGACCGGTGTATAAAGAAAAAAGAGAAAAACACGATACCACTGTTCAGGAGTTGAAGACCCTCAAAGAGACCAACCTGCCAAAAATTGCCGAAAAAGAAACTGAACTGGCCGGCCTTAGGGCAAAACAAGCAGAACAGGCCATGACCACACAACCGGTCATAGATAACTTTGACGGCCTGATGGCTCGGATCAATGCCCTGAATGAGCTGCCACCCATGCCTTCGCTCTTTATTTTTCTCCTTTTTCTGGCCATTGAAACAGCACCGATTTTTTCGAAACTTATGTCCCAAAAGGGAGAATACGATATCAAACTGGCTATGGAGGAAGATGCCATAGCCGTTCTGGAAAAACAGCACAGATCGCAGCGGGACTTGCTGCTGAAAACCGATACCGACCTCAATGAGCAGGTGTATTATGATGTGACAAAAGATGAGGAGACCTATGCTTACAAAAGACAAAAGGCCACGGACATTTTGCGTTTGCAGACCGATCATTTTTTTAAAAAACAAACCGATATACTTAAAAGTTAGTTTTCTTATTATCCCTGATTCTATTCTTGCAAAGGTTTCCTGAGCCAAGGGCAAGGGATTCTTGCTGATGCCCAAATAAGGCTAAAGAGAACACACTGGCAGGCTATTAAGATTTATTTTTTATATTCGTATTAAATATTTCTGATTAGGATGAAGGTTTGTTTCTTACTCATTTTTGCCATAGCAATAACCGCATGCACTCCGGAGAAAAAAGGAGCTTCAGAGAAGGGATTAAATTTGCCTGAAGAGCTTGAAAAAACCCTCCTAATAGTTGATTTTAAAGGCCTGGAACCCTATTTAAACAAAGCAGACAACAAAACCTATATCGTAAATTTCTGGGCTACCTGGTGCAAACCCTGTGTTGAGGAACTTCCATACTTTGAGCAGGCAGGAAAAAAATACAGGGATCAAAACGTGGAAGTCCTGCTGGTGAGCCTCGATTTTCCGAATCAGGTCGAAAAACAACTAAAACCTTTTATTGAAAAGAACAAGCTCAACTCACAGGTGATTTTGTTGAATGACCCCGACCAGAACAGCTGGATTTCAAAAGTAGATTCTGGCTGGACCGGTGCTATTCCGGCAACGCTGATCTATAATAATAAAAAAAGGACTTTCTATGAAACTTCCTTTACCCTGGAAACCCTTGAAAACGAAATAAATAACTTTTTAAAACCCCTACCATGAAAACAACAAACTTATTCCCTTTGTTCCTTGTTTTTGCATTGTTGGCATCATTTGGCTTAAAGACCTCTGAAACCGGTTATAAAGTTGGTGATGCCGCAACGGATTTTAGCCTTAAAAATACCGATGGAAAAATGGTGTCTTTGAGCCAGTACAAAGAGGCCAAAGGTTTTATAATTGTGTTTACCTGCAATACTTGTCCGTATGCTGTAGCTTATGAAGACAGGATCATTGAACTCGATAAAAAATACAAGTCAAAAGGGTATCCGGTGATCGCCATCAATCCCAACAATCCGGCAAAATCGAAAGGAGACAGTTATGACGAAATGGTTATCAGAGCGAAGAAAAAAGGATTTACCTTTCCTTATCTCATAGACGAAGGTCAAAAGGTCTATCCGGTTTATGGAGCCATTAAAACCCCGCATGTTTACCTCCTTAACAAAGAAAACAAAGCCTTGAAAGTTGCCTATATCGGGGCTATCGACAACAATTATTCCGATGCTGCCGCTGTAACGGAAAGGTACGTAGAGAAGGCGGTGGATGCACTTTTGAACAAGAAGACCGTTGATCCAAATACGACCAAAGCGATCGGCTGTGGTATAAAAAAATAACAGCTATTTATATTGCTCACAGCCGGCAACTGGCTGAAAACCTTGTATGGAAATCCCGGAAAAAAAAATTGAGATCGAACTGGCACAGAAAATCCTTTTGGACCATTTTGATTTACAGGGAGAACTGAGCCCTTTACCCGGTGAGATCGATTTTAATTTTTTGGTTACAATTAAAGGCCGGCCGACCTATATTTTAAAAATTTCCAGAACTGATCAGGATGGGTCCGGCATCGATTTTCAGGTTAAGATATTAACCTATCTCGCTGACCGTGACCCTGCATTTTCAGCTCCGAAAATAATTCCGGACAAAAAGGGGCAGCCTTGTTGCAGGATCCTCGGTGCGGAAGGCGAAAAAAGAATGGTTCGTCTGCTGACCTGGATTCCCGGAAGGTTGTGGAGCAGTGTGAATCCGGTGCTCGGTGAACTGAGGTTTGATCTGGGCAGATCACTGGGGTCTATTACTGATGCACTGCGTTCATTCAGCCATCCGGCTGCCCATCGCAAATTGGACTGGGATATTGCCAACGGATCGTGGACAAAAAAATATCTTGACCTGTTTACAATAGAACAACGGCGTGTTCTCAACCATTTTCTACAGTTATTTGAAAAGCAAAAACAGGGTTATTCTGAACTCAGAAAAGCCGTGGTTCACAATGACAGCAATGACAACAATATCATAGTCTCAGAAGATCTCATCAATCCGAAAATTAAGGCTGTTATAGATTTTGGTGATTCGGTTTATACCCAAATCATCAATGATCTGGCCATAGCCTGTGCCTATGCCATCATGGACTGCCCTGATCCGCTGGAAGCGGCCCTGCCCGTTGTAGAAGGCTATAACAGTTCATTTCCTCTCGAAGAAAAGGAACTGGCATACCTGTATACCTCCATCGGTATGCGTTTGGTCATTTCTGTAACAAAATCCGCCATCAACAAAACCAAAGAACCTGAAAATGTGTATTTGCAGATCAGCGACAGGCCGGCCTGGGAACTATTGGAAAAATGGATCAGCATTAATCCGGAATTTGCCCATTACAGTTTCAGAAATGCCTGTGGTTTTGACGGGAATCCTCAGGAAAAAGCATTTCATGAATTTGCACGGAACAACACCTGTGCGCTGGAAACACTGTTCCCGGCAAGCCATAAAAAAACTGTTTACCCTCTTGATCTTCGTGTTTCAAGCAAATGGTTAGGCCATGAACAGGAATTTAATGATCCCGATTTTTTCCAGTACAAAATAAATGCCTTGCAAAAGGAATATAGCCAGAAGTTCTTGGCAGGAGGTTATCTGGAACCCAGGCCCATTTACAACACTGCCGCTTATGAAAAAACAGGAAATCAGGGAACCGAGCACCGCACCATTCATCTGGGAGTAGATTTCTGGTTGCCTGCCTCAACACCGGTGCATGTGCTCTTCGACGGCGAAATTGTGACTGCTGTTTATGACAAGCTCGATAAGGGTTATGGCGGACTGATCATTGTAAAACATTCTGCCGGTAACCTGCACTTTTTTACGCTTTACGGACACCTAAGCAAAGAAAGTGTCTCCGGTAAAAAACCCGGACAAATTTTGAAAAAAGGGGATTTTCTGGCAACACTGGGAAACTATCAGGAAAACGGACACTGGGTGCCTCACCTGCACTTTCAGCTGATGCTGTCTCTGCTGGGTCATAAAAATGATTTTCCAGGTGTGGCATTTCACAAACAGACAGAAGTCTGGAAAAGCATATGCCCTGATCCCAACCTGCTTTTTAAACTGGGCGGGCTTGCACAAAAAAAAGATGACGGGAAAAAAGAGATTTTAAAGGAGCGAAAAAACCTCCTCGGCAAAAGTTTAAGCCTTCAGTACAGTGAACCGCTTCATATTGTAAGGGGTGCGGGAGCCTACCTGATGGATTATTTTGGAAGAAAGTATTTGGATACCGTAAACAATGTTGCCCATGTGGGCCATGAACATTTCAGGGTAGTTAAGGCAGGACAGGAACAGATGGCGCTGCTCAATACCAATACCAGATACCTGCATGAAAATATCAATTTGCTGGCCCGGGAATTGTTGTCAACCTTGCCTAAAGAATTATGCGTCGTACATTTCGTGAATTCTGGCAGTGAAGCGAATGAACTGGCCCTCAGAATGGCCAAAGCCGCTACCGGTGAAAAAGATTTTATCGCTTCCCAAGTAGGTTACCATGGAAATACGAATGCCTGTGTGGATGTGAGTTCCTACAAGTTTGAGGGAAAAGGTGGCAAAGGAAAACCTGAACACACCCATATTTTTCCCTTACCGGATGCCTTCAGAGGTAAATACCGGGGCAGCGGATCCGGAAAACTTTATGCAGATGAAGTTCAAAAATGCATTGATGCCATCCATGAAAAAGGACGGGGACTTGCGGGTATGATCATTGAATCCATCATCAGCTGTGGCGGACAGATCGAGTTGCCAAAAGGATTTTTGAAAAGTGCCTTTTCTTATGTCAGAAAAGCCGGCGGAATTTGTATCTCTGATGAAGTGCAAACCGGTTGTGGTCGTGTGGGAAAGGGTTTTTGGGGCTTTGAACTGCACCATGTCATTCCTGATATTGTGACCATAGGAAAACCTTTGGGAAATGGGCATCCTCTTGCTGCTGTGGTCTGTACCCGGGAAATTGCAGACAAATTTGCCAATGGCATGGAATATTTTAACACCTTTGGTGGCAATCCGGTTTCTTGTGCCATTGGACGATCAGTGCTGCAGGTTGTAAAAGAGGAAGGTCTGCAGGAACAGGCATTTCTTAACGGGTTTTATTTAAAATCAGCTTTGGGCCGACTGGCAAATGAATTTCCGGTCGTTGGGGATGTGCGCGGAGAAGGCCTGTTTCTTGGATTTGAATTGGTTTCAACAGATCTGAAACCCCTGGAACGTCAGGCTTCCTACCTGGTAAACCGAATGAAGGAACTCGGTGTTCTGATGAGCACCGACGGTCCGGATAACAATGTGATCAAAATTAAACCACCCATGGTCTTTAACAGAGAAAATGCCATGGAGCTTGTCACATCCTTACGTAGGGTTCTGCAGGAAGATTTTATGAAAATGGGCTATTAATTGTATCTTTATTCACCTAAATCAAAATCTTATGAAACACCTTTTCCTTATTATCGCCCTCCTTTTTTGTGTGCAAACTTTTGCCCAAAAACAAGATAAAGACAAAGCAGCCATACTGAATGTCTTGAATGAGCAAAAAGAGGCCTGGAACAGGAATGACCTCGAAGGTTTTATGGCAGGATACTGGCATTCAGAAGAACTAAAATTCTTTGGAGCCTCAGGAGTAACCTCGGGCTGGGACAAAACACTGGCAAATTACAAAAAAAGATATCCCGGACCGGAACATACAGGTAATCTGGAATTTAAGATCCATGAAGTGTTTAAAATTAATGATGATGCCTATTATGTCATGGGTGAATTCTTTTTAACCCGTCCTGTTGGCAATGCCAATGGCGTTTTTATGATCATCTTTAAAAAGATCGATGGGAAGTGGAAAATAATTGCTGATACTTCCTGCTGAACAGATAACCAGACACCGGAATAAAATGGCCTTAATTCATATAAAATGCTAAAAAAAACGATCAGCTGGGGCATCATAGGAGTTGGCAATGTTTGTGAAAGAAAAAGCGCTCCGGCCTATCAGAAAACAGATGGATTTGCACTAAAAACCGTTATGCGCCGTGATCTTGATAAGGCCAGGGACTTTGCCCTGCGCCACGGAGTTGAAAACTATTGCGATGATGCTGAACAGTTGATCAACGATCCCACAATACAGGCCGTTTATATCGCAACTCCCCCGGATTCACACCTGAGCTACGCGTTAAAAGTAGCCGAAGCAGGCAAAATCTGCTGTGTTGAAAAACCCATGGCTTTAAATTATGCCGAATGCCGGCAAATGCTAAAAGCCTTTTCAAGCAAGAACATACCTCTTTTTATTGCCTACTACAGAAGATCACTACCCCGTTTTAACCAGGTAAAAAAATGGCTGGAGGATGGTGAGATTGGCAGTGTGAGACATATTCAATGGACACTTTGTGAGCCTCCGGATCCGGAAAGAGATTTGGCAGGTAATTACAACTGGAGAACAGATGAAAACATTGCTCCCGGTGGTTATTTTGATGACCTGGCCTCACACGGACTGGATCTTTTTCATTATTTACTGGGTGAATTTTCGTCGGTTAGCGGCCATAGCGCGAACCAGCAAAAATTGTATACTGCGAAAGATGCCGTTGCGGCTTCGTGGATACATAAAAGTGGTGTTACCGGAACGGGCACCTGGAATTTTGGTTCCTGGCAAAAGGAAGATTTCGTAACTGTTTATGGAGAAAAGGGAACTGTTGTATTTTCTGTTTTTAAAGAGGGGCCCGTGCAACTTTTCAATGACAGGGTAAATGAGAGTTTGTTTATCGAACATCCCGAAAACATACAGTTATACCATGTCCAAAACATAAAAGCCCACCTGGACGGCACGATGGTGCATCCTTCAACAGGAGAGACCGCTTTGCATACTGCCTGGGTGATGGATAAAATTCTTGGCAACATTAAATAAAGCCCTTCACCGAAAACACTTAGTCGCATCACTAAAAGCTCCCCTCCACATAGGAGGGGTGGCACGAAGTGCCGGGGTGGTCTGGAATGTTTCTTTTTCAAAGAATATTACCCGAAGTTTACAACTTCGGGATTTTGTTTCTGTTCTTTTGTCTTGCCACAAAAGAACCAATCCCGAGAACTCGGGACAAGGCTGCAAATAAAAAAACAGCCTTCGGCTTGAATTTCGATCTTCATCAATGCCAAGTGCGGCGGGGTGATTTCCTCATAGCCAATCGGAACTTCCCCGTCTTACTAAGCATTGATTTTGATCTCTATTCTTTTTTATTTGAGGCCGGGAAATGAATCCGTAACAAATTACAATTTCACTATTATCGAACCAAATCACAATGACCAATTCCACTACTAAGGTCCGGTTTGCCTGACCAGTATTTATTAGATATAAAATATTGATATACAATGTATTATCTGGAAAACACACCCATAACCCCTCTCGAGAGGGGAATCAAATCCAATTCATCATTCATCACTCATAATTCATTTCGCTCCTTCAAAAAACTTCTTAACTTTTTACTTTTGCCTTTTTCCTTGCCCGCAGGGCACCGTATAACCGTTTCAATACTTCACTAATCACTATTCACTCTTTCAACTTTTCAACATTTAAACCATGAACCTCGAACCTTAAACCTTGAACTTAAAAACAGCTTTCGTGAGGCCAAAAAATGTATTAACAAACAAATAAGACTTTTTACTTAATTTTGCCGCATGGAAAATCGTACTTCAGTCCGGAAAGCCGGTATCAAACTTTTAAAAGTTATAGGAATCATATTGCTTGTGATCCTTGCCCTTTATTTTGCAATGGGTCTTATCCTATCCAATCGAAAAGATAAAATACTCACTGAGGTCAATACTTTTACCAAAGAAACATTTAAGGGAGACATCAAGATAGGGGATTTAAATGTTTCTTCGATAAAGTATTTTCCAAGTATTGCCCTAGAAATTAAAGATGTGGTGGTAAAAGACAGTTTGTGGGCGGATCATAAAAACACATTGATCAAGGCTGACCTTGCGTATGCCAAGGTTTTTCCCTGGGCAATATTATTCGGAAATCTCGAGGTCAATAACATCACACTGAAAAATGCTGTGATCGATATTCATGTTGATGAAAATGGTTACAGCAATTTGTCTGCTTTTGATAAAAGAAAGAAAAAGACAGAAAAGAAAGAGAAAAAATCTTCGTTTCTTAATCCAACTATCGACAAAATCGTTCTGCAGAATGTTACTTTAAGTTCAGAAAACGAATTGAAAGGAAAGTCTTTCAGTCTTTCGATCAATTCCATGAAAGCAGCTGTGAATCAGGTAAACAATGGCTGGGAGGCCAGGATCAGGCTGAATTCCCGCATAAATGACCTTACTTTTAAAAAGCAGAACGGCAGCTTTGCAAAAGGGATGGCACTTAATAGTAATCTCGAGCTCAAATATGATCCTGATGCAAAAAACATACATATTACAAGCGACAATTTTTCTCTGGAAAAGAACAAATTCACCCTGGATGCCAATTTTGGAATTAAGGGTAATTCAAAGTTTAACATTAAATTCTACCATCCCGCTATCGCTTTTAAGGAAGCTTCTGCAATCGTTTCGAACAATATCAAGAGTAAACTGGAAAAATTTGATCTAAAGAAACCGATTGAAGTTACCTGTACGATCAGCGGAGATCTTAAAGTTAAGGGTACAACCAAAATTCATGTGGTAGCACCTGTAAAAAACAATGAATTAACAGCTGTAGATCAAGTCTTTACGAACTGCAGCTTTGTTGGAGAATTCACTAACAACTACCTGGATAATGGTACCTTTGACAATTTTAATTCAGCCATTCTTTTGCGCGATTTTAAAGGAAATTTTGAATCTATCCCTTTTGTAACCAAAGATCTGATGGTTTTGAATTTAAAGGAACCCATCGCCTCAGGTTCTGTTGAATCTGCCTTTGATATTAAAAAATTAAACGCTTTTTTTAAAGATGATTTTTTGAAATTCACAAAAGGTTCGGCAAAATTTAAAGTGAAATTCAAGAGCGATGTCGTGAACCTGAAGATATCCAAACCATTCATAGAAGGATTTATTACCATAGAACCCAGCGATTTTACCTATGTTCCAAAAAACCTGAAATTCAAGAATAATTCCATGAGTCTTGAATTTACATCAGACAAACTCATTGTCAATAACATTACGCTTGGTGCTGCGGAAAGCAGCATAGATATCAAGGGATTTTCAAACAATTTTATGGAATTCTACTACAACCATCCGGAGAAAATTGTTTTGAATTGTAATGTGTACAGTAAAAATCTTGACCTGAAGGATTTTACTTTTCTTACAGATCGTTCCAAACCTAAAAAAACAAGCCATATAAAAGACAGTAACTTTCTGAGAACAGCTCTGAATTCTCATGGCATAAGTGCAGATATTAAGGTTGACCGCTTAAAGCATGATAAATTTACCGGAGAAGATGTCATTGCACAAATCGATATTGTAAATGATCAGATCATTTTAAAGCAGGCCTCCATCAAAAGCTGTAAAGGCAGTCTTTTTATTAAAAGTAGAATTAGCAGCGGGCAATCCGGCAATCCGTTTGAATTGCTGGTAAAGGCCAGCCGGGTTGATGCCCAGGACTTACTCAGGTCCTTTGATAATTTCGGATCAAAAACAATTACTGCCAATACGATACGCGGAACGGTTTCCCTTGATTTAAATGCCACAGGTAAAATGAATAACGGAAAAATGGTCGAGAACTCGATGAAAGGTGATCTAGATTTCCGGTTGAACAATGGGGCTTTTGTCAATTTTAAACCCCTGGAAAACATTGGAAAATATGTCTTTCCCAAAAGGGATTTTAAGAACATCACCATTGACAATCTCGAAGGGAATGTGACCATAAATAATGGAATAATGACTTTGGAGCCTATGGAGTTAAATACGAGCGTCATAAATCTGGATCTTGCCGGAGATTATGGTATGAAGGGAGGTACAGATCTGCAGGTAGATGTTCATTTGAGAAATCCTCAGAAGGATGAGGCCGAGGTAAACAGGGAAGCAAAAGAAAAAAACAGGAAAAAAGGTACTACCATACATCTTAATTTAATCGATGATAAAAAAGGTGGAACCAAGATCAAACTGAAGACCAAAAACGAAAAACTCAGTTAGAAATCCGGATCTTTCCTGTATTAACAAGCGATCGGGCGCATCAAAACGACTGATTGAATTCGGGTTTTTTCTCTTTATCTGCCATTCATAATGGCTTCTATTTCATCAATTTCTATGGGCATGGCTGCCGTCAAATTCAGATTACCAGTTTCGGTGATCAGGTAATCATTTTCAAGTCTGCAACCAATTCCTTCTTCCGGAATATAAATTCCCGGTTCACAGGTAAGAACCATCCCGGGTTCAAAAGGCCTGGTGTACAAACCCACATCATGCACATCCAATCCTATAAAATGGGCTGTGCCGTGCATAAAATACTTTTTGTACAAGGGTTTCTCCGGATCCTGGCTTTTCACTTCCTCTTGCTTTAACAAGCCCAGTTTGATCAATTCCGCTTCTACCAGAAGTGCCATCTTTTTTTCATATTTTGCCGAAACAGCTCCCGGTTTCAACAATTTGGAACCTTCCTTCAAACAATGGAGTACTGACTGATACACTTCTTTCTGGCGACTTGTAAACCTGCCGTTTACTGGAAAGCATCGCGTAGTATCCGAGTTGTAGTTTCCAAAACATACCCCAAAATCCATCAGCACCATATCCCCATCCTTACATTCCGCTCTGTTGGTGTTGTAGTGCAGCGCACAGGCATTGGCCCCTGAAGCCACTATGGGCAAAAACGCATGGCGCTTAGCACCCATTCTGACCAATTCATAAGTGAGCTCTGCTTCCAGTTCGTATTCCATCATTCCCGGTCTGACTGCTTTTAAAACCCGGTTAAACCCACCAACACTTATATCCCCAGCCTTCTGAATTAGAGCTATTTCTTCTTCTGATTTTACCTGCCGCAATTCCCTGGTAATTACTGCAGCTCTTTTGTAATTGTGCAATGGATATTTCTCTTTGCAAAAAGCAATCATCCTGTCCTGCCGGGTGTTCATCTCTGCGGTAAGCGTTTTTTTATGTTCATTATGGCCCAGATAAAAGGTGTCGGCTTCGAAAGCCATGTATTGAAGGGTCAAGTCGAACTCTTTTACCCACTTTACATTTTTAACACCCGAAACCTTTCTTGCCTGTTCTTTGGTGAGTTTATCTCCTTCCCAGATCTTGATCACCTCATTGGTTTCTTTTAAAAAAAGGATTTCGCGGTTTTCCGGCAATACAGCATCCGGATAGAGCAGCAATACCGATTCTTCCTGGTCGATGCCGCTCAGATAGTACAGATCATTATTCTGGGTAAAACCCATCATATCATCTGCATTATTCGGCATGATATCATTGGATGTAAAAATAGCTATGGAATTGGGCTCCATTTTTTTTACAAAATGCTGCCGGTTCTTTGAGAACAAGGCTGAAGTCGGATTTGGTACTTGCATAAGCTTGAATTAATTTTTTCTGTCCACTGCAAATGGACTAATGTTTAATGAAGTTTTTTTCTCAGAAACGATCTCGGAAACCAGCTTGCCGGTTGCCGTACCCATAGACCAGCCCATCATGGCATGACCACTTGCAACTGTTAAATTTTTGCAATGTTCAGATTTTCCAATGTAGGGAAGTCCGTCAAAAGACAAGGGGCGTAAGCCAAAAGAAGCAGACTCTTTTTCTTCCTGAGTCAGTTCGATTTCCGGATAATATCTTTTTGCTGCCTGGGCAATGGCCTCAACCCTTGTCCTGTTCAGCTGCTTATTTATCTCGGTAATTTCCATGGTTCCTGCAAAACGTGTAAATCCATTCATCGGTGTTATGGCCACTTTCGCTTCTGCCAGGATGGCGGGGATCGTTATACCCGTAGGTTTTTTGCGGTTGATTGCATAACCTTTGCCTGCCTGCATTAAAATTTCAAAACCCAGTTTTTTGCTGATCTGTCCGCTCCAGGCGCCTGCAGCCAGCACAAATTCATCGGCTTTCAGGCTTTGTTTGCTGGTTTGTATGGAAGTAATTTTCCCTCCGGTCATCTGCAGATCAGTCACTTCCTCATTCCTGATAATTTCCACGCCTTTCGAAAGCAAATGCTTTTTCATTTCCTCCATAAATTCATGGGGGGTACTATGCTGGTCGCATTTGAAATAGGTTGCACCAATTGCCTCAATTTTTACATTTGGTTCCAGCTTTTTAAGTTCAGTAAGGCTTAAAACTTCGGCATCCAACCCGGATTGTCTAGCCAGATCAATCAGTTTGATCTCTTCTTCCAGCATTTTCTCGGTCTGGCACAACATGATCAGTCCCTTTTTTACATAATGAAACTTAAAATTCTCCGTTTTTCTGATATCTTCCATCAGATCCTGACTGAGCAAGGCTATCGCTTTGATTACCGGAATTGCTTTTTTTACGTGCGAAGGATTGCAGGCCTTGTTAAAGGCCCAGGCCCACTTTAAAAAATCTGTATCAAGACGCGGTTTGATATAAAGCGGACTCGCCGGGTTGAGCATCCATTTTATGCCTTTTTTCATTACCCCCGGAGCCGAGAGGGGTATGAGATGGCTGGGTGATAAATAGCCCGCATTGATATAGGATGCCCCTGAATCGAGATCCGACTGGTCAACCAGGGTGACCTGATGGCCTTCTTTCTGAAGATAATAAGCCGAACACAGGCCTATGATTCCTCCTCCGATGATAATGATTTTTTTGCTCACTTGAATATATATTTAGAGTTCCAAAATAGGTTGGACCTGCTTATTTCTGCTCAGATCAGATCACCTGAAAACCATAGGCATAGGGATCATCCTCTTCGTCAATGGTAATGGTATTGTATCCGTAAATTTTTGCCCAGCCCTGTATACTCGGTACAATGGCAGGCCGGCCTGCCAGGGTACTTTCTTCCTCCACGCGTCCGATAAATTTGCTGCCAATAAAACTTTCGTGGATAAAATCCTCCCCTTTTTTTAATTTGCCCTGGCTGTGCAATTGCGCCATGCGCGCAGATGTTCCTGTTCCACACGGACTTCTGTCTATGGCCTTGTCACCGTAAAAGACCGCATTGCGTCCTGATGAGGCGGGATCAATCGGATTGCCTGTCCATAGCATGTGGGAAACATCTTTTATGGTTTCATTTTCCGGATGAACAAAGAGGTTCGGATATTTTTCATTGATTCGCTGCCGGACAACCTGGGAATACCTGATAATTTCTGATGCCGTAAAATCATGCACCCCTGAAAAATTTTTCTGTGGATCAACAATTGCATAAAAATTGCCCCCATAGGCTACATCAAAAACGAGTTCTCCAAGTTCAGGGCAGGCTACGGTCAGGCCTTGTTCAGCCAGGTAACTCTTCACATTGATGAGTTTAACCCATTCCACTTTTTTTCCTTTCTGCCGGTATTCAATATGTACCAGTCCCGCAGGAGCTTCCATTCTGATCCTTCCGGGAATTTTTGGTTTTACTATTCCTTCTTCTATAGCAATGGTTATGGTGCCAATGGTTCCATGTCCGCACATGGGCAAACAGCCTGAAGTCTCTATAAACAAGATCGCAAAATCATTTTCCGGATCGTGTGGGGGATATAAAATACTGCCGCTCATCATGTCATGGCCCCGCGGTTCATACATCAGTCCTTTGCGTATCCAGTCGTACTCTTTTAAGAAATGCTGCCTCTTCTCACTCATGGTTTCGCCAAACAACACAGGTCCGCCTTCCTTAACAAGCCTTACCGGATTTCCGCAGGTATGTGCATCTATACACACAAAAATGTTTTTGCTCATTTATTTTTCTCGATGTAATGATTAACTCTTTCTTCCAGTATGGCCAGAGTTACCGTGCCTTGCCCCAGTATGACCTCATGAAATTCTCTGATATCAAAATTCGCTCCCAAAGTTTTTTCGGCTTTTTCGCGCAATTCCCTGATCTTTATTTCTCCGATTTTGTATGACAGTGCCTGACCCGGCCATGAAATATACCGGTCGGTTTCTGTATTGATCTCGTGCAGGGAAAGTGCTGTATTTGATGACATGTAATCAACAACCTGTTCCCGCGTCCAGCCTTTTGCATGTATTCCTGTGTCGACTACCAGGCGGCAGGCGCGCCACATTTCATACGTAAGTTTTCCGAACCGTTCATAGGGAGTGGTGTACAATCCCATTTCATCTGCCAAAAATTCTGCATACAAGCCCCATCCTTCTCCATAGGCAGAAAGGTATAGATCCTTGCGGAATGCAGGTATGCTGTCGCCAAGTTCATTGTTTAGACTTCCTTGTAAATGATGTCCGGGAACCGCCTCATGGGCTGTTAAAGCCGGAAGGGTATAAAGGGTTCTGCTCGGCAGATCATAGGTATTTACCCAATAATAACCCGGATCTGTGCTGTTGGCTTCTGTGCCAATATAGCGTCCGGCGGTGTATTTAGGTGCGATGGCATCGGGAACTGCTTCTACCCCATAGGGTTTTCGTGGTAGCGTTTTAAAAAATCGCGGCAACTGGGCATCTGCCCGCTTGGCAATATCCCTTGAGATCATCAAAAGGGCTTCCGGAGAGGTGGGATAAAATTGTTTGTCTGTTCTCAGGAAAGTGAAAAATTCTGAAAAAGTTCCCTTAAAATTCACTTCCTGAATGATTTTTTCCATTTCAGACCTTATGCGTGCCACTTCTTTGAGCCCGATCTGGTGAATATCCTCTGCGGTATATTTCGTGCTGGTGGTATAATGGTTTATTCTGTTCTGGTAAAGCGCCTTGCCATTAGGGATTTCATAAATACCCAGGGTCTTTCTTGTTTTTGGCAGATACTCGGTTTCAAAAAACAATTTGATGCGTTCGAATTGAGGAACAACAACAGTTTCAATCGCTGTTTGCGCCGCTGCCAGCACTGAATCCCTCTGAACCTCAGTCAGCTCCCCGGGCAGGTTTGTAAACGGTTTATAATAAAAACTGCTTTTATAGTCTGAAACTATATGATCGTTATAGGTGGACTCATATCCCTTAAAGATCACCGCAGGCTGCACAACCCCTTTCTCTATGCCTTCCCTTAAAATAGCCAGATGCTGGTCAACAAATTCCGGGATGGCATGCAGGGTTTTTAAATAGTCTTTTACCTGCTTGTAATTTGTCAATGGCCTGACCCTGTATGTGAGATTACTGTGAAAGCCGGCATCAGAAAGGAGCGGATTGAGATACTGTTCAAACTCGTAATAATCGATACGGTCCTGCAGGACAAAAGCCAGGAGTTCAGCCGAAATTTTATCAGTTTCGCTGAGATCTTCCCTGTTTATTTTAGAAAGTTCTTCAATTTTTGTTTTTGCAAAGTCCGCTTCCCCTTTAAAATATGCCTTGGTAAAAATTCCCAGGGGATATACTTCCTTATCGTATTGCTTGTTATGCTCTTCGTAACTGGCAATGATTTCTTTCAGCATATCTGCCGGCTTTGACTCTATTTCCTTCTTATTGCAACTTACAAACAGAAACACTAAAAAAAAGAATATCAATTTCTCGATCCGGATCATAAAGGCTTATTTGTTAACACGTTATTTACTAATCTGTAGATTTTTAGTGAATTTTCGTTTTTAAGTTCTTCGGGCAATAGCTGGTCCGGCCAGTCCTGATAGCTGAACGGACGTACCCATCGCCTGATCGCATGGATACCCACTGCGGTAAAACGACTGTCAGTAGAGGCGGGGTAGGGTCCGCCATGGGTCATGGACGGGCAAACCTCTACACCGGTGGGAACACCGTTAAAAATGATCCTGCCCACCCGGTTCTGCAGTGCGCTGATCAGGCCTGCATGTTCGGATACTTCCTGTTCTTCAGTCATGACAGTACCCGTTAACTGACCCTCCAGCCTGGAGACGATTTTTTCCATTTGATTTATATCCTGACATTGAACGATCAGAGAATAAGGTCCAAAGACCTCCTGATGTAAGTTTGGGTTTTCTAAAAATGTCTGACCATCAACTGTAGCAAGGGTCTGTCTGCCATAATTAACAGGCACAGCCGTTTCAATTTCTGCAACTACCTGAATACCGCTTTGAGTGAGTGCCTTTTCCCGGTTTTTTTCATATGCGCCAAGTATATTTGGGTGCAGCATACAGGAGGGTTCTATCCTGATAATTTCATGAGATAAGTTCTTCATGAATTGCTGTAATCCTTCGCTCTTTATGCCGATGAGCAATCCTGGATTTGTGCAGAACTGGCCGCTGCCTGCAGTAATGGAGTTTGCATACATTTTTGCGATCTCCGCGCTTCTGCTATTTATTGCTTCTGGTAAAATGATGACCGGATTGATGCTCCCCATTTCGGCAAAAACAGGAATGGGTTCTGCCCTTTGCGCAGCCATATTGTAAAGGGCTCTGCCACCACCTATACTTCCTGTAAAACCAACTGCCTTTACACCCGGATGTTTAACGAGCAGGCCGCCAACTTCAATACCGCTGCTGTTCAGATTGGAAAAAACGCCCTCAGGCATACCTGTTTTTTGAGCAGCTTTAATCACTGCTGAGGCTACTAACTCACCGGTACCGGCATGCATGGGATGGGATTTTACGATCACCGGGCAGCCCGCTGCCAAAGCAGACGCCGTGTCTCCACCGGCAGTTGAATATGCAAGCGGAAAATTGCTGGCGCCAAAAACCACCACCGGACCCAGGGGCAACAGCATTTTTCGCAGGTCAGGTTTTGGAACCGGTTGCCGGTCAGGTAAAGCTGTATCAATGCTGGCTTCGATCCAGCTGCCTTCCTGCAGCAGTGCTGCGAAACTGCGAAGCTGAAACAAGGTACGCCCTCTTTCTCCAACTGCCCTTCCCTGAGGCAAACCCGATTCTTCGCAGTAGGTCTGAATCAATTCATCACCCAGTGCCTCTATTTCCCTGGCTATCTCCTCCAAAAACACACTGCGCCTGGCCCCTGAAGTATTCCGAAAAACTTTGAAGGCCTCTTCGGCCAGTGCAACGGATTCATTGATCTCAGCCACAGAAGCTTCGATGAATAGCGGTTCGTTCTCCCGGTTGGTTTGCGGATTAAACGTTTTGAAAGTGACCTTTCCCGCCGATGACAGCCTGCTGCCAATATAGTTTTTGCCAGTAATCATGGAACACATAAATTCAAATATTTCTCTTTATAAAATTAAGGGAATCCGGTAATATTATTGTAAATACTTATCCACATTCGGACGGTTTTTCAGACAGTTCTGAATAATTCCCAATACCTTTTCCCGCTCTTCTCCAACCAATGGCAGGCGGGGTTCACGCACATATTCTGTTCCTATGCCGGTAGCTACTTCTGCCAGCTTGATATTCTGCACCAGTTTGGTATGGATATCAAGTTCCAGCAGAGGCAAAAACCAGCGGTAGATCGCGAGCGCCTCTGCAATCTTTCCTGATTTTACCAGTTTGTAAATGGCAACTGTTTCTTTGGGAAAGGCACAGACCAAACCCGCTACCCAACCGTCGGCACCCATTACCATGCTCTCCATTGCCAGGGTGTCGACCCCGCAAAGTATGCGGTAACGATCCCCGAAACGGTTTTTCATTCTGGTAACATTGGATATATCCCTGGTCGATTCCTTTACTGCCTGAATATTTTTATATTCCTGCAGGGCATCGAACATATCCAGTGTGACTTCAATGCCGTAATCAACCGGATTGTTGTAGATCATAATGGGTAATTTTGTGCTTGCCGCTATCTTTTGGAAATAGGTCACA
Organism: uncultured Flavobacteriaceae bacterium; assembly: GCA_963816075.1. Lineage (GTDB taxonomy): Bacteria > Bacteroidota > Bacteroidia > Flavobacteriales > Flavobacteriaceae > Namhaeicola. The sequence goes on along the minus strand of CAWFJI010000009.1, from coordinate 447,965 downwards.
GTCTCACGCTTGTCTGCTTTATACCTCATTGGCGGGAGCAGCATCAGTCCTTGAGCACCATAATCATGCGCCCTTTGTGCTGCCTCGATCGCCCCTTTTGTAGATTGCTCGGCAATATTGATAATAACTGGAACGCTTCCCTTTACCAGTTCAACGGTTCTTTCGACGAGTATCTTTTTTTCTTCATTCGTCAGGGTACTGGCTTCTCCCAGGGTTCCTCCCAAAATGATCCCGTTTACACCGGCTTCGATCTGAGCCTTTATATTTATTTCAAAGTAATGAAGATCAAGCTTGTCTTCTTTGGTAAATTTTGTAGTAACCGCAGGCATTACGCCTTTCCAATCTATTTGCATGGTGTTTTTATTCAAAATTAATACCCACTCTTAAATCAGGATACCATGATTTTGGCCAAATTCAGTATTATTTTATCTTATTTTTATAATTTAGCAGTAATTTTATCACAATATAGGACTAATGAAGGTCATGCCATTTAAAATCCCGAAATCGGAGAAAAGCAGTTTTCTTGTACAGGAAGATGTTGGCAACGCCTTTTATAACAAACTACACCAGCACGAGGAAATCCAAATAAGCTGTATATTGAAAGGTGAAGGTACCTTTTTGATCGGTGATGGTTTTGGGGATTTTAATCCGGAGGATGTCTTTGTATTGGGCAATCACCTGCCCCATGTTTTTCAAAGTGACCCTTCCTCAAAGGAGGTTCAGATGATCTCGGTATTTTTTACGAAAAATTCCTTTGGTAACAGCTTTTTTGAGCTGGAGGAATTGCAGGGTCTCTCGCCATTTTTTGGCCATATAGGGCTGGGTTATAAACTAAAGAAATCGGAGCCGTCTTTACTCCAACTGTTCTCTCTATTGAAAGAACAGGATAAATACGGGCAGCTCGTCAGCCTTTTGCTCATCTTAAAAGCTTTGGCTGCAGAAGAAAAAGAAACACTTTCCTCCCCTGTACAATTGAGAAATTATGAAGGTGAGGAAGGAAAACGCATGGGAGATATATATTCATTCACTTTGCAGAATTATTACCGGGAAATTTCGCTCAAAGAAGTTGCAGAGCTCGCTAGCATGACCCCAACTTCCTTTTGCAGATTTTTTAAACAGCGCACGAACAAATCCTACATGCATTTTTTAACGGAGCTCAGGCTGGGGCATGTTTGTAAAATACTGGCAAAGAATCGGAATATGAGCATTGCAGAGATCGCCTACCGTTCAGGATTCAATAACCTCACCCATTTTAACAGGCAGTTTAAGGCTGCCAAAGGGCTTACCCCCACCCGTTTCAGAAAACTGGCCACCGGCAGGGCTTCAGCCTTTATTTAGTTCTTCTCTGGTTTTTTTAGGAAGTTTTTCTACTACAAGATCGTAAGAGTGGTCGACGAGTTTTTTAAGAAGTCCCGGGGGCAGTTTATCACAGTACACGGTGTTCCAGTGTTTCTTGCTCATGTGGTAGCCCGGAATTACCCCTTCATGGGTTTCTCTTAACTCAAGTGCCCAATCCGGGTCGCATTTCAGATTCACCCTGAACTCTGTTTCATCCAGTCCCGTAAGCGCAAAAAGTTTTTCTGCAACCTTAAAAACCAGGGTATGCTCATCAAAGGGAAAATCTTCTTTTACTCCTTTTTTCTGCAGACAATATGTGCGGAATTCTTCAATATTCACCCCATAAAAATAAAAAAACTTTCTCTGGCTGAGAAAGTTTCTATAAAAAATAAAATGATGCTCCTCGTCGCAAGTGGCCGGAAATAAAACCCTAAGATCCTTCGACAAGCTCAGGATCAGTTCGACTAAATAATTTTGCTCCTCAAAATTATAGTCTCACTGATTTAATATTTGCTTTAAGCTGTAATTCCGGCAATATTTGCGGTGACACCAACTGCGGGCGGGTTTACAAAATGTTTCTTTACCGGACACTGGTCAACAACCGCTTTAATGGCATTTTTGTATTTTTCAGGAAAATCGGAAGGAAGATTGACAATTATCTCAATATTTTCGACCATTTTGGTCTCGTCATTGTAACTGATTTCCTGGTCCAGGGTCACCTGACTCAGATCAAAATTTCTCTGGTTAAAAAAGGCTCTTACATATACGGCTGAGCACATACCCACTGTTGATAAATAGATCATATAGGGTGAGTCGTCCATTGTAATATCTTTCCCCTTGTAACTGGCTATAATTTTACCTTCTGTATTGAATCGAATTGATATGTTCATCTGTTGCTTTTTAATTTTAGAGCAAAGATAATTCATGCTAACCAGGTAGTGTGTAACTGAGATTACTTTAGTTGAGCAGTTTTTTTGTAGTATTTCTGTCGAGCTCCATTCTGTTACCCGGGACCAGCAGATCCTGATAATCCAGCTTCCATCCAATGGTCTCCACTATGGTCTGCATCATCAGTACGGCCTGAAGGGCTTCATTTCTGGCTGTTTCCAGCAGGCCGCTTTGCGGTACCTTGGCCAGTACATGTTCCTTGGCCTTGCTGTTCAGTTCGGTAAGGTCGCTGGTTTCGAACTTATTAAAAAGCCCGTCTTTCTTGTCGTAGTATTTAAAATCGGTATCAATGCTCAATACTTCCGGTTCCGGAAAGGCTGTAAGCCTGATCGTCTTGCTTTCATTGTTAGCTTCCATTCTCACTTTTGATAAATCATAGCCTACGTGTACTTTTGCATTGATCAGAATGATCGCCTTCTTTTTACTTGCAACCAGGCTTAAAAAACGTTCCTTCACATCTTCGTGGTGGTAGATCTCGGCAAATTCACCTTCCACAGTGATCAGTTTGCAAACCTTTCTGATCTTTTCCATCAAAACAACTGATTGTACATTGATCTTTTGCTTGGACTGCTCCTTTTTAATATAGATCAAAATAAAATAAGTGGCGATTGCCCCCAGAAAAAGTCCGACTAATGCCTCCATATGCTGTGCATGTTTCTTGCTAAATTACTTATTATTCTTATAAAAAAAGCCGGTCGGTGCATTTTATAGGTTTATCTCCCAAATCCCGGAATCAAAAATTGTTTATCCGTTAAATCTTAAAATCATCTGTCATAAACAGGGCTGCACTGATGCCATCGCCTAAAAACTTAGCTTTGGAAGTGAGATGGAGTACATTCCCGGTTTTTTTGATCTGGCCTTTCTCTATATACTTTTTTGCTGTGGCCAGCAGCATTTTAGAAATTTCAGGTGAAAACCGCCCTGATATTTCATTGAGATCAAGACCCTGTATGGTTCTGAGTCCGGTCATGACCATTTCATTAATAACATCCGTAGCACTAAGCAACTCTTGTTCAGAGGGGAGCTGCTGTTTCTGAATAGCCTTGACATACAAGATATTGTTGCTTATATTCCAGCTCCTTACATTCTTTACAAAGGAATGTGCCGAGGGTCCTATGCCAAGATAGGCATCTCTTTTCCAGTAAGCGCTGTTGTGTTTTGAAAAATACCCGGCCCTGGCAAAATTCGAGATCTCGTACTGAATCATTTTGTTCTTCCTGCATTCTTTCACTAATATTTCAAAATGTGTTCGCGCCAGGGATTCATTGACGGGGAGGTATTTCCCTTTTTTTATAAAGCTTGCCAAAGCCGTTTTTTCTTCTACCGTAAGGGCATAACTGCTCAGGTGTGGAATATTGAGAGAAAATACCTGTTCCAGATTTTGCTTCCAACGATCGGCTGTCATTCCGGGGATACCGTAAATGAGATCTACCGTGATATTCTCAAAATATGCTTTTGCATTACTCAACACATCCAAGGCCTCTTTTGCCGTATGTGCCCGGTTCATGTATTTCAGGTCTTCATCAAAAAATGACTGTATACCTATACTCAGCCTGTTTATTTGGGTACCTGCCAGCGATTTGATCTTTTCAGGATTCAGATCGTCAGGATTCGCTTCGAGCGTAATTTCTGCATCGGCTTGTACTTCGTAATGTGCATAAATAACCTTTAATAAATCCTGTATTTCCCCAACAGTTAAAATACTGGGCGTACCTCCTCCAAAATAGATGGTCTGCACATTTTCCTGAAGCTCATTTTTTCTGAGTATCAGTTCCTGTTGTATGGAAGCAAGCATGGCTCCCTTATTTTTCAAGGAAGTTGAAAAGTGAAAATCACAGTAATAACATGCCTGCTTGCAAAAGGGAATGTGTATATAGATACCGGACATTTATGGAATTAATCGTGTTCAAAGTTATTTTTTCTATTTGAATATGCCCGGAAGTACTTGTATTTATTTTAAAAGTATTTTAAAATTATCTCAATAAATTTTGTATAATTACCTAACATTCAGTACATTTGATTCATCCTGCCATTTTGCAGCCCAACCTAACACACCTTATAAAACCATGTATGTAAACATTTTGTCCTTTAAAATCGATGAGAAGGACGGTATTTCAGGTAACGAATTCAGCATGTTTGAAGACAGTCTAAGCCCCAAACCCCGTGGCTTGGACCGGGTGCATATCTTCAAGGACAAAGCTAAAAAGAATCAATTTTACCTGATTGAATATTGGAAATCTGTGGATTTCAAAAACAAGTTGGAGTCTTCAGAAAAATTCAGCACCCTTAAAAAAATTCATACGATTGCCAGGGACCACAGGTATAAGAAGATTGAATGTGACGTCGTTATTTAAGTGAAAGATCAACATACCTGAAAAGATTATTAAATACCTTTTTATAATTACTGTCAATTTTTGTGTTTCCCCCTGATGGTAATTATACAAAAGGTATTTTTTTATGAATACGTAATTATTCTACCCGGTGTTTGTTCTGGCTTACAAAAGTCGCCCAACTTCCATAGTTGGTTTGTGTTTCGGTTTTCCCGGCGTTAAAGAAATGGCAGACAGCCGCAGCAAGTCCGTCTGTAGAATCGAGATTTACAGGCAATTCCTTTATTTTTAACAAGTGCTGCAGCATTTTTGCAACCTGTTCTTTACTGGCATTTCCGTTTCCGGTAATGGCCATTTTTATTTTTTTTGGTGAATACTCTGTGATCGGAATATCACGGCTTAGTCCGGCTGCCATGGCAACGCCCTGTGCCCTGCCCAATTTTAACATAGATTGAATATTCTTGCCGAAAAAGGGTGCTTCAATAGCAATCTCATCCGGATGGTGGGTATCGATCAACTGTATGGTTCTTTCAAATATTTTTCGCAGCTTCAGGTAATGATCATCATATTTCTTTAATATTAATTCATCCATCAGAAGAAAATGCATATTGTCATTTACTATGGATATTAAACCAAAACCCATAATTGTTGTTCCCGGATCGATGCCCAATATGATTTTTTCAGACTGCACTTTTGATTTTGATTTGCTGATGAACCTAAGTAAAAAAATTTGTTTCTTTGCGTAAATGTACAATATATCATCAAAATACAAGTCTAAATTACAGTTTACACTTAAATCACTGATCCTGACCGGTGCTTTTATTGTCATTTACAACAAGGTCAGCACCCGGGATCTGCTGTCAGATGTTCAGCTCTTTAAATTGAAACAAAACGGAATATTCATTACAGCCATCTTGTTTCTGAGTCTGCTGAACTGGATTTTAGAAATTTTGAAATGGAAAAATTTGTCGGGGCAGATCAGACCCATTTCCTTTTTTGAGGCAACCAAACAATCGCTCGCAGCCCTGACCGCTTCCTTGCTCACGCCAAACCGCATAGGTGAATATGGCGCCAAAGCCCTGTTTTACCCAAATGCAGACCGCAAAAAGGTGATGGCCCTCAATTTTCTGGGAAATTTTTATCAGATGCTGGTAACCGTTATTTTTGGCCTGTTCTCCTTGTTTTACCTGAGGGAGCAGCTTTACGTTTTTCTTAAATATGTCATGCTGCTCCTGCTGCTTCCCGGTTTTCTCCTCCTGTTGAAAAACTTTTACAAAGAGACGGCAGTTTACCGATTTTATCTCAAATTTCTGACCTTTACCAGGGAAATACCTTTTCAGTTACATCTGAGCAATTCTGTAATATCCATTAGCCGTTACCTGATTTTTTCTCATCAGTTCTATTTTCTAATGGTTCTTTTCGGCATAACCCTCAACTACCCCCTGGCTATGGCACTGATCGCCGCCATGTACTTTCTGTCATCTGTAATTCCCGGTTTTGTTGCCCTGGATTTTCTTATAAAAGGTTCGGTAGCCTTAACGCTTTTTGGCTTTTTTGGCGTTTCCGAAAATTTGATCCTGACAGTGACCACACTGATGTGGCTGATGAACTTTGCCCTGCCCGCCCTTTTTGGCAGCTACTACGTCATGCGGTTTACTGCCCCGGAACCCATCAAAATACCGAGTAACTAAAGTGATTCCCGCTGCTATCTTTATCTTCACCCTTTATACAGTTTTACTGCTGGTTTACCTTTATGGATACATAAAACTAAAGTCGCCGGACTTTGCAGATCCGGTTTCTGTTCTTTCCTTTTCCCTCATTATTCCCTTCAGGAACGAGCAGGAAAACCTGCCAAAATTATTAGAAAGTATAGCCCAACTGGATTATGATAAAAATCTTTTCGAGGTACTTTTTGTTGATGATCAGTCTACCGATCATTCTGCTGAACTGATCCACAAATTTAAAAAAGACCATCCCCTATTCAATTTACAGGTCATTGAGAACATGCCCAAGCCGGGTTGTTCGGCCAAAAAATCAGCCATTGAAACTGCAATAAAAAAGAGTTCTTATCAATGGATCCTGACAACCGATGCCGACTGTATATTACCCAAAAACTGGCTCAAGAATTTTCAGGCTGCCATTGGTGAATACGATACGGTCATGCTGGCCGCTCCGGTTGAGAACGCAATGGCCGCTACCGGTTTTTTACACCATTTTCAAAACTATGAGTTTTTGAGTTTGCAGGCAGTGACGATGGGTGGTTTTGGGATAAAAATGCCTTTTATGTGCAATGGAGCCAACCTCTGTTATAAAAAATCAGCCTTTTACGCAGTAGGGGGTTTTGATGGCAACGAGGAGATCGCCGGGGGTGATGATCTTTTTCTGCTCGAAAAAATGCAAAAGACCTTCCCTGGAAAAGTGGTCTTCAACAAATCACGGCAGGCCATTGTACTGACAAAGCCCAGTGATAAATGGAAAACGCTGGTTCAGCAAAGGATACGCTGGGCCTCAAAAACCGCTGCCTACAAAGATCCGCATGGAAAAATCACCGGACTCCTTGTTTTTTTGTGCAATTTGATGCCGGTTTTGATTTTCAGTTTAAGCCTGTTCTATCCTTCGTACTTCCTGTTCCTGTTACAATTCGTCCTGTTTAAAATGCTGGCAGACCTCTTGCTTGTTCTGCCGGCACTCAGATTTTTCGGGCAAAAATTTCACCTGCCTTACTATTTGCTGAGCAGCCTGATTTACCCATTTTTTCATGTATATGTCGGCTTGAGATCTTTTGGGGGTTTTACCTGGAAGGGCCGGGTCTTGAAAAAATAAATTCAGGTTTTTACCCGGATAACAATGGGAAGTTTAAAGCGGGAATTAACAGGAATACCTCTTTTTGTAGCCGACTGTAAAAGCAGGGGCATGTTGTTTATATCCGCCCTGAAAATGCTGTCGAACTGGGGGAGGGCCTTTGCGGTGGTTTCTGTCATCTCAAGGGCTTCCACACTGAACTTCCCGCTTGTATCCACAAGGATCTTGGCATAGACCGTATCTGTAAAAACCGCTGTAGCTATAAATTGTTCTTCTTTAAGACTGAGCTCTACCTTTGCTTTAAATGTGTTTTCAAAACAGTTATCCCTGGCAGTATTATCTGCAAGTCCCTGGCATTCAGCAAATAAGGGATAAGCGTCTACCACAGTATAATCAATAATATCCTCATACACATAGCCTGCCTTTACAGTAGGCTTTTTGATTGAGATCCAGTCACACGACTGCAAGGCCAGCATGCACAAAACTCCAATACCTGCTTTAAAAAACATTGACATCGATTACAATGGAGTGAAAGTACAAATATTTTTAGTTATCGCCTGTTTTTGTTGAAAATCTGTTAAAAATACTGAATTTTATCAAACATAAAAATACGAATAAAGTAAGCAATAATTAGTCCATTCTTGAGCAGTTTATAGAATTTTGAATTATCTTGTCCTAAAAAAATAAAATGGAAACATTTTTGTTGCTACTTGGTTTTTCTTTTGTGCTTTTGGGTATTGCAGGTGCGATACTTCCCGTACTTCCGGGACCCATAATGTCCTGGGTCGGATTGCTATTCCTGTACCTTTGCCCTTCCATACCTATGAATTACTGGATACTCGGTTTTACGCTTTTGGTCTCCATTTTAATCGGTATCCTGGACTATATCATTCCCTCCGTAGGAACAAAAAAATTCGGAGGCAGCAAATATGGGGTTTATGGAACAACCATCGGGCTCCTGATCGGATTTTTACTACCAGTACCCCTGGGATTCGTTATTGGTGGTTTTTTGGGGGCTTTTATCGGAGAGATGATCTTCGACTCTTCGAATATAAAAAGAGCCGGCAAAGCGGCATTTGGCAGTTTTATCGGATTTTTGGCCTCCACCACAATGAAATTTATCGTAAGTTTATTCATTGCCGGAGTATTTGTACAGCAGGTATTTGTAAACTGGGATAAATTCGCGTTTTAACCTTATTCAGGAAAGTTATAAATTATTTTAACCATTGAAAAAGCAGCACTATCAAGCAGATATAGCCATCATAGGCGGTGGAATTGCAGGAATTGTAACTGCCCTGGAATTGCTGAACACCGGAAAAAGTATTGCATTGTTTGACCGCGATACCGAAGACAATTTTGGAGGTCTGGCCAAAGAGTCCTTTGGAGGCATGTTTTTTATCGGATCACCGCAGCAAAAATTTTCAGGGATCAAGGATCATGTCGATCAAGCAAAAAAGGACTGGTATTCTTTTGCAGAATTTGACGAAAATGAATTCTGGGGCAAAAAATGGGCCGATGCCTTTCTGGAATCTAACCAGGAAATCTATCACTGGTTAAGTAAGCGTAAGATCAAATTCTTTCCTGTAGTACACTGGGTTGAACGCGGATTGTTCAAGCCCGGTAATTCTGTGCCCAGATTTCACATGGTCTGGGGAACAGGACATGGTTTGATGGAATCACTGATCCGGGATTTACACACACATCCCAATAAAAAAAACCTGCAACTGCATTTCAGGCATTTTGTACAGGACTTTCAGCTGGAACAGGAAAAGATCACCGCGCTTGAGGGCACTGATGAAAATACGCAGGAACATTTTATTTGCAATGCAGGAAATATCGTCGTTGCCACAGGTGGCATCAATGGCTGCATGGAAAAAGTGCGCAAACATTGGCATACGGACTGGGCAAGTCCCCCCGAAACGATTTTAAACGGGTCGCACCAGTATTCTGACGGAGCAGTGCACGACAAGGTTTCTGCTCTGGGCGGGAATGTGACCCATCTTGATCTCATGTGGAATTATGCCGCCGGCATTCCGCATCCCTATCCAAAAAGAGAGAACCACGGTCTGAGCCTGGTGCCTCCCAAATCGGCCCTTTGGCTGAATTACAAAGGAGAGCGTATAGGTCCTATGCCTTTGGTAACTGCCTTCGATACGCGTTATCTGGTAACAAAAATCTGTGAGCAGGAAAAACAGTATTCCTGGCAGGTGATGAACAGGAAGATCGCCTATAAAGAATTAGGGGTTTCTGGCTCAGAATTTAATGAAGGCATAAAAAACAAAAAAATATTTTCCTTTTTGTACAGCCTGATCAAAGGAAATGTGCACTTGATCAAATCGCTTGAAAAAGATTCCCCAAATTATATTACGGCTCAAAGTCCGGAAGAACTGGTAAAAAAAATGAACCAGCTTACCGGTACGGAGGATGTAAAGCTGGAAAATCTCCTCGCCTCGATCAATAGCTATGATGATAATTTTAACCGTGGCAAAAAAATCTGGAATGACGAGCAGATCAGAAGGATCCTGCACACGAGAGAGTACAAAGGCGATAAAAAAAGAACCCTGAAACCACAGAAGCTAAACGACAAGCGCGCCTATCCCCTGATCGCGATCAGGGAGTTTATCCTGTCAAGAAAAAGTCTTGGCGGTATTCAAACCAACCTTTATTCCCAGGTTCTCAGATTACCCGGGACGAACGGGGACCAGGTACCATTTGATAATTTGTATGCGGTGGGCGAAGCGGCAGGCTTTGGCGGTGGTGGTTCGCACGGAAAAAGGGCTCTGGAAGGAACTTTTTTAACAACCTGCATTTTTACAGCTAAAAAGGCGGCAACACATATTGCCCAAAAATATAAATAATATGCAAAGAACAGGAGCTAGTCTGGCCGTGTATGCACTCGAACAAATAGGTGTTCGGTACACTTTTGGTATCCCCGGAGTTCACAACATAGAACTCTATGACGAACTTAACAATTCAAAACAAATTGAACCCATACTGGTAACCCATGAAGGTGGGGCAGCGTTTATGGCACTCGGCGCTTCCTGCACCTCTGATAGTATAGGTACCCTGATGATCGTTCCGGCCGCAGGCACAACCCATGCCATGAGCGGCATTGGTGAAGCCTTCCTGGATGGAATCCCCATGCTGATCATTTCAGGTGGAACCCGGCTTGACACCGGAAAAAGTTACCAGTTACACCAGCTGGATCAGGGCAATCTGGTCAGAGAAATTACCAAGGCCTATTTTAAGATCACCTCACATGAAGAGCTTATTCCAACACTTTATAAGGCTTATGACATAGCCATATCCGGAGAACCCGGTCCGGTATTCATAGAAATCCCTACGGAAATTCAAATGTTTAAAGGGGAAGTAAAACAAATCCAGCCCTATACAAAATCTTATCAAAATCCGGTGTTTGATGAACAAAAAATAGTGGCCGCTGCAGGACTTCTTGCCAAAGCTAAAAATCCGGGAATATACGTGGGCTGGGGTGCTGCCGGAGCCAGTGAGGAGTTAATCAGGATCGCAGAGCTGCTCGGAGCACCGGTTTGTACCACCCTCCAGGGAAAGGCTACTTTTCCCGCTTCACATCCCTTGCATACGGGCTTTGGTTTCGGTCCGAATTCGGTGCCGGCCAGTCAGGCAGCTTTTCAGAACTGCGATGCCATGCTGGCTGTGGGCGTGCGGTTTTCAGAAATTGGCACGGGAAGTTACGGAGTGAAAGTGCCTGAAAACTTAATCCATATCGATATCAATGGCCAGGTCTTTGACAAAAACTATCCGTCAAAAATTTCTGTTGTAGCCGATGCAAAAGAAGCACTTGGCAGTCTGGCAAAAATTTTGGAAAACTCAAAAACACAAAAAGATTCGAGCCAGCTAAAAGCGCGTATTCTGAAAGATAAGGAAGCCTATGCCAAAGAATGGAAAAAAGGTTTTCACAAAGAAAAAGTTTCACCGGGTTATTTCTTTGAAAGCCTTGAAAAGCATACCGACAGCGATACTTTTTTTGTAGTGGACGACGGCTGGCATACCTACCTTGCGGCCGAGCTGTTGCCTGTGAACAAACCCCGGCATTTTGTATCGCCCACAGATTTCAATTGTATGGGCTTTTGCGTTCCGGCTGTAATTGGCGCCAAACTGCACAATCCGGACCACCGCGTGGTAGGAATTGTTGGTGACGGAGGTTTTTTGATGACCGGCCTCGAATCTTTAACAGCCAGCACCCATGAACTCGATGTGATCTATTTCGTTTTTCATGACGGAGAATTGGGGCAGATCTCGCAATTTCAAAAGATCCCGCTCAAAAGAAAGGTTGCCACAATAATCGGTCAAGTTAATTTTAAAGGTATCGCTGACGCTGTCGGAGCTGAATATTTTCAGATAAAAAATGACGGTGAGATCGAATCAGTAATGGATCAGGTCTTTAAGAATGGTTCGAGAAAACAACCTGTTATTGTTGATGTGAATATAGATTATTCCAAAAAGACCTATATGACCAAGGGAGTGGTAAAGGTAAATCTGGCAAGATTCAGCCAAAGTGAAAAGTTGCGCTTTCTTGTAAGGGCGGCCAAAAGGCATATATTGGATTAATACCTTCTGTTTTTATTCTTAAAAAATCTTATTTTTACAGATATACTCAAATAACCAGACTAAAGACCCATGCAGTTCCCTTTTTTTGCCGCCCTGCTCGCCTCCATTTTACATGTTCTTGCCGGTCCTGACCATTTGGCAGCTGTAACTCCATTTGCAATTGAAAGCAAACGCAAAGCCTGGAAAGTTGGTCTGTACTGGGGCCTTGGCCATTTAGCAGGAATGATCTGTATTGGGATCCTGTTTTATTTCTTTCGTGAAATTATTCCAATTGAAAAGATCTCTGAATTCAGCGAACAACTGGTTGGATTTGTGCTGATCGCCATAGGTATCGTATCCATTTACAAGATATTTTATAAAAAAAAGAACCACAAGCACCTGCACCTGCATACGCAAGATCCGATGATCCACGGGCATGAGCATAAGCACCTACCCGGTGGTGACCACCATCATGTCCATAAGAAAGAACAAAAACAGAGCAATTTAACTTCCTTTTGGATCGGTGTATTGCATGGCCTGGCAGGAATTGCACATTTCATTCTGTTCCTGCCTGTTCTGGCGTTTGAAAACCAAGTGGATGCGATTGAGTATCTTTTGGGTTTTGCGATTGGTATCCTTGTCGCCATGATTGCGTATGCCTTTGTTTTGGGCAGGGTAAGCATGTTGACCAAAACTGACCACAACGACCTGTTCTTTAACGGTATCAGACTGGCCGGCGGACTTTTTGCGATCATCATTGGTCTGTACTGGATTTTTTATGCCGGATAAGTGACCGTATTAGCAGGCTCGCGATAATTTTTAAAGAAACGCTTCCAAAAATTCGGTCCTTCCGGGTCAAACAAGATTAAACTACTATTAAAGGTCCGGAATTTTATACCGGATAGAGCCATCCCATGTTGCCCATAGGCAATGAAGGTTTTTTTTAACCGGAAGGACCGAATTTTGTGTTCACTTTCCTGCTGAGCACTTTAATTTTTATTACTTTTGTTGTCGGCAAAAAAGTAAGTAAGAAAAACCACTACCATCCGCATTAAATAAACATAAAAAAATGAAAAGAGTATTAGTTGTCACCGGAGGTGGAGATTGTCCGGGATTGAACGCAGTAATCAGAGCTGTTGTTAAAAGAGCTGCGCAGGAAAAAGACTGGGAAGTGATCGGAAGTGTGCAGTCGTATGACGGTATATTGCGCGAGCCGACAGAAATTATGATTCTTGACGAAAAATCAGTCGCCGGGATACATGTCCTAGGAGGAACTATAATAGGCACTACCAACAAAGGCGGGCCTTTTGCCTGGCCGGTTAAGAATACGGATGGAACCTGGTCTGCAGTGGACAGGTCGGAGGAAATGATTCGCAAACTGCAATATCTCGGAATTGATGCTGTGATCAGCATAGGTGGGGATGGTTCTCAAAAAATTTCACAGCAACTTTACGAAAAAGGCTTGAATGTAATTGGTGTGCCAAAAACCATAGACAACGACTTGTCTTCTACTGATTTTACCTTCGGTTTTCAGACTGCCGTTCAAATTGCAACAGAAGCGGTAGACAAACTGGTAACTACGGCGGCAAGCCACAACAGGGTGCTGGTTCTTGAGGTAATGGGAAGGTATGCCGGTTGGATCGCGCTGAATGCTGCCATAGCCGGAGGCGCTGAAGTTTGTCTTATTCCGGAAATCCCATATGATATTGAAAAAGTCGCTGAAAAATTAAATACCCGTTACTCCAAAGGAAAAGGAAATGCCATTGTGGTGATCGCTGAAGGTGCAGTTCCTAAAGGCGGTACCTTATTCTCTGAAAAAAGCAAGGAAGTGGGTTATGAAAATCTGCGTTTAGGTGGTGTTTCTCACAAATTGGTAAATGATCTGAAAGCAGTAGGATTTGAAGCCGACATGCGTGAAACCATTTTGGGTCACCTCCAGCGCGGTGGCAGCCCGATAGCTTATGACCGGATTCTGGCCACCCAGTTCGGGGTTAAAGCCTTTGAAATGGTATTGGAAAAAAAGTTTGGAGAGATGGTGGCATACCGTCATCCAAACATCATATCGGTTCCGCTTATTGATACAATAAACCAGCCGAATTTTGTCGATCCGTCCTGTGATCTGGTAAATACTGCGAGGGGAGTAGGAATAGATTTCGGAGATTGATTTCTTCAGATCTGAATCCAAGCGATCTTGTGATTTAGACTCAGATCTTTTTTAGCATATTCTCGGCAATTGTTCGCCCAAAAGGGGTGTAACTATCCTGTTGCCTCCAACAGCACTTTTCATGACGACTTTTTTTGGGTGCTCATGGGTGAATTCTCCTATAAAGGCAGCGTTTTTCCCTTTTGGATCTTTTTTGATAAAATCCAGAACCGCATCGCCGGCTTCTTCATCAACAATTACTATAAATACACCTTCATTGGCCACATAAAGCGGATCCAGTCCCAGGATCTCACATACCGCGGCTACTTGTTTCTGCACAGGCAACCGGGATTCGTAAATAGTGACCCCTTGTGCGATCTCAGTAACTATTTCAGACAAAACACTGGCTACACCTCCCCGGGTAGGATCGCGGAACAAATGAATCTTTTCACCAAAATGGTCCAGAAGATCCTTCACCAAAAAATTCAGGTTGGTCGTATCGCTGGTGATATCTGATTCAAAAACCAGGCCCTCTCTTTGAGACATGATCGAAATTCCATGCTGGGCAATAAAACCGTTTACCAGGATCTTATCCCCCGGTTTAATATTTCGCGCATCAATATTTGCTTTCGGATGGACTTCCCCAAAACCTGTTGTGTTGATGAATATTTTATCCCCTTTCCCCCGTTCCACAACCTTGGTGTCGCCTGTGATGATCTGTACCCCACATATATCTGCAGTTCTTTTTATTGAATCCACAATTTGCCTGAATTCATGCATCAGCAAGCCTTCTTCCACAATAAAACTCAGGGTTAAATATTTAGGCATGGCACCACACATGGCCACATCATTTACTGTTCCGTTGATCGCCAGTTCACCGATATTTCCTCCGGGAAAAAAAATGGGAGAAATAACAAAGCTGTCGGTTGAAACAGCTATTTTTCCTGAAAATGTTACAATGGACCCATCGTGTTTCTGGTCTAAAAAGGGATTTGACAAGGTGCTGAAAATAAAGGCGTCCAGCAATTCTCTGGTCATCTGCCCCCCACTTCCGTGCCCTAACTGAATGCGCTCTTCCTTATTGTTCATGTTTGGTTTATTTTAATTCTTGGTATAATGGTAATAAGCCGCACAGGCACCTTCGGAAGATACCATGGGTGCTCCCAACGGATTTCCCGGAGTGCATTCCTTGCCGAACATCGGGCATTCAGGTGGTTTTTTTATCCCTTTCAATACTTGTCCGGCCAAACAAAATTTATTCTCTTCAACTTGTATGTTTCCAACTCCAAACTTAAATTCGGCATCGAATGAACGGTATTTTTCTCTCAGTGAATATCCACTGTTGGCTATTTTACCTATGCCCCTCCATTCCCGGTCGCTTACCTCAAAAATATCTTCTATGATCTTTTTAGCCGCTGTATTTCCTTCAGGCCTCACAACCCGCACATATTGATTTTCTACTTCATGCCTTCCCTCTTCCAGTTGCAATACGGCCAAATGGATTCCTTGTACCAGATCGAGTGGCTCAAATCCGGTAATGACGATGGGAATTTTGTATTTTTCGCTCAAAGGCTTATAGGATTCTGTTCCCATAATGGCACAGACGTGTCCTGCCCCGAGGAAGGCGTCAATATTGCAGAATTCATCTTCAAGAATGGCTTCCATGGCAGGAGGAACAAGCACATGTGAGACCAGCAGGGAGTAATTGGAAAGACCCTCTTTTAGTGCGTGTAATACGGAAAGGGCATTGGCCGGAGCCGTAGTTTCAAATCCGACCGCAAAAAAAACCACTTCCTTCTCCGGGTTCTGTTTGGCTATCTGAACAGCCTCAAGCGGAGAGTACAAGACCCTCAGGTCGCCACCCATGGCTTTTGCTTCCAGCAAACTCATTTTGCTTCCGGGTACCCGGATCATGTCGCCAAAAGAGCAAACGATCACGCCCTGTTGCAACAAGGCTATGGCTTTGTCGATCAGGTTGAGCGGCGTTACACAAACCGGGCAGCCCGGTCCGTGGATCATACGGATATTTTCAGGAAGCATTTCAAGCAGGCCGTTCTTTACAAAACCGTGGGTCTGACCACCACAGATCTCCATGATGTTCCAGGGTCTTGTTGCCGCTGCACCGATCTTTTTAAGGCAATCCTGTGTGGCCTTTAAATTTCTGTATTCGCTCAGGTATTTCATATAACTAGGCCTCTTTGCGGTTTAAATAAAACATAATCTGTCCAAATGAAATGTTCTCATCATTGGGTGACAGTTCCCGGTTAAAGTACAAATTATAATTGTCATTTCCCAGTTCATACATCATGTCAAGCAGACAAGCATTCTGAAAAACACCTCCGCTCAAAGCAATATCTTTTATACCGTTCCTGTCAGCCATGGTAAAAACCAGCTTTGCGAGTGTATAAAAAAAGTTGGTAATGATATTTTCCGTTGAATTTCCTGAGAGAAAATCCATACAAATATTTCTAAATAAGGCCTGGCTCGAAATGATACCGTCCTCTAAAACATCCAGGTAGGATGTGCAATTGTCTAAAGTATAAGATGTGATCCTGTTTTCAAGCAGAATGGCTGCTTCACCCTCATAGCTGTTTCTGTCGCAGATATTGAGCAAGGAGGCCAGGGCATCGAATATGCGGCCAACTGAGGAAGTTTTAAGACTCTCCTTTTGGAGGAGCGCCTGATAGAGCGACAGTTCCTGAGCAGTAAACTTCTCGGATAAAAGGTGAGCATGTTGAGGATCGCATAAAGCCAAACAGGAGATCCGCGGTTCCTTCGCCATTTTATCCCCTGCGATCCAGTCAAAATAGGTAAAATGGTTTATTCTTTCCATATTCCTGTCCTGAAAGATAAAGAACTCTCCTCCCCAGATCTGACCGTCATCACCGTAACCGGTGCCATCCCAAATCGCACCGAGTACCTTTTTATTTGATAAAAACAACTGGTGCTCTCCCAATACAGAGGCAAAATGCGCTTTGTGATGCTGTACTTCAAAAATGGGTTTACCGAGTTGACGGGCATATTCCCTTCCAAATAAGGTGCTGTTGTACCCGGGGTGGCTGTCGACCAGGATCACATCCGGTTCCTGTTCAAAAAGCGACACAAAATATTTGGCAGTACTTGAAAAACGGGTGTAGACATCAGCATTGTCAAGATTCCCCAGATATTGGCTGATATACAAATGATCATTGGGCAAAAAGGAGACGGAGGATTTTAAATGTGCTCCCAGTGCGAGGATCTTTTCCCCGTTTGAGGCTATTTCTCCAAAATAACCGGGTGCAAATCCCCTTGAGCGCCTAAAGACAATCCTGTGTCTGTATTTTGGTGAAAACTTGATTACGGAATCATCCTGTGGATTCCTGATCTCCAAATGATGTTGTACAAAATAATCAGCAACACCGGCAAGTTCTTCAAGGGCTTTGCGGTTTTCACTGAGAATGGGTGAGCCGTGTATATTCCCGCTTGTGGCTATAATGGGGATTTGTAAAGCTTCTGTGAGCAGTTGCAGGATCGCTGAATACGGCAGCATGATCCCCAGATGGCCAAGGCCTGAAGCGATGTGATCCACACACAATTTACCGGAAAAATTCTTACTTGAAATAATGACGATGGGACTTTGCACACATTTCAATTCCTTCTTTTCCTCTTCCGGCACATGAAGGTCCTGCTCCAATCGCTCTATTGAAGGATACAGGACAGCAAAGGGTTTTCGGGGCCTGTTCTTTCTTTGTCTGAGCTTTTTGATCGCAGCCTCATTAGCCGCATCACAGCAAAGCAGATAACCTCCGGTATTTTTAATCGCTACAATATTTCCATTTTTTATGAGGCCGGCCACATGAAAAAACAAGTTTTCCTGAGCAACTGGTAATACATTATTCTCATGGTCTGTTAAAAAAATGGGGATTCCGCAGGTGGAACAGGTATTTGTCTGGGAATGAAATCTCCTGTCGGCCGGGTCTTCATATTCTTTTCCACAGTCATTGCACATGATAAATGATTCCAGAGCAGTATTCTCCCTTTCGAAGGGGAAAGTATGGGTTATGGCCCATCTCGGACCGCAATTTACACAGGTTGTAAAAGGGTAATGGTATCTTCTGTTTGCCGGATCCTTTATTTCTTCTTTGCATTCACTGCAGATCGCAAAATCCGGGGTTAAGGTCAGGTTGAGTTTTCCGCCCTTTTTGGAAGGGATGATCTGAAATGTTTCAAAATTTCTCAGGGGAACTTCTTTGATTGAGCTAGAAGTAATCCTCGCCAGCGGAGGTGGTGAAGAAAGTACACCATTATAAAACCGCTCAACCGCAGACAATTCTCCGGTGACCTGAATAATTACACCATTCTCATTGTTGGACACAAAGCCGGTAAGGCCATTTATATGCGCGGCATTATACACGTAGGGCCTGAAACCCACGCCCTGTACCTGTCCGGAAAAAATGATTTCAAAAGTCTTTGACATAATTACCAAAGCAATTTACCATTTTATCCGACAAGTTTGTTGTGTAAGGATTCTGATAATTTAATTATTTGTTCAATTAATTCAGGTATTGCCTCGCTGACCCTGGGTGACAAGCCAACCCACATGGGGTCGATCTCCTTAATCGATACGGTAAAAAGGTAGATGTCAGGGATCTTCTCCATCAGATAAACAGATTCGATCATGTCCTTCAAACCTACATCATGCACGCTCAGGGCTGAGGGAAAATCGCTAGCAAATTTGGGCCTGATCAGGGAGATCGTTCCTTCTTCTTTGCCGTCCATGGTTGCATCGACAAAGATAATGACCGGATATACCTCAAAATAATTCAGAAGCAAAAAACCGCCGGTACCGCCATCCAACAGGTCGATATACTCAGGCAATTGACGGCCTGACATTTGTTCGATCAGGTGTACTCCTATGCCCTCATCACCCATCAGGTAGTTGCCAACTCCCAAAACCAGCATACTTTGGGATTTATTCTTTTCGTAATAATACGCATCACTGCAAACAGCAAGCGGTTGATTGCTCATAAAATCTCTTTTTAAAATTTAAAATGCGTCATTCAAAATCATCAAACGCAGGATCGCCTACTTTCAAATCTTTGTTTTTTATGCGCTCTTCAGCACAAAATTTATAGCCTCCAAACATGGAAGAAACTTCACCCCTGCCTTCCAGCCAGTCATGATAGAATACCAGGTATACGTGAACCAGTGTAAAAAAGATGAAGCCCCACATGGCTATGTGGTGGATTTGCCTAACAATGAAATCACCACCAAAAAACGGGCTTACCCAGGCAAACAATTTTGGCAGCCACCAGCTTGCGGTATCAGCATACAAGCCAAATCCTGTAAATACCTGAATCAGGGCAAGAATAAACAAGGCAACATAGGAAATTCCGGCTATGCTGTTGTGTCCAACACTTATATTTCTAATATCATGAATTTTTTCATTGCGCAGCAGTACATCGGTTTTCAGTACATGTGCTATATTACTTCTTCCCTTCCTGTCAAAAGGAAGAAAAGCTTTCCAGCTAGCAAACCTGTTGCCTACAAAGGACCAATAGATACGCATCAGCATATTGAAAAAGAAAATATAGGCCGCAGCAAAATGCGCAAAACGCACAATACCAAATGTATGCAGATTTGTTGCTTCGGCATTAGATAATAAAGCGGGCGGATCAGCAATAATAAATCCTGTAATGATCAACACAAAAATGCAGAGCACATTTACCCAATGAAAAATTCTTACCGGCAATTCCCAAACATAAACGCGTTTAAAATTTATAGTTTTCATAATGTGGTGTTTTTTAATACATTACTGACAACTCGTGATATTATTTACCTGAGATATATGATTTCCGTGTTCGTCATACAAATGTACCGCACAGGCAAGACAAGGGTCAAAAGAATGGATGGTTCTGATGATCTCCAAAGGCAATTCAGGGTCGGCTACAGGTGTACCGATCAGGCATGACTCATAAGCAGATCTTTGTCCCTGAGGATCTCTAGGAGAAGCATTCCATGTTGACGGAACTACCTGCTGGTAGTTTTCAGTCTTACCGTCCTTAATTTTTATCCAATGTGCCAGTGCCCCTCTGGGTGCTTCCATAAAACCAACGCCTTTGCATTCCTTTGGCCAAGTTTTTGGATCCCATTTTTCCATATTCGCCATTCTTTCATCTCCATTCTTTATATTATTCATCAGGCTGTTATAAAATTCCATGGTCCAGTTGGCGACCAGTTGTGTTTCAATTCCGCGGGCGGCTGTCCTTCCCAGCGTTGAGAACAAGGCGTCAACAGGTACATTCAAATGTGCCAGGGCACCATTAACTGCATCCTGGATCTCTTTGTTCCCTCTGCCATAACCAACCAGTAATCTCGCCAATGGGCCTACCTCCATCGGTTTTCCTCTCCACCTCGGTGTTTTGATAAAACTGTATTTCGTGCTGACATCCAGATTTTCATAAGGAGGCTTAGGACCGGAATATTTTATATTGGTCTCGCCTTCCCAGGGATGTTTGCCCACTTCATTGCCCTCAGGATAATCGTACCAGGAATTGTTGATGAATTCCTCAATATCCCCGTTTCTGTGATCCACATCGAGGACCTTGGAGAGATCCCTGTCTAAAATAACACCTTGCGGGAATTTAAAACTGGACACATCCGCATATCCATTGGTTGGAAAATCACCATAGGACAAATAATTGCCAAAGCCCTTTCCAATTGCACCCCAATCCTTATAGAATGAAGCAACAGCCAAAAGATCAGGTATATAAACCTGTTCAATAAATCGTTTTCCTTCTTCCAGTAATTTTCCCACATAAATCAGTCTTTCCGCATTTAACCCACCCGGATTCTCCGAATTAATCGCACAGGCCATGCCGCCGACCAAGTAGTTTGGGTGTGGGTTCTTGCCACCAAATATGGTATGAACTTTTACAATTTCTTTCTGCCATTCCAGTGCTTCCAGATAATGAGCAACTGCCAGCAGATTTACTTCAGCAGGCAATTTCATCTGAGGATGACCCCAGTATCCATTCGCGAAAATTCCCAGTTGCCCGCTTTCAACAAATTTCTGTACTCGTTTTTGTATATCCGAAAAATATCCTGGCGAGCTTTTGGGCCAGTTGGAGATACTTTGTGCTATTTCCGAAGTCTTCTTTGGATCGGCTTTCAATGCATTCACCACATCTACCCAATCGAGTGCATGAAGATGATAGAAGTGTACGGCATGGTCATGCATATACAAAGCGCCCTCCATAATATTTCTTACGTATTCTGCATTTTGAGGAACAGCTATACCAAGGGCATCTTCGACAGCTCTCACTGATGTTAAGGCATGAACCGTAGTACAAACGCCACAGGTGCGCTGCACAAATGCCCAAACATCTCTTGGATCGCGTCCTTTGACAATATTTTCAATTCCCCTTACCATGGTGCTTGAGCTAAAGGCATCAACGATAACGCCATCTTTTATCTCTGCTTCTATTCTTAAGTGACCCTCTATTCTGGTTACTGGATCTACAACAATTCTGCTTGACATATTTTCTGTTTTATGAGTCTAAGTTTTCTAAATTTGATTTACCCCGTTGAATTCGGTTATGAAGTTCCTTTCGTTTGGAAATATTCGATGCCAGGGCATGTATGGCAATACCTCCTGCCAAAGCACCTGCAGCAACTTTACCTACCTGATCTGCATTATTTTCGATGGAGAATCCGGGCAGACCGGTTAGTCTTTCATAGAAAGGTCCGTTATCCCAGAAATTCTCTTCACTACAGCCAATACAGCCGTGACCTGACTGGATCGGATAGCTGACGCCGTTATTCCATTTAATTGTTCCGCAGGAGTTGTAGGTCATCGGACCCTTGCAACCTACTTTATACAGACAATAGCCGTTTTTGGCGTTCTGGTCATCAAAAGTCTCAGCAAACAATCCCGCATCATAATAAGGTCTTCTGTAGCAACTGTCATGTACCCGTTTTGCATAAAATGCTTTTGGTCTTCCCAGTTTGTCCAGTTCCGGTAACCTTCCGAAGGCCACCACATGGACCACAACACCGGCCATGACTTCGCCTATTGGAGGACAACCGGGAACCCGGATGATGGGCTTGTTCTTAATAATTTTATGTATTGGGGTGGCTTGTGTTGGATTAGGCGCAGCAGCCTGCACACAGCCGTTGGATGCGCAACTGCCCCAGGCTATGATCGCTTTGGCTCCCGCAGCAGCCTCAACGAGTATGTCTTTTGCAGTCTTGCCGGCGATACAGCAATAATTGCCGTCATCTCCCAAGGGAACTGAACCCTCGACACAGAGTATGTATTCTCCTTTATATTTTTCCATCGTGGCATGTTTTGCCGCCTCTGCCTGATGGCCTGATGCAGCCATCAGCGTAAGGGTATAATCCAGAGATATCTTATCTAAAATTATATCAGCCACAATAGGGTGGTCAGACCGGATAAAAGATTCACTGCAGCAGGTACATTCCTGAAAATGTTCCCAAATTACAGGCAAGCGGTAGGTTGTTTCCAAAGCTTTGGCTACCTGCCCTACCATGGAAGATTCCAATCCCATATACGCAGTGATATAGGTTGCAAACTTCATAAAATCACGTCGGCTATAACCCTGTTTGATTATGCTTTGATAATACGTTTCTTTTACTTCTTTTTTTGTTGCCATAATCTTGAATTAATAATATAAAAGATCCTAAATAAACTTCGCTGAAATAGCTATGCATAAATGTATATAAATAATTTTGAATTATCAACTTAAGTGCTTTATTTAGAACGATTTAAAATAGAAAAAACATGACATTTGTCATGTTTTTAAGGCCGGTTTTGACCCGGTTAATTTATTATCTTTGAACTAAGAAAAAAAATTCTGTATGCATGAGCTTTCTATTGCGCTGGGAATTGTTAAAATTGCTGAAGAAGAAATGGCCAAAGCAGGCAGTAATCAAATTGAAGCGATTGAGCTGGAAATTGGCACCCTGGCAGGAATTGAATTTGAGTCCCTTGACTTTGTATGGCCAATGGCTGTAAAGGATACCGTTCTTGAGAAAGCCGAAAAAAAGATACAGATCATACAGGCACAGGCTAAGTGCGTAGACTGCGATACCATTTACCCGATTGAAAATATGTATGATGCCTGTCCGGAATGCGGAAGTTTTTTCAAGACTCTTTTGCAGGGTAAGGAACTGCGGGTAAAGAGCCTTGAAATCTCATAAAAACGTACAATCCTTAATATTCTGAGGGAACTGTACTTACCTCTTTGTATTCATCCAATATTTCCTGAACACCGTCAAGGGTAACCCGTCCGTAAACCTTCTCCCCCACCAGCACCACCGGAGCCAACCCGCAGGCACCAACACATCTCAGACTGCTCAGTGAAAATTTATCGTCTTTGGTGGTTTCTCCAACCTTAATTTTTAATATCTCCTTGAACTCGTCGAGAACTCTTTCAGCTCCTCTCACATAACAGGCAGTACCCATACAGATATTGATGGGGTATTTCCCCTTGGGGGTCATGGTAAAAAAAGAGTAGAATGAAACTACCCCGTAAACATGAGCCAGCGAGGTGTTGAGGTTTGTGGCAATAATTTGCTGGACTTCCTCAGGCAAGTATCCAAAGGTGTTCTGGGCTTTGTGCAGCACACTGATCAGTTCTCCTTTATCATTGTTAAACTCTTTGCAAATTGCCTCTATTTTGGCGACATTACTTTCGCATATTGTCATCATTGCTTGTGTTATTTTAATTAATAAAAACCCCTTTAATTATCCGTTATTTCAATAGAATTGCTCTTGTCAAAATAATGGGTATGTAGCAGTTCATGTGCCTTCTCACTCATTGGTTTACCCAAAAATTCATCGTATAATTTAATGATGGATGGATTTTCATGTGACTTTCTTATCGTTTTGGACTTGTCATCTGAATACAGGGCTTTCTGTCTGGCCTTTAAAATGTTGGAATCTCCATGGTGTAATGGTTGTCCGCCACCACCTATACAGCCTCCCGGACAGGCCATGATCTCGATGGCATGGTATTGTGATTTGCCCGCCCTTACCTCTTCTAAAAGCTTGCGCGCATTGCCCAGACCATGAGCAATTCCGATTTTTATTGGTGTTCCGTTAAAGTCTATTGTAGATTCCCGCACCCATTCCATACCTCTCAGCTGTTCAAAATCCACTTTGTGTAATTTCTGTTTTGTAAATACTTCATAGGCCGTTCTCACAGCTGCTTCGATCACACCGCCGGTAGTACCAAAAATAACCGCTGCACCCGAAGATTCTCCCATAGGATGGTCAAATTCCGCAGGCGACAGACTGTCAAAGTCAATTCCTGACTGTTTTATCAAACGCGCCAGCTCACGGGTCGACAAAACGAAATCGACATCCGGATTTCCATCCGTTTTGAATTCATCTCTGCTGCATTCATATTTTTTTGCCAGACAAGGCATTATGGATACCACGACCAGATCTTCTCTTTTTACACCAATCTTTTCGGCAAAATACGTCTTGGCTATGGCACCAAACATTTGTTGTGGCGACCGGGCGGTAGAGGGAATGTCTTTCATATCGGGGAAATGATGCTCAAAGAAATTGACCCAACCGGGACAGCAGGAGGTCAATAAAGGCAATTTAACTGTTGTGTCTCCATTCAGGTGTCTCGTCAATCTGTCAAGCAATTCTGCACCTTCTTCCATAATGGTTAAATCCGCGGCAAAATCTGTATCAAAAACATAATTAAAACCCAGATCTTTCAAGGCAGCGGTCATTTTTCCGGTAACCAGGGTTCCGGGAGCATATCCAAATTCTTCGCCCAGGGCTGCCCGTACAGCCGGTGCAGTTTGAACGATTACTGTCTTGGTTGGATCGGCAAGCAAGCGGATTACCTTTACTGTATGGTCGATCTCTGTGAGAGCGGCGGTCGGGCAAACAGCAACACATTGTCCGCAATAAGTACAAACACTGTCCTCAAGGTTCATCTGAAAGGCAGGTGCTACCACCGACATAAATCCTCTGTTGATAGCCGACAGGGCCCCAACGGTCTGAACCTCATTGCACATGGTAAGGCACCTTCTGCAGCCTATGCATTTATCCATATCCCGCCTGATGGCCGGAGACCGGTCTTTGATATACTTCGATTGTTCCCCTTCGTAATACAGGTGTCTGATACCCATCTTCTGGGCCATACTCTGCAAATCGCAATCCCCATTCTTTGCACAGATCAAACAGTCGGTCGGGTGATCACTTAAGATAAGCTGCAGCACAGTTTTTCTGCTGTTCAGAACCCGGATGGTTTGGTTTTTAATTTCCATACCCGGCAGGCATTCGGTAGCACAGGCAGGCACTAAATTTTTTCGACCTACTACTTCCACCACGCAAATCCGGCAACCGGTTGGTTTGTGGGTGGTATTCAGGTCATGGAGATGCATATAGCACAAAGTGGGAATATTTACCCCTACACTTTTTGCAGCATCCAGTATGGTAGAACCTTTCGGTACCTGAAAATTCTTGTTGTCTATTTTTATGCTTATCGTATCCATAATTAGATCCCTTTTTGATTATTAATTTAAGCTAATGGCATCAAACTTGCATTTCTCCATACAAACCCCGCATTTAATACAGGTGTCCTGGTTGATGACATGTACTTTTTTCTTTTCTCCTGAAATGGCATTTACCGGACAATTTCGGGCACAAACCACACATCCTATACAATTTTCTTCACTGATATAATATCTCAGGAAGGACTTGCACTGACCACTCGGACATTTGTGATCCACTGCGTGGGCATGATACTCTTCAAAGAAATTTTCCATGGTGGAAAGTATCGGGTTCGGAGAAGTCTGTCCGAGACCACAGAGAGAAGTATCCTTGACCACGACGCTCAAATTTCTCAACAGGTCGAGGTCTTCAGGGCTACCTTTATCATCGCAAAGTTTGGTAAGCATTTCGAACAAACGCTTGTTCCCGATTCGACAGGGAGCACATTTTCCACAGGATTCTTCCACGGTAAATTCAAGATAGAACCGCGCCATAGAAACCATGCAGTCATCTTCATCCATTACGATCATTCCCCCTGATCCCATCATGGATCCGGCTGCTGAAAGCGAGTCAAAATCGATGGGAAGGTCCAGGTGTTTTTCGGTAAGACATCCTCCTGACGGGCCACCGGTCTGTACAGCTTTAAACTTTTTACCGTCTCTTATCCCTCCGCCGATATCATAAATTACTTCCCGTAAAGTTGTTCCCATAGGAACTTCTATCAAGCCCACATTATTCACTTTTCCTGCCAAAGCAAAAACTTTGGTTCCTTTGGATCTTTCTGTGCCTATACCTGCAAACCAGGCCGAACCCTTGTTGATGATGGGAGCTATATTGGCAAAGGTCTCTACGTTGTTTACGTTCGTCGGTTTGTTTTCATAACCGGAAACGCTTGGGAAAGGAGGTTTGAGGGTTGGTTCGCCGCGCAAGCCTTCCATTGAGTGGATCAGCGCTGTTTCTTCTCCGCAAACAAAAGCTCCGGCTCCGTATTTGATCTCTATGTTGAAGTTGAAATCAGTCCCGAATATTTTCTCACCTAACAAGCCATAGGCCTTTGCCTGACCCAGGGCAATTTTCAGCCGTTTGATCGCCAGAGGATATTCTGCTCTGATATAAACAATTCCTTTGTCAGCTCCAATTGAATAACCGCAGATGGCCATGGCCTCAATAACGGAATGCGGGTCGCCTTCCAGTACGGAACGGTCCATAAAAGCCCCGGGGTCGCCCTCATCCGCATTACATACCACATATTTCTGGTCAGCCTGGCTCTTGCTGGTTATTTCCCATTTCAGGCCGGTTGGAAATCCGCCTCCTCCGCGACCGCGCAAACCACTTTTAATGATTTCCTGGGTAACATCAAGCGGAGTGTATTCCGTTAAACATTTAGCGAGAGCGGCATACCCGTCCTTTGCAATGTAATCCTCTATCTCTTCAGGATCGATAAATCCACAGTTTCGTAAGGCAATACGGTACTGTTTCTTTTCTGTACCACTGATCTCATATACCTCATTGTACACCAGCCTTTCGACGATCTTATTGTTCAGCAGATGCTGAATAATGATGTCGTCAATATCATCCTTGGTTACTGTCGAATACTCAACATGATCAGGATAAACAATCAGGTTCGGACCCAGGGTACATTTGTTAAAACAAACAGAATGGACTGCATTGATCTCCTGATCAAGCCCGTATTCCTTTAACTTTACATTGATAAAATCGACCAGATCAACATTTGATGCTGCCTGACATGAACATCCGTTACATACAAGCAAAGTCTTTTTATACTTAGGACTCATTTTTTATACTTTTTTGAGTTTTTATTCTTTTTTAGGATTCCCTTTAGATTATGTGGCCAGCACATAATTAATCGGGATTATTCCATCCACCAGTTCTCCCTTTTTGATGAATTTTTCAATAATTTCATCTGCCTTCTTTGTGTCAACATAGCCAAACATAACGGGCTCTTCATCAGGCATGGTAATTTCTATGGTTGGTTCGGCATAACAGTAGCCCATACAACCCGTTTGCTTGACTCTGGCCATGATATTTCTTTTGGGAAGTTCTTCAATTAAAAATTCCATCACACTTTTAGCGCCCGATGCGATACCGCAGGTTGCCATTGCAACCTTGATCTCAACCAGTTTTTTATTGCCGTTTTCTGCAATCAGTTTCTGGTTAGCTTTTTCTATGGAAGATTTTAGTTTTTTCAAATCTTCTACTGATTTTATTACTGCCATAACTTAATTTTTAACTTATTTAAACACTCCTTTCGGAATTTCTTTAAAATTTATACGCCTGTCAATACTTTTTCCTGCTTCGGAAAAAAATGTTTGGAATCTCCCCATTCATTATATCCGATACAACTTCCTGTCAGTCCTATTCTTACATCAAGACACTGATTACAATCCGCCGGACGCTCATCAACACAAGGTTTGTCTTCATATAATTTGTAGCTCTTCCTGTACATGCCCGGGCTGATATTCGGCATGAGTATATTGGCTCCGATCCTGATCGCCTTCTCTCTCCCCACCGGATCCAGGGCCTGAAGTGCTGTTGCAGCTGCTATATTGATGTCTTTCATCATAATTCTCAAGGCTGCGATCATTTTAAAAGCCAGATCCAGTCTTTGCTGTCTGCTGCTCAACAAGTCCTTCTCAGCGTAAAGAGGCGTGTCTCTGTGTTCAACATAGGGGCCCATACCAACCATATCCACATCCAGTTCTCTTAAAAAAAGCAGGTCGGCAGCCAGATCTTCAGTGGTTTGACCGGGTAGGCCAATCATTACCCCGGTTCCTAACTGAAATCCGGACCTTCTTATGTCGTGCAGGGCATTCACCCGTTTTTCAAAACTGTGCCTGTTGTTGCCGGGGTGAATTCTGTTGTAAAGTGCCTGCTTCGAAGATTCGATTCTCAGCAGATACCTGTGCCCGCCGGCTTTAAACCATTCGCGGTAAACTTCTTCGCTTTGCTCTCCCAGGGAAAGGGTGATACCCAATTTTCCCACGCTGATCCTTTTGATTTCTTTGAGCAATTCTGTTATACCTGAAGTAAATCCCGCATCGCACTTCTCTCCGGCCTGAATCACAATACTGCCGTATTGATGCTCCAGGGCATATCGGGCACATTCAAGGACTTCTTCATTGGACAAGGTGTACCGGAGCTGATTTTTGTTCGATTTTCTGATACCGCAGTAGTAACAATCCTTGATACAAACATTGGAATACTCGATCAAGCCCCGCAAATGAACCCGGTTCCCGATATAATGGTCTGTTATTTCCCGTGATCGTTTGAACAAAAGTTGTTTGTCCTCACCCTCCGCTTCAAGCATGGCGATGAGATCCTGCTTATCCAAAAATTCCTTGTTCAATATTTTTTCAAAACCGTTCACAGTTCAAACAGATTCAGGTATTGGTATTTTATTCATAAAAGGTTGCACGGCTCTGTCAAGGATTCCGTGCATATAGGCTATTGAGAGTCCGTAATTGGTAACCGGTATCCCTGCATCCAGTGCTGGTTTAAGTCTGCTCATCAGTTGCTTTCGCGTGATCATGCAGGCGCCGCATTGCACCACGAGCTGGTAATCCGTTATGGGTTTCTGAATTTCTGAAAGGCCTGCCGCCACATCAAATTCCAGGTCTTTTCCGCTGAATTTCCTGATCCAGGCAGGGATTTTATACCTTCCTATATCTTCACAACTCACCTGGTGCACACAGGATTCAAGGATCAGAATTCTGTCGCCGTCCCTCAGATCGGAGAGTTTTCTTGCTCCTTTGATATATTCTTCAAAGGGACCCCGCATGTGTGCATAGACCACACTGAAACCTGTGAGTGGGATATCCGCCGGGATGATCTTGTTCACAAACTCAAATGCCTGGCTGTCTGTAATGACCAGATCCGGCCTTATTCCCGTTTTCTTAAAAAAAGTTTCTACCTCAGTTTCTTTTAATACAATATTTACGGCGTGGTTGTCAAGAACATCCCTGATGGCCATTGCCTGAGGCAGGATCATCCTTCCGTCCGGCGCTTCGGAATCAACGGGTGTGATGAGCATTACGATGTCATCCTTTTTTATAATATCTCCCAACAGCGTGGTTTTCTGATAGGCTGTCGGGGGTATGGTAGCTTTCAGCTGTTCGATGACATCTGCTATGCGCATGGAGGTTTTCACACTACAGGTCTCAACTGCAGCTCCTGTATACTGACCGATTGTCAGCAGGGTATCCTCTGTCAGTTTCTCTATGTCTTCTTTGTTGTGAACAGTAAAATACGCAATATCATATTTATTGAATTCACTGATGAGCATCTGTTCAAAAGATCCGAAGGTATTGTTAGAAATCAGGAGGATGGCTGCATCAAGTTGCGGCAGGGTCTGCAAGGTTTTTTCAATTCTTTTGGCTCCGAGTTCACCACTGTCATCGATACCGGCTGTATCGATCAGGATGGCAGGGCCTATGCCAAAAATTTCTATGGATTTTTTAACGGGATCGGTGGTGGTTCCTGCAATGTCGGATACTATGGCTACATCCAGTCCTGTCAGGGCATTGATAAAAGAGCTCTTCCCGGCATTTCTTCTTCCGAAGATACCAATGTGCGGTTTGTTGTCCTTTCCCTTTCCCATGTTGCTCTTCTAATTTAGAAAAGATTGTACTTCTGAAAATTTCCGACTCTTTTACTCAGTAATTGAGATCCCGTTCACCGGCCTTTACCCTCTCGAGTCTTTTTTCAAGAGAAACTTTCAACTTTTTATTTTCTATTTCATCAACTGTTTTCTGAATAACTTTCCACCCTTTTTCGGCCGTAGCCTCATCGGCATAATCCGATATATATTCAGCCAGGGTCAGGGTAGCGTTTGGTGTGCAATATTTTTTAATGAATCCGGGTACTGAGAACTCCATAAAATGTTCGCCTGTTCTGCCCAGCCGGTAACAAGCTGTACAAAAAGAGGGGATCATTTCCTTATCCAGCAGCTCGTTGATTATTTCGCTGAGTGAACGTTCATCATTGATCATGAACTGGCCTTTGTTGAGGTTCTGTTCCTGGTTAAGTGTCCTGGAATAAGCACCAATTTCAATTTTGGTCCCGCCATCGATCTGGGAAACTCCGTACTGAATGATCTCATCGCGCAATGCCTCCGGTTCTCTGGCCGTCAGGATCATGCCTGTATAGGGTACTGCCAGTCTGAGGATAGCGACCAGTTTCGCAAAATCCTCATCCGAAACAAAATATTTTGAGCCCACTTCCAAACCGGAAGCGTCTTTGATCCTGGGAAACGAAATGGTATGCGGACCTACATTGTAACAGGCCTCCAGATGACAGGTATGACGCACCAGTGCAAGAACCTCGTATCTCCAGTCATAAAGTCCGAACAAAACGCCGATCCCGACATCGTCCAAACCGGCCTCCTGTGCCTTGTCCAGCGCGATCAGGCGGTTTTCAAAGCTGGCCTTTTTACCTCCCAAATGGTACATTTTATAGGCATCGGGGTGATAGGTTTCCTGAAAGATCTGATAGGTACCTATGCCGGCTTCTTTCACTTTCTTATAACCTTCTATCTCCATTGGTGCCGCATTGATATTTACCCTGCGGATCTCACCCTTGTCTCTTTTTACGCTGTAAGCAACTTTTACGGTATGTGCAATGAATTCCGGGCTGTAATCCCTGTGCTCTCCAAAAACCAAAACCAGTCGCTTCTGCCCGCTGTCTTCAAGGGCCCGGATCTCATTGATGAGTTCCTGATCATTCAGTGTTTTGCGTTCGGCATCCTTGTTGGAAACCCGAAAGCCGCAATAAGAACAGTTGTTTTGGCATTTGTTTCCGATATACAGGGGTGCAAACAAAACGATCCGGTTTCCGTAAACCAGCTGTTTAAGCGCCCTGGCTCCATCTTTTATCTTTTGAATCAGTACAGGATCAGTGGTGTTTACCAGTACTGCAACCTCCTGCATGCTCAGTCTTTGCTTCGAAAGTGATTTTGCGATCACCCTTTCGACCTCATCATTTCCTGAAGGAGTGTTTCTGATCAGGTCCCAAATCTCCCCGGCATCAATGAATGGTTTCATTGGATGATCAGGTACAGCATATTTTTCAGGACAAAATTTCATATCAGAAAGATTAATAATATGAATAATTTAAATTAATCCGATAATTATTGATATAATGTCAGTAGGCTGGCTTTTAATAGGGTATTTTTTATGATATCAATAATTAAATGTCTTAATCCATATCAAATGTATTGATATTTTTCTGTTAATTACATGACAAAAATCATAGGTTTTACAAGCCTTTCTGCACAAGATCGCCACAAAAATGTACCCTTTTGAACAATCTCAAAAAGGAAAACGTTATAGTCACCAAACTGTTGAATTTTTTCCTTGAAAAGAAGTAAATCACTGTTGTTATTTGTTAAAATATCAATTGATGATTTTTGTAAAAAAATTTAATTTTTTCATTATTTTTTTAACCTGCTATTTAGAGTTTAACTTTCCATAACACAATTTTCTCAGGTCAGAACTTATAAAAAAACACTTTGGTCTGCAGGATTGGTTTTTTAATTTTCTTTTGGTGCAAAATTTCCTTTTTTATTACTTTTTTACTAATATATATGCATTTTTATTGTACTATTTATAATGAGTATTCTAATATTTGTAATGTAAATACATTATTGATAATTTAAGTTATGACAATTATCATTGCCCATATGCGTTTTTTATACTACCTTTATTAGCGTATTCAAATCTTTTGTTATGGTAGTTACTCACAAACCTGACCGCAGCCAGCTCATGTCTGTGCTGTGGGATATTCAACGCAAAAAAAGGTGTATTGAACCGGAAGATATCACAAAAATTGCACAGGTTTTTGAGATGTCCAAAGTAGAACTGGAAGGAATAATCAGTTTTTATCATTTCTTCCATTTTAAGGATGTGGGGAAATTTACAATTTATCTCAACAACTCGATCGTTTCAGAATTTGCCGGCAGGGCTGAAATTAAAGAAGCCTTTGAGGAAGCGATCGGAATAACGCTCGGGAAAGTTACTCCAGACAAGATGTTCGGACTTTTTGAAACCCCTTGTATTGGATTAAGTGATCAGGAGCCCTCCTGTTTAATAAATTTTAAACCCTTTACGCATCTCACCCGCGAAAAAGTATTCGAAATCATAAATCTGTTAAAATCAGGCAAGAACCCGTCTGAAATCTGCGATATTCCTCAAAGCAATATCAGATATACACCAACTCCTGAACGCACCATTTTCTTTAAACCCTATACGCTTTTTTCATCTCTTGCCCATCTTCAGCAATATGAGCCTGATGATATTATTGAAACCATAAAAATTTCAAAACTGGCAGGACGTGGTGGGGCATTTTTCCCAACCGGATTAAAGTGGCAGTTTTGCAGGCAAAATCAGTCTGACCAGAAATATATCATCTGTAATGCAGATGAGGGAGAACCGGGGACATTTAAAGACAGGGTACTCATGCAGGAGCACCCGGAGTTGATGATCGAGGGAATGATCTTTGCGGCATATGCGGTGGGTGCAAGCAAAGGAGCCATTTATTTAAGGGCTGAATACATGTATTTAAAAGATCCTATAGAAAGGCTTTTAAAAAAATACCGTGAAAACGGATTCCTCGGAAAAAATATTCCGGCAAAAACTCCTTTTGAATTTGATATCTATGTCCATTTGGGAGCGGGAGCCTATGTTTGTGGCGAAGAAACCGCCCTGATCAGTTCGATGGAGGGAAAACGCGGAGAACCGGGAACAAAAGAATTCTTCCCCGTACAAAAAGGCTTTAAGGGTAAGCCCACCGTTGTCAATAACGTGGAGACCCTTTGTACCGTGCCCAGAATTTTTGAAATGGGTGTAGAAAACTGGCTGAAAACAGGAACTACCAAAACCCCCGGCACAAAAGTACTGAGTGTTTCCGGCGACTGTCCAAACACAGGTATTTACGAGATAGAATGGGGCATGAAGTTCAGTGATTTTTTAAAACTCACCGGGGTGGAAAAACCCAAGATCGTTCAGTTCAGCGGCCCTTCCGGCGATTGTTTGTCCATAAGTCCCAACGAGAGCAGAACCTTGCGTTCCGCCCCCCGTAAATCACGGGATTTTTTAGCCGATAACGAATACGACAGATCTATCAGCGGAGAAGATATTACCTGTGGCGGTTCGGTCATGATCTTTAATGAAACCCGTGACCTGCTTCATATCCTGAAATCCTACTCCGATTTCTTTGTATTTGAATCTTGTGGCATTTGTGTGCCCTGCAGAACAGGTAATTTTCTGCTAAACAAAAAAATAAATAAGATCATTCATGGCCATGCCGAGAAAAAGGACCTGGATGATATAATTTCCTGGAGCCATATTATAAAGACCAGCAGCCGCTGCGGTTTGGGTCAGATGTCGAACAATTCCCTGCTGCAGGCAATCGCTAAATTTCCTGAGGTTTTTGACCGGGCGCTTTCTGAAAACTCTGATTTCAATAAGTCTTTTAATCTGGAAACAGCCACGGCCGAATATGACCGCATTATAAACGAAATGAACACAAGTTATGAATAAGTTAGTCAATATTACCATAGACGGTAAAGCGATTCAGACGCTGGAAGGCAGAAATCTGATCGATGTGGCAAAAGAAAATGGTATTTTCATACCGACCTTATGTTATTTCCGCGAACTGCACCCCCTGGGAACCTGCAGGATCTGCACTGTTTCACTGAATGGCAGGTATACTACAGGCTGTACTACAAAAATTACCGAAGGCATGCAGGTTGAAGTCAATACCCCGGAACTGCTGGACAACAGGAAGGCCATTATTGAAATGCTGTACGCCGAAGGAAACCACTTCTGCCCCTCTTGCGAAAAAAGCGGTAAATGCGATATGCAAAACCTTGGTTATGATATGGGACTCACGGTTACCCGGTACTCCCATGTTTTCGCGAATAAAATAGTGGATTTCAATCCGAAAAGGATGATCATGGAATCCAATCGCTGCATTTTGTGTAAACGCTGTGTGGAGCAGGTTAAAACCAAGGACGGCAACGACGTGTTTTCCTTTGTAAACCGCGGCGTAAAAACGCATGTACAGATAGACTATGAACAGGAAGCCAAAATGAGTGAAAGCGAGGCGATGAGAGCGATGAACCTATGCCCCGTGGGCGCCATTCTTGTTAAGGGTATGATCCATGAAGAACCTTTTGGTGAAAGAAAATACGACCTTTTGGGAAGCTATAAATCAAGAACATTTAACGGAGATGCTCTGTTTAAAAAAGACCACGAAAAATATATTATAGCCACTACCTCGCTGGCCGGCTGTTTCGGCTGTCATATGTCTTTGCTTGATATAGACACTGATCTGATCGGGATGCTTGAATTAGTTGAATTTAACAAGTCACCCCTCACCGATATCAAAAATTTTTCCAAACGCTGTCATATCGGACTGATCGAAGGAGGTTGTTCGAACAATGAAAACGTACATGTGCTGAAGGAATTCAGAAAAAAATGCGATATCCTGATCAGTTTCGGAGAATGTGCCATTATGGGCGGAATCCCGGCCATGCGAAATTTCATACCCCTTCAGGAGTGTCTGGAAGAATCCTATCTGAACAGCACAACCAGCGAACTCGGGGCTCACATAATTCCCGGACATGAAGATATTCCAAAATTATTGAACAATGTGTATCCCTGTAATGAAATTGTGAAAATCGATTATTACATTCCGGGTTGTCCACCCAATGCACAACACATCTGGAAAGTGGTAAAAAGCATTTTACTGGGTGAAGAATTTTCTATCGCCCATGACGAATTTAAATATGATTAAAACTATTTCGTATTCGGCTTATGGAATCTGATATACGACTCAAAGAAAAAAACCGGATTAATTGAAAATTCAAAAAAAATGTCACAAAAATTAGTCATAGATCCTGTTACCCGCGTGGAAGGACACGGCAAGGTAACCATTCATTTAGACGATGACAACAAAGTAAAAGACGCCTTTTTTCATATTGTGGAATTCAGAGGTTTTGAAAGGTTCATTCAGGGGCACCCGTACTGGGAAGCACCGGTACTGGTACAGCGCTTATGCGGGATATGCCCGGTAAGTCACCATCTGGCTGCGGCCAAGGCCATAGACCAGATCGTTGGATTGAACCCCGAGGATCTTTCTTTACCGGCTCAAAAGATCAGAAAGTTGTTGCATTTCGGACAGGTATTCCAATCTCATGCCCTGCACTTTTTCTATCTGGCTTCTCCTGATCTTCTTTTTGGCTATGATGCCGACCCATTAAAGAGGAACGTGGTTGGTGTTGCAATGGAATATCCCGAGCTTGCAAAAAAAGGGATACTGATGAGGAAATTCGGCCAGGAGATCATCAAACTGATCACCGGAAAAAAAATACACGGCATTTCTGCCACGCCTGGTGGCGTCCACAAACATATCAATGCCAAGGAGATCAGCTATTTTATGGATGGAAAGGAAATACCGAACATCAATACCATGATCGACTGGTCTATTGAAATGCTGCAGTTTATAAAAGTGTACCACGAAAACAACAAGGTGTTTCTTGACTCTTTTGCTGCTTATCCTTCAGGTCATATGGGATTGGTGAATAAAAAGAATGGTTTTCTGGAATTGTATGACGGGCTGTTAAGAGCCACAGATTCTGAAGGTAAAATCACCCTGAATGACATCTCCAATGAGGATTATGCAAATTATTTTTATGAAGGTGTTGAACGTTGGTCTTATTTAAAATTCCCTTACCTGAAGCACCTCGGCCGGGAAAAAGGCTGGAACAGGGTCGGCCCCCTGGCACGCATGAATATCTGCAACGGCATTGAAACACCCTTTGCTGAAAAAGAAAGACAGGAATTTAAAGCGGCTACCGGTGGTAAGATAAACAACATGACCATGTACACCCATTGGGCCAGGCTCATTGAAGTACTTTATTGCGCAGAAATGATGAGAAATCTCCTTCATGATCATGATCTGCTGAGCAATGACCTCATCAGAAAAGGCGAGAGGCGAAACAGAGGTGTCGGAATCATTGAAGCTCCCAGAGGCACCCTGATCCATGATTATGAAGTGGATGAAAAAGACCGGATAACCCATTGCAACCTGATCGTATCAACCACACACAACAACGAACCCATGAACCAGGCCGTTCGCTGGGTAGCTAACAATGTTATGGATGGCAGACCCAAAATTACGGAAGGCATGCTCAACCAGGTCGAGGTGGCCATCAGGGCCTATGACCCCTGTTTGAGCTGCGCTACCCATGCCATGGGCCAGATGCCCATGGAAGTCAGCTTGTTTGATGCGAAAGGCAGCCTGATCGATGAAATGATCAGAAATTAATCATTCAGGCACCTAACCAACCTTCCTGTCAAAATTATAACAACAGCATGGGTCGCGTTAATTTATGAAAAGGACAGTTATTATAGGCATCGGGAATTCAGGCCGTCAGGACGATGGCCTGGGCTGGACTTTTCTGGAAGAAATCGAACAAAAATGGCCCGACCTGTATAACCTTGAATACAGATACCAGTTGCAGATAGAAGATGCTGAACTGATCTCACATTACGAAAGGGTGCTGTTTGTTGATGCGGACCTCAACCAGCACAAACGGGGCTTTGAATTCCGGCCTGTACCGGCGCTGCCCGGAACAAGTTTTACCACCCATGAGATGAGTCCCGGAAATGTTTTGGATCTCTGTCAAAAAATTTATACTAAATCCCCAGACTGTTTTATACTGGCAATTTCAGGTGTTTCTTTTGAATTGGAACTTGGGCTGACCGATACCGGCGCAAGAAACCTTTTAAATTCTTTATATTATTTCGAAAAAGAATTCCTGGTATCAGGTTAAAATATATAACCTGCCAACCTTTAATAGGCAGGGTCCTGAATGGATGCGTTTTTACTTTCCCGAAGACAAAAAAGTTTAAGGTTTTTTTAGTTTAATTCCACTAAACCTAACATTTGTTACTTATTAAGTAAATTTTTCTGATTAAATTTAGACCTTATCATTTAACATTTTCCTTATGTGCGGAACCTGCGGATGTGGCAACAATGAAAAGGGACCCAAAATCCTGATGCCCGGAGAACACGAACACAGCCATGATCACCACCACGATCATGACCACGACCATACTCACAGCCATGATCATGTACACGGGCACCATGACCCGATCATGATCACGGACACCACCACCATGATCATGGGCACGGACATACGCACAGTCATGAGCCTCATGTTCACGAACATGAGCACCATCAGCATACCGTGCTTACCATTGAAAAAAATATCCTTCAGCACAACGATAAAATGGCAGCCCGGAACCGCGGGTATTTTGATGCAAAAAATATCTTTGTGCTCAATCTGGTAAGTTCACCCGGTTCGGGTAAAACTACGCTGCTGGAAAAAACACTGGCAGATCTAAAGGAACAGCATTCCTTTTATGTAATCGAAGGGGATCAGCAAACCATGAACGATGCCAACCGGATCAATGCCCTGAATATCCCTGTGGTTCAGATCAATACCGGAAAAGGCTGTCACCTGGAAAGTGATATGGTCTATAATGCTTTAAAAAAGCTGGAGATAAAGGACAATGCAGTGCTGTTTATTGAGAATGTAGGTAATCTCGTTTGCCCGTCTATGTTTGATCTGGGTGAAGACAAACGCGTTGTGATTATCAGTACCACTGAGGGAGAGGACAAACCCATCAAATATCCGGATATGTTCCATTCCGCTGATCTCTGTATCATCAATAAGATCGACCTGCTTCCTTATGTAAATACCAACATAGAAAAATTAAAACAATACGCCTTGCAGATCAACCCGAAACTCATATTTTTTGAGCTTTCCGCAACTACCGGTGAGGGCATGAAACAATGGTATGCCTGGTTGTCCGAACAAAAGAAAAATTGAACATTTTAAATTTTTACCTATGTGCCTGTCTATCCCGGGAAAATTAATAGAAATTACTGCTGTCCTTGACGAAACCTTCAGAACAGGGAAGGTATCCTTTGACGGAATCTTGAAGGAAGTAAGCCTGACGCTGGTTCCGGAAGCCAGGGTCGGAGACTATGTCATGGTTCATGTCGGTGCCGCCATCAGCACCGTTGATGAAGAGGAAGCCAGAAAAACTTTTGAGTTGTTAAAACAGCTGGGAGAATTACACGAATTAGATCCGGAAGGGGAATAACCATAAACCCTGCAGCTTGCCGTATTTCGAACTCTCTAAAAGCGATAACAACTTTCCTCCGGCCTATTTTGCTGATAACGACGGCCTGCTGGCAGTTGGTGGGGAGCTTACTGCAGCACTGCTGTTAAAGGCTTTTGAAAACGGAATCTATTTCTGGAACCATCCCCTGAAACATGTAAAATGGTGGTCGCCGGACCCCAGGATTGTAGTAGATATTCCAAACCACGACTTTGACAAGGATCTCTTTACAAATGATTTCAGAACAGAATTCAACAGTAATTTTACAGGACTAATTAACAAATGTAAAGAAGTATACAACAACAAAGAGGCCATGGATAACCGCTGGCTGACAGAAAGAATGGACAGGGTATACCATGAATTGCACCACTCTGGCTATGCGCATTCTGCAGAGGTTTGGCAGGACGAAGATCTGGTAGCAGGAATCATCGGGATAGCCATAGGCAAGGTATTCTTTGTGGAATACCTGTTTTCTGCTGTAAAAAATGGAGATGTTTTTGCATTGGAATCCCTGTTGCAAGCCTTGAATAAAAGAAAATTTATCCTGGCAGATAT
Source organism: uncultured Flavobacteriaceae bacterium (assembly GCA_963816075.1). Taxonomy (GTDB): domain Bacteria; phylum Bacteroidota; class Bacteroidia; order Flavobacteriales; family Flavobacteriaceae; genus Namhaeicola. Next base: position 408,551 of record CAWFJI010000009.1, on the reverse strand, counting down.
GCAAAAAGCCAGTATGTTTATGGAAGAATTTTCCTTTGATGAAATCAGCAGATTGAGCTACCTGGATATTTGCAAAACGAATGTGGAAGAATTTTCCGGGGAAAAAACAATTTTTAAAAAAGATCAGGATGACGAAAACATTTGAAGACATCTGTAAAAGTGCAGAGATCCTGCAGCAAAATGAAAATTACAAGGCAGCTTCCGAGCTTTTTTTGGAAGCACTGCCACTATCAGAAAAACCTGTTGAAAAAATTTATGTCTATACCAGTCTGGGTAAACTGTTTCAAAAAAACAAAGAAGTCGAAAAATCCATAGAAAATTTCGAAAAGGCCCTGCCCTGTTTTGAGGGATTTAAAGAACAGGTTTTTTCGGAAGAACAAGCTGTAATTCACAATAACCTGGGAGCCCTTTACTATGAAAAGGATCTGACTTCATCAATTGAGAATTACCAAAAAGCACTCGATATTTTTAACAGGCTCCGCAATAACAGCAAGGATCAGTACACCGCTCAGACAGGCAGCACACATTTTGCACTGGCTTACGCCCTTGTTAAGAACAGGAACAATCAGGAAGCAAAAAAACATTTCAAAGAGGCGATAAAATCCTTTGAAACGCTTAACAATATCCAGTTTGGGCCTGTCATGGCCAGCTGTTATTTTGAACTGGGCAATCTGTACACAGAAGAATTCAATCTACACGATGCCCAGACTAATTACTGCAAGGCTGAGCTGCTTTTTTTAAAGTTTTCTGATTCAGATCCTGCGGCCTACCTGCCCTATTACACTTCTGTATTGAACAATCTGGGTGTTACCTTTAAATCTTTGGGAGAATTTAAAAAGTCTGCAACCTATTATGAAAAAGCACTGGCAACGTATACTGTACTGACTGAAAAATACAACAGCTCTTTCAAACCCTATGTAGCCGCTGCACAAAACAGTTTGAGCATACTTTACGGGGAAATGAAGACTTATGACAAAGCCATTGAGCTGGCAACTGATGCCCTGAACAGTTATTCTGAATTATACCGGGAATTTCCGGATGACTTCCTGCCTTATCTCGCCACATCGCTACACAATCTCGGGGTCTTTAACTTAGAAAATGGCGAGCTCGAAAAAGCTGAACATTTTTTTGATCAATCACTTGCCATTCGAAAAAAGATCGCACTGGAACAGCCCGAATCCTTTAATGCCGATGTATGCGCAACACTTTTAAATCTTATTGAGATATATTATTCAAGGCTTGAGAATACTTTAGACCACACTTTTACCCAAAAAAGTCTGGGGCTATTAAAAGAACTGGAGGAACTTTTATTCTCGCTTAACGCGGAATTGCCGGTTGTAAAAAGCATGATCAGCGATTATCAGTATTACACTGATTTTTTTAAGGAGGTAAAAAACGAGGATCTGGCTTTTAACCGAGCCATCCGAAACAATGAACAGATCGCAGAAAAGATTTTTGATATGCGGGAAGTCGAGCAAAAGGCGGCACTTCAGCAGGAAATTGTAACGGCTATGGAAAAGCTAAACGAACAATATCAGGATTCAGACAAAATCAAAAACGAGCTGGCTTATGCGTATAATGATCTGGCCTGGTTGTTATTGAGAAGCAAACAATTTCAGGACTGTGAATTGATCCTGAATAAGGCGCTGAAACTTGAACAACCCATACCCTCCCTGCAATGCAATTTGGCACATAGCTACCTGTTTCAAAACCAATTTGAAAAGGCAAAAGAAATTTACAGATATTTATCCTTTGAAAGGACAAAAGATCAGGAATCTTACAGGAAAATTATCCTCGAGGATTTCGATAAACTCAAAATGGATGGCATTGACCATCCGGATGTTGTAAAAATACAGGAAGATATGAGATTTGAGATATGAGATATGAGAAGGAAACAGGAAGACAAGTAAAAAGTAAAAAGGCAAAAGTATTGAGTATTGAGTATTGAGATTTTTCCTTTTTACCTTTCTTTTGAGACCTAGGTATAAAATCGCAATTTCATCCGTTTTGCTGTCATTCCCGCGAAAGCGGGAATCTGTTGCTGATTTACGAATTAATGTAAAAAATGGTATTTTTTTCCGTTAATCTCGCTATTTGAGGTTGCCGTTTTTTTCTTCTTCATCGCCGTTTCAGCAAAAATTCCCCTCGGCGGAGGGGTGGCACGCAGTGCCGGGGTGGTTTGGAATGATTCTGTTTTAAAGAATGTTACCCGAAGTTTGCAACTTCGGGATTTTGTTTTGTTCTTTTGTCTTAACACAAAAGAACCAAAAACTCAAAGGCTGCAAAGAAAAAAACAGCCTTCGGCTTGAATTTCGACCTTCATCAATGCCAAGTTCGGCGGGGTGATCTTCTCATAGCCAATCGAAGCTTCCCCGTCTTACTAAGCATTGATTTTGATCTCATTTCTTTTTTCTTTGAGGCCGAGGGTTTAAAATCCGTATTAACATCACTATTTCACTATTCACTATTTCACTATTCAAAAATTTTGCCTCTTTTTTAATAGAACACGGATGACACGGATTAAGCTGATTTACACTGATTTGATTTTATATAGCCCAAAAAACTTTGAACTTTTTACTTTTGCCTTTTGCCTTTGTCCTTTGTCCATTATCCTTTGTCCTTTGTTCTTTAGCTAACAGTCAGCCATTTAAACTCGAACTGTTTATCGGGTATCACGCTGCGTTCGGCTATTTTGATCAGCCTGTCCGGTAATTTCATGATATAATCACGGGTCTTTTCGGCCGAATCATTCAGGGAGCTCATATTGGCAATATCCCATTCCTTGATCAGAAATTTTAAGATTTCAATATAATCCTGGGTGGTATAGACATTAACCCTCTGGGCTGCCTCAGAGAAATGGGAAAACAAAGAACCAATACTGCCTCCGGTTTCTCTTAAAAAATGCGCGGGCATCACAATTTTCTTCTTCATCATATCCCCAAACGCCAGCATCATTTCATTGGCATCCAACTCAAAAATTCTTCGTACAAATTCAATATAGGCAGTGGCGTGTCTGAGTTCATCGCTTGCAATCACACCGCACATCTTTGCGAGCAAATGATTGCCTGACTTTTTTGACATGCTTGCCACCCTCCTGTGTGAAATATTGGTGGCCATTTCCTGAAAGCTGGTATAGACAAAATTCCGGTAGGGATCTCCTCCTGTTTGTATATCAAAACCGTCTTTGATCAGGTATTGGGTAGTAACCTCCATTTCACGCATGTTCACCCTGCCCGACAAATACAAATATTTGTTCAGTACATCGCCATGCCTGTTTTCTTCCGCAGTCCAGGCGCGCACCCATTTTGTCCAGCCACTGTGGTTATACTGGTCCAGTCCTTCAAGACCCATCAGCCAGGATTCATAGGTTGGCAAGGCTTCTTCGGTAATGGTATCTCCGATAAGCACAGCAAAAAGGTCGTAATTCATTTCTCTGCACTGTCCTTGGATCTCGCGTAATACTTCTCCAAAATCAGCACTGGAAGTATCCGGAAGGAAATCAGAAGGTTGCCAGTTCTCTTCGATCTGCTTCAGGTATTTCTGCAAAAAGCCATCCATCGATTTTTCGAGAACCTGCATCACTTCAATTCTTGTTTTAGCTAAACTCATACTTTTTGAATGTAGTTATTATTAAATTTTTACTCCGGAACAACTTTTTCCAAAACTACGATGAAATGAGATAAAAAAAATAACCGGATCAGAAAAGAAAGTAAATAAAAAAGGGGAGTTTTTCAACTCCCCTGATCTAAAAATAAATTATCCTTATTTTTTCAATGTTTTCATGTAGTTTATAACATACCATGCATCCTCTTCGCTCATTTTCTTTTCAAAGTTCGGCATATCTTTTCTTCCTATATAGCTCTTGTAAAAGATTGCACCTTCTGATTGTGACCAGAATTCAGCACTTGAAAAATCTCCCATATCTCCTTCAACTTCTTTCGCTTTGGTACCATCACCCAAACCTTTTTTACCGTGGCAAGAAGCACAATGTTTTGAATATAAAGCTTTACCTTCGGCAACATTATCTGCACTTGAAGTAGTTGGATTTTTCATTTTTTCATATTTCGCTGGTACAACCCATTTCTCCTGTACTACTTTAAAGGAAAATAAGCCCATGCTAAAAAGCATAGTAAACATAATTAATGTAAGTGATTTCATAGTTTTTAAATAATTTTTAATTTGTTAGTGTTTTTACTTTTTACTGCCTTTCGGCATTTTGATTAGGCATATGCAATAATCATGCAAATATATTGATTTTACATAAATAATCGTATTAATTATCAATTTCCAGAATTGTTGCTTCCTTTTTTATCTTAAATAAATTGATCACCGTGTACACATAATTTGCCCAGACTCCTACCAGTAAAATTGTCAATACCACATACATCCAAATTGGAGCGGCTTCTGACCACAGGGTATTGTCATTTTTATTTGGATCTTCAAGCATTGTCGTTCCCCATTTCATGGATTTCTTTTGCTTTACATTGCCAAAAACCTCATTGTCTTCAACCATTACATACACATCAACATTTCCTTCCGGATCGCCGGGAACCTGTTCTTTTAGTTCAAATTCGTATTCTCCGCCGCTCAGTGCGCCTTCCTCTACTTTCATATTGGCCAGCATGCTGCCAATGTAAAAAGCAATATCCACCTCTTCAACCGGTGTTTTTGTTCCTGTGCTGTCAAGTGTATAGCCTCTGGCGGTTACCGTTCTGACAGAATCAACAACTGCCAAACTCAATTCCAAAAACAGATCTTTGAAGCTAACTTCAGCTTCTTCTGCATCCAATCCATCCGTTCCCTCAAAACGGGCAACTAATACGATATTTCCCTCGCCATCTGTCAAGTACTTCCTATCAGCGGGAACGATCAATTTTGCAAGTCCGGATTTTGATGTTTTGGCTGTTCCGAGAAGCACCTCATTATCTCCTGATATGTTATAAAATTTGATCTCAGCATTATACACAGGCAGGATGTCCTTTCTGTCCTTCTTATTTTTTCCTTCATAAGTAGCCACGAGCAAACGGGAATTATCTTCCTGTTTGGTTACCACAAAATCCAGAGAAACCCGGTAGTCTTCGGCAGTCGTTATTTTAGGCTTGTCATCTTCTGCTTCAACTACTTCAGCTTTTTCAACCGGAGCAACTTCTTCAGGGCTTGCTGCCGTTGTATCTTCCTGAGCTATTGCATTGTTACAGAGTAAAAACGCTATCACAAATGAAATAGAAAATAAATATTTTAATTGGTCTCGTTTCATGATTACAAATATTATTGATTACTTTTTATCCTCTGTTTTTATCTTTCCTTTTTCTCTCCATTGCCTCTCTCTCATTGTCAATTATTCCGGACATAGGTATTACCGGAACAAATTTGATGATGATCGTAAAGAACAACAGGAATGCTGCAATTCCGGCAAAACTAAGTGCCCATTCAACCCAGGTAGCAGAATAATGAACAAATTCCGGACGGCTATCCTGAATGGGTAAATAAGGCGATTCCAGCGTGGGTACAACGATTAGAAACCGGTTCAACCACAATACCCAGCACGGCAACAACCGCAGCAAAAGTGATCCATTTTATAGTTCTGAGCTTTTTGAAAGAAAGGATAATGATCGGAACAAGCACGCCAATATAGTTGGCAAAGACAAATTCCAGAAAATACCTGTTGAACAGTGTGTTTAAAAGGTTTACATCGTATTGCTTATGGCTGAACCACCTTGAAAAATACTCGCTGAAGGTAAAGTAACCAAAGAGTAATGACATGATCAGCAGGACAAATCCGGCAACCTGAAAATGTGTTTTTCTGATATACTTCTCCAAATGGAAGTATTTTCTGATCATGTACATGGCTATGATGATAACCCCAACACCGGAATACAAGCCGGCAATAATAAAGTACGGAGCAAAAATTGAGCTGTTCCAGCCGGGCTGCACGGTTAAACTAAAGATCCATGCAAGAACAGAGTAAGCAACAATGGCCATGGCTATGATCATTGCAGACATGATCCGGATCATTTTGTGCAATCTGTTTCTCTGAGATTCCGTATCCTGATAGCCAATCGCCAGGAACTTGTACATTTTTTTCTTCCATGCTGGCGTATCCTCAGTTGCATTGTCGCGCATGATGGCAAAATCCGGAATAAAGGTCATGTAAAGGTATATAAAACAACCTACCAGATCTGTCATGATGGCAATGATATCCCAGGTAATCGGGGATTGTATTCTTGGATAGAGAAATAAATAATGCAGCCTGTCAAGTCTGCCAATACAAAGCAAAATAAAGATCGGACCAATAACCAGTGACAGAACGGTGATTATTTCAATTATCCGCGATACAGAATTCTTCCAGGGGGTATGAAAAAAATGCAGTATACCCGAAATAAATGCTCCCGAATAACTGATCCCCACAAAAAAAATAAAGTTGATGATAAAGATACCCCACACTACATTGTCCCTCATTCCGGTGACCACATGGCCTTTAGAAACCTGAACAAAAAAGGCATACAATCCAACTAATACAAAAACAATCAAAGTGCCCATCCATATCTTTGAAGGAAGGGTATTTTTTTCGATCATTGGTGAAAATTCTTTAACCAATTCTTCTTTTCTTTTTTCAATATTCATAATAAAAATGATTAAGGTTAAATTGTACCGTCCTCTTTTAATTTCTGCACGTATGGAACATCTTTATAGCGCTCTATGATATCCTCTTCCACTTCAAATCCGCGTTCCAGAGGAAATTGTCTGTTAACCGGCGGCAAATAATATACATTGGGTTTGGTACCCAAATGTTCCAGATGTCTGTAACCTCCCCTGTCGTTGATCAGTGTAGAAAAACGAACGGTTTCTTCTCCGTTGGTAACCATGTCTTCGTTTTTATCACCGAAATAGATCACTCCCATCGGACACGATTTGGCACAATGCGGCAGCTCTCCCTGTCGGAGCAGGTCCGGACAAAAATCGCATTTCATCACGGTTCCCTCAGCGGCAGGCACACTGGTTTCAGGAGAATACGGGATGCCCTTGTTATCAAATTTATCTTTATGACCCCAGTTAAACGAACGGGCGGAATAAGGGCAACTGGTGATACAGAACTTGCAACCTATACAACGGTCATTATCAATTAAAACAATACCATCATCCCGTTTAAAAGTTGCCCCGGTCGGGCAAACGGTTACACATGGCGGTTCATCACAATGAAAACAGGGTTTTGGAAACCAATAAGGAGACGACTCCTCATTGTTCTGGATCAACTGTACCTTCATAAATTCCTCATTGTAATCCAACTGGTGCGCCTTCTGGCAGCCTTCAACACATTTTCTGGCATTTTTGCATTTGGCCAGGTCGATCACCATCACGAATTTCCGGTTGGGTATGCCCTTTCTTGATTCTTCTGGAGTAACAAGTGCCTCCGGGTATTTGTTGATATTTTCGGCATCCACCTCTACAATTTTACCGTCTGGAGTAAGCAATCTCATTTTTTCTCCGGAGGAGATCTTTTCTTCGACATCTGGAAACTCATGGCCAGGGTCACGCCAGCTATGGCAGTTACTCCGGAAATTAAGCCGAATTTCAGGAACTTACGCCGGTCTGTATTTTTTTCTGCTCTTTTATCTTTCATAATGTTGGGTATATGAACAATTAACTGTTACATTCTTATACAAATGTAGATAATCACCTTGATCAGGAAATGATAAAAGTCATACAAACGTAATGATTGTTACATTTATTTAAAAAATCTTTGACACTACCCAACGTATTCTTTAATGTAGAATAAAATGAAGCCAAATCCCTGGAATTCAGCAGAGGAAAAGTCACTTTTATCAAGAATTTAATTGTCTCTGACCCTTATCTTCGCTCCCATCAAACTGCCAGGATCCGGAATATTTAACATATAACATTTGCCAAATCACCAGGGCAACTTATGGGTCGCTTGGATTCTTGTTCTGACAAGTCGAAGGTTCCTTCAGCGATAACAGAAAAAAACAGCCAGTTGATCTACCTCAAAGTTTAAGGTTATGAAAATTGTATGAAATTGAATAGGTAACTTCTTTTATTGTCTTTTTAAGATTTTTGAATCTTAAATAAGTTAATAATAAGATATATGATAAAACTCCACATAGTAAAGATGACTAAATTTGGAAAAATCAAGAGGAAATAGGGTGTTTTAGTTCTCGGTGACCACATGGTTCTTTCATCAAAAGTGGATTCATTCACAACTGGAACTCCTATAGGCGCATGAACCAGCGCTTTTACTGTGCCGTAATCATCACTGTCTTCAAGCACCACTTCAAAGGTTAAATTGCCGTCAACGCCAGGGATTCCTTCCTCGACAGGCACAAGAACAGTTCCGTCCTGGTCTGTAGTATATGAGTCTTCACCTATGCTTAAAGACCTGAACAATCTTTGTACACGTACCTGCAGAGCTTGCTCTGTAATCGGACTGCCGGAACTTGCATCAGTAAGAATGGCGCTTACAAAGTGGGTGCTGTCATTCGTAATCAATTTATTTAATAATTGCATTTTTAAAACTGTGCTTTCAGATGCTTCCTCGAATTGCTCATTTCCTTTAGAAGATACCATAATATTTAAGGTGCCTGAACAGTCAGGTCTGATGTCATTCAGGCTTTTCAGCACCAATTTGTATTCGCCGTCCATATTTGTAGTTCCCCTGCCCAATTCAAATTCTTCACCTCCAACTTCATTTGATATGGCAAGCTCAATTTTTGGTACTACCATATTTTGTTTTTTGACCCTGGCAGTGGTCTTTATATCAAAATATATTTCACCATCCATGGTCTTGACATAATCTGTTGCAATTCTGAGTGCATTTTTTTCCACTTCCTGTGCATAAACTTTATCGAAATCAGCGCTCAATAAAAATACATTGACCAAAACCAGAAAAACATATGGATACTTTAACAGAATTTTCATGATGCAGTATTTTTATCAGTTTTTAACGACTCTTGCTCGTCAGCGGTTCTTTGAATAGGTACAACAGGCAGATAGCGGACAAGAATAGTAATAATTAATAGTGCCATGGCCAGGGTTCCGAAGGTGATCAACCACTCATGAGTACTCGGATAATAGTGCCGCCAGGATTCCGGCACTCCCTGAATAGGTAAAAATGGATTTAACAAAGTAGGCGTGACGATTAAAAATCGTTTCCACCAGGAACCCAAAACAACCAGTAAACCCATAATAAACATGGGTAACGGCTTCCTTCCCTTGTCAAATAATAAAACGAGTATAGGTATCACCAATCCTCCTATTATTACAAACCAGAATAAGGGTGCGTATTGACCGCTGAATAAATGATTTAAGTGCGTAATTTCTTCCTTTTTCGAGGTAAATTCAGGAATCAGATATTCATTGATATTAAAATATAGGTATATGATACAGGTTAGTACTAAAAACTTGCCCAATTTATCAAAATGAAAGTCGGTTATATATTCTTCCAGTTTATAGACCTTCCGGATAACATATACTACCGTAACGAGAGCACCAACACCTGCGACAGAGGCACCCGAAATAAAGTAAGCACCCATGTTCGTACTGTCCCAGCCAACCCTGAATAAGGTTGAAAACAGCCAGGCATCTATGGTTTGCAATATAAAACCCGCCGGAATAACAAAAATAGCGAGGATGTGAATGGATCTGGCCTGGATTAATTTCTGAGCAGCACTGCCGGTCCAGTTCAGGGAAAGCCTTCCATACCATTTGCTCAGATTTGGATTTTTGTCCTTAAAATATGTTTTTAAGAGTGCAAAATCCGGCAACAATGGGAAATACAATAATAATATACTTATGACTATATATGTTGGTATAATAATCACGTCCCAAATAATAGGTGATTGCAACCTTCCATAAATAAACAAATTTAAAAGCCTGTCTGGCCTTCCCATATCGATCATAATTGTAATGCCCGCCATGATAATGGCTGCAACGGATATTATTTCGGCTATTCTGACAATAGGAGTTCTCCAGTTGTTATTTGTCAAACGTAGGATTGATACTGTAATCGTCCCCACAAAACTTGTCGCAACAAAGAACACAAAGTTAGAAATCTAAATTCCCCACAAGCTTAATCGATCATATTGCTGACTCTTTGTCCTTTGATTACCTGATTTTTATAAGCTATAATTCCGGCATTCACTACCAATTTTAGAAAAGTAGTCCATAAAACCCCCTGCATTCCAAATTTTTGGGGTGCTAAATCGTCAAGCAGCTCATTTGGCTTTTTCATAATTATTCAGGTTTTTCAACAGATTGAAAATCAGTAAAATGCTCCAGGCCATCTTCAAAATTTACCAGACGATCGACCGGAGGCAGATAAAAGACACTCGGTTTTGTACCCAGACCTTCCATAAGCCTATAGCCATGTTTGTCCTTTAACAATTGACTTAATCGTAGGGTTTCGTCCCCGTTGGTCACTGTATCTTCATATTTATCACCGAAATAGAAGACCCCGTTCGGACAGGCTGTTACACAATGAGGTAACTTATTTTCTTTAATGGCATGAGGGCAAAAATCACATTTATCAACCGTTCCTTTAAGACTCGGCATGCCGGCATATTCAATTGAGTGATGCTCCTGGTGTGCCAATTCCATATCCATATTCAAGGTAACTTCCTGGCCTGGTTCACTCCAGTTGAACACACGTGTAGAATATGGGCAGGCAGCCATACAAAACCTGCAACCAATGCACCTTTCATTATCGATCAAAACCAAACCGTCCTTCTTTTAAAAGTTGCATCCACTGGACACACGGTAACACAGGCAGGATGATCACAATGCATGCAGGTCGTTGGCATCCAATAAGGTGCTGTATCTTCATCCTCCTGCATTTTATATACTTTAAGCCAGGCGTGGTCACCGGTAATATAGTGGTACTTGTTACATGCTGTCTGACATTTCAATGCATTTTTACATTTCGCCAGATCAATAACCATGACATACTTTCTGTTGGAATCACCTTCTCTTAACTTGTATTTCTTGTCATTATCTTCAGGATGATCCACCGACATTACCTCAGACGAATCAACTTCTATTAAAGTGCCGTCTGTTGTCATTAATTCAACTTTATCACCGGAATTGCTATTAGCGCTCATTTTTGAGGCTAGTTTTGATAATCCAATGGCGCCAAGGATCGAAATAAATCCGAACTTTAATCCTTTGTCTAGAAATTTACGTCTTGATTTATAATTACCGTCTTCCATAATGTGAGTTGATTATATTCATTAAAGTTTTTTACCAAGCCAATCAAGAAATGTAGTATTGGAAATATTTTTTTTGATGACTTTTGACTTTTTAAGGGCACTTACCTTAACCTTTACCGTAGTACCGTCGGGTTTTAATAAGATCTGGAATTCTTCTTCCTCCTGTAAGGAAATTTTCCCATCCTTTTCTGTTTTACTCAATCCCAAAAAAGGAATAAGCAATGTACTACCTAGTATGGGTAATAAACTTCTCCTTGAAATTTTCTTTTCTTTCTTAGGTTGATTGTCCATATCCGTCATTTTGTTATTAAAATATAAAACAAGATTTGGTTCGCCCCTATCTTGTTTTATTATTCTGGTTGTTTAAAAAACTTTATTCTTACTGTTTTCTATGACTTTTTATAAAATAAAAACATAATAAAAACTTCTAAATTGCTAAATAATTTTCCCGCCATACAATGCCAAAAGCAAACCAAAGTTCCCCCAAACTTTAGTCTGCACTTATAAAACTTAAATTAAATAAACTAAAAATTATAAATCCTCGTGATATTAAATCCTAACAAAACATCTCCTCCAAAGAAATCATTCTGATTCCACATATAATTTTCCTGTGGTATAATGCCCCAGTAATTGCTGACAAAGATCTGGAAAGCATGTGCTGAAGTAGCAAATTCAAGACCCTAAACTTAATCCGGGTTCCGGGTCGCTGTCAAAATTGCTCAAAGGCTGACTGTAATCAACTAAAATAGACGTTTGAGGACTTACTTTATATCTTGCACCAACTGCAACAGCGAACATGTCATTTTCCATATCCGCTTCCACGAGGTTATAATGCGAAATACTCGGAGCGACCTGCATAGAGAAATTCGGACTGAACCTGCGCGAAATAATGATCATGTTGAAGAAAGAAAAACGGTCCTGGTCATAATTAAAATTGGTGTTTTCCTGATCTCTTCCATCATAAGTGAAATTACCATAATACGTCAGGTTTATGGGCATCTTTCCGGACTTGGTTTGTCTTAAAAGCGCATATTTGGCATTAAAATCGTACAATCTATGATTTTTTGTAGTACCAACACCAACGGTTAATCTGTCTGTAAGTGAATAGGTTACTCCCAGTTTAATGTTGGCAGCACCCCAAATACCGGCTAAGTCGTTGTTTCCATCAATAATCCCGAACCTGTGGTACATTTGTGCTTCCAGGGTGTTCTTCTGATACACCACATCAGTTGGATTGTCAACAATAAACGAACTTTCAAAAGCAGGCCGTTCCAGTTTTTTGGCATCTTCCTCACTTACTGCTTCCTTTGTTTCTTCATCTGTTTTTACATCCTCCTGTGCCACAGCAAAAAAGGGAAACACCAGGAGCATAAGAAACAATGATATATATTTTTTCATGATATTGTGTTTAAAGGTTAATTGTTCTTTGCTCCCTGATCGATCCAGGCCTTTACCAAATTGATCTTGTTGTCAGACCATTTTCCTGCGGGCGGCATCAGTTGCTCACCATTGGTTCCGTTCAAAGAGTTCATCAAAGAGCTCTCGTCAGATTCAAAGGGTACTACATAGCCATGTTACAAGTTCATCCCATGAATTCTCATCTCTGAGATCAGGTGGAATAGATCCTTTATGGCAAGAAACACAATCCGCGTCCCAAAGTGGCTAATATCATTACTATAGGATACATCATCCGGTGGCGGAATCACTTCTTCTTCGATTACAGTATCGTAATAACAAGATTGAAACAGAAGGATCAAGCCGCTATACAGAACTATTTTAAATAGTTTTTTCATTTTTACTCAGTTTTAAATACTAATTCGGTTAACTATACAAGCTATTTACTGTTAAGAAATATTAATCAGTTGGATATGGTTAAAACTATTTTGAAGGTTTAAAAAAAGTTCAGAAGATATTTTAAAACTTCTGAACTTTTTCTCCTCCAAAATATTAATTAAGTGCTTCAATAGAATTCTGAAGCAGCGCTTTTGTATAGCCAGGGTTGTGAACACCTTTACTTTGATCTTCGAATAAAGTTTTGTAATTCCAAATTGCCTGTGCATCATCTCCGGGAACTACAAGAGGGTTTGTTGCGCTTGCGGGCGCACCGCTTGCTCCTAAAACAGAACCAGCTGCATTTATATACTTCAAAGCAATTAATTTATCTTCCAATATTTTGAAATTGGCCGTAAATCCTTCAGCTTCCGTTGGTGCTCCAGATGTATGACATGATTTACAAGATTCCATATTTATAACATAGGTATGCAAACCCTCAGTACCATCTGCATTTTTTTCTGCCATATGGCATTGGGTACAAGAAGAATTTTTTCTGTGAGCAGCACTTCCTGCGGCTGGATAAGCCACAGTACCTGGAACATTATCAGCCATAATACCCTCTAACATGGTTGACTGTGGGCCATGGTGTGGTCCGTAACGACTGCTTGTAATAGTAACCGTTCCTGTTCCGCCGGGAACTGGATAACTGTTGCGTGGCTGGTGGCATGTAATACAGTTATTACTGGATCCTGCAAAATTAACGATGGTTGTATTATCAATCACAAGTTTCACAGGGTCGAAGTTTCTAAGTGCATAATCATAGCCGTCCTCTTCAAAATCAAACGTTGTGTGGTCGCTATGGCAGGTAATACATCTGATCGGTTCAGAAGTTGTGTAACCGGCAGGATTTAGGCTACCTTTTTCAATGTATTCTATATAACCCAGCGAATTGTGGCACATGGCACAATCGACAGAAGTACCCCTTGGGGCTGTTGGACTTGCATAATGCACTGATAAAGCATAGGTAGCCTCAACTTCTTCTTTGTTTGCAATGTTATGGCATTCAATACAGGCTGTTGTTCCGTCAACGCCATCGGTACCATCTGTACCATTTGTTCCATCTGCGCCTGGAGGGCCGGGTATTGGTTCTGTTTCACAGGAGATAAACATCAAACTGATGGCAAACAATACCAAGAAACTAATTAATTTTTGTGTTTTCATCTTATTTTGGATAATAGGTTTATAATTCTACTGTTAAAGTAATTATAAAATTATGCCCGAAATATGACTTATATCATTTTTTAAAATTTTTATTGTCTTGATTATCAATATATTAATTTTTTTTATGTTTTTTTTATAGTAAAAACCATTTTTTTTACGGTTACTATTGTTACTTAAAGCGATATTTTTTTCAATTTAGGGAGTAATATTTGTTACCAAAAAGGAGAAAAACGACAGGAATTTGAATTTTGAAATAATGTGAAGAACACATATATATATTAGTAGATGAGTTCAGAAAAAATAGAAGAAAGTCAGATGTATATTTGACCGCTCAAAACCTGTTCTTTAAGAAAACAGGAAATTTAATCGTTTATTACCTGCTTGTTCTTTTCGTTCTGCAGTAAGAGAAAAGGGTAGGAAAGAATAAAAAGTAAAATTTTGCTAAAAAAGATAAATAATATGGTCTGTCCGTACTACTTCAGGTTTTGGAAGCTCCCAAATTTCTTTTCCAGAACTACTTTTCTGTAATTAAAAATTTCATTCAGTTTTTTGCTGATCAGCAATTTGTTGGCCAAGGCACCCAAAATACCGAATGGAGGCTGATAAGTAACGATATCCCGCATCAGCACCCCTTCTTTCATTTGTATCAAATGGTGCTGGTGATGCCAGAGTTTGTAAGGACCTATTCTCTGCTCATCCACAAAGAACTCATTTTCTTTTACATGGGTGATCTCAGTAACCCAGTCTACCTTAAAATTCAGAACAGGACTCACTTTATAACTGATGATCATACCGGCATACATCTTTTCTGACAAATAGGGTGTAGTGACCTCGAAACCCATATAATCCGGAGTAATTTCTTTGAGGTTTTTCGGGGCAGATATAAAACGCCACATTTCTTCAACCGAAGCATGAAACAATTGTTCGTGTATAAACTGGTAAAAAGCCATGTCTAGTTTTTTTGTATCTGTTTTAAATCATTGAGCAGTGCTTTCGCCTCTTCAAGTTTTTTTGTGCTTTCCGCTTTATCGTATTCCGCCATTGAAACCCATTCGTTGAGCAGGGATTTCACCTTTTCTTTGATCTCCTCTTCCCTTGAGGGTGGTGTCGGAAAAATATTTTTAAACAAATAGTATTTCGGTTAATTTCATTTTAAGATTTTTATTGGAAAAAGACCGGCGCAAAACACGCCGGTCTGATTCTGAAGGTAACTATTTATTAGAAATGGGGGTCATTAAAGGGCTGGTAATAATACTTTATCTAAAACATGTATTACACCATTTGCAGCCTGAACGTCGACTGCTACAATATTGCTAACACGTGCATTAACATCAGTAATTTTAGCTCCGCCTGTTAAGCCAACCGTAAAGGTACCTCCTTGTAAAGTTGTTACCACTTGGTTATTTGTTAAACTAGATGATAAAACATTTCCTGAAACAACATGGTAAAGCAATACTTCCGTTAATTGATCAGCGGTTGGAACTAAAGGAATTTGAGCTAATTCAGTTCCTAATGCTGTAAATGCAGCATTGGTAGGAGCAAAAACAGTGAGCGGACCAGGACCAGAAAGAATAGATACAAAATCTGGTTGACCGGGACTTGTTAAAGCAGCTACAAGAGATGAAAAATTTGGATCTGCGGTAGCAAAAGTTACAATTGTTGGCAAACCAATTACAGCATCAACCACATGAATTACGCCGTTTGAAGCTGAAATATCTGCTGAAGTAACTGATGATACACCATTTAATTCAACTCCATCTACTGTACTAACGTACATTTCTAAATTACTACCATTAGCCACTCCATTATATGTAGCTAAAGATTGAATGTAGCCGGTAGATAATTGAGTAGACAAAACTTCACCACTCACAACATGGTTTAACAAAATTTGAGTCAAAACTTCTTCTGGCACGTCGTTAATGTCTGCACCGCTCAAAAATGTTTCAAATGCATCATTAGTTGGTGCAAATACGGTATAATCTGTTGTTCCGTCTAAAACAGCATCAAGACCTGTTATTTCTAACGCAGTAACCAATGTACTGAAATCAGGATTAGAAGCAGCGATTTCTGTAATTGTTTCAGGTTTATCGTCGTCGTCATCATCACAACTCGTTGTTACAAATAAGAAGGATAATGCAAGTGTGCTTAAAAATAAGCGGGCGGAAAATTTTAATTTGTCAATAATTGTTTTCATGTTTAACTTTTTTATATATTTGTTGAACAAAGCTAAATAATATTTTTTAATTGTCCAACTTTTTTTTAAAATATTTAAACAAATATTTTTAAAGCTGATTTTTTTAAAGATTTACACCATATTATATAAAGCATTTAATCTACCCCATAAATCATGAATTATACCATTGCCCAGGCAGAAAGATTGACAGGAATTAAAGCCCACACCTTAAGGATCTGGGAAAGACGTTATGATTTTCTGGTGCCGGAACGCACAGAAACGAACATCAGGTATTTTTCAGATGCCCAGTTACGCAAGCTTATCAATGTGAGCATACTCTTGAAAAACCATTACCGCATCTCGTCAATTGCAGGAATGAGCGAAGACCTTATTCATTCCAAAGTAGGTGAGTTCCTGAGTCTGGAGGACACAGAAAATGAAGAGGTTATCAAAGCGCTTATTCTTTCTATGCTCATTATGGATGAGGGGGAGTTCAACCGGATCTTCAACCGGTTGGTGCTGAGATCAGGGCTGATGCACACCATTACTGATGTGATCTATCCTTTTTTGGGACAGGTGGGGGTGCTCTGGGGCACCAATAAAGTTTTGCCTGCCCAGGAACATTTTATAACCAATCTCATCCGGCAAAAGATCATATCAGCAATGGAAAGTTTACCACAACCCTTTGAAAATGCCGGAAAGATCGTTTTCTTTCTGATGGAGCAGGAAAGTCATGAAATCGGTCTTTTGCTCGGTGCCTATCTGGCAAAAGATCTGGGTTGGAAAGTATATTATCTGGGCCAGAACGTTCCTTCTGATGATATAGCTATGACCGTTGAACTTCTGGAACCTGACCTGCTCATGACTATGTTTGTAGCTGCCCGTTGTTATAAGAATGATGAAATTCTCTGCCGCATGATTGAAAACCGTAAAATACCCCTTTTGTATTCCGGAAACCTGGCCTTTTTGCCCTGTAAAACACCTTCCGTTTACCATGTTCCTGTTCGAAATCCTGCTGAATTCATTGCTTATTTGCAAGAATTCAGAGAAAATACGACCCGAATTCAAGAATAGGACTATAGTTGCAACTCAACTTTATTTGTTTATTTTTGTTTGAATTTTTATTGAACAAGGTGAGTATAAAAACAACTTTTTCCATCAGGGATCTCGAACATTTAAGCGGAATTAAAGCTCATACCATAAGGATCTGGGAGCGCAGATACCATCTTTTCGAACCGATCAGATCAGATACCAACATCCGTTCCTATGACCAGAAAAATCTGCAAAAGCTCCTGAATGTAGTTTTCCTCCTCGACAAGGGCTATAAAATTTCGAAGATCGCAGAACTTTCAGAAAACGATTTGTACAAAATTACGCGGGAGCTTCAGATAAACAGCGATCAGCCATCACAGGCCATGGATAATTTAAAATTATCGATGCTCGGCTTTGACAGGGTCATCTTTGATCAGACCTACTTTCAGCTGCTTGAAAAAAACAGTTTTAGGGATATTTTTCTGAAGACTTTTTTCCCCTTATTGGAGGAGATCGGCATGCTTTGGCTAAGCAAAACCATCACACCTGCCCATGAGCATTTTATTACAAACCTGATCAGGCAGAAGTTGCTTATCCAAACAGAAAAGGCCCAGCAATTACCAAAACTGCACGAGCAGACCTTTGCGCTCTTTCTGCCGCTAAACGAAATTCACGAGCTCGGACTCATGTTTCTCCATTACGAGTTGCTCGTAAAAGGCTATAATTCCATCTATCTCGGCCAAAGCGTCCCCATGGAAAACCTGAAAGACCTGCAGGATATTTTTGACGCTGTAACATTTGTCAGTTATTTTACAGTAGAACCGGCACAGGAATTTATACCTGAGTATCTGAAGGAATTTTCAGACAGTATTCTCAGCCCTGCGAATGAAGAGCTTCACCTGCTGGGTAGGAACGCACAGGAAGCAAATCAGGACAATTCTTATCCCAATATCATAATTCACAAGAATATTGAGAATTTTCTCAATACACTGAAATAAAATAAGTTAGCTTATCATTTTTTTTCTTAACTTTTGCTTTTGAATTAGGCAGTAAATATTTTTTTACTTTTTGATTGTTTTGTTTAACTTTTTAATATCTTTGTTGAACATATGAAAAAAAATATTTCTATCATCGGTTCCGGCTTTTCTTCATTGGCTGCAGCATGCTATATGGCCAAAGCAGGATATGGTGTGAACGTATATGAAAAAAATCCGCAGCTCGGAGGCCGCGCACGGTCTTTTACTGAGCAGGGTTTTACCTTTGATATGGGTCCGACCTGGTACTGGATGCCCGACGTCTTCGAACGTTTTTTTGAAGATTTTGGTAAAAAAACCGATGATTATTACAGCCTGCAACGTCTTTCCCCCGGTTACAGGGTGTATTTTGGAGATGATAATTTTGTAGACATCGCTGCAGAACTGGATAAGATCAAAGCTACTTTTGAAAAGCTGGAGCCCGGCTCGGCGCAGCAATTGCAGAAATTTCTGGACAAGGCCGGTAAAAATTATGAGATCGCCATAAAAGACCTTGTATATAAACCCGGTATCAGTCCTTTGGAGCTGGTAACCATGGACACCGTTTTTGAACTGAAACAATTTTACCTCACCATTCAGGATTACGTAAGAAAACATTTCAATGACTCCCGGTTACAGCAAATTCTTGAATTTCCGGTACTTTTTCTGGGAGCCAAGCCCGGCAATACACCGCTCTTTTACAGTTTTATGAACTATGCTGATTTCTGTATGGGAACCTGGTACGCTAAAGGAGGAATGATCTCTGTTGTAAACGGCATGATCGAACTCGCCAGGGAACTGGGGGTTCAGTTTCATACCCATGCCAACGTTTCCGGTATCAATGTGGATGAAAAAGGCAAAGTTTCAAGTATTTATGTAAATGGCGAGATCATCAGCACCCGACTGATCATTTCCGGTGCCGATTACAAACACTCGGAAAGCCTGCTTCCGGAAGAGTTTCGCACATATACCGAAACTTTCTGGAGTAAAAAAATCATGGCTCCTTCCTCGCTTTTATTTTATGTAGGGATATCCAAAAAGCTGAAGAATGTGCTGCACCACACTTTATTCTTCGATGCCTCCTTTGACGAACACGCTATAGAAATTTACGACAAGCCATCCTGGCCGGCCAACCCGCTGTTTTACGCCAGTTTTCCGAGTATGACCGATGATTCGGTTGCCCCGGCAGGCCATGAAGCTGCCATTTTCCTGATTCCGCTTGCACCTGATCTCATGGACGATGAGGAAACCAGAGAAAAATATTTTAATATGATCATGAGCAGACTCGAATCGCTAACAAAGCAAAAGGTGCGCGATCATATCGTTTTTAAAAGATCCTATTGCGTAAAGGATTTCAAAGAAGACTACAACTCATTCAAAGGAAATGCCTATGGGATGGCAAACACCTTATTACAAACTGCTTTTTTGAGACCCAAATTGAAAAGTAAAAAGGTGAAGAACCTCTTTTTCACCGGACAACTGACCGTGCCCGGACCGGGGGTTCCACCCTCTCTGATCTCAGGGAAGCTCGTTTCAGATATAATTATTAAAGAAAACACATTAAAACATGAAACAGTTATTTGATGAGGTTGCCTATTTGTGCAGTCGTTCTGTAACCGCAAAGTACAGTACCTCTTTCTCAATGGCCGTAAAAATGCTATCGCCTCAAATTCAGGATCCCATACATGCTATCTATGGTTTTGTGCGATTTGCGGATGAGATCGTTGATACTTTTCATGAACACGACCAACAAGCCCTCCTTGACAATTTTGAAAAGGACCTGTATGAGGCTATTGAAAAAAGAATAAGTCTCAACCCAATTTTGCACAGCTTTCAGGACACAGTGCACAAATACAGGATCGATATGGAAATGATAGAAGCTTTTTTGCACAGCATGCACCTCGACCTGCACCAGCTTACCTATAATACCATGCAGGATTACAACCAGTATATTTACGGATCGGCTGATGTGGTGGGCCTGATGTGCCTGAAAGTATTTGTCAACGGAGATCAGGATCAGTACAATGCTTTGAAATCACCGGCCATGCGTCTGGGCAGTGCTTTTCAGAAAGTCAATTTTTTAAGGGACCTTAAGCACGATAACGAGGACCTGCACAGGATCTATTTTCCGCATTTACATGGGGCTGAATTAAATCAGGAAAACAAAACCCAGATCATTGAAGAGATTGAAAATGATTTTAAAGAAGCTTATTCCGGAATACAGAAATTGCCCAATGAGGCCAAGTTCGGAGTTTATACCGCTTATATCTATTACATGAAGCTCTTACAAAAATTAAAAAAGGCCAATGCCAGAGAGATCAGGGAAGAGCGGATCAGAATCAATAACCCAACAAAAATCAAACTGCTGGTTTCTTCCTATGTCAATTACAAACTCAAACTGATCTAGAGAATATGCTCCGGTATTTTATTTTAATTTTTATTCTGTCACTTAATTTCACCGTAATGGCGCAGCAGGATCCCCTGAAAATTGCCAGAGAAGCGTTTCAAAATGGCACGGAAGAAGCCCTGAAAAAAGTGCTTGCCCTGCCTGTAAGTCCTGAAAATGTCGTGGTTTCTGCATATCAGGGTGCCAGCAAGGCCAGAATGGCCGAATTCGTATCTAATCCCATCACCAAAGTGAAATATTTTAACAGCGGAAAAGCCATGCTCGAAGAAAGCCTTGCGAAAAAAAAAGATCCTGAATCGGCTTACCTGCGGCTGATGATACAACTGAATGCTCCGGGATTTTTAAATTACCACAAAAATATAGCAGAGGACCTGGACTATTTCAATAAAAATATTGGCAAGTCTGATTTACCGCCTGCAACAAAAGCCATGTTTGTTTCTAACCTGAAAAAGGGCAATAAACACAAGCATGATCTCAGTTCGCTGGATGCGTTAAAGTTTTATTAAGCCCCTTAAATTTAAGTTCTTTTAACACCGAATATGTATCTTTGTATATAACCGTTATATTAATAAACTACACGCCATGATCTTATTTTTTACAATTCTGATAACCACTGTACTCATGGAAGGCGTTGCCTGGGGTATGCATAAATACCTCATGCACGGATTTTTCTGGAACCTGCATGAAGACCATCATTTGCGCACAAATCACGATTCTTTTTTTGAAAGGAACGACACTTTTTTTATCTTCTTCTCCATACTTTCCATTGCCGCATTTCTGATCTGGAAATTTACTGATTCAAGTATTTTTCTTGGAATTGGCATTGGTATTTGTATCTACGGTTTTATCTATTTTGTTATCCATGACCTGTTTATCCACCAAAGGATCAAGATCTGGCGCAATACACAAAACCCATACCTGAAAGCCATCAGAAGGGCACATAAAATGCACCACAAACACCTCGGTAAGGAAGAAGGTGAATGTTTCGGTATGCTTTGGGTGCCCTTTAAGTATTATCAGGCTGAATTTAAAGGATGATGTCTCTTTATTTCTGGTTGGACATATTATCGATCTCTGTACCTTTACTGGTGAGCTTTCATCCTAAAATCAGGTTGCACCATTACTGGAAAAGCCTGTTTTCTGCTATAGCACTGAGCATGATCCCCTTTATTATCTGGGATATCTATTTTACCATCCACAAGATCTGGGGATTTAATCCGGATTATCTGTCTCAGACCTATATTTTACATTTGCCTGTAGAAGAGTGGCTGTTCTTTATCTGTGTTCCCTATGCCTGTGTTTTTACACACGAAGCCCTCATGGTTTTGACAAAAAATGCCCATTTGACACCGAAAATCACAAAAATCATTACAGTTTTGCTTTTGCTGGTTTTTGGACTGGTACTTGTCTTTCATTTTGATCTGGCCTACACAGCTGTCAATATGATCTTTGGCATTATAATCCTTCTGCTGGCATATCGTTACAACCCGGGATTGCTTTCATCTTTTTACCTTACTTTTCTGGTCATGCTCATACCTTTTTTTATAGTAAATGGTATTCTAACAGGTACGGGCATAGAAAATGAAGTGGTCTGGTATAACAATGATGAAAACCTGGGTATACGCATGCTCACCATTCCCATTGAAGATTCCGTTTTCGCATTTTCTCTTATCCTGCTGAATTTATTGCTTTTTAAAAAACTGAAGCAGTTCGATGTCTAAGTAAATAAGATCAAAAACCAATTATTATACATGTGAAAATTCGTCAAATTTATTTTTTAATCCCCAAATAAGTTTCACCGAACATCCATAAAATACATTCAAAACCAAAAAGCATGTTGTCCTCCATAAAATCACTGCAGTATTCAACGGTACAAATAAGAACAATTCTATAAAGATGGGCCAACAATTCAAATTTTTTGCTGCTGTATTCTTTTTCGTTGTTGCTTCGGCTTTTGCCCAGAAAAAAATCACCTTGAGTGGCACCATTACTGATCAGAAAAACAATGAAACGCTGATCGGGGTAACCGTTGTGATCCCAGAGCTGCAAACAGGTACTACGACCAATGAATACGGATTCTATTCTATTTCAATGCCGGCGGGTGAATACACAATCGAAATCAGTTATCTGGGTTTTGAGAACCTGTCAGAAAAAATACTGCTCGATCAAAACATCCGAAAAAATTTCGCCCTGACTGAATCGAGTCAGCAGCTTGAGGAAATTGTTCTGACCGAAAAAAATCAGGCAATCGAAATAAAAAGGCCCGAGATGAGTGTTAACAAACTCTCTATCCGGGAGATTAAATCCATGCCTGTAGTTTTGGGTGAAGTGGATATCATCAAATCCCTGATCACCCTCCCGGGAGTTACCAATGCCGGAGAGGGACAATCCGGCTTTAATGTCAGGGGCGGCGGTGCCGATCAGAACCTCATCCTGCTCGATGAGGCAACCATTTACAATTCCTCCCATCTGTTCGGACTTTTTTCTGTTTTTAATCCGGATGCAGTAAAGGATCTGAAATTGTACAAAGGAGGCATTCCCGCGCGTTACGGAGGCCGGCTGTCATCAGTACTCGATATTTATCAGAAAGAAGGGAACAGCAACGATTTTCATATGAACGGTGGTATTGGCATCATTTCCAGCCGTTTACTGGCCGAAGGGCCCATAGTGAAGGACAGGGGCTCATTTCTGGTAGCGGGAAGGGCTTCTTACGCCCACCTGTTTCTGGAGTTTACAGACAATGAGAACTCAGCCTATTTTTATGACCTGAATACAAAATTGAGTTACAGGCTCAATGACAACAACAGTATTTATTTATCGGGATATTTTGGCCGGGATGTTTTCACGATCAATAAAAGTTTTGTTAATACCTATGGCAATTCCGTATTTAATCTGAGATGGAATCATTTGTTCTCAGATAAACTCTTTTCTAACATGTCTTTTATTTACTCAGACTATTATTACGGTTTAACGCTGGATTTTGTGGGATTCAACTGGGATAGCGGGATAAAGAACTACAATTTCAAATATGATTTTAAACATTATGTAAACAATAAAATGCGCCTCACTTACGGACTGAACAGCATTTACTACGATTTTAATCCGGGCCGTATCGAGCCCTCCAATGAAGATTCAGGGATCAATCCGGATCAACTCGACAAAAAATATGCCTTCGAACCGGCAATCTATATCGATGCCGAGCAGGAACTCAGCCCAAAGCTTTCAATTTCATACGGACTCCGTTACAGTATGTTCTATCGGCTTGGCGAGCAAACCTTGAATGTCTATGAAAATGACCAGGCCGTTACCTTCAATCAGCTTTTTCAGATCTATGAAAAAGGCAAACCCATCGGTACAACCTATTACGAAGACAATGAAGTGATTGCGAGTTTTGACAATTTTGAACCCCGATTCGCAATTTCCTATGCCTTTAACAATACACAATCTGTCAAGGCCAGTTACAACCGGATGAGTCAGTACCTGCATCTGATATCCAACACGCAGTCGCCCACACCGCTGGATGTTTGGGCTCCATCAGACGATTTTTTAAAACCACAAATCCTTGACCAGGTAGCCCTTGGATATTTTCAAAATTTCAGAAATGACGATTATACGCTGGAACTTGAAACCTTTTACAAGAAAATTGAAAACCGTGTTGATTATATTGATGGTGCCGACCTCATCGCCAACAATGCCATTGAGCAGGTAGTTTTAAATGGCCATGCACGGGCCTACGGACTGGAGGTTCTTTTCAGAAAAAATGCGGGTAAATTTAACGGCTGGCTGGCCTATACCCTTTCCAGATCCGAGCAGCAGGTTCCCGGAAGGACCCCGGAAGAAACCGGTATCAATAACGGGGACTGGTACCGCTCGGGCTATGATAAATTACACGATATTTCTCTCGTTGGAAATTACAGACTGAATGACAAGTGGACTTTCAGCGGAAATTTTGCCCTGCAATCCGGTCAGCCGGTAACCTATCCGAACGGGAAATACGAATACCAGGGCATATCAGTGCCCATTTATGGCTCGAGAAATGCCGATAATTTGCCTGCCTACCACCATCTTGATCTGTCCGCCACCCTTATTCCAAGAAAGAACCGCGACAGAAACTGGCAATCTGAGTGGGTTTTTGGTATTTACAATGTGTACAACAGAATGAATGCCGCTTCGATCACTTTCAGGCAAAATGAAACGACCGGCCAAAATGAAGCCGTTCGTCTGTCTATTTTTGGAATAGTGCCCAGTGTATCCTACAATTTTAAATTTTAAGTGATGAATGTATTAAAATATATCGTTTTCCTAAGTCTGATCGTAATAACAGTCAGCTGTGAAGATGTGGTCGAAGTAGATCTGGATACGGCTCCTCCAAGACTTGTGATCGAGGCATCCATCGACTGGCAGAAAGGAACTCCCGGGAATAATCAGCAAATTGTTTTGTCCACGACAGCCGGGTATTATTCAGAGGATATTCCTCGGGTTTCAGGGGCTTCGGTAAGCATTAGCAACAGCGCGAATACTGTTTTTAATTTCCTTGAGGAAAGCGATCCGGGGGTTTATATTTGTTCCGATTTTGTACCAAAATTAAATGAGACGTATACCTTAACAGTCAATTATGATGGCGAAACGTATAAAGCCACTGAGACCCTTCTGCCTGTTCCGGTGATTACCAGAATTGAACAAAACAATGACGGAGGTTTTTCCGGTGAAGATATTGAGGTAAAATTCTTTTATAATGACATCCCCAATTCCACCAATTTCTATTTGAACAGATTTGATTCGCCCTATGCGGTGTATCCCGAATACAGCGTGCTCAAAGACCAGTTCTTTGAGAACAACGAAATGTTCGGGCTTTTTTCAAACGAAGACCTGAAAGCCGGTGACCGGTTGAATTATGCTTTATTTGGGGTTTCTGAGAACTATTTCAACTATATGAGTATCCTCATTGCGCAGACGGGTTCAGCCGGGGGTTCTCCTTTTCAGACACCTCCCTCAACCGTGAGAGGAAATATTGTGAATCAAACTCGTTTTGATAATTTCGCATTGGGCTACTTCAGGCTGAGTGAAACAGATAAAGAAGAATATATTATTCAGTAGTTGTGCAAACGGGAAATTAAATAGTATTGAGTATTGAGATATGAGAATCGAGAATTAGGAGACAGGAATTAGGAGACAGGAATAAAGGTAAAAAGGAAAAAGGAAAAAGGTAAAAAGTATTGAACCTTTGAACCTTGAACCTTGAACCTTTAACTTTGAACCTTGAACCTTGAACCAGGAGCCAAGAACCAGGAAACAGGAAAAATTAGTATTGAGATCTGAGATTTGAGAAGTGAGAATTAGAATAACCGCATAACTGCATAACCGCATAACTGTAACCAGATCATTGAACCTTTAACTTTGAACCTTGAACGTTGAACCAGGAGACAGGAATATTAGTATTGAGATATGAGATATGAGATTTGAGAAGTGAGAATGAGAAGGAATCAGGAATCAGGAATCAGGAAACAGGAAACAAGAAAAGTGAAAAGTGAAAAGTGAAAAGTTTTTTTCGTTGTAACCTTGAACCCCGAACCTTGAACCCCGAACCTTGAACTTTGAACCTCGAACTTTGAACTTTGAACCTTGAACCTTGAACCTTGAAACCGAAAACGAACCAAATATGGAGAAATCGAAAATCATGGATATGGACAGCTATATAGCCGCCTGTCCTGTTGAAATTCAAAAAATCACTTCAGGAACTTCGCAAAACAATACAGATTTCTGCTCCGGAAGCCACTGAAAAGATGAGTTATGCAATGCCTACATTTTATCTAAATGGAAACCTTGTGCACTTTGCGGCTTATAAAAATCATATCGGATTTTACCCTGCCCCTTCAGGTATTGAAGCATTTAAAAAAGATCTGGCGAAATACAAAACATCCAAAGGTGCGATACAGTTTCCCATCGAAGAAAAACTTCCTTTTGACCTGATAGAAAAAATCGTGAAATTCAGGGTGATTGAGAACAAGGACAAAGGAAAAAGGACAAAGTAAAAAGTATTGAGTATTGAGTATTGAGATATGAGACAAAGGAAAAAGGAAAAATTATTGAATCGTTGAACCCAGAAAATTGAACCTTGAACTTTGAACCAGGAGCCAAGAACCAAGAACCAGGAAACAGGAAACAGGAAAAATTAGAATTGAGATTTGAGATTTGAGAAGTGAGAATTAGAATAACCGCATAACTGCATAAACGCATAACTGTAACTAGATCATTGAACCTTGAACTTTGAACCTTGAACCAGGAGACAAGAACCAGGAAAGAGGAAAAATTAGAATTGAGATTTGAGAAGTGAGAATTAGAATAACCGCATAACTGCATAACCGCGTAACTGTAACTAGATCATTGAACCTTGAACCTTGAACTTTTTACTTTTGCCTTTTTACTTTTGCCTTGTCATCCTGGTTCCTGATTCCTGTTTCCCAATTCTCATATCTCATATCTAAAATCTCATATCTAAATAAAATGGAAATAAAACTAAGACCCTGGAACATTGAAGACGCTGAGAGTTTGGTTGAAAATGCAAACAATTTTGATATAGCCCGATTCATGTCGGATGCTTTTCCATATCCATATACTATTGAGAATGCAAAGAATTTTATCGCCTTTGCCACAAAAGATGAACCGATTCACATCTTTGCGATCGAAATCGATGGCAAAGCTGTTGGAGGTATAGGCATTCATCCGCAGGTGGACATCATGAAAAAAAATGCCGAGCTCGGTTACTGGCTGGGAGAAAAATACTGGGGAAATGGAATCATTTCCAGAGCCATCCGGGAAATCATACCCTGGGCGTTTAATACCTATGACATAACAAGAATTTATGCCAGGCCCTTTGGCACCAATATAGCTTCGCAAAAAGTCCTCGAAAAAGCCGGTTTTGTGCTTGAAGCAAGAATCAAAGAAAATATTTTTAAAAACGGAGCGTATCTGGATGAGTTGATCTATGCGATCAGGCGTCAGCCCTGATTTTATCTGGCAAAAAACTGATATGCAATCAAAATATTTGTTCTTCCTTTGATAAAAATTTCTATCTTTATTCGATCAGGAGACCCCTGCGTATGATTGAGGTTAATTTCAATTTATTTTGTAATTATTAAAGGAATAATAATGACCATAAAAACACTCCGCTTACTTTTTATTGCAATATTTTTTTTGCTGTTTGCAACTTGTAAATCCGCAGATATTAAGCAAAGCCCCGGAAATTCGGCCAGTGCTCCGGGTCAGGTTAAAAAGACTACAGGCAGTCAATCTGCCAAACCCTATGCTCCGGGTCAGCAAAAAAGCAACAAATAAATAGTAATGACCTACCATAAATGAACTTCAACGCAATCTAAAAATATTCATTCCTATACTCAAACTAAATCCGGATGGCGAAGAAAAAACCAAAACCTAAAATCAAGCGAAAATCAAAGTTGGGATTGCCTCCGGGATCACTGGTTTTTACAGGAACCCAAAAAATGGAGACGGCTGAAATTTCCCTTATTCAATATTCAACAGACAGTTTCAGTGAGAAAAAATTTCAGGATCCTGATGATTTATTATCTGCAATAAGCGCTTTTGAAGGTGTTAACTGGATCAATGTGGATGGTTTGCACGATGAAGCATCTCATCGAAAAACTTAACACCCATTTGGATGTTCACAGATTGAGCATGGAAGATATTTTAAGTGTGGGCCAACGCACCAAACTAGAAGAATATGCAAATATGTCCATATTGTACTACGGATGTTTGATGTAGATACCACAGATGAAACAATAGATGGTGAACAGCTCAGTTTTTTATTAAAGAACAATACCCTTCTCACATTTCAGGAAAGAAAGGGGGATGTGTTTGATATTATTCGAACCCGAATCAGAGAAGACAAGGGTATAATCAGAAAAAAAAATGCAGATTATTTGTTGTATACACTTCTGGATACAGTTGTTGATCAATATTTTTTAACCCTTGAAAATTTTAGTGAAAAAATTGAGGAACTCGAATTTGCCTTCTTGAAAATCCGAATAAGGAAACACTGAATTCGTTATATGAATTGAGAAGGGAATCTCTTAGCTTAAGACGCTGTGTTTATCCTCTGCGGGAAATGATCAACCGTTTTGAAAAATTGGAAGAACCGATCATCAATAAGGAAACCAAAATATATATAAGAGACCTGTACGATCATAGCATACAGATCATTGAAACTGTGGAAGTCTTTCGCGAGATGGTTATCGGACTGTTGGAATTATACATGAACAGTGTGTCCAATAAGTTGAATGAGATAATGAAAGTACTCACCATCATGTCCTCCATTTTTATCCCGCTGACTTTTGTGGTCGGGGTTTATGGTATGAATTTTGACAATATGCCTATACTCCATTATAAGTATGGTTATTACGCTGTATGGCTTATTATGGCGCTTCTTGTTGTATTCATGGTGATCTATTTTAAACGGAAAAAGTGGCTGTAAGTTCAGTCCTTGAATAACCAAAAAAGGAAGACCTGTTTGAAATGGATAGCCTATTTCTTTTTTTACTAAATTTAGTCCGGTTTAATACTGGATAATCATTAACCTGAAACCCTTTTTTCAAAAAATATAATCATACTTTTTCAATCATACGCTTCGCATGAAATCAAAATTTACGATCGGCCTGGTGCAAATAGGCCTGAATAACAGCCCCGAAAAAAATCTGGAAAAGTCTTTACTGTGGGTAAGAAATGCAGCTAAACAGGGTGCAGAGGTAATTTGTCTGCCCGAACTCTACAGCTCATTTTACTTTTGCCAGAAAGAGGACACAAAATATTTCGCTTTCGCAGAAGAACTCTACAGCACCTCTTTTAAAGCTTTTTCTGCTTTGGCCAAAGAATTAAAAGTTGTGATCATCGTTCCCTTCTTTGAAAAAAGAGCCATGGGTCTTTACCACAACACGGCATATATTATTGATGCAAATGGCTCGGAAGCCGGATTGTACAGAAAAATGCATATACCGGACGACCCCCTGTTCTATGAAAAATACTATTTTACGCCAGGGGATATCGGATTTAAAGCCTTTCAGACCAAGTTCGGCAAAATCGGTACCCTGATCTGCTGGGACCAATGGTACCCCGAGGGCGCCAGGCTGACCTCCTTACAAGGAGCAGAAGTACTTTTTTATCCTACTGCGATCGGATGGCATCCAAGTGAAAAAGAACAGTATGGCAAAAAACAATTTGATGCCTGGCAGACCGTGATGCGGGGTCATGCCGTGGCAAATGGAATCTTCGTCGCCGCGGTAAACAGAATTGGTTTTGAACAGCCCGAAAAAGACCTTGCCGGATTGGAATTCTGGGGTTCCTCATTTATTGCAGGCCCACAGGGGGAAATCATCGCACAGGCATCAGTGGATAAAGAGGAGATCTTACTGGCAGAGGTTGACAGGTTGCTGATGGAAGACGTGCGGCAAAACTGGCCCTTCCTGCGCGACAGAAGAATTGATGCCTATCAGGATATTACAAAACGCTTTATTGATTGACCGATGCTGCACAATAAAAGATTACCTGCCGAATGGGAAAAGCAGGAGGCTGTCTTGCTTTCCTTTCCTTTCGACGGCAAAGACTGGCCGGGCAAATACGGCGCCATAAAATGGGAATTTGTTGAATACATCAGAAAGGTTGCCCACTACGAAAAAGTGATGCTGATCGTGAGCTCTGTGCAGCACCGGTCGCAGGTCATGAAGCTGATGGAAATGGCACATGCCAACCTGAAAAACATCGATTATATCCTTTTAAAAACCAACCGGTCATGGATGCGCGACTCGGGACCTATCGTTATAAAGAAAGAAGACGGATCGAGGGAAGCTTTGCAGTTTTCCTTCAATGGCTGGGCAAAATATCCGAACCACCTGCTCGACAGAAAGATCCCTTCCACCGTTGCATCCCATTTGAATCTGCCGGTTCACCGCGTTCTATTTCAGAACAAACCCGTTGTGCTTGAAGGCGGAGCCATAGATGTTAACGGAAAAGGAACCCTGATCACCACGAGAGAATGTCTGCTGCATCCCACCGTACAGGTAAGGAATCCGGGCTTTACACAACAGGATTACGAGCAGGTTTTCAGGGAAAATTTAGGCATCAGCAATACGATCTGGCTTAACGAAGGCATTGCGGGTGATGATACACATGGTCATGTGGATGATATCTGCCGGTTTGTAAGCGCTGATACAGTGATCGCTGCAGTAGAACCTGACAAAAAGGATCCCAACCACAAAAAACTTGCTGAAAATTTAGAGATCCTGGCCTCCTCAAAGCTTGAGAATGGCAAAAAGCCCCGGGTCATAGAACTACCGATGCCCGGGCGGATAGACTTTGACGGGATGCGGCTGCCTGCCAGTTATATCAATTTTCTCATTGGAAATGGTTTTGTACTGGTTCCTACCTTCAATGATAAAAATGACTACAAAGCCCTGGGTATAATCAAAGAGCTTTTTACTGACCGGGAGGTAACGGGAATCAACGCCATTCACCTTATCTGGGGACTGGGGACCCTGCATTGCCTGAGCCATGAGATCTGTATATAAATCCGGGCGGCATTTTTACTGAGACAAAAAAAGATCCTTGTGTATTATTCCCCGGAATTGACTATTCCAATATAAATAAACACACAAGGATCTTTAAATCCGGTCTGAGCAAATTTTTATTTTACCGGTTTAACTCTTTTTTCCAGATCGGCTCGTGGAATAGACAATTGTCTGCCTATGGCTTTACCATCCCTGTAGGTTTGCGTTCTTAAAAAGAGATTTCCCTGTGGGATTTCGAACGGACCCGTATATTTTGTTCCGTAAATTACAGGCTGGGTGCTGTTGACCGTGTAATAAAGCTCTGTTCCGGGAACATTGTTCTTCAGGCTGCACATCAGTTTTTCCCCTTCTTTGTAAACAGTTACCTGCGGATCCAAAACAGCCTTGGAGATGTTGGTATTTTCTTTTTCAAATCGCTGGAAATGTACTTCTGTCCGACGGATAAAATCACTTAAATTTTTTGCTTCCTTTTGGCTCCACACCGATTCAGAAGTGGCAAAAGCCCTTGGATAGGTCATGTAGAAAGCATAGGGCAAGGTAGGTATGTCTTCAGTCCATAAGTTGGCTTGTCCGCCCAGTATAAGTGATGGATCCACGCCTTCCGGAACAGGTTCAAAACTATAGGCCGTTTCCAGATAAAGATCGCTGTAAATACGATTTTCTACCGAATGATCTCCCTGCGAGTAATCGATGTAAGCATAGGTTGTTGGTGACATGACCACCTGGTGTCCCAGTTTGGCAGCTTCTATACCACCTTTCATTCCTCTCCAGCTCATCACAGCTGCCCCGTCTGCCAGTCCACCTTCAAGAATTTCATCCCAACCAATCATTTTTTTCCCTTTGCTGCTGATGATCTTTTCAACCCTTTTCACAAAATAGCTCTGCAATTCATGACTGTTCTTGATCCCATTCTTTTTCATAAAGGCCTGTACCACCGGGTCTCTTTCCCAATAACCGTGATAGCACTCATCGCCACCCATATGAATAAACTCAGAAGGAAACATTGCGGCCACTTCCGTAAATACCTTATCCACAAATTCATACACTTTCTCATCTGCCGGATTCAGGGTATTTTCAATCAGCATCTCAAATTTTCCATCACCATACCATTCTGCAAATTTACCCCCCGGATTTACAAATTTTGGTTCTTTTTTGGTTGACAATTCCGGATAAGCGGCAAGAGCTGCCATACTGTGTCCGGGTATATCGATCTCAGGAACGATGGTAATATTTCTCTCAGCGGCATATTTTATGACATCACGTATTTGGTCCTGGGTATAAAACCCGCCATAGCTCGCTTTTTCTCCAGGCTTGGGCATCGGTCTGGTATCACCAAATTTACCATGTCGTTCCACCCTCCAGGCACCTACTTCAGTCAATTTAGGCAGAGATTTGATCTCGATCCTCCAGCCCTCATCATCGGTTAAATGCCAGTGAAACACATTAAACTTGTATGCTGCCATTTGGTCGATATATTGCTTAACCTCTTCTACACTGAAAAAATGCCTGCTCACATCGAGCATCAGGCCCCTCCAGCCAAATCTGGGGTAATCGCTAATTTTACAGCCAGGAATTGTAAGAGCACTCCCGCTTGTTATCTGAATAGGAATTAATTGTTTAAGGGTTTGGTAAGCATTGTAAACCCCTGCCGCGTCATTGGCGGAAATATCGATACCTCCTTCTTTTACTTCGAGGGTATATCCTTCTTTCCCTTGTTTTTGATCAGGACTTTTGTTTAAGCTGACCCGGATCGCCTTTCCGTTTTTATTGGCATGCCAGGCAATTTTGTGTTCAGTGAGAAAATCCTGCATTTGCTTTGTACCAGACATGATCAACGGATCGTTCTGGGGCACCTCGAAATAAAATGGTTTGTCCAAAACCAATGAAGCAGAACTACCTGTATAGGCAACAGGTGCGGGAATGATATTGTGTTGTGCAAACAGGCTGTTTCCCAGAATGGCTGCAAACAGCAGGGTGAATATTTTTTTCATAAGATGATAAATGATTAAGTGATGAAATTGTCTCGCAATTTAAGTCAAATATTACAATTTCAAACAGTTTTTAATGCTTTCCGGAATCTGTTTGTAACAAAAAACTGTAATTGACTTAAGTGCAGACCTGGTGTTCCTGCTTCAGAAATAAAGTGTAAATAAATTTGAAAAAGTTCAGGAAGAAATGAAACCTTTCGCCCCTAGCAATTTTAACAAAAAGGCTTAAGGAATTAATTTTTAACGAGTTTTTTTACCAGATGGCCCTTGTCTGTATAGATCTTCACCATATAAATACCCCGGGACAAGCCGGATATATTGATAGCCCGGTAATTGTCGATCAGTTCGAGCTCTTTGATACCGATAATAGAATATACCTCAACTTTTAAAACAGTTACATTTTCGTATTCTATATTAAATGAACCAATCGCAGGATTGGGGTACAACCTGATGTCCACCTCCGTCTCTGTACGCTGAGAAAAAGCAGTTAAGGTTAAAAAGCTGAATAAGAAGAAAATAAGGTAATTTTTTCTCATTGGCAATCGCTGTTCTTTTACTGGATAAAAATACAAATAGCATGCCAGATAGTCTGTTAATTTTTAGATAATTTTAAACAGACTTATCAAGAAAAAATTTCCTGGATAAACTAAAAAAAAAGTGGTTCAAATGCTTTGTTTTTTACCTGTGCTTATAAGACCTGTCAGGGCAGGCAATGAAAAAAAGGTTATTGGGTGAGTTTGTCAGAATACGCATCGAGGTTTGCTTTTGATGCAAGTATCTTATCTATGGCCTGAACCGCCGTATTCATCCTTTCTTTTACCCTGCCTTTCAGGATGACATAAGGCCTTTGGTTGTTTACCAAAGTCCTTTCGAAAGCCCGGAACATCTCTTCCCGTTGGGTTGGGCGGTCTCTCAGGTCATCTGCCTCCCAGGGCGTGTCAATATAGCTGAGCAGGTAGAGGTCATATTGGCTTTCGGTAGCTGCCCTGTCCAGATCCGGATCCACAAAGCCACCGTAATACTCCTCAGAATAAACTTTTGTTTCCAGCAGATCTGTATCACAGATCAAAATTTTATCCGCTTTTTTTGCGAGCTCGTTCTCCAAACCCATTTGTCCGATGGCGATGGATATCAGGTCCTTTTGTTCGCAGGTCTTTCTTTGGTTATTCCATTTATCCTGAAGGTATTCTCGGGCATATTCGGGCACCCAGACCGTATTGTAATGACGGGCGAGCAGTTCCGATAAGGTAGATTTTCCGGTCGATTCAGGGCCGAACAAAACCACCTTTACGATATTTGCGGGTTGTTGTTTAAGTTTTTCTTCCATGCCAGATATCCAAAGATAGCAATAAAGGTAAAGCCAAAATACTGAAAGCTCGTAAAGGTCAATCCTTTGTAAAAATAAAGGGGAATGGATATAATATCTCCTATGATCCAGTAAATCCAGTTTTCAATTTTTCGCTTCGCCATCAGCCACATACCCACAAAAAATATCGCAGTGGTAAGCGTGTCCACATAGGCTGTCCATCCGTTCCATTTCTCAAAATAACGATAGACCAGATAGACAAAAATGACCGTTGCCAAAAAAATGAACACCGATGCGATCTTTTCTTTAGAGGTGGTTCTGGATATGGGGGTAACATGTGTAGAATCCACTTTTCTGGTCCAGACAAACCAGCCGTACAGGCTCATGATAAAATAATAGCCGTTGATCATCATATCACCCAGCAGAGACCATTTCCACAAAAGGTAAACGAAGATGGCAGTGCTGATCATGCCGGTAGGAAAAACCAGTATCTTGTTTTCTTTTGAGTACCACACCGACAAAAACCCAAAAATAACGGCAACGATCTCCAATACCACATCCCTGGTTTCATAAGTGGCGTATTGCTCAAATATTTGATCAATAATCTGCCACATGATTGCTGCGATCATCCGTGACGATCTTTAAGACAAATACACAATTTTTTTCATTGAGCAGCGCCTGGTGGATATGTTCATTCAAATATTCCATGATTTTCAGGTAATCACCAAAGACCTGTGTGCTCAGTCCGTTCTCCTCAACAACAAATGGAGACTTTCTGAGAACCCTGATAAAATCCTTTACCGGATCTTCAAAATCCGCAGTTAAGGGATACATGGATATATCAATGGATACTTTCATTCTTCTTCATTTTAATTTTGTTGAGCACTCCGGCATTCTGCTCGAAAGCAGTGCCGATCACGACCATATCAGCCCCGCTTTTAAATGCTTCCTCGACCTGTTTTTGTGTCCGGATCCCGCCCCCGACAATCAGGGGAATCTGAATTTTTTCACTGACTTCCCTGATGATGTATGGTGCAATCGATTTTTCTGCCCCACTGCCGGCCTCGAGGTAGATGAGTTTGTTGCCGAGGAACATCCCTGCACAGGCCGTATGCACAATTCCGGTTATGTTCTCCTGCAAAAGCGGTATCGTCTTACTCACCTTTTGCACGGCGGTTTCTTTCCCTCCATCGATCAGAATATAGCCTGTGGGGATCACTTCCAAATTGCTGTTTATCAAAAATGGAACAGATTTGATCTGCTGCTCTATCAAATATTCCGGATTTCTTCCTGACAGTAGTGTGAGAAAAAGTATGCCATCTGCTTCCTGTGAGATTTGGGTGAAATCGCCCGGAAAGATCAGAATGGGAAGCTGCGTTATTTTCTTTAGTTCGCGAACAAGGATTTGTGTGAGGTCTTTTTTAACTGTACTTCCACCAACCAGGATCAGATCAACCATATCCCCATGAAAAACTTTTTCTATTCCCGGCAATGCAGCCGGAGACAATTTGTCCGGATCCAGAAGAACAGCCAACAACTTTTCTCCCCTGGCCTTTGCATTCAGTATGGTTTGGTATATCTCCGCCATCACTCTTTTTTAGGAAGGGCATAAACCAGGGTGTAATCCTCGTGGAGAAAATCAAAGAATATATCGTATTCTTTCACCCAATCTCCAAAAATTACCCTGCCTGAGGATCTTCTGTCTGCAAACAGGAACGGATCGATAGCGATATGTTTTTTAAAGCTCATGCCCGAAAACGGATAGACCTTGTACATGGCTTCTTTGGCTCCCCAGACCACGGTAAGTTGTTTTACGAGGTCCTCATCCGAAAGGGAATCCACTTCCGTGTTCACAAATTTATCCTGTATGGTAACAATTTTGGCCCTGTTCTTCTCAATATCAATCCCCGCCTCGCCCTGACTAATGATAATAGCCGCAAAATTATGGGAATGGGTTATGGAAATATAGTTTCCGTCCGCTAAAAAAGGTTTTCCAAAGGCACTGTAATAAAGGTCAAAATCGGAATATCCCACCGATTTCAGCAGCTGACGAACACTTAAAAATGCCTTTTTGTGCAGCTCTGACTTCATGTCCAGCATGCGCTCCCTGCTGGCATCCCTTAGCGGAATACCCTCCATCAGTTCATCAAAGCTCTCTTCAATTTTCCAGACAAGTATGGAAGTATATTCATTTGGGTAAATCGATCTGTAAAATGGCATAAAATTGTAAAAGGTATTTTGTATTTTTGCAAAGCGAAAACAAATATAATTATTATGATTACAGATACATCGGTTTACACAAAATTTAAGGTGAAAGATTTAAAGCTTGCCGATTGGGGAAGGAAAGAAATAGAGTTGGCTGAAGCAGAAATGCCCGGTTTGATGAGTTTGCGTGAGGAGTACGGAAATCAAAAGCCCCTGAAAGGAGCCAGGATAGCAGGATGTCTTCACATGACTATTCAAACAGCTGTTTTGATCGAAACCCTGATCGAGTTGGGCGCTGAGGTAACCTGGAGCTCCTGCAACATATTTTCAACACAAGACCATGCAGCTGCTGCCATTGCGGCTTCCGGCATTCAGGTTTATGCCTGGAAAGGTATGAACGAGCAGGAATTTGACTGGTGTATTGAGCAAACCTTATTCTTTGGCGAAGAAAAAAAGCCTTTGAATATGATCCTGGATGATGGCGGGGACCTGACCAATATGGTTCTTGACCGCTACCCTGAACTGGTGAAGGATATCAAAGGAATTTCAGAAGAAACAACTACCGGTGTGCACAGGTTGTATGACAGGATGAAAGAAGGAAAATTACCCTTGCCTGTGATCAACGTGAATGATTCGGTAACAAAATCAAAATTTGACAACAAATATGGCTGCCGCGAAAGTGCTGTGGATGCCGTCCGCCGCGCTACAGATATTATGCTTGCCGGCAAGGTTGTTGTAGTTGCCGGTTATGGCGATGTGGGCAAAGGAACTGCCGCCTCCTTCAAAGGCACCGGAGCCAGAGTGATCGTTACAGAAATCGATCCTATTTGTGCCTTGCAGGCCGCAATGGAAGGTTTTGAGGTGAAAAAGATGGATAATGTGATCGACAAGGCAGATATCGTGATCACCACAACCGGAAACAAAGACATCGTAATGAGCCGCCATTTTGAAAAGATGAAAGACAAGACCATCGTATGCAATATCGGGCACTTCGACAATGAAATTGACGTAGCCTGGCTTAATAAGCATTACGGACATACAAAAATCGAGATCAAGCCCCAGGTTGACAAATACAATATCAAAGGAAAGGACATCCTGCTGCTTGCAGAAGGAAGGCTCGTAAATCTGGGTTGTGCCACCGGGCATCCAAGTTTTGTGATGAGCAATTCTTTTACAAACCAGGTACTTGCCCAGATCGAACTTTGGAAAAATGGTTCACAATACGAGAATAAGGTATATATGCTCCCCAAACACCTGGATGAAAAAGTTGCCCGTTTGCATTTGAGCAAGATCGGTGTAGAACTGGATGAACTGACCGAGGGACAGGCTAACTATATTGGAGTTCAGGTTGAAGGACCGTATAAACCTGAATATTACCGTTATTGATCGGTAAAATTGATTGGTAATATACTGGAATACAAGGACTAATGTGCGCAAAGCGTTGAATCAGACTTTGTGATAACAGATTACTTATGCCGGGAGGCCCATTGAACTGATTCAAATAAAATTGTAAATATCTATTATATGAAGCATATACTTGTTCCCATCGGCAATCGTAAAAGTGGATTCAACACCCTGAAGTATGCCGTTGAATTTGCAAAAGCATTCGATGCAAAACTATATCTGGCGCATGTATATTCAAGTACCACAGTGAGTGGTTCATTTATGGATATAGATGAATTGCTGTTAAAGCAGACAAAGGAATTGCTTAAAGAACATCTGGATCAGGTAGATACCACGGGTGTAAAGATACAGATCGTACCTATGAAGGGAAGCGATATTCAAAGCAGTCTGGGCCTGATCATCGGAGAATACGATATAGATCTGATCATAGCTTCTGCAAAAACGGATGATTCGGGTAAGGAATATTTTATTGGAAAGATCACGGGTTCACTCATTAAAGATACTCCAACTCCGGTTTTGATCATACCTAAAACGGCAAGCTTTAAACCCGTTAAAAGAATCCTGATGACTTTGCGCTCAGGTTCCTTCAAATCAATTTCTACTTTGGATCCTTTGATAAGCATACAGAACAAGTATAAATCGAAAATTCATCTGTTGCTGGTTGAAACCCCAAAATTCAAACCGGAGGATGCCGAACTTGACGACACCCTGAAATCAATGATCGAAAAGCAGATCAATACAAGAAATGAAACGGTTTACCAGGGAGTGCTGGAATATCTGCATGAGGAAGATCCGGATGTTCTATGTGTTGTACGAAGAAAACGAGGTTTTTTCTCGAAACTTTGGGAAAATGACCGCATAAAAAAAATTGACTTTGAAAGTGTTGTTCCCTTGTTAATATTAAAAGGATTGTCGTAATTTGCGCTGCGATTTTGGGGCTATAGCTCAGCTGGCTAGAGTGCTTGACTGGCAGTCAAGAGGTCACGGGTTCGACTCCCGTTAGCTCCACAAATAGATCAACTTGTGCAATTCCCATGCGAAGCGAGCAAATATAAAGCTCGCTTTTCTATTTGTGAGCAAGCATGGGATAAAGCAGCGCTTTACATGTTGATCTTCACATCGGGATCCGAGGGATCATTGAAAATAACCCCGTTAGCTCCACTTTAATAAATCGTAAATAATTGAATAACAATTTTTTACGATTTTTTACTTAAGTGTTTTCCCCTTAAAAATTCCCCGAATCGTTCCTTCCCGAATTGTTCTGAAAATTTGTGATTCTCCCAGGCAATTTTTCCGTTGATCAGAACCGCATAAACTGCCTCATCATCGCGGTTTACTAGGCGCTCCATACCGCTTAAAAACTCCGTTTTATGATATTCATGAACACTGTCTGTAAGTTTATCGGGGTCGATTACAGCAATATCTGCACGCTTTCCTGCTTCAATAGTGCCAGCATCAATATTAAAAAAGT
Organism: uncultured Flavobacteriaceae bacterium; assembly: GCA_963816075.1. Classification (GTDB taxonomy): domain Bacteria; phylum Bacteroidota; class Bacteroidia; order Flavobacteriales; family Flavobacteriaceae; genus Namhaeicola. The sequence goes on along the minus strand of CAWFJI010000009.1, from coordinate 368,765 downwards.
CGGCGTTTTCTTTGGTTAAGCGCCATACTGCTTTTTCGATCGACATAAATGGTTTTCCTCTTTCGTGGGAATCTTTTACATATGTCAACATACGTATACCTAAATTATAGAAAGCCATGTTGTTAATATGTGCCCCTGAATCAGCAAATCCAATAATTCCATTAGGGTCATTATATAATTTTCCAAGTTTTAACGGATCATGATTGCCAATGGTTGTTTTCCATTCTACTTGTTGGTCCAGATCAATAACCGTATCTAAAAAAGTATCCACCGGATGCTGGTTTCTTTCTTTTGCCAAATCTAAAAACGATTTTCCGATCCATGATTTATCGGGGGCATTAATAACAAATGCATCGCCAAAATCCTTTTGCCACACTTTTGGCGAAAGCTTGTCCTTATAGTGCTTTTTAAATTGTTTTCTGTATTCAGGGTCTTTTAAAGTTATATTTCTCTTCTGTATATCTCTTGACAAATGTCTGGCCAGTTCACCGGTAGGAAACTCTTCAAAAATGACCAAATCCATCCCTTTGGCATAATTTGTAAAGGGTACCGGGAATGCCTGCATTCTGAAATCAGCTCTTCCAATTTTGTTGAAAAATGAAGCAATTCCACTCAGAAGGCCTCTTATATATGGGTCTCCCTTTAAATTCATCATGGCTACCATGGAAGTTTTCAGTTTCTTACGAAAACCCCATGACGCGCTTTGGGTCATATACCAAAGGGCAGCTACCCGGTTTACCAAATCCGGTACCCCTTGCAGGTGAGCCTCTCTTTTTCGAACTACTTCGGTTAGTGCGTTTCTTTCTTTTGACTTTGCATAGGCGGCGGGCAGCAATTTTGACCAATGGCGTCCATCCATTTTGTCCCAGGGGTTATGCTGCATGGAAATTCCCAAAAACCCGTTATCCAAAGCGTCTTCAAGCAAATTTGTCATTTTTTGTATTTCTTCATCAGTGGGTATTTCTGACTTATTCAGAGATCTGTCTATACCCATTACTTTCGCTCTGATATCTGAATGTCCAAGAAAAGTGGCCAGATTGGGTCCTATGTTTAAGGAATTGATATGGTTAATCCATTCCTTCGGTGTAGACCAGTTTTTTTGTTTCTCAAGAATTGGAAACAGTATTTCTCTTGGAAATGCCTCCACCCTGGTAAACATATCGCAACAGTCTTCAACATCAGCAGTAACAAATGACAAAGAACAACCTCCCAACAAAACTGTAGTTACTCCATGCCTTACTGATTCACCCAAACTTGGTGCTACCAGTACTTCAGCATCATAATGGGTGTGATTATCTATAAAACCCGGCATTACCCATTTGCCGCTTGCATCAATAATTTTTGCGTTTTTGAGGTGTATTTCTTTTTCCGACATTTCAACTACGATGCCATCTTTTATCAGGATGTTCGATATTTTTGATGGCTGATCATATCCTGTAAAGACTTTTCCGTTTTTGATAATGATTGCATTCATACTTACTAACCTTTTTAATTTTTTGCTAATCGCAATCCCTATTGCGGTTTAAAAAATTGTGTATCCTAATTTTTGTACCCACCTTACGTGCACAGAGAGTTCGCCTCAAAACCATGCTGCTTGTTGAACTAGCTGCTCAAATATAGCTAAATTCCTGATTTATAGTGTTTTTTCATAAACATCTATTTGCAGGTTTATTTTCGGGAAGTACTGAAAAATCATGTGATCCCATTACTATAAAGATGAAATGGGTTCAGATGCCTGGATGACATGCATTAGGAAATTGAACTATGTGAAAGACCAATTTCTTTTATCGGAAAACTTATTTGGACGATGTAACCATTTATTGAAGTTTATCCAATATTTTATCTTTTATAAAATAGTTTTATTTAAACTTAGCTCTTTGCATTTTCAATTACCTCTTTTAAATTAATGAAAAGTACCAAGTAAAATAATATTATTTGTAATTTTGACAGCAAAACAAGCCTCGTGATAAAATTTTTACTTCCGTTAATGTTCTTGCCCATTTTCGCTGCTGCTCAAATAGATGAAGCAAGCCAAGAATCAGTACCTTCAGAAGAATTGTCAGCAGCAATGGACACCGTGGCAACGAAAAAAACAGTATCAGTAAAAGTTGATACTGTGGCAACAAAAAAACCTGCAGATAAAAAATGGTATGACCGTTTTGAAATCAGGGGCTATATTCAGTTTAGATACAATGAATTGTTGCAAACCAATGAAGATCTGACCTGTGAACAATGCGACAGGTTCTGGGGAGGAGATGGAGGCTTCGGTATAAGACGAACACGTATTATTTTTTCGGGGCAGATCTCAAACAATATTTACTTCTATATTCAGCCCGATTTTGCGAGTGTTGTTAACGATACCCGACAATATTTTGCACAACTCCGGGATGCATATTTTGATATAGGTCTCGACAAATACAATGAGTTTCGTTTTAGAATAGGCCAAAGTAAAGTGCCTTATGGTTTTGAAAATCTCCAATCCAGTCAGAACAGGATACCTTTGGACCGGGATGATGCATTAAACAGTGCCGTTTCCAACGAACGCGATATGGGTGTCTTCTTTTACTGGGCTCCCAAAGAGAAAAGAGCTTTGTTTTCAAGCCTGGTAAAAGAGGGCTTAAAAGGAAGCGGGGACTACGGTATTTTTGCTTTTGGAGTCTATAACGGACAAACCGCTAATAATTCCGAAAGAAATGATAATTTACATATTGTATCAAGAATAACCTACCCTTTTGAGTTTAAGAATCAAATCATTGAAGCCAGTTTGCAGGGATACACCGGAAAATATGAAATACTTGAATCCAGTATAAGTTCTGGTGTTAAGACAAATGCTGACAGAAATTATACGGATGAACGCCTGGCGGCATCATTTGTTTTATATCCAAAGCCTTTTGGTATACAGGCCGAATACAACATTGGAAATGGTCCGGAATACAATTCGGCAACAGATTCGATTGAAGAACAATCCCTGAAAGGTGGATACATTACTGCCAGTTATCTTAAGAGAATAAAAAAACAGGTCCTTATCCCTTTTGTGAGATACCAATATTATGACGGTGGGAAAAAACATGAAAGAGATGCCAGAAGTTACAATGTAGATGAGCTGGAAATTGGAACCGAATGGCAACTTAATAAATATTTTGAGCTGGTCGTTAATTATACCATATCGAAAAGGAGGTTTGAAGACGGGCTGAAACCGGACAATTATCAGGAAGGCAATTTATTGCGAATTCAGGCACAGCTAAGTTTTTAATCAACCTGTTTATAAAGAAGTGCAGCTTTGCTGAGACTTGTTTAAGCCAAAATGCCGGCAAGCATATTTCGAATCAAAAAAACAAATTATTTCCTTCAACACCTTATAGAATCTGCATTTTAAGCATAAAAGAAGTGAGCATTTTTGTTCGCTCTTTTATTTTTAAATTTTCACAAGATCTGAGTTATATCATTGACAAAAGACTTATTTTTAACAGAGTTGAAGGCTCGTTGAGCAGGGATCTCAACAATAGTCTTTCGCTTAAGTATAAAAAATGATGAAAAAGACATTCTCTTCAGGTAAAACCATTTGGATCTTACTGTTTCTTACTGTCTTGTTGCTCGAACCGGTAAGAGCACAGTCCTTATCAGTAAAGGGTAAAGAAATTATAAATAGTACCAATAACCAAGAGGTGATCCTCAATGCCATCAATTTTGGAAACTGGATGGTAATGGAAGGTTATATGATGAATTCTGTTGCTCAGGCGCCTGACCAGCACACCTGGAAAAACAAACTGACAGGCCTGATGGGCAGTGCCAATACAAAAACTTTTTATGATGCCTGGTTAGGCAATCATGTAAGCCAGGCAGATATAGATCAAATCCGTTCCTGGGGATTTAATTCCGTACGGGTTCCGCTACATTATGAATATTTTGTCAATTCCGGCACACCTGATGTTTGGAATGATCAGGGTTTCACTGTTCTCGACAATTTGATTTCCTGGTGTAAAACGGCCGGTATTTATGTAATAATTGATCTGCACGCAGCACCGGGTGGACAAAGTAACAGTGCCATCAGTGATTACGACAGCACGAAACCCTCACTTTGGGAGAGCGAAGCCAACAAGGCAAAGACAGTGGCTCTCTGGAAAAAATTGTCTGAGAGATATAAGTCAGAACCCTGGGTGGCCGGTTATGATCTGATCAACGAGCCGGCATGGGACTTGCCGGGCGGAGTTGCGCTCAAAGACCTTTACGGAAGAATAACGGATGCCATCAGGGCAAACGGAGACAATCATATCCTCTTTATTGAAGGGAACTGGTATTCAAACGACTATACCGGACTTACCCCGGCCTGGGATGCCAATATGGTTTACGTTTTTCACAAATACTGGTCAAACAACAGTACACAGGACATTAAGTGGATCACCGACTTTCGCGATGCCCAAAACCGGCCCATCTGGTGCGGAGAGCACGGAGAAAACAGCAATGACCATTTTACCAAGATCGTTGAGACCTTTAAAGAAAATAATATTGGATTTTCATGGTGGCCTATGAAAAAATTTTCCAGCATAAACGATTTTGCCGATGCAAAATTTCCGCCGGGTTACAATGATCTGCTAAATTATTTTGGAGGAACAAATCCCGGGCTTAGTCCGGCGACTGCATTCAATACTGTTATGCAACTTGCTGAAAATGTCAAACTGTCAAACTGCACCCTTCAAACTGAAGTCATACGATCCATCTTTAAACAGCCGGGGAATAGAAATACCGAAGCCTTCGCAGTCAATACAATTCCCGGTAAGCTATACACAGTTCATTTCGATCAGGGCATGAATGGATATGCCTATTCAGATCAGGCCTGGGAAGATGTGCGCCTGACAACCGGAAATTATACCGCCTGGAACAACGGATGGGTTTACCGCAATACGGGCGTGGATATTGAGGCTACTTGCCGATCCATTATCAAACGGGTACGGTGTAGGCTGGTTTTCCAGTGGTGAATGGATGAAATACACAGTTCAGATTCAGAAAAGCGGAACCTATACAGTTGATTTCAGAATTGCAAATGGCAGTGGGGCACAGGGTAAGATTCAGATTCATAATGCTGAAGGAACTGAGATATTGGCCACCGCTACAGTACCCGTTACGGGTGGCTGGACCACATGGCAAACGGTTTCAGTAACGGGTTCTTTTGGTGCTTCAGGTACACAGCAAATCAGAATTGCGAATGTCTCGGGCGAGTTTAATGTGAATTCCGTGAATTTCACTTATCTGAATTCAACAGTGCCTCCGGTCATTCCTGTAGTTAAAACCTCCAGTATTATTTATTTAAAAGGAAACAATGATAAATATGTAACCTTCGCCGCTAATGACAACCTGATGTCCAGTACAAAAACTACTTTGGGTGTAAATGAGAAATTTGGTGTAATTGACCTCGGAGGGGGTTTAAGCGCACTACAGGCGGCTAACGGTAAATATGTTACTTTAAACCCAACAGATAACAAACTGTACTGCAATTCAAATACCATTGGTGATTATCAAAAATTCACCTTAACTGATTTGTGCGGGGTATATTCAATACAAGGATTTAATAATTTATTTGTATCATCTGAAAATGGTGCGACCTCAGGAATGACCTGCAACAGAACCGTGCCACAGGCATGGGAATATTTTAAATGGGGTAGTTACAGGAAGTATTGAAGTTTTAGGTGTTGAACACTTTGGGAGCGAGAAACTAGCATTCAATGTCTTTCCCAATCCTGCTCAAAATTCAATAACAGTTCAATCATTACAATATGACAATTTAACCATAACGATTTATGACATTTATGGAAGGTTGATTCTCGAAACTTCTCTGGACAACAATCAAAACAGCGTTGATGTCAATATGATCCCAACAGGAATATATCTGATGAATATCAGCAGTCCGGAAGCGAGCAGCACCCTAAAATTCCTTAAAAATTGATCCCTGAACCTGGTGATAATAGATTCTCATTAAAATAAAAGCAGAGAAAGTTCTACAGGTCAATTATGCTTCTCTGTTCATTGCTCAACGTGGCTGCTTCTATGAGCTTTATTACCTGCATTCCTTCTGCACCGCTCACCGGAACCGGTTTATTTTTTCTGATCGCCTCATAAATTCCATCGTAATAATCCATATAATTGCCGCGTAATGATGGTATCTCCTCTTTGATGATCTTTCCGTCTTTTTCAGTATGTAAGAACCCCCGTTCATGCACAGGTTCTGTGCCCCAATCAGCTGTTCCGGGAATTTTGCCGGCGAGCAGACAATTCTCCTGCACATCGGTTTTGGCTTTAATGAAAGATCCTTTGCGGCCATGTAAAACATATCCCGGCAAAGCTTCGCGAACAAAATAACTCGATTTGAGTATTACCCTGCCCCATTCATAAAACAATTTTAAATCAAAATAATCTACTACCTTAGAACCAGTACGGTTGATACCTAAATCTCCAAAAATAGCCTTTGGCATACCAAATAACACCAAAGCCTGATCAATTAAATGAGATCCCAGATCATACAATGTTCCTACCCCCGGCGTAGGCTCTTCCTTATGTGCCTTTTTGCTCAGTTCCGGCACAAACCTGTCGAAATGAAATTCCGCTTCTACCAGTTTCCCCAGCAAGCCTTCATCCAGTATTTTTCTGAGTGTCCTGAAGTCGCTGTCATATCTCCTGTTATGGTAAACAGACAATTTTACATTTTTCTCTTCAGCCAACAGTATTAGATTCTCTGCTTCCACAACGGTTGGTGTAAACGGTTTTTCAACAACCAGGTGTTTACCGGCCAAGATTACTTTTTTGGCAAAATCAAAATGGGTAATACTGGGCGTATTGACCACCACCAGTTCAATATTTTCATCAGCCAACAGCGCCTCCAGTGTTCTGAAGGTCTTTATATCCGGATATTTTTTCTCCGCTAAATTGTTTGTTCTCTCCCAAACCCCATATAAATTAAATTTAGGATTAACATACAAAAACGGTGCGTGAAAGAGGGTCCCGCTCATTCCCATTGAACACAAGGCTGTATTTATGGCTTGCATATACTTTTTCTTAATTGTTTAACTATCCGGTATAAATTTAACCTACTTTATTCTTTTTATTTGATTTAACCGGTGAATTTTTTTTTCTTCAGCCAGCTATTGACAGGGTATTTAACGAAACCCCAGTAACCATTAACAATATGACCTTAAGTACATTAAGTTAAGTATTCTCAAATAACGGATGTTATAATTCGCATGATTGCGCTCAATTTTGAGAAATTTTTTTCGTATATTTAAGCATGTTTATCCAAAAAAAGAAAAACAGAAGCGGAAGTACCAGCGTTCATATCCTGCAAAAGGTGATGGGCAGGAATCGCATTGTGAAGTCTTTGGGTTTTTCTTTTGAAAAGGATGAAATAGAACGCAAACTGCATCAGGCCAGGGAATTACTTCCCCGTCTTTTCGATCAAATGACCATTTTTGACGAACCTGAAGCCGAATATCAATACCGTAATTTTTTGATTCAGAACGGCCCGGAAATTGTTTTTGGCGGGATCTTCGACCATTTGGGTTTTGATGCCATCCCCAACCAGCTTTTTAAAGATCTGGTAATCTCAGAATTGTTTTACCCGGGCAGCAAAAAAAGACTTCTGCACTATCTCCGCGATCATAACCGCCAGGAAGTTCCCCTGGAAAATATCTTTCATTTCCTAGATAAATTGCAGTCACAATACAAACACCAAACAGAAGAAATCTGCTTTAACTATTACGAAAAACTGGTCAGGAACAAAACCGGTAATGAGAATTACCGGATCATCCCCTTGCATTTTGACAAAAAATTAGCCAAAGGTCCCCGAAAAAAAGAGACCGGTAAAAGTAAAAAACAGAATTTCCGGGTTATGCATTTGGGTGTGCTAACGGGCAAAAACGGCTTTCCAATAGCGTACGACCTTTTTGAAGAAACTCCTGATGCAAAGGGTTTGTTTGAAACGCTCGAAAAATATGAAAAGCGTTTTATGATTTCACTGCCTGTGATCATAGCTCCTTCCGGCCTGCTTTCAAAAGTAACTTTGGAAGCTTTAATCGAAAAACAAATACCTTTTATTTCAGGTGTTCGGCTAAAACGGGAAAATGAAAAAATACGTCAGGAAATTGAGCAATTTGCAATTATAGAAGGACAAGTAGCAAAAATTAAAAAACAGGATAAAACAAAATTGCTCATCCATTACAGCATGATCCAGGCCAAAAAAGACAGTACAGCGCGGGAAAAAAAACTCAAACGTTTGGAAAAAAGACTGGATGAGGGTTTCGTTTCAATGCATTCCATTAACCGGCGCGGATTCAACAGGTACCTCAAACTTGAAAAGGACAATTCTGTTTCTATTGACTATAAAAAAATAGCCTCTGAACGCAAATGGGATGGTCTTACGGCATATGTTACAAATACACATTTCCCATCAGCCAGAATACCCGTTATAGGACCCGAACTGAAACAGATGTGGGAAACATTCCGAATCGAAAGGTCTGATCTGAAAATCAAACCGGGATATCAAAAAGTAAAAGAACGCATTGAGGCCATGAATAACGTTTCCTTTGTTTCTTATGCCCTTTTAAAAGAACTGGAGCGTATTTTACATAAACGGGCCCCTGAAATAAGTACACAAAAAGCCATTAGGCAAATAAATGGAATTAAGAAGATCCCTCATTCGCTTCCAAAGGGTCATACCCAAAATCAGAAAATCAAAACCAATGAGATACAGCGGCAGATACTTGAATTGGTCAAGTATTGAGATGTGAGATTTGAGATGTGAGATTTGACATCAGGAATCAAGAACCAGGAAACAGGAATCGGCATGACAAGTCAAAAGTAAAAAGGCAAAAGTAAAAAGTATTGAAATCTTAAACAATAGATCTTGAACTTTGAACATTGAAGATACCTCAGGCAGGGAAACAGGAGACAAGAACCGGGAAACAGGAATCAGGAAAAATTAGTATTGAGATAGTGTACGTCCCTGAGTGTTGAGATTTATGGAGCAATGCATCTCTGGGCATCGATCATATATCCCTTTTAGATTACTTTTACCTTTTTCCTTTTTACTTTTTCCTTCTTTATCCTTTCCTCTTGTAATGAAAATAGTTCATTAAAATCGCTACCTTTGATTTGTTCCCAAACCTCAATTTATGTACAGGAAAACCTTGAACCTTCTCACCGGATTGCTGTTCTTTCTTTTCACGGCTCAGCTGTGCGCGCAAATTTCGTATCAATATGTAACCAACCAGAAATTTTCTTTCGGATCTTATGGCCGTGTAGGGGTTGACTGGTCATTTGAAAATGGTGGTTCTATAGGCCGCAGACTCAATTTAAACAACATGGGCAGCATTGGAGGAAGATTGGAAGAACAGGATTATATTGAAATTGCCCCTGCTTTTCACTGGTCTCCAAAAAAAGGAGACAGCACGATCATCAATGTTCAGATGAGACTTTCGGTATATTCTAAGAGTCTGGCAACGATTGGAAACAGCACGACCAGCAGTCCGGGAGGCCTGACTTTTGCATTCCCTGAATTGTTCGCAGAAGCCAGAAACATCCGTAATTCAGGTGTAAATGTTTGGATTGGGTCCAGATTGTACCGGGGTGCCGATGTGCATATTGCCGATCATTTTTATTTCAACGATCACTCAGGTCAGGGATTTGGAGTTGAGTTCAAAAAAACAAGGTTTGCTGCTTTTTTTGTATCATCAACAGATACCACATCTACCCTGCCACCTTATTTTTATCTCAATATCGAAACAGGAACACCCAGCGCTGCACTCAGACAAAGGCTCGCCGCCACCCTGGAACACGATTTTAAGATCAAAGAAAATCAGTCGGTAACGCTGTTGGGTGAATACCACAGAATGGCAGATGCCGATTCTGAGAATAACGAAATTACCACGGACAGTACAGGAGTTATCACCAATTTTCCATCTGATTACGGGCTTGTTTTGGGCCTCAGGCACCACATCGATTTTAAAAAGATGAAGAAAGGTTCATTTAATGATTTCACCATAAGGTATGGCAACAGAATAGCCAACGGCGGTGATGGCGGTTTGTCGAGAACCTGGGCTACTTTTGGTGCTCCGGATACGGTTTCCTTGAGTTTTAAAGGGGCATATTCTTTGGCCATAGTAAACCACACTGTACTTAACTTTTCTGATAAAAATACGCTGAATCCCTATCTTATTTATACCCAGAGCAAAGGGGGAGCCAACATCAACGGATTGTCTCCCAGCTATTTTGGTGAAGAAGTATACAACTACAAGGTCGATTTCACCATTGGGGCCAGAAATGAATACTATTTTAATGATTATTTTCACCTCATTACCGAATTGCACTATTCGCAAAGAAAAGATGGTGATAATCCCTGGGCGAGTATGGTCAAGTTTAGTATTGCTCCTGTTTATGTGCCCACGGGTTCAAGAGATACCTGGGCCAGGCCTCATTTGAGATTTGTGACCTCCGTGGCCCGTTACAACGATTATGCCCAGGAAACCCTGTATTCTCCTTACCTGCAATTTACCGGTAGTGAAGAATGGGGGTACTATTTCGGGGTAAAAGCCGAATGGTGGATTTTCTAATTTAGTTGTGAGTTATGAATTTTAATGGCACTTAAATAAAGGCTCTGTTTATAAGAAACAGTTTTGTTCTACTTGTGCAGTCCTCTGGCTCTCAGATATTCGAGCAGCAATTGTGGTCTGTCCGTTTGGATGATGTTGATGTGGTTTTTGATATACCAGTCATAAACTTCCGGGTTTTCCAGTGCTTGCTGGTCGTCGTTACCGGCATTGTTTTTTGCCCGGATTGCATTCACCCAGATACTCGCCCCCTTTTGTCGGATCAGCTCAAAATCGTCAACAAGGGCCATGGTGTCATCAGGCACTGAAAATTCAAAAGCTATGGGTACACGGTGCTCCAAATAATCGAGCACAGTCTCTTTTGCCTCCGGATCAGACAAGCGTACAACCGGCATAAACAATCGTTTGTCTACGTATTTTCTGTGTTTTGATTCTAATTCAGCTCTCGTTTTCTTTCCTTTCATCAAAACCTGATCGCTTGTATGGGTTTTTTCGATAACTGCATAACAGTCTTCAAAATAACGGTAACTTTTATCCAGGTTGACCAGAATCTTATCTTTGGCAAGCAAAAGTGCTTCCTCAAGAGTGGGTATCTTCTCTTGGGTCAGCCTGCCCTTTGTATCGCGCAAATAAAATTTTTTTAATTGAGCCAGGGTATAATTTTCAATACGACCTTTGCCATTGCTTGTGCGGTTGATGGTTTTGTCGTGCATCAAAACCAAATGACCGTCTTTGGTTTTTTGCACATCGATTTCAACCATATCAACCCCCATTTCTATAGATTTCTGAATGGCAAGCAGCGAATTTTCAGGCGCATTGCGCCAATCTCCCCGGTGCGCAACCACTATGACCTGATCGTTTTTTGAATCCTTTAGATTTTGAATAAGTGATTCTATATGTGAGTTTTCTGCTGCTGGATTTTTTCCTTCCGTTTGTGGATAACAAAAGAACACATTCCAAAGAACAGAAAGAAAGAACAGCACATATTTCATTTTTTCAGACATACCTTTTATACAAATACCCGGATTTAAACATACAGATACAAAGCAAGAGTACAAATATTGTTCCAAATATCTTCTGTCTGCTTTTTCCCTGCCGGAGGCAGGTTCAAAGTTCAAGGTTCAAGGTTCATGATCTAGTTACAGTTCTGCGGTTATGCAGTTATGCGGTTATTCTAATTCTCACTTCTCAAATCTCAATACTGATTTTTCCTGTTTCCTGGTTCTTGGCTCCTGGTTCAAAATTCAAGGTTTAAAGTTCAAGGTTCAATGATCTAATTATAGTTATGCAGTTATGCGGTTATTCTAATTCTCACTTCTCAAATCTCAATACTGATTTTTCCTGTTTCCTGGTTCTTGGCTCCTGGTTCAAAATTCAAGGTTTAAGGTTTTTTTAGCTATTCAAAATCAAATCATACAAATAGAACACGGATAACACGGATCATACCGATATACACGGATTTGATAATGTTAAAAAATACACCATCTCAATACTCACTACTCAATACTAATTTTTCCTGGTTCTTGTCTCCTGAACTTTTTCCTTTTTCCTTTTTCCTTTTTACTTTTTACTTGCCTTCCTGACTCCTGTCTCAATACTCAAATCTCATATCTCATATCTAATTTCTCAATACTCAATACTTTTTTATAGTTTTGCACCCTTAAAAAAACAGGAGATGATTACAGTTGATAATTTGGCGGTGGAATTTGGCGGAACAACCTTGTTTAGTGAGGTGTCTTTTGCTATTAATCCGACAGATAAAATTGCCTTAATGGGAAAAAATGGCGCAGGTAAGTCGACCATGATGAAAATTATTGCCGGAGTACAAACCGCTACACGCGGCTATATTCGCGCGCCAAAGGATGCCGTGATCGCCTATCTGCCCCAGCATTTACTGACCGAGGATCATTGCACCGTTTTTGAAGAGGCGGCCAAAGCCTTTAAACATGTGTATGCCATGCGGGACGAAATGGAAGAACTGCACAAAGCCCTCGAAACCAGAACGGATTATGAGAGTGATGCATACATGGCTATTATTGAAAAAGTAGCTGATCTGGGTGAAAAATTCTATGCTCTGGAGGATGTAAATTACGATGCAGAGGTTGAAAAAGCCTTAAAAGGACTTGGTTTTAAACAGGAGGATTTTAGCCGGCAGACCAAAGAATTCAGCGGTGGATGGCGCATGCGCATTGAACTGGCAAAAATTTTATTACAAAAACCGGATTTGATCCTGTTGGATGAGCCAACCAACCATATTGATATTGAATCTGTGGTATGGCTCGAGAATTTTTTAGTGAACAAAACGAATGCTGTTATCGTAATTTCTCATGACCGGGCTTTTATAGATAACATTACCAACCGAACCATTGAAGTGACCATGGGAAGAATTTACGACTATAAGGCCAATTATTCGCAATACCTGCAATTGCGCCAGGACCGAAGGGCGCACCAGATAAAAGCCTATCAGGAGCAGCAAAAATTTATTGCGGACAATACGGCTTTTATTGAGCGTTTTAAGGGTACTTATTCAAAAACCAATCAGGTTTCTTCCCGTGAGCGCATGCTGGAAAAGTTAGAGATCATTGAAATTGACGAGATCGATACCTCCGCCCTGAAACTGCGTTTCCCGCCTTCCCCCCGTTCGGGAGATCATCCGGTAACTGTTAAAGATGTTTCAAAATCATATGGGGACCATGTCGTTTTTAGAAACGCCAACATGTCTATAGCAAGGGGTGAAAAAGTATCCTTTGTCGGAAGAAACGGAGAAGGAAAATCGACCATGATCAAAGCCATTTTAAAGGAAATTGAAGTTGAGGGTACTTGTCAGTTAGGGCACAATGTAAAGGTTGGCTATTTTGCACAAAATCAGGCTTCGCTGCTGGACCAGGACCTGACCGTTTTTCAGACAGTTGATGAAGTTGCCGAAGGTGAAATACGCACCCAGATAAAAAATATGCTGGGTCGGTTTATGTTTAGTGGCGACGACATAGACAAGAAAGTAAGCTTGTTGTCAGGAGGAGAAAAAACCAGGCTGGCCATGGTTAAACTGCTTTTGGAACCTGTTAACCTGCTTATCCTGGATGAGCCTACGAACCACCTTGACCTGAAGTCAAAAGATGTTTTGAAAGAGGCCCTACTGGCCTTTGATGGCACTTTGATTCTGGTGTCGCATGACCGTGATTTTCTGCAAGGGCTCTCTCAAAAAGTTTTTGAATTTAAAAACCAGCGCGTCGTTGAACATTTTGAAACAATAGACGATTTTCTTGAACGCAACAGGATAAAAAGCATTGCTGATATTCAATTGATGAAGTAAACGATGTCCTGCGATTTGCTTCTGCCGGAATAAAAAAATCTGTTTCGGTGAATCACACAGAAACAGATTTTAAATAACGATAATTATATATTATTTCTTTAATGGTAAATTAACCGCAGGCTGTCCCAGGTGTTTGGCATAAAAGCCCATCATGGCCCGGTACATAGCGACTGAATTTTCTTCTTTAGCAAAACCGTGCCCTTCATCATATCTTACCATATATGGCACATCATAGCCTTTGGCTCTCAAAGATAAAACGATCTGATCAGACTCATCAATATTAACCCTTGGATCATTCGCTCCCTGAACAACGAACAGGGGTTTTTTGATCTTGCCGATCTGGTATACCGGAGATACTTCTTCCATGATCTTCTTCTCAGCGGCGATGTCTTCATCATACCAAATCTCTTTAATAATAGATAAATAGGGTTTCCAATAAGGAGGTATTGATTTCATGAAGGTGAAGATGTTAGATACACCCACATAATCCACACCGCAGGCGTAGAGCTCAGGCGTCTTGGTCATGCCACGCAATACCGCATACCCGCCATGACTTCCTCCATAAATTGCCACCTTATCTTTGTCAACCCATCCTTGCGAAATTGCATATGCAATCCCATCTTCCACATCATCCATCGCTTTTCTGCCGATCTGTTTAAATCCGCTCTCCAGAAATTCTCTTCCGTATCCCCCGGATATTCTAAAATTTACCTGCAATGTGGCATAGCCCCTGCTGGCAAACAACTGGGTTTCAGGATTAAATCCCCAGGAATCGCGAACACCTTGTGGGCCGCCATGAGGATTTACGATTAAGGGAATTTTCTGGCCATTTGCTGCTGTTTTTGGAAGGGTAATATAGCCATGAAGTGTAATACCATCTCGGCTCTTGAAGGATATAGGTCTCATTTCTGCCATATCCTCCTCTTTCAGCTGGGGCATCAGATTGTAGAGTAGCTTAAATTCATCCTTCTCTGCGTCGTACATATGATAAATTCCGTACAATTTATCGCTCTGTATAAAAACCAGGTATTTACTTTCATCATCGGTAAAGTCAGGAATAGAATATTCATAACCGGGGAATTCCTTTGTAATTCTGGTATGCAGTTTTTTGTAGTAATCACTTACCGGAACTATTTCCTGTTTTACTCCCTGGTAAGAGAAATAGTCCAGTTCATATCCGCGTTTTCTGGAGAGCGCCATTCCTCCGGTATCATATTTATCCTGCTCAAATAATTTTTTGATCGGTTTGTCTGTTTTCAGGTCGTATAGTAATATGACTGCCTTATCCGTTTCCATGTTGCTCACAACATACGCATCGTGCGGATATTCCGTTGAATAATCAAAGCTGGCAATGGTAAAGGTATCCTTCCAGCTCAACTTCTTTATAATATCGAACTTGTCTTTTTCCTTAGCATAATACATGTCGATGTTGACTCCGTCCCGCAATCTTGTGTATCCTCTCAGATTACCATCCTTATCAAAATTATAACCCATTACCGGATTTGAAATATCTTCATTTTTAAATAACTGAATCAATTCCCCGGTAATTATATTCAGTTTATAGGGCTCAAAAACCTGTGGATTATTTTTATTTAAGGAAACAATAATATGTTCTTTATCTTCCTTCAGCATTTCAAGTATGCTGGCCTTGACACCTTCAAAAGGAGTGAGATCTTTTTGATTGGATCCGTCTATGTTGGCAGCATAAATGTGGTAGTTTTCATTTCCGCCCTGGTCCATTGCATACACCAGCCTTTCATCATTGGCCCATCCATAACCTCTAATGAGTTCCTCTTTTTCTTCAATAACTCTCGTTACTTTTCCCGTTTCTGTATGCTTTACATAAATATGATTCTTCCCTTTCTCATCCTTTTCGCGATATGACAAATACATACCATTGGGTGAAAAACGAAAAGTTGCTGCTTTAGGGCGTGCAAAATAATCCTCTACCTTGTATTTGTAATTACCTTTTGTATCGAGACTGGCCAGTGCCTCCAGTTCTTTATCTGAGCTTGGCAATACCGCATTTCCCGGTAAGGTTTTTTCCGACTTGCTCATTACCAGTGGTAGCTCCATACCAGCCTGATAAAAGGTTCCGGTTAGTGAATTATCCTTCAAGTTTGCCAGGTATTTTATACCCCCCTGGGTAAATTCTATCGACAAAACATTGTTCTCAAAGCTGGTCTTGTCCATCGGAATTCCGGTAGCCCCCTGAGAAGGACTATCCATAGTTGATTTAAGCTTTCCTCCTTCTTCTGAAATATTGAATACCAAAGGAACTTCCATTCCCTGTACAGTTAATTTACCTTGCCAGGAACCTTTAATATCCTGCGCCTGTACTGATATGATTGGCAGAAATAAGAAAATCGCAATTACATTGAATAATTTATTCTGAATTGTTTTCATATGAGATTTGATTTAGTTATAAAGTTAGTTTACAATTTTTTAAAAATGTTACGAGAAATTTGAAAATAATTAAAAACTTTCAACACTATTTAGGACATCGAATCCATTGTCTCTGCCTCAGGACTTTATCGTTTATACTATATCCTTGTTTTAATAGTACACAGATGACACTGATCAAGCTGATGAACGCTGATTTGATTCAGAACTATTAAAAATTTCGAAGATTCAATCAGAAACCAGGAAACAAGAGCCAGGAAATTTTGTTTTGAGATTTGGGAATTGAAATTTGAAGATTGATAATCTCTCACCCCGCGAGGCATCGCGGGGCTACGAGTACACGGTAAAACTTTTTCCTTTTTACTTTTTCCTTTGTCCTTTATCCTTTGTCCTTTTTCTTCAGTTCCCTTTGAACTGCCACGGGTACACTTTTAACGATCAGGTCAACGGCCTCCCGGGGATCATCAAGCCGGGCAGCAAATCCGAGCTCATCTTCACCAACAGCTCCCTGCTCTACCTGATACATGGTTAGTTCAGCCACTTCCTTCCAGAATTTTCTGTCCATGAGGATAATAGGAAAAGGACCTATTTTTTTGCACTGAATAAGCGTTGCAGCTTCGTACATTTCATCCAGAGTGCCCAATCCACCCGGCATGATCACAAAGGCACATGAGTATTTTACAAGCATGACCTTTCTGATAAAAAAATAATTAAATTCTATGCTTTCGTTCACATAAGGATTGGCAGATTGTTCGAACGGGAGGATGATATTCAAACCATAGCTTTTGCCACCTGCCTCAAAGGCGCCCCTGTTGGCTGCCTCCATGAGTCCCGGGCCTCCTCCTGTAAGTACCGTAAATCCGGCTTTTGCCAAATAAGATCCCACTTTTCGTGTAAGTTCGTAATAAGGATGACCTTCTTTAAATCGCGCAGAACCAAAAACTGTTACTGCCGGGCCGAGTTTGTAGAGTTTTTGGAATCCCATGCTAAATTCAGAAGTGATCTTGCTCATGCGTTCCATCTCCTTTTCCGGTGTACGTGCATTGACCAGGAAGTCCCGTTCAGCACCACAATCGTCGAGATCGCTTTCATGCATTTCGTAGCTTGTTCGTCCGGCGTTCTTCCAGTATTTATTCCACCTCTCATCCCATTCCGCTAATTCCTGATCTGTTTTCTTTCTTCCGTTTTCCATAGGTTTAATATTTATTTTATTCGTTCCTTTTATAATTCAATTGTTTCACCCATCTGAGGCAAAAGTGCTTTGATTCCGTATTGCTCCAGAATCAAACCGGCCAGGCAGTTTCTTGCGTCATTTTCGCCATGGGTTAGTATCAGTCCCGGTTTTGATGCTGCCATTGCTGCAAACCATTTCATCAGGTCCGATTGTCCCGCATGGGCACTCAGGCCACCCATTTTTGCGATTTGGGCATTTACTTCGATCTCTTCCCCCCATATTTTTACCGTTTTAGCTCCATCCGACAGTTTTCTTCCTAGACTTCCTTCAGCCTGATAGCCAACAAACATCACGGTTGTTTTCGGATCGGAGAGGTTGTGCCTGAGGTGGTGCAAGATTCGTCCGGCGTTGCACATTCCTGATCCGGCAATGATCATGCAGGGACCTTCAACCTCATTGATCGCCTTGGACTCTTCCGATGATTCCGTTGCATGTATACGGGAAAGATCTCCTTTTATTACTCCAGAATTGTACAATTCATTCATATCTGCGTCAAACAGCTCAGGATATTTCAAATAGATACGCGTGGCCTCAATGGCCATAGGGCTATCAAGATAGACTTCTAATTCCGGCAAATTACCCCTATCAATTGCCCTGGCCAGATAGAACAGGATCTGCTGGGTGCGGCCCAGTGCAAAAGAGGGTACAAGGATCTTTCCTTTTTGCTGCATGGAGTTTCGAATAATCTCTCCACCTTCCTTGAGTGTTTCCTGTAGAGATTTGTGGTCATGGTCACCGTAAGTTGATTCCATTATTACAAGATCAGCATGGGTGAATGGATGTGAATCCTTTAATACTGCCAGGGCATCCGGACCGAGATCTCCTGAAAATACAACAACTTTCTCTTTTCCAAAAGCTGACAAGGTCAGCTCAATGCTAATGGAGCCCAGTGCATGCCCTGCCTCTCTTCCGCGAAAAACAATTCCTTCGGCTATGGGCACCTTTTCGTCATAGGGAATGGGCTTCATGAGGCTGAGGACGCCATCGACATCTGCCTGGTTAAAATCAGGCTCAAATTCAGACAAACCAAGTCGTACTCTCTTGCGGTTGATCCTGCTGATCTCCGATTCCTGTACTTTTACCGAATCCATCAAGATCAGGCGGGTAAGATCGATCGTGGCCTCTGTGGCATAAATGGGGTTTCTGTAACCCAGCTTAAATAGGAGTGGAAGTCGGCCTGTATGGTCGTAATGCCCATGGGTGATCACTACAGCATCCAGGTTTTTAATATCTACTAAGGGCAACTTGCCGTTCTTTGCATCCGCCGAACTACCTCCCTGGAAGGCACCACAATCCAACAGAACCTCGGAAATTCCAGTCTGCACATAGTAAGCTGAGCCGGTTACTTCGCCGGCAGCCCCCAAAAAAGTTATCTTCATGCTTATTTTCGTTTCAATAAAGATAATTATTTTATTTATTGTAAATCAATAACTCAGGGATTAAGAAATATCCAGAAATTTGTCTGAAGACAATGATCCCGGGGAATCGGCTGTGTTATAAGTCCAGAATTATAAACTCAAAAGTGATAAAAAGTAAGTGAAAACGATCAACGTTATTTAGGCATCGAGATCAAATTACTTTTGCCTTTTTACTTTTTCCTTTGTCCTTTATCCTTTGTCCTTGTTTTAATTGCACACGGATGACACGGATTTAAGGGATTTATGCTGATTTGATTTAGGATAAACCAAAAAACATCGAAACTTGAATCAGGAACCAGGAATCAAGAGCCAGGAAATTTTGTATTGAGATTTGATTATTGATTTTTGGCTTTAGATAATCAGTCACCCCGCGAGGCATCGCGGGGCTACGAGTACACAGTAAAACTTTTTACTTTTTACTTTTGCCTTTTTACTTTGTCCTTTATCCTTTGTCCTTTATCCTTGTTCACCTCCAAACATCCTCAAGCGCATAAGGTCCCTCTTCAAAGACCCAGAATGATCCAGACACATACCGATAAGATTTGTCGATTTTTGATATTTGCTCCATTTCGTTTTCAGATAAACTGATCTCCTCCGCTTTAAGATTTTCAGCTATTCTGCCGGCATGAACGGATTTGGGTATTACTGAAGTGCCTCTTTGCAAAGCCCAGCTGATCAGGATCTGTGCTGTAGATGCCTTTCTGGTATTGGCAATTTCATTTATTATTTTGTCCTGCAGAAGAAGGGGTTCATTCTTTGCTTTTATACCATCCGGCCTGTCGGGTGAACCGAGAGGAGAATAGGCAGTTAAAAAAACGCTGTTGGTATTACAAAAAGCAAAAAGTTCCTTCTGCTGAAGGTAAGGATGGCATTCTACCTGATTCACTTCAGGCCTGATCCTGGCTGAATTAAGAATTGTTGTGAGATTATTAATCCCGAAGTTGGAAACGCCAATATGCCTTGCTAGTCCTGCATCTACAGCTTCTTCCATTCCTTTCCAGGTTTCGGTGAGTGGTATTTCTTTCAATGAAATCATATCCTTTCCTGATTGTGGAAACATGATGTTCTTCTTTAAAGCGATGGGCCAGTGAATCAGAAAAAGGTCGAGGTAAGTGATATTGAGATCGCTCAGGGTTTGTTTCAGAGCGGGAACAACATCTGTCTTGGCGTGTTGGTTATTCCACAATTTTGACGTGATCCACAAGTCACTTCTCTTGACCATTCCATCAGCAATGCATTCAGATACGGCCTTGCCAACTTCTTTCTCATTGCCATAAACAGGTGCGCAATCAATATGCCTGTAACCTGTTTTAATTGCAATTTTTACTGCCTTGTACACATCGCCGGGTGCAGACTTCCATGTACCCAAACCAAGAGCGGGCATGCTGTCTTTGTTTTTAAATATATGCGCTTTCATTTTTTTATGTGTTTATTGTAATCAAATAAGACTTAGGTAAACTGCATTTTTATTTAAACCGGCTTCATGGCCTCCAGTACACGTTCCGGTGTTATAGGCATCCTGTTCACCCGTGCTCCACAGGCATCAAAAACTGCGTTGGCGATCGCTCCACCCACGCAAATGATAGCGGGCTCTCCTCCTCCCTGTGGCTTAGCATCCATTTTATCCATAAAAACGCATTCAATTGGAGGGGTCTTCGAAAACCTTGTAATCTCGTAATTATTAAAATTATTTGTCTTCACATCAGCTCCTTTAAACTCTACCTCTTCAGACAGCGCATAGCCAAGTCCCATGGTAATACCTCCCTCAGTTTGCAGGATGGCCCCTTGTGGATTGACCACCTGTCCCATATCCTGGGCACAAACTATGCGAATGGGTTGAACAACACCTGTGGATTTATCAACCCTAACTTCTGCGATCATTGCAACTAAGGTTCCAGCATCCTGTCCAAGGGCTATACCATATCCGTGATTTGGTTTTTTTGTTTTACCCCAGCCAAAAGTTTTCGCTGCCAGATTAAGGGTTGCGATCATATCAGCGCTTTTAATATTGTTCAATCTGAAGGTCATTGGATCGATTCCGGCTGCATGGGCTATTACGTCTATATGAGATTCGCGGGCAAAAGTAGTCGTATTATTGCCTGGGGCTCTCCATGCACCTGTTCCTAACTGATGAATCCCGTCCTGATTGAAGTTTCTGGTCCTGAAATGAGGAATATTATAAAAATTATCCGTACCCCTTGTTCCGGCAGAATATATATCGAATTCCCAATAGTTCAGTTTTCCCTTAGTTACTCCGGCAACAGTTTTTACCAGGGCAGCCGTTCTAAACCGATCATATAAGAATTCTTCTTTTCTGCTAAAAACCAGTTGAACTGGTTTTCGACATTTTTTGGCAATAATAGCGGCCTCAATCGCCTGACTATTAAATGATTTTCCACCAAAACCCCCGCCGAGGAAGATCTGTTTTATATGGACTTTGTCCTCAGTCATACCCAATGCTTCTGCAACCTGTTTACGCGTACCGAAAGGACTTTGAGTAGACGCCCACATAGTGAGTTTATCTCCCTCAAAAAAACAGGTAGCAGCATGTGTCTCCATTGCAGCATGCGCCTTGTATCCGTCCTGATAGGTGGCCTCAGCGATTTTTTCAGACTGTTCTCTGCCCAGCTGAAGGTTCCCCGCTTCTTCAAACACCTTGTTTTGTTTTATATTTTCTTCAAGGTATTTGAAAATACTCTCCTGATCCGCTTTGGCTTCCGGTTCTTTCCATTTTACAACAATGCTGTCTGCAGCCTTCTTAGATATTTCAGGATCGGCATGAATTACAGCTACCAGGTCCTCATGCTCAATCATTTCTGCACCCGCATAGTTTTTTAATTTTGTTGCATCAACCTCGAGTTTTTTGGATCCCAATGCTTCAGGCCTCACGACACTTGCATAGACCATGCCCGGCAATTTCAGATCACCGGTATATTTCGCTTTTCCTGTAACTTTTGACTCTGCATCCAGTTTGAAAAGTGGTTTGCCGACGATCTTAAAATCTTTAGCCTTTTTGATCTCGGGTTTTTGTTCAAGGCTTTTTACGATCTTCTGACCTTTTGTAAGTTCGGCATAACTGATTTTTTTTGCCGGATTATCCTTTACATAAATGGTTCCTTCCTTAACTTCAAGCCGACTTTTTGGAACAGCAAACCGCTCTGCCGCAAGATCCAGAAGCACCTCCCGGGCCTCTGCCGCTGCTGCCCGTATAGGAGGATCTGCAAAACGGGTTGTGAGTGAACCCCAGGTACCTGCGTCATAGGGGCACAACTCTGTGTCGCCCATAACCATATCAATATCATAAACAGAAACTCCGAGCTCTTCGGCCAGCACCATGGCCAGGGAGGTGATCACACCCTGTCCCATCTCTATCTTTCCGGTATAACAATCAACTCTTCCGTTCTCCTTTACCCTGAGGTAGGCGTTAAAATTCAGATCCTCTGCAGGGCTGCTTTGTCCATAGGCTTCTGGCATGGAAAGATCTCCTATACAGAATACAACAACAATTCCTCCGCCGAGGTTCTTTAAAAACTTTCTCCTGTCATACATGACCGGTTTTTCTGTTTCACCGAAAAACGGATCCATTATTTTATCTGTTCCCATAAGGTTACTTTTTATTCAATTCTTTAGCAGCTGTTTCAATGGCATCGACTATACGGTTATAAGACCCGCATCTGCACAGGTTGGCATCCATGCCCTTTATGATTTCCTCCCTGTTTACATTAGGTGATTTCAACAATAAACCATAGGCATTCATGATCATGCCCGGCGTGCAGAAACCACACTGCAGGGCATCGTGGGCGATAAAGGCTTTCTGCAAGGGGTGCAAGGTACCACCCGCGCTCAATCCTTCTATGGTAGTAATTTCTTTACCAACGAGGTCTTCTGCCGTGATCATGCAGGAGCGCACAGCCTCCTTATCCATGATTACCGTGCAAGAACCGCATTCTCCCAAACCGCATCCGTACTTGGTACCCGTATGGTCCAGATAGGTGCGAAGCACGGTGAGAACAGATTCATCCCCGTTAACCTGCACAGAAACCGGCTTACCATTTAACTTAAAACTGATCGTTTGTTTCATTGCATATTTTCTTAGAATCAATAATTTTTGTTTTAATGAGTCCTAAATTTAGTAAATAATTCCTCAGGTTTTAAAAAATACATATTAAATAATGATAATAGCTAAAGGTCTCTGTTATGGCAAAATTCAGGCCTGAGGAACAAGTCAAATCCTTGAATATTAAGAAGTAAATAATTTATTTTTTCAAAATTTATTCGTATCTTTAAGAGAATAATCAATTAACATTAATGTATTATCGTATGAAACCTTTACTATATATTTTTGCAGTTTTTATGCTTGGAATGGTCATAGCTGCCTGCAACAAGGCTGATAAAAGTACCATGGAAACCGGCAAACAGGAAACGGATTCAATTCCTGTAGCCCACGTGTCAAAAGAACCCAGTACTATTTTTGAAAATGAATATGCCAGAGTTTTTATTGAATCACTGGAACCGGGCCAGCAACAGACAGAGCATGAGGGTGTTGCGCGGGTTATCTACTCCCTGAACGACTACCTTATTGAATGGAATGAAAACGGACAAAACCTGGGTACAAAAGAATGGAAAATGGGTGATGTACATTTTCATAAGCCAGGCAATCATTTTGCTAAAAACCTCTCAAACAAGCCTGCTGAATGGCTGGTATTTTTGAGAACCACAACTGAATTACCTGCCTGCGAATCCATGAATCCAAAAAAAGATGCCACCGCGTTCAACCAGGAATTCGCCTCACTGTTAAATGAGGACGAAAATTTTAAAGTGGTGAAGATCAAGCTGGAGCCTGGGAAGATGATACCAAAACACGACGGACTCAACCGATTGGTATATTCCCTTTCCGATTACAAATTAAGTTATACTGATGGAAAAGGAATCAGCAATGACAAGGAATACAGGAAAGGTGACATGCACTGGCATGACGGATGTGCGCACTCAATAAAAAATACGGGTACCACAGAGGCTGAATTCATTTTGGTGTCCTTTAAAAAATAATCCTTACTTTTGGAAATACCCAAAACACTGGATATCAAAACTTTATACAGACCATTAGTGGAATGTTGCCATGATGGTTATTCTGCGAAAGATATTACAACAGGTAGCATTCCGGCTGCTTTGATTCCGGATTTTTCTAATTGTTAAAATCCATATATACTTCCTGTTTTTTTAGTTAATACCAATAATAATTCATAAATTTAAGTGGGTCTTTTCAGCCATTTATGGCTTCGAAACCCGATACAGATTAATCGTTCATTAAAATTTTTGCATCATGAAAAAAGCAGGTATTTGGTTAGATCAGAAAGAAGCAAAAGTCATTACCCTGGCTGATGATTCAGAAGAAATCAAAACAATTTATTCTCAAATTGAAACCAGAGAAAGAATTCCCGGACAATCAAAGATTTATGGCAGATTTGGAAAACAGTATTTAAATGACGAAAAAACTAAGGAAATAAAGATCGATGCTCAATTGAAACGATATTTAAACGAGGTTATTCAAACACTGGAAGACAAAGACGAACTGATGATTTTTGGTCCCGGAAAAACCAAGAAAGAACTGGAAAAATTGATCCGAAACCACCCTGGAATGTACGCCAGATTAAAGGAAATAAGAATTGCAAAGCAAATGACAGAAAATCAAAAAGTAGCCTATGTAAAAGATTTTTTTGCAAACTGATCTTTTCCTACTCGTTATCCGGTTGAAAATCAGCGCATCCTGCGACAAAATTCACTCAAAATAACTGCTGTGGCAGTGGCCACATTCAGACTTTCGGTTTTATGCTCTTTCCCAAAACCGGGAATTGTAATGCTGTCGGTTACCAGCTTTTCTATGCCGGAGGAAATTCCATTGGCTTCATTTCCCATAACAAGTATCAGATCCGGTTTCAAATCGCACTGGTAGATCGAATTGCCCTTCAGGAAGGTTCCATACACCGGCCTTCCGTCATTTTTCAGAAATTCTTCAAGGTCGCAGTAAACAATAGATACGCGGGCCAAAGAGCCCATACTTGCCTGCACAACTTTCGGATTATAGCAATCCACCGTATTGTTTGAACAGACCAGCTGGTCAACGCCAAACCAGTCGCACAAACGAATGATCGTACCCAGATTTCCCGGATCATTGATTTCATCAAGTACCAAAGTCAATCCGCTGTGAATTAACAACGGTTTTTTCGGTATTTCAAATACACCCAATACCCCGCTGGGTGTTTTCAGGTTGCTAAGTTTTTTAAGGGTAGCAGCATCAACGGTAATGAGTGCTTCTGAATGAAAATTATTCTCGTATTCACTGGTTACAAACAAATATTTTAAACCCATACCCCCCTCGATAAGCTCATGAACCGACTTAATTCCTTCAGCTGCAAAAAGCCCCAGTTCAAGCCGGTTCTTTTTTTGGTTGATTTGATTTAATAATTTGATATGCCTGTTGATTAACATGTAAATAGTGTTATTTTTGACAGAAACTTAAAATTGGGAAATTTGCCACAAACATATACAAAAATAGTATTCTTTGTGTTCTTTTTAATTGTATTTACGTCCTGTAATACAACGAAATATGTCCCTGATAATCAGAGTTTGCTCAGCGCGAATACTGTGGTAATCGACGGTAAAAAAACGAGTGAATCTGAGATCTACGATTATATAGTTCAACGCCCCAACAGCAGCGTTCTCGGATTCCCCCTGGGCTTGAACATATACAATTACGGCGATCCCGAATTTGAGGATAATTATGAGAAATGGGTGATGAACCATCCTGAAACTGCAGGTTTTGTAAGTAATGTGTTTTCAGAAAAACAAACCGTAGTAGTTTATAATACGCACAAAGCCTTTAATGAATGGTACCTGAAAAAAGGCCAGCCACCAGTGCTTTTCAGCGAAGTAAAGGCCGCCAAAACCCTGAAATCGTTTCAGGACTACTTCTTCACCCAGGGATACTTTGATGCCCAGGTCAGTTATGAGCTCGATACCTCCAAAGCGAAAGAAACTGAGGTCATTTATAATGTAACAACGAACAAACGGTATAGAATCGATACCATCAAAATTGATATCGCCTCTCCGGTGCTTGACTCCATTTATAAAAAACATCAAAAGAAATCCTGGCTGGCAGAGGGAGATCCCTTTGTTTTTGAAACTTTTGAAAAGGAAAAGAACAGGTTGAACAACCTCTTTAAAAATTCCGGTATCTATCATTTCAATCCCGGTTCAATAGGTTACTGGACAGACTCCCTGGACCTTCCAAAGGACAAATTCATCACCCTCAAAATACCGGAAAGGTTAGTAACTGCCGGAGATAGTGTTTATTTTAAACCCTATAAGGTTCAAAGATTCAGGGATGTAAAAGTCTATATTGATTTTGAATCAAAAAAAGCCAGAGAAACCGCCCTGGATTCTGCAAGTTATGAAGGCATAACCTATTATTCTCCCAATAAACTCAAATATAAACCCAAACGCCTGGATGATGCCCTTTTCATTTACCCCGACAGCATCTTCAGGCTGAATGATGTGAACTTGACCCTCAGTCACTTGCGAAAAACCCAGAATTTCAAGGCGGCAATGAATATTGACCTCATCGAAAAAGACGATGAATCTCTGGATGCAGAAATCTATCTGAAGTCGAATAAAAAGTATGCCATAACCTTTGACCTGGATGCCACAACCTCCAGCACAAAACCGTTTGGAATACTGGGAAAATCATCATTTATTGACCGAAATGTATTCAGAGGAACAGAGATATTTGAAGTTTCTTTTCAGGGTTCCTTATTGAATGTTTCACAGGATGCCGGCGTTCAGGGCTCAGGTTTTTTTAATGCCTGGGAATTTCTTGCCAACACCTCCCTGAGCATCCCCAGAATCTTTTTCCCTTTTAATACAGATAAATTGGTTACCAAAGAGATGACGCCTGTCACCAAATTTGACCTTACCCTGGGAACACAAAAAAATATCGGCCTCGACCGCATTACGGTCACATCTAATATGATGTATGCCTGGCAAAGTACCCCCCGCCTGGGTCATAAGATTGAACTTTTTAATTTTCAGTACATAAAAAACCAGAATATCGACAATTATTTCTTGGTATATAATTCTGAATACGAAAAGCTGAATGAGGTATCGGAATCTCTCTTCGATGAAACTCTGCCTCAGGACAACGATGAAATTCTGGCCTTTATGGATGAGATCCTCGATCCGGCAAACGGGTATGAGCAAAGTAACTTAGATGATTACAATACAGTTTCCGATGTAGATGAGCTGCGGGAGATCCTGATCGAGGATGTGATGGTGCCGGTTATTTCATATACGGCCAATTACAGCACAAAGGAAAATCTAAGTGACCAGGATTTTTATTTTCTGTCGGCCAGAATTGTATCTGCAGGAAATTTATCGACAGCTATCTCTCAATCAACAAATGAAGACGGGCAAAAAACAATGTTCGGTTTGCCGATTGCGCAGTACCTGAAGACGGAGTTTGAATACAAAAGGTACTGGAACCCATATGGCAGCAATGTATTTGTGTGGAGAAATTTTTTGGGTATAGCCATACCTTATGGAAATTCGACCAACATACCTTTTAGCCGCAGTTACAGTGCGGGTGGTTCAAATGATATCAGGGCCTGGCAAACCTATGATCTGGGTCCCGGGGGCGAACTAAATTATTTGGAATACAAAGTTGGAACCCTGAAAATCGTATCTAGTTTTGAGTACCGGTTCAAGGTTCTTGACAATATTTACAGCGCTCTTTTTGTGGATGCAGGTAATATCTGGGATATTACCAATTCCAACCTGGTTACCGAGGAAGGTAAGTTTACCGAATTCGCCTCTTTGAAAAATATCGCCCTTGGGTCAGGGTTCGGTTTGAGATATGATTTTGATTTTCTCATTTTCCGTTTTGATATCGGTTTCAAAACCTATGAACCCTATTTGGCTGATGACAAAAAATGGCTGACGAATTACAATTTTGGAAATGCCGTTTACAATATAGGCATCAATTACCCTTTTTAAAAGTTTTATTTCTTATTTTTGTCCTTCTATAAAAGTCAAAAAAAACATTATGTCAAAACAATTTAAACCAGGAGTCGTAACAGGTGATGACGTTCAGGCCATGTTTCAACTTGCAAAAAAGAAAAAATTTGCCCTGCCTGCCGCCAATGTAATCAGTTCAAGCACGATCAACGCCGTTTTGGAGGCCTCAAAAGAATTGAATGCTCCGGCCATTATTCAATTTTCCAACGGAGGTGCAATTTTTAATGCAGGCAAAGGATTGAGCAATGAAAACCAGGCTGCAGCGATCGCGGGTGGTATAGCTGGCGCAAGACATGTACATATTATGTCAGAAGCTTATGGAGTACCGGTAATCCTGCATACGGACCATTGTGCAAAAAAACTGCTTCCCTGGCTGGACGGTTTAATCGCCGCTGGTGAAGAATTCTATAAGCAAACCGGAAAACCCCTGTTCAGCTCGCATATGATCGACCTATCTGAGGAGCCATTAAAAGAAAATATCGAGATCTGTAAGACCTATCTCCAAAGAATGAGCAAGATCGGAATGACTCTAGAAATAGAATTAGGCATCACGGGAGGTGAGGAAGATGGCGTTGACAATACCGATGCCGATGCTTCCAAATTGTACACCCAGCCTGAAGAAGTAGCCTATGCTTATGAAGAATTAAAAAAAGTAAGCGACCGCTTTACGATTGCGGCCTCCTTCGGTAACGTTCATGGAGTATACAAACCCGGAAACGTTAAATTGACACCCAAGATCCTGGATAATTCACAAAAATTTATTGAGAAAAAACACCATACAGAAAAAAATCCTGTTGATTTTGTATTCCATGGCGGTTCGGGTTCTTCGGTTGAGGAGATACGAGAGGCCATTGATTATGGTGTTGTCAAAATGAATATCGATACCGACCTGCAATACGCATATATGGCAGGTGTGAGAGACTTTATGCAGGGTAAAAAAGATTATTTGCAGGGACAAATAGGAAATCCTGAAGGAGACGACGCACCAAATAAGAAATATTACGATCCGAGAAACTGGATCCGTCTGGGTGAGATTTCATTGAAAGACAGGCTAAAGCAAGCTTTTGAGGATCTGAACAACGTGAATACTTTATAAAAATGAATATCAGGAGAATCTTTTTTTAAAAATGGTTCTCCTTTTTTAATCTTCCCCCGCCAATTAATTAAATTAAAAAGCAGCAAGAATGAGTAATTGGTTTCAAAGAAAGATCAAAGGAATCCAGACCCCGACAGAAAAGAAGATGGATGTTCCAAAAGGGTTATGGTATAAATCCCCAAGCGGGAAAATCATAGATACTGACGATTTAAGGGCTAATTTATACGTAAGCCCGGAAGATGGATATCATGTGCGCATTGGAAGTAAAGAATATTTTGAAATATTCTTTGATGAAAACAATTTCAAGGAATTGGATGCCAAAATGTCTTCAAAAGATCCGCTTAAGTTCGAAGACACACAAAAATATACGGTAAGGCTTAAGGAAGCCCAGGCCAAAACCAAACTGATGGATGCAGTGAGAACTGCTGTGGGTAAATCCATGGGCAAAGATCTTGTCATTGCCGCAATGGATTTTGCCTTTATTGGAGGATCGATGGGCAGTGTGGTAGGTGAAAAAATTGCCCGGGCCATCGATTACTCCCTTAAAAAAAAGATCCCTTTCCTGATGATCTCTAAATCGGGAGGAGCCAGAATGCAGGAAGCTTCCTATTCATTGATGCAGCTTGTTAAAACCTCGGCTAAGCTCGCGCAGCTGGCAGAAGCAAGGATACCTTATATCTCGCTATGTACAGATCCGACTACCGGAGGTACCACGGCATCTTATGCCATGCTGGGTGATATAAATATAGCTGAACCCGGTGCCCTGATCGGTTTTGCCGGGCCCAGAATTGTGAAAGACACAACGGGAAAAGACCTTCCTGAAGGATTCCAGCGTTCAGAATTTCTTCTTGAGCATGGATTTCTCGATAAAATAGTAGAACGCAAGGATTTGAAAAAAATGGTAAATCAATACCTGGATCTGATTCAAAACCAACCCCTGAGAAGTTAAAAAAAAGAGGCCGTTTGATTTAACGACCTCTTTTTTTTATAGAATTAATTCTTATTTCTCAGGGTTATTTCCCGCAATTTTCCATTGATCTCAATGGTTGCCAACGCATCACACTCCCCGTTACCAAAATCCAGAATGATGGTCCGGGAATTTTTAATAAGCTCAATTGTACCCTTCACAATATGGGTGCAAGCCAGTTCTCTGCGCAGGGGTTCTTTAATCCTGTGTGTATAAACGCCACCGTTCTGATCTGATATGGTATAAGTTCCGGTAATCAGAAAAACATCATCTGAGCGATCAGTTGTAGTTAGTCCTTCTATCCATTCTCTTTGATTTTGTCCTTTCATAACCAAGACCATACCGTCCTTTTTTAGTATCGAAATATCAAATATTTTGTTTGCCTGCGGATTGCCAAAGGCATTGATAAATAGTTTCTCCACTTCAACCGTACCTTCAACTTTATTGCCATCTACATAAAAATTTTCAAAAGTGTGTCGAATACTGGCTGTGAAATTTACCCGGTCAAGGGTAATTACCGTAATAATTTTACCACTAACCAAAATTCCATTTTTTGTGGTACAGTTTGTATCAAAACTTCGGATGGTCTTTCTTCCGGTTGGAAGGAGTTCAATATTAATCGTTCCACAATCCAGCAATTCGGTTCCTTTGGCAAGGATCCCGTCATTGGTTAAAGCAACCGCATCCAATTCGTAGGTATCTCCTAACAGAAAAGAAACACTTTCCAGTGTGTTTTGTGCACTCAATTGCAACTGAACAGACTCTTCCTCCTGGCCATTTATTTCCAGGTCTTCCGTGCTGTTTTCCCCGCAAGAAAACAAAAGGATCCATACAAGTCCATAAGGACCCATTTTAAGGATTTTTATAAAAATATTAATCATATTAATTTAATTTAACAATTATTAAAGGTCCGCTCAAAATCAAGGCAAAGCAGTATACCCCAATAAATTAAAACGCAAATTCAATTTTCATATTGTTAATCAAAATAAAAAATCTATCTTTGCCGACTGATATAAAAAATATCAAAAAACCATACATAAAAATTATTAATTAATTAATGTTAGCATGTATTTAACTACAGAAAAAAAGAAAGAGATTTTCAAATCACACGGAAAATCAGAAAGCGACACCGGTTCAAGTGAAGGTCAGATAGCTTTATTTACCTACAGGATCAACCATTTGACGGAGCATTTGAAAATTAATCGTAAAGATTATAACACCCAGCGTTCCTTGTTGAAGTTGGTTGGTAAAAGAAGGGACCTTCTGGACTATTTGATGAAATCAGATATTGAAAGATATCGTCATATTGTAAAAGAATTAGGTTTAAGAAAATAATATTTCAGAGAGGCCCTGTGCCTCTCTTTTTTATTCTGCACTATTGGTAATTCATTGGCAACTTCCTGCAACACAACTACATAAGTTAAAAATGAATTAATAATGCCTGAAAGGCAAATTAACAATCGATTTTATGATACCAAAAACATTTAAAGAGACCATTACACTGAGTGATGGCCGAACAATTTCCATTGAAACGGGAAAATTAGCGAAACAGGCCCATGGTTCTGTAGTTGTTAGAATGGGAGACGCCATGTTGCTCTGTACCGTAGTTTCATCTTACAACCCGAGTCCGGTTGATTTCTTTCCGCTTACAGTAGATTACCGCGAAAAGTTCGCTGCTGCAGGAAGATATCCGGGTGGATTTTTCAAAAGAGAGGCCAGACCCAGCGATGGCGAAGTACTGACCATGCGTATTGTTGACCGCGTTTTACGCCCGTTGTTTCCTTCTGATTACAGGTATGAGACCCAGGTGATGATCCAGCTGATGTCGCATGACGATGAAGTTATGCCCGATGCCTTGGCAGGTTTAGCTGCCTCGGCGGCAATACAGTTATCTGATATTCCGTTTGAATGCCCGATCTCTGAAGTGCGTGTAGGAAGAATCGATGGAAAATTTATTTTGAACCCTAGCCAGAAACAATTAGAGATCTCTGATGTGGATATGGTGATCGGTGCCTCTGAGGATTCTGTGATGATGGTGGAAGGTGAGCTGAAAGAAATTTCGGAAGAAGATATGGTGGAAGCCATCCGTTTTGCGCATGAAGCGATCAAAGTACAGTGTAAGGCTCAGGTAAAACTGGCAGAAGCCTTTGGAAAGAAAGCTACCAGAGAATACCCTCCTGCTGTAAGCAGTGATGAGATCGCTGCCAAAGTACGCAAACTGGCCTATGATAAAATTTATGCGATCGCAAAAGCGGGAAGCAGTAAAAAAGAAAGAAGTGACGCTTTTGCTGCGGTAAAAGACGAGGTACTTGCCTCCTTTTCAGAGGAAGAACTTGCCGAACTAAGCGGTCTGATCAAAACTTACTACCATAAAATTGAGAAGGAAGCTGTAAGAGAACTAACCCTTTCAGAAGGATTGCGTCTTGATGGCAGGAAGACGAACGAGATACGCCCAATTTGGTGTGAAGTAAATTATTTGCCTTCAGTTCACGGTTCATCAATTTTTACCAGGGGTGAAACCCAGGCCCTGGCGACGGTTACCTTAGGAACTTCCAGAGAGGCAAATATGATCGATATGCCTACCTTTCAGGGAGAACAGAAATTCTATTTACACTACAATTTTCCTCCGTTCTCTACTGGAGAGGCTATGCCACTGAGGGGAACCTCACGCAGGGAGATCGGACACGGAAATTTGGCACAAAGAGCTCTTGTAAATATGGTTCCTGCTGATTGTCCTTATACCGTAAGGATTGTATCCGAAATTTTAGAATCCAACGGCTCATCTTCTATGGCAACTGTTTGTGCAGGAACCATGGCCCTGATGGATGCCGGTATACAAATGGTAAAACCGGTTTCCGGTATAGCCATGGGTTTGATTTCTGATGGAGAACGCTTTGCTGTTTTGTCAGACATCCTCGGCGACGAAGATCACCTGGGGGATATGGATTTTAAAGTAACTGGAACAGCTGATGGTATTACCGCCTGTCAGATGGATATGAAGATCAAAGGCATGCCTTATGAGATCCTGATCAAAGCCTTACACCAGGCCCGTGAAGGTCGCTTGCATATCCTGGAAAAACTGACTGACACCATCGCTCAACCCAACGCAGATGTTAAACCGCATGCACCCAAGATCATTACCAGAACGATACCAGGAAGCTTTATCGGCGCCCTGATCGGCCCTGGTGGAAAAGTAATCCAGGAATTGCAAAAGGCTACCGGTTGCACCATTGTGATCAATGAAGTAGATGAACAGGGAGTTGTTGAAATTCTGGGAACCAATCAGGATGGCATTGATGCAGTACTTGCTAAGATAGACTCTATGTTGTTTAAACCAACCGTAGGAGAAGTTTACGATGTGAAAGTGATCAAGTTGCTCGATTTCGGTGCAGTTGTAGAATATCTGGATGCCCCTGGTAATGAAGTGCTTTTGCACGTGAGCGAGCTCGCCTGGGAACGCACCGAAAATGTGACCGACGTGGTTAAGATGGGTGATGTGTTCAAAGTGAAGTACATAGGTATTGATCCTAAAACAAGAAAAGAAAAAGTTTCGCGCAAAGCTACTTTGCCAAAACCGGAAGGCTATGTTGAAAGACCACCGAGAGACAGTTCAAGAGACAGAGATTCAAGAGGTGGCCGTGACAGTCGTGGCGGAGGCCGTGACTTCAGACGCGATGACCGTAGAGACGACAGAAAACCCCGCGATAACAACAGGGACTAAATAGTTAAGATCTCTTAAATTTAAACCTGCCAGGTCACTTTGGCAGGTTTTTTGCTGTTTATCCGTTTTGATAAACAAAATAAATGTGTGACTCTTACGTTTTTGTCATACGAAATCCTAAATAATATTTTTTTTTGACTTTTTTTTTCAGTTTTGTAACATTTTCTTCAAAAGATACGTATAATCATATACACCCTTGTAATGTAGTTTAACTTAAATCAAATACATGAGACAACTAAAGATCACAAAACAGGTAACTAACCGTGAAACCGCATCATTAGACAAATATTTACAAGAAATTGGAAAAGTTGACCTGATAACTGCAGATGAAGAGGTAGAGTTGGCGCAGAAAATCAAAGCCGGCGATCAGGCCGCACTGGAACGATTGACCAAAGCGAATTTGAGGTTTGTAGTATCGGTTGCGAAACAATACCAAAATCAAGGGTTAACACTGCCTGACCTGATCAATGAGGGAAATTTGGGACTCATAAAGGCTGCGAGAAGATTTGATGAAACAAGGGGATTCAAGTTTATTTCCTATGCCGTTTGGTGGATCAGACAATCCATTTTGCAGGCTCTGGCCGAACAATCGAGGATAGTAAGGCTGCCCCTGAACAAAATTGGATCTATCAACAAAATTAACAAAACATATGCCCGTTTAGAGCAGGAAAATGAAAGGGTTCCTTCTGCAGAAGAAATTGCCAAAGAACTCGACATGACTGTTACAGACGTAAAGGAATCCATGAAAAATTCCGGCAGACACGTATCCATGGACGCCCCTTTGATTGAAGGAGAAGATTCCAATCTCTACGATGTACTGGATTACGGCGAATCACCCAATCCTGACCGCGCTTTGCTGCACGAGTCTTTACAGGTAGAAATTTTAAGGGCACTGGAAACACTGACTCCAAGAGAGGCCGATGTGGTAAAATTGTACTTCGGACTGGAAAACCAGCATCCGATGACGCTGGAAGAAATTGGAGAAACCTTCGACCTGACCCGCGAAAGAGTAAGACAGATCAAGGAAAAAGCGATCCGGAGACTGAAACATACCTCAAGAAGTAAGATCTTAAAAACTTACCTCGGTTAATTGAACAACAGAAAGCCTGCGATAAAACGCAGGCTTTTGTGTTTTTTAGTACTTTTGTGAAAAAGAAAATAATGAAACGCATAATTGCACCTTCCATCTTAGCCGCCGATTTCGGCAATCTGCAAAGAGATATAGAAATGGTCAACAAAAGTGAAGCTGACTGGTTTCATCTGGATATCATGGATGGTGTGTTTGTTCCGAATATTTCTTACGGAATGCCTGTGATCTCAGTAATCAAAAAACATGCTACCAAACCGCTTGATGTACATTTGATGATCGTACAACCCGAGCGCTATATCAGCACCTTTAAAAAAGTGGGTGCAGATATCTTAACTGTGCATTATGAGGCCTGCACCCATTTACACCGCACCATTCAGGAAATAAAAGCTGAAAAGATGCTCGCAGGGGTTTCTCTGAATCCCCATACCCCGGTTTCTGTTCTGGAAGATATCATTCATGACCTCGACCTGGTACTGATCATGAGTGTGAATCCCGGATTCGGCGGGCAGAGTTTTATTGAAAATACCTATAAAAAAATAGTGCAACTGCAGAAAATGATCGCTGAACACAAGGCGAAAACCATCATTGAAGTTGACGGCGGGGTAAATGATGTCAACATCAGAAAACTGGAAGAGGCAGGTGCCACAGCTTTTGTGGCAGGTAGTTTTGTTTTTGGCGCCAAGAATCCCGGCGAGGTGATCAGCCGTTTAAAAAATGTCTGAAAGCTAAAACCGTTTAATCACACTTCTTATAGCAACCAGCTTGGTGAGCAGTCCTTCGAGGTAATCCAATTTTAACATGTTTGCAGCATCTGATTTGGCTGAGGCCGGATCGTAATGTGTTTCGAGAAACAATCCGTCAACACCCACGGCAATACCTGCCCTTGCAATTGTTTCTATCAGTTCAGGCCTTCCGCCCGTTACCCCGCTGTTTTGATTGGGTTGTTGCAGGGAATGGGTTATGTCAAGAACCGTGGTTGCATATTGCTGCATCACGGGTATTCCCCTGAAGTCTACAATAAGGTCCTGGTAACCAAACATGGTTCCGCGGTCGGTGATCATCGCCTTCTCATTACCGCTGTCCTGCACTTTTTTTACGGCGTGTTTCATGGATTCCGGACTCATAAACTGACCCTTTTTCAGGTTGACCACTTTTCCTGTTTTTGCCGCTGCCACAACAAGATCCGTCTGACGTACCAAAAAAGCCGGGATCTGCAGTATATCCACATAAGCGGCCGCCATCTCTGCATCATGTACGTCGTGTATATCCGTAACGGTGGGAATATCAAAAGTCTTTCCTACTTTCTGCAGGATCTTCAGGGCTTTTTCATCTCCGATACCCGAAAAGCTGTCGATCCTCGAGCGGTTGGCCTTTTTAAAACTACCTTTGAAAACATAAGGAATTTTTAGTTTTTCCGTAATCTCAACCACCTTTTCAGCGATTTGAAGCGCCATCTCTTCGCTTTCTATGGCACAGGGACCGGCCAAAAGAAAGAAGTTGTTACTGTTCAGATTTTTTATTCGCGGAATTAACTGTAGGTCCATGAAAAAGCAAATTTAAAATTAAAGTTAAAGATAATCAGAATTTCAGATAATTGATACTTACAACTTAAGGCCGGTGAATGTAGACTGATACCCGGGTTTGAATTCCCTGCACTTCAACTGGCGATCTTTTACCCGGTTACTAATTGGTTAAAGTACGGAAAAGTTCTTCCAGGTTGACTACTTTCCGCTGCATACTCAAAATTCTGAAGCCGCTATTTTTGGCTAGATCAAAGATTTCCGGCCGCATATCGTCCTGGGTGTCAAATACGAGTTGCCAGATATTTCCTTCCGTGTTTTTCGCCTCAGTCAGACCCGAAATGCCATGCAATAATTTGTTTTCCACAGGCCTGTCGAATTCTGCTTCGATCACCTGTTCTTTGCTGTCCATCAACTCCTTCAGGTTTTTGTCTGCAACAATCTCCCCTTGCTTTATGATAATCACCCTGTTGCACATGGCTTCCACCTCTTGCATGATATGTGTGGAAAGCAGGATGGTTTTTTCCTTGCCGATCTCTTTGATCATCTCTCTTATTCCCACCAGCTGATTCGGGTCCAATCCGGTAGTAGGCTCATCCAAAACCAAAACCTGGGGATCATGTAACAATGCGGCGGCCAAACCTACCCGCTGACGGTAACCCTTGGACAACTGCCCTATTTTTTTGTGCTGTTCCGGACCTAATCCCACCTGATCGATAACTTCGCTTATTCTCTGCTTGTCAACTTTATGGATATTTGCATGAAACTGCAGATATTCTTTGATGTACATATCCGGATACATCGGATTGTGCTCAGGCAGATAACCAACCGATCTTTTTACTGCCAGTTCATCTTTTTGAACATCCAGCCCGTTTACCAGAACTTCCCCCTCATTCGCCTCAATATAAGCCGTAATTATTTTCATCATGGTCGATTTACCTGCCCCGTTCGGACCCAGGAAGCCGACGATCTCTCCGGTATCAATAGAAAAACTGACAGCGTTTAATGCCTTTTGTTTTCCGTAATATTTGCTCGTATTTTTAACAGTAATCGACATGAAGTAATGGTATATCTCACAAAGAAACAAAAAGTTTTAGAACTTATATTTTATTCTGAAAAAAAGCTTTTTTTATACCCTCCTCAACCAGTAATTCCATTACAGCATAACCCGCTTTCGTGGGGTGAACCCCGTCTTCAGCATACTTTTTTGGAAGTCCGTTTCGCTCATCAGTCATAGCGCTGAAATAATCCACGTAAACGCATCCGGAATCGGCAGCATATGCCTGAATCATTTTGTTTAATTCGGGTATTTTTTTATCAGGGTGCAAACCCGGCCTCCAAGGGTAATCATTGGCGGGCAGAACAGAACACAATACCACTGCAATTTGATTGTTTTTAGCCAGTTGCGCCATGGCTTTGATATTGCCCAATATATCTTCAAGGCTTATGGGCCCGGAATTTTCCGCAATATCATTGGTGCCGGCCAGTATGACCACAACTTTTGGACTGAGTTCCACGACATCCTGCTTAAATCTGAAAAGTATTTGAGTGGTAACCTGGCTGCTGATTCCTCTGTTGATATAATTATCTTTGAAAAAAGCCGGATTCTGAACGGCCCAGCCTTCTGTGATCGAGTTACCGATAAAAACAACCCGATTCCCTTTATTTTCTCTCGATACTAGGATCCTGTTTTCTTCTTTATACCGGTTAAGTCCGGCCCAGTCCTGGCCAAAGGAAAATTCAGTCATAAAAAATAGTACAATTAAAACAGTTAAACTTCGGCAGGCATGTAAACAGTTCATAAATAAAATTCTTTTTTACTTACACCCGGTAATCAGATAAAGTGACTCTCATATCAAAGCGAAAAATTCACTTTGTTCTTGATTTGATAAGTTCTTCAAGAACAATTTCTACTCCCTGCTCATTGTTGCTTTTTGTATGGTACCGGGCAACTTTTTTAACATTCTCATGGGCATTAGCCATGGCAAAACTAAAATCTGCTTCGGCCAGCATTTCCAGGTCGTTGTTAAAGTCACCAAAGACCATGGTTTCTTCTTTTGTTACCCCGAAATAGTCCTGAACAATTTTCAAAGCAAATCCTTTATGTGCATTTGGATGTGAGATATCGAGCCAGTTATGGCCGCTGACTTTTATCTGCATTTCGCTTTCTAGGTGAGCTACATGCGGATACAAATGCTTTTCTGAGGAATCAAAATGATAGACAGCTATTTTAAAAATATCATCGTTTTCGATCTCACACAAATCAGCAACACAGGTGTATTTTGAGTAATATTCACGGAACAATTCAATAAATGCCATATCCTCACTTTCCAGATAAGCCGAATTTTTGCCGCAAAGAACAATATTTGCCCCCTTGATCTGCCTGAGTAGTGGCACAAGTTCTTTTGCTTTCTTTAAACCCAGGCTGGTAAAGACCAGTTCTGTTTCGCGGTGCTTGGCCAAACCGCCATTTTCAGCAATAATGGTGATCTCATCTTTAATTGAATCCAGCTTGTCACTGATACTGAAATATTGACGACCGCTGGCAGCAGCAAAATGGATGTTGTTGTTCTTAAGTATCTCGAACTGCTCAAAAAAACGGGCGCTAACCCTGCCTTCCGAGTTCAACAGGGTACCATCCATATCGGTAACCACCAACCTGACTTTTGAGTAATTCATCTTCAAATTTTACTTTGCAAAAATAATCTTAATAAAAGAATCCTGCTTATAAAAGCTGAGATTTTATTGGCCTCAAGTTTTGGTAATCATTTACCGCTCTGCGTAGAGACTGTTTACTGCTACTTTTCTATTGTTGGCGGATATTAATCCGTGACCATTTTCAAGGGATGCAATAAAATCTCTCCTTCATCAATCATAATTTATCCTTGTGTATACCGTTAATTTTTCCTATTTTTATATTGCTTCCCCTATTATTTGATCCGCTAACTTATGTAGCCGGGATGATTTAAATTGATTTGCGTGATTTAAAAAGGGAAGTAACTTTCTGGCTAAACAGGAACCCTACGAAGTTCATTCATTAGACTTCGAAAAATTGACGTAGTTGACCTGACGTAACAACGACATTTTAATAAACCCATACCGGTAAATTTCTTCCTTCATATAAAAAGACTAAAAAAGGATCAGTTTTTATAATATATGCTCCTGTCTGTCGGTTTAACAGGTTTCTTCGTTTTCGTGCAATTTAAACTTTTAAAAAAATGTAGAATGAGTCCCGTTAATAACAAATTTAATCCCAGCAAAAACACATCGCATCACCCTGTATGTGAATACTACAATACCTTAAAAACAAAAAAGACGCTGATAAATACGCATATGCCAATTTCGGACAGGATCCCAGAATTTCAAACAAAGAATATACGGTTTTGAAGTCGCATTTGAATGATGATATTGAGTGGGTGGGAGTTTCATCTTCTGACACCGGATGTTGATCACTGTTTTTATCACGGAAATAGAATATCAAAACAAGGTGAAAAACTGCTGAACTAAGTGATGATTTTGAGATGGAGAAATAGATGTCCGAAGGCCAAAGTGGACGAAAGGCAAAAGGAGGAGATGAGGAATTTTATAGTATTCATTTTCAGTTTCTAAGTAAGTCTAACCCGGCAGATCCACAAAATGGGACGTTCAATATAGATCCCATACTCAGGATCAATTAAATCACAGTGCCATGCCACAGGCCATGCGTGAAATAATTTTTATGCCATGATTCAAGCTGTTCTGCATAAGTCAAGTTTGGTATTGATCTGTTTTATTCTTGCAGGTTCGGGTCTATACAGCCAAAATGAAAAACTGGCTGATAGCCTGGAAAACATTTATAAAAACGGATTATATCCTCCAGAAAACAAACTGTTTATTCTGAATAAACTGGTTAAAAATCTAGCAGATCCAAAAAAGGCCATCGTGTATAGTGAAGAATTATTGTCTTTGGCGGAGGAACAAGATTCATTGAATTATGTGTTCAGTGCTTTATTAAACCAAGGCCATTCCTACAGATCAATAGGAAATTTTTCACAGGCACTGGAATTTCATTTTAAAGCAGCCGGTATAGCCGTGAAATTGAATTCCACTAGTGATTTGGGAAAGGCTAATGTTGCAATTGCTGATGATTATTCAATGGCAGCGAACAGTAATAACGCCATTCATTACTACAAAAAAGCCATTGTCCTGTTTGAGGATCTGAGTGATTCTCTTAGCCTGGGCGTGGCACTATCCAATATAGGGGATGCATACCTTAAAATAAGAAAACCCGACTCTTCTTTAGTACATCTTGTAAGGTCGGGAGAAATTTTTAAAGCTTTAAAATACGAGTTGGGTATAGGGCATAATTATGCCAACATAGGTCTGGCATATGCTCAAAAAGGATACCCCTTTGCCGCAGAACAAAATCTGAGTAAAGCCATTAAAATATTTGAGGATTACGGTGATTACAACGCGATCTGTATTTGTTTGAACACCTTGTCAGATATTTTTGAAGAAATGGGAGATCATAAAAACGCCTTGTATTATGCCAACAGAAGTCTTGGGCTGGCCAAAAAATACGGTTTAAAAAATGAGCTTAGTGATGCGAATCTCAGGCTCTCCAAACTTTATGAAAAAGACGGTAAACCCGCACTTGCCTTTGAGCATTTTAAGAATTACCTGCTTTACCGGGATAGTGTTCAAGATATTGACCGGGTGAGGGAAATGGCAAATCTCAGGACCGAATATGAAATTGCCAATAAGCAGGTTCAGTTAGATTTAATGGCAAAAAAGGCGCAGATAGAGGAACTGAAAAAAAAGCGACAGCAGTATATCAGTTTGACCTCTGCGCTTGTGGTTGCCTTGTTGGCAATATTGACAATAGGCTTGTACAGGCGATTTAGGCATATTAAAAAATTAGACCTGCTCATAAAAGCAGAACAGATAAAGTCAGAAAATTTGTTACTGAACATCCTGCCCAGGGAAACAGCCATTGAACTTAAATCAAAAGGAGCTGTAAAGGCAAAAAAATTCAGTTCAGTTACCGTAATGTTCGCAGATTTCGTGTCTTTTACCAAACATTCCGAACACTTGTCTCCGGAGGATCTTGTTCAGAATGTGGGTTTCTATTTTTCCAGATTCGATGAGATCATGGATAAATACGATTTGGAAAAGATCAAAACCATTGGAGATTGTTATATGTGCGCGGGTGGCTTGCCTTTTGTTTCACAGGATCATGCCAGCAAAATGATACTGGCATCTTTTGAAATCCTGGAGTTTATGGATTCGGAAAAGAGAAATAAGAATGAATTCTGCTGGGAGTTGCGCATTGGCATAAACTCCGGACCGGTAGTTGCCGGAGTAGTTGGTAATAAGAAATTTGCCTATGACATCTGGGGAGATACCGTAAATATTGCGGCACGCATGCAAGCGGCATCGGATCCCGGAAAAATAAATATTTCAGAGAATACGCACCTATTGATCCGGAATCAATTTGATTGCAGTTACCGCGGAGAAATTGAAGTGAAAAACAAAGGCATGATGAAAATGTACTTCGTTAACGGGAAAATTCAGACAACAGTTCCTAAAGGCAAGGGTAAAACAATCAAGCTCCAATCCATTTGAGTTTTTTAAAAAACCACCTGTGCAGTTCCCTTTTATATGCAGTAATATTGCTTGTCAAACAGGGCAATACATATTTTTACTAAAAAGGCCGTCTTATGCAAGAAAAGTCCAAGTTTTTGCAAGAAAAGTCCAAGTTAATATTCATTCTATAACTTATATTCGTACTTTCATATACAAAATAAAGGTCAAAATTTTAATTTCGGGCCTTACCTTAGGAGGGTTTATCTTAAAAACGATTTACAAAAGGCCCACAAATCTGGAATAATTTATAAACTTTAATACGAACTTTAATCAAGGTACCCATGAAAACAACAAAACGACTTTTAATTTTACCGTTATTTCTCTTGCTTTTCCTTTCGGAAAATTCCCTTTCGCAAGAGCTGCATACGATCACCCTATATGTGAATACCTCAGCGCTTACGCACAACAGGGATGTGAATCAATACGCGAATTT
This sequence comes from uncultured Flavobacteriaceae bacterium, assembly GCA_963816075.1. Lineage (GTDB taxonomy): Bacteria > Bacteroidota > Bacteroidia > Flavobacteriales > Flavobacteriaceae > Namhaeicola. Next base: position 326,284 of record CAWFJI010000009.1, on the reverse strand, counting down.
TGGTCAGGAGGCCGGTATTTCAAATGAAGACTATACGGTTTTGGTCAATTTGAATGACGATATTGAATGGGTGGGTGTATCATCTTCAGCTCCGGATACCGATCTGGTCTATATCACTAAGATAAAACATGATAAGAAAGACAAATTGTTGAACAGTGATGATATAGACGGAGAAAAAGTCGTTAAGGGAAAAGTAAACAAAGGCAAGCCAGGGGAGGAAGAAAAATATTCTATACACTTTAAGATAGTTAGCCAGACAAATCCACAGAATAAGACCTTTAAAATAGATCCTGTTTTAAAGATAAAATAATTAAATAAGCATAGAGATTAATTAGCCTGTTAAATGAATTTTTCTTTTCACATAAACAGACCCTTTCGCAACAAAGCCTTTATTTTTTTAGGCTTTGTTTTTCTTGTAACATCTACTGTTTCAGGTCAGAATCCAAAGCTTGCGGACAGCCTGGAAACCATCTACAAAAAAGGCTTGTATGAAGAAAAGAATAAAATTTCTATTTTAAAAGACCTGATTAATGAAACTCCGGATCCCGAAAAGGCAATCCATTACTGTGATATCCTGGAAAAAAATGCCGGGGGACCTGATTCTCTGAAAATTGTACTTTTTACGATATTGAACAGAGGGCATGCTTACAGAAGCAAGGGAAATCCTGCAAAAGCCCTGCAATACCTGTTTGAAGCTGCCGGAATTGCAGTTCAACTAAAAGATGAGAAAGAGCTGGGGAGGATAAACGCCGCAATTGCTGACAATTATGGCATGTTAAAGGACGGAAGGAATGCAGTTCTTTACTATAAAAAAGCCATCGTTACCTTTGAAAAAGTTAATGATTCCATGAGACTCGGTATCACTTTGTCAAATCTGGGTGATGTCTATCTGCAAATGAAAAAACCCGATTCTGCCATGGTCTATCTCGTCAGGTCAGGAGAGATCTTCAACGACCTGAAATTTGAGTTGGGTATGGGCCATAATTATGCAAATATGGGTATAGCTCATGCCCAGAACGGGTACCTTATTGAGGCAGAAAAAACACTGAGCCAGGCGATAAAAATTCTTGATAAATACGGTGACTACAATGCGATCTGTACTTGTTTAAATTATATGTCAACGATTTATGAAGAAAAAAATGACTTCTTAACTGCCCTTTATTTTTCAAACAAAAGCCTTGACCTTGCCACACAATACGGACTTAAAAATGAGATCAGTGAGGCAAACCTGAAGCTTTCAACACTCTACGAAAAGTCTGGCAAAGAAACGCTCGCCCTGAAACATTACAAGAATTATATAACTTATCGGGATAGTGTAAGTAATGTCAACCTGGTACAACAAATGGCCAACCTGCGCACTGAGTTTGAGGTTTCTGAAAAGCAGATAAAAGTCGACCTGCTCGAGAAGGAAGCCCATCTGCGGGAACTGTCAAAGAAGAAGCAACAGAATTTCCTGTACGGCACTGTTCTCGTGACCATACTGGTCGCCATGCTTGCATTTGGATTGTTCAGAAGGAGCAAATTTGTCGAGAAAACCAATCGTATCATTAAAGCCGAAAAGAAACGATCAGATAATTTATTGCTCAATATCTTACCAAGAGAAACTGCCATTGAGCTTAAAACGAAAGGGCAGGTACAGGCTAAAAAATTTGATTCAGTAACGGTCATGTTTGCTGATTTTGTCTCTTTCACAAAACATTCGGAGCACATGAGTCCTGAGGAGCTGGTAAAAAATGTCGGGTTTTATTTTTCTGAATTCGACAAGATCATGGAAAAACACAAGCTCGAAAAGATCAAGACTCTGGGAGATGCCTATATGTGTGCGGGGGGTCTGCCTTTTATTTCAAAAAATCATGCCGAAAGAATGATTCTGGCAGCCTTTGATATATTGGAATTTGTTGAATCCGTAAAGAAATACAAGCACAGCGATCATGTAAGTGACGCCTTGCATTGCTGGGATATTCGTATCGGGATCAATTCAGGTCCTGTTGTTGCCGGCGTTGTAGGTAGTAAAAAATTTGCCTATGACATCTGGGGCGATACAGTAAATATAGCCTCACGTATGCAAACCGCATCTGAATCAGGCATGATCAATATAGGAGAAAATACCTATGAACTCATAAAAAATCAATACGATTGCACTTACAGAGGTGAGCTTGAAGTAAAAAACAAAGGCATTATGAAAATGTATTATGTCAAAGGAAAAAAAGAAACTCAAAAGAATACTGAACCTTCAGTTAAAAGTTTGCTGGCAGTTAACTGATAAGGAATAAGAGCTGCTTATGAAGAACATTTTCAGGTAATGCTCTATAATCTCATGTTTTTTTAATCATTTTAATATAAAATTATATCTTATGAGTAACACAGACAATAACACAAACATTATTCTCTCAGTTTCATCAGCCTTAATTAACGGTAGTAATGTAGACCAAAACGTAATTTTTTCAGATGACCGCGGGGACGGTGGCAGCTCAGGCGGCAATTCTAAAAATTATATATCAAAAGTAAATAAGGGTAAAAAAGTGACCTGGACCGCAGTTATAAACTCCAATCCCGGAAAAAGTAATCCGGGAGATAGCGTTACAGTTGTAGCCGTCTTAAAGAAACCCAATAGTTTAGGAGGAGATGATATTTTGGAAAAGGATTGCTACTACCAAAATGGAAATTTGGTCGAAGGCAAAGTTAAAGGTAACCCAAACGAAGGTGAAACTGAAAATTATTTGATTGTTTTCTCTGTAACATCCACCGGTCAAAGTTCAACTACTTATATCATTGATCCAAAACTACAAGTCCAAAAATAAGTTCAAATGAATCGGAAAAAGTATGTTTTTTCTTACTCATTTGCATTTTTTATATTCCTTGTCAATATATCCTTTGGTCAGAATCAAAAAGAGGCAGACAGCTTAATTCAACTATATAAGTCAGGTGAATACAAAGAAACTGAACTGGATATTCTTAATCTTATTGCGAATAAAGAATCAAAACCTGATAGTAAATTAGAATACGCTGACTTATTAATCAAGACGGCTTCCGTTGATTCTGTATATAGATATATTTACAACGGTTATTTGCAAAAGGGCAATGCTTTGAGATTAAGAGGAGACTATGAAAAAGCACTTGGGGCCTATTTTAAAAGTCTACTTCTTGCAAATCAAAAAGATAGTCTCAAAGATGCGGGCGCAGTGAGCATCTCGATTGCGGATGTCTATTCAGAAATGGGCAATTCCAATAATGCTGAAAAATATTATACCCATGCTATTACACAATTGCGAAACACAAATGATTCTCTCAAACTGGCCAACGCACTACTGAATGCCGGTGATGAATATTTTAAGCAAAATAAATTTGAATTGGCGCTGCAATATTTTCAAGAATCAGGAGCCATTTTTAGAAAATCCAACTTTTTAATTGGAACGGCCTACAATTTGGGTAACATAGGTATGATCTATGCTGAGCAGGGTAATGATATGGAAGCTGAAGCCAATATGACCAGAGCCATTGCAATTTTGGAAGAGTTAGAAGATTACTACCCTATTTCAGTGTATCTAACCTATATGTCAGACATCTATCTCAAAAAAAATGACTGGAAAGCCGCAGAAAGATATGCAAAAAGAAGTTTAGTTCTTGCACAGAGATACGGGCTAAAAGAACAGATCAGCGATGCCAATCTCAAATTATCCGAGTTATACGAACATGTCGGTAACTATAAGATCTCAAATAGTTATTACAAAGACCATATAAAATACAGGGACAGTGTATTAAATATTAAGAATGTAGAGGCCATGGCAGATCTGCGAACTGATTATGAAGTCGCACAAAAACAGGTAGAAGTGGATCTTCTGGAAAAAGAGAATCAATTACAAGTCCTAAAGTCCAAAAGACAAAGAAATTTTCTTTATGTCGGTGCTGCAGGGTTATTTTTAACTTTTTTACTTGCTTTTGGCTGGTTTAGGCGATATCAATACATCAAAAAAACAAATTTGATTATCGAGGAAGAAAAGAATAAATCTGACATTTTATTGTTGAACATTCTTCCGGAAGAAACTGCTTTAGAATTAAAACAAAATGGCAAAGTGATAGCTAAAAAATTTGATGCTGTTAGTGTTATGTTTACCGATTTTAAAGGATTTACGGCTTATGCTGATGATTTACCCCCCGAGAAATTGGTTGAAAGCGTGGGATTTTATTTTTCAAAATTTGATGAGATCATAACAAAAAACGGGTTGGAAAAGATCAAAACCATCGGGGATGCCTATATGTGCGCCGGAGGATTACCCATTCCTACTGATGACCATGCCATACATATCGTCAGCGCTGCCATGGAAATTGTAGAATTTGTGGAATCATGTAAGCATAATTCCGATTTCCATCAGGCGCAATTCGATGTTCGTGTAGGTGTCAATACGGGCCCGGTAGTGGCAGGTGTGGTTGGAAGTAAAAAATTCGCTTATGATATTTGGGGGGATACGGTAAACATAGCCTCCCGCATGGAAACAAATTCAGAACCGGGTGAAATAAATATATCCGCTAATACTTATGCTCTTGTAAAAGATAATTTCAAGTGCCAATTTAGAGGCGAAATTGAAGTAAAAAACAAGGGCACAATGAAAATGTATTTTGTCAAAGGAAAAAAAGAAACTCAAAAGAGTGCGGAACCTACAATAAAAACTGCGGTGGCAGTCACCTGAAAACGACAGTTTGCTGCTACTTAATTACAGTAGAAGAATTCCTGGAGGTATCTATTTAGGTTTTAATTCTTCATAGGCGGCTGATAAACTTCTTGAAATACCATCCCCCTTCCATTCATCTGCGCCCTTGATAGCCTGTATTTTCATGATCTCATCCTGTGATTTTCCCGCTTTAATTGCTGTTCCCACTTCCTCCAGCAATCGGGAGAGATAGCCCTGAAAAGCCCTGATGTCATCCTTGGTTCCAACAACTTCAAATCCATTATCGGCATGGCCAAAAATAAATTTTGTATCCTTGTCGTAAACTTTTTGTGCCTGTTCCAGCACCTCGATCCAATTTTTTACAGAAGCTCCTGCCGTTTTGTCTATATAAGGGTAACGCCTGTTAAAAACCAGATCGCCCATGTGCACGATATTCGCATTTTCAAAATGCACCAGGGCATCACCATCGGTATGAGCAGCACCAAAATATTTTAAAGAAAGTATCTCTTCTCCTACTTTTCCTGACCATTCCTTAGCGAATAAAGTATCGGGGTATAACTGTGCCGCAGAAGTATTGTTCGCTTCTGCAACGCGCATTTGATTTTTCTTCGAGTTTTCATGTGCCAGCAGCTTGCCCATGAGTCCTTTAAAGGCAATATTACCCCCTGTATGATCACCGTGGTGGTGTGTATTGATCAACAGATCGATCTGCCTGCCGGACTGTTTTTTGATGGCTTCGATCAGGTGCTGTGCCTGTTCAGGAAACTGTGTATCAACAACCACCAGGCCCTCTTTTGAGATCATCCAGCCTATGGTCCCTCCTTTTTCCGTAAAAAAACCGACGTTATTCCTCAATGGTGTCATTTTATAGGGAATTTCCTGATTCATGATCCCGGCAAAAAGATTGCTGTGGATCATTGACATTCCCAGTCCGGCAAGTGCCGTAGTCTGCATAAATTTACGTCTGCTGCTCATTTAAAGTAATTTTTGATTTTAAAGATAATTAATTCAGCAAAAAGTTTTACAGGTAATCATGCAAAATTCAAAACCGGATTGATGATAAGTTGGAATAGCAAATGGTCAACGTCAATTAGGCATCAAGAAAAAAATACTTTTTCCTTTTGCCTTTTTACTTTTTACTTCTTTCTCCTTTCTTCACGCTCGAAAAGCCTGCATTTGATAACTTACTTTACCGAAAACTTATAAACGGTTGTAGATTTCAAAACCTCACCCGGTCTGAGCAAAGTAGTGGGAAAATTCGGATGGTGCGGAGAATCGGGATAATGTTGGGTCTCTAGACAAAATCCGTTACGGCGCTTATAAGGCTTGCCTCCTTTTCCGGGAGTTCCCTGAAGGAAATTACCTGTATAGAGCTGCACTGCCGGCTCGGTAGTAAAGCATTCCATATAACGGCCGGAAACTGGTTCGTAAGCACTGGCTCCGAAAGTCGGTTCATCGGAATTTTTTTCTTTGTTCAGTATATAATTGTGGTCATAACCGCTGCCCATTTGCAACATGGGCATCGGATCTTCAATGCGCTCGCCTATGGTATGGGGTGTGTTGAAATCCATGGCCGTTCCGCGGATGCTTGCAATTGCACCGGTGGGTATCAGCTGATCATCACTTACAACAGTAACCGAATCAGCCAAAATCACAAGCACATGATCCAGTATATCGCCCGAACCTTCACCTTTTAGATTAAAATAAGCATGATTGGTCAAATTGAAATGGCTTGCTTTATCTGTTGTAGCTTCATAGTCAATTTTCAGGCTGTTGTCTTTGGTCAGCGTATAGGTAACTTTTAATTTTTTATTTCCCGGAAAGCCCCATTCACCATCAGCACTCGTGAGGGTCATTTCAACGCCAGGTCCATCAGGTGTTTTTATTTCTCTTGCATCGAAAACCTGGTGGTAAAAACTTTCAGGCCCGGAATGCAGACAGGCTTTTCCGTTATTTACCGGCAGCTGGTAAACCTGTCCGTCAATTTCGAATTGGGCATTGGCAATGCGGTTGGCATAAGGACCCACAATAGCGCCATGGCCCGCGTCATCTGTTAGATAGCCATCAATGGAGTCATATCCCAGTACCACATCTGAAAGCTCTCCATTTCTGTCAGGTGCAAAGACCGAAACCAGTCTGGCTCCGTAATTCGTGAGGGTAACCGTAATTCCCCCTTCATTCTTCAGGGTGTACAAGGTGGTATTTTTACCTTTAACTACTTTCTCAAAGTCAGCTTTGTTATTGCTCATGGTCAATTCTTTTTTAGACTCCGAACACGAAACAATCATTCCGGTAACAAGCAGCAAACAGATTAATTTCTTGATTAGGACAGTCATTTTTATTGGAAAAATTAAGGCTAAAGATACGAATTAGGAATTAAGAATTGTATTAAAAATCGAAGGATTTAAGGCCTAAAAATATCAAAATTTGATTTAAATTTGGTTGTATTGAAGATCCCCTCAGGGCTAATTTCTAACTAAGGAACCTAATAAAAAATGAGAACAATTGTTTTTTTTATTTTTCTGTTCACCCTCCTCACTTATGGGCAGGAAGCAAAAGTTACAACAGGCAGACTGGAGCGTTTTGAAAATTTCAAATCACAGTTTGTCGATCCTCGACATATTGATGTCTGGCTTCCTGATGCTTATTCTGATAAAGAAAAATATGCCGTTCTGTATATGCACGACGGACAGATGCTTTTTGATCCTGAAAATACCTGGACAAAAACAGCCTGGGAAGTGGATTCCTGTGCAGGGAAACTAATTTCTGAAAAAAAGACCCGCAAATTTATTGTAGTGGGCATCTGGAACACCGGTCAGAAAAGGCATCCGGAATACTTTCCGCAAAAACCCTATGAAAGTTTGACGCAAACGCAAAAAGACACCGTGACCGCGCAGCTAAGGCGGGCAGCACGCAGTAACGAGTACTTCAATCCTGTATCTGATCAATACCTAAAATTTCTGGTAACTGAGTTAAAACCCTTTATAGACAAAACATTTTCAACCAAAGGCGACCGCAAAAATACTTTTATTGCCGGCTCGAGCATGGGCGGACTGATCTCTGTGTATGCCCTGTGTGAATATCCTGAAATCTTTGGAGGTGCCGCCTGTTTATCCACCCACTGGCCAGGCACATTTGCTACGGAAAATAACCCGGTTCCCGAAGCTTTTATAGCTTATCTCAATACCCATTTACCAGACCCAAAAACACACCGGATCTACTTTGATTATGGCGACCAGACCCTGGATGCGCTGTATCCGCCACTACAAAAAAAAGTGGATAACGTGATGAAAGCAAGAGGTTATACCGAAAAAAACTGGATTACCCGATACTTTCCCGGGGAGAACCACAGCGAGCAGGCCTGGAGCAAACGCCTGGACATCCCTCTGGAATTTCTGTTAACAAAATAAAATTTTAAAAAAATTATACACTTGAATTTTTATCAGACTCTTTTCTTCTTCCTAATTTTAAAGGTTATGACTGCCAGTGCACAGATCAATAAAACCGAAACATACCAGTACCTGCCATTTGGAAGCATAAAACCTTCGGGCTGGTTGAAAATCCAGATGCAGAAAGACTTGAACGGCTTTGTGGGCAATATGGACAAACTTGTACCCGATTTGATCAACGATCCGATCTATGGCCCTGGAAGATTGCACAAAAACAGTGTTTCCAAAGATTTGGGTAACCTGAAAGCAGGTGATGCTGGTGGTGAAGAGCAGTACAAATGGTGGAATTCAGAAACCCAGTCGAACTGGTGGGATGGATATATCCGAAATGCATTTCTTCTGGAAGAACCGGCAGCCATTAAAAAAGTAAAAAACCACATCGATCAGATCCTGGCCACCCAGGATGAGGATGGCTATCTGGGTATTTACGACAAAGATTTGCGGTATCAGTTTAATTCCGAGAATGGTGAATTGTGGTCGAAAGCGACTTTATATCGTGGTTTACTGGCCTATTATGAGGTAACAGGAGACAAAAAAGTATGGAATGCCCTTGTAAAAGCTGTCGATAATGTGATGAAAAATTACCCGGTGCATGCATCCAGTCCGTTCAGCACGGGAAATAAATTTAATGGCGGTGTTTCTCATGGCCTCACTTTTACCGATGTATTGGACAGCATGTTTTACCATACCAAAGACAAAAAGTACCTGGATTATGCCCTGTTCCTGTATCTGGACTTTTCTGCCACTTATCAGTCTGAGGGAGATGCGCAGCTCATGAATATACTAAATCCGGCTTACAAATTGAGAGGGCATGGGGTGCACACTTTTGAACATTTGCGCCCTTTACTTGTTGCCGCTTATGCTTCTAATGACCCGGATCTTTTCACAGCGCTGGACATTTATTCCGGCAGGCTTGAAAAAATCACAACTGCTACAGGAGGCGCAATTGGTGATGAGTGGATTGCAGGAAGGAATGCCGATGCGACTCACACCGGTTATGAGTATTGTTCCCTTCATGAGCTGCTGCACAGCTATACAGTTTTATTTCAAAAATCTGGAAAAACTGATCTTGCAGCTAAAATTGAAAAACTATTTTACAATGCCGCTCAAGGAGCAAGAAATCCTGACCATTCCAGCATTGCCTATCTGAAAACCGACAACAGTTTTGAAATGCTCGGCACGAAGAATGGAGAAACAGAGCCTGACAGGAAGCAAACACGCTATAAATACTCCCCTGTCCATCAGGATGTTGCCGTTTGTTGCAGTCCGAATGCCGGAAGGATCAGTCCGTATTTCTTGCAGGCATCCTGGTTTAAGGAAAATGAAAATACCTTAGTGGCTGCTCTTCTGGGTCCGAATGTACTCCAGACAAGCCTGCAAAATGTTCCTGTAAAAATTGAGGCAGATACTGATTACCCATACCGTAACAAATTCAGTTTCAAAATTTCTGCAGAAAAAGCACTGACCTTTCAGATAAAAATTCGAAAACCCGAGTGGGCCGAAACAATTCAGACCAATGAAGTATATAAAGAGGAAAATGGTTTTGTTGTTATAGAAAGGACATTTAAAAATGAAGATCAGCTCGACCTCGAATTCATAACAAGTGTAAAGGTAAAAGAAGACCAGAATCAGGAAAAGTATTTTACCTGGGGGGCCCTGGTTTATGCACTGCCTATTGAAGCTACAGAACAAAAAGGAAGAGTTTACGCCCCCGGATTTGAGGATCTGTATTACACCCCGAAAGCCTCAGGTAAATACACATACTTTGACGATCACCAGGCGCGCTACAGAGATGGCACAATACATCTGACCCTGAAAAACAGCAAGACCAGACAGCCGGAACAGGTAACACTGATCCCATTGGGGAAAACCATTCTAAGGCAGGTTACTTTTAAATAAACTGCTCTTATTATCATTATGGAAGTACTTATGTTTGGCGTTTTTTGGGATGCAGTTGATGCCCAAGAATAACTAAAAAAGGAGCCTTTTTTTTACTTCTCTTGGAGGTGATTTCTTAATTTAGTAGTCCCAATTTCTGTTCTTATGAAAACAAAAATTTTTATATCAATCATTGTTGTTTTTATTAGTGCTTTCACTGTAACTGCCCAGGAAACAAGTAAAAAAGAGGCAAAGGAAAAGCAGAAAACAGCAAAAGAAAATCAGGTAAAGGCGCTGATTAATAGCGGATCGTTTGTCTTTATTGCGGACAGAGCCATGCCGCAGGGGGGCAGAACTGTTGATCTGATAAGTTACCAGGCCTATGTAAAATTTCAGCAGGACCTGATTGAGAGTTCCCTGCCATACTTTGGCCGGGCATATAGTGGTGTTGGCTATGGTGGTGATTCAGGTCTTGAATTTGAAGGAAAACCTGAAAACTACAACCTGGAAGATGGGAAAAAAAATGTAAAAATAATCAACACCAGGGTAAAAGGAGATCATGACAGTTTCAACTTAAATCTGACAATAACCCCCAGTGGTTATGCCACCTTGACTGTCCTGAGCAATAACAGAAACAGCATTACCTATACCGGTGTTATCAAAGCTTTGGAAAAAGGTACGGAATAAAGGATAAAGGTAAGGAAAGTAAAAAGTAAAAAGGTAAAAGTATGAAGTTTACCTGCCGGAAAAAGATACATGTTGGAACTAATAGAAAATATCATCGAGAGAAAAATATTTGGAATCCTGCGACATGCAAGGCGTGCGAGAAAAACAAAAATATCAAATAAAAAGATAGACAGGCATTTAACAAAAAATAATTAAAATAATCATATGAAATTTCAAGTTATATTCCTTCTCGCCTGGTTTACAATTCAGGCCAATGCCCAAAACCTGGTTCAGGGAAAATGGAAATTCACTACAGGGGATCATCCGCAATATGCCCAAACCGATTTTGATGACAGCGGCTGGAAAGAAATAGAAGCCGGTATTCCATGGGAAAATCAGGGTTTTGACGGATATGACGGCTTCGGCTGGTACCGGATCAAAACAGTGATCCCTTCCTCGATGAAAAACAATGCAGTCAAATATGGCGGCCTGATCCTTGACTTGCAAAAAATCGATGATTGTGATGAAACCTATCTCAATGGTACCCTCATTGGAAAACAGGGTCAGATGCCCCCGGCATACGTAAGTGCCTATAGTGCTGACCGCAAGTATGAAATTCCTGTTGAGAAGATATTATGGGATAAAGAAAATACCATTGCCGTTCGGGTTTATGATCAAACCGGGGGAGGGGGTATTTACAACGGGCCGGTTTCACTGCAGGTGAGGGGATTATCGGACAGGCTGAAAATTACGGTCGATTACCCCTATTCCGACCATGTGCTTCGCACCGGTAACAGCATGAACCTACCACTGCTGATAAAAAACAGCACTGATGAATCCCTCAAGGGTTCACTTATTGTCGAGGTGGTCAACGATTTCGAGCTTCAGGTTTACAGCAAAACAGAACCCCTGGTTCTCGGGAAACAATCAGTGAAAAAACTGTCTTTGCCACTAAAAGATCTGGCTCCCGGTTTTTATAAGACCAAAGTATCTTTCAAAGCCGACCTGGCAAACATCAGCAGCCATACCGTATTTGCCGTAGAACCCGAAAAGATCATTTCTCCTGTTGATTCACAACCTGATTTTGAAAGCTACTGGAACAGGGCAAAAAAAGAGCTGGCAGCTGTGGATCCACAATACAAGCTTATTAAAATAGATAGTTTGAGCACGCCAGCACGCAATATGTATCTGCTTGAAATGCGTTCTCTTGGCAATGTGCTTATCCGTGGCTGGTATGCCGAGCCGGTTAAACCCGGTAAATATCCTGCAGTTTTACATGTTCAGGGTTACAATACTACAATGGTTCCGGAATGGGCCTATCAGGGAGCTGATTTTGTGGTACTGGCACTCAATATTCGCGGTCATGGAAACAGCCGGGACAACATAGCCCCTTCCTTCAATTCAGTGCCTACCTATTTGCAGACACAATTGCACGACAAAGAACAGTATATCTACCGCGGGGCTTATATGGACACCCGCAGGGCTGTGGATTTTCTGTTTACCCGAAGTCAGGTTGATACAACCAAAGTCGTAGTAGAAGGCGGAAGTCAGGGCGGTGCTTTGAGCATAGCCACTGCTGCCCTGAATAATGATCGTATCAGATTGTGTTTGCCTGATGTTCCATTCCTGAGCGATTTTCCCGATTACTTTGTCGTTGGATTCTGGCCCGGAAATGAATTTAAAGCATATCAACAGCAACATCCTGAGCTGGGTTGGGACCAGATCTATAAAACGCTTAGTTATATCGATATCAAGAACCTGGCTCCATGGGTAAAAGCGCCGGTTTTGATGGCTGTTGGACTAAAAGACGAGACCTGTCCCCCGCATATCAATTTTGCCGCTTACAATCAGTTGAGGAGTCCAAAAGAATATGTAGCCTACCCCGAAGCCGGACATGGATTACCCGCAGAATGGCACCAAATAAAATTCAACTGGATAAGAAAGCAGCTGGGAATGTGATAACTGGAGAAGGACAAAGGATAAAGGACGAAGTAAAAGGAAAAAGTAAAAAGGCAAAAGGTAAAAGTTCAGTTCAGGAGACAAGAACCAGGAAAAATTAGTATTGAGATATGAGATTTGAGAAGTGAGCATAAGACACCTGAGACAGGAACCAAGAGACAGGATGACAACGAAAAAAGTTATCCATGAACATTGAACTTTGAACATTAACTTTGAACCTCAAACCTTGAATATTGAACCAGGAGACAGGAGACAGGAAAAATTAGTATTGAGTAGTGAGTATTGAGTATTGAGATAGTAGTCTTTTAACATTATCAAATCCGTGTAAATCAGCCTAATCCGTGTCATCCGGTTCTATTTTATGCTTTATCTTTATACTTGCCTCATTCAGGTAAACCTTGAACCTTGAACTTTGAACCTTGAACCTTGAACTTTCCTTCTCAAATCTCATATCTCAATACTCATATCTAATTACTTTTCTCATATACCCGTCCACCAATCAAAAATTAAATATATTTGATCCGTCATCCACTTAATTGAATCAAATTGCTGGAAAAAAACAACAAACGCCTCATCAATGCCTGGGCCTCCTTTGACTGGTCCAATTCGGTGTACAACCTGATCGTTACCACAGCCATATTTCCTATTTACTATATGAGCACCACCGAGACTGCTTTTGGAGGTGAAATGGTGAAATTCTTCGGCATGGAGATCAAGAACTCTGTACTTTTTTCTTATGCCATCTCATTTTCTTTTCTGGTCATCGTATTTCTCTCCCCCATGCTTTCGGGGATAGCTGATTACAGCGGCTCAAAAAAGAAATTTATGCAATTCTTTACCTACCTGGGTTCTCTTTCCTGCATCGGACTCTACTTCTTTACAGGAGAAAATATAGAATACGGCATTGCATGTTCCGTTCTTGCCAGCATAGGTTATGCCGGCTCACTCGTATTTTACAATGGTTTTTTGCCTGAAGTGGCTACCAACGACCGCATGGATAGTGTAAGTGCCCGGGGCTTTGCCATGGGTTATATAGGCAGTATACTTTTGCTTATTCTCAACCTGCTCCTGTACCAGAAATACGAATTTTTCGGCTTCGAAAATGCCGGTTCAGCCACCCGTTTCGGATTTATCCTTGTGGGTATTTGGTGGATCAGTTTTGCGCAGATCGCATTTTTTTATTTAAAAGACCGCAGTACTGGAAAACCGCTCAGCATGAAAATACTGGGTAAGGGTAAGACAGAACTGATGAAAGTCTTTAAAGTGATCCGCACCAAAGAAGTCATGTACCGATATCTCAGTGCCTTCTTCTTTTACAGCATGGGAGTGCAGACTGTAATGCTACTGGCACCACTTTTTGCCGACAAAGAAATTGGCATGGGCGCTGATGAAATGATCTATATTGTACTTATTTTACAAGTAGTTGCTGTGGTTGGCGCATATTTCTTTGCCTGGCTATCAAAAATAAGGGGCAACGGTTTTGCCATCAGCGTCACCCTGATTATCTGGATCATCATTTGTATTTCAGGTTATTTTCTGCAGGAAAAAATCACTTTTTACACTTTGGCCAGTGCTTTGGGATTTGTAATGGGTGGGGTTCAATCCCTTTCCAGATCAACCTATTCCAAGCTGATCCCGGAAGAAGCCACCGATACGGCCTCTTATTTCAGCTTCTATGATATCACCGAAAAAATTGCCATCGTCATCGGCTCACTGTCCTATGGATTTATTGACCAGGTAACGGGAAGTATGCGAAACAGCATGGTGTTTATGTCTGTTTTCTTTATTGCCGGGTTTATCCTGCTGCAGATCGCAAGGATCAAAAGGAATTTGGTCAGCTCAGTAGGCTGAAAAATTAACAAGGAATAATGCCGGAAACCAAGCGCTTTCAAAATCTTTTAGAACTCAATATCTCCCTGATCCTCATCAGCACTTCAGGGCCACTGGGCAGGTATATCGACCTCCCCGTGCCTGTAACGATAGCCTTCAGAGCTTTGATAGGCGGAATGCTGATCTACTTGTTCTGCCGGTGGAAGCGCTATGATTTTAAGGTCAAAAAAAAAGACCGGGGTTTGCTCCTGGCTGGTGGCCTGCTTATGCTGATGCACTGGCTTACCTATTTTTATGCGCTCAAACTGTCGAATGTATCTATTGGCATGCTCTCTTTGTTCACTTTCCCTGTAATCACAGCCTTGCTGGAACCCATGCTGCTCAAAACAAAATTTCAGCTGATCCATCTGATCCTGGGAGGTCTTGTAATTCTGGGTATATATTTTCTGGTACCCGAATTCGACATCAATAACAACAACACGAAGGCACTGGGTTTCGGAGTGTTTTCGGCAGTCTGCTATGCCTTGAGAAATATCATCATGAAATCGAAAGTAAGTGAGTACAATGGTTCTGTATTGATGTTGTACCAGCTAATCATTATCAGCTTTGTTTTGTTTCCTTCTTTTTTTATACTGGACACCTCAAAAATTGCAGCCGAATTACCGGCCGCTTTGGTACTTGCCCTGCTGACAACAGCACTTGGGCATACGATGTTCCTGTATAGTTTCAAACATTTTTCAACCACCTCGGTGAGCATCATGAGTAGTGTGCAGCCCATTTATGGCATCCTGCTCGGCATGTTGTTCTTAAATGAAAATCCCGATCAGAGTGCTGTTCTGGGAGGAGCCCTCATTCTGACTTCAGTTGTCGTTGAAAGTATGAGGGCACGTATTTTAATTAGTTGATGCGGTTATGCAGTTATGCAGTTATACGGTGAAGTAGTGAATAGTGAAGGAGTGATACAGTATCACGAATGAGAGAATGAGCGAAAGAACGAAGGAGAGAAGGCGCGAAAGATTGAGAACTTTTTCCTTTAAACTTTTTACTTTTTCCTTTCTGCCAAAGGCAAGTGGTTATGCAGTTATGCAGTTATACGGCGAAGAAGTGAATAGTGAAATAGTGAAACAGTGATACAGTATCACGAATGAGAGAATGAGAGAATGAGCGAAAGAACGAAGGAGAGAAGGCGTGAAAGATTGAGAACTTTTTCCTTTAAACTTTTTACTTTTTCCTTTCTGCCAAAGGCAAGTGGTTATGCAGTTATGCAGTTATACGGCGAAGAAGTGAATAGTGAAATAGTGAAACAGTGATACAGTATCACGAATGAGAGAATGAGAGAATGAGCGAAAGAACGAAGGAGAGAAGGCGCGAAAGATTGAGAACTTTTTCCTTTAAACTTTTTACTTTTTCCTTTCTGCCAAAGGCAAGTGGTTATGCAGTTATGCAGTTATACGGCGAAGAAGTGAATAGTGAAATAGTGAAACAGTGATACAGTATCACGAATGAGAGAATGAGAGAATGAGCGAAAGAACGAAGGAGAGAAGGCGTGAAAGATTGAGAACTTTTTCCTTTAAACTTTTTACTTTTTCCTTTCTGCCAAAGGCAGGTGGTTATACTGTCTCAATACTCAATACTCAATTCTCAGTACTCAATACTAATTATTCCTGTTTCCTGTCTCCTGGTTCTTGATTCCTGATTGTCAAATCTCATATCTCCTATCTCAATACTATCTTCCAGTTCTGCTTTTTGAATTCTGCATAAGTATTTCGAAATTGTTCCTGATTTATAATATATTTGTATGTCTACGAAAAATCAAAACCTATCTAAAACCATAAAAAATGAAAAATAAAATACTCTTTGTTGTTGCGCTGTTATTTGGTCTTTTGTTCATCAATGCAGGACTGAATAAATTTTTCAATTATATGCCTATGCCCGAAAATATGGCAGAAGAAACCCTTAGGGATTTTCGTGCTATGAAAGAGATCGTCTGGCTCATGCCTCTTTTGGGTCTCACAGAGATCATTGGAGGCCTGCTCATCATTTTTCCGCAAAAAAGAGCACTTGGCGCAGTGATTCTTTTTCCGATTGTAGTAGGAATTGTTCTTACCCACATTTTCGTCGATAGGAGCGGATTACCTATGTCCATTGTTGTTGCGGCTATCCTGGGATGGATCATCTATGAGAACCGCGATGCGTATGAGCCCCTGTAAGGTGACGTAATCTGATGTTGTGTCATACTGCCAGATAAGTGTGCATTTCCAGATATAGTCAAGCAGTCTAACTTTAATCCAGTTATACCATAAAGCATGTCAAAAAAAGGTGTTGTTTTAATGGCTTTCATTCTCGCAAAATTCGTTTTGCAATACACCTTGATCAGCCCGGAATACGACCTGCAACGAGACGAATACCTGCACCTGGACCAGGCCAACCACCTGGCCTGGGGTTATATATCTGTTCCACCCGTCACTTCCTGGATTTCAGTACTCATCGCTTATTTGGGAAATTCGGTGTTCTGGGTAAAATTTTTTCCGGCCTTGTTCGGAGCCTTAACCATGGTGGTTGTTTGGAAGGCTATAGAATCCCTTAAGGGCAACCTGGCCGCGCTCATCCTGGGCGCGAATTGCCTCCTGTTTTCTGCACTGCTCCGACTGAACATCCTCTACCAGCCCAATTCTCTGGATGTATTGAGCTGGACAAGCCTTTATTTTGTGATCATCAGATACCTCCAAACAAACAAGCCGAAATGGCTCTATGCTGCAGCACTTATTTTTGCCATTGGCTTTTTGAATAAATACAATATTATTTTTTTACTTCTTGGATTATTCCCTGTTGTGCTGATTTCTGAGCATCGAAAAGTCCTTGTGCAAAAACATTTTTTCCTCGCCATAATTCTGGCTTTCCTGCTTATCCTGCCCAACCTGATCTGGCAGCTCACAAATGATTTTCCTGTGATCCGGCATTTGCGGCAACTGGCAGATACCCAACTCATCCATGTGAACCGCTGGGATTTTTTAAAAAGCCAGCTGTTCTTTTTCGTCGGTGCACTTTTTGTTATTCTTGCAGCACTCTATGCCCTGCTCTTCAACACGGAATTTAGAAAATATCGTTTTTTCTTTTTCGTACTGGTATTCACCCTGGCTGTTTTTACCTATTTTAAAGCTAAGGACTATTACGCCATTGGCTTATATCCCATTTATATAGCTTTTGGGGCAGTCTATTTAGGAAATCTCTTAAAAGCAGGCTGGAAAAAATACCTCCTCGCCACAGCCATCATACTGCCTGTATTGGTTTTTATTCCGTTAAGCAGGGTATTTTTCCCGAACCGGAGTCCGCAATACATTGTGCAAAATGCAGCTCCTTATCAGAAATTTGGCCTGCTTCGCTGGGAGGACGGCAAAGACCATGCCCTGCCACAGGATTTCGCCGATATGCTGGGATGGAAAATCTTTGGCGGAAAAAGTAGATTCTATTGCTGCCAGTCTCCCTCACCCGGAACAAACCCTAATTCTGTGCGACAATTACGGACAAGCAGGGGCCATTAATTACTACAAAAAGAACGACCAGATCAGGGCGAATTCTTTTAACGCCGACTATATAAACTGGTTTGATCCGGAAATGAAAATCACGGATGTCATCCTGGTAAAGGAGATGGATGATGAAGACAAAGAAAGAACCAAAGAGATCCCATTTTTTGAAAAAGTGTATCTCGCAGACAAGCGCATTGATCCCCTGGCTAGGGAACAGGAAATTTCCATTTATGTTTTGCGCGGTGCCAAAATTGATGTGCAAAAGCGCATTCAGGAAGAAATCATTGAAAAGAAAAAGCGTTGAGCAATTTTCACATCCTCTGAAATTCAGCTTTTTTTTCTATCTTCATGCCATCAAAAATGTTGGATTCCGAATTCCAGCAAAAAAAAGGGGCGGTACCGAAAAGCCAGATGAGTAGGAAAACTAAAACTACAAAAAGATGCCAAAATATGTCATTGAAAGAGAAATTCCGGGTGCCGGAAAATTAACTGCCGAACAATTAAAAGGCATATCCCAAACCTCTTGCGGGGTGTTGAGCAACATGGGGCCAAAGATCCAGTGGGTTGAAAGTTATGTTACCGGTGATAAAATATATTGTGTTTATATAGCCCCCAATGAAGAAATGGTGCGGGAACACGCCAAACAGGGAGGCTTCCCTGCAAATGCGGTGAATGAGGTGCTAACCATGATCGACCCGACGACTGCTGAGTGAAGCTCCTGTTTTCCTGAGAATCAAATGCCATGACAAAATACACAAGGAGACAATTACTCTCACTAACTGTACCCGCCACGCTTGCGGCGACAATGGGTTTTTCTGTTCCGGCAGCCAGCGCTATTTTACAAAGGTCTGACAAAAAAATAAAGGTCATTGTTGTGGGTGCGCATCCCGATGATCCGGAAACCACTTGTGGCGGAATTATAGCCCTGCTTTCTGGTGCAGGCCACGAAGTTATTTCTGTTTACCTTACAAAGGGCGAAGCGGGAATAGAAGGAAAATCACATGAAGAAGCCGCAAAGATCAGAACGGCAGAGGCGCTGAGTGCCTGCGCCATTCTTAAGGCAAGACCCGAATTTCTCGGACAGACCGACGGCAGCTGCGAGATTACTGAAAAACATTACCACCCGCTGTCGGATTTGTTTAAAAAGGAACAACCGGAACTCGTTTTCACGCACTGGCCCATCGATACCCACCGGGATCACCGCATATGTTCTTTACTGACTTATGATGCCTGGCTGAATTCTGGTAAAAAAGCAGCTTTTTATTACAGTGAAGCGATGACCGGCATACAGACACAAAATTTCACCCCAACCGACTATGTCGACATTACCTCAGTATTAGATCAAAAGCACCGGGCTTGTTTTGTTCACAAAAGCCAGATGATTGAAGAAACTTATCAGGACTCACATGGCAAAATGGAGATCTTTCGCGGTATGGAATGCGGATGCAAAACCGCCGAAGCCTTCGTAAGGCATGCACAGAGTCCCGGACTATCTCTGAGTGCACTGATTTGAATTTTACAGTTATGATCAAGATCAAAAACTCCCTGCTTTTAATTCTGGTATTCTCATTCCTTATCACATATAGCCAGAAACGCGGCGTGGCCTACGGTCATCATTCGCCAAATGACATGAAAGCGCTGGCTCCTGAAATATCATGGTGGTACAACTGGTCGGAAGTACCGGAAAGTGCCGTAGGAGGGGTTTTTGAAAATTACGGTTTTGATTTTGTGCCCATGACCTGGAACGGAAATTTTAATGAATCCAAACTGCGTACCTATCTCGCATCTCATCCAAATACTAAATATCTGCTGGCCTTTAATGAACCCAATTTTTTAGATCAGGCCAAAATGACTCCCTCAGAAGCTGCGGCAGTGTGGCCGGTACTGGAGGCTATCGCCAACGATTACAACCTGAAAATTGTAGGTCCGGCAGTAAATTACTGCGGGAGTTGTGTAACCGAAAATGGTGTTACCTACACGGATCCTTTTAAATACCTCGATGATTTCTTTGCTGCCTGTAACAATTGCCGGGTGGATTATATTGCTGTACATTCTTATATGAATACGGTTTCTGCACTGAGCTGGTATATTGGAGAATTTAAAAAATACGGCAAACCGATCTGGTTGACAGAATTTGCCGGCTGGGAACCCAATGGAAATATAAAAACTGCCGAAGATCAGATCAATTTTATGATCGGCGCAGTAGATTTTCTTGAAGCAGAGCCCGCGGTATTCAGATATGCCTGGTTTATAGGCCGTGGCGGCGGAAGTACAACTTATCCGTTTATCGATCTGCTGGCTGCCGACGGACAATTAACAGACCTCGGAAAAGTATACAAACAAATGCCTGTGCATAACGAAAACCTGGTCGTTGAAATTCCTGCCCTGATCGAAGCCGAGGCCTACAACAAAATGAGCGGTATACTGATTCAGAAAACCGAAGACATTTCCGGCTTTGCCAATGTAGGCTGGATGGATGCCGGAGACTGGCTGGAATACAAAATTAAAGTTCCGAATCACCCAGGATTACAGGATCTCATTCAGGACGGCAGTAAATTCCGGTGGCATTCTCAATGTGCTCGTAGACGGAACAAATTTGCTTACGCAGGTATTTACGCCCACCGGAGGCTGGCAGAACTGGGTTACTTTTGAAAACAACCTCAGCCTTACCGACGGAGAACACAGTCTGAGATTACAGGTAAGCCAGGGCGGCTTTAATCTGAACTGGTTCAAGGTAGGCGAAACTTCTCTGGGCACAGAGGACTTTTTTGATGACGCTATGGGTATAAAACTTTATCCAAATCCCGGCAGTGATCTGTTGCATTTTGAAATGAAAGAACCTGTTTCATGTGAACTACGTATCATGGATGTTTTGGGAAAAACCCTGCTTAACCAGGTTCTTTATGGTTCGGACACATTGGATATATCCGCCTTAAAGCCGGGCGTTTACCTGGTACAGACACATTTTCGTCGATAGGAGCGGATTACCTATGTCCATTGTTGTTGCGGCTATCCTGGGATGGATCATCTATGAGAACCGCGATGCGTATGAGCCCCTGTAAGGTGACGTAATCTGATGTTGTGTCATACTGCCAGATAAGTGTGCATTTCCAGATATAGTCAAGCAGTCTAACTTTAATCCAGTTATACCATAAAGCATGTCAAAAAAAGGTGTTGTTTTAATGGCTTTCATTCTCGCAAAATTCGTTTTGCAATACACCTTGATCAGCCCGGAATACGACCTGCAACGAGACGAATACCTGCACCTGGACCAGGCCAACCACCTGGCCTGGGGTTATATATCTGTTCCACCCGTCACTTCCTGGATTTCAGTACTCATCGCTTATTTGGGAAATTCGGTGTTCTGGGTAAAATTTTTTCCGGCCTTGTTCGGAGCCTTAACCATGGTGGTTGTTTGGAAGGCTATAGAATCCCTTAAGGGCAACCTGGCCGCGCTCATCCTGGGCGCGAATTGCCTCCTGTTTTCTGCACTGCTCCGACTGAACATCCTCTACCAGCCCAATTCTCTGGATGTATTGAGCTGGACAAGCCTTTATTTTGTGATCATCAGATACCTCCAAACAAACAAGCCGAAATGGCTCTATGCTGCAGCACTTATTTTTGCCATTGGCTTTTTGAATAAATACAATATTATTTTTTTACTTCTCGGATTATTCCCTGTTGTGCTGATTTCTGAGCATCGAAAGGTCCTTGTGCAAAAACATTTTTTCCTCGCCATAATTCTGGCTTTCCTGCTTATCCTGCCCAACCTGATCTGGCAGCTCACAAATGATTTTCCTGTGATCCGGCATTTGCGGCAACTGGCAGATACCCAACTCATCCATGTGAACCGCTGGGATTTTTTAAAAAGCCAGCTGTTCTTTTTCGTCGGTGCACTTTTTGTTATTCTTGCAGCACTCTATGCCCTGCTCTTCAACACGGAATTTAGAAAATATCGTTTTTTCTTTTTCGTACTGGTATTCACCCTGGCTGTTTTTACCTATTTTAAAGCTAAGGACTATTACGCCATTGGCTTATATCCTATTTATATAGCTTTTGGGGCAGTCTATTTAGGAAACCTCTTAAAAGCAGGCTGGAAAAAATACCTCCTCGCCACAGCCATCATACTGCCTGTATTGGTTTTTATTCCGTTAAGCAGGGTATTTTTCCCGAACCGGAGCCCGCAATACATTGTGCAAAATGCAGCTCCTTATCAGAAATTTGGCCTGCTTCGCTGGGAGGACGGCAAAGACCATGCCCTGCCACAGGATTTTGCCGATATGCTGGGATGGAAAATCTTTGGCAGAAAAAGTAGATTCTATTGCTGCCAGTCTCCCTCACCCGGAACAAACCCTAATTCTGTGCGACAATTACGGACAAGCAGGGGCCATTAATTACTACAAAAAGAACGACCAGATCAGGGCGAATTCTTTTAACGCCGACTATATAAACTGGTTTGATCCGGAAATGAAAATCACGGATGTCATCCTGGTAAAGGAGATGGATGATGAAGACAAAGAAAGAACCAAAGAGATCCCATTTTTTGAAAAAGTGTATCTCGCAGACAAGCGCATTGATCCCCTGGCTAGGGAACAGGAAATTTCCATTTATGTTTTGCGCGGTGCCAAAATTGATGTGCAAAAGCGCATTCAGGAAGAAATCATTGAAAAGAAAAAGCGTTGAGCAATTTTCACATCCTCTGAAATTCAGCTTTTTTTTCTATCTTCATGCCATCAAAAATGTTGGATTCCGAATTCCAGCAAAAAAAAGGGGCGGTACCGAAAAGCCAGATGAGTAGGAAAACTAAAACTACAAAAAGATGCCAAAGTATGTCATTGAAAGAGAAATTCCGGGTGCCGGAAAATTAACTGCCGAACAATTAAAAGGCATATCCCAAACCTCTTGCGGGGTGTTGAGCAACATGGGGCCAAAGATCCAGTGGGTTGAAAGTTATGTTACCGGTGATAAAATATATTGTGTTTATATAGCCCCCAATGAAGAAATGGTGCGGGAACACGCCAAACAGGGAGGCTTCCCTGCAAATGCGGTGAATGAGGTGCTAACCATGATCGACCCGACGACTGCTGAGTGAAGCTCCTGTTTTCCTGAGAATCAAATGCCATGACAAAATACACAAGGAGACAATTACTCTCACTAACTGTACCCGCCACGCTTGCGGCGACAATGGGTTTTTCTGTTCCGGCAGCCAGCGCTATTTTACAAAGGTCTGACAAAAAAATAAAGGTCATTGTTGTGGGTGCGCATCCCGATGATCCGGAAACCACTTGTGGCGGAATTATAGCCCTGCTTTCTGGTGCAGGCCACGAAGTTATTTCTGTTTACCTTACAAAGGGCGAAGCGGGAATAGAAGGAAAATCACATGAAGAAGCCGCAAAGATCAGAACGTCCGAGGCACTCAGTGCCTGCGCCATTCTTAAGGCAAGACCCGAATTTCTCGGACAGACCGACGGCAGCTGCGAGATTACTGAAAAACATTACCACCCGCTGTCGGATTTGTTTAAAAAGGAACAACCGGAACTCGTTTTCACGCACTGGCCCATCGATACCCACCGGGATCACCGCATATGTTCTTTACTGACTTATGATGCCTGGCTGAATTCTGGTAAAAAAGCAGCTTTTTATTACAGTGAAGCGATGACCGGCATACAGACACAAAATTTCACCCCAACCGACTATGTCGACATTACCTCAGTATTAGATCAAAAGCACCGGGCTTGTTTTGTTCACAAAAGCCAGATGATTGAAGAAACTTATCAGGACTCACATGGCAAAATGGAGATCTTTCGCGGTATGGAATGCGGATGCAAAACCGCCGAAGCCTTCGTAAGGCATGCACAGAGTCCCGGACTATCTCTGAGTGCACTGATTTGAATTTTACAGTTATGATCAAGATCAAAAACTCCCTGCTTTTAATTCTGGTATTCTCATTCCTTATCACATATAGCCAGAAACGCGGCGTGGCCTACGGTCATCATTCGCCAAATGACATGAAAGCGCTGGCTCCTGAAATATCATGGTGGTACAACTGGTCGGAAGTACCAGAAAGTGCCGTAGGAGGAGTTTTTGAAAATTACGGTTTTGATTTTGTGCCCATGACCTGGAACGGAAATTTTAATGAATCCAAACTGCGTACCTATCTCGCATCTCATCCAAATACTAAATATCTGCTGGCCTTTAATGAACCCAATTTTTTAGATCAGGCCAAAATGACTCCCTCAGAAGCTGCGGCAGTGTGGCCGGTACTGGAGGCTATCGCCAACGATTACAACCTGAAAATTGTAGGTCCGGCAGTAAATTACTGCGGGAGTTGCGTAACCGAAAATGGTGTTACCTACACGGATCCTTTTAAATACCTCGATGATTTCTTTGCTGCCTGTAACAATTGCCGGGTGGATTATATTGCTGTACATTCTTATATGAACACTCTTTCTGCACTGAGCTGGTATATTGGAGAATTTAAAAAATATGGCAAACCCATCTGGTTAACGGAATTTGCCGGGTGGGAACCCAATGGAAATATAAAAACTGCCGAAGATCAGATCAATTTTATGATCGGCGCAGTAGATTTTCTTGAAGCAGAACCCGCGGTATTCAGATATGCCTGGTTTATAGGCCGTGGCGGCGGAAGTACAACTTATCCGTTTATCGATCTGCTGGCTGCCGACGGACAATTAACAGACCTCGGAAAAGTATACAAACAAATGCCTGTGCATAACGAAAACCTGGTCGTTGAAATTCCTGCCCTGATCGAAGCCGAGGCCTACAACAAAATGAGCGGTATACTGATTCAGAAAACCGAAGACATTTCCGGCTTTGCCAATGTAGGCTGGATGGATGCCGGAGACTGGCTGGAATACAAAATTAAAGTTCCGAATACCCAGGATTATAGGATCTCTTTCAGGACGGCGGCTAATTCCGGTGGCATTCTCAAAGTGTTCATAGACGGAACAAATTTGCTTACGCAGGTATTTACGCCCACCGGAGGCTGGCAGAACTGGGTTACTTTTGAAAACAACCTCAGCCTTACCGACGGAGAACACAGTCTGAGATTACAGGTAAGCCAGGGCGGCTTTAATCTGAACTGGTTCAAGGTAGGCGAAACTTCTCTGGGCACAGAGGACTTTTTTGATGACGCTATGGGTATAAAACTTTATCCAAATCCCGGCAGTGATCTGTTGCATTTTGAAATGAAAGAACCTGTTTCATGTGAACTACGTATCATGGATGTTTTGGGTAAGACCCTGGTTTTAAGGGCGCTGGACGGATCGGGCAGCATAGATATCTCTGGCCTAAAACCGGGCTTATATATTGTACAGATCATCTCTGATAGCGGAAGATTGACCAGAAAGCTTATTATTCAGGGATAATTTCTATTGTTCAGACTTGACGCGCGCTCAATCTATTTTATTTTTTTTATCTTCGATACAACAATATTGATTAACCGGTATAAAAATAGTCCGTTTGCTGGTTTACAAAAAAGCAGGACCGGCGGGTTTTGCAAATTCTTTGGGGTTTAAAGATTGATGTCTTCGTCCACCAAACAGACCAAAATAAAAGAATTAAATTTCTAGAGATTAAAATATGACAAAGCTAAGTTTTTTCCTCATTTTTGACAGTAATGCCAAAGAAGCGATGGAATTTTATCAATCCTGCCTGGGAGGTAAACTGCAACTTATGCGTGTAGGGGATTCATTTTTGAAAAATATGCTGCCCGAAAGTTTTCATCACAAAATCCTGAATGGAAGTCTGAAGAGCAATCGGGTTGACATTTCTGCCTCCGACTGGTTAAGGACCGAAGAAACTTCTGTGAGAGGAAATATGAATTGTTTATATATCAGCGGAGGCACTGTTGAGGAAACACAGAAACTTTTTGAAAATCTTTCCGTTGGCGGCAATATTACAGACCCCCTGAGCATGGAAGCTTTTGTTACCTATGGAGCACTGCATGATCGGTTTGGAGTACGCCGGATGTTTCACGCGGAAATAAATATGTCTTAAAAACAAGACACAACTTTTAATAGATAATGCATGAAAAAAATATTTTATCTGGGATGTATAGGTTTAATTTTATTTGAAATTGCTAATGTCTATTTCATCATGCCCATGCCGGGTAGTCAAGAAATGAATACGCTGGGATTAGCGTATTTTTTATATAAATGGCGTTGGATATTCAGAAGTATATTTACTATTTTTTTACTATCGGGTCTTCTTAAAACACATTGGAAACAAACCTGGACAATCGCCATACCCTTGCTTATTTTATCAGCCGTTATCTATATAGTAAATTTTAAAATGGCGGCTGATGCTATGTTCACCCAACCTAAAAATATTACCCTCAGCGATATAAACAACAACAAAGTAGAAAGTGATCGTTTGGTAATTGGTGTGGAGGATAATGGAATTGCAAAAGCATATCCTATACAATATTTGGGCTATCATCATTTTGTATACGATACTATTAACGGAAAAGATATTCTAGTTACCTATTGTACCGTATGCCGCAGTGGCAGGGTATTTGACCCAACCGTAAATGGCAAAATGGAAAAATTTAGATTGGTGGGCATGGATCATTATAATGCAATGTTAGAAGATGCAAGTACAAAAAGCTGGTGGCAACAAGCAACAGGCGAGGCGATTACCGGAAAATTAAAAGGAACAAAATTAAAAGAGATATTCAGCACGCAAACGAGTCTGAAACAGTGGCAGTTACTCTATCCCAATACTACCATAATGCAAAGAGACCTGGCCAGTTTAAAAAAATATGATACAACTTTTAATTACGAAACCGGGAAACGCAAAAGCAGATTAACCGGTACAGATTCCTTAAGCTGGCAAAACAAAAGCTGGGTAGTTGGCGTAAAAATCAATGGCGAACGCAAAGCATTTGATTGGAATGAACTAAAACAAAAGAGAATTCTGGAAAGTAATCTGGGTAATGTTAAAGCATTTGTGGTATTGGCAAACGATGATAAAAGTTTTTTTGCCTACGTGAATGATTTTGAAACAAGCCCGGTATTGATTGGTGATACCATACTTCTCAACAACAAAAAATTCAAACTGAATGGATCAGGAATTGATACCGTGTACACAATGACTCCCTTGTTTGCTTACCAGGAGTTTTGGCATAGTTGGCAGTATTTTTCCAAAGAAAAAATCAATAAATAAACATAGCATCCAGCGGAATAGCTCCCTGTGCCTTGTCAAATTGCACCCTCCGGTATAGCTCCCTGATAGCTCCGCTATAGACGCGTCATAGATGCGTCGTATCAACGTCCACCATACGTCTATGAATGTCTATGAATTTTATTGCACCCCCCCCTGCAAGTTTGATGAAAACAGCATGGAAGCAAACAAGAAGTAAAATGAAAGGAAATTGGTAGCAAGCAGGAGTCTGTTATGCAGCAGTGTGCTGCGTGACCGGAAATTGTACTGTTTAACCGATAAAAAAACGAAAGTTCATTTTATGCGGCTTTTTTGAGAGTTGTATACGCTTCCGCTAATTCACGCATGCGCATGCGTTGATCAATGCATGCGCTTCCATGCCTTCATACATGCGCTTCCATTTTTTTTCGATGCCGCATCGATTCACTGCCCCATCTTTTTTAAAAAAAATGTACCAAATAGCTCTCCTCCTGTTAATAAAAATTCAGCTCAATTCCCGGTACTCAATACTTTATCCTTTGTCCTTTGAACTTTGTCCTTGTATCAACAGCACACTGATCATACTAATTAATACAGATTTGCTTTCGTAAATTACAAAAAATTCAATCCCAAAACTGTCACCAAAATTGAGGACTGCGTATCGATAAATTTGAATTTTGAGTACATAAAACTGTATAACCGCATAACTGTATAACCGCTTTCTTATAAAAAATTTAACACTTTCCCCCATACTAAAAACAGGACTATCAGAGTTATAATTAAAAGTCCCGGCCGGAACGCGGCAATTCCCTTCAATTTTAAAATACTTTTCAGATGGTGTCATCGTAAAATGTTGTTTTGAAATTTTCAGCTTCTGCAGGCCTTTTAAAATTGAGTTCATTCAAAAAAAACATGGCTATGAAACTATTTAAACTGATCAAAAGCACTTTTTTATTTGCAATCTTTTTGCTCATTTCCCTGCTGCTCTTCAATTGTAACGACAGGGAAACCGACAACGAAACCGCCAGGGTACAACTGGTGCTGGTAGATGCTCCGGGAGATTATGAAGAAGTGAATGTAGAGATCATTGATATACAATACAACAGCAGCGAAGGGGAAAAAGGCTGGAAAAGTTTTACCCCGGAAAACGGATATCCCATTCAGGTTGACCTCACCAAACTGATCGCAGGCAATGACCTCTTGCTCACAGACGAAATTATTCCTGCCGGCACATTCAAACAGATCCGCCTGATCTTAAGCGATAACAATACCGTGCTTTTGGAAGGCGGGACCACACCTGTCCATTTGGATACGCCTAGTGCAGAGCAATCGGGATTGAAGATCATGCTGGATGAAAACCTGGAAGGTGGCTCTTCATACACTTTTATTCTTGACTGGGATGTGCAGCGCTCTGTTGTGAAAGCAGGAAATTCAGGTAAATACATATTAAAACCCGTGATCAGGGCAAATGCTGAGGTCAATTCAGGTACCCTGGGCGGACAGGTGGTAGCCGATCCGCTTAGTGATGATGACAACATTACCCAGCCGCTGGCAAATGTCGTGGTAGGTGTATACACTTTGGAAGGTGTACTGGTTACCCAAACACAAACCAATGACCTCGGCAATTTTTTGATCCATGGACTGAAGGCCGGTGAATACAAAGTTAAAATTACAACCGATACCTATATGCCCTACGAATCAGCGGTAGTAAATATTGTAGCCGGTGAGGTAACCGATATGGGTATCATAGAACTGAAGGTGCCGGTTTCATAAAAAACCTTTCTCCATAATATAAGGCCCTCTTTCTAGGGGGTCTTTTCTTTTACCGATGTACCTAGCCCAAAGCTCAATTCATTATCTATATTAATCACAAACATACCCTGGCAGGGTATTGCAGGATCAGATTTTGTGAGATACTTTTCAGGACTTTCTTCATATCAGGACCATCCCGTAAAGTCCAAACAACTTTTGGGATGGTTTTTTTATTTTTATGCTTATTCCAGCTTTTAAGCCCTCCCTGTAATAAGATTTTAATTAATTTTAAGATCTATTTACTGAAAATAGTCTGCCATGAAAAAAACCTCACAACACCACACAAGAATCATAACACCTGTCATCATAATCCTTTTTTTTCTCTCCGGTTTTCTGCTCACAGCCCAGGGTTATTTGCGTCGTCAGGGAGAATTGATCGTTGATGGTAACGGAAAAAATGTTTTGTTGCGCGGCCTGGGTTTGGGCGGATGGATGGTTCAGGAAGGTTATATGCTGCAAACAAGTGATTTTGCCGGACCGCAGCATGTGATCCGTCAAAAAATTCAGGAACTTATCGGTCCGGAAAACACGGAAGAATTTTATGCAGCCTACCTGGCCAATGGCATAACAAAAAGGGATGTCGATTCCCTGGCGGCCTGGGGTTTTAACTCCATCAGGCTGCCCATGCATTACAATTTATATACGCCGCCCATTGAAGAAGAAAAAGAAGGAGCCATCACCTTTGTGGCAAAAGGCTTTCAGATGACCGACGACCTGCTGAAATGGTGTGCTGCCAACAAGATGTACCTGATTCTTGACCTGCACGCCGCTCCCGGCGGACAGGGAAAAGATGCCAATATCTCCGATTACGATGAAACGAAACCTTCTTTGTGGGAGAGCGAGGCCAATAAAAAGAAGATCATCGCCTTTTGGGCAGAGCTGGCCAGGCGCTATAAAGATGAACCCTGGATCGGGGGCTATGATATCATTAACGAGCCAAACTGGAATTTCACCGGCACCAACATAAACGGCTGTGATGAGAACTCCAATGCTCCTTTGCGGGAGTTGATGGTAGATATTACAAAAGCGATCAGGGAAGTGGATAAAAACCACCTGATTATCATTGAAGGGAATTGCTGGGGAAATAACTACAATGGTATTTTTCCGCTGTGGGATGAGAATATGGCCCTGAGCTTCCACAAATACTGGAACTACAACAATACAGAGGCCATACAGAAGTTTCTGGACCTGCGCAGGGAACTAAATGTGCCCGTTTGGCTTGGGGAGAGCGGCGAAAATTCAAATGTGTGGTTCAGGGATGTGATCGCGCTTGTGGAAGCAAACAACATAGGCTGGGCCTTCTGGCCGATGAAAAAAGTGGAAAATATTGCCGGAGTGACCTCGGTGACAAAAAATCCGGAGTATGAGATACTGCTGAAGTACTGGAAAACCGGCGGAGAAAAACCTACACCCGAATTTGCCAAAAAAGCGCTGATGCAGCTGGCGGAGAACTATAAAATGGAACATGTGACGATCAAACCGGATGTGATCGATGCCATGTTCCGTCAGGTGCTGAGCAACGAAACCCTGCCCTATAAAAAACATACCCTGCCCGGCCGGATCTATGCCAGCGAATACGATCTGGGAACCCAGGGTTTTGCTTATTCCGATACCGGAGTAGCAAACTATTGGGTCTCTGACGGAACCCGGGCTGACTGGAACAATGGCAAGGTGATGCGCAATGACGGGGTGGATCTGCAGGTTTGTACAGATACCGACACGAACGGCTATGAAGTATTTGATATAGCCGACAAAGAATGGCTGCTCTTTACCGCCGAAGTAAAAAAAGCTGGAAAGTACGATCTGTCAATCCGTTATGCTGGTGAAACAGAGGGCAGTCTCCATTTGGAACAAGGAGGGGAAAGTTTGACCCAAATCATTAAACTACCTCCAACCGGAGGAAAAACAAATTATAAAACGGTAGTTTTGCAAGACATTCCGCTGAAAGCAGCAGTGAAAAAGATCAAAGTGGTTTTTGAGAAGGGCGGTTTTTCCTTGAATTACCTCGAGTTCATTGAAGCGAACTGAATCCTTAAATTTCTTTTTCTGAGGCCATTGAGTCCTTTTAATTTTGCTTTTATCGATTTTCCCAACATTCCAAGATTTTAAAAAACTCCTTTCCCAAAATAAAAAATGCCCAACATGACTATTGGGCATTCCATCCGAATTATTTTAGGAAAACAAATTATTGTTTTACATCTTTGCCGGGTTTTGGAGTGATGATCTGATCAACAGGATTGCCATCTTCATCAATTTCTACAATTTTATCAAAACCCAGTTCACCCAGTTTTGCGGAAATCTTTTCTTTATCGCCAACCATAAACCAGTTAACTTCATTGGGTTTCACCACTTTTTTGCTCACACTTTGCACCTCGTTTAAAGACAAATTCCTGACATTTGCATCGTATTTCTGGTAGTAATCTTCGGGTAAGTCGTACTTTACCATGCTGTAAAGAGAATTGTTTACAGCGTCATTGGTTTCCCATTGTCCGGGTAATTTCAGCACCTGATTGGTTTTTACTTTGTCAAGTTCCTGTTGAGTAGCCGGTTTTGTAGTCACAAATTCCGACAATTCTTTACGAAGCTCCTGAACAGATTCCGCTGTTTTGTCTGTTTGAACGGGTGCATACACCAAAAACGGACGTTCATTCTGTGCATCCATTACAAACCCTCCGGCACCATAGGACCAATGCTTGTCTTCCCTTAAATTCATATTAATTCTGGAAGTAAAATCACCTCCCAAAATACTGACCATTTGCTCCATAGCTATTTCTGAAAATGCACCGTACTTATCCGTAAGGTGTCCTCCGATAATAACTGATTGCTGTGATTCCGGTCTGTTCATCAAATACAAAGTGTTTTTAGTGCGGACATCAGGCGCCTTGAAAGCAATGGTTGGCACAGACCCTTTTTCCCATTTGCCCAGGGATTTTTCCAGTTTAGCTTTCAGATCTTTCATATCAACATCACCGGTAACAATTAATGTTGCGTTGTTGGGTTTCATCCAGGTATTATAAAACTTAACAATATCCTCTCGGGTTAATTTTTCAACAGTGGCCTCATAACCTGTTCCGGTATATGGATTGCTGTAAGGGTGCCCTTCACCATAGAGATATTTATTCATTACCCTCAAAGCCATAGAAAAGGGTTGAGACTTTTCTTTTTTGATGCCATTGATCTGTTCAGTTTTCAACCTTTCAAATTCCTTGTTTGGAAAAGCCGGGTTTAAAACAACATCGGCAAAAAGATCTAAACTGGCGTCAAAAGAAGGTTTCAGGGTATTCATATACACGTTGGAAATATCCTGATCGGAATAGGCACTTAAACTGGCTCCCAACAATTGCAGTTTTTCGTTGATCTGCAAAGAAGTCATGTCCTTTGTTCCTTCATCCAGTAAATTCATGGCCAGCGCGGCTGTTCCTGCACTGGAATTGATATCTGATTTATACCCGGCATTTACCATCAGGTTCATTATAATTGTTGGCACGCCTTCTCTTTTTGCCAAAATAACTTTTAACCCGTTGGAAAGTTTCGTTTGCTCCAATACCGGGAAATTAGCACTTTTTGGGGTTCCCAGTTCAGGGATTTTGGTTCTGTCTACAGAAGATTTAACTGTGCTGTATTCAGGAAATGGATTGCAAATTAAGGTGTGTTTTCCTTTAGTCAGCCACTTTTGAGCAGTCGCTTTCAGATCTGCAATTGTAGCGTCCTGTGCGTATTTAAGGGTGGTTTTGTAATGGGTTGCATCACCAAAAAAAGTTTCGTTGGAAGCCAAAATATCAGAAGTACCTCCAAAACCACCTATTCTTTCGAGCCCTTTAATAAAACCGGAAAAATAATCTGCTTTCACCCTTTTTAATTCAGCTTCAGTAGGACCATTTTTAACAAAATTGTCTATTTCAGCCAATAAGGTGGCCTGCACATTTTCGGTATTGCCACCCGGCTTTACATTTGCATAGGTCACAAACCTGCTGGCTATTTCGGCGGAAGCCTGAAAAGAAACAACAGAACTCGCAGTCTGGTCTTCATATACTAATTTTTTATACAATCTGGAATTTTTTCCATTGGTTAGAATACTTGAAATCAAATCAAAATGAACGTCTTCTTTACTTCCCAATTGCGGGGTATTCCAAGCCAATAAAATTCTGCTTTCAGGTACCCTGTCTTCATAAACCTGATAGGTGTCGCCATTATGAACCGGAATATTCACTTCTTGTCTTTCAATGGTTGGTCCTGAAGGAATGTCTCCAAAATAATTCAAAACCTTGTTGTAAATTTCCTTTGGGTTAACATCCCCTGCAATTGCAATAACCGAATTTGCAGGGCCGTAATACCCTTTAAACCATTCATGAACATCTGTTAAGGTAGCGGCATTTAGGTCTTCCATTTCTCCGATTACTGTCCAGGAATAGGGATGCCCTTTGGGATACATGGCCTTTGTTAGCAAATCCCACTGTTTCCCATAAGGTTGGTTTTCACCCTGCCTTTTTTCGTTCTGAACAACTCCCCTCTGTTCATCCAGCAATGCCTGGTCTATATTGCCCAATAAATGCCCCATGCGGTCAGATTCCAAAAACAAAACCTGGTCCAGTGCTGCTACAGGTACATTTTGAAAATAGTTTGTTCTGTCAGTATTTGTAGTTCCGTTAACATCGGTGCCACCAATTCTTTCCAGGGCCTGAAAATAATCATCCTTAAAATTTTCGCTCCCGTTAAACATCAAATGCTCAAACAAATGTGCAAAACCGCTTTTGCCCTGTTTTTCATTTTTTGATCCTACATGATACCACACGTTCACGGCAACTATGGGTGCTTTATGATCTTCATGTACCAGCAATTTCAAGCCATTTGGCAACTCAAACCGCTCATACGGAATATCGATATCGCTGGCTTTAAATTCGGTAGTTTGTGCCTGCTGGTTTTGTATTCCAAAAAACAGAAATAACAGTAATAGTGATAATTTCTTCATAATAAGATTTATTTATATGTGAAAGTATAATTGCTCTTTACTAACAGGTTTAAATTCTGTATTGCTTGCAAAGCGAATTAAAAGTAGGTATATTTTTTGAACTGTCAAATAATCCCCGGGTATATTGAAAAAACTAGAAGCAGGAAATGGGTATTGTGCATTAGATTTGAGATTTGAGAATCATGACACAAGAATCAGGATGACAAGGAAAAAGCCTGCCGCTGGCAGGCAGGGACAAGGGATAAAGGACAAAGGATAAAGGAAAAAGGAAAAAGGAAAAAGGAAAAAGGAAAAATAAAATCCGAAAGGGAAAATCCAATACTTTTTTCTTTGTTCTTTTATCTTTCAATCGGCATAAGAAATGATTTTCTGATTAAAAAAAAAGGTGGCCCGAACGGTACCACCTTTTCAAACAATTTGCACTGAGATCAATCCAGATCGTAGCGGTCAGCGTTCATCACTTTCGTCCAGGCTTTTACAAAGTCTTTTACAAATTTCTCTTTGTTGTCATCCTGTGCATATACTTCAGCATATGCCCGTAAAACAGAATTAGAGCCCAAAACCAGATCTACCCGGGTTGCTGTCCATTTTGTAGCTCCTGTTTTTCTGTCGACAATATTGTATAAATTATCAGACACAGGAACCCATTTGTATTTCATGTCGGTAATATTTACAAAAAAGTCATTGCTAAGTGAGCCTACTCTTTCTGTGAAAACACCGTGTTTTGTTCCGCCGTAATTGGTTCCCAAAACACGCATACCACCGATCAAGGCTGTCATTTCAGGCGCAGTAAGACCCATAAGTTGGGTTCTGTCGAGCAGCAGTTCTTCGGGTTTTACCACATAATCTTTTTTAAGCCAGTTTCTGTAACCGTCGTGAATGGGTTCAAGCACTTCAAATGATTCAACATCCGTCATTTCCTGACTTGCATCACCGCGTCCCGGAATAAAAGGAACTTTAATTTTTACTCCTGCTTCTTTTGCCGCTTCTTCAATCGCTGCACAACCTCCCAGAACAATTAAATCAGCCAGACTTACTTTCTTTTTTAGACCTGCCTGAACTTCTGTTAGCTTATTGAGTACTTTCTCCAAACGTTTTGGTTCATTGCCTTCCCAGTCCTTTTGAGGAGACAAGCGTATTCTTGCCCCATTTGCACCTCCCCGGAAATCAGAACCACGGAAAGTTCTTGCGCTGTCCCAGGCGGTATTGATCAGCTCCGTTCTCGTCAGGCCACAATGGAGAAGTTCTTTCTTTAGTTTCTTAATTTTTGCCTTATCCAATTTGGATGCCGCTTTTGGAATCGGGTCCTGCCAGATCAAATCTTCTTTCGGTGCATCGGCACCCAGGTAACGGCTTCTCGGGCCCAGATCCCTGTGGGTCAATTTAAACCAGGCTCTTGCAAAAACATCGGCAAAATATTTCGGTTCCTTGTAAAAACGTTCAGATATTTTTCTGTAGGCCGGATCCATTTTCATTGCCATATCGGCATCGGTCATGATCGGATTTCTGCGAACTCCCGGTATATGTGCATCAAAAGGTTTGTCCTCTTCTTTTATGTTGACTGGCTCCCATTGCCAGGCTCCTGCAGGGCTTTTTTTCAGTTCCCACTCATAATTCAACAACAAATAAAAATAAGTGTGGTTCCATTTATCAGGCGTTGTTGTCCAGGCGCCTTCTATTCCACTGGATACTGTATCTTCTGCATTGCCTTTTCCTTTTGGATTCATCCATCCAAAACCTTGGGTCTCCAAATCAGCAGCTTCCGGTTTGGGGCCTAAAATAGAGGCATCTCCATTTCCGTGTGCTTTACCAACTGTATGGCCACCTGCAGTTAATGCAACGGTCTCCTCATCGTTCATGGCCATTCTTTTAAATGTTTCCCGAACGTCTCTTGCTGTTTTAATCGGGTCGGGGTTTCCGTCAACACCTTCCGGATTCACGTAAATGAGCCCCATCATCACAGCAGCCAAAGGATTCTCCAGATCTCTTTCACCGGAATATCTGCTTCCCTCACCGCCTGATGGTGCTAACCATTCCTTTTCTGCACCCCAGTAAATATCTTTTTCCGGATGCCAGATATCTTCCCTTCCTCCGGCAAATCCAAAAGTTTTAAAGCCCATGGATTCATAAGCCATGTTTCCTGCCAAGATGAACAAATCGGCCCAGGAAATTTTGTTACCGTATTTTCGCTTGACGGGCCATAAAAGTCGGCGTGCCTTGTCGAGGTTGACATTGTCCGGCCAGCTGTTGAGCGGGGCAAAACGCTGGTTCCCTGTGTTGCTACCACCGCGTCCGTCGGCCACACGATAAGTTCCGGCTGCATGCCAGGCCATACGGATCATCAATCCTCCATAATGCCCCCAGTCTGCGGGCCACCAGTCCTGACTTTCGGTCATCAGATTTTTAAGGTCCTTTTTTAAGGCCTTCAGGTTGAGTTTTTTGAATTCTTTTGCATAGTTAAAACTGTCGCCGTAAGGATTGGTTTTTGTGTCATGCTGATGCAAAATATCAAGATTAAGTGCATTTGGCCACCAATTCATAACAGAATTGGTCGTTTCTGTGTTGGCTCCGTGCATTACCGGACATTTTCCTTTTTTTGTATTCTCCATGATAATTACTTTTAAATATTATTTTACATATGTGTGGTCATAATTTTATTTCCAGGCGGTTTTTCATGAGCCCTTGAAGCTCATTGTTCGTCTCTTAAAAGGTCTTCCAAAACCCTCAGCACAATCAAAATCTAAGCTGCTTAGCCTGGCAACAGATATTTGAAGTTACAGCATATTACTTCCATTTGATCCCGAATTACCTTACGTTTTCGCGCTGCCGCCGGAGCAGGTACGTTTTTCGACTTTCACAATCAAATAGGCTGTTAACAGTCCTAAATTTACAATAAATATTTTTAAAAACCTTGATCACCCATAGGTTTAATTTATTCCGTTATAGGTTTAAATTATTAGCCGCTTACAAGCCTGAACCGACTTCAGTTCAATGGTGTAAATTATGATCCTGTTGCAACTTATGGCAGAAATTGCCATTTATTTTGATGAGCTTTTAAAATCAGATCATGTTCATTAAACCTTTTCTCTTTTGTTTTGTCAAACCTGAAACAAATCTTTAGAACAATCTGAAATGAAAGAAAAGACCTTACAAAAAAACATGCGCCTCTACCATCGCTATTTGGGATTTTTCCTTGCAGGAATCATGGCAGTATATGCCATAAGCGGTATACTGATGATCTTCAGAGACACCGACTTTTTGAAGAAAGAAATGATCCTCGAAAGAACTTTACCGGAGGGCACCAAAATTGAAGAACTCGGAAAGGAACTTCGTATCCGGGATTTTAAAATCACGAAGGCGGAGGATAACATGGTATATTTTGAGAGTGGAAATTACAACACGGAAACAAGAATGGTCACTTATACCGTTAAGGAGCTGCCTTTAGTTTTGAAAAAAATGACAGACATGCACAAGGCAACGTCTAAAAAACCTTTGTTCTTTCTGAACATCTTTTTTGGTTTATCCCTGCTATTCTTTGTGATCTCCTCTTTCTGGATGTTCCTTCCGAAAACCAGGCATTTTTAAGAAGGGAATGTATTTTGCCTTAGCCGGTCTCGTTCTAACACTTTTGGTAATTTTTATTTGATACCCGAATTATTAATATTAATTTTAATCTTTCCAATCTCACATGGAAAGCGTACTTTTTACCACCAGTCCTTATGAAATTCAAGCATATTATATATATCCTACTGGCAACAGGATTAGTGGCACTTATCGGCTACAGGATATCAGCCAATAAAAAGGAAACCGGACAGGGAAATCCCGAAAGGTGGAGCCCAATCGGCCGTTAAGGTATCCGGCATGGTGCTGAAGCCTCAGGAATTTTCAGAGAACCTTTCCCTATCGGGCTCTTTGGAAGCGAATGAGCAGATGGAGCTGCGCAGTGAAATTTCGGGGATAGTTGAAAAAATTAATTTTAAGGAAGGGAGTAAAGTCTCAGCGGGACAAATTCTTTTCCAGGTGAATGACAGGGAATTGAGGGCACAACTTGTCGAAAGTGATGACGGCACAAAAGCTCGCTTCAGAAAATGTGCGCAGGGCGAAGCTACTCCTTGAAAAAGAGGCCATAAGTCAGGAAGAATACGATATATCCGAAGCTGATTTCCAGTTTGCTCTGGCAGAATCACAACTCATCGCGGCACAGTTGGCGAAGGCTACCGTGCGCGCTCCTTTTTCGGGTACCATAGGTTTGAGATATATATCACAGGGAACCTATGTTACGCCCTCCACGCCGATCGCGAGTTTAGTGAATACTGATCAGTTAAAGATTACCTTCTCCATTCCTGAAAAATATTCCTCCCAAATTGGACTTGAGGACCGGATAACATTCACAACTTCCAATTCTAAAGAAAAACAAACAGCGAAAATCTATGCTATTGAACCCGGGGTGGATCTTGCAACGCGTACTTTAAAAATGCGTGCCATAGCCGAAAACCCGGAAGGGAAATTAATTCCAGGCACTTTTGCCAATGTAATTTTGCCCTTGGAAACAGTAAAAAATGCCTTGCTGGTGCCAACGGAATCTTTAATACCCATACAGAATGGCAAAAAGATCTTTGTTGCTGATAAAGGGCGTGCCAAAGAAATTGTTGTAGAAACAGGCGCGCGCACAAAAAATTCAGTTCTTGTCTTGTCCGGCCTGAAGTCAGGGGATACCGTCCTTACTTCGGGAGTGATGATGCTCAGAAATGGAATTCCTGTAAAAGTCAAGATTGTAAAAACAACTGATAATTCAACAGAATAATGAGTTTATCGACCTTAAGCATAAAGCGCCCTGTACTTACCATAGTAATGAATCTTGCAATTGTACTGTTCGGTATTATAGGCTTTACTTATCTCGGTCTGCGTGAATTTCCATCCATTGATCCTGCAGTTATTTCGGTGCGCACAAATTACTCGGGTGCCAATGCCGATATTATTG
This sequence comes from uncultured Flavobacteriaceae bacterium, assembly GCA_963816075.1. Taxonomy (GTDB): domain Bacteria; phylum Bacteroidota; class Bacteroidia; order Flavobacteriales; family Flavobacteriaceae; genus Namhaeicola. The sequence goes on along the minus strand of CAWFJI010000009.1, from coordinate 287,381 downwards.
AGTCGCAGATCACTGAGCCACTGGAAAAAGCCATCAATTCGATCGATGGGATCAGGAATATCAGTTCCTCCAGTAACCAGGGTTTCAGTAATATCGACATCGAATTCAATCTGGAGAAAGACCTTGGAAGAAGCTGCAAATGATGTGCGCGATAAGGTTTCACAGGCGGTTCGAAGTCTCCCGCAGGATATTGATGCCCCACCCGTAGTTTCCAAGGCCGATGCCAACTCGGATGCCATCATCTCCATGACCGTGCAAAGTGATATAAAGAATGTTCTGGAACTCTCGGACTATGCCGAAAATGTGATCGCTCCCCGGCTGCAAACCATACCCGGAGTGAGCAGTGTTCAGATCTGGGGACAAAGAAAATTTGCGATGCGCCTCTGGATTGATCCATTAAAACTGGCTTCCTACGGAGCAACGGTATCCGACGTCAGGGTGGCCCTTGCATCGCAGAACGTGGAATTACCCTCAGGTAAATTAACGGGTGCCAATACAGAATTAACAGTAAAGACCATTGGAAATCTTTCAACCGAAGAAGAGTTTAATAATATCATCATCCGGGCTGATGGCGAGAAGGTTATTCGACTTAAAGATATCGGCAAAGCATCCCTTGAAGCCGAAAATCTTGAAACAAAGTTAAGTGATTCCGGGCAGCCCATGGTTGCCATGGCACTGATTCCGCAACCGGGCAGTAACTATCTCGATATCGCAGACGCCTTTTATAAACAATTTAGTCAGCTTGAGGAAGATCTGCCCCAGGGTTTTAAACTGAACGTCGCCATAGACAATACTGTTTTTGTAAAAAGAGCCGTCATCGAAGTTGTAGAAACACTGGCAATCTCTGTTATTCTGGTAATCCTGGTCATTTACCTCTTTTTCAGAAACTGGTCCATAGCTTTACGGCCGCTCATTGACATACCCGTATCGCTGATCTCCACCTTTTTTATAATGTGGATGTTTGGTTACTCCATAAATGTACTCACCCTGCTTGCTATCGTTCTGGCAACGGGTCTTGTGGTAGATGACGGAATTGTAGTGACCGAAAATATTTACAGGAAAGTTGAAAAAGGAATGAATCCTGTTGAAGCCTCAATCAAGGGCTCCAATGAAATTTTATTCGCTGTCATTTCTATATCTGTTACCCTGGCTGCAGTGTTTCTTCCTGTTATATTTCTCGAAGGATTTGTGGGCAGGTTGTTCCGTGAATTTGGTGTGGTGCTTGCCTCGGCCGTATTGATATCAGCTTTTGTAGCATTGACCTTAACCCCTATGCTCAACGCCTATCTGATGCGGCCCGGAAAACAGGAACACTCTAAATTCTACAATTTTACAGAAAAGTATTTTGTGAAAATGAATACTTCTTATGCCGAATCGCTTCGGGCATTTTTGAATAAAAAATGGTTGAGTTTTCCAATCCTTGCCGGTTGTATCCTGTTTATAGTTGTATTTTATAACCTGCTGAAAAAGGAGACGGCACCTTATGATGACCGGAGTTATATTGGTTTAAGTATTACAGCACCCGAAGGATCGTCTTATGACTATATGGATACATTTATGAATGAGATCACCAACCTGATCAACGATTCGATCCCGGAAAAAAAAGTGAGCCTGATCATTACTTCTCCAGGTTTTGGTTCGGCTTCCGTAAACAGCGGTCGTGCCAGGATCGCCCTTGTGGAACCCGGTGAAAGGAAGCGTACACAGAAGGAAATTGCTGCCAATCTTACCAAATGGACAAAGCAATATCCAAATGCACGCACCAGCGTATCTGAATCGCCGACAATTGCCGTTAACCGGCGGGGTGGCTTGCCTATTCAATATATAATTCAGGCACCAAATTTTCAGCAACTCCAGGAAAAGATCCCCGTTTTTATGGAAGAGGCAGCAAAAGATCCTGCTTTTTCTATTACCGATGTAAACCTGAAATTCAACAAACCTGAAATTTATGTTACCATAGACCGTGAAAAAGCCCAGAGTCTTGGGGTCTCCGTTCTAGATGTAGCACAAACCCTTCAGCTTTCTTTAAGCGGACAACGATTTGGATATTTTCTCATGAACGGGAAACAATATCAGGTGATTGGTCAGTTCGATAAAAAAGACCGGGCTGCCCCGATGGATCTCACCTCGATGTTCGTCAGAAATAAAGAAGGACTGCTCATTCAGCTCGATAACCTGGTTACAACCGAGGAACAAAGCAGCCCTCCTCAGTTATACCATAACAACCGATATATGAGCGCGACTGTATCTGCCGGTCTTGCCCCCGGTATGAGCATCAGCGACGGGATAGATGCTATGGAACGCATCAGGGGAAAGGTATTGGGCGAACATTTTACAACGGACCTCGGTGGCGAATCCAGAGATTTCGTCGAGAGCAGTTCCAATACGATGTTCGCATTCGGACTTGCGTTGATGCTCATTTTTCTCGTCCTTGCCGCACAGTTTGAAAGTTTTATTGATCCGTTTATCATCATACTTACCGTTCCCATGGCCGTTGCCGGGGCCCTGTTTTCACTTTGGCTCTTTGGGCAGACCTGGAATATTTTCAGTCAGATTGGAACGGTGATGCTCATTGGGCTGGTAACCAAAAACGGTATTCTGATCGTGGAATTTGCCAATCAGCTCCGTGAAGAGGGCATGCCAAAGGCACAAGCCATCTTACAGGCCGCTGAGAGCAGGTTGCGACCGATTCTGATGACCAGTCTTACCATTGCCCTTGGAGCACTACCCATAGCTGTTGCACTTGGCGCTGCCTCAACGAGCCGAATCGGTATGGGCGTGGTGATCATCGGGGGTACTATGTTCTCCCTTGTCTTAACTTTATATATTATTCCTGCATTGTACCTGATGTGGTCCAGGGAGAGGAAACAACACCCTGAATTTGACCAACCGGAGCTGCAGTTAAAAATAGAAAGCAAATTCAATGAACAAACGACTTAAATTCTTAGTTCTGTTTTTTCTCGCTTCGCCATTGGCGATGGCTCAGGAATTGCTGACGGTAGAGGAAGCAGTGAAAATTGCTCTTGAAAACAATTACCAGATCCGGATCGCTTCCAACATGCTGGAAATAGACAAAACCGGAGTGAATATTGGAAATGCGGGCATGCTCCCTGTTGTCGGAGCCACGCTGAACAGCAACAACAGCATTCAAAATAGTTCTCAAACGCGTGCCGACGGAAATTTGGTTGAGCTGGATAACGCAAAAAATAACAGCCTTAACTACGGGGTCGGCCTTGATTGGACCATTTTTGACGGATTCAGGATGTTTGCGCGCTATGACCAGTTGAAGGAACTGGAAAAACTGGGAGAAGCTCAGTTAAAACAAGCAGTATTAACCAGGGTTAGTGATGTGATGATCGGATATTATGATCTCGTACAGCAGCATCAGCAGCTAGTAGCCTTAGACAGTACCATTGTTATTTCGGAACAAAGACTAAAACTTGCCAATAACCGGTTCACGATTGGTAAAACCTCTAAACTTGAGGTGCTGAATGCACAGGTCGACCTGAATACAGACCTCACATTAATGCTCAGGCAAAAGGAAATGATCGTCAACAGCAAGATCCGGCTGAATGAGATCCTTGCCCGGGATACCAAGATAGATTTTAACGTGATAGAAGAAATAACTTTGGATGAACCGCTTTCCTTACCTGAGCTCGAATCACTCGCCGAAAAGCAGAATCCTGTGTTGCAGGCCGCAATAATCAATAAAAATATTGCCCGGCTTGAGCTAAAACAGATCAAGGCAGAACGCTATCCAAGCATAATTGCCAGCACGGGCTATGTCTTTAATGAATCGGAATCGAGCCTTGGCTTTACGACCAGTGCAGAGTCTCAGGGCTGGAACTACGGTTTAAGTGCCAGACTGAAGATCTTTGAAGGCTTCACCCAAAATCAGAATGAAAAAATAGCCAGGATCAGGCTTGATAATTCAGCCCTTGTAATTGAGGAGCAGAAACAAACATTAAAATCGCAACTCGGCACTGCTTATCAGAGCTATCTGACCAATATCAGCCTCATCGAACTTGAAAAAAGCAATGAGGCCATTGCCAAGGATAACCTGGACATCACCATTGAAAAATTCAAGATCGGGACTATTCCCACCATCGAATTCCGCACTGCGCAACTCAATTATATCAGGGCGATCGTACGTTACAGTGATGCCAAATTCCAGGCAAAACTGTCAGAGATCAGCTTAAAGGAATTTGCAGGAATCCTGTTGCTCTGAAATTTTATGTGCACCCGGGCCAGACAACTATCATATTACCGGCCTCAATTACCCCCGCAGCAAACCAGAAACAGATTTTTGAAACCTACTATAAATGCAAAAATTCAAAATATCGGCCCATTAATATTTACAATCTTCATTTTATGATGTTTGCCTCTGGCTTTTATTTAAAGCCGAAAACCAAAGGGAAAATGAAAACAACTACCAGTACCCAGACTATATAAACAGGCATGTAAACAACAACAGCACTACCTACATCATTTAGTGTTCCTTTTTTAGTGAGGGTCCTAAACAGTTTGGCAGTTACAAAAAGTAGATGACCCAACATTAAAACATTGCTGCCAAGTACCGCCAGCCTGTTTGGGGTAAGCCCCCATTCCGAAATCCGGAAGACTATGGCTGACAGGGCAATACCATTAACTGCTATAGTCACTACAGATAACAACAAGAGAATCCAGGTAGTTGAAGAATTCTCTTTTTTGTGAGCACTTTCAGCCACGGAAAAGAAGATCAGTGCCATTACCCCGATGAGGAGGGCATTAAAGATCAACAGAAATTCACGGTCGTTGTAAGGATCTTTACCTGCAATAATGATCGCCCCCAGATAAATAACCAGCATGACCAGCACAACCGGACTAAAGAGTCTTGCAATTACAGGCGATACCTTGCTGACCAGCTGCGGATTGGTATGTGTGAGGTGGGTAGCAATTACTGGTACCGCTGAAAGGCCAAAAACGATCACGTAATCGCCATAAAAATTTTGTATATTAATACCGATCAGTTCAAAGAGACCCAGGGTGATCCCTGTCATGAGTCCACCTGCAGCAACCAGAAGTGCCGACATAACGAACTGGTCTCCATTAAATCGCAGGAATTCCAGCCGTTTTGAAGATTTATTGAGTTCGTTGCCGGAAAATGCGATGCTGAAAAGTGCCCAGAGCAGAAATGGCAGATGGATACAGGCTAAAATCAAGGTATCGCTGTTGGTATTATCTGGCAGCAAATTGATGTAGATCAGGCAGATCGCAATAAGGGTACTGAGGAAGGCAATTTTACCAACCGGTAATATATTCTTCCTGACAAAATAGGCAATTAAGAAAGGAAATACGATAAAGCCTATATTTCTCGGGAAAAAATAATCCTCACTGATGGAAAAGATCGCTGGTATTTTTGCCAAAAGTCCTGCTATTAAAGAAGCTAAAGCAACGAAGAGCAGGTCATTTCTGCTGCCCCAGGAAATGGTGTCGGCATCGTAATTCAGTCTTTCCTGCCAGAACCCGGCAAGCGGGTTACCTTTGAGTTCTGGGTAAACATGGCTGAATTCCAGTTTAAATGCCACTTTATTTTCGCGATACAATTTTTCCATTTTTTCCGGATTGTTGAGATTAGCGCGTATTTCATCCTGCCTGGTTTCTGAATTAAGTTTTTTGTTGGTGTCCATTTCTATATTTGTTTTTAATTTACTTTGTTTTTCAAAGTGGATTGATAAATTTTTTTTATAATTTGTTTTCTTTGACCAATTTTTCGAGATATTCCAGGTGTGACCGGAAAGCTATTTTACCTGCCTCAGTGGCAGCATAGTTGGTCTGTGGTTTTCTGCCTGCAAAGGTTTTTTCGATAAAAATATAGGATGCATTTTCAAGATGCCTCAGGTGCGAAGCGAGATTGCCATCTGTTACCCCGAGGAGCGCTTTGAAAGAATTGAAATCATACCGCTCATTGACCATAAGTACGGACATGATCCTGAGCCGTATAATATTTTCAAAAGCCTTATCGTACATTACTTTCACTTTAACGGTCGTATTTAAGGTACATCAAAGTACCGTAGATGATATGAAGAGAACCAAAACCAAGTGTCCAGAGAAGGAGCCCGTAGTCCGGAAAAAAACCTGCAAAAAGCCCCAATATCAACTGACCGAAACCCAGGTATCTGGTGTCGCTGAGCGTGAAATGAGAGGCATTCAGTAAGCCCAATCCATAAAATATCAGGGTAGCCGGAGCAACGAGCGCAAATTGTCCCTGTACAGTCAGGGCCAGGCAAAATGCAGCCCCGGTGACAACCGGAATAAACAGGGCCAGAACAAAGCGCTTGCCTGCCGGAGTCCAAAACGGATGTGCCTTCTGTTCACTTTTTCTGCGGCTTAAAAACCAAGCTGTGCCTACGGCAAGGCATAACACCAATAGAGCCATGCTGACCAGCTTGTTCAGGGTCTTTTCCTCCTGTATTGCGGATATCTCATATCCATAGGGTGCTCCGGGATAATAGATCCAGAAATAGGCCAGACCCGCAGCCAGCAGTGCATAAATTCCTGCCAGTATCCCTGCCAGTCCGCTTAAGGATAAGAAGCGGGTACTGCGCTCCATCATGGATTTAATTTCTGCCAATTCTTTTTCTGGTTTTTTCATATTTAAAAGTACTTTGTAATGCAAAGTTAATTTAATTATTCGAAAAACAAACTAAGTGGTAAAATTTTTTAATTGTATTTGTATTTAAATTTGAAGTTTCATTGGCTGTTTATATATAATTTATAATGAAGGTAAATGATAAGTTGCCTGTATAACTGATAATCCATTAGTTGCAAAACGCTGGCTTGATCTCTTCAGGGAATTGATTATCTTTACTGAACACCTAAAAAAGAACAGAGATGAATCAAAAAAGTCACCCAACCGGCATGAAGCGTCGCGCGTTTTTACAAACCGGCGTTAAGTTTGCTGCTTCAACAGTTTTCCTGTCTTTAGGAGCCCAGCATCTAGTTGCCGGGCATTATCAAACCCCGACAGATTCTTCCATTCCTGAAATAGTTCTCAACAACGGTATAAAAATGCCGGTACTCGGTTTTGGCACACATTCATTATCTGGAGCTTCTTGTATACGCGCTGTTTCTGAAGCAATTTCAGTAGGGTTTCGCCTGATCGATACAGCCACGATTTACGGAAATGAAGCATCTGTTGGACACGGAATAGCGCAAAGTGGTATTAAAAGAGAATCATTATTTATCACCTCCAAATTATGGGTGGATGATTCCGGATATGAAAAAACAATAAACGCATTTGAAACCTCCTTAGAAAAACTGGGTCTGGAGTATCTGGACCTGTATCTCATCCACCGGCCACGCGGAGATGTAAAAGGCTCCTGGCAGGCCATGGAAGCACTTTACAAGAAAGGCAAGATCAGGGCCATAGGCCTGAGTAATTTTGAACCGGAACAAATAGAAGAATTGTTGGCAGAGGCCAGCATCAATCCGGCAGTGAACCAAATTGAAACCCATGTTTTTTTTCAACAGGAGCGTTCCCGTGAATATTTGGAGAAAAAAGAAATTCAAATGGAAGCCTGGTCACCTTTTGCAGCAGGCCGAAACGGTATTTTTAACAACCAGACTCTGACGGATATCGGCAAAAAGCATCATAAAAGCAATGCACAAATTTGTTTAAGGTGGCACTATCAAAGAGGGATTATCGCCATCCCAAGATCATCCCAAAAGGCACACATGATCGAAAACCTAAGCATTTTTGATTTTAAACTCGATCAGGACGATATGAAAAAAATTGCCACCCTCGATCTGAAGACCACTCAATTTCCGGAGTGGAGTTGACGTACATACTTTATCCTTTATCCTTTAAACTTTTTCCTTGCCTTGTGCCTTGCTCCGCAAGGCCTAAAACCTCTTTTCCCCTTTCAGGCCAACCACAAAGGCGTCCTTATAGCCTTCGTTTTTAATTTTTATCAAATGTTTTTTCGCTTCCTCAGAAGTTGCAAAAATGCCGGAATAATATCTGTTAAAACCGTCATTATAATTATGGTTAAACAAATCCAATACATTGATATATTCTTCGACTTTGGCCTTTACCTGAAATGCTCCGATTTGAACGGTGTATACCTGAAGATCGCTGTTAAAATCATAAGGAAGCTGAAGGTCAGCCTTGCTGCTCACCTCAACAGGAGCAGCCTGAACAGGACTTATTTCAATGGGCACAGCAGTTTCCAAAACCTTGCTTTCTGGAAGTTCAGCCGCAGGTTCCTTTTTCAGGTCTTGGTTTGCCTTCAAATTCACAACAACCACCAGCGGATTTGCATCCAGATCATTGATTGTTTTTAACTTCAGCTCCCCGGTTGAATATCCTTCATGATGGGCTCTCAAAGTATAGTTTGCGTTACAGGATTGCTCGAAACTAAAAGAAGCATCTTTTTCACCGGAATTGAAGGATCCTAAATTTTTGTCATCCTGATCAAACAGCTCTATTTTTACATTGGTCAGCAATTCCCGGGTATCAGCATTCATAACGACACCGGTAATTTTCTGTTGGCAATCAAAATACTTCTTTACCGGAATTGCAGCTACAATTTCATACATTTCACCTGTTCCTTTTCCGGTTTTTTTTATGGATGCCAAATCGTCTTTTTCGGTGAACGCAGAAGTTTTTAATTTATACGGCGTTGCTATGCTATTATCGAAAATCTTGGTTGCGAAAACATCCATTTCTTTTTTTGGATTTGACACGTCCGATGAAAAATACAGCACATTCTCAGCGTCTATAAATGGAAATATTTCGCGTTCTGAGGAATTGATCTTTGGTCCTAAATTTACAGGTATGCCATACGTTCCATCCTTGTATAGGTCCACTGAAAAAATATCAGTCCTGCCCAGTGATCTCGGATTATCAGACACAAAATAAAGTTTGGTGTCATCCTGATTTAAAGTGGGTTGTCCCGTTGAAAACTGGCTGCTGTTAAAGGGCAACATTTCCACATTAACCCAATCGCCCTGTTCATTTACAGTTGCCTTAAACAAATTAAGATTGACAGCGTTTTTTAGGTTCTCCGTATTCCCACTTGTTTCATTTTTTCCTTTTATCTTTCGGTTTACGCTGAAGAAAACTATTTTATTGTCTTTGGTAAATGTGTACATACCCTCGTAAATGTTTGCACTACCTTCTGCAAGCAAATCATTCTTTATGAGCTGCAGTTCTTCTTCGGTAATCTCAACTTTTTCTGAATTCAAAAAGCTTTGGCTTTTATAGTCACCTTGCTGGTCATTGAATTTTTCATCTCTTGATGCATATGCGACATCAGGTTCTCCTGCCGAATTCTGGGCCAGGATACCGTAAGAAATAAATAGCACGAGTAGAAACAGGAATCTTTTCATCGTTCTGTGTTTTTGAAATTATAGGTAAAAAATATTGAGAGGGGAATCAGATGGTGCAAAATAACAATATATTTAGAAGTAATCTAAATGCAATTGATTAGTTATCAAGATATTTATTAACCAAATTATTGTAAATGAAGTGCGGAATGTGCATAAAACAAAAGTCCCCGATTTGATGAAACCCAAAAGGTTTGCTCCTCAAAATTTTAGTCTGCTAATTTAAGGGCATCCAATCGCAGCTGACAATCTTTGGTTAACAACTTCTAGTTGTATTGGAGAAAAGGTCATTGCGGAAGCGTCTCCTCTCATGATTGAATTTTCCCATTCCCGCCAATAACCCTTTGAAACATACCTGGCCCCTTCAAACCAATTGTTTGGATTATACGTCAATACATTTAATTTTGGCTCTTTTGGCAGATACCAGGGCTCGTAATTTTCTATGGCACAAGCCGTTACTGCATTTCATATTCATCATCCAGATTTCCAAAAGAATGCCCGAATTCATGCCTGATCAAATACTTGAACTGTATCTCCGCTGTCATATTTAGAAACGATCATATTGGAAACTTTGGCATTCATGATGGAATTGTATTCTGTAACTCCCGGAAACTCAGCCCCACCGTAGTAGTCTGTAGTATTCGCAATAATGATCGTATATGCATAATCTCCCGTTGCATAATTGCCATATAAATCCTCCAGGGCATCCCTTTTCAATGGGTCCATACCCACATAATGTTTAATGCCTACCCGATTTCCATAAACAGACCAGGCAGTAGTTGAGGAAGTAGTCATAACATCATTTTGATTACAGGCACTCGTAAACTCTTTTGTCTTGATTCCTGAGGTCATTGAAGGCGAGTTTACCCGATAAAAGTTCAAACTCTGCGAAGCCGAAGCAAAGGGTTCCATATCAAGTATGGCTTGTTTTGCAATATCGCACAGGGCAATAAATTCAGTCATTTCTGAATCCGTAAAGCCTTCTGCCAAAAATATAATATTGGCAACACATCCTTTATTTTCCTGTCCGATGATAACCGGGCAGGGGATAGTTGAATCTATGCAAATCTCTTTATCCGGATCATCTCCATTATTGCAACTAAAAATTGCAAAAGATATGAGAATGAACAAGATACTTTTTTTCATAAATATTTAGTTTTACACACTACCTCTCTTTCATGAATTTCGAATAAGCCTGGCATGATCGCATTCGTATGAATAAGAGCGCTTACTAATAATGGTTTTACTCTTTAGCCTTAATCGGGTGTGAATATCTTTATTTTTTTTGAATTTATAGCTGACATTCAGCATAGAATATAAAAAAGAATACTTGGGAGATCAAAAAATAAAAGAAGCAATTTAGATGAATTTATCCACCCCTCAGTTACCCCCAAAAACAAAAAAACCTTCCCGTATGGAAAAGTTTTTCATCAGTTATGTCATTGTTTTTCTGTTCTTCCGTATAACGCGGTACAACTTTAATAATCACGCGAATATTAAAGCTACAGCTACAAGATAAATTATGGTTTTAGTTTCCATTGGTACTAGTTTTTTATCTCTTTAACTTTGTACAGCTCTTTAGATGCTTCTTCATATTTATCGCCTTCATTCCAACGAGGAGTTACTACATCATTTGCAATATTTCGTCCAGCTAAAACGTAAGCTTTAAAAAACTTCAATAAATAGTCATAATCTAATGTATGAGCTTCATCTCCAGGTCTATGGTAGTACTTTGTGACATCACCATTAAAAGCAGTAAAGCCTAAAGAAAATGTTGGCGCTGGAATACCTTTTTTTGCAAAATTCACATTATCACTTCTGTCAAATAGGCCTTCTTCTTTTGCTGGATCTTCAATGGCTTTTAAACCAAAAGCTTTTGCAGCACTTAAAATATTGTTTTCAGCATTAGTCCTGGTTAAGCCAATTACTGAAATCAAGGACGTGTCATTATAACCAGCGTTATCACTATTAAAGCAATACACCATTTGATTTAGAGGCAATACAGGATTTTCAACATAATAACTGCTACCTAACAAACCTTTTTCTTCTCCTGTAAACAAAATGAATAAAGCAGAGCGTTTTGTTGGATATTTTGCTAAGTTTTTGGCCATTGCTAAAACGGTTGTTGTGCCAACAGCATTGTCTCTTGCTCCATTATAAATAGTGTCTCCTGTTTCGTCTGGTGTACCAATGCCAACATGGTCATAATGTGCAGAATAAATAATGTATTCATTTTTTAGTTTTGGATCAGTTCCTTCTACTACACCAATAACATTTTGAGAGAGAACTGGCTCTACAACTTTCTCTCCAATAGATATTTCAATTTTAATGGATTTTAAACTACTAAATTTATCACTCATTTTGCCTTCTTTATCCAAAGCCCAGATATGGGCAATCTGGCTTTCATTGTTTTCATCACCTCCTGACGCAACAGATATGCTTGGTGCATTAAAGTTATGGTCAATAAAATTCCACATATTAGCATCAGTATTGAGTAATTCAATAATAGCTTTAACACCCTTTTCTTGCGCTAACTTTTGCTTTTGTCGTCGTAATCCATAAGCTGCTTCTGTGTCATTGGTTATTGAGCTTCCAGCTTTTATAATGACAACCTTACCTTTTACATCTTTGTTCGTGTAATCAGCTTCTAAACCATAATTTAAAAAAATGGCATCTGCATCTGAAGTCATTTCGGCAACATTAAGAAAAACAAAATCTGACATGGCTTGATTGTTAATGTTAATTGAAGCATCTTTTGGAGGCGTCACTCGCTTTAGTTTTACATCTTGATAATAATTTCCGGTTTTTGGGTTTGGCTTTGCGCCATAACCACGAAGTGTATTTGCTAAATAAGATGCTGCTATTTTTAGTTCTGGAGTGCCAGTTTCCCGTCCTTTTAATAAGTCGTCTGCTAAGAAATAGATATGTCCTTCGATATCTGCTTTGCTAATGGTTTCTGAAACTATTTTTGATTCTGTTTGTGCACCTAACGTAAAAGTGATTGCGAGTGTTAGTAATACTGCTAATTTTTTCATTTGTTTATTTTCTCTTGTTTATATAAAATCTTATTGTTTATATCATTAAATCCAAACAAATATATCTATTTATCTTAATTTGTTCCAGGATATGGTTATTATATGACACTTTGTATAATGATCCAAACTGGCAATGAATTTAAACTAAAACATCCCATTTCAGGGTGAGCAAACCTGCATTTTTCGAACATAAATTGTTTTTAATGCAATCTATCCACTTAAGAATTATAGTCGCTAAATGGGAAATTAGGAGCAGCTTATCTATTCGCCATGCTGTCGCATGGTTACGGATGGAAGTGCCATTTTACATCGTGACATTATAGAAATAAAACAAAAAAACCTTCCCGTATGGAAAAGTTTTTCATCAGTTAAATCCTAAACCGTCAAGATTTATCATAACAACACAACTATTTTTATACTCTTCCGTCATCCGTTAATGTTAAACCTCTCTTTTTGATTTAGTCATGCGGTGGGGCAATTTTCATTGACTACTATCTCCACCTGCACTACAATGAGCATATTCTTTACCAAACTTTGCATGTGTGCTGCAAGTCTGGCCTGGCAATATGTGTGAAATTTATTGGCTGTGATTTCACAAGTTTAAAACACTTTTGTTAAGTTGTGCAATTTTCTAACTTCCCCATATTCATTGACTGTGTTGGTATTGCTACCTTTTAATTGTCTTTTTTATCCTTACTCACCTTTTGTTCAAACACGGAGATTGATTTTTGTAAGGCCATCGAGTTTGGAATAGTTATAGTCTCACCATTTTTTGTTTTTAAATGAATAAAAAAGTAAGTCAGCTCTTTTACTTCTCCTTCAACCGGATAGTCTTTATCAAGTATTTTGATGTTGTCACCTAATTTCAAGGGATGATTGAAGAAAAGTATAATGCTTGATGTTACATTCGACAGCAGAGACCATTGAGCAAAGAAGGCTATGCCTAAGGCTGTCAGAATAGAAGTTGCAAACACAGCAATTTCACTTTGTTCTAATCCCCAAATGGCCGCAATTATAACAATGGCGGTTATTGAGGTAAAAAGCTGTAGTGCTTTGATAATGATTTTTCTCCTACCTCTTTGAAGGTGCGTGTTTTTTAATGCACTATTTATGAATCTCTTGTTAATAAGATAGGTAATTACATATAAAGCGAGAACTATTAGAGTTTCTATGATTTGTATTCGATGCTCGTTCATAATTTAAATCTTTTATTTGTGTCACGACAGTTTAAAGCTGTATTAATTTTTGTTTGTCCCAAGTTTTATTTTTTAAGTTCAGGTTGTCTCCAAGCCGTTCACTTATCTCCATTGGAAATCTATTTTAGTAGCTTGTCAACCGTCAGATGACTACATTGTCCGCGCCCTATACCTGCCAACCATTATATCCAAACAAATATATCCATATATCCAAAAATATTCCGGGATATGAATACTTTCTTTTTGACTCAATTTATAATGATCCTTACTGGCAATGAATTTCTTCCTAAACATCCGATTTAAGGGTGTGTATACTTGCGTTCTTGAAGGTAAATTGTATCTTAATATACACTATAGTCGCTAAATAGACGATTAGGGGAGGTAAAAGTTATACGCCATGCCCGGGTCGCATGTCTGCGGAGTGGCCGAGATTTTAACCACTATTGTTTATTCGAAGTACAAGACTTTTGGCTTGCACAAAACTGTCTGCCGAGCACGAAACCCCGCCTTTTGGGTAGGTGCTGTTACCTGCCGTGCTTTCTGTCTGTTCAGTACCATCAAATTAGTCGTCTGCAGCAATTTTGTCTATTGAGGCAATTGGGTTTAAAACTGTTTGTTCAAATTGTAATATTCAATTTTTTCCATATAAGGAAAATAAGGCAAGATTTCTATAAGTTCCCTTGTCCTTGCTTCATCAACATTCTGAAAAATTAAAACAGCATCTTTTTTTGTCACTGATATAAAAAAATTTTCCAATATATTCTCTTGTTTCCATTGATTTACGAATTCCATTTCCTTTTTTGGTAATTCAGGATTTGATTTTATTGTTTCAATTCCGTTGTCTGAAAGCGTGATTAAAACTAATATTTTGTTCATATTATCTTGATTTAATGTTGTTCAGCAAAGTTAAAATTATAGGGTTGACTTTGCACAGAGAAGAACTTGAATGAAGCACAACACTTTAAAATATTGTCAAAGTCCACCCTATTCGAGTGGTGGAAAGTCCACCGAGGACTTTACATATTGTCGTGATTGTGCAGTCATCTAGCATTGCAGGCAACGGTCTCGGCTATGAGTAGTTGCATGGGTTGGCACTTAACTTTGCAAGTACGCACTAAACTGAAATCATCGAAGATTTTCAGAAGTAGGCGAGAACAAGCAATTACTTATAGCCATTGTTGGCAATAGTTTTTATTTTGATTCTTTTTCCGGGTTCAAGTTTTTTAATTTCATCTGATAGTTTAATCCAAATGGTTAGATTGTCCTTCGGGTTAAAGATTTCTCCATTGTCAAATTCAACTTTGTCCAAGGCTTTTAGATATTCGCTATATTCGCCAGTTCCTACAGACCAAATGCCTTTTTCCTGTCCAACTCTGTTGCAGAACTCAACCATCACATCCCATCTTTTTTTGTCTTTAAATTCCCATGAATGTCCCCAAACATAAAAAAGCGATAATTTTGATTCATTAAGTTTTAGATATTTATCGGAATACTCTTGAACCTTGCTGTCGTGACACGTTGGATTCCAAATTAGAAATTCATTAGGTAAGTCAAAACCATAAGTGTCATTTACGGTTCTGGCATTTGTAATTTTAGTGCTTGAAATAAACTTGGCGATTGTATCATTTGTATTACCAAAAGGATAAGCCATACTTGTTACTTCTCTTCCAGTTAATTCCTTTAGTACTTTTAAGTCTGTCTGAACTTCCTCAAGAATTTCATTTTTAGTTATATTAATGAAGTCTTTATGATAAGCTCCATGAACAGCTATTTCATGATTGGTGTAGATTTGGTTTAATGAGTCTTTTGGAACATATTTCTGAAAAATTGTGTCACCATTTTGTTGTGGCCAACCACGAATTGTACCTAAATAAGCTGAATTTAGATTAAATGTACCTTTCAGATTATTTTTGTCTAATAACCCAACTAAGTCAAGGTCCTCAATGGTTCCATCATCATAGCTAAGTATTAGTGCTTTATATTTTCCTTCAGGATAAGTAAATCCATTGAATTCTTTACTCTTCTCAAAAGATGAAAAAAGTAAACTAAGTATAAATAATAATAAAATATTTTTCATTTTTTCCTTCATAATGTTTGCGAACGTTTGGCGGCTTGGCGTAGTGGCGGATTTCGGAGCTCAAAACTGTCAATCCGCTACAAAACTTGATTTGAAAAACTACTCTTCAATTTATCACTGCACCCGCCATTACGTTAATCCGATGTTACCTGCTGGTCTTTGTGTATATTATCCATTCAAAAGGGATATTATGGCTTATAATTACTCATTCCCGGTCCAGTTTTATCATAAACGTTAAAGAACTCATCGGCCATGATAGTGGCGATACCGTTTTCCGGTGTCTCGATCAAATCCTTCTCCAGCGTCTTGACCCGGAACTTCCAGCCAGCCGGGAGCTTCTTAAAGTTGCTTTGCCCTGCTGCAACAAATTGCTCGTAGGTAAATTGCGGTTTGAGACCAAGCTGGAAACCTTTCAAAATGTAGGTATTACCCTCTGCATCGTCAAGTAACACCACGGTTGTCCCCTTTCTCCAACCCAACTCGCTCTTTCGGTCAATGGTCACGGTCTTGTAGGGAGTTGTTTCTTCAACACCACCTGCGTTGTCGCCCATGTTAAGCTGGGCAACCCATGCAGCTTTTATGCCATTGAAGTCCCGCACCGCTCCCATCTCAATATCGGTATAATCGGGTGTCCAAAGCTTCGGCCCGTTCAACGATGCACCCTTCAGGCCATATTCCTGCTTCATTTTTGCAAAGTCGAGACCTTCGACCAGTTCCTGAGGAGCGGTGTTTTTCGATGCAGGGATGCCATCGGGTGTGAACATGGTGTTATAACAGGGGGCGACCAGTTTCCCGGTTTTAGGATCGGGGGTTGCAAGGAAGATCTCAATGAATCTTGTCAAGTGCATGTTTTCTACCCGCACCGACTTAGCGTTGACACCATCATTCAACACGGTTAATGTAACCGTTGAATCTTTAGATTCATTTTGGCTGTCTGATTTAACAGACTTATTACCACACGAGGCAAAGGTTAATGCAAAACCAATTGCTAAACAAAATGTTGTTGTTTTTTTCATATTTTTCATTTTTAATTATTTCAATTTGATTACTATTTAACTTTCACAGGACTTGGGAACTGCCATGAACCATCTAGGATTTCGCTTTTAGCTCGGTATAATCGCACAAGATAGTTCCATCCATAAGAAATTGGCAGGTAGTTTTGTTGCTTTGGATCACCTCCAAAATGGATGACAATGCTGCCATCCTTTTCTCCTTTCGCAGAGAAATTGTTTATAGAATAGGCATTATAAGGATTTTTTTCAAAAAATCCATCTTTATTATACAAACTGACTGACCAGAAACCATCGACTGGAACATCTTTTACTGTTAAGGTATAAGGTGTTTTGCCATCATTAATTTCAGGCACCACATTCAAGTATATGGCGGCACTTACAGGATTTCCTCCCCAGCCTGAAGCTGCGCCCAATAAATGCGCAATCGGGTTTACTTCATGAACATCTCCAAAGCAAAGTTTTGTATCTGTTAGGGTAGATGCTACTACTTTCAGAGCATCTCTCAATTTGTCAAGTGAAGCTTGATCCCAGTTAGGGATTTCAAACGTTCCGATGGAAGACTGGGAAGCGACGACTTTGTCTTGCAATTCTGTTACAATTTGATTGTCCTTTACATCTTCACCATTAATCAGGATTCGAACAATCAAACAAACATAACGAGAACCAATACTTTCTTTGGTAAAAATATGTGGCCCTGGATTGTAAAGTACTGCTTTGGTATATTCCTCCTCATTGATTACCTGCATGGCTATATACCTTTCGCCCGCATCTGGCAGTGTAATAGTAAGCGGTGTGGTTAAATCAAAAATGCCTATGGAATATCGGGTATCCCTGTTCATACGGACTACATCCTGCTTATCGATTGGCGTTACAGCGCGAAGGTGGAAGAATTTACCGAATGCCCCCAGTTTGGTATAGTTACTAAATGTTCGGTGAGTTTCTGCCTTAGCAAAAGTTTCCCAAGTTACCGGAATGGGCTTGTCGTCTTGTACTTTTGATTGGTTAGTATTTGCACCGCTTTGCTGTGCAAATAAAGGTGTTGCTGTCACAAGTATAATACAACTAAAAGCTCTCCAGAAGATGTTCGATTTATTCTTCATTGTTACATTTAATTTTAATTCATTTAAAGGTCATTTTTTCAGGCTTGCAGGTAAATTAGTTATATCCAAACAAATATATCTATTTATCCTAAAATATTTCGGGATATCGTTATTTTTTGACTCCTTGTATAATGATCCTGACTGGCGATGAATTTCTGCCTAAACATCCTATTTAAGGGTGTCCATACCTGCGTTTTTCGAACGTAAATTGTTTTTGAATACAATCTACTTAAGAATTAAAGTCGCTAAATGGGCGATTAGGATAGATCGTATCTTTTCGCCATGCTCGGGTCGCATGGATAGGTTTGTGAGTGGTCATTTTACATTATGACATAATAGATATAAAAACAAAAAAACCTTCCCGTTTGGAAAAGTTTTTCATCAGTTAACTTCCTAAACCGTAAAGATTTACGTTAACAACACAACTATTTTTACTCTAAAAGAAGCGGTCTGGACGGGACTCGAACCCGCGACCCCATGCGTGACAGGCATGTATTCTAACCAGCTGAACTACCAAACCATCGCGTAAAGCGGTTGCAAATATAACTTTGATTTTTAACTTTCCAAAATGTTTTATGCAAATCTTATAAAATTTGTTGCCTTTTAATTAAATAGGTCGACAGCACCTTGTCAAATCCCTGGTGAATATCTACAGGAACATAGTCGATCTTGTACTGCATACATTTCATTTTTAAGTGATTAAAGAATGCCTGTACCAATTTTTGGTACTGTTCTTTGTAGTTCTGCGTAAACAGATCGATCCTTTCTCCAGTCTCGATATCAACAAACCTCTTGTGTGCTTCGCCAAAATCAAAACTGTATTCGTATTTTTCAGAAAAGGTATGGAACAATACCACCTCGTGTTTGTTGTATTTCAAATGTCGCAGCGCAGCAAAGAGTTCTTCCTCCTGCCTGTCCGCTTGCAGCATATCGGTAAAAAGAAAGATCAGCGACCTGCGGTGGATCTTTTCTGCAATTTGGTGTAGGACCGAAAAAGTGTCGGTTTTTTTTTGCCTGTCCTGAACCAGCAACTGTTCCAGTTGATCGAGCAGCATTCTTCTGTGCCTCTCGCTGCCTTTTGAGGGTGCAAAATAGTCCAGCTGCTCTGAATATAAGGCCAGACCAAAAGCATCGCGCTGCCTTTTCAGGATCTCCAGCAAAGCTGCTGTGGCAACCACAGAAAAACCTATTTTATTGAGATCGGAAGTATGCTTGTTTTCACTTTCCGGGTAGTACATGGAGGCCGAATCATCAATGATCAGCTGGCAGCGCAGGTTGGTCTCCTCTTCATACCTCTTTACAAACAGCTTGTCTGTCTTGGCAAATAATTTCCAGTCTATATCACGGGTACTTTCACCTTTGTTGTAGAGCCTGTGTTCCGCAAATTCCACGGAAAAGCCATGGAAGGGGCTTTTGTGCATGCCTGTAATAAAGCCCTCGACCACCTGCCTTGCCAGCAGTTCCAGATTATGTATTCCGGCTATGTTATCTGTATGGTCTATCTGCATCTTTCAAAAATAGCATTTTTCAGGCACAAGCATAAAAAAAAGCCTGAACAAAAATTCAGGCTTTTCTTTCTTATTTTAAATACTTACAGTAAGGCGTTCAGTTTGGTCAAATAAACATTTTTTGGCGCCACACCAACCTGTTTATCAACGATCTCTCCCCCTTTGAACAACAAAACGGTAGGAATATTTCTCACTCCGTATTTTGCTGCATACTCCTGATTATTGTCTACATCCACTTTGGCAAAAACAACTTTATCGCCGAGTTCAGCATTCAGCTCATCAACTATTGGGTGTAACATACGACAAGGTCCACACCAGGCCGCCCAAAAATCTACCAGCACAGGCTTATCTGATTTTAAAACTGTTTGCTCGAACATTGCATCCGTAACTTCTATTGCCATAATCTTTTAATTTAGATTTATACTTTTTTTTGTGTATGCAAAATTATAAAGAAATCCACTGTCATTTACATTTAAAGATCTCTTTTTCTTATTGCTTCATTAAAATTATTTATGCCTTAAAATATCTTCTCGGCGATGGCTTTGATATTGTCTGATTTGCCCATAGAATAAAAATGAACAACAGGTACACCTGCTTCGATCAGTTCCTTTGATTGCTGAATTGACCACTCTATACCCACTTGTCTCGCTTCAGCATTGCTCTTGCATTTTTCTATTTCCTTTACCAGTATATCTGGCAATTCCACCCTAAAAATCTGAGGCAGCACATTGAGGTGCCGGCTGATTGCGATCGGTTTTATCCCCGGTATAATGGGTACATTGATTCCGAGCCTTCTGGCCGCTGCAACAAAATCAAAGAACTTCCTGTTGTCAAAAAACATCTGGGTGACCACATAGTCGGCTCCGGCATCTACTTTTTCTTTCAGTCTTCTCAGGTCTGCCTCCATACTCGGCGCTTCGAAGTGCTTTTCAGGATAACCGGCTACTCCAACACAAAAGTTGGTTTTGTTGGCAGTCTCCTCAAGCTCATGTAAATATTGTCCCCGGTTGAGTGCCACGATCTGTTTTACCAGATCTACGGCATAAGGGTTTCCATTAGGGGTAGGCACAAAAAAAGCTTCATGCTTCATGGCATCACCACGGAGTGCCATCACATTTTCAAGTCCCAGGTAATAACAATCTACCAGCACATATTCTGTTTCTTCCCTGGTAAACCCGCCACAAAGTATATGGGGAACGGTATCTACCCCGTATTTATGCATGATCGAAGCACAAATTCCAACGGTCCCCGGTCGCATACGGGTAATCTTTCTGTCGAGCAGTCCGTCGGATTTTTTGATAAAAATGTATTCTTCCCTGGATGTGGTCACATCAATAAAAGGTGGTCTGAACTCCATGAGCGGATCGATATGATCGTACAATTGCTGTATGCTCTGACCTTTCTGTGGTGGGATCACCTCAAAGGAGAACAAGGTTTTACCCTGATTATTTTTTATGTGCTCTGTAATCTTCATAGTCTGTTTATTCGTGTAAATTGGGCTGCAGCCACTGTGCTGCTTCCTCCAGAGGCATCTCTTTTCTCTGCGCAAAGTCTGCCACCTGCTCCATGGTGATCTTTCCCACGCCAAAATATTTTGCCTTTTCACTGGCAAAATAATATCCGGAAACAGAAGCAGCGGGCCACATGGCCAGGCTTTCGGTCAGTTTAACCCCAATATTTTCTTCTACTTTCAAAAGTTCCCAAATGGTTCTTTTCTCGGTATGATCAGGGCAGGCTGGATATCCGGGTGCCGGGCGAATACCTGTATATTTTTCTTTGATGAGATCGTTCGTGCTGAGCTGTTCGCTGCTGGCATAACCCCAAAAAATCCGTCTTACCTCCATATGCAGGTACTCTGCCAGGGCTTCTGCCAGCCTGTCTGCAATGGCTTTGATCAGTATGGAATTGTAATCATCGTGGTCTGCTAAAAATTTCTGCGAAAGCGCGTCCGTGCCAAAACCGGCGGACACACAAAAACAGCCGACAAAGTCTTCCCTGCCTGACTCTTTGGGCGCTATAAAATCTGAAAGCGCCAGGTTGGGTATTTGTTCATTCTTTTTTGCCTGTTGGCGAAGGGTAACGAATTTGGCTTTTAAATTTTTTCGCTCCCTGTTTTCGTAGAGTTCTATGTCATCTCCCGAGGCGTTCGCCGGAAAAATACCAAAGATGGCCTTGCCCTGCAGGAGATTTTTCGAGAGAACTTCGCGCAGCATTTTCTTGCCGTCCTCAAACAATTTACTCGCTTCAGCACCCACCAGCTCATCCTTTAAAATCTCTGGATATTTGCCGTGCAGTTCCCAGGTTCTGAAAAAAGGCGACCAGTCGATATAGGGTAGTACCTTGTTCAGATCGATGCTTTCAAATTGCTTTATTCCTAAAAACCTGGGTACCGGAATCTTTTCTATTGCCCAGTCAATCTTCAGTTTATTTTCCCTTGCTTCTGCCAGACTGAGGAATTCTTTTTTTCCTGCCCTTTCAAAGAAGCCCTTTCGTACCTTTTCATAATCGGTTTTGATGGCTGCCTTATAGGCCACAACCGTGTTTTCCTGAAGCAGGTTACCCACTACGGTAACTGCTTTGGAAGCATCAAGCACATGTACGACCGCATGTTTGTACTGCGGATCTATTTTCACTGCGGTATGCGCCTTGGAAGTCGTGGCTCCGCCGATAAGCAGCGGAACATGAAAATTCTGCCGCTCCATTTCTTTGGCCAGAAAGACCATCTCATCAAGAGAAGGGGTGATCAGCCCGCTGAGGCCGATTACATCAACTTTCTCCTGTATCGCAGTTTCCAGGATCTTTTGGGGAGGTACCATGACTCCCAGGTCAATTATTTCGTAATTGTTACAGGCCAGCACGACGCCGACAATATTCTTACCAATGTCGTGAACATCGCCTTTCACGGTAGCGAGCAGGATCTTACCTGCGCCTTTGTTCTACTTTGCCAGGATTTTTTAATTTTTCTTCTTCAATAAAGGGGATGAGATAAGCAACGGCTTTTTTCATAACCCGGGCAGATTTAACTACCTGAGGTAAAAACATCTTTCCGGAACCGAACAGATCTCCCACCACGTTCATGCCATTCATCAGATGGTTCTCTATTACTTCAATAGGTGCTTTTACGCTTAGGCGCGCTTCCTCCATGTCCTCGGTCACAAAAGTTTCAATACCTTTAACCAATGCGTGTGTAATGCGCTCCTGCAAGCCCTGTTCTCTCCAGGCCTGGTCCACCTTGTGTTCTTTTCGCTCTCCCTTTACCGTTTCTGCAAACTCGACCAGCCTTTCAGTTGCGTCATCTCTCCGGTTGAGAATTACATCCTCAACACGTTCGAGCAGGTCCTTGGGAATTTCATCATATACTTCCAGCATGGTCGGGTTGACGATGCCAATATTCATGCCTGCCTGTATGGCGTGGTACAGAAATACAGAATGCATGGCTTCCCTTACCGGATCATTGCCCCGGAAAGAAAAAGAAACATTGCTCACCCCTCCGCTCACACTTACTCCGGGCAGGTTTTCCCTTACCCATTTGGTAGCCCTGATAAAATCGAGTGCATTGTTCCTGTGCTCGTCCATACCGGTTGCCACCGGAAAGATATTTAAGTCGAAAATAATATCCTCCGGGTTAAAGTGTACCTGATTTACCAGAAGCTCATAGGACCTTTTTGCGATCTCAATACGGCGTTCATAACTATCGGCCTGGCCGACCTCATCAAAGGCCATAACAATAAGTGCTGCACCGTATCTTTTGATCAGGACTGCATGCTTTACAAACTCTGCTTCGCCCTCTTTCAGGCTGATGCTGTTGACGACGCTCTTTCCCTGTACGACCTGTAAACCCGCCTCGATGATTTCCCATTTTGAGCTGTCTATCATGATCGGAACCCTGGCTATATCGGGTTCAGCTGCGATCAGATTCAAAAAAGTCACCATGGCCTCTTTGCCATCGATCAGGCCGTCATCCATGTTTACATCGATGATCTGAGCCCCTCCTTCCACCTGGTCTCTTGCAATATCCAGTGCCTGGTCAAATTTTCCCTCTTTGATAAGACGCAGGAAAAGCCTTGAGCCGGCCACATTGGTGCGCTCACCCACGTTGATAAAGTTGCTTTCGGGCGTGATGTATAAGGGTTCTAGTCCTGCTAACTGCATGTTTGGCTTTTTTGGGTAAACAAATTAAATAACGGTTTCTTGCTTTCTTACACGGGGCTTGTAATCCGCTGCAATTTCCGCAATAGCCCTGATATGATCGGGTGTAGTGCCGCAACAACCTCCTATGATATTCACCAGGTTTTTATCCAGGTATTCTTTGATCTGTTGTGCCATATCTTCAGGTGATTCATCATATTCGCCAAAAGCATTGGGCAGACCCGCGTTGGGATGAGCCGAAATGCCTACGCTGGCCTTGTCGGACAAGATCTGCAAATAGGGTGTTAATTGTTTCGCGCCCAGTGCACAATTCAGTCCTACCGTCAGGAGAGGCAGGTGCGATACGGAGATCAAAAATGCCTCGGCTGTCTGGCCTGACAAGGTTCTTCCGCTGGCATCCGTAATCGTTCCACTAATCATAACCGGAACCTTCAGGTTTCTTTCCTGTTTTACTTCTTCAATGGCAAAAAGGGCTGCCTTGGCGTTCAGCGTGTCGAATACGGTCTCGACCAGCAAGATGTCTGCCCCGCCATCCAGCAAAGCTTCTGCCTGCTGTTTGTATGCAATTTTTAGATCCTCAAATGTGATTGCTCTGAAGCCCGGATCATTCACTTTTGGTGACATGCTGGCCGTTTTGTTGGTCGGGCCGATAGATCCGGCAACAAAACGAGGCTTTTTGGGGTTTTTGGCTGTGAATTCCGTAGCTACCTCTTTTGCCAGTCTTGCCGATTCAAAATTCAATTCGTACACCAGGTGCTCCATCTGGTAATCTGCCATGGCAATGGTAGTGCCTGAAAAAGTGTTCGTTTCAATGATATCAGCCCCTGCCTCCAGGTATTCTCTATGTATAGTCTTTATGGCCTCGGGTTGTGTGAGTGTCAGCAGGTCGTTATTTCCTTTGAGTGAAACCGGAAAATCCTTAAATCTTTCTCCCCGGTAATCTTCTTCCGTGAACTGGTATTGCTGCAGCATGGTACCCATGGCACCATCGAGCACAAGTATCCTTTCTTCCAATATTTTCTCAATGTCTGCCATAAACCTTTGTTTCTAGTTAAAATCAATTACAAATATACCACAATCAATTGGTATGTTTTTCCGCTAATACCCTTTACAAATTAGTCCCTCTTCCGCAAATCTCACAGCTCACATCTCAATACTTTGTCCTTTATCCTTTGTCCTTGTTTTAATAGCACACGGATGACACGGATCAGACTGATTTATACGGATTTGTTTTCGTAAATAACAAAAAATACGTGTTCAAAGGCTTTCACCTATGCTTCTCAAGACTCAGCTTTTTACTTGAACTTTGTCCTCCGTTATCCTGATTCCTGTCTTGGTTCTTGCCTCCTGTCTCCTGGTTCAAAGTTCAAGGTTACATGCTAAAAGACAACCATCTCAATACTCAATACTCAGTACTCAATACTAATTTTTCCTGTTTCCTGTTTCCCTCAGCCACAACTCACTTCCAACTTCTCTGCCAATAACCTGTAAAAATGTAGGATCTCCCTTCAGGACATTATACCTTTTTCAAAGCCTGATCCAGGTCGGCCAGAATATCATCAATATGCTCCAAACCTACTGAAACCCTGACCAGCCCGTCGGAGATTCCCACTTCGAGCCTGTCCGCCAGAGCCAGCCTGCTGTGGGTTGTTGAAGCCGGATGTGTTACTATAGTTCGTGTATCACCCAGGTTTGCCGAGAGGGAGCACATTTTCAGACTGTCCAGAAACTTTCTGCCGGCTTCAAGTCCTCCTTTCAGTTCAAAGGCCACAATATTTCCACCAAGTCTCATCTGTTTTTTTGCGATGGCATAGCTGGGGTGGCTCTTTAAAAACGGGTATTTTACCTGGCTCACTTTCTTGCTCATCTCAAGAAATTCTGCCGCCTTTAGTGCATTCTCACAGTGCCTGTCGACCCTTACGGCCAGTGTTTCCAAACTTTTCGATAAGACCCAGGCATTGAAAGGCGACATGGCCGGACCGGTATTTCTTGCAAAGAGATAGATCTCCCGAACCAGATCTGCCCTGCCAACCACAATTCCTCCCAGCACCCTGCCCTGTCCGTCGATGAGCTTGGTCGCGGAATGAACTACAATATCTGCACCAAAATCAATGGGCTGTTGGATATAAGGTGTGGCAAAACAATTGTCGACTACAAGGATCAGCTTGTGCTTTTTTGCGATCCTCCCCAGAAGGTCAAGATCCAGTACATCTACGCCGGGATTAGTCGGACTTTCGGCATAGAGGATCTTTGTATTGGGTTGAATGAGTGATTCTATGAGCTCAGTCTCATCTACCTTAAAATAAGAGGTCGTGATATTCCATTTCGGGAAATAGGTGGTGAATAAGGTGTGTGTCGAACCAAAAATGGAACGAACAGAAACAATATGATCCCCTGCAGATAAAAGTGCAGCGAAAGTGGAATAAATTGCTGCCATTCCGGTAGCAAAAGCATAACCACTCTCTGCTTTTTCCATTTTTACCAGCTTATTCACCAACTCCGTGGTATTGGGATTGGAAAAACGGCTGTACAGGTTCTTGTCTTTCTCTTCTGCAAAAGATGCGCGCATGTCTTCGGCATCATCAAAAATAAAGCTGGAGGTCAGAAACAAAGGCGTGGAATGCTCGCTGTATCCGGTCCTTGCTGTTTGCGTTCTGATCGCTTCTGTTTCAAATCTCTTTTTGTGTTCCATATCAAATGGCTTTTTCTGTTAGTCTTAAAATATCGCCAAACACACCCCTGGCAGTAACTTTTGCACCGGCACCGGCACCTTGTATCACGATCGGACGTTCCCCATAGGATTCTGTATAAATCTCAAAAATAGAATCCGATTCCTTGAGCTGACCCAGAGAACTGCTGCGTGGCACAGACACCAGTTTAACCTGAAGGATTCCTTTGTCCTGGCTCAGGTCACCGGAAAGCTCTCCCACATAGCGCAGCACATGGTCCGGCTTTTGTTTGTTTTTGATTCCCCGGTACAAGTCGTCCACATCTTTGATCTTTTCCATAAAAATATCCGGGTTTACTTCTCTGAGGTAAGGGGGAATGAGATTTTCAATTGAAATATCCTCCATTTCATTCTGCAGATCCAGTTCTCTGGCAAGAATAAGTAATTTCCTTCCAACGTCATTTCCGCTCAGATCGTCTCTTGGGTCAGGTTCGGTAAAGCCTTTTTGCATAGCCTCCTTCAGGATCTCGCTGAAAGGTTTGTCCTCTTCTGAAAAATGATTGAAAATATAGCTCAACGTTCCTGAAAAAACACCTTTTATTTTTGTGATGTTCTCTCCCGAATGGTGCAGCAACTTGATGGTATCAACCAGGGGAAGTCCTGCTCCCACATTCGTCTCGTATAAATAGGTCTTTTCGTTTTTGCTCAGGTTATTCCGCAGGTTCATATAAAAATCGTAGCTTTTGGTGTTGGCCGTTTTGTTGGAAGAGACCAGGTTGAAACCATTTTCAACGAGAGGGATATAATTCTGAACAAAGGCATCACTGGGTGTATTATCAACAGCGATGAGGTTTTCAAGATGATTCTTTTTTGCAAACTGGATTACATCGTTGATCGTATAAGCCTCTTTTCCTTCTTCAGCCAGGGCTGTCCTCCAGTTCTTGTCGATCCCGTTCTTGGTCAGCAGCACTTTTTTCGAATCGGCAATTGCAAAAATATTCAGCCTGATCACCTTGCGTTTCTCTACGTCCTTCCGGCTTTCCAGGATCTGATCGATCAGTGTTCCTCCGACCAGACCTTTGCCGAAAAAAGCCAGGTTGATCTTGGTGGAAACCCCGAAAATCCTTCCGTGAATAACATTGATGGCCTTGAGCAGGTCTTTCTGTTTGAGTACCAGTGAAATATTATCACCGGTAACCGTATTGTTGATCAACACCGGAGAAATTCCATTTTTCATCAGTGCATTGTAAGAAAGATGAAAATTATCCAGGGTCTGACCGATGATAGAGACGATTACCAGGTCGCTCAGCACCTCAACCCGGTTCACGTCCTGAGTTTCAAATTCTATCTTGAATTCTTTTTCCAGAGCCAGCTTGGCATTTTTTGCGTCGTTGCTGTGCACCGTAAAGCCGATACCGCGTTCAGAAGAACCCTGGGAGATGATGCTTACGCTGATGTTTTCTTTGGCCAGTGCAGAGAAGATCCGTGCATCAACCCCGGCTTTCCCCAGCAGTCCCCTTCCTTCCAGACTGATCAGGGAAACATTTTCCTGCACGGTTACAGAACGGATACCTTTGTTCTTTACCGTTGATTTTATCAGTGTACCCTTGTTCTGCGGATCAAAAGTGTTTAACAGCCTCAGGGGAATATTTTTTTCTACAAGCGGAATGATCGTTTTGGCATGCAGGATATTCGCACCAAAATTGGCGAGCTCATTGGCTTCCTGAAAGGTGAGCTCTTCGATCATCTGTGCGTCGGCTACCAGATCCGGGTTGGCAGTATAAATACCGTTCACATGGGTATAATTCTCAAGTTCTTCTGCATCGAGGTAATTTGCGATCAGAGAGGCTGAATAATTACTGCCATTTCGGCCGAGTGTGGTGGTTTCATCTTCCAGATTGGAGGCGATAAATCCGGTTACGATTTGCAGTTCGTGATCATTCTTTTTGAAATGCCGGATCACATTTTCTTTCGAGACCTTTTGAATTGGAATGGCCTCTCCGAAACTACCGTCTGTTTTGATCAGTTTTCTCGAATCGACGGGCTGGGCAGCTATACCCTCTTTTTGAAGCAAGCCGGCCAGCATTTTTACGGCCAGAAGTTCTCCCTGAGCAATGACCCTGTCGCGTATTTTGCTGCTGTAATCCCCCAAAAGGTTTACGCCATCGTATAATTTTTTTAGCAATGAAAATTCAGCTTCGAGATCGATCGAAGGATCGGGCTCGATCTGGTACTTTTTAAAGGCCTCCAGTTTTTCGTGATAATCTCCCCCTGTTTTTGCGAGTTCCAGTATTTCCAGCAGTTCATCGGTGGCATTTCCCCGGGCTGAGGCAACCACGGCAAATTTCTCTTCCCGTTGTACTTTCTCCCTGATGATCGAGAGCACGTGCTCCAGTCCTTTGCCATTGGCCATGGATTTACCCCCAAATTTGACTATTTTGATCTTGTTGACCTTTTTCATTTTTGTCTTGGGGTTCTTGAACAAAGGTCCCAGAAATTCTGATAATTGTTCGTATTCGATCAGGAAGGCATCGTGTCCGTGTATGGATTTGATCTCTTTGTAGTCGTTTTCAATTCCCGCTTTCGTAAGTATATTTTGCGTTTCCTTGATCTCCTGCGGAACAAAAAAGAAATCTGAGTCTACACCGATCTGCAGCACATGGCATTTTAATCCGCCCAGGATCTCTTCAAAAGAGCCCCTGTCTCTTGAAACATCGACGGTGCTCAGCAAATGGTTAAGCATTTTATAGGCCTGCAGGGTAAAACGGTTTTCCAATTGTCTGCCATGGTAGAGCAACCAGCTTTCTGTATTAAAACTGCCGTGTTCGGCATTTTTAGTCCGGTTGAATTTTTGCTTGAACGAATCCGCTGTTCTGTAGAACAACATGGCCATCATGCGCGCATCATGCACAGGTTGACTGGAATTGGAAAGGATCTGCAGCTGTGTTTTGTTATGCGCCAGAATCCAGTCTGAGGCCTTCCAATCGGAAGCTACAGGAATTAAATTCTGGATCAGGTCAGGATAGGCAAATGCAAGCTCCCACACAATCCCTCCGCCAACAGAACCGCCAATCGCCGCAAAAAGTCTTGTGACGCCTAATTGCTCAAGGGCCCTTCCGTAAAGAATGGCCACATCTCTGGCAGTAAAATCTTCAAAATTATCGATTAGATTCTCCGGTTTCTCATCATAACCATTACCCGGTACATTGAAGGCTATGATAGAGTAATAACCGGTATCTATTGCTTTTCCGGGTCCGATCAGTGAATTCCACCAGCCATCCTTCCCGGCCACATTAGAATTGCCGGTCAAAGCATGGTTTACAAGTACCGCAGGTGCGGTATTGATGGTTTGTCCGAACACCTGGTAACTCAATTCAAATTCGGGGTAATAATAACCACTTTCTGTAGTAAAATTACTTACCTGTATATAATTTAAATTCTTTTTCAATTTCTTAAGTTTTGATGGTGTGTAAAAACTTGAAATTGTCAGAAAAACGAAGTGATTGACTGCTTTTGTTATCTATCCGAAACCGGTAGAATGTAGCACCTTCTTTACAATAAAGGGTTGCTAAGGCCTCAAAGGGTCTAATCCCTCCGCCTTTCCTGATAACAATTTCAAATAAAGAACGCGGTGCAAAAATAATATTTTCTTCCATTTTTTCTGACAATTCAAGCGCTTGTCTTAAAATAATTCAGATTATTTTAATTTTTTAAATGCATTTTGCAGATCTTGTTGAAGATCTTCTATATCTTCCAGACCAACGGAAAGCCGTATGAGGTCTTTACTCACACCGGTCTTTAGCTGATCTGCATCAGATAATTGCTGGTGTGTAGTACTTGCCGGATGGATGATCAGCGATTTGGTATCGCCTATATTCGCCAAAAGAGAGAAAATCTTTACGCTATCAACCACTTTTTGTGCTGCATCATAGCCTCCTTTTAAGCCAAAAGTCACTATTCCCGACTGGCCTTCAGGCAGGTATTCTTTTGCCAGACGGTGGTATTTTGAGGTCTTCAGTCCGGGATAATTCACCCAGCTCACTTCTTCCTGTTTTTCGAGCCATTGTGCCAGCAAAAGTGCATTCTGACTGTGTTTTACGATGCGTAGTGGCAAGGTTTCCAGGCCCTGAAGAATCTGAAAAGCATTGAAGGGACTCAACGCTCCACCGAGGTCCCGCAAACCTTCCAGTCTGATTTTTGCAATATAGGCCGCAGGCCCCAGCGCTTCGCTGTAAACGAGTCCGTGGTAACCGGCTGAAGGCTCTGTAAACTCCGGGAACTTGCCATTTTTCCAGTCGAAGTTGCCGGCATCAACCACGGCTCCACCGAGAGAGTTTCCTTGTCCCCCAATATATTTTGTCAGCGAATATACCACAATATTGGCGCCCTGTTCTATCGGCCTCAGCAGATAGGGCGTGGCCACCGTATTGTCGACGATCAGCGGAATGCCGTTTTTTCTTGCAATATGGCTGATAGAACGGATATCGAGCACATCGAGTTTGGGATTCCCGATGGATTCAATAAATACCGCTCTGGTATTATCTTTTATGGCCTTTTGAAAATTCTCGGGCTGGTCCGCATCCACAAAAGTGGTATGGATACCCAGCCGGGGCAGGGTAACTGACAACAGATTATACGTGCCGCCATACAGAGAAGCAGAAGCCACTATATGGTCACCGGTCTTTAACAAGGTCAACAAAGCCGTTGCAATGGCAGATGTACCTGAAGCGAAAACGGCCGATCCGATACCGCCATCCAGCGCAGTTAACCGTTGCTCAAGGATATCGTTGGTGGGATTGTTAAGTCGGGTATAGATAAAACCGGTATCCTGCAAAGAGAACAGGTCTGCTGCATGTTTGGTGTCCTTAAACACATAGGATGTAGTCTGATAAATCGGTACAGCTCTGGTTCCGCCTGTTAATGCCGGGTTATGACCTGCGTGTAAAGTATGGGTTGAAAATTTAAGTGTGCTCATTTTTTAGTTTTTAGAGATTATTGAATTTGTTAGTAAAAAAAAGTCCCCGTGGTTATTGGTATTACCACGGGGACTTTCAATCTCATTTTCTGAGGTCTAGGTGTGGCAATACCGAATCATGCTTTGCATCATTCCCATATTGTTGTTGATCTCTACTTTAAAATTTCTCATGACCTGACAAAAAAAAACCTCTGAAAATTCAGAGGTCACATTATATATTGTTTTGTTTAACACATATGATTCCCTCTACACTAATTGCGCATGGTCATCATCATCATGTTAAAATTTGCTTTCATTACTTGTTTTCTGTGGGGCGAAAGTAAAAAGAATTTTTCTTCCGGCCAAAAGATTTTTTGAATTTTAAATATGGTCTGAATAAAATTCAAAAAATGTTTTTATTATATCATTCGTTTTTTTGTAGCTTTGCAGCGTTAACCAGAGGAAAAATTTGAACTGATTGCAACCTCGATAAAAAATGCTAAAGCAGTAAAGCTACTCCTTTAGACTTTCTTATTCCCATCAGCTCGGTTTTTTCAATTAAATTTCAATTGTTATGCCCTATTTATTCACATCAGAATCGGTTTCAGAGGGACATCCTGACAAAATAGCCGATCAGATATCAGACAGTTTACTCGATGCTTTTTTGGCTTTTGATCCAAATGCAAAAGTAGCCTGTGAAACACTCGTCACTACCGGACAGGTAGTTTTGGCCGGTGAAGTCCATACAACCACCTATATTGATGTAGCAAAAATTGCACGTGAAAAGATCAATAAAATCGGTTATACCAAGGGCGAATACAAATTTGAAGGCGATAGCTGCGGCGTTATTTCGCTGATTCACGAACAATCTCCCGACATCAACCGCGGGGTGGTGCGCAAAAAGAAGGAAGAGCAGGGAGCAGGAGATCAGGGAATGATGTTTGGTTATGCAACCAATGAAACTGAAAATTTTATGCCGTTGGCCCTGGACCTCAGTCACTTGTTACTTCGCGAACTGGCTGTGCTGCGAAGGGAAATGAAAGATATGCCTTATTTACGGCCCGATGCAAAGAGCCAGGTTACCATAGAGTATTCAGATGACAATGTGCCTTTGCGCATTGATACGATCGTGCTTTCTACTCAACATGACGAATTTGATGAAGATGAGGCCATGCTGAAGAAAATTAAATCCGATGTTATCCATATTCTGATCCCGAGGGTAAAAGCCGGCTTACCAAAAAATATTCAGGCTTTGTTCAATACAGACATCACGTATCACGTAAATCCAACAGGTAAATTCGTTATCGGAGGCCCGCATGGGGATACCGGTTTAACAGGCAGGAAGATCATTGTTGATACCTACGGTGGCAAAGGGGCTCACGGGGGTGGTGCTTTCAGCGGTAAAGACCCGAGTAAGGTAGACCGTTCTGCTGCCTATGCAGCACGCCATATAGCCAAGAACATGGTTGCTGCCGGACTTTGCAGCGAGGTGCTGGTTCAGGTTTCCTATGCCATCGGTGTGGCTAAACCAACTTCTATCAATGTAAATACTTATGGAACATCAAAGGTGGGCATGAGCGATGGAAAAATAGCTAATAAGATCGAAAAAATGTTCGATCTGCGCCCTGCGGTTATTGAGAAGCGACTCAAGTTGCGCAACCCGATTTATGAGGAAACCGCTGCCTATGGCCATATGGGCAGGACTCCGAGAATGGTTACAAAAACCTTTGAATCACAGTATTTTCCAACAGTGACCAGGCAAGTTGAACTGTTTACCTGGGAAAAACTGGATCATATAGATAAGATCAAAAAGGCTTTTAAGCTGGCCTGATAAAAATAAAAATAAAAAAAGCCCCGCGATCGCGGGGCTTTTTTTATTTTTATGCCTATGCGAATCCGGTTTTTGATCATTTTCCTATGCTCTCTGCAGCTGCTTTTTTCGCAGGACAAACCACTGTTTGAAAATGCTTTTGTTTTGGAGGCCGATCGTTTTATTGGTACAGACGCCCTTCATAGTATTTATTATATCAAAAACGAGGTCTTTTACAAAAGGTCTGAGGAGAAAATATGGTCTTATCAAAATGTGAATTTGGGAAAACTCAGCAGTGTTGATATCAGAAATCCCTTTAAGATCATCCTTTTTTACCGGGATTACAATACGGTGATCGTACTGGACAATAACCTGAACGAACTCACCGGTGCCATTGGTCTTCCCGGTGCTAACTATAACCTGGTTGGTTTTGCTTCTGAGAATGATCTGTGGCTGTACAGCAAGGATGACAACCTGTTAAAACGCTACAATTATCAGAATAAAAATATTCAATTGATTACCCAGCCCCTGTCGTTTTATCAGAAAGACTTTCTTGCTGAAGAAATTTTCAGCGATAACCAAAACGTATGGCTGGGCGGACCTCAGGGAATTCTTACTTTCAACCAGTACGCCAGTTATTTATCTTTTACAGAGACAAGTGATATCAGAAACTTTATACCCCTGAAAGACGGGTTTTTGTACCGGAAAAACGGAGTTTTGGTTTTCAGTAATCAGGATGGCGAGAAACCGATCGGGCTTCATAAAAAAATTGAACTGAAGGATTATTATGCCAATGGTAAAGAGCTGCTGTTGTTTGACGGGGATTCTATTTACAGGTTCAGGTGGACGGACGATCGGTGAGTTCATCCGTTGCATGGCCTTCACAATAAAATTATACTTTCAAAAATGACGGACTTATTTTCAATAGTCGGTTAATTTTCCTATTTTCGCTTAGGTAAATCAACATCAAATACGATATTATGCACGTAGCAATAGCAGGAAATATTGGCGCCGGGAAAACTACGCTTACTGAACTTTTGGCAAAACATTACAAGTGGGAGCCTCATTTTGAATCGGTAGAAGAAAATCCGTATTTGGATGATTTTTACAGTTCCATGGAGCGCTGGTCTTTTAACCTGCAGATCTATTTTCTGAACAACCGGTTCAGGCAGATCCTTGAATTTCAGGAAAGCAGAAAAAACATTATTCAGGACAGAACCATTTATGAAGATGCGCATATTTTTGCGCCCAACCTGCACGCCATGGGTTTGATGACCAACCGGGATTTCAGCAATTATATTTCTTTATTTGAGCTGATGGAAAGACTGGTATCTCCTCCGGACCTGCTGATCTATCTGCGTGCCAGCATACCTACCCTGGTTGGGCAAATACACCGCCGGGGCCGGGACTATGAAACTTCGATCAGCATAGATTACCTCAGCCGGTTAAATGAGCGCTACGAGGCCTGGATCTCGAAATACACCAAAGGGAATCTGTTAATCGTTGATGTAGACAACCTGAATATAGTGGACAAAAAAGAGGATCTGGGCTATGTGATCGACCGGATCGATGCACAGATTCACGGTTTGTTCTGAAAAATTAATTGTTACTGCGTATACACTACAAAAAAACCCGAAGCAGTTTGCCTCGGGTTTTTTAATATTTTTTGATCGTCTTTTTATTCTTTTTTCTCTTCCAACAATTTTTCAGCTTCTTCACCAACCAGGTTTTCGGTTACTACAGTTTCCTCGCCGTTTATAGTTGTTGTCGTTTTGACCACAGCTGTTTTTTCACCTTTCTCATTGATAACAACTTTCACTTCCTTTTGAATTTTATGATCGGTGCGCATGGTTTCATTTAATTCCATAGGAGGGAGAGCAGCGGCTTCAATTTTCGTAACATCCAAAGCGATACTCGGGGCTATGATCAGGGCCACAACAGACATCAATTTGATCAGGATGTTCAGGGAAGGTCCGGAGGTATCTTTAAAAGGATCGCCCACGGTATCTCCAACAACAGCTGCTTTGTGTGCTGCCGTACCTTTTCTGCCATCTGCTTCGATCATTTTTTTTGCATTATCCCAGGCACCACCTGCATTGGATTGAAAGATGGCCATCAATACACCGGTAACTGTAACACCGGCTAGCAAACCACCCAGCATCTGGGCTCCTCCTATAAAACCCACTGCAACAGGTACGAGTAATGCGAGCAATCCTGGCAGTACCATTTCTCTGATTGAAGCTTTGGTAGAGATCTCAACGCATTTCTTATAATCTGCATAACCATCGGCTGCATCAAATATTTTTCTGTCCTCAACAGAGGCTTTCGACATATCAGAATCATATTTTCTCATGATCTCCAGAGCTGCAGAAAGCTGCGGAATATCTTTGAATTGTCGTCTTACCTCCTGGATCATGGACATGGCTGCTCTTCCAACTGCATTCATCGATAAAGCCGAAAACAAAAATGGCAGCATACCTCCTATGAATAATCCGGCCATGATATCCGGTTTGGAGACATCAATGGATTTTACATTTGCCGTATTCATAAAAGCTGCAAACAATGCCAATGCAGTCAGCGCAGCCGAAGCGATAGCAAAACCTTTACCTATGGCTGCCGTGGTATTGCCAACAGCATCCAGTTTATCGGTTCTTTCCCTGACTTCATGGGGCAGTTCAGCCATTTCTGCTATACCGCCGGCATTGTCTGAAATAGGCCCATAAGCATCAACTGCGAGTTGTATTCCCGTATTTGCCAGCATACCAACTGCGGCAATGGCTATTCCGTACATTCCTGCATAGTAGTGGGATACAATAATTGCCACCGCTATCAATAAAATAGGAATGGCTGTTGACATCATCCCTACTCCCAGGCCTGCAATAATGTTCGTAGCAGATCCTGTTTCGGATTGTTTAACGATCGATTTAACCGGCCTTGTTCCGGTTCCGGTATAATATTCAGTTACTTTTCCAACAAAAAATCCGGCGATCAGTCCTGCCAGGGTAGCGAAGAAAACACCATTCGCTCCAAAAGGAAGACCTTCCAATGTTTCGGGTATCATGGCCTGAATAATAAAATAAGAAGCGACAATCATCAGGAATCCCGAACCGAACTCTCCGAGATTGAGCGCCTGATGCGGACTTCCCCCATCTTTTACTTTTACAAAAAAAGTGCCTGCAATGGACATGATGATTCCCATAGCAGCAAGAGTGAGGGGCAAATAAACGGCACCTAAACCATCAAAACCCGGGGTAATCAGCAAACTGCCCAAAACCATGGTTCCAACGATAGAGCCTACATATGATTCAAATAAGTCAGCGCCCATACCGGCTACGTCTCCAACATTATCACCAACATTATCTGCAATGGTTGCAGGGTTCAATGGGTGGTCTTCCGGTATACCTGCCTCCACTTTTCCTACAAGATCTGCCCCAACATCGGCCGCTTTGGTATAAATTCCGCCACCTACACGGGCAAACAAGGCGATGGATGAAGCTCCCAGAGAAAATCCGGAAAGCACATTTAAAACCAGTGATAAATTATCTGCACCCGGCCATATGTTCTGGTAGATCATGAACAAACTGCTCAGTCCCAGCACACCAAGACCTACAACACCAAGACCCATAACCGCACCTCCGGCAAAGGCAACTTCAAGTGCTTTACCCAGTGAAGTTCTCGCTGCCTGGGTAGTGCGAACATTGGCTTTGGTGGCGACAACCATTCCAATAAATCCCGCAAGTGCAGAACAAATGGCGCCAACTATAAACGAAACGGCAACCATACCGCTGGATCCCACCTCGGAATGGCCTTTGAAATAAAGCATAATTGCCACTGCAACAATAAAAATAGCAAGTATTTTGTATTCGGCCTTTAAAAATGACATGGCCCCATCAGCAATGTTTTTTGCTATTCTGGCCATTCTTTCAGTACCAACTTCCTGGCTGGAAATCCATCGGCTCTTAAAAAAAACAAACAGCAAACCCAATATGCCAAACAAGGGCAAATAATTCACGATAAATTCCATTTCCTTATAATTAATTGTTAGTAGTGTTAAATTTAGTAAATACTTACTGATAAAAAAACAAAAGACATGTATTTCTGTCTCAAATTATTGCGAATTAAATAAATTTTTCAGAATAAAACAGATCATTAAACAAAAAACCCGACGTTTATGTCAGGTTTTAGTACCTTGGGCGGGAATCGAACCCGCACGATATTGCTATCACTGGATTTTGAATCCAGCGCGTCTACCAATTCCGCCACCAAGGCAATTTAATTTATCCTATAATGTAATGATACTACTTTATTCAACATTCCTTTAGCGCGCCTGCCTGTCGGCAGACAGGTCTACCAATTCCGCCACCAAGGCTTCATTTTTTACGTTGACAAATATAGCAATTAAATAAAGATTGCAAAGAAAAGTTCAAAAATTATGGTGTATATTCCTTTCCAAGAACAGTGGTATTTACACCCTTTTTTCTTTACCCGTTTCCATTATCCTATAATTCCAACTGATCCGATAGCCACAAATATTTTCTTTATAGTTGGGATACCATTAAAATAATTTATGTAACTTCGCCTACATCGGGTTATTCTTTTTAAACTACTAAATATCAATAATTTACAATGAAAATTAAACAGCCGGAGCCAAAAATATTTGCCTGCTCACAAAGCACAGCTTTAGCCAAAGACATAGCCGATGCCTATGGTTTGGGATTGGGGAAAATAAATAAGAACATTTTCAGTGATGGTGAATTCCAGATCTCTTTTGAAGAAACCATTCGGGGAAGGAGAATCTTCCTGATTGGTTCTACTTTTCCGCCAACTGAAAATTTAATGGAACTCTTGCTGATGATCGATGCGGCCAAGAGGTCCTCGGCACGTCATATCACAGCTGTTATGCCTTATTATGGCTGGGCAAGACAAGACAGAAAAGACAAGCCAAGGGTACCCATTGCAGCCAAAATGGTAGCTAAGTTACTGATGAGTGCCGGGGCCACCCGCATCATTACTATGGATCTGCATGCCGACCAGATCCAGGGCTTCTTCGAGGTACCTGTCGACCATTTATATGCATCAACCATCTTTGTTCCCTACCTGAGAAGCCTTAATCTGGATGATATCACCATTGCTTCTCCGGATATGGGGGGTTCCAAACGCGCTTATGCCTATTCTAAATTTCTCGACTGTGAAGTGGTCATCTGTTATAAACAAAGAAAAAAGGCCAATGTAATCGAATATATGGAGCTTATCGGAGAGGTAAAAAACAGAAATGTAATCATTGTGGATGATATGGTGGATACCGCAGGCACTCTGGCAAAAGCGGCAGAACTGATGATGGAACGGGGTGCGAAAAGCGTTCGCGCACTTGCAACACATGGTATCCTGTCGAGCAATGCCTATGAAAAAATTGAGAATTCTCCGCTTGTTGAACTAATAATTACTGATTCTATCCCATTAAAACGTACAAGTTCTAAAATAAAAGTTGTAACTTGCGCCCCTTTATTTGCCAGTGTGATGAAAAGTGTTCAAAACAACCAGTCCATTGGTGATCAATTTTTAATTTAAATAAATATAAACAATGAAATCAATTACGATCAAAGGATCTAAAAGAGAAAGCGTGGGCAAGGTAGCTACCAAGGCCCTACGTAATGCTGGAAAGGTTCCTTGCGTTTTATACGGAGGAGAAAAGCCATTGCACTTTGCAGCAGATGAAACGGAGTTCAAAGGCCTGGTTTACACTCCAAATGTGTACACCGCATCGATTGAACTTGAAAGTGGCGAAAAGTTAGAAGCCGTTTTACAGGATATACAGTTTCATCCTGTATCGGACAGAATCAACCATGTTGACTTCTTTCAGTTATTTAAGGACAAAGAAGTTACCATGAACATTCCGGTAAAATTAGTAGGAAATTCAATCGGTGTAAGAGCCGGTGGTATTCTGCGTTTCCCAAACAGAAAATTAAAGGTAAAAGCTTTACCTGCCAATTTACCTGATGTTATCAGCGTTGATATTACCAAACTGAAACTCGGTGAAAAGATCGAATTGGCTGCCTTAAGAAATAAGGAGTATACCATACTGCATCCAGACAATCTAATTGTTGCTCAGGTGAGAATGTCGCGTACAGCGGTCGCCGGAGCTGAGGGCGCAGAAGAAGAAGAAGAAGCTCCAGAATAGTTTTTTTATTCGGCAAATCATAAAAGCTTTTCGGTATTCGAAAAGCTTTTTTTATATATAGCATATGGGTTTTCTTAGTAAATTTAGAAATCTGATTGTTCGGAAAGAAACAGGTACAGAATCAATGAAAAAATTCTTAATCGTTGGCTTAGGCAATATTGGTGAACCCTATAAAAATACCAGACACAATATAGGCTTTTCTGTTTTAGACAGTCTCGCAGCCAAGTCCGGTGTTCAATTCGAGACCAAAAAGCTGGGGGACCTTGCCCAATACCAGGTAAAAGGTAGAACTTTTCTTTTGCTTAAGCCCTCGACCTACATGAATCTCAGTGGAAAAGCAGTTAAATACTGGCTGGAAAAAGAAAAGCTCTTACCCGAGAACCTGTTTGTTCTGACCGATGACCTCAACCTGCCTTTTGGTACCATACGTATAAAGGGTAATGGAAGTTCCGGAGGCCATAACGGTCTGCAAAACATTCAGGATGTATTGCAAACACAAAATTATGCCCGCTTGCGCTTTGGTGTAGGCGATACCTTTAAAAAAGGACAACAGGTTGACCATGTGCTGGGTGAATGGTCAGCTGACGAAAATAAACTTCTGCCTGAAAGACTCGAAAAAATGGGCGAGGCTGTTACATCTTTTGGTATGGCCGGACTTCAAAATACCATGAATGCTTTTAATGGCAAATAGTTTGCCAGGACATTTATGTAACCACGCTCAAGCTCATTTTCTTAGATGCAAAACTTAATGTGCCTATTCGTGCAATACAATTTTCGCCAATTTAAATGCGATTCTACGATTAACAACTAACCATGCAATTTTATACGGTAAATCCCTTTTCTAAGAATAAATAATTATATT
Organism: uncultured Flavobacteriaceae bacterium; assembly: GCA_963816075.1. Lineage (GTDB taxonomy): Bacteria > Bacteroidota > Bacteroidia > Flavobacteriales > Flavobacteriaceae > Namhaeicola. The sequence continues at coordinate 247,462 of CAWFJI010000009.1, read as the reverse complement.
GCGAAAAATTTCCGTTTACGTTTGAAAAAGGCCATTTCTTTTCTGCTTTTGACTTGTTTTATCCTTTACAATTTTGGATACTATGTGGTATATTTTTCTGTGAACAGCCGTATAGAGAAGAATTGGGCAGAAAAAATTTATGGCGACCAGGAAATTTTAAATCAAAAAACACTGAAAATTCCAATCTCTCTTCATTATGCAAATGATGATCAGGAATTTAAAGAAATAAATTCCTTGTTTGAGAAAGATGGCGAATATTTCAGGATCATTAAACAAAAATATGCAAAAGATACACTAACGGTTGTTTATGTGTCTGATAATCAAAAAAATAATCTGGAAACAACCATTAAAAAATGGGCTGCTTCAATGGCTCAGGAAGGACAGACAAATTCGGGTAAAATCGATTTTAATAATTTTGTCAAAGACTATATGCAGCCTTTCTTTGATTTAAATTTGAAATGTTTGGCTGATATCGAACCTATTACTTTCCACAAAGACCCAACTGTAACTTTCAAAAACGAAGCTACAGCTCCCAATTCCCCTCCTCCGGAATCCATTTAGTTAGTTTATTCTTATTTGTCTGGTTTCTTGCCAAGAGCCTGGCAATGATTGAAGTGAATTGAACTGATGTGTTGAAAGCAGATTTCTTTCAACCATTGGTATTTTACTTTTTACACAAATTCTAACTAAAAACTCTAAAAATGAAAATATATAACGTTTTGGCGTGCCTGACATTTTTGTTATCGCACATGTCATGGGCCCAAATGCCGCATGATGCCATTTATATGAATAAAAATTTGACCTGCGCCGCCGTTGTTTACGGAAATTCTTCCTGGACCGATTATTGGGAGAATTCTTTAAAACGTGAGAACCAGAACATTGGTAAACTGACTTCAGAATCCATGACCGCGATGATTTCCTATGGAATCACCAAAAAGTTCAACTTTATTGCTGTAGTGCCGTATGTGAAAACGCATGCCAGTGAAGGAAATTTATTAGGTCAGGAAGGTTTTCAGGACCTGTCCTTTTGGTTAAAAATTAAACCCTTATCATACAAGGGCCTGGCAGGCCATATAACAATGGGTGTCTCCATCCCAATGACAGATTATGTCCCTGATTTTATGCCTATGTCGATTGGATATGGCTCAACCGTATTAACGAGCAGGGCCATTCTGAGCTATAATCATCCATCGAATTTTTATGTGAACGGATCCTTTGCCTATCATTTAAGAGGTAATGTAGAAGTTGACAGGGATGCTTATTTGAATGGCGATGACCTGACCTATTCGAATGAAGTGCCGGTACCGGATGCCATTGAAACTGCACTTCGGGTTGGATACTTGAAAAAAGATAATCAGCTGGAGCTCTTTGCAGAAAATTTTTCCTGTACCTCCGGAGATGCTATCCGCAGGAATGACATGCCTTATTTGACCAACGACATGGAAATGACCCAGGTGGGCATTTATGGAAAATACCAACCCAAAAATATAGGTGTGAACGCAAAACTGGCCTATGTTGTTGATGGCTTAAATGCGGGCCAGGCCACAACATTTTCTGTTGGTTTGCTCTATCTGTTTAACCTACCAATCCTAAATTAAACTGAAATGAAAAAATATATCCTAACAACAATAGTTATCATCAGCTTGTTTTCCTGTAGTAAAGAGATTGATGAAATCGAAATCCTGCCCTACACGGCAGCCTCTCTCGATGAAACCGCCGGAACCTGGAAAACTTTTGTGCTTACCAGCCCTGATGAGATATTGATTAATGAACCTGTACCGGTAACTGATGCAGCCTATTTATCAGAATTGGATTCGGTAAAGTACACCGTTATTCCCAATCTTACGGGTGATCAAAAAGCACTCATTCAATATTGGGGAGCCGGATCTGTGCTTAGATGGAATGAAATAGCCAGGGAACTATCTGCCAGATATAATATTCCTCCTGCCTCGAATGCAGAAGGACAGTATCCGGTTCCTGACCCGGCAAACCCTCTGGCCGACCCAAAATTTCCTTTTGCAAATCCACCATATACCGCCCGTGCCCTGGCATATTTAAGTGTTGCCCAGTACGATGCGCTTGTGAGTGCATGGAACTATAAATATCAATTTAACCGAAAGGCTCCCTTTCAGGTGGACTCTTCCATTAATCCGCTGTTGCCCCCCTCTGATCTGCCGGCCTATCCTTCAGAAGATGCGGTTGTGGCCCAGGCAAGTTATGTTGTATTGTTAGCAATGTTCCCCGGTGAGGAGTCATTTCTGAGATCTAAACTGGAAGAGTGCATAAATGTACCTGTTTGGGCTGGAATGAATGTTTCCTCGGATATTGACGCCGGTAAAAAAATAGGAGCAGGAGTTGCTGCTAAAGTTATGGCCCGAGCAAAAACAGATGGCATGGGATCTTCAAATAATCAGAGCTTAACGGCTGGTATGATAGATCATGCCAGATCGTTGGGGATGGTTAATCCATGGATAAGTCAGGAATCCCCTGCCCGGCCACCCATGTTGCCAAACTATGGTGCTGTAAAAACCTGGAATTTCGACAGAAACAGGCTGGAATCGATCCGGCCGCCGATGCCCTATCTGGAAGGTTCCCCTGAATTCAAAAAGGATATGGATGAATTAAAAAGTATCCAGAAAAACCAAAGCAGAAAGCAAGCTGCAATAGCAAATTACTGGGCTGACGGACCGGGCTCTTTTACTCCACCAGGACATTGGCACCGTTATGCTGCAAGCGCCGGTGTCGATTCAGAATTTAATGAGATACGCATGGCCAGGTTGTTCGCTTATGTTGGCACTGCCCTGATGGACGCAGGAATTGCTTGCTGGGATACCAAATACTTTTACTATAGTCCCAGACCTCAGCAATTTGGATTGAAAACCTCTGTTGGACTTCCCAATTTTCCGAGCTATACTTCAGGTCATTCTACGTTTTCTTTTGCGGCGGCAACGGTATTGTCTGCTTTTTTCCCGGACAAAGAATCACTATTTCTTCAATATGCCTGGGAGGCTTCTGATTCAAGGGTATTTGGGTTAATACATTACCGCATAGACTGTACCATGGGTGCTGAACATGGAAAGATGATTGGTCTTCATGCCGTACAACGGGCCAGTGAAGATGGTGCTGATTAATGATTTTGTATACTTAACCGCCCTGTTATATGATTTTAAAAAAGGGTTATTGTTTCACACAATAACCCTTTTATTTTTTTAAACAAGACTGCGAAAACAAATCAGACTTAAAGACAGTTAGACTTACTCTACAGTAACAGATTTTGCCAGGTTCCTTGGCTGGTCAACATTACACCCCCTCATCACGGCAATATGATAGGCCAGCAATTGTAAGGGTATCGTGGTTAAAAGCGGTGAAAATGCTTCCTCCACATCTGGTATTTCTATAACATGATCAGCCATTCCTTTTACTATAGTATCACCTTCAGTAACGATAGCAATGATCTTACCCTTTCTGGAAAGGATTTCTTGTATATTGCTCACTACTTTATCGTAATGTTCTGCTTTTGTCGCAATCACAACCACCGGCATATTATCGTCGATTAGCGCAATAGGGCCGTGTTTCATTTCTGCAGCAGGGTATCCTTCCGCGTGTATATAAGAGATTTCTTTAAGCTTTAATGCTCCTTCCAAAGCCACGGGAAAATTAAAACCACGGCCCAGGTACAAACAATTGGGTGCATCTTTATAAACACCGGCAATAAATTTTACTTTTTGATCGATCTCCAGTAATTTTTCTATTTTTTTGGGAATCATTTCAATTTCCTGCAAATACAGCCTGAATTTAGAACTTGAGATGGTGCCCCTTGCCCTTGCCAATCGCAGTGCTATCAAAGCCAGTACAGTTATCTGAGTAGTAAAGGCCTTTGTTGAAGCAACTCCTATCTCAGGACCTGCGTGGGTATAAGCTCCCGCATCTGTTTCTCTGGCTATCGATGAACCGACCACATTACAAACTCCAAATACGAAAGCGCCTTTCGATTTGGCCAGTTTGATCGCTGCCAAAGTATCTGCCGTTTCACCACTCTGTGAAATTGCGATCAAAACATCCTTTTCCGTAATCACCGGATTCCTGTACCTGAACTCAGAAGCATATTCCACTTCAACCGGAATACGGGCGAATTCTTCAAACATATATTCCGCCACCAGACCTGCATGCCAGGAAGTACCGCAGGCCGCAATTATAATTCGTTCTGCGTTGAGCAGTTTCTTCATATTGTCTTCCACGCCAGACATCTTTATGATGCCCTCGTCTCTAAGGATTCTTCCTCTGAAAGCATCCGTAATCGCACGGGGCTGTTCATGGATCTCTTTAAGCATAAAATGCTCATAACCGCCCTTTTCTATTTGTTCAAGATTTAACTGTAGGGCGTGAATTTTTGCATCGACATACATGTCGTCATTGATCCTCCTTACCTTTACTTCCCTTCCCACTTTGATAATCGCCATTTCTTCGTCATCAAGATAAATGGCATCCTTTGTATATTCTATAAACGGTGAGGCATCTGAAGCAACGAAAAACTCCTTAAAATCCTTACCCACACCAATGGCAATCGGGCTGCCCAGTTTGGCTACTATGATCTCATCGGGTTTTGACCGGTCGAACACAGCGATCGCATAGGCACCAACGACCTGATTTAATGCAATCTGTACTGCTTTGCCAAGTTTTATGTCATTTTGATTCATGATCTCTTCGATCAAATTGACCAAAACTTCGGTATCAGTATCACTCTTAAAGGTAAATCCCCGGGTGATCAGCTCTTTTTTAATTGAATCGTAATTTTCAATGATACCATTGTGCACAATGACCAGGTTTCCGGAATTTGACACATGCGGATGCGAATTTACATCATTGGGTACACCGTGCGTGGCCCATCTGGTGTGGCCGATGCCAACAAAACCGTCAGCACGCATCTCTTTGTTCACTTTTTCTTCCAGTGAAGATACCTTGCCCTTGGTTTTTGAAACGTTGATCTTATTGCCGTCGAACAGCATGACGCCGGCACTGTCATAACCTCTGTATTCAAGGCGCTTCAATCCATTAATGATTATGGGATATGCCTCTCTGTAGCCAATATAACCTGTAATTCCACACACAGCTTTAAGATTTTTTTGATTAGTTCATACTACAATAACAACCTATCAACGTTATTTTGAGTAATATATTTCAATTCTAAGTCTTTTTTCTTGGCTCAAAGTTCGATTTCCATGCAGCACAACTCCCTTTGGGATCCAGCTGTAATCTGCGACAATTGTGTCCAGTGAAATAAACGGATCATCGGTATTATGATAGGCCTTTAAGGCCAGTTTTGCCTCAGTTACACTGTCATCTTCCAGGAGTTTTGTCAGATATTTAGTGATTCTGAACTTATACTTTTCAGGCTCACCATCTTTATCATATTGCAGTCTGCCGTCAAATATTTCAAATCCGCCACTTTGCAAATCACTGATAATTGAATTTTGAGGATATTTATACAAGTATAACTGATCCGGCAATTTCCCGCTCTGCATAGATGCATCCACATAGAGAGTCAGATTGGCTTCATTGATCAGAACATTTTTGCTTCTGATATTCTCGAGTGTTTCAGGTGTAAACAGCTCAATAATAGCATTGGATCCGGCGGCTCCCTGAACATATAATCTCGCTTCACCTTCGATCTTATTAGGATTGGCAATCGCTATCCCGGCAGGTGTTCCACCGTAATCCCGGGTATAGGAACCAACCCTTACCCCACCAAAATTAAATTGTGAAACGGCCTTTGTTTTAACCAGTACTCCTTTTTCTCCTTTAATGCCATTGTAATTGAGATCCTTATCTGCCGGTTCGTCTTTCGTTTCCTCAAATGTAAAATAGATGTACAAACTGCCTCCACTGGCAGGAAAATTCATCAAGGACCCGTCAGAACTCATGGGCTCTATATTGATTCCCCTGAAATACCGAACAAAACTATTGAAATTATCAAAAAAAGGCGCATCCTGCTGATCGATAAAATGAGTCTTAAAGAACTGGCTGTCAAGGAAAAATTTCATCGAAGGACTGGCGGTTTCGGTTTTCACTGTGTCTATATCATCCACCGTATTCGCGTTCCCGTCCAAATGCACCCGTTTTACATATAGAACAGTATCATTTCTGTTTGGTTTAAAACTGCCACTGAATAATTCACTGCCTGTACTGTAATTCCGGTTGGAATAGTACGTCTTTGATTTAGTAGGGTCATTCGGATCAAGGGTGTTCAAAAATGTGGTCAGTTCAGAGATCTTGAGCTGATACTCCAGATCCTGGTTTCCATAGATCGAATCCAACTCGAAACTGGGTGTCACGATCGGTTTGCCTTCCTTGTCCAGTATGAGTGCCCCCGTTACAGGGTCTTTCGCGAATTGTACAGTGTCTTTTCTAGAATAATAGGGAATATTCAGTACAACCAGATCTATGATGGCATTATCCCCAAAATCTACTCCTTCTGCCGGTAAAAGCAGTTGTGTAGAAAAGCTGCTTTTTAACACCCCGAAGTTCTGGTTTCTGTTTACCCCAAACAAATAACCGGGCTGTGCAGTAAATTTATTGTTATCAACTCTGGATGAGTCTACTGGAATGGTGTAGGAAACTACATCAAATAATGTATCTCCAATACCAAATCTGTTGTTATTTATCAGGTCAACCCCAACATTTTCGATATCCCTTTCACAAGATACTATTACCCCCAGGAGTAATGTAAACAGAAACAAAAGTTTTATGTTACCAAAACGGTTCTTCATCATAAAAAAAAGTGGATTTGATCTTTATTGTTGTAATACTTGCTTTAAATAAAAGTTAGCGTAACTTTCTGCGAGCTGCTCAGGTTTTTGGTATTTTAAGAGAGGTGTTTTTACAGCATCAAGGTATTTTTTCAATTCAGGACCTGCAGTTTCACTGCCCGTTATAACAGCGTCTGAATAATCCATCGCAATCTTTAGCAGCGCATCCGAAGTTATTTTTTCCAATTCACTTATCCTTTCGGTGCCCAGGAGATCAAATTTTATATTTTCGATCATTTTTTCCTTATCCAGCTCGCCTTCAAAAGTTTTATTATAAACTGAAGTGACTATTTTACTTTTTGAAAACAAAGGATCGTTCTTATAATATTCTTTGATATACAGGGGAACCAGTGATGCCAGCAAACCCGAAACATGCACGATATCTGGTGACCACTTCAGTTTCTTAACGGTTTCGACTACACCCTTCGCAAAAAATATTGCCCGTTCATCATTGTCCGGGTACATCAGGTTGTCTTCGTTCGAATAGATGGCCTTTCTTTTAAAATAATCGTCGTTATCTATGAAATACACCTGCATTCTTTCTTTTGGAATCGATGCCACCTTAATGATCAGGGGCATATCCATATCGTTAATGATCAGATTCATCCCCGACAACCTTATCACTTCATGCAACTGATGTCTCCTCTCGTTAATTACACCAAATTTAGGCATGAACAACCTTACCTGCGCTCCTTGGTCCTGCATAAGCTTAGGTATTTCAAATGCCATTTTGGAAGCCTCTGTATTTGGTAAGTAGGGAATTAATTCAGAAGAAACAAAGAGTATTCTCTTATCTTTCATTAATCGTTCTTTTATGAATGGTGCAAAATTACAAAAATATATGTAATTTTCGCCCCATTTAATTCAGTTTGATTGGCATTAACATTATTTAACAATCCCTATGGTCCTATTTAATGAGATTCTTCCGCTTCAATCATATCTGTCTGAATTCAAGGGTTCATCCAAGATCGGTTTTGTTCCGACCATGGGCGCCTTACACCGGGGTCATCTGAGTTTGGTAGAAAGGGCTAAAAAGGAAAATGATCTGGTTGTTGCGAGTATCTTTGTTAATCCCACCCAATTTGATAAGGCAGAGGACCTGCTGAAATACCCAAAAACGCTCGAATCTGACAAACAACTGTTGAACTCTGTGGGTTGTGATGTGGTCTTTGCTCCTACTGTTCAGGAAATGTATCCCGAAAAAATTGCATCTCAAAAATTTAATTTTTCGGGTTTGGATGCGGTAATGGAAGGCAAATTCAGATTGGGTCATTTCGATGGCGTTGGAACAGTGGTAAAAAGACTGTTTGACATAGTGAAACCAGATAACGCATATTTTGGTGAAAAAGACTACCAGCAGCTCATGATTGTTAAAAAAATGGTGGAAACCGAAAAAATACCGGTCAACATCATCGGTTGCCGGATTAGCAGGGAGCCAGACGGACTGGCAATGAGTTCGCGGAATAAAAGGCTTACCGAGGTTCAAAGACTCGAAGCACCTCTTATTTATAAATCCCTCCAAAAGGCAAAAGCCATGTTTGCCGACAATGATCTGGAAAAGATTAAAGAAATGGTGAGTGAGAAATTTTTTGGCAATGCGATCTTGAAACTCGAATATTTTGAGATCGCTGATGCGACCACGCTGATGCCTGCCGATAAAAAAACTGAAGACAAAAAATACAGGGGTTTTATTGCCGTTTTTGCTGATACCGTAAGACTCATTGATAACATTGCCTTAAATTAATTACCTTTGCAGCAACAAAAAATCATGAAATGAATATTGAGGTTTTAAAGTCAAAAATTCATAGAGTAAAGATTACCGATTCTAATCTGAATTATATCGGAAGCATTACCATAGATGAAGATCTTATGGATGCAGCCAACCTGATTGAAGGAGAAAAAGTACATGTCGTAAATATAAATAACGGAGAGCGTTTTGATACCTATGTGATCACGGGCGGGCGCAAAACAGGTGACATTGTTTTAAACGGACCTGCCGCAAGAAGGGTGGCTAAAGATGATATCATTATTATTATCTCTTATGCTTCCATGCCTTTTGAAGAGGCTAAAACTTTTAAACCCAGCATTATTTTCCCTGACGAAAAAACAAATTCCCTGCAATAATTCTTGAATAAAAAGCTAAAAAAGTTCCTGATAAACGTTTTACCGGTACTAATTGGTATAGCGCTTATCTGGTATTCCGTTTCAAAATTGAGTCCGGCCGATATGGCGGCCATCAGGAACTCCTTTCAAACAGCCAATTACTGGTGGGTGGGCCTGTCGCTTTTGATGGGTTTGTTAAGTAACATGTCCCGGGCTTACCGCTGGGAGTTTATGCTGTCGCCTCTGGGCTATAAACCCAGGTTTTTAAACAGCCTGATGGCCATTTTGATCGCCTATTTGTTAAATATGATCATCCCGAGGGCAGGTGAAATAGCCAGGGCTACAACGATCTCCAAGTACGAAAAAGTTCCTTTTGAAAAAGCTTTTGGCACCATCGTGTCCGAGCGGGTGGCCGATGTCATTATTTTATTGGGCATCATTTTACTGGCCTTTATTTTACAAACCGAATTAATTTCAGGTTATCTGTTCAAAGATGACTCCTCATCCTCTTCGGTGAAATGGATCTTTCTGTTGGTTATAGGCGCCTTTGGTTTACTTTTTCTCAAGTTACTGAGAAAAACAAGCAATCCGTTTTTGATGAAAATCCAGAAGTTCGTTTATGGATTGTTCCAGGGAATTTTGAGTATCTTCCGCATGAAGAAAAAATGGGCTTTTTTGTTTCATACCCTGTTCATTTGGTCCATGTATATATTTATGTATTACGCGATAACCTTCGCATTGCCCGAAACAAAAAACCTGCCCTTTAGTGCAATTGTCGTCAGTTTTGTGGTTGGATCGCTCAGTATTGCGCTCACCAATGGCGGACTGGGAACTTTTCCTGTATTCGTTGCCAGTGCGCTGACCCTGTATCAGGTGCCCGAAAGCGCCGCCCTGGCTTTTGGCTGGATTGCCTGGACGGCACAAACATTGATGATTATCGTGCTGGGAGGTTTGTCTTTTATTATTTTGCCCGTTTACAACCGAAAGGCGGAAACCTAATTGATTCTTTATGGAAACTTATTATAGTCATGGTAAATTTTTGATCACCGGAGAATACCTGGTTTTAAAAGGTGCCCTGGCACTGGCCCAACCCCTGCGTTTTGGCCAGTATATGGATGTTAAAAAAACTACTGAACCTATTTTGCATTGGAAAAGTCTGGATGTGGCCGGGAATGTATGGGCTGATATGACTTTTACCCTGCCTGATCTGAAGATCCGCTCCTCTTCTTTTGCAAACCACAAGGATTCCGAAAAAAAAATTGCTGAGACCTTACATCAAATTTTGATCGAAGCAAAATTGCTCAAACCCGGTTTTCTTGAAAACAAATCCGGCTATTCCATTGAAACCCGGCTTTCCTTTTCGGCGGACTGGGGCCTGGGAAGTTCCTCAACCCTGATCAATAACATTGCCCGCTGGGCACAAGTCGATGCATTTGCCCTTTCGGGAAGAACGCTGGGAGGCAGCGGTTATGACATCGCCTGTGCAAACAGCGATCAGCCCATAACTTATCAGCTTATTGAGGGAACAGCCCAGATAAAAAAAGTACATTTCGACCCTTGCTTTAAACAAAACCTGTATTTTATTTATCTGAACAAAAAACAGAACAGCAGGGAAGGCATCGAAAAATTCAGACTGAGCAAATTCGATGACAAGTCCCTGGTTGAGGAGATCAGTACCATCACAAAAAAGATCCTGAGCACTGATCGCCTGACAGATTTTGAAAATCTTTTACGGGATCATGAAGAAATTATTGCCGGAATCCTGAGTACCGAGCCTGTTCAAAAAAGACTGTTCCCCGACTATTTCGGGCAGATCAAGAGTCTGGGTGCCTGGGGCGGAGATTTTATATTGGCTACGGGCAATGAGCAAACACCCGCCTATTTTAAAAATAAGGGATACCATACTGTCTTCCCCTATAGCACCATGATCTTATAAAAGGCAAATGAAAAACAAGAGAGTTGTCATCATCGGTGGAGGAGCCGCCGGATTCTTTGCGGCGATCAATTTAGCGGAAAACAATCCGGATCTCGATATCACAATTCTTGAAAAAAGCGGCCGCGTACTTGAAAAAGTAAAAGTTTCAGGTGGAGGAAGGTGTAATATCACCCATGCCTGTTTTGACCCGAGGGAACTGGTAAAGTATTACCCCCGGGGCGAAAAGGAATTGCTGGGCCCTTTTCATCAGTTCATGACCGGTGATACAATGGCCTGGTTTGAAAAAAGGGGTGTTCCGCTAAAAATTGAAGCTGATAACCGGGTGTTTCCTGTGTCTAACAGTTCTCAGTCTGTTATTGACTGCCTTCTGAACTCTGCCAAATCACTTGGTGTAAAATTAATGCTGAATCAGAAAGTAAATAAGATACATATTGACTCCGGTGTTTTTACTGTATTTTGTGAGGAACAGAAATTTCAGGCGGACAGTTTACTGATCACTTCCGGGAGCAACCCGCAAATCTGGAAAATGCTGGAAGACCTCGGTCACCGCATTATTGCGCCGGTTCCCTCTTTGTTTACCTTTAAGATCTCTGACGACCGGTTAAAAAACATAGCCGGTTTATCGGTGGCAAAAGCAACTGTAAGTATCCCGGATACCCATTTTGCTGTTACCGGACCAGTTCTGGTAACCCACTGGGGTTTGAGCGGGCCTGCCATTTTGAAGTTGTCATCCCTTGCGGCACTTTACTTTGCAGAAAAAAATTACCAGACATCTGTTGTTGTGAACTGGGTTGCTGAGCCATTTGATGCCGTAATTCAGCAGCTAAAAAGCTATAAAAACAACCAGGCCAAAAAGTTGGTAGTCAATAAAATAGGTTTTGAGCAAATCCCAAACAGACTCTGGCAGAAGTTCACTGAAGTGCTAAATATCAGTCCGCAACTGAGATGGGGCGAAGTTTCCAATGACAAATTATTACAACTCGCCGGTCAGATAACCGGAAGCTTATTTTTGATCAACGGAAAAACTACTTTTAAAGAAGAATTTGTTACTGCGGGAGGCGTAGATCTGAAAGAAATTGACTTCAAACGATTTGAAAGCAAAATACACGGCAATCTCTATTTTGCAGGTGAAACCTTAAATATAGATGCCGTGACCGGTGGTTTTAACTTTCAAAATGCCTGGACAGGTGGTTTTATTGCAGCAAAAGCGATTGCTTCAGTTTAATATCTGTTCTCTTCCAGATTTTATTCTACTACCTTGGTGCCTTTTGCAATAAAGTTATAGCCGGCGCCTACTACCTCTCCCAAAAATTCATTTCCGGTGAAATTGCCTTTCAGTTCGAATTCCGTGCCTTCGTAATCAAAAGTTGAGGTCATTTTTGATTCGGCAATGGCCAGGTTTTTCAGATCCATAGAACCTGCTTCTGAAGCCATGATACCTGTGTAAATACCTTCGCCATTTTTTGCAATGGTCAGGGTGTTTTCAATTGTTCCCATAGGTGTGTCTGCTACGGTAACTTTCCAGTTTCCAATATATGGATCAACTTTGGCTACTTTTTTTGAGCTGCTGCAGCCAATAGAAATAAAGAGCAGGGAAACAAACAGAAGTTTTAATGTGTTATTCATAATATGATTAGTTTTTTATAAAAATAGAAAAAAGAATATTCTTAACAATAAAAAAAACAAATATTTTGGTTTCGCGGATACCTTTATTTACCCTGCAACTTCAGCGCGGTGGGGTTTTAAAGCATCTCTGACTGCAAGCATATCCCCTTCGGTCACCGTCATAAATGCAATGCTGTGATATGCAGCACACTGCTCCGCTGCACAGGGCTCATGCTCCAGATCTGTTTTAAGAGCATATTCTTTTAAATGCACACTGTGATGCTCTGCAATTCTTTGTGCCTCCGGGCCACGAAAATCCCAGATCAGTCTGATCTTTCTTTCCTTCATATCAAATCATTGGAATGCAAACAAACTAAATACCGGTCGATTAAAAAAATTATCTTTGTATAAATTTCTGTTATGTCTGCTGTACGTGAATTTTTGTTTGATCTTTCTGGAAAGTCTCTGCCTCAATCCGGAAATTATGCCTGGAAAAGTCCGAGTAACATTGCGCTGGTAAAATACTGGGGAAAAAGTGAGCCCCAGATCCCTAAAAATGCCTCACTGAGCTTTACCCTCAGCCAAAGCCATACTGTTACCCGGATCTGTTTTGAAAAAAAAATAGTTACTGAAGAGAGCAGGCTTGTGATCTTTTTAGATGGTATCCTCAAAGACGCTTTCCGGCCAAAAGTGGCCGGATTTATTGAGAGAATAAATGAATATGTTCCCTATCTCAATTTTTACCATATAAACATACACACGCACAACACGTTTCCGCACAGCAGCGGGATCGCGTCATCCGCCAGTGGTTTGAGCGCTATTGCCCTGTGCATCATGAGTCTGGAAAAAGAAATGAATCCGGGAATGAGTGAGTCATTTTTCAAACAAAAGGCTTCGTTTCTTGCCCGGCTGGGTTCAGGTAGTGCCTGCAGAAGTATTGAAGGCGAAATCGTAGTTTGGGGCAAACATGAAAGCGTAAAAAATTCTTCTGACCTTTTCGGAATTAAAGTTACGGATGATATTCATCCTGTTTTTCATCAGTTTCAGGATACAATTCTACTGGTCGATGAAGGAGAAAAAGAAGTATCGAGCAGCCTGGGGCATAATTTGATGACCGGCCATCCCTACGCTGAAGAGAGATTCAAGCAGGCAAATGAAAACTTAAAAAATTTGCTCCCTGTCCTCAGCAGCGGTGATCTGGATGAATTTAACAGAATTGTGGAGAGCGAAGCCTTGTCGCTTCATGCCATGATGTTGACCTCACAACCCAGCTTTATTCTCATGAAACCGAAAACCCTGGAAATCATAGAAAAGATCCGTGCGTTCCGGAAGAGAAGCCAATTAGACCTTTGCTTCACCCTTGATGCCGGGGCCAATGTACATGTGCTTTACCCAAAAAAGAATACAGAGTCCGTCAAGGCCTTTATAATCAGTGAGCTAGCTCCGCTCTGTCAGAATAAGAAGTATATTACGGATGAATCAGGACCCGGTGCCGCACAAATTTTTGAAGGCAATTCCTAAGGATCAAAAATATTCTTACCGGCTTGAATAAGACTATGAAATTTTATTATTTTTATCCGTTCAGATAAGAAAACCGTTTATCTCCAGTTATTTGTATATTTGCATCGCTATGATATAAATTTATTTACCTATGAGAGGACCCCTTTTTTACGCTAAGATCCTGTTGTTCGGAGAGTATGGAATCATCAAGGATTCCAGAGGCCTGGCAATTCCCTTTAACACCTATCAGGGCGCACTTAAAATGAGCGGAAAAATGAGTCCGGAAGCCTTGGCTTCCAATCAAAAATTAAAAGGTTTTCTCGGGTATCTGACAGGGCTTGAAAATGAAAATGTTCAGCTAAATCTGGATGCCCTGGCTGCCGATATCGAGAATGGCCTTTATTTCGACTCCAGTATCCCTCAGGGTTATGGTGTTGGCAGTTCAGGAGCGCTGGTTGCAGCGATCTATGACAAATATGCTGATGGCAAGATTACCGTTCTGGAAAATTTGACCCGGGATAAGTTACTGAAACTTAAACAGATCTTCTCCCTGATGGAATCGTATTTCCATGGTAAAAGTTCGGGATTGGATCCTTTGAATTCCTATTTAAGTCTGCCCATACTTATCAATTCAAAAGACAATATTGAACCAACAGGAATTCCTTCCCAGAAAGAAGGAAAAGGCGCCGTGTTTTTGCTGGATTCAGAAATAACGGGTGAAACGCAGCCTATGGTGAATATTTTCATGAATAAGATGAAAAATGAAGGATTCAGAAAGATGATCGATGAAGATTTTGCCAAAATAACCGATGTGTGCATACATGATTTCCTTCATGGCGATGCAAAATCACTGTATAAAAATGTGAAGAAATTGTCGAAGGTTGTATTAAAGCACTTTAAACCCATGATTCCTGATAATTTTCATCAGATCTGGAAAGAAGGCATACAAACCAATGATTATTATCTCAAATTATGCGGTTCAGGGGGCGGTGGATATATCCTGGGTTTTACTCAGGACTTTGAAAAAACAAAAGAAATTCTCAAAGCGTATAAACTGGAACTGGTTTATCGTTTTTAAAAAATCCATCTCCTTATGGATTTATTAAAAATGGCCGAAGCGAATACTCCCAAAAAGCCTGAAAAATATTCTGTTTTTCACAAGCTGCTCAGCATGTTTTCGGTGGTGAGAGGATACAATATTTTTATTATTGTGCTGGCCCAATACCTCGCCGCCATTTTTATTTTTGCACCTGAAAAGTCCCTGAGGGAAACCCTGCTGAATCCGGATCTGTTCCTGATCGTACTCGCGACCACCTGTGTTATTGCAGCAGGCTATATCATCAACAATTTTTACGATGTAAAAAAAGATGTGATCAACAAGCCTATAAAAACCAAAATCGATAGCATAGTTAGTCAGAAAGTAAAATTAAAAAGTTACTTCGTACTCAATTTTATTGGTGTTCTCTTCGGCTTGCTTGTTTCCTGGAGGGCAGCCGTATTCTTTTCCGTCTATATTTTTCTGATCTGGCTGTATTCCCACAAACTAAAAAAATACCCGCTTACCAGGTTGATCTCCGCTTCAGTACTGGCGCTCTGGCCCTTCTTTGCCATCTTCGTATATTTTAAAAATTTTTCCACCATCATTTTTACCCATGCTCTCTTCCTGTTTTTGGTTCTGATGATCAAAGAGCTGGTAAAAGACCTGGAGAACATAAAAGGAGATCTGGCTCAAAATTACTTAACGATTCCGATCAAATACGGGGAGCACTTTACCAAACTACTCATCACCATCCTTGTCATTTTTACCCTTGATCCGATCTATTTTCTATGGAAATACCCAGAAATGGGTATGATGAAATACTATTTCTATTTCACGGGTTTGATGTTCGTAATTTTCCTCATCGTGCTCTGGAAAGCAAATTCAAAAAAAAATTATCTGCTGCTCCACAACCTCGTCAAAGTGATCATTGTTGTAGGGGTTTTGAGTTTGATGCTGATAGACACTACGGTTATTATTCAAAAACTGCTCGAAGCCGGTAAGTAAATTATCGCCTGTCTAACCTGCTGATATCGAATACTATTTGTACTTTTGCAAAAATTTAAATTTCCCATGAAAGATAAAAACAACTCGTCGGGAGGACGACAGTCTAAGTCAGAACCAACACCGATCAAAAGAAAAACCCCCTTAAAGAAAACGCAGTCTTCACAAAAAGACATTTCTAAAAGTAAAGAGCTCTCAGCGAGCAAAGAGACTCCTAAAAGCAGGGAGATCCAAATAAGTAAAGAAATTGCCAGAAATAGAGAAATTCCCGGAAGTAGGGAGATCCCAAGAGGTAAAGAAGTTGCCAGAAAAAGAGAAATTCCTGGAAACAGAGAGATCCCTAAAAGTAAAGAAGTTGCCAGAAATAGAGAAATTCCAGGAAACAGGGATATCCCAAGAAGCAAAGACAAAAATTTCAGACCCCACCCTGAAAAAATTAAACATTTCAAAGTAAAATCGGAACCCAATCCTGTTAAAAAAGACAGTGATACGGTGCGTTTGAATAAATATATTTCCAATTCCGGGATCTGTTCACGCAGAGAAGCCGATACCTATATCAAGGCAGGGAGTGTGCGCGTGAATGGTGAGGTCATGACCGAAATGGGTTACCAGGTTAAACCGGGTGATGTTGTAAAATTTGATGACAGCACCATTTCGCCTGAGACCAAACGTTATATTTTATTAAATAAACCAAAGAATTTCATCACCACCATGGATGATGAAAAAGGCAGAAAGACGGTTATGGACCTGATCGCCAATGCCACTCAGGAAAGGATCTACCCGGTTGGCAGACTAGATAAGTCAACAACAGGTTTGCTGCTTTTTACCAATGATGGCGAAATGGCGAAAAAACTTACCCACCCCAAACACCAGGTTAAAAAGATCTACCACGTAACTCTGGATCAAAAACTGGCCATGGCCGACATGCAAAAGATTGCCGCCAATTTTGAACTCGATGGCAAGATGGTGTATGTAGATGCCATCTCCTATATTGATGATCAGCCAAAAAATGAGATCGGTATTGAGATTCATTCAGGAAGAAACCGGATTGTCCGAAGGATTTTTGAACATTTTGGTTATGCTGTTACCAAGCTCGACAGGGTTTATTTTGCAGGACTTACCAAGAAAAGCCTTCCCAGGGGTATGTGGAGACCACTTACCCAGCAGGAGATCAATAACCTGAAAATGATTTAATTTCTATCTGACTTTCTACTCTGGTTATATCGGATCTCATAAATGAATAGAAACAATTCCCAAACCATGCGGTCGATTGAGTTCTGTTTGGTTTAGCCCCGGGCCTATTGAAATGATAATACTTTCAAGATCTTCCAATACGAAGATCACCGGCCTGGCCTTGATATTCATAGGGTAAAAAAGAAGGGTATGGTCTTGGCAGGATCACTGTTTTCACTGCTTTCAATTGATTCAGGGGGATTTGGTAATCCTTCAGATCGGGACCTACTTCAAGTAAAGTTCCGTATGCCACTCCCCGTTTGTCAACCAGGGCAAGCTGTATTTTTTCAGGTAAATCAGACAGAGATCTCGCGGTAAGCACCAGTTTTTTTCTGTCGGTTAAAAATGGGCCAAGGGCCCGGATCCTTTCTTTTACATAACATTTGATACTGTAATCGTTGATTACCGGACCCTTAGTATTTTCTGGGTCGCTTACAAAGAGTTCATCAATTCTGATCTGATATTCAGATGCCCCGAACTGGTCGGCCGGAACCAGTTTTGAGTCCCTGGACCAGCGCGTGAAAGAAAGGGAAGAGGCATCCGTCTCAGCATCAAACAAAGCCACAGGTTGCTCTTTACTTAGAATCCGCACCCGATACGGTTCATTGTTCGTAAAATTCCAGTCATAGGGCAAACCTGTTTGACCTGCAGGAAAAGTTTCCACTTTTTGACCGCTCTTTACATAAATGAAATAGGTTAAAAAGCCTTGTTGTACTAGCTCCGTCGGAATTTCTGTACTGTAAAGAAAACCCTCCTCCCGATGCATGTCAAGCAATTTCCATGTATTGCCGCTTGTAAGCTGCAACTGCATTTTTGCCTCAGGGTCCTGACTTATCATCCTGGCTTCGACACGCAGGTTCTCACCAGCAAAGACGAGTTCACTGGATTTATGCATGAGATACGTTTTTTCAACCGATGCTACCGGGGCATGAAATTCATTCAATCTTTTATTTTTCCAGGGGTCGCTTGCTTTCCAATTGTGTTTAGTAGCCTTACTATGAATCAAATAGGCTCCCGGCCTAATCTCAAATTTGCCCTGAATTGCCTCTGTTTGATAGGTATTTCCTTCATTCACAGGAATGATCACAAATTCCGGGCCCAGATCGGGTAGTTTAATTTCCATATTCCGGCTGTTCCATTGAATGACCGAAATCTCTTTCTGTAAACTGTTTCTTCCAAAGGGATTACCAACCAGACATACATCAGGCATTACTTCCAGTCTCCAAACGCCTTTTTCAAGCTTATCCAGAAAATAGGCTCCGGTACCTGGGTATTTTATGACCGGAGAAGTGCCTGTGCCTGCTATTTCCCTCAGCTTTTTCAGATCTTTCGGCTGCAGATCCGTATTGATTGGTATAAAAGTATTTTTCTGGCAGGTTCAGTGTGGCCAGGTCATTTTCATAACTCACCGAAAAATGATCAAAATTTGAGTTTTCCGGATAATTGCCATAGTTTTTGTACAGAGGAACAGAATGAAAGATCTCTTTACATATCATCAGTGACAAAGCCTTGCCGGGGGTATATGCCAGATTCATGTAATGCGTATTGTATTCTGTGTTGGCAAAGGCTAAAAACATGGGATCATATGAAAAATGGGTCGCGATCTGTATTCCGGCCGCTCTGAATGACCTGGCCATGGCCGGATAAATATAAGTACGGTTAATATCTGCTGCGTCAAATTCGTACACGATCTTCGCTCCTTTGTATTTTCTGATCACGGGATCAAAAGGGATCTCATATTGATCAACATTGGGCAGAAAATTCCCCTGCAGTTCTTTGTGATATCCCAGTCCGCTTGGATACCACTGAAAAGTACCTCCGTTGATTCCCGCTTTGAAATAGTCGTCCATGAGCTGAACGCTGTGCGTGATATTGTAGAGTACCGGGTTTTTAAAGCCGCTTTTTTTCACTGCTTCCACCAGTCGCGATACAAAGGAAGTAACTTCAACGCCTGTTCCGCGATGGTGGGGTTCATTACTTATTTCAATGGCTATAAGATGCGGATCATCTTTCATCACCATTCCCGTATAGGCATTCTTATGCAACATAAACCGGTTAAGGTATCTTTCCTGAGCCTTAATCGCCTCCTCGTTGGTCAGACAGCCATCCTTACCGTATTTAGCCGAAAAACCGGGCGTTTTTTCATCGGGTTCAGGCCAGCCATTTCCCCAATATGCTATAGGGGTAAGGACATAATTGATCTTTCGTTCCTGCAATTTCATGAGCAGGTAATCCAGCGTATTCAGGTGTTCATTGTCGAGTAAATTCCCCAAAGTATCACTGATCTCCGTATCCCAGACATGCACACGGTAAAGGTCAAAACCCAGTCTTGAAAAATGATACACATCCTCATCGATGGCTTTTTTGGGATCGATTCCAAGCTTTTTCGCCGATCTGTAAGCATGTGCAAATGGTACCGTATAATTAACTCCAAAGCCCTGTATTTCTTTTTTGCTTTCCTGCCAGCGCAAGATCCCGGAATCATCCACATAAACCCGCTGCAAATTGGAATTGTCAGACCCCTGTCCAAAATGATCGGTACTGTATAAATAAAGGAGCACAGACAGGCAAAAACCAATTATTTTTTGAAAGTTCATAGGGCTGATTTTTTATTCTAAATCAGATTAAAAATACAGATTATTTTATCAATAAATATAAAAATGGCCCGTAAAAGAATATTACGGACCACTTGATTTTCTTGATTTTTAGCTCGAAAGATCATACGCGAAGCCAACATGTCTTCCAAGCACTTTTTCAAATTTATATTTTATTTGATCACCAGTCTCTGCACACTGTTCCCCAGATCGGATGAAACTCTTACAAGGTAAACGGCAGGTTTCAATGGCATCAGGTCGAACTGTTGGTTAACCGGATAATTTCCTTTAAACTCCTGAATTTTTCTTCCTAAGATATCATAAACCTCAACCTGAGTGGCTTGTTTCCCAATTTTAAAACTGCCATCGGCGGGGTTCGGATAAATAACAGGAAACTCAGCATTCGAAATGTCCTCATTGGCCAGGGTTACCTGGCTGCTGCCATAAATAATGTATTCTCCGGCCTGCAAGCTGATCGGAGCGGACGTATTGGTTACATTGATCGACTTGTTGCTGAGCAGATCGTACCAGGTTCCTGTTTTCTGAAAATTGGGTACTATGGATTGGGTGGTCACACCAAAATTTCCGAGAATCGTAATGTACTGCACTTCAGGATTTGAGCTGTTATCGGTCAGCTGGATCTTTTTTCAAGCCTGTCGAAGCTCCAACATCCAAAGTGAAATTGGCCGTATTGAAAATGGTCAGCTTGTCTTTTAGTTTGATCATCGACGCCCACTTGTCATACAGCGCCTTTCTGTTTGGTTCATTGTAATATTCCCATTTTATGGGTTTATTACAAACCCGGCATGGATCATTTATACTTATATCATAGCCGAGTTCCCCGAACTGCCAGATCATTTTTGGACCAGGAACAGTAAAGTAGAAAGCCCCTGCCATTTCATTTCTTTTTAAGGCCGTATTTAAATCTTTCACACTATAACTGCCACTTGCATTTCCAAAAGTCAGGTTTTTGTACATAAGTCTCTCCTCGTCATGGCTTTCCATATAAGCTATGTTGGCAGGAACTGTCCAGCCTCTTTTTATGTAGGATATCCATGAAAAATCAGATTTACCACTTTCATGATAACCCATAGTAGCTTCGTTATAATTGCCGTTCAGATTACTCCAAACCATAATACCTTTCCCTTCATTTAAACGGTAATTTACCCATTGTGTCTCTTCTTCATTCGTTCCCAGGTGTTCAAAGATCACATAAAAATTGGGGTCAATTTCCCACTGGTAATCTGCGTACTGTTTTAAAACAGCGACTCGGTCTGCTTGTGTGGCATTGGTACATGTTTCGTTCGTACTTGAACAATTCTGGGTAAAACCCTTGGTTAGATCCCACCTGAATCCATCAATTTTATATTCCGCTATCCAGTACTGTGTTGTCCTTTTTACATAATCCCTTGTAGCCTGTTTGCTGTGATTAAAATCGTTGAAAACACTATAGGAATGCGTTGCTACCGGGTTGAAGAAGGGGCTATCTGCGCTGGCGAGGCCTCCATAACCACCACCGTCTGTATTCCACATGCGGTAGAAGGGATTCTGGCCCGTGGCGTGGTTGTAAACCACATCCAGTATAACTGCCATTCCCCGTTTGTGGCATTCATCAACCAGTTGCTTGAATGCTTTCGGCGTTCCGTAATACTTATCCAGAGCCATATGAAAAGCGGGATTATACCCCCAGGACTCATTGCCGTCAAATTCAGAAATGGGCATCAGTTCAACGGCGTTGATCCCCAAAGACTGCAGGTAATCCAGTCTGGATTTAATTGCGTCAAAACTGTGCAGGACATCAAAATCCCGGAGTAGCAGTTCATAGATTACCAGATCAGATTTTGCAGGCTTAACAAAGTTATTCACCTGCCAATTATAAGCTGCGTCTCCAGTTCTTAATAAAGAAACCGCATGGCTTGTTTTTCCCGTTGGATATGGCGGCAAATTGGGATAAGTTACTGAATTGATAAACTGATCATTCGCTTCGTCCAGTATGGTTGTGGAATACGGATCGGCTATTCTGACCTTGCCGTCGACCAGGTATTGAAATCCGTAGTTCTGTTGTGTTGTTAATCCTGTTAATTCAATCCAAAATCTGTTTTTCGCAGTATCTTTTTTTAACAAATAACTGGTCTGAGTCTCCCAGTTATTAAAGTCTCCCAATACATATACGAACTGCTTCAACGGGGCATACAGCACAAGGGTAACTTTGGAATTGTCTGCGCTATTGTAATTGATTCCGTCTTTCATGCCAGCAGGAACAGGGGCTTCGGTAACTGGCGGAACGACTATGGTTCCCACCTGTGCTACGTAATCCTGTGATTTTTTATCACCTGTTCCGTTTTTGGCTTTAACAAGAAACCCGATACTCCCGATACCTGTCCTGTTATAGAACGTGTTTGGAACAAAACTTATTGAATAGGTGCCATTGCCATTGTTGGTCATTTTTTGTGCTTCATTGGAGTTTTCCCAGGTTCCATTGTTAGGCGCATCCAATTGGTTGGCTCCAGCAGTATTTGATGACCAGGCCCAGAGATAGATATCCGTTACTCCCCAAAGGCTTGGATTCACATTTGAAGCCGTTATGGTAATAGGGGTATCTTCATTAAAAGTTGGTGGAACTATCGTAAAGGTAACATTTTGCACCTGAGCAAAACCTATACTGACAGCTAAAAAAACAATTAATCGTAGGTATTTTTTCATCATCCCGACCAGTTTTAAGGAGAAAAAGGCTGTTAAAAACAGCCTCTTTCAAAAATATTAATAGAAAATTACTATTTTTTTGTAAGTGTATAGGTCATGTTATTAGGATCAGACAAGTCCATCGTAATACGATAGGTACCTGCAGTCACCGGGATATCATCACCACCAGCATCTAATTTACCATCCAGACCTGTATCTCCATAATTAACAGCCCAGTCATTGTTTGCCCTGAATTTCATTTTTCCGTCAATAAGGACTATTTCATTGATATAATATGCCCCTTCCTTACTGTAATCCGGCGTAAATGCATAATCAGGCGTAGCTCCCCAATCGTTGTACGCGGACCCTACTACTCCATATATCTGGGTTTTTACCAAAGTATAGGTCAGGTCATTTAAATTCAGGACAACATCGTAATAACCTGCGCTTACGGGGATATCTGCTCCACCAGTTTCCAAGGTTCCATCAAGACCATTGTCTCCATAATTAACAGCCCAGTCATTATTTTGTCTGAACTTGATTTTTCCTTCTTTCAATTTAGCCTGAGTCTTCCAAGTATCGGTATAAGGATCGTAGCTCAAAGGCATATCCGGACCGTCCCATCCGTTTACAGTTGCATCTCCTACCAAACCAATTGTGAAAGCAGTAACCGTATAGGTCAGGGCATTCTCATTAAATACAATTTTATAGGTTCCTGCAACAGCATCAATATCAGAACCTCCTGCTTCTAAGGAACCATCAGCACCATTGTCACCATAATTAACAGCCCAGTCATTGTCTTTTCTGATTTTCCATTTTCCATCCTTTAAGGTAACATAGCATACATAAACACCTGCCTCATCTGTTTTATAGAAAGGAGCATCCGGTCCGGCACCTCCCCAGTCATTGTAAGCAGAACCAACAAGTCCCCAAGGGGTTGAAAGATCCAGTACATCAGCATAGGGAGTTGCGTTTAAAGTATTAGGTTCTGACAAAATGCCATAGCCTGTTTTATCATTCAAAATAGCTGCTACAACAACCGTTACATCGGCTGCTTCTTCGGGCTCCAATTCAAGGTTCAATAAGATCTTATTCAGTTCTTCTGATTTGAATGTTTTTGAATAGGAGGTTCCTCCGTTTACAGATTCAGCATCCGCTGCATCACCACCCGCCTTGTTGAAATATATTTTATAGTTTACGGCGGCGTTGTAACCAAAATCTGCCTCTGTCCATGTTACGGTAAGGACATCTGTTCCTACCTCATCCTTATCCAAAACTACCTGGGTAGCAGACAGCGTAGCCGTCGTTTCGGCATCCGGATTGATTACCAACTGATCGTCATCGCTGCAGGATCCCACCATGAGTGCGATCGCGAGCAAAAACAAGATTTTATTTAAAATTACTTTCATCTCTTTGATTTTTTTAAAATTAATATCCCTCATTTTGAACCAAGGTCGGATTGGCAATCATATCCGAAGAAGGGATAGGATAGATATCTCTGAAAGCTTCAGTAGTCTTGCCGTCTTTAACCCCACCTTTCCAGGGCCAGACACCCTGCGTTGAAAACTGCCCGAATCTGATGAGGTCTGTTCTTCTATGTCCTTCCCAAAACAGTTCACGAGCTCTTTCGTCAAGAACAAAATTTAAGGTCAGACTTCCGGAATTAATATTTCCACCGCCATTTCCATATGCTCTTTGACGTAACAAATTGATATAATTTACTGCAGTTCCTGCGTCGCCACCACCGCCTCTTAAGAAGGCTTCAGCATACATCAGATAGGCATCTGCAAGGCGGAACATCGGAAAGTCAATGTCAACAAAATTTCCTGAAGCATCTTTCCCCTGCACTCCGTTCACATCCACATTCTTGTATTTGGCAATTGCATATCCGTCTCCAAAATTAAAAGGATCTTCTATTTCCAAAGTCTGATCCTCGGTGAAGAACATATTTCTGCTGTCACCTGATTTTGAAATGGTGTATTTCAAAGTAGTCAGATTCATGGTAATATAATAGATGCCTGCAGAGGCTATTTTTATATTATCTCCACCACTAACTAAATTTCCGTTCGATCCTCCATAATTATTTCCCCAGTCCTCATTAAAGCGGAATTTGATTTCACCCGCCTTTAAATCAGCATACAGGGCATAGTTACTCGCACTTGTCTCGCGCATTTCCATATCAGGGCCATTCCAGCCATTCGTGGTTGCATCTCCAACCAGTCCCCAGTCAGATTCAGCTCCCAAACCAGAATTCAGTGAGCCGAGGTCTGGTTTTTCATCAAACTTCTGGACCAAATTTTTCGTAGTCCTCAAACCGCCCCAGCCACTGTTGATACCAAAATCCTTTGCTACCATTTTTCCCCCAACTGGCGCATGTGTGAGGAAAGTAGTTCCGCCATAGCCCAGGGTATTGATACCGTCAAAACGAATAGAAAAAATGGTTTCGTTTTGTGATCCATTCACGTCATTATCAGCGAGAAACATATGTTGATATTTGGGCGTTAAGGAATATCCTCCTTGTTCTATGACCTTTTTAATATAGGTCATGGCTTCTGTGTTCTTTGCTGTTCCGGTATATACCTGAGCATTGAGGTACAATTTACCCAATAACATCCAACAAGCTCCCTTATCGGCTCTGCCGTATTCATTTTGACGTGGTGCGGCCAAAATCGGCTCTATTTCAAGCAATTCGGATTCTATGAATTGAAATACTTCGGCTCTGGATTTTTGTGCAGGAAAAAAGTTTCCTACCGGGTCTGCTTCAGTTACAAATGGGATATTTCCATAAAAATCAATGGCATGCCAGTAACTCCAGGCTCTCATAAATCTCGCCTCTGCCCGGAAAACTTCGATCTCTGCTTTCAATGTGGCATCCACACCCCTTCCATCTAATTTTTCAGGAGTAGTTTCGCGGAGGAACTGGTTGATCAAGCCAACCTGAAAATAGATACGGTCATACATAGCACGAACGAACTCATTGGAAGGAGTCCAAACATGGTTGTGCAAATCATGGATTGTTCCATCTTTCCATGCAATAATTGCCTCATCAGTTGTTAATTCCTGATGTTTCCAGTACTGACGTAAATAGTTAGAAAATCCTTCATCTATTCCGGATATATCAGGTTGCCCGGATGGCCCCTGTTGGCCGCTTACGGAAATACCGGCATATACTCTTGCCAGAAACTGCTTATAGGAAGCAGGATCTTCAAAAACCTGATCTTCCGTTAATTGCGTAATAGGCTCTTTGTCTAATTCACTCTCACAAGAAGCGAACACCAGTCCAAGCATTACCGCAATAATGCTTAAGCTTAGTCTGAATTGTTTATTAAATACTTTCATTATCCATGTATTTTTTAAAAGTTAACATTAAATCCGAACAACACGGTTTGCGGACGAGGATAGAAATTGTTGTCAATTCCTCCGTTAATCTCCGGATCTAAACCATCATAATCAGTAACAGTGAACACATTTTGAATGGTAGAGTAGAGTCTCAAACGTACATCACCATTTTTGATATTCTCAAAATTGTATCCCAGTGTTATGTTGTCCATTTTCAGGAAGGATGCATCCTGAATATAATAATCTGACCAGTATTGCGGGTTTCTGAAATTCGTATCCAGAAGAGAGGAATGTGCATTTCTGATTGTACCCAGGTCATACAGGTTGTCCTGATTTCCGTTCGCAGAAGCTACGTTGTTGTATGCATAGTTTCCAATACTGGCTCTCATTGTGAAACCCAGATCCCAATTTCCGTAATACATATAGGAAGAAAGTCCCAGCAGCCATTCGGGGTTTGGATTGTGGTAGATACGTTTATCTGCATCTGTTAATACCCCATCTTCATTCGTATCCACATATACACCTTCTATAGGAGCTCCGGCTGAATCATAAACCTGCTGATATACCAGGAATGAACTTTGAGGATATCCAACTTTATGTGTTTGTATGGTATTACCCACCCCACCGCTGATTCCACCTGTGGCGAGACCCGGAGAACTTGGGTCATCTACAGTATTCAGTTTTATAATTTCATTTTCCAACCAGGTGGCATTGAAATTTAAATTCCATCTGAAACTTTCACTTTGAACAACATCTCCGTTCAAGGTAAATTCCACACCGTGTTTATCAAGGTCACCGATGTTGGTGTATAAACTGTTGGATAGGTTTGAACCTGCAGGTGGAGAAACGGTATTCAAAATATCCGTTGATTCTGTTGTAAAATACTCGATTGAACCAAAGATCCTGTCATCAAAGAATCCGTAATCCAAACCGATGTTGTAGGTTGCTGATTCTTCCCATTTTATATTTGCATCATAACCGGAAGGCCTGAGTGTATTGTAATAACTGTTTCCAAAAGGATACCTTACATTGTCCTGTCCAACCATATATACGGGTAAATATCCGAAGTCACTACCAATTTCCTGCTGACCTGTTTCACCGTAACCCAAACGCAATTTTAAGGTTGAAAGTGATTCAGAATCGTCTAAGAACGACTCTTCAGCAATATTCCAGGCAACGGCACCCGAGAAGAAATTACCCCAACGATTGTCTTCAGAAAATCTGGAAGAACCATCACGTCTGTAAGTAAAGGTCAGTAAATAGCGGTTGTCGTAACCATAATTGGCACGGAACATATAGGATAACAAGGCATTTGTTGAAGCCCATTCACTTTCAGTAATCGAACCATTCCCGTCAACATTATAGGAACTGTTCTCTCGGTAAAAATCCTGAAAAGACTGACCCAGCATCAAATCAAATTTATGCACATCATTAAATGTTTGTGCATAATTCAAATAGATATCTGCCAAAGTATTTCTTCGCATACTGTCGTAGACCCCATTATTACCTCCATTGTAATAACCGCTTGCAGAGGTGGCTGAAGTACTGTTATAGCCATCAACCTCAGAGTAGTCAAAACCAAAATTAGCTACTATGCTCAGCCCTTCAAGGAACCAGAAAGCATAGTCAAATTTGGCGTTTCCGATATAACGGTTGGTAGCAGCATGGCTGTCAAAAGCATCAAGCAGACCCACAGGGTTTCTCGGTGCCAGGTTATTGGGTGAACCATCATTATTCAGCCATTCCCAATATCCATTATAGTCGCTACCACCACTGTAAATCGGTTTGGTTGGATCCATGGATACCGAAGAACCGATGGCGCCTTCATTGGCAAATTCATCCTGGGCAAAAGAACCTCTTATGTTAAAATCCATTTTAAGGCTGTTGTCAAATAAATTCTGACGTAAGTTTAAAGCCAGGGTCGTTCTGTTGTACTCAGAAGTTTTTAAAACACCTTCCTGAATTAAATACCCTGCAGAAATTCTGTAAGCCGTATTTTCGTATCCTTCAGAGATGGATAAATTGTTGTCTGTACCAAAAGCTGTTTGATAGATTTGATCCTGCCAAACGGTTTCATCAGCTGTAATCAAAGCGCTGGCATCAGGCTCTCCCAAATCATTGATAGCGCGGATGAACTGATCTCTGTTCAATACATCAACCTTGTTCTCAGCCTCACCCCATGAAAATTTACTGTCGAAACTAACGCCAAAATCCTGGTGCATTTTACCGGATTTTGTAGTGATCAAAATAACTCCGTTGCTTGCCCTTGAACCATAAATCGCGGTTGCAGAAGCATCTTTTAAGATGTTAAAGCTTTCAATATCATTTGGATTAATGGTGTTTAAGGCCGGTCCATCCTGATCTACAGGTACTCCGTCAATAACGATCAGCGGGCTGTTGCTTGCGCTCAGCGAAGATACCCCACCACGTATTTTGATTGTACCTCCTTCTCCAGGTCTACCACTTGGAGGAACAACGTTCACCCCGGCAGATTTACCTGTGATCAACTGTTCAGGTGAAGCAATGGCTCCCGGGTTGAAATCCTCGGAACCCACTTTTTCAACAGCTCCTGTTGCATCTTTCTTTGTTGTTTGTCCATAACCGATTAAGATTACTTCCTCAAGGCTTTCTGCAGATTCATCAAGATATACAGTCATGTTTGATGTCGCCGCCATTTCTATGGTATTGTACCCTACAAATGAAAAAACCAGTAAAGCGTTCGCATTGTCGACTGTGAGTTCGAATACTCCGTCAAAGTCGGTTGCGGTCCCCTGGGTAGTACCTTTCTGTAATACGGATACTCCGGGTAGTTCAGATCCTGTTGCTCTATCCAAAACTTTTCCTTTGATTACTGTCTGTGCAGACATTACAAAAGGAAATAGAATCAATAAGCCAAGGATTAAATGTCTAATTTGTTTCATAAATATTATTGTTTTTAAGCACTAATTGTTTTAAAAAAAACTTGCCTTTCTTTTAAATTCACGCCCAAAAATAAATTATTAACATTGATTTAACACTGACATAAATCAGTATAGACATTACTAAAACGTTTTCGTGTTGATAAGTTTTCGCACTCTAACGTTTGCGTAAATCATAATTTTGCTGCGTGTAAATTTAAGAATGACGAATTATATGTTTTTTTTAACCGATTTTATTAAAAAATCCTTAAAACGGGTCAATACACGGCCAGATTTTTGATAGCCTCAGGCAGTTTTATTATCTTTAGCTTATGAAATCCAAAATTACCTTAAAGAAAATTGCCAAGGAATTTGAAGTCTCCATTTCAACGGTATCAAAAGCGCTGAAAAATAGCCATGAGATCAGTGAGGACTTAAGAGACAGGATCCAGGCTTTTGCAAATTATTACCATTATAAACCCAATAGTCTGGCACTCAATCTGCGCAATCAAAAATCAAAAACAATTGGTATTATCATTCCCGAAATAGTTCATCATTTTTTTACAACTGTAATCAGTGGTATTGAGCAACTTGCCAATGAGAACGGTTACAATGTGATCATCTGTCTTTCGAATGAGTCCTATGAAAAAGAGGTGTTTAATCTGGAAATGCTGGCAAACGGAATAGTAGATGGCATCATAGTCTCCGTTTCAAAAGAAAGCCTTAAAAAAGGTGAATTTGAACATTTTGAAACCCTTGTCATGAACGGAATGCCACTGGTCATGTTCGACCGCGTGGTTGATTCCATAGCCTGCAGTAAGGTAACCTCAGACGATTTTGGAGCCGGCTATCTGGCATGCAACCACCTGTTTGATGCAGGTTGTAAAAGACTTGCCATAATTACAACCGATGATTTTGTTACCGTGGGTGCTCAGCGTAAAAATGGTTACCTGAAATCCCTTGAAGAGCACCATGTGCCAGTTGATGAAGACCTTATCTTGCATATAGATGAACGAAATGAAATTTCCGGACAGATCCAAAATCTTTTCAAACAAAGCAATCCTCCGGACGGGATCTTTGCAGTGAATGAAATTTATGCGGCGACGGCCATGAAAATTGTACAGGAGCTCGGTAAAAAAATTCCGGATGAGGTGGCGATCATCGGCTTTACCGATGGATTTATCTCGAAGTTTTCTACTCCGTCCCTGTCAACAGTCGCACAGCACGGCTACTTAATGGGCCTGAAGGCATTTGAAATACTTCTCGAAGAAATAGAGCATCAGGACCTCGAATTTCTTCACAGGACCGAGGTTATAAAACCCGATCTGGTCATCAGGGAATCAACAAAAAAGATGTAATTCGTTTTTTTTTCATTTTTTATTTTATATTTGCACCATTCACAACCATTTAAAACTTGCCTTTCTTTTAACTTCACGGGGTTTTACTTATCATTGCATTTACTATTAACCAATAAAGAGAAATATTTTATCTCTCAGGAGCTGGCTATATTTCTTTTGCCTATATCTTTCAACTGATGGAAAAAAGAAGATTAAACATTATGGAAATCTGGAATCTCAGCATGGGATTTCTTGGAATTCAGATGGGCTTTGCCCTTCAAAATGCAAATGCGAGCAGGGTACTTCAGATTTTTGGTGCCGATGTGCATGAATTGTCCTGGTTTTGGATTGTTGCACCTCTGACCGGATTGATCGTTCAACCCATTGTTGGTTACTACAGCGACCGGACCTGGACTAAATTAGGCAGAAGAAGACCTTATTTTCTGGTTGGAGCCATACTGGCCTCTATTGGTTTAATGCTCATGCCAAATGCACAAATGTTTACGGCTTTTTTACCTGCACTCTGGATAGGGGCCGGGATGCTGATGATCATGGATGCCTCCTTTAATATTGCCATGGAACCCTTCAGGGCTTTGGTGGCAGATGTATTGCCCAGCGACCAGAGAACTTTGGGTTTTAGTATTCAGACTGTCCTCATCGGAATCGGTGCGGTTATCGGCTCCTGGTTACCCTATGTGCTGACCAACTGGTTTGGAGTTTCCAATGTGGGTACAGAAGGCCAGGTGCCATTAAATCTATTGCTCTCCTTTATTATTGGAGCGGCAGTTCTGATTACGAGTATCCTGATCACCGTATTTACAACCAAAGAATACAATCCTGAAGAAATGGCCAAAATGAACGGGGCGGCTGAAGGAGATGAAAAAGAATCCAACCTGCTCCATATTTTCAAGGATTTTAAAAAAATGCCTTTGACCATGCGGCAGTTGAGCTGGGTTCAGTTTTTTTCCTGGTTCGGACTCTTTGGTATGTGGGTTTTTACCACCCCCGCTTTGGCACATCATATTTACAAGCTTGACCTTAACGATACTGCAAGTGCAGCTTATCAGAACGCTGGCGACTGGGTAGGCATTCTTTTTGGAATATACAATGCAGTCGCAGCTGTCTTTGCCTTCTTTCTGGCGGCTATCGCAAAAAAAATCGGACGTAAAAAAACACATGCACTTGCCCTCATCATCGGAGGCCTTAGTTTGATATTTATCTATTTTGCTCCTGATGAAAACTGGCTCATCCTTTCCATGGTTGGAATCGGAATTGCCTGGGCCAGCATACTCGCTATGCCCTACGCAATTCTGGCCGGATCTATTCCTCCGAGAAAAATGGGCGTATATATGGGCATCTTCAACTTTTTTATTGTAATTCCTCAAATTATCAATGCGCTTATAGGAGGCCCCATGGTAAAATATCTCTATGGCGGTAATCCCGTGTATGCACTTGTAGTAAGCGGCGTCTCTTTTCTGATCGCTGCCTCTCTGGTGGCCAGGGTAAATGATGTGGATGATGTAGTTGAAAAAAAATAAACCTCATGAAGAAAGCATTCATTTTTGATCTGGACGGTGTGATTGTCGATACGGCAAAATTTCATTATCTGGCCTGGAAGAAATTGGCCAATGACCTCGGTTTTGATTTTTCCGAAAAACAGAACGAAATGCTCAAAGGCGTGAGCCGGTCAAAATCACTTGAGATCCTGCTCGAAATTGGAAATATATCCCTTACTCAGGAACATAAGGAAAAGCTGATGTTTGAAAAAAATCAAAGGTATTTATCCACTGTGGAATCCCTGGGTGCTTCTGAAATATTACCGGGCATCAAGGATCTGATTCTCTATCTCAAAAGTAAAAACATCTTGGTAGCCTTGGGATCTGCCAGTAAAAATGCGATTCCCCTTTTAAAAAGTCTTGAACTTTTTGAGTTTTTTGATGCCATTGTTGACGGCAACGATGTAACCCACGCCAAACCCGATCCGGAGGTCTTTTTGCTGGCTGCAGAAAAATTGCGTGTATCCCCGGAAAATTGCGTGGTGGTTGAAGATTCTCAGGCAGGAATTCAGGCAGCAAATATTGCCGGAATGACCAGTGTAGGCATTGGTTCTCCGGAAAACCTTTCGGGATCTGATTTTCTTTTCTCCTCAACCGGTGATTTAACGACAGATTTTGTTGAAAGATTTTTGAATTTTAAAAAAGCATAACAATGAATTTAAATTATATAGTGCCGGACGAATGGCGGATCGTTGAAGATAGTTTCAAGGCAGAAAATGTAACGGCCTCTGAAAGTTTATTCAGTATTGGCAACGGATCCATGGGACAACGGGCCAATTTTGAGGAATCTTATGGCGGCAATACCTTTCAGGGAAGCTATATCGGTGGTATTTATTACCCCGATAAAACAAGGGTCGGCTGGTGGAAAAACGGGTATCCCGAATATTTTGCCAAAGTGCTGAATGCTCCGAACTGGATTGGCATTAAAGTTTATATTAACAATACCGAACTGGATCTCAGCAAATGCGTGGTAAATGACTTTCGCAGGGAATTAAACATGAAAGAAGGTACACTTTCGCGCACCTTTACGGCTGAACTCGCCAACGGAAATCGTATCAATGTGAATGCAATACGTTTTCTTAGTTTGGTATACAATGAGGCCGGAGCCATAAAGTACGCGGTAACTCCCCTGAATTTTTCCGGAGAAATTGCTTTCGAGCCTTACCTTGATGCAGGAATCATGAATGAAGACGCAAATTACGATGAGTTCTTTTGGGAGATCGAAAAAATCGAGCAGGGAAGTAATGAAGCCTTCATCATTTCAAGAACCTTAAAGACAAATTTTTCAGTTTGTACAGGAATGAAAGTTGCCTTTACGCTTAACGATTTTGAAGTCCCGCTGGAATACAAGGCCGAACTTCAGGAAAAATCGGTAGCATACCACTACAAGAAGGAGGTACATCAAAATGACACTTTTACCATCTACAAATTCGGAGGATACACCCAGTCCATGAATCACCCGAAAGAAGACTTGATACCGGCGTCTCAGCGCATGCTACGTCAGGTTTGTGAACTTGGCTTTGATGACTTGCTGATAAAACAAAAAAATGCCTGGGCTGAGATCTGGGAAACGGCTGATATCATTATTGAAGGAGATATCAAAGCACAGCAGGCTATCAGGTTCAATATCTTTCAGCTCAATCAGACCTATTCCGGAGCTGATGCACGGTTAAATATCGGCCCCAAAGGTTTTACCGGCGAAAAATACGGAGGCAGTACCTATTGGGATACTGAAGCCTATTGCATTCCTTTTTATATGAGCACAAAGGACAAGAAAGTGGCCAGAAATTTACTTGTGTACCGTTACAATCACCTGCAAAAAGCCATAGAAAATGCCCAAAAATTAGGCTTTTCAAATGGCGCAGCACTCTACCCTATGGTAACGATGAATGGGGAAGAATGTCACAACGAATGGGAAATTACCTTTGAAGAGATTCATAGAAACGGAGCCATCATTTACGCCATTTACAATTATGTCAATTATACAAATGACTTTGCTTATATCCCTGAATACGGGATGGAGGTCATGATTGGCGTTGCGCGGTTCTGGCAACAGCGTGCTACTTTGTCGGCACAGAAAAATAAATATGTGATCCTGGGTGTTACCGGGCCGAACGAATATGAAAACAATGTGCACAACAACTGGTATACCAATTATATAGCCAAATGGTGTATTGAATATGCGCTGTCAAATCTCATTAAACTAAAAGAAGACTATAAGGCCGATTACCTGAGGATCACCGAAAAAACTGCCTTGAACGATGAAGAAATACGCCAATGGAAAAAAGTGGCCGACAACATGTATTTTCCTTACAGCGAGCAATATGATGTCTTTTTACAACAAGATGGTTTTTTAGATAAAGAACTCATCCCGGCCGACAAACTGCCAAAAAAAGAAAGGCCTATCAACCAGAAATGGTCCTGGGACCGGATCCTGCGCTCACCTTATATCAAACAGGCCGATGTCTTGCAGGGAATTTATTTTTTTGAAAATCATTTTGACACGGAAACTGTCAAAAAACATTTTGATTTTTATGAGCCGTTCACGGTGCATGAATCCTCTTTGTCTCCTTGCGTTCATTCTATACTGGCAGCAAAAATAAACAAGATAGATAAGGCTTACGAACTGTATTTGAGAACCTCAAGACTTGATCTTGACGACTATAACCACGAAGTACATGAAGGCCTGCACATAACGAGCATGGCCGGAACCTGGCTTTCTATTGTTCAGGGTTTTGGTGGTATGCGGAATTTTGACAGTCACCTGTCATTTCATCCTCAAATCCCGCAGCAGTGGAAGTCCTATTCTTTCAAAGTCAATTACCGCGGAAATACCATCAAGGTCTTTAAGAGTCACGAAGCCAGTATTTTTACCAATGAGTCAGAAACTCCAATGGAAATAATTGTTTCAGGCAAAAAACTGGAGCTTCCGTCAAAAGCATTTATAAAAGTATAAACCAGAAAAAGGTCTATTCGATTGACTTTTCTGCGATAAAATATTTAAAGCAAATTATACAACTATGAAAAACTGGGGCCTCATACTCATATTAATCAGTTCTTTTACCATGCAAAGTCAAAAAATAAAAAAGGTCGAGCCTCCCCACTGGTGGGTGGGCATGCAACACCAAAAAGTTCAACTGATGATCTATGGTGACAAAATATCGGCTTACACGGCATCTGTTGAGGATAAGGAAATCAAAATAGCGGAAGCAGAGCAAACGAATAACCCCAATTACCTCTTTCTGACCCTGGATTTTTCGGCTGTAAAACAAGCCAGAGACTTTAAGATCATTTTTTCAAAACCGGGTGAAGAAAATCTTATTCACACCTATACTCTAAAATCACGGGAACCCATGTCGGCTCAAAGACAGGGATTTAAAAGTTCTGATGTGATCTATCTCATTACCCCTGACCGGTTTGCGAACGGAGATACCTCAAATGATATAAATAAGGAATTGAATGAAAAAACAATCGACAGAAAAGATAATTATGCGCGTCATGGCGGGGATATCAAAGGGATTACTGACCATCTGAATTATATCGGCGATATGGGTTTTACAGCCATCTGGCCAAGCCCGATGTTAAGCAATAATATGCCGGGACAATCCTACCACGGCTATGCCATAACTGATCTGTATGAGGTTGACCCGAGATTTGGAACCATGGATGAATACAAAACCCTTTCTAAAGAGGCTAAAAACAGAGGAATAAAATTAATCATGGATATGGTGGCCAACCATATCGGGAGTGAACACTGGTGGATGAAAGACCTGCCTTCAGAAGACTGGGTAAACTTTCAAAAGGAATTCCTGAAAGATAGTCTGGTTGTGACCAACCACAGGCGGACCACCAACCAGGATCCCTATGCATCCGAAAAGGATAAAAAATCCATGAGCGACGGCTGGTTCGTTCCCAGCATGCCTGATCTGAATCAAAAAAATCCTTTTCTGGCCACCTATCTGATACAAAACAGCATCTGGTGGATAGAAACACTCGATCTCGGGGGCATCAGACAAGATACTTACCCCTATCCCGATAAATACTTTATGGCTGAATGGGCCGGAGCGATCATGAATGAATATCCCAACTTCAGCATAGTGGGTGAAGAATGGAGTTACAATCCGCTGCTGGTGGGTTATTGGCAGCGCGGAGCCCAAAACAAAGACGGTTATGATTCAAATATGACCTCAAGCATGGATTTCCCGATGCAGAAAATGATCGTGGAAGGCCTTAAGGAAGCCGAAGCCTGGGACAAGGGATTTGTCAAATTATACGAAGGCCTGGCCAATGATTTTTATTATTCCAATCCGAAAGATATCATGATCTTTCTTGATAATCATGATATGGACAGGGTCTTTACGCAGTTAAATCACAATGTGACACAAAACAAAATGGCCCTGGCTTATATGCTTTTACTTCCGCGCATACCACAAATATATTACGGCACGGAAATCCTGATGGAGAACAGTAAAAAACCGGGAGATCACGGTCTGATCAGAACAGATTTTCCAGGTGGCTGGCCCGGCGATGCCGTAAATGCCTTTACCGGAATGGGATTAAACCCTGAACAAAAAGAAATGCAGTCGTTTTTAAAAAAAGTGCTGCAGTACAGAAAAAGCAGCGAAGCCATACATGCCGGCAAAACCATTCATTTTGCACCCGATAAGAATGTGTATGCCCTGGCGAGGAAATTAAATGATGAAATCGTTCTTGTTATCCTGAATAAAAATAACAAACCCTTCCGCGCAGATTTGAACAAATTTGACGAACTCGGCTTAAAGGGTAAAAAAGTAAAAGATATGATTACCGGGGAAATTTTTGATCTGGGAAAAACCCTTGAACTGAAAGAGGAAGGAGTCATTTTGTTGACTACGAAAATAAACTAAAGGAAATCTTTTTATAAAGAAAGTTTTAGATTTTTTGATCTCGTAAAAACGTATTTGAGCTATTTAAACAAAGTGTACCCATATTATTTAAAAGAAATAACAGACAAACCACTTATGAAGAAAATACTGCTGTTTCTTGTAGGAATTGCCTTGTCACTTCATCTGCTCTCTGCCCAGAATGAACAAAGGAAGTTCATCAGTTCCGGCTTCGATAAAAAGGGGGTAACGATACAGACCAGCGATGGAGCATACCGCATAACCTATTACAGTAAAAATATCGTAGAAACTACCTTTATTCCAAAAGGTGAGAACAACAATGAAAATTCCCATGCCGTCGTTCTTGAACCCCGGGAAATTTCCTTTGGTTCAAGTGAAAATCAGAAAACTGTTGTTTTGAAAACTGAGGGGATTACGGTAAGTATCGACAAGGCCCCGTTTAAAATTAACTATTTTTACAAGAACCGGCCCCTCATCTCAGAAAAAGCGGGCTATATCAAAACCGATTCCCTGGAAATAATTGAATTCAATCTGAACCAAACAGAAGTAATTTATGGTGGCGGTGCGCGCGCTTTGGGCATGAACCGCCGTGGCCACAGACTCAAACTATACAACAGAGCCCATTACGGTTATGAAACGCGGTCGGAATTGATGAATTATACACTTCCTGTCGTCCTTTCATCCAACCTGTATGCCATTCACTTTGACAATACTCCCATCGGATATTTGGATCTCGACAGCAAAAAGAACAATACCCTGTCCTATCAAACCATTAGCGGGAGAAAGACCTATCAGGTAATTGCCGGAAATAACTGGAATGAAATAACCGATCAATACACATCCCTGACAGGCAGGCAACCCTTACCACCCAGGTGGGTTTTTGGAAATTTTTCCAGCCGTTTTGGCTATCATTCCGAAAAAGAGGTCAGGGAAACAGTCCGTAAATTTGCCGAGGACAGCATTCCTCTGGATGCGGTAGTTATAGACATTTACTGGTTCGGCAAGGACATTCAGGGCCATATGGGCAACCTTGAGTTTCTGAAAGATTCCTTTCCGAATCCTCAGCTGATGATGCGTGATTTTCAGAAAAAAAATATAAAAACAATCCTGGTAACAGAACCCTTTATTCTGACCAGCTCGAAAAAATGGAAAGAAGCCTCTGAAAATGGTTTTTTGGGTAAAGACAGCTCAGGGAAACCCCTGGTTTATGATTTTTATTTTGGCAATACGGGCCTGGTTGATATTTTCAGTCCAAAGGCCGCCGACTGGTTTTGGAAGCTCTATAAAGAATTGACGGAAATGGGTGTGCAAGGCTGGTGGGGTGATTTGGGCGAGCCGGAAGTGCATCCATCTGCCATGGTGCATGAAACCGGAACGGCTGATGAAGTACACAATATTTACGGGCATCAGTGGGCAAAAATGATCTTTGATGGCTATCGCCGTGATTTTCCTGATCAAAGGCCGTTTATTTTAATGCGGGCCGGATACTCGGGATCACAAAGATTTGGCCTGATCCCCTGGTCGGGTGATGTGAGCAGGTCCTGGGGCGGTTTGCAATCACAACCAGAAATTGCCCTTCAAATGGGCATGCAGGGGCTGGCTTATATGCATTCCGATCTGGGCGGTTTTGGCGGGGGAGAAAAATTTGATCCTGAGTTGTACACACGCTGGTTGCAATACGGTGTTTTTCAACCTGTTTTCAGACCACATGCTCAGGAACACATAGCACCCGAACCGGTTTTTCATGATGAAAAAACCAAATCACTGGCCAGAAAGAGCATCGAACTTCGCTACGCCCTGCTTCCTTACAATTACACGCTCGCTTTTGAGAACAGCCGAAGCGGCCAGCCCTTTATGAAACCCCTGTTTTTTGAAGAGCCTGCCAATGAATCTCTGTTCAACAGCGCAGACAGTTATTACTGGGGAGAAAATTTTTTGGTCCGACCCATACTGCACCCGGGTGTAAAAACAATTGACCTGCAATTCCCTGACAAGAATAACTGGTTTGATTTCTTTACAGATCAGCTGTACGAAAAAGGAAAATCTTATACCATACCAGTTCAGGAAGATCATATCCCGGTTTTTGCTCGGGGAGGCGCCTTTATTCCCATGGCCAAACCGATGCAGCATACTGAAGACTACAAGTTCAATGACCTTTTGGTTCATTATTATTTTGACCCGGAAACCAAAACAAGTGATGCCCTTGTTTTTAACGATGACGGAAAAAATCCTGTAAGTATTGAAAAAGGGCTTTATGAAATCATCCATTTAAAAAGTACGGTTAAAAAAACAATGCTGGAGATCGATGTATACTGCACCCCATCGAAATCATTGTCTGTAACCGATAAAAAAATTGAGCTGATCCTGCACAATTTGGCTAAACCGAAAAAAGTAAAAAGATTTTCGTTTACCAGCGATGAAGTAAAAAAAATCACCCGGATTCCGTTGGTTCTAAAAGGATCAGACAAACAAACCATTCGAATTAAAATGTAAAAATCATGAAATATTTAATTCTGTCATTATTGTTATT
Source organism: uncultured Flavobacteriaceae bacterium (assembly GCA_963816075.1). Taxonomy (GTDB): domain Bacteria; phylum Bacteroidota; class Bacteroidia; order Flavobacteriales; family Flavobacteriaceae; genus Namhaeicola. Next base: position 208,420 of record CAWFJI010000009.1, on the reverse strand, counting down.
GATGAGTAATCAGTGTGAAGAAAAAAAGGAGATCCCTATGCAAAAACAAACCACAAAGGCACCTTTTCTCTGGGAAGCAGCAAATGTTTATTTCTTATTGACCGACCGTTTTTATAACGGAAACCCGAATAACGATACAAATTTCGGCCGTACTAAAAAAACCGCCGTACTGAGGGGTTTTGAAGGAGGTGATATCATTGGAATAACAAAGAAAATTGAAGAAGGCTATTTTAATGATCTGGGAATTAATGCCATTTGGTTTACACCCATCGTGGAACAAATTCATGGAAGTGTAGATGAAGGTACCGGTTCAACCTATGGCTTTCACGGCTATTGGGCCAAGGACTGGACTTCCCTGGACCCCAATTTCGGCACCATGGAAGACCTAAAAAAATTGGTGGAAACCGCACATAAAAACGGGATCCGTATTGTACTTGACGGCGTAATTAACCATACCGGTCCGGTAACGGAACAGGATCCCGTCTGGCCAAAAGATTGGGTGAGAACCGGGCCGACCTGTACCTATAAAGATTATGAGACCACAACCGCTTGTACCCTGGTTGAAAACCTGCCTGATATTCTTACTGAAAGCGGAAAAGAAGTTGATATTCCTGTGGCGCTTGCGAATAAATGGAAAGCCGAAGGCAGGTATGAACTTGAAATGAAGGAACTCGATGATTTTTTTGCCAGAACCGGATATCCCAGAACGCCGACCAATTACATCATCAAATGGCTGACGGATTATATAGTCGAATTCGGCATCGACGGTTACAGGGCCGATACAGTTAAACATACCCATCCGGAAGTATGGCTTGCTTTCAAAAAGGAATGCGATGCTGCATTCGCTCAATGGAAGCAAAAAAATCCGGGACTGGTACTCGATGACAATTCTTTTTATCTGGTAGGTGAAGTGTATGGTTACAGCGCGAGCAACGGGCTATGGTATGATTTTAACGATAAAAAAGTGAATTATTTTGAAAATGGCTTCAACAGCCTGATCAACTTTGAATTTAAGTACAATGCCAAAGAAAACTATGAGTCCCTTTTCTCAAAATACGACAAACTTTTACACAATGAACTGAAAGGGTTTGGTGTGATGAATTATTTGAGTTCACATGACGATGGTTCGCCATTCGATAAAAGCAGGGAAAAGGCCTTCGAATCTGCCACAAAACTGCTGCTTAGTCCGGGAACCTCACAGGTATATTATGGCGATGAATCATCCAGGTCACTTACCATCGAAGGAACCGTTGGAGATGCCACACTGCGCTCCTTTATGAACTGGGATGACATCAAAACAAAAGACAGCACAAAAGAAATTCTGAAGCACTGGCAGAAACTGGGCAAATTCAGGGCGGCTCACCCTTCGGTTGGAGCAGGAAAGCATGAGGTGATCAGCCAAAAACCTTATATTTTTAAGCGCACCTACAGCTCTCCAAGCTATTCAGATGCAGTAGTGGTAGGATTGGAACTGGCAAAAGGAAAGAAAACACTGGCGCTTCAAAATGTTTTTGCGGAGGGCACCGTGCTGAGAGACGCATATTCCGGAACAACAGCAACTGTTACAAATGGTGAAGTCGTAATCGATTCTCCTTATGATATCGTGTTATTGGAAAACAAATAAAAAAATATGAATATTTTTAAATTGCTTTTTGTCATTTTTCTTAGTTTCGCCTGCCTTAAGTGCAGTAAACAAGAAATAAAAAAACCAGAACCCTCAATGGAAAAACCACAAAAAATAGTTGTTTATCAAGTCTTTACACGTTTGTTCGGAAATACCAACACAAGCAATAAACCCTGGGGAACCATTGAAGAAAATGGCGTTGGAAAATTTAATGACTTTGATGAAAAGGCTTTACAGGAGATCAAAGCACTGGGTGTCACCCATATCTGGTATACGGGTGTACCGCATCATTCCACCATTACAGATTATACTGCTCATGGCATCTCAAACGATGATCCTGATGTGGTCAAAGGCAGGGCGGGATCTCCCTATTCCGTAAAAGATTACTACAATGTAGCCCCTGATCTTGCAGTAAACCCGGCCAGGCGGCTTGAAGAATTTCAGGACCTGATTAAAAGGAGTCATACTGCCGGACTTAAAGTGATCATCGATATCGTACCGAACCATATCGCAAGAAAATACGAGGGAAAATCCAACCCGGAAGGCGTGACTGATTTCGGAGCAAGCGACAACAAAAATGAAAGTTACCTGCGCGATAACAACTTCTATTATGTGGTAGGAGAATCCTTCAGGGTTCCGGAATGGAGAAATGGTTATTTGCCTTTGGGAGGGGAAAAACACCCCCTGGTGGATGGAAAATTTGATGAAAATCCTGCCAAATGGACCGGTAACGGATCGCGTGCGGCCCAGCCTGATTTTTATGACTGGTACGAAACCGTAAAGATCAATTACGGAGTAAGGCCCGATGGAGGAAAGGAATTTGAAGAGCTCCCCAACGATTTTTATCAAAAAGATTTTAAAGAACATTACGCTTTCTGGAAGGACAAACAGGTGCCTGATTCCTGGAAAAAATTCAGGGATATTGCCCTGTACTGGCTTGATAAAGGGGTAGATGGCTTCAGGTACGATATGGCCGAAATGGTACCAGTAGAATTCTGGAGCTATATGAACTCGAGCATTAAAATGAAAAATCCGGAAGCATTCCTGCTGGCAGAGGTTTACAACCCTTCCATGTACAGGGCATATATCCACCTCGGCAAAATGGATTACTTGTACGACAAAGTGGCTCTTTACGACACAATCAAACATATCATGCAGGGGCGCAGTTCAACAGATCATCTGCCACGTTTGCACAAAGATCTGGAAGATATAGAACACCATATGCTCCACTTTTTGGAAAATCATGACGAACAGCGTATTGCCAGTCCGGATTTTGCAGGTTATGCCGAAAAAGCCATGCCTGCCATGCTGGTTTCTGCCACCCTGAGCACCTCGCCAACCATGATCTATTTCGGACAGGAAGTTGGTGAACCCGGGGCTGAACAGGCAGGATTCGGATCTCCAACCCGCACTTCAATATTCGATTATATCGGTGTTCCTCACCACCAGCGATGGATGAACGGAAAAAAATTTGACGGCGGCCAGCTGTCTTCCAAAGAAAAGGAGCTCAGAAATTTTTATAAAACACTTTTAAACTTCACCATAAGCAGCTCAGCCCTGGCCGGCAAATACCAGGACATACACTATTACAACAGGGAAAGGACAGAGAACTACAGCCACAGGCATTATTCTTTTGTGCGCTGGAGCGATCAGGAAAAATTGATAGTCGCAGCCAATTTTGATGATCAGGCGGGAAGTGAAATTGATCTGAAAATCCCGGCTGATATAATTAATCAATGGGGACTTAAGGACGGTAACTACGCATTAAATCAAAAACTGCTCGGGCCTTCCGGACTGCAGCTGGTTGTAAAGGACGGAGAGGGCCATATTTGGCTGCGCTTGGAGCCTCTGGCTTCGAATATACTGCAACTTCAATAGTATAGTTCCAAATGAAAAAAGACCCTCCATTTTTTGAAGGGTCTTTTTCCAAGGGGAACGAATTTGCGTTATGATCCGCTGATCAACAATTGCTTTTGGGATTTTAAGATGTCTTTAATCACCCTGAAAATTTTCTTTTTCAGATATTTAAAATTCAGAACAAATGACTCAACATCGCTTTTCATGGCCGTATGTTCTTTTAATATAGCATAAAGACCCTCTGGCTGATTGCTTTCTGTGAGGCTTGCTATCTTCTTGTCATACTTGTTGATAAAGTCAATTAACTCCTCCCTTCGCGTATTCATCTCACCAAGCAATTGAATTTTCTTTTTTGCTGCTTCATACGAATCTTTTGAACTCAGTTCCAAAAAATGAGCAGACAACAAATGAGTTAAAAACTCGTGCTCATCCTGGACAAATTCCAATTCTTTGATCCATTCAGTAACTTCTTCATGCAAATGTACCAAACCCATTGTTTTATATTGTTCATCTTTATACATAACCCTTAAATTTAATGGAGGTGGCCAGGCCACCTCCGCATTTAACTATTCAATTTCAATTACTTTTTTATGAGGTAATGCCTCAACAGGAAGTTTATTCAAAACCAGTTTCAGAATTCCGTCTTTGTATTTGGCTTTGATTTCTTCTTCTTCGTTAATATTTTCTGGAAGTGAAAATGAGCGCAGGAATTTATTGTAGTTGAATTCTCGTCTTGTGAAATTATCCAGTTTTTCCTTTTTTTCGATTTTCTTTTCAGCTGCAATATGAAGAACTCCGTTTTCAATATTTACATCAAAATCTTTTTTATTGAATCCGGGAACTGCAACTTCAATTTCGAAGTTCAGGTCATTTTCCTTTATGTTCATTGCTGGCATCCAATTGTCTTCCAGTAAGAGGTCTTTGGTAAATAATCTGTCTGTTCCCAGCAGATCAGAGAACATGGTGTCGTACCATGGCAGTCTTGGGTTTCTAAATTTAACTAAGGTCATGATCTTTGAATTTAATTGTTATTATTAATTTCCTGAACAAAGTTATCAGGCCGGTAATCAGCAAACAATGACGCAGGTCAATCAGCAGAATGATTTTCGTCAATTAATTGTTAAAATTTCTCATAATACTATTCTACAGTCCTGGGGATCAGAAGTAATTCCGTACTTTTTCGTTTGCTCAAATCCATATTTGCTATAGGAAATTACCGTTCTCGTCCAGTTTTACATGTATCTTTTTATCCTTGTTTAACAATGTAACTTTGTATGTTTTTTTGGCTCCCGTATTCTGGTGGTAGGTGATTCCATAAACATCTTTATAGACACTCCATTTTGGATATTGTTTGGCAATAGCATCCAGGACAGGTTTTGGAAGCGCGATATCCTTGTATTTTTCAATGGTTCGCAGAACATTTCCGTCTTTGTCATAAGCAGCAACTATTTGTCCGTCAGGAATATAGAAAGTCACTTTATATGAATCATAATCATCTGTATAGAACTCAGATTCTTTCAAATCGTACTGAGCCACTTGTTTTTGAAGGTAACCTACCGGTAATGCTGCATTTTGAGTTCCGGCAGCTGCGAGGTATTTATAGTTTACGGCCGTTAAATCAACCTCACCTAACATACCTCCTTCAACGACTTGAGAAAAAATAGGACTGGTTAATCCTAAAATAAACAAACCAAAAATTAGATTTTTCATGATACATGATTTAGAATTTACCCGAAGTTACTTTTTCTTTTTCGCATACAAAATGACTTTGGTCAATCTGCAGATTGATCTTCGTCAATAAAAAAAGAACAGGAAGCCCGTGCTTCCTGTTCCTCAAAAAGTGACCTCAATTTTTGTGACCCTTCTTGTCCTCAACCGATCCTCAAATCATGTTGTTCAATTTGAATCCTGAAAAAATCATCACCTTCTTTAGTCCGGCCAATTGATCTTGACCCAAACCTTTCCAAATTCATAGAATTTTTTAAGGGTTAAATTACCTACCAAATTTAGTCAGTCAGTTTCATCAAAACAATGACGAAGATCAATATAAAAGTTGATTGTTGTCATTGTACAGAAAAATACCTGCTATTTTATAGTCTTTAATTTATTGAGATCCATGATTCGAATATATTTTTTACCGGTTTGAATGATTCCTTCTTCCTTGAGTTCCTTAAGCGTCCTGATCAGCGTTTCTTTGGCGATTCCAATTATACTGGCCAGATCTTTTCTCGAAATTTCTATGACCGGGTCCGTTTTTTCCTCAGGTAATAATTCCAAAAGCTTATCTGCTGTTTTTTTTCGAACAGAATCATAGGCCATATGGATCAAATGTTCCTTCATATTTTCCAGGCTACTGATCAGTATTTCAATGAAATTACCCGAAAAAACCGGGTTTTGCCTGATCAGGGAAAGCACTTTACTTTTGGACAGTTTTATCAATTTTGTCTGCTTAACTGCCAGTGCGTTTTCATTGTAGGTTTTGTTTTCCTGGAAAGGAGTAAAGCCAAAATAATCTCCTTCTTTATAAAAACTTGTGATGAACTCTTTCCCCTGATCATTGTACTTGAATGTTTTTACCTTTCCGCTGATGATATAGAACAGGTCCTTACCCAGGTTATCCTGCAGGTAAATGGCGCTTCCCTTGGGGTAAAAAAAACTGGATTGACTCCTGAGGTATTTTTTAAGATCATCATATAAGATTTCCTTCCCGGAATCCCGGATTTCATCCACTACAAAGGCCTCACGCAATTTCAACCGGGTTTCAATGGCACTCAGAAGCTCTGATTCTTCAAATGGTTTGGTGATATAATCACTTGCCCCGAGATCCATTCCCTTTCTTAAGTCACTGTGATCTGTTTTGGCCGACATAAAGATGAACGGTACTCTCTTGAGTTCTTCATTTCTCAAAACGATCTGCAAAACGCCAAATCCATCCAGAACCGGCATTAAAATATCACAAATAATCAGATCCGGCCTTTGCAGGCTCGCCATTTCTATCCCCAATTTTCCATTTTCCGCAGTTTGTACCTGGTAATTCGCCAAACGCAGTATTTCAGCTGTATTTTCTCTGACAATGGCATCGTCTTCAATGAGCAAAATCAATTTTTTCATACTTCAGCTATTCCCTATTATCGTTGTCTGGATTTGCAATTACCGGTAATCTCAGGATAAAAGTAGATCCTTTGTCCTCTTTACTTCTAAAGTTTATCTGTCCTCCCAGCTTTTCTGCATGGTATTTTACCAGATTCAATCCAATACCGGTTCCCTGAAAATGCAGGGCATTTTTAGCTCTGAAAAAACGGTTAAAAATGTGGGCCTGATCCGCTTCAGGAATACCAATTCCCTTGTCCTGAATACTGATAAAAAGATCTCTCTTTAATTTTATACTTACCTTTATTGCTTTATTTTCATAGGAATATTTTATTGCATTGTAAATAAGGTTCCTTAAAATAAGGGTCATTATGGCCTGATCATTAAACACTTCAATATCGGCTTCAGGTTTTTCGATAATAAAATGCTGCCCGGGTTTCAAGATCGTACCGGAATTCTGAATGACCTGATCGAGTAGTTCACAGATATTAAAGAATGAAAGCTCGTACTTTACATTTTTAGCCTCGCTTTTTTCCAGATTCAGAAAATCGTTTAATACCGTATTTAATTGAAAAATAAGTTTTTTAATGGTTTGGATGTGGTTTCTGATATTCGGGTTATCCAATTCTGCGGTATACTTGTCGATAAGTGTTGCCGAGGTGAGCATTCCGCTCAGGGGGGTTTTGAACTCGTGAGATACCATGGACAGAAATTTCGTTTGCAGTTGATTCAATTCCAATTCTTTATGCAAAGCCTTATTCGCCTTTTTTTCAGCTGCTATCTTTTTTTTAATCTCTTGATTCAGTTTTTTGTTGGCCTTTTTTATTTGGCTTAACGTTTCCCTCAATTCTGCTGTATGCTTTTTTACTTCCAGCTGAAGGCGGTAATTCTGTTCCCTGATCTCAATTTCTTCCCCCTTTCGGGAACTGATATCTGTTATTGATGCTTTAACATAGTCAATGCCCTGATAATTAAAATGGTTCAGTCCGATCTCAATATCAATTAAGTTTCCATTTTTAGTAAGCCCCTGAAATACTGAAATACCGCCTCTGCTTTTCACGTATGGCGATATAAAATACTGCTGCAGATATTTCCGGTGTGCTGATTTGTAAGCGTCGGGCAACAACATGTCAATATTTTGTTGTAACAGCTCATTTCTGCCATAGCCGAAAATATCTTCCATTGCAGTGTTGTTCATTAAAATAGTGCCCTCTTTGTCGACAATACAAATGCCTTCCTCAAGGTTGTTAAAGAAAACGGAATAAAAATCCTGGCTATCTGTAAACATGGTACATTTATATTGAATAAACGCCCTTATTAAAAGCCAATGAATTTACGAAAAAATAATGAAATTACCGGTAAATAACAGGAATAGTTTCAGGTAATACCCCTTAAATTAAGCATTTGAAATTCCAATTGAACCGGTTTTTCAGAAATGAATATTAAAAAAGCCTGAATAATTTTAAAAATTATTCAGGCTTTTTATGGTGGTGCCTCCAGGAATCGAACCGGGGACACAAGGATTTTCAGTCCTTTGCTCTACCAACTGAGCTAAGGCACCATCGCCTATAAAGCGGTTGCAAATATAATTTTAAATTTAAAAGCAGCAAAAAAAATATTGAAAAATGTATTGTATTTTTGTGTCTTCATACTATTTTGAAAATGAATCTGGTAATCGACATTGGCAATACCCAGGGTAAGGCGGCCGTATTTCTCAAGGAAACTCTCCTTGAAAAAATATTTTTTCCCCGGGAAGAAATCCTGCAGGTAATACAAAAATTTTATCGGGAGTATCCGATAAAAAAAGGGATTATCTCGAGTGTTGCCGGCCTGGATGTAAATATTTCCGCCTTTATCAGAATCAACTACAACTTTATTTTTCTCGGTTCTGACACCAATGTGCCTTTTGAAAACCTCTATAAAACGCCGCAAACATTAGGTGTTGATCGTATTGCACTGATGTCGGCCGCTTCGGTGCTGTATCCAAATCGTTCTGTTTTGGTGATCGATGCCGGTACCTGTATTACTTACGATCTGTTGACTGAAGAGAACAAATATTTTGGCGGGGCCATATCCCCGGGAATAGATATGCGTTATAAAGCCCTGAATCAATTTACTGCAAACCTGCCCCTTTTAAACAAAGAAGAGAAGATCCCGGTTGTTGGAGATACGACAAAATCGGCTATGCATTCAGGTGTTTTAAATGGAATTATTCTGGAAATAGACGGTATAATTGCTCAGCAAAAGCATAAAAACAAAAAATTAACAGTGATTTTAACAGGGGGCGATACAAATTTCTTGTCAAAAAAGGTAAAAAGTACCATCTTTGCCCAACCAAATTTTTTACTGGAAGGATTGAACAGCATTTTGATACATAATTTCGACGAATGATTAAAAATATATTTGCAGTTTTTGCAATCTTTTGCAGCGCAATTGGTATCGCACAAAAAAACAGTTCTTCTCCCTATTCATTTTTTGGTATTGGCGATCCATTGACTTTGAAAAGCGTCGAAGAGACGAGCATGGGAAGGATTGGCGGTGCCATGGACAGTCCTTACCGTCTGAGCCTTACCAATCCGGCTTCTTATGCCTCGCTGCTGTACACGACCTACGTATTTGCAGGAGCCAATAACTGGACCATTTTTGATGATGGTACAGATGACCAAACCAGTTCAAATGCCAGTTTTACATACATTGCGCTCGGAATTCCTATAAAAGGTAACCAGGGCCTCGCTTTTGGCCTGCAGTTAAATACTGCTGTCGGCTATTCTGTGTTGTCCTATGCCGAAAATGAAGAAGGGATTATAAATGAACGAACAGATTTTGAAGGAAGCGGCGGGACCAATCGCGCTTTTTTGGGCTACGGTTATAAATTCCCCTTTAATTTAATGCTAGGGGCTGAAGCAGCCTATATTTTTGGAGGTATTGACAACAGTGTAACCAACAGGCGTTTGGGTGTTCAACTCGGCACAAAATATAAGGTAGATTCATATGTTGATGGTTTTGAATTCAAGGTAGGCGCGCAGTACAATGTGGCATTACCGGATGAGTTAATATTAAAAATGGGTGCCAGCGCTACGCTCAGTCACGAGCTGACGGAAGATGGAAAGGAGATCTTATATTCGATCGAAAATACAAACTCGGCAGTGGATATTCCTGTGGATACCTTGTATAACAACCCTTTCAAATCCGCAATTTCATATCCCTTAAAGTCCGTATTAAGTGCCGGTATCGGAAAAGAAAACACCTGGTATGCGGGGCTCGAATACGAGTTTATGGATGCCCTGGATGTGGAGGGAGCTTACTATCAGGAACAGGATGTGTATCAGTACCAAAGCAATAACAGGATTTCCCTTGGCGGATATTACATACCAAATTTTAATGCTATCGGCAATTACTGGCAAAGAATTACCTATCGGGCCGGATTTCATTACAGGACACTGGGCTTAAATATCAATGGAACTGATATTAACGATTATGGCATATCTTTTGGTGTAGGATTACCGGTAGGGCTTCAATTATCAAATGTCAATTTTGGCTTTGAATTGGGTCAAAGAGGTGAAAAAACGAATAATTTAATTCAAGAAAATTATTTTAATTTTAGATTAAGTTTATCTTTGAGCGATAAATGGTTTAGAAAAAGACAATTATTTTAATTAATACTAACAAATTCTTTGATTATGAAAATTAAATTTGGCCTAGGATTCATGTTTATTCTTTTTTTAGGATTGAATGCCAATGCGCAGGATAAATATGGAAGCAACCCTGAAAAATGTAAAACTGATCTTTCTATTTTTTATGAGTATGCCAAAGTGCAAAACTATGCGGCTGCATATGACCCTTGGAAAGCCTGCCTGGAAAATTGTCCTGCATCTTCCTTAAACATATATAAATACGGCCTGCTCATGGAGGAAGACTTTTTAGACAAAGCTGCCGGGATATTGCCTTCAAAACAAGCCGGGGCAAATGTAGTGGACGTAGAAGGTGTTTATTACGACCTGTCAAAAATGAATTATGCCGAGTTCGACAAAAGAGGTGCTGAAATTGATAAGTTATACGAAATGCGAATTAAGTATTTCCCTGAAAACCTTGGAAAAGTTTACAGTGATTGGGCAAATTCTATCTTTAAAAGAGGTTCACTGGATAAAAGAGGAACCAAAGTTTATAAAAAGGACATCTATGATAAACTTTCCAAGTCTTTTAAAGCTGATCCTACCGGTATGAGTGTGAAAAACCTGGCCAATTATTTCCAGGAATATACGGACTTAAACAAAGATACAAACCCGCAGGCGGTTTTTGATACCTATGATGAGATAACGGAAGCTGTAGATAATAAAATGACCGATTATTCCAAGTCACTGGATCAACTTACAGCAAAAGAAGCTGCAGGAACGACCCTTTCAAGTAAAGAAGTAAGTGCTAAGAAAGCCGCGGAAGTCAATTTGACCGCATTGGGTCAGGTGAATGCATACCTTGACAATACACTGACTGAGGTAGCAACCTGTGAAAGATTGATTCCCTTGTACACTTCAAATTTCGAAAAATACAAAAATGACGCAGTCTGGTTAAAAAGAGCTGTATCCCGTTTGAACAGCAAAGAGTGTACTGAAAACAGTTTATACCCAAAAATGGTAGAGGCATACGTTCACGCCGCGCCTTCCTCAGATGCCTATGTATTTTATGCGGGAATTTTATTGGATAATAAGCAAGATACCAAAGCCATCGAATACTTTGACAAGGCAATTGGCTTAGAAACAGATCCTTATAAAAAAGCGAACTATTATTACAAAATGGCTTTAATCATGAAGAGCAAAGGTAATTCAAGCCGTTCAAGAGAGCTCGCTTATAAAGCGCTTAAAGAAAGACCAAGTATGGGTAGTGCTTATTTGTTAATTTCGAACTTATATGCCGCCAGCGCCAATTCCTGCGGAACAGATGAATTCTCAAAAAGAATGGTCTATGTGGCTGCTGCCGATAAAGCGAGAAAAGCAAAGGCCGTTGACCCCGGAATCACTGATACAGCGAACAGATACATATCCAGTTATATGGCAAACGGCCCTTCAACAAAACTCATATTTACCGAGGGTAAGGTATCTGGAACATCGTATACGGTTGGTTGCTGGATTGGCGAAACAACCCAAATTCCTTAATCTACTCTATGATTAAATTGGGTTTTCATCATGTAAAAAACATTGCCACTTTGATTTTAGTGGCAATGTTTTTTTCTTGTGGGAATGAACTTAAAGAAATTGAAGATTTTCTTGCTGAAAAAAACTTTCCTGTCGGCGCCGCTCATGGTATCCACCTGATACATACAGATTCCGGAAGGGCTGTAACCAAATTGATCACACCGAAAATGAATGATTTTTCAAACAGAAAAAACCATCCCTATACTGAATTTCCGGAAGGACTTACCATTATAACCTATGATAAAAACGGAGACTCCGTGACACTTAAGGCAAATTATGCCATCAATTACAGTAAAACAAGCATCTCTGAAGCAAAAAATGGTGTTCTAGTTCAAAACCATGCTAAAAAATCCATCTTAAAATCAGATCAGCTTTTTTGGGATGCAAATGTACATTATCTTTACACTGAAAAAGACTTTACTTTAATCACAGAAAAAGATACGATCCGCGGCAAGGGCTTTGAGGCAAATGAGGATCTTACCAAGGTAATTATGAAATCTGTTAGGGGTATTGTTTATGTAACCGAAAATCAGAACCCATGACCAGATATTTTAAATTTTTTGAAATTGCCTATCTCATAATCGCGATTTTTTTTGTTGTAGAAACTTTTTTGACCTGGAACGTTCAGAGAGAAAAGGCTTACCTGTACCTGATCTTTTCATTACTAGCTGTATTTATGTATTTCTTCAGGAGAAAATATCGCAAAAAGTTTGAGAATCAAGACAGATCCCGAAAATGATATCAGCTGTTTTTATCATTCTTCTTTCACTTCTGTTTTCAGCTTTTTTTTCGGGTATGGAAACTGCCTTTGTTGCCTCCAACAAAATGCAGCTCGAAATTGAAAAGAAAAAAGATACTTTTCTTGCTGGTATTTTGACAAAAATTACCCGTAACCCATCCCGCTTCATTACAAGCATGCTCGTGGGCAATACAATTTCCCTGGTCGTGTATGGCTTTTTTATGGGCACTTTGATCCTCGATTTTATTCAACCCTTCTTTGATCATGACATCGCCATACTGCTGATTCAAACCCTTATTACTACATTAATAATACTCATTACAGGTGAGTTTTTGCCAAAACTTGTTTTCAGGTCATTTTCCAATGAAACTTTGAAGATTTTTGCAATTCCGGCCTATCTGTTCTACCTGCTTCTTTTTGTCATTTCTGATTTTATCATGTCCATATCCAATTTCATCCTCAAAGTTTTTTTCCATATTAAACAGGATGAAGTGCAACTGGCTTTTAGTAAAGTAGAACTCGAAAATTATATCTCGGAACAAATTGAGTCTGCCAGGGATGAAATCGACGCAGAAATTCAGATCTTTCAAAATGCCCTTGATTTTCATAAGGTGAGGGCCCGTGAAGCGATGATCCCACGAACAGAAATTGTTGCCATTGAACTGCATGAATCGATCAGTGCCCTGAAACAATTGTTTGTTGAAACTGGTTTAACCAGAATCTTGGTTTATAATAATTCCTTTGACGATATTGTAGGATATGTCCATACTTTTGATATGTTTCATAAACCCAGAAGTATCCGTTCAGTTGTTATGCCACTGGAAATGGTACCTGAGTCGATGATGATCCATGATGTCTTAAACGATCTGATCAAAAAACAAAAAAGTATCGCCATTGTTCTGGACGAATACGGCGGCACTTCGGGCCTGATAACCGTGGAAGATATCGTTGAAGAGCTGTTCGGTGATATTGAGGACGAGCACGATACTTCAATATTTCTGGAAGAAAAAATCAGTGATACCGAATATAAATTCTCTACCCGGCTCGAGGTGGACTATCTGAATGAAACCTATGACCTCAATTTAAAAGAAGATAATGCCTACGACACCCTGGGTGGGCTGATTATGCACCATACAGAAGACATCCCGGACCAGGATGAGGTCATAGACATCGGGGATTTCCAATTTAAAATACTCAAGGTATCTGCATCAAAGATAGAAGAAGTTCATCTTAAAATCCTCCATCCCGAAAGCTAACAATTTGGGGCACTTAAAATTAATCCAAACTACTTTTATAATTAAAAGGTATATCGTATTTTCGCAGCCTAAATTTTAAAGAAAGGAAAATGGCAGTTTTATCAAAAATTCGGGAACGATCAGTTTTTTTAATCATTATAATTGCATTGGCACTGTTTTCATTTGTTTTAAGCGGCATCTTTGACGCCAATAGTCCGCTTTTTAACAAGAACGTAAACGATCTCGGCGGTGTGGATGGCGATCCGATCACAAGAGAAGAATTTGCTCAGGAGGTTGATCTGATCAGGGCAAGAAGCAACGGCCGGTCAAACGAAATGCAAAATGTAGAAATTGCATGGAACAACCTGGTTCTGTCCAAACTGTATAAATCCCAGCTTGAAAAATCAGGGATCATTGTTGGTGAAAAGGATATCTGGGATGCAATCGTTTCCCAGGTACAAATGCAAAACAGTCCTATGTTTCAGAATGAAGCCGGACTTTTTGACGAGGAGAAACTGAAAGAATATGTGGCCACACTTAAAGAAAATGCCGGAAACAGCGATGAAGACCGGATGGCCTGGATGAGCTGGCTCAATTATGAGAAGAACATCAAGACCAGCATTGAGCAAAACACTTATAATGCACTAATTAATGCCGGATTGAACGGCACCACCAAAGAAGCAGAAAGAGACTATTTCTTCAAAAACACAAATGTTGATGTTGATTATGTATTTGTTCCCTTTACCTCAATTGCGGACAGTTTGATCACCATCACCAATGATGACATAAAAAATTACATCAAGGAGCGCCCAAAGCAGTTTACTTCAGAACCTTCAAGAGATATTCAGTTCGTTCACTTTACCGTGAAACCTTCTGTAGAGGATGAAAACGAGATAAAAGCTGAACTGAGCGGTCTTCTGAACAACAAAGAAGAATACAGTACGGCAGCAAAAGCCAATGTAACTATACCTGGCTTTACGGAGACTGAAAACCTGGTTGATTTTTTCGGTACAAATAGTTCCGACCTGCCTCTCGATAAAAATTATTACACCCGGGCAAACGTTTCTAAAATTCTCGCCGACACCTTATTTAACAGACCAGTTGGCACTGTTTACGGACCCTATAAAGAAAATGGTTTCTACAAGATCTCAAAAGTAACAGCAATTAAACAGCTTCCCGATTCGGTAAAAGCCAGTCATATTCTGATTCCTTTTGTTGGAACCCCAACCGCAGATGCAACCACGGTAAGAACATCGGAGGAGGCAAAAGTTTATGCTGACAGTATTTCGAGTCTTGTCAGCACGGACAAGACCCGATTTGACCAGCTGGCAAGGGAGATTTCGGTAGACAGGTCGAGCGCTGAAAACGGAGGCGATTTGGGATGGTTCGTATATACAACCATGATTCCTGAATTCAGAGATTATGTTTTTGAAAACAAAGTTGGAGATGTAGGTGTGGTTAAAACCCAGTTTGGATACCATATTATCAGAATAGACGGTCAAAAAAATCCGCAATCCACTGTGCAGCTGGCCACTTTTGCAAAGAAAATAATTCCGTCCGAAAAAACAGAGAGTGAACTTTTTGAAAAAGCAGAATCGTTTACTTCAGACCTGTCATCCGGAAAGGACATCAAAGAGCTATCAAAAGCAAATAACTATTTTGCCATGCCTGTACAAAATCTTAAAGAACTGGACCACAATGTTTCAAGTTTGGGCTCACAAAGACAAATTGTTCGCTGGTTATTTGAAGAGGGCACAAAAGAAAATGATGTCAAGCGCTTTGATATTGAAAATGGCTATGTAGTTGTTAAGGTCGATGAAGTACATGACAAAGGAAGTTATTCCTCCCTTGATTTACAAAATGTAAGATCAATCCTGATCACCAAGAAAAAAACTGAAATGATTTCTGAAAGGTCTAAAGGAAGTCTCGAGGAAATTGCGAAGCAGAACAATACAACCGTTAAATCCGCTATGGCTCTTTCTCCGGCAAGCCCGGTTCTCTCCGGTGACGGCAGATTTGAAATAGCTGCAGGCGTGCTGACAGGGATGGAAGCAAACAAACTATCAGGTCCGATCGAAGACCAGAGTGGCAGTTATCTTTGCAAAAATTGTAAAAAATACCCCTCCAGCAGCACTCAATAATTATCTGAGCAACAAAAAGGCAATTGAGCGGTCTTTGAAGTCAAGAACCATTCAGGTATATGAAGCCATCAAAAAAAATGCGGAAATTGAAGATAACAGGGCCGTGTTTTATTAAATTATTATAAATGATATTGCAAAAACCTGTAAATAATGCATGACCATTCAAATATTTTAAGACAAAAGGTTGTATTAAATTAACTTTTTATATATTTGCCTACCGGTAAACTTGTTTTTTAAGCTAACCATTATATAAACAGAAAATTACTAATTTAAATTATTTACAATGAAACATTTTAAAAGAATTTTATTTATTGTTTTGATTGCCGTAGGAATAAGCAGCTTGAATGCACAGGATGCAAACAATCCATGGGTAATCGAAATAGGTACAAATGCTGTGGATTTTTATCCGACTGGTGCTGATGCAGATGCATTGGGTACTGTGCCGGCTGGTCAAGATCCTTACATTGGAGACATGTTTGAAGATTTCTTCAATTATGACGACCACTGGAATACTGCTTCTATCATCTCAAGACTTAGAGTAGGAAGGTATTTGGGCTCTGGCTTTTCTCTTGGTTTAGCCGGATCTTTTAACCAAATCGACAAGATTGGAGACTACAAAGCAGATGATCTTTCTTACTTTGGATTAGACCTGGATGTAAGATTTAACTTTTTACACGGTTGGTTCGACCCATATTTGTTAGCTGGTGGAGGTTACACCTGGATTGATGAAGAAGGTGACCCAACTTTAAATGGTGGTCTGGGTATCAATTTCTGGTTCAATGATTTCATTGGAGCTAACGTACAAACTATGTACAAGCATTCATTTGACGAAGAGTCTATGTTGCCACATTGGCAGCACGCTTTAGGACTTACCTTTAAATTTGGAGGTAAAGATACTGATGGAGATGGTATTTATGACAAAGACGATGCTTGTCCTGAAGTGGCTGGTATCGCAGCATTCAATGGTTGTCCTGACACAGATCTTGATGGAATTCAGGATTCAGAAGATGCATGTCCAACTGTTCCAGGTTTAGCAGCTTTAAATGGTTGTCCTGATTCAGACGGTGACGGTATCGCTGACAAAGACGACGCTTGTCCAACTGTAGCTGGTGTTGCTGCATTGCAAGGTTGTCCTGATTCAGACGGTGACGGTATCGCTGATAAAGATGATGCTTGTCCAAATGAGGCCGGTGTTGCTGAATTACAAGGTTGTCCATACAAAGATGCTGACGGTGACGGTGTTTATGATAACGTAGACCGTTGTCCAACTGTTCCTGGTCCAGCTTCTAACCAAGGTTGTCCTCAGGTTTCTGATGAAACACAAAAAGAACTTACCGATTTGGCTAGAGCAATCTACTTTAACACTGGTAAATCTACCTTTACTGATATAACAACTGTTAGATTGGCAAAGATTTCTGAACTTTTGGCTGCTCACAAAGACCTTCCTTTCAGAATTGAAGGACACACTGACAACACAGGTTCTGACAAGATCAATGATAAATTATCTCAGGATCGTGCCAATGCAGTTATGAAGTATCTGATCGACAACGGATTCCCTGCTGACAAGCTGAGAGCTGTTGGTTATGGTTCTAAAAATCCGATCAGCGATAATAAAACTAAAATTAGGAAGACACTGAAAACCGAAGGGTTGATATCTTCTGGGATAAATAATTCCAAAATCCCGTTAATATTTAAAAAGCCATCCTAACCGATGGCTTTTTTATTTTGTATTTTTACAAATCAAACTGTATCCAATGGTTTCATTTCTCAGTGAAGTTGTCTCTTCAGAACTGGCTAAACATACGCTACTTTCTGATGTTGTTTTTATACTACCCAATAACCGTTCAGGTATCTTTTTAAAAAAGGAATTAAAACAACAGCTAAAAGCCGTCACGATCTATCCCAAAATAGTGAGCATCGAGCAATTTGTTGAGGAATTGAGTGGCCTTCAGTTAATAGACCACACTTCCCTTCTTTTCGAATTCTACAAAGTTCATAAAACCCTCTACCCACAGGATGCGGAAAGATTTGATTCCTTTATCCGCTGGGCCAGCTGGTTGCTGAAAGATTTCAATGAAATAGATTGCAATCTTGTTGGAGGCTAATGAAATATTCTCCTACCTAAGTGACCTGAAGAGAATCGATGCCCAGTTTGATGCTGATGAGGTAAAACAAGCAGTCTCTGCCAACTACCTGAGCTTCATTCAGAAATTCAAACCATATTATACCGAACTTACAAAAACGCTTAGCACACAGGGAATGGGTTATCAGGGCATGTTGTTCAAGGAGGCCGGTAAAAATATTTCATCCTATCTGCAAAACCGCCCCGCAACAAAACATGTACTGGTTGGTTTTAACGCCCTGAACAGAGCAGAAGAAAAGATCTTTAATGCGCTTTTATCCAATCCCGGTACGAAATCTATTGGGATTATGATGCTTATTATTTCAAAAATAACAATGGAATCGGCTTATTCATCAATAAATACCTGAAAGAATGGCCATATTTCCGAAAGTAATGAAATCAAATGGGTGGGCAATTACTTGTCTGAACCCAAGAAAATTCAGGTACTTGGCAGCCCGCTTGACAGCTCACAGATAAAAAATGTTGGTGTGATTCTAGCTTTATCAGCCGATAAAGTGAATAATTACCAGAACACCGCCGTCATTTTAGGTGATGAAGACCTGTTACCGGTTCTGTTGAACTCCCTGCCACCGGAAGTTAAATCAATAAATATCACCATGGGGCTCAAACTGAGCAACACCGGTTTTACTGCACTTTTTGACCGCATATTTAAACTTCATTCCAACAGGCTGATTAACCGGGATCTGCAATTTCTATTTCGCGATCTCATGGCCGTTTTTGATCAGAACTACTTATCGGAATTCATTGATCTCTACCTGTGGGAGAAATTCAAACAGGAAAACTTAAGAACCAACAAACTCTATATAAGCGAAAGCGAGCTCAAGGCAAATCTGGATCAATTTACTAAAATACCGCTTGATTTTTTGTTTTTTCAATGGGACAATGAGGTAAACCGCATCCTGGAAAGATTTTTGCACTTTATAGAATTGTTTGAAAATCAAATGCCGACCGGTGTACTTGAAAAAGAATATTTGTTTCGTTTCAAGAACTTGTTCAGGCAGCTAAGTCATTATCACATCAAATATGATTGTTTTCACGATTTAAAGGGCCTTTATAGAACATATCAGGAACTACTGACCCTGGAAAGCCTTCCTTTCAAAGGAGAACCCCTCTCAGGCTTGCAGATCATGGGAATGCTTGAATCCAGAACCCTTGATTTCGAAAACGTCATCATAACTTCTGTCAATGAAGGTGTGCTTCCCACCGGTAAATCAGTGAGCAGTTTTTTACCTTTTGATATCCGGGTTGCCTTTGGTCTTCCAACATATAAAGAAAAGGATACCATTTATGCTTATCACTTCTTCAGGCTGTTGCAAAGAGCCAAAAAAATTCATTTGTTGTACAACGCTGAAGTATCCAATTTTGGAGCCGGTGAGAAGAGCAGGTTTATCACCCGGCTGGAAGTATGCCAAAGACAATGGACTTTTTCCTGAAATGCAAATGTACCACCAGATCTCCCAGCCTTTGTTTGAACCTGATTTTACCGAATTAAGACAAATTGAGAAAACAAAGTTATTAGAATCGGCCCTGGAAGATCTGGCAAGAAAAGGATTTTCACCATCCGCCTTAAAGCTGTTTATCAGAAATCCTTTTGATTTTTATAAAAAAAAGATCCTGAAATTATCCGACCTTGAAGAGCTGGAAGACAGCGTTGCACAAAAGACCTTTGGAACCATTATACACGAATCGCTTCAGGCCCTTTACACCCCTTTTATAGGGAAATTCCTCAGCCGTGAAGATGTACTGACTATTGAAGCAGGAATTGAAACTGAGGTAAATCGTCATTTTGCAAAACATTTTGCTTCCAATAATTTTCGTTCGGGAAGAAATTATATCGGTTTGTCCGTAGCCAAAAAATATATCCGGAATTTTGTGAACCTCGAAAAAAATGACATTCTTTCGGGTAAGGCCATAAAGATCCTCGCACTGGAAGAACCTCTGCAGATTGAGCATCAGGTTCCCGGTTTAGAATTCCCTGTCGGTCTGAAAGGAATTGCCGACAGGATCGATCAGGTTGAGGGCATTACGCGTATCGTGGATTATAAAACAGGCAGGGTCAGCAAATCTGAATTAAATCTCAAGACCTGGGAGGACCTGATCCTCGATGAAAAAAACAGCAAATCCTTTCAGGTGCTCTTTTATGCATTTCTGTACCGGGAAACAAGAGATCCTGACACGGAAATTTCAAGCGGGATCTATTCTTTTAAAAATCTCAAGGAAGGTTTTTTACAATTTAACGGCAAGCCTGTTTCTTCGGATGACCTTCAGGCATTTATTGCCCAATTGGACCTCCTCATCCTTGCGATCTTCAATGAGACCCAGCATTTTTTAGAGAAAGAAATTGAATATTTTACATACAAATGAAAATAATAAAAAATATACCCGTCCGGGGAGACCATAAATTACCCATACTGACTGACCTCTTTTTTCTCGAAAATTCACAGCCAAAACCTGTTGTTATTTTTTGCCATGGCTATAAGGGCTTTAAAGATTGGGGGCCCTGGAATCTGATTGCAGCACATTTTGCACAACAAGGTTTTTTCTTTGTAAAATTCAATTTTTCTCACAATGGCCTTACTTCTGAAAACCTGCTGGATTTTACCGATCTGGAGGCTTTCGGAAACAATAACTTTATCAAGGAGCTCGATGATTTGCAGTCTGTTATCAATTGGATTTCAAGTACTTGTGACTTCAAAAAAGAGGCAGATATACGCCATATTTCCCTTATCGGGCACTCGAGAGGAGGTGGGATAGCCGTTCTGAAAGCCAGTGAAGAGCGTAGGATAAAAAAAGTGATCTCCTGGGCCGGAGTTTCTGATTTCGGAGTCAGGTTTCCAGGCGGGGAGATTTTGTCGGACTGGCAGAACAAAGGCATTGTTTACATCACAAACACCCGCACCAACCAACAGTTGCCCCACTATTTTCAGTTCTATACCACTTTTATGGAAAATGCCGACCGGCTTTCAATAAGAAAGGCTGTGGAAAAATTGGAAATTCCCTATCTGATCGTACAGGGCGAAAAGGACGAGAATGTAATTCTAAAAGAAGCATTGAATCTGCACAGCTGGAACAAAAACAGCGAACTTTTCACTGTGCCTCATGCCGGCCATACCTTCAATTGCTCACATCCCTATGAATTGGACCACTTCATTTCGGAGCTGGAACCGGTAATAAAGGCTTCTCTTTCTTTTTTGAATAAACCGAAAGGTTAGATTGTTCTTTTAAAGTATTTTAACAATTTACGCGTCAAGCCTCTTTAAGGATTATTCAATCGATTTCTAAAACGTTAGGATATCTTTATAGTTGCTGTTGATAAAAACCAGGCAACAAACAACATCTTAAGCTATTTTTTTTTAAATTAGAGATCCCAAAAAATTTCATACCATGAAACCAAAACTATTTTACTTGATCTTATTTCTTTTCTCTTTGGTCTATTCACCAAACTGTCATGCACAAATATTGAAAAAACTGAAAACTGCTGTAACTCAAGCAGCAGAGCAAGGATTACAAAAGAAGCCAGGTCAAGAATTGGATTCTGTATCTGAAAATCAACAAAAATCCAATGAACAAACCGAAAATAAATTGACCAATATTTTTAAGGGTAGTGATAAGATCCCGATTGGAGAAAGCTATAACTTTAATACAAATGTAATTTATGAAATGCAAACCATAAGTGATGGAAAACCTGTTCAAATGGATTATAGTATTTGGTTCTCCCCGGCTGACAACTATATCGGAATGGCCATGCAAAATTTAAAAACTGAGAGTGATCAAAAAAATCAGATGCCAGAAATGTTCACCGTTCTCGATGAAGGCCATCAGGCAATAATCATTATCATGGAAGAACAGAAAATGGCCCAGGTCATGTCCATGGAATCCATAAAGAAAATGGCCAAGGAAAGCAAGGAAGTTGATGACAAGGAGAATAATAAAGAAGCGTATAAGGTTGAGAAAACCGGAAAAACTAAAAAAATTCTTGGATATACAGCCGATGAATACACTTCACAAACCGATGAGGGCAAGATTAATTATTGGATTACAAAGGACTTAAATTTTTATCAAAAAAACATGTTTTACAGTCTGAATAAGTCCATGGGCGGAAATAATTTTGAATTACCTGAATACGCCAATGGTTTTATGCTGGAAATGTATTTTATCGGCACAGCAAAGGATAATACAGGAGATACAATGAGTATGGTTATAAAAGATATACAGAAAAAAAACAAGACGGTTACCATGCAGAATTACCAGTTAATGAATTTAAGCGGGTTAATGAAAAACTAGCTTTATATCATTAAAAAACGCAATTTTTTTGTTTTCAGAACTGTATATCCCTTTTACAGTACCCACTACTGCTCTCGGTTATAAATGTATCCTGCCTGAAGCTTATTAACATATACCAAATTGACTTATTAACGAAATGTGAATAAATAAGTCTTTTTTTAATCAACTAAAATCGAAATCTTTGCAACATTCCCCTCTAGAGCTAAATATTCAAATACTTTATTAAAAACATGTCTACAATCGAGCCTATTCTTCAACCAAACAAAAATCGATTTGTTATTTTTCCCATTCAGCATGCTGATATCTGGGACTGGTACAAAAAACAGGAAGCCAGCTTCTGGACAGCTGAAGAGATCGATCTTGAGCAGGATATTGTTGACTGGGAAAACAAACTTTCTGAGGATGAAAGGTATTTCTTAAAGCATATTCTCGCCTTTTTTGCCGCCTCTGACGGTATAGTAAATGAAAATCTGGCTGAAAATTTCGTGAGTGAAGTACAATACACCGAAGCCAAATTCTTTTATGGTTTTCAGCTGATGATGGAGAATATTCATTCAGAAGTTTATTCCTTGTTGATCGACACCTATATCAAGAACGAAAAGGAAAAAGCGGAACTCTTTCAGGCCATAGAAGTATTTCCAGCTATAAAGAAAAAAGCCGACTGGGCCTTAAAATGGGTTGAAAGTGACAGTTTTGCCGAAAGACTTATAGCCTTCTCTGCTGTGGAAGGAATTTTCTTTTCCGGAAGTTTTTGTGCCATTTTCTGGATGAAAAAAAGAGGTCTGCTTCCCGGACTAACCTTTTCAAACGAATTGATAAACAGGGATGAAGGATTACATGCGGATTTTGCCGTCTTCCTGCATCAGAACCATGTTAAAAATAAAGTTCCTAAGTCCAGAATTACAGAAATCCTTGTGAACGCCCTGCAAATCGAGCGGGAATTTATCACAGAGTCCCTGCCGGTAAGCCTGATCGGAATGAATGCCATTTTAATGACACAGTATCTGGAGTTTGTAACAGACCGCCTTTTGGTTGAATACGGCTGTGACAAGGTGTACAATGTGACCAACCCCTTTGATTTTATGGAGATGATCTCACTGGAAGGCAAAACCAATTTCTTCGAAAAAAGGGTATCTGAATATCAAAAAGCAGGGGTTAAATCCGGCGGTACGGGGTCGATTGCCTTTGATGCGGATTTTTAATCTTATACAATCCTTTTTTAATAAGTTGTATAAAAAATATTTTTACAGTTATTCCTGATTCAAAATTGTTGTCTATTTTTCAAAATAAATTTTTCTTATGTATGTAATAAAGAGAGACGGCAGGAAAGAGCCGATCATGTTTGACAAGATTACCGCCAGGGTAAGAAAACTTTGCTATGGACTCAACAACCTGGTCGATCCAATTAAGGTTACCATGCGGGTCATTGAAGGCATTTATGAGGGGGTAAATACTTCTGAACTGGATAACCTGGCTGCCGAGATCGCTGCCACGCTCACCACAACCCATCCGGATTACGCAGTCCTTGCTGCCCGGATCGCTGTTTCGAACTTACATAAAAACACAAATAAATCCTTTAGTCAGACCGTAAATGACCTGTATTATTATGTGAATCCCAGAACTGGTAAAAAAGCTTCGATGATTGCCGATGACGTTTTCCAGATCATCAGTGACAATGCGGAAAAACTTGATTCTACCATCATTTATAACCGTGATTTCGGTTATGACTATTTTGGTTTTAAAACCCTTGAAAGGTCTTATCTGCTAAAAATAAACGGCAAAATAGTGGAACGTCCGCAACACATGCTCATGCGGGTGGCCATAGGGATACACAAGGAAGATATCGATGCGGCAATTGAGACTTATGAATTGATGAGCAAGCGATATTTTACACATGCCACTCCCACACTTTTCAATGCCGGTACACCAAAACCACAGATGTCTTCCTGTTTCCTGTTACAGATGCAGGACGATAGTATAGACGGTATTTACACGACACTGAAACAAACGGCAAAAATATCACAATCCGCCGGGGGCATCGGACTTTCAATACACAACGTAAGGGCCACCGGCTCCTATATCCGGGGTACCAATGGTACTTCGAATGGAATTGTGCCCATGCTGCGTGTTTTTAACGATACCGCCCGTTATGTGGATCAGGGCGGAGGAAAAAGAAAAGGCTCCTTTGCGGTTTATCTGGAGCCCTGGCATGCCGATGTATTCCAGTTTCTGGATCTCCGGAAAAACCATGGTAAGGAAGAAATGAGGGCGAGGGATCTGTTCTACGCCATGTGGATCCCGGATTTGTTTATGAAACGCGTTGAAGAAGACAAAAACTGGACCCTGATGTGCCCCAATGAATGTCCGCATCTGTTTGACAACTACGGAGAGAAATTTGAAGAGCTCTACATAAAATATGAAACCGCAGGAAAAGGAAGAAAGACGATAAAAGCCAGGGAGTTGTGGGAAAAAATTCTAGAGTCACAAATCGAAACCGGAACTCCTTATATGCTTTATAAAGATTCCGTAAACCGAAAGTCCAATCAAAAAAATCTGGGTACCATACGTTCTTCAAACCTCTGCACAGAGATCATGGAATATACTTCTGAGGATGAAGTAGCGGTGTGTAATCTCGCTTCGGTCGCTTTGCCCATGTTCGTCAGCGAGGAAGTGGACGGCTCAAAATTCTTTGATCATAAAAAATTGTTCAAAGTAATTAAGAAAGTAACCAGAAATCTGGATAGTGTGATTGATCAGAATTACTATCCGATAAAGGAAGCTGAAAACTCGAATTTCAGACACAGACCGGTTGGTTTGGGGGTACAGGGACTGGCTGATGCTTTTATCATGTTGCGTATGCCTTTTACCAGTGATGAGGCCAAAAAATTAAATGAAGAAATTTTTGAAACCATATATTATGGAGCCTTAACTGCTTCGATGGAGCTTGCCAAAGAAAAAGGAGCTTATTCCACGTTCAAGGGGTCTCCGCTTTCTGAAGGTAAATTTCAGTTCAACCTTTGGAATGTGAGCGAAAATGACCTGAGCGGGCGCTGGGACTGGAATAAATTACGGGCACAGATTCTTGAATCCGGTGTGCGAAACTCATTGCTCGTGGCGCCTATGCCTACGGCTTCGACTTCTCAGATTTTAGGTAATAATGAGGCCTTTGAACCCTACACGTCCAATATTTACACGAGACGTGTCCTCTCAGGTGAGTTTATCATTGTAAACAAACACCTTCTGGAAGACTTGGTCGCGCTTGGCTTGTGGGATAATGACATGAAAGAAGAAATCATGCGGGCAAACGGTTCCATTCAGCATATTGAAAACATACCCGCAGACATAAAAGAGCTCTACAAGACCGTTTGGGAAATGAGTATGAAAGATATTATCGATATGTCAAGGCAAAGGGGTTATTTTATTGACCAATCACAATCCCTAAACCTGTTCCTGAAAGATCCTGACTACGGCAAACTTACGTCCATGCACTTTTATGCATGGAAATCAGGTTTGAAGACCGGAATGTATTATCTCAGGACGAAATCGGCGGTAAATGCCATACAGTTCACCGTTTCAAATGAAAAGAAACAGGAAGATGCCCCGCTTACGTCAGAGGAATTAAAAAGCCTGATCCTGAAGTCCAAGGAGAATCCTGACGACTGTTTGATGTGTGGTTCATAAAAAAAAGAGCTTAGCGAAACTGCTAAGCTCTTTTTTTATCGTTAGATCAATCAGTCCTAATTTATAGCCAGGTCCTTTGTTGGTAAAAGGGTGTGCGCACGTAAAGTGATATCTTTAACCGATTCCTGTCTGTTTACTGCTACATTTTTGATTTCTACCGGCGCATAGCCAATAAATTCATAAACGAGGGTATAGGTGCCCGGTGCAAGGTCCAAAGAAAATTTACCTTCCTGGTCTGTGTATGCTTTTGCATTGATTTCTTTAACTGTAACCGTAGCGAATGCAAGGGGTTCGTTGGCATTGTCACCATCTTTAACCTGACCTGTCAATTGAGCGTCCTGAGCAAACATAACTGCTGAGAAGCAAAATGCGAAAAGAAATAATACGTTTTTCATCTTTATATTTATTTTTGACAAAGGAACGAATGAAATCAAAAAACCAGGTTAAGCAATTGTTAAGTTTCCGTAACGCACATATTAAAGCTTGTGTTTCCGGTTTGCATTAACTCTTGAACAATTGGTATATTAGCACAAAAAAAAGATGGATTGGGAGCGATTATTATCCTTGAAAAGATACGGAGACAAAGGCCTCAGGCCAAGAGCGGAACAGGATGAAACCAGGCTTGGGTTTGAGGTTGATTACGACAGGATTATTTTTTCAGATTCGTTCAGGAGCCTGCAGGACAAAACGCAGGTGGTTCCCCTGTCAAAAACCGATTTTGTACATACGCGCCTGACGCATAGTCTTGAGGTTTCCGTTGTTGCCCGCTCCCTGGGAAGGATCATTGGAAAATACCTGCTTGATACCTACCCTGATTTAAAAGAAAAAGGATATCAGATAAATGATTTTGGGGCTATTGTAGCAGCTGCCGCGCTAGCCCATGATATTGGCAACCCTCCTTTCGGACACAGTGGTGAAAAAGCAATCGGTGAATTTTTTAGGAGCGGAAAAGGATCTGTTTTTAAAGATCAGATGAATCAGAAACAGTGGCAGGATCTGATAGATTTTGAAGGCAATGCCAACGGTTTTAAAATCCTGACACAATCTGTACTAGGAACAGACGGCGGACTCCGGCTTTCTTACGCCACTTTGGGAGCTTTTATGAAATACCCGAAAGAATCATTGCCTAAAAAGCCTAGTAACCGGATTTCCGACAAAAAATTTGGTGTTTTTCAGGAAAATAAGGAATTCTTTAATGAAGTGGCCCGGGAATTGGGTTTAATACCTTCCGGAGCCGCGGGGGATCTGTCCTATTTGCGGCATCCCTTTGCTTTTCTGGTAGAAGCTGCTGACGATATTTGTTATACCATCATTGATTTTGAAGACGGTATAAATCTTGGACTCATTTCCGAAGATTACGCCCTTGAATACCTGATAAATCTGGTAAGAGACAAAATCAATACACAGAAATACAATGGTTTACAAACAACTAAAGACAGGGTAAGCTACCTTCGTGCCCTCGCAATCGGAAATCTGATAAATGAGGCAGCAAAAGTTTTTATTTCAAATGAGGCATTTATTTTAAGCGGTAATTTTCACCGTTCCTTGCTGGAAAAGGGCAAATACGAAGCCCAGATCAACGATATCATTCAACTGAGTATCGAAAAAATATACCAGAGCAAGGAAGTAGTTGAAAAGGAGATCGCAGGATATAAAGTAATCGGCGACCTGCTGGAAGTATTTATCAGGGCTGTAAACAATACTTATAATGACAGCGCAACCAATTATGACAAGCTTATCCTGATGCTCTTACCCAATAAAAACCTGGGTATTAAAAATGAACTTTATGGGAGGATACTCGACATCTGCAGTACCGTGGCACTCTTTTCCGACAGTTATGCCATACAGCTCCACAAAAAAATTCAGGGGATAGATTTGTATTAAAAACTATAGGTAAACCCAATATTAAACACCTGTTTTAACTGAACCTTTGCTCCAAAGGTTTCCAGTGTGCCATCTCCGTTGGTATCTTCTTTGTATTTGATATCATTGTCGTATATAAGCTGAGCCCCCAGATTGGCTTTGATCCATTTATTTACGGTCAGCTTGAAGTCCAGTACCCAGTCTACATCAATATTGCCGAAATCATTCAAATAATCAGTATATAAACCCAAACGATTGGTCATGACCACATTTTTCATCACCTTTTTTTCCCAGGATGTTTCGGTAAAAAATCCCAATTCGGTACGTGAATTTTTTCCTGGCTCAACACCGAAGGCTCCGGTGCTGGAAAGTTCATCATCCAAAACGAAGGTCGATTTAAAGGTGAGAGGTGACAGATAAACAGACAGTTTTTCCTTCTTTAAATTGTATTCAGTTCCAGCCCCAAAATAGAGGTAAGCCGGTGCAAAAAATTTTGAGATCGGATTATCTGTGTCGGGGTATTTATACCCATTCGTAAACTGCGTTTTGAAATTGAATTTTGCTGTATAGTACCAATTGGAGATGGTGTCTTTCCTGTATCCGAAAGTTGAATTGATCAGGATCTGGTCATCGGTTTTTCTCAATTTCTGTTCTTCATTGTAATTCAAACCGTAAGTCAGAAAAATTTCATTGTTCCACAGGGTAAACAGTCTTTGATATTTTCT
Source organism: uncultured Flavobacteriaceae bacterium (assembly GCA_963816075.1). GTDB lineage: Bacteria > Bacteroidota > Bacteroidia > Flavobacteriales > Flavobacteriaceae > Namhaeicola. Next base: position 179,849 of record CAWFJI010000009.1, on the reverse strand, counting down.
GATAACACTAAGCTTTGCCAATCCTGACACCGAATTATTTCCTCCGGCATTCCAGTTCATAAATGCAGATTCATTCGCCGCCAGTGTAAAGTTTGCTTCATTTTTCCACCAGACCGGCGGATTGAGTTTGATAAGCCTGCCGACATCCTGTGCTGTTACGGTCTCCTTTACTTTCAATTCATTAAAATGGGCCTTTATTTGAGGGGCCAGGTAATATTCTTCCCTGGGCAGGGGAACATAAATGGTGTCTCCCGAAATCGCTTTCAGATTCATCCTGTATTTGGCTTTATACAAAATATCATTTTTGACTGTGTCCATAGAAGAAGAATAAAATGGACTCAGCAAAGAATCGAGTACTGATCTTTTAATCTGGATATAGGGGTCAGCATCTTCTTCATCAAAGGATGATGGCAGCGAAGGTATTTTAGTTGTATCGGCAGCTTGCTGGTGCTGAACGGAATCTTTTGCAACTTCTTTCCTGAAGGGGATGGTAATTTGAGCCTGCAAATCAGGTATAAAAAACAATAAAAATAAAAAACAAGCAATATATTTCAATTCCAATTTTCTCACTGCTCTACTCTTCTGATAACGTTTTAAGTTTTTTCATAAGCGACTCCTGGTCTAATTCTACACTACGGTACAATTCTTCCGATGAACCGTGCGGGATAAACCTGTCCGGCAGACCCAGTCGGCTTAATTGAATCTGCAAATAGTCATGTTCTTCTAAAAATTCCAGAACCTCACTTCCGAATCCGCCTTTTAGCGTCCCATCCTCAACGGTAACCAACGTACTGAACATTTGGGCTATTTCATGCATTAAAGTTGCGTCAAGGGGTTTTACAAACCTCATATCATAATGAGCAATTGCATCCGTATTTAAGGCTTCAATGGCATTTTTCACTGTTTGCCCCATGGTTCCAATACTCAATACGGCAATTTTATTTCCTTCTCTAAGAATCCTTCCCTTACCAATTTCTACTGCCTTAAAATCCTGATGCCAGTTCCGGTTAAAACCCCTTCCTCTGGGATACCTTATGGCAATTGGGTGTTGCAATCCAAGTTGGGCAGTATACATCATATTGCGCAATTCTATTTCGTCCATGGGAGCTGCAACAATGAGGTTGGGAATAATTCTTAAATAGGCCAGATCGAATACTCCGTGGTGCGTGGGCCCATCTTCGCCAACTAGGCCGGAACGATCCAGGCAAAAAACAACAGGCAGGTTTTGCAGGGCTACATCATGAATGATCTGGTCATACGCTCTTTGCAAAAAAGTGGAATAGATCGCACAGAAGGGGATAAAGCCCTCTGCTGCCAGTCCGGCCGCCATGGTTACTGCATGCTGCTCCGCAATGCCCACATCAAAAGCCCTTTCGGGAATTTTTTCCAGCATATATTTCATAGATGTCCCGGTTGGCATGGCAGCTGTTATTCCAATAATTTTGGGATTTTGTTCTGCCAGTTCCACCAAAGTAGTACCGAAGACATGCTGAAATCTGGGAGGCTTATTCTTGTCGTCCAATTCAAGGAGATCGCCGGTTTCTTTATCAAATTTTCCGGGTGCATGATAAGTGACCTGGTCGTTCTCTGCCTGTTCAAGGCCTTTTCCTTTTTTTGTTATGACATGCAAAAAATTGGGGCCTTTCTTTTGTTTTAACCCGGTCAGTATATCTAACAAGGCGTTTAAATCATGTCCATCAACAGGTCCGTAATAATTAAAGTTCAGCGCTTCAAAAATATTTTTTGCTTTTTGGTTCTTGTCAAGTTTAACGGAAGTCAGGTATTTTTTTAATGCCCCTACATTGGGATCTATCCCCATTTCGTTGTCGTTTAAAATAATCAGCAGGTTGGAATTAGCGACCCCAGCATGATTCAAACCCTCGAAAGCCATTCCTCCTGCAATGCTCGCATCACCTATAACGGCAATATGATTTCTGCTTTCATCTCCATTCAGCCTGGCGGCAATGGCCATGCCGAGAACTGCCGAAATACTGGTAGAGGCATGTCCTGTTCCAAAAACATCATAAATGCTTTCTGTCCTTTTCGGAAAGCCGGATATCCCACCAAATTCTCGGTTCGTGCTAAAAACATCTCTGCGTCCGGTTAAAATTTTATGGGGATATGCCTGATGGCCTACATCCCAGACCAGCCTGTCGTTCGGTGTGTCAAAAACATAATGCAGCGCAATGGTCAGTTCAACGACCCCTAAACTGGACCCCAAATGCCCTTGTTTTACGGATACGATATCAATGATAAACTCCCTCAATTCTGTGGCTAAAAGAGTCAGTTCCCGGGGGCTCAGTTTTTTGAGATCAGCAGGACTGTTGATATATTGTAAGTAACTTTTTTTCACAATCACAAAACTACAATTATCTTTGGTGAAACGAAACTCTTTATAAGACCTTTATTTCATTAAACGATGACAGAACAGCCCATAGGCATATTCGACTCAGGCAGCGGCGGATTAACGATCTGGAATGAGATACACAAGATACTGCCAAATGAAAATATGATTTATCTGGCTGACAGTAAAAATTCGCCTTACGGAGAAAAAACCAAAGAGGAAATTGTTGCATTAAGTTTTAAGAATACAGAATACCTCATTGACAATGGATGTAAGCTGGTTGTTGTTGCCTGTAATACGGCTTCTACCAATGCTGTTGCCGAATTAAGGGCACATTTTAAAATTCCTTTTATCAGAATTCAACCGGCGATAAAACCTGCTGCCCTGCAAACAAAAACAAAGACCATAGGCATACTGGCCACCCGGGGTACATTAACCAGTGAACTCTTTTATGAAAATACAAAGCAATTTGCTCAGGGGGTGGAAGTTGTTGAACAGGTTGGTGAAGGTATCGTTACACTGATCGAAGCAGGTAAATTGAATTCTCCTGAAATGAGCAGCCTGCTCGAAGGATATTTGTTGCCTATGCTCGAAAAAGGAATTGACCATTTGGTGCTGGGTTGTACCCATTACCCTTTGTTGATTCCGCAGATCAGTGCACACACAGGTCATAAGATAAGCATCCTTGATTCGGGAGAGGCAGTTGCCCGGCAGACAAAGAACATACTTATTCAGCAAAACTTGATCAACACCAGTTCTACACCTGGTTACCAGAAATTTTATTCCAATTCAGATCCGAAGTTTTTTCAGCAGATACTCGACTCCTTCAATAAAGGATATATTGCACAACAAATTGATTTTTAAATGGTCAGCCCGTATAACGATGAATATTTTATGAGAAAAGCCCTTTTGGAGGCGCAATCAGCCTTTTCCAAGGGAGAGGTGCCTATCGGTGCTGTAATTGTAATCAATGACCAGATAATTGCCCGTGCGCACAATTTGACAGAAACACTCACTGATGTTACAGCCCATGCTGAAATGCAGTGTTTTACGGCGGCCTCTGATTTTTTAGGAGGAAAATATTTAAAGGGCTGCACACTTTATGTTACGCTTGAACCTTGCCAGATGTGTGCCGGAGCGAGCTACTGGACTCAAATTGACAGAATTGTATTCGGAGCTTTTGACCCGAAAAGAGGATACCGGCATTATAATACGAGCCTGCACCCAAAAACAAAAGTAACCGGTGGGGTTCTTGAAAATGAATGCAGCGAGATCATCACCCGATTTTTTATTGAGAAAAGGAATCTTAACTGAACTATTCCTTTATTTTGGGCTTTGTTTTCTGTTCTTCTTTAAAATTATCAAACCTCAGTCTGTACTTTGACAGGTCTTTCCCTTTGTACCGGTGATATAGAAATAAAGGCATCAGTGCAAAGGCCAAAATCAAAACCCCTATGCCGATAAACTTATCTCCTCTGCCCGGATTCATCTTATTGAAGACATATCCCCCGGCAATAAAAAGTATCATCAGAAACAATAAAATTCTTAGAGTAGTTTTCATTATAAAATATTTAATTTTTCCATATTATTTCTCGAAGGCTCGGTTTTGCACTGTTCTAAAAATACAAAAAAATCTAAAATTAGTTCTATCCCTTTTTGCCGGTCATGATCGTGAAGCGGGCTTAGGAAGTAACCTGTATGAGTTTCCTTCTATAGGCAGTAAGTAGCTTAGATTTAGAAATAAATCCGGCATATTTTCCGGCTTTTAATACCGGAAGATTCCATGCCCCGCTGTCCTGAAACTTTTTCATGACGGTATTCATATTGTCCGATTCATAATCAATAATTTCCGGGGCATCTTGCATAAAATCCTCTACTGTGGTAGTTTCATATAGTTCTTCATTGAACATGTTGGGCCTGAGCGTATCCAGTAATACGATTCCCAAAAAGTTATTTTCCTTGTCAACAACAGGAAAAATATTCCTGTTGGAATGTACAACACAGTTTTTCAAGAGTTCGCCAAATTTCATTTCGGTAGTCAGTGGAATGAAATTGTCTTCAATAATTTTATCAAAGTCCATCAAGGCGAGCACGGTCTTATCCTTATCATGTGTAATGAGTTCACCTCTTTGGGCCAGTTGATACGAGTAAATATTGTTAGGGACAAACTTTTTAGCCACAAGAAATGAGATAAGGGAAACAATCATAAGGGGAACAAAAAGCTCATAGCCACCTGTGATCTCCGCAATTAAAAAAATTGCTGTCAATGGCGCATGTAAAACCCCGGCCATTAAACCGGCCATGCCCAGCAAGGCAAAATTACTCTGTGATAAGTGATGTTCAAACAGGTTGGTATAATTGATGGCTTTTGCAAAGACATAGCCCGTAATACTTCCTGTAAATAAAGTAGGCGCAAAAACACCACCAACTCCGCCTGCACCGAATGTTACTGAGGTTGCAAAAACCTTTAATAATGCCAGTCCAGCTAAGAGCAATAAAATGATTGCAGTATTATCGGTGGGTATCTTTAAAAAATTATATTTTAATACCCCTTCATAATTATCAACCAATAAATTATTGATGACCTCATACCCTTCACCAAAAAGCGGAGGAATAAAAAATACAATCAGTCCCAATGAAACACCTCCAATTAAGAGCCTGTGAATCGGACTCTTGATTTTTTTGAACGCCTGAGCAATAAAATGATACACTTTACTAAAATGTATTGAGATGATCGCTGTGGTTAAACCCAAAAAAAGCAAAAAAAACAGATCAGGTAATTCAAATCTGTCCTGCAATTGAAAATGAAAAAGTACATCGTCACCAAAAAAGAAATAGGAAGTCAGCACCGCAGTGATGGATGCTAAAATTAGCGGTGTCATGGAAGCCAGGGTGAGATCCAGACTAAATATTTCAACAGCAAAAACAATGGCAGCAATGGGCGCTTTAAAGATAGAAGACATTGCCCCTGCCGCAGCGGCTCCGATCAACAGGGTCCTTGTTGCCTGATTGAGATGCAATAACCTGCCAAAATTAGACCCAATAGCAGCCCCTGTTGCCACTGTAGGGCCTTCTAAACCCACGGATCCACCAAAACCAACTGTTAAAGGTGCTGTTATAATTGATGACCAGATCTGATGGCTGGGCATATTACTTTTAAGCCTTGAAATTGCAAAGAGTGTAGAAGGTATGCCATGTCCCACATGTTTTTTAATAATGAACTTTTTGATAAAGAATACCAATAACAAGCCAATTATTGGAAAAATAAAATAAAATGCATTATGAAATTCATAAATGAATTTTCCCTCGAGTATTTCCTGAATCAAATGGGTTAAATTCTTCAGGGCAACGGCCCCCAAACCTGTTAATAACCCGATCACAGCACTGGCAATATTTCTGAACTGGTTTTGAGTAATGTACTTATACCGCCATTTTAGAAATTTTGTATAGGCTTCCTTTGAATCCATGCTGTTTTAATTGAATATTCCCCGGCTTACTTTTTTAAGTCCAGTTTTAAACAAAGTTCCTGTAACTGAGCCTCATCTATGGTAGCCGGTGCGTCGATCATCACATCACGCCCTGCATTGTTTTTTGGGAAGGCAATAAAATCACGTATGGTTTCCTGTCCGCCCAGGATCGCAACCAGCCTGTCCAGTCCAAAAGCGAGTCCACCGTGAGGTGGTGCCCCAAACTGAAATGCATCCATTAAAAAGCCGAACTGTTCCTGAGCCTGTTCGTCTGAAAAGCCCAATAAGGTGAACATGCTTTTTTGTGTTTCTTTATCGTGAATTCTGATGGAACCGCCCCCTATTTCATTGCCATTGAGCACCATGTCATAGGCATTGGCCCTCACTTTTCCGGGCTGATCTTTTAATAATCCAAGATCTTCCGGTTTTGGTGAGGTAAACGGATGGTGCATGGCATGGAATCTTTTTGTCTCTTCATCCCATTCGAGCAATGGAAAATCAACCACCCAAAGAGGAGCAAATGTATTTCGTTTTCTCAGGCCTAATTTTTCAGCCAGATGCATTCTGAGTGCACTGAGCTGCGACCTGGTTTTATTCATTTCTCCGGCCATGATCAGCAACAGATCTCCGGGTTTAGCCTCCATTCTTTCAGCCCAGACCTTCAATTCTGCTTCCGTGTAAAATTTATCAACAGAGGATTTAAGTACCCCGTCGGCCTGGTATTTTACCCATACCAAACCACTTGATCCGATCTGTGGTTTTTTTACAAAGTCTGAGAGGGCGTCAAGTTCCTTTCTTGAATATTCGGAGCAGCCCGGAACTGCAATGCCAACGACGAGCTCCTGCTCAAAGACCTGGAAGCCCTTATCTTTTACAAGATCGTTTAATTCTGCAAATTTCATCTCAAAACGAATATCTGGTTTGTCATTGCCATAGGTTCTCATGGCATAATCATAGGTTATTCTGGGGAATTTCTGAACCTCAATACCATTGATCTCTTTTAATAAATGCCTGATCAGGCCTTCGAAAACATCCAGTATATCTTCTTGTTCTACAAAAGCCATCTCACAATCTATTTGAGTAAACTCAGGTTGCCTGTCGGCACGGAGGTCTTCGTCTCTGAAACACTTCACAATTTGAAAATATTTGTCCATACCACCTACCATCAGCAATTGTTTAAAAGTTTGCGGAGATTGCGGCAGGGCATAGAATTGACCCTGGTTCATTCTTGAGGGCACAACAAAATCACGGGCTCCCTCCGGTGTAGATTTAATAAGATAGGGGGTTTCCACATCAATAAACCCTTGGTCTGTCAGGTATTTCCTCACAGCCATGGTAACTTTTGATCTGAAAATCAAATTATTGCGTACCGGAGTCCTGCGAATGTCGAGGTACCTGTATTTCATTCTCAATTCATCACCACCGTCTGTATCGTCCTCAATGGTAAACGGAGGCAACTGGGCTCTGTTTAAGATCTTCAAATCTTTTACTAAAATTTCTATTTCTCCAGTAGCTAAGTTCGGATTTTTAGCTTCTCTTTCAATCACCTTTCCTTTCACCTGAATTACAAATTCTCTACCCAGGGTCTTTGCCAGCTCGATAACGGCTTTGTCGGTTCTGTCTGCATCAAAAATAAGCTGGGTGATCCCATATCTGTCGCGCAGATCAACCCAGATCATAAATCCTTTATCTCTTGTTTTTTGTACCCATCCTGCCAAAGTAACCTCTTCATTCAGGTTCTTTAAACTGAGTTCTCCGTTTGTACGATTTCTATACATGCATTTAAATTTAATGTGCAAATTTAAACAATTACACTTCAGGTTAAAGTAAATATTTTTATTAATAAGGATAAGCACAGATAAACGATCTGGCATATTTCAGATCGATTATTAAATCAAACAGGCAAATTTCATTTACCTTTGAAAGAAATAATTGACTGCCTGAACAAGCTGTTTCGGAAGCTTTTCTGAAGGATTTTTCAGGATTTTTTTCGGTTCGCCATAATAAGTTAAACTCATGAAATTGTATTTAGTTCCCACGCCCATCGGTAATCTTGAAGACATCACCCTCAGGGCAATAAGAATTCTCAAAGAAGCTGATCTGATTCTGGCCGAGGATACCAGGACCTCAGGCAAGCTTTTAAAGCACTACGGCATAGAAACGCCTATGCAAAGCCATCATATGCATAACGAACACAAAATGGTGGACCAGATCATCAGGAGATTGTTAAACGGGGCGGTTATTGCATTGATCTCGGATGCAGGGACCCCCGCTATTTCAGATCCCGGCTTCCTGATCACGAGAGCCTGCGTTCAAAACGACATCCCTATCGAATGCCTTCCGGGAGCTACAGCCTTTGTTCCGGCACTGGTAAACTCCGGCCTGCCTAACGACCGTTTTGTTTTTGAAGGATTTTTACCCCTTAAAAAAGGCAGGCAAACCCGATTTTTGGAACTGGCAGAAGAGCAGCGGACCATGATCTTCTATGAATCTCCCCATAAATTGCTAAAGACCCTGGAACAGATGAAGACCTATTTTGGTGAAGACCGGACACATTTCGGTTTCGAGAGAACTTACAAAACTATATGAAGAAACAATACGATGTACAGTTTCAGAGGCTTTTGTTCATTTTACATCACATCCGCCCAAGGGTGAATTTGTTCTGATCGTTCAGGGAAAATCCTGATTTAACCCCTTACATTGAAGGCTGTATTCATAATTATTATTTACTTTTGAAATTTCAAAAAAGTTAATAATATGCAGTTAATCCTAAGGTCTTTTGATCTTAAATTGAAACATACTTTCAAAATTTCCAGATATTCCTTTGATATAAAACGAACCCTGATCGTAGAGTTAAAAGATGGTATTTTCAGCGGTTTTGGTGAGGCTTCAGAAAATCCATACTACAACAAGACCATAGAGGTTATGGTAAATGACCTTTCTGTTCACAGGGAATTTATTGAAAATCTTTCTGATGAAACCCCGGAAGAGGTTTGGACAAAAATGTATCCCCTTTTAAAAGACAATATGTTTGCCTTGTGCGCAATTGACCTCGCTTATAATGATCTCTACGCGCGAAAAAGAGGCAAAAAACTGTATGAATTGTGGGGCTATAGAACAGACAACAATCCGCTAACCAATTATACAATAGGAATCGACACCATAGAAAATATGGTTCTTAAAATAAAGGAGACCCCCTGGCCGATATATAAAATTAAGCTCGGCACAAAAGAAGACCTGAAGATCGTACGAGCCCTGCGTAAAGAAACTGATGCTGTTTTCAGGATAGATGCAAATTGTGCCTGGGGTGTGGATGAATCTGTTTACAATGCCAAAGAACTGCAAAAGTTACATGTTGAATTTATAGAACAACCCATGCCTGCAGAAGATTGGGAGGGTGCAAAAGTTATTTATGAGCAGTCCGTTTTACCCATAGTTGCCGATGAAAGCTGCCAGATTGAACAGGATGTAGAAAAATGTGCAGGCCATTTTCATGGTATAAACATCAAACTTGTAAAATGTGGTGGCCTAACTCCGGCAAGGAGAATGATCAGACAAGCCAAAGAGAAAAATCTCAGGACCATGGTGGGTTGTATGACAGAATCAAGTGTAGGTATGTCAGCCATAGCACATTTGCTGCCAGAGCTGAATTATGTTGATATGGACGGCTCCTTATTGCTGAAAGAAGACATTGCCGAAGGAATAACCTTAGAACATGGAAGAATTATTTATGCAGATGAAAATGGCATTGGCAGCAAACTTAAAAATATAAAACCTAAATTGATCATAAAATGAAACAGGAAATAAAAACAAGATGGGAAGGAAATATGCTTTTCCATGCAGAGAATCCCGGTGGGAGTTTAAAAATTGATGCTGATGTGGCCAACGGAGGCAGCGGACAGGGTCTGAGGCCAAAAGCCCTGATGCTGACTGCCCTTGCGGGTTGCACCGGGCTGGATGTCACTTCGCTTTTTAAAAAAATGCGCATAGTGGTTGAAGGAATTGAAATTGATGTTCAGGCAGATCTTACCGAAGTTCAGCCCACATATTACAACAAAGTAAAAGTGATCTATAAATTTTACGGCAAAGATTTTGAGAAGGAAAAAATAGAAAAGGCAGTGAAATTATCACAGGATAAATACTGTGGGGTTAGCGAAATGTTTAGGAAATTTTCTGAACTGAGTTATGAGATCTTGTATTTTGAAAAATAAAAAAGAAGCCGGCAGTTTTTGCCGGCTTCTTATAATAAATTTTAACAGATCCTTAATCGATATTGAGTACGGCGACAATAACAGCCGACAAGGAAATAAGCAGACCGATAGAACTAATAATCACTCCGGTATCAGCACCTATTGAAGAGTTTTTTGCCCTGGTCTTATTTGGCTCAACATAAACCACATCATTTTGAGATAAATAATAAGCAGGCGATTCAAATAAATTTTTGTCCTTTAGATTTACTCTGGTAAAGGTTTTTTTTCCATCGTAGTCATGGATTACCAATACATTTTCCCTTTCCCCGTAAATCGTCATATCTCCGGCCAATCCAAGTGCGTCTATCAGTGTGATCCGCTCATTGGTAGCGGTATAGGTTCCGGGTCTGTTTACTTCGCCCAATACGGTGATCCTGTAATTTAAGGTTCTGATATTTACAATTGGGTCCTTGATATAATCTTTTAGTTTTTCTTCCATGAATGCGGTAGCCTGATCCCTGCTCAATCCGGCAAGTTTAAGTTTACCCAAAACAGGGAAGTCAATTTCTCCTTTAGAATCAACTATATAGGTTTGAATCCGTTCCTGTCCACGGGCAAAATTAAGTTGTTCGGAATAGGAAACCGCCGTTTGATTGAATGGCTTTGCCGCTTCTGCATCGATGGCATTTACAACTATGAGCAACTCATCACCGATATGATATGTCGGCATATAAGAGTCTATCCCAACAATATTATCTGCCGGGTTGATACCGTTAAAATAAACGACATCTTGTTTCGTCGCGCAGGAAAACAGCAGGATTGCGAATGAAAGTAAAAGGACTATCTTTTTCATGAAATTAAGTTTATTAGTTTTTTTAGTTTTTAAAGGTTTCTGATATTTTAATATTTTTTACGCCGATTTGATAATATTCAAAGCCCCTGTCTTCGAGATCGAAACTGCCGTACTGGTTTCTGCCGTCGAAAATAACAGGCTGCTTCATCTTGCTTTTCAATTCTTCAAAATCAGGTGATCGAAATTCTTTCCATTCGGTTAAAAGCAACATGGCATCAGCATCCTTCACACAGCTATACTTGGAATCGAAATAGCTGATATTTTCAACATCCTTTAAATAAAAATGTTTTGCCTCTTCCATGGCTTTAGGATCAAAAGCACTTATTTTGGCGCCTCTTTTTACCAGATCTTTGATTATGTATATTGCAGGTGCTTCACGCATATCGTCAGTGCCCGGTTTAAATGCGAGACCCCATACAGCAAATGTCTTACCGCTGAGATCTTCGCCAAATCTTCTGACAATCTTTTTTGCCACCACGAGCTTTTGTTTGTCATTTACCTCCTCAACGGCAGAGATCAGTTTGGTCTGATACCCGTTTTCTTCCGCAATTTTCTTAAGTGCTTTTACATCTTTTGGAAAACAGGAGCCCCCATAGCCACTACCGGGATATATGAAACTATATCCTATGCGTGTGTCTGATCCGATACCAATTCTAACCTTATTCACATCTGCACCGACCAGTTCGCAAATATTGGCAACCTCATTCATAAAAGAGATCTTAGTCGCCAGCATAGCATTGGCAACATATTTGGTCATTTCGGCAGATTTGATATCCATCGTGATGATTCTGTCATGACTATGGGTAAAGGGATGATACAAGTCCCTCATTTTTTTAAATACCTCCTCGTCTTCCGCGCCGATCACTACCCTGTCAGGTTTCATAAAGTCTTCAATGGCAGCTCCCTCTTTCAGAAATTCAGGATTTGATACTACATGAAATGGTATTTTTAACCCCCTCTTGTCCAGTTCTTCCTGAATAGCCTGCTTTACTTTTTCTCCGGTTCCTACCGGAACTGTTGATTTATCAACCACGATCAGTGGTTTCTTCATTTCCTGCCCCAGTTGTCTGGCCACACTGGTTACATATTGAAGGTCTGCTGATCCGTCTTCCCCCATGGGCGTTCCCACCGCTATAAATACCATCTCAGCTTTTTCCAGACCATCTTTAAGCCGTGTGCTAAAATGAAGGCATTTGTTTGCCATATTCTTGATCACCATGGCTTCCAATCCCGGTTCGTATATGGGAATTATTCCTTTTTTTAAATTTTCGATTTTTCGCTCATCAACATCAATGCACATAACATTGTTGCCCATTTCAGAAAAACAGGTCCCGGTAACCAATCCGACATATCCGGTTCCCACCACAGTTAAATTCATTGTTTGATATATTTTAGAGGGATGCTACAATAACTCCCAAATATTAAAAATAGTATAATTATTCTCTTCTAAATTTTTTCAAGATGGTTTAATGGTATATCCACACTAAAGCAACTGCCCAGGGAATCGATCTGTACAACAACCCTGTGTTTATTTCCGTCCTTGATACAAACTCCTATTAAACCGGCAAATGAACCCTTCGACACCATAACCGCATCACCCTTGCCTACTTTATCAACACTTATAATATCGCTGGCATCTGCGTTATCGCTTAAAATTTTTAAATTATCTATTTCGCTCTGCTTTACTTTGGCGGGCTTCCCCAGGTGCTTGAGTACGGCAACTGTTCCGGGATATGGCAGGACCTTATTCAGATCCTTTTCATTCATACGGACGAAAACATAAGAAGGAATCAATGGGAGCTGCACGTATTTTTTTCGGTCGCTCCATTGCCTTAAAGTTTTTACCAGAGGCAGAAATACTTCAATATTACCTTCTTCTAATCGCTCTACTACTTTTTTTTCGGCACGCGGTTTTGTAAAAACTGCGTACCAGTTTTGCTCGGTTTCTGATTTAGTCAATTCCATTGTCTATTGGTAATTATCAAAAACAAGGGGGAATATCAAGCCTTCTTTTGAAGTAACAAATATAATATTTAATAACTTTATCCGCGCTTTGATGTCTCTTTATTTCATTGAATTTCACTCAGTCTTGACAATCAATTAAAACACCGGCCTGTGCAAAGAATTATTGTTTCCGTTAGTAATGACCTTGACACAGACCAGCGCGTAAAAAAAATCTGTCAGACTTTATTTGATCTTGGTTATGAGGTGATTTTAATTGGCCGGCTACTCCCAAATAGTGAATCGCTTAAACGACCATACCAAACCCATAGGATGCAATTGTTCTTTAATAAGGGTTTTCTTTTTTATGCGGAACTCAATATCCGTCTGTTTTTTAAACTGCTTTTTGGAAAACCTGATATTCTTTTGTCTAATGATCTGGATACACTTTTGCCGAATTTTCTCATACACAAGATCCTTAAAATAAAACTGGTGTACGACAGCCATGAGCTTTTTACAGAGATCCCTGAATTGAATAACAGGCCCGGAATTAAAGAAATATGGACCAGTATTGAAAAATTCATACTGCCAAATGTAAAAAATATGTACACCGTAAACAGTCAGATAGCGGCCTATTACCATACAAAATATAAAATCCCTGTTCAAGTGATCAGAAATCTGCCTTACAAACAGGAGGCAGGTAACCCGGAGAAAGCGTTTAAAGACCGGATCAAACAAAACCGGAAAATGATTGTTTTGCAAGGTACGGGCCTGAACATGGATCGCGGTGCAGAGGAGGCTGTTTTAATGATGCAATTCCTTCAAAATACAGTATTGTATATAATCGGGGGAGGAGATGTGTTTGACAAGCTTGCCGGTCTGATCAAAGATCATCGATTGGAGGACAAGGTTTTTCTGCTAAAAAAGATGCCCTATGAGAAACTCATGGAATATACTTCTTTGGCTGATCTCGGTCTTTCTCTTGATAAGAACACCAACTTAAACTATGAATGGAGCCTGCCAAACAAATTGTTCGACTACGTGCGATGCCGGGTTCCGGTACTGGTATCTGACCGAAAACTGGTAGCAAAATTTGTAAAAAATAACGAGATAGGATTTGTTACAAAAACTTTTGATCCAATGCTTTTAGCACAAACAGTTTCGAGTATATTTGCAGATGAAAAAACTTACCAGATCTGGAAGGAAAATCTGGACAAAATCGCTCCGGAATATACCTGGGAAAACGAATCGGAAAAACTAATAAAAATTTTTAACAACCTTGTCTGACTGCCTGCACTTAGTTTCTTTTGAAGTACCTTACCCTGCCAATTACGGCGGTGCGATTGATGTTTTTTACAAGGTCAAAGCACTCCGGGAACTGGGGATAAAAATTTATTTACATGCCTTCGAAGGCAGAAATACGAAGAGCGAAGAGCTCCATGCTTACTGTGAAAAAATTTATTATTACAAAAGAAAAAAATCGAGCCTGCAGGCGTTTTCCTATTTGCCCTATATCGTATCGACCAGAGCGAGCAAATCCCTGGTGAAAAACCTGAAATCCATCAAAGCTCCCATCCTGTTCGAAGGATTGCACTCTACTTTCCCTCTGTTCAAACACAAATTTGAGGACCGGATCATCCTTGTCAGAACACATAACATCGAACATGAATATTACAAGGGATTGGCCGGATCAGAGACCAACTTCGGAAGACGTTTGTTGTTTTATGCAGAATCTTTCAAACTTAAGCTTTATGAAAAGGTATTGAAAAGAGCAGATTATATACTGTCCATTTCACAAGCTGACCACGCATATTTCCAGGATCGGTACAAAGTTCCCTCCATTCTTATTCCTCCCTTTCATGCCAATAAGGCTGTGAGAAAACCCTCAAAAAAAGGATATTTTGCCCTCTATCATGGCGACCTCAAGGTTCCAGATAATCAAAAAGCTGTTGAATATTTGTACAAGGTTTTCAAAAGTGTGGATTATCCCCTTGTAATAGCCGGTAATCTCGAATATTCGCCTATCGATGCAAAAACCTGCAGGAATAAAAAGATATCATTTATTCAATTGGAGAATGATGAACAATTGCTGGAACTTTTTAAAAGAGCGCATGTCAATGTCCTGCCAACCTTCCAGAATACAGGAATCAAATTGAAACTGATCAATTCTTTGTTCAACAGCCGGTTCATTTTGTGTCACCCAAATATGGTAAAAGGCACGGGGCTCGAAAATTTATGTCTGGAGGCAAACAGCAAATCTGAATTTATCAAACAAATGTACCGTTTGATGGAACGTGAATACGCTGAAGAAGATATAGCCCTCAGGGAAAGCGCACTGGAAAGTTTCAAAACAGAGGCAAATGCACAAAAAATAAAGGATCTGATCTCTTAAACTACTTCAAAGAGTATGCCTCCCTCGCACTTGATGGTCTTATGGGGAAATTTTAAAATGAGGGCATAATCGTGTGTCGCCATCAGGATCGTGATCCCTTGTTTGTTGATCGCCTCAAGCACATGCATGATCTCAATGGAAGTCTTTGGATCCAGGTTTCCGGTAGGTTCATCTGCGAGGATCATTTCAGGATTATTCAATAGGGCTCTTGCGATGGCAACCCTTTGCTGTTCCCCTCCCGAAAGTTGGTAAGGCATTTTAAATCCTTTGGTTTTCATATCAACTTTTTCTAAAACACTGTTAATCTTGTTTTCAATTTCTGATGCATTCTTCCACCCTGTGGCCTTTAACACAAACAAAAGATTGTCATAAACGCTACGGTCATTCAACAGGTTAAAATCCTGAAAAACAATCCCGATTTTTCTCCTTAAAAACGGAATCTCCTTTTCTTTCAGTTTTACCAGATCAAAACCAACCACTGTTCCGCTACCGTGCAATAAAGGTAGGTCGGCGTAAAGCGTTTTCATCAAACTACTTTTTCCGCTCCCGGTTTTACCGATCAGGTAATTAAATTCTCCTTTTTTTATGTCTAAATTAACCTTTGAAAGAATCAGGTTTTCCCTTTGAAAAATCGAAACATCTTTTAACTGAATCATACAAAATATTTTGGGGATAATTTTCCGGATACAAACTTACAGTTAATATTTTAAATTAAGAAGAAAGCACATCCCGGTTATCAAATATACTTGCCATTTAGAAGGCTCTGTTGATTTTATTTGTGATTAATTTAACTAACTATTCAGCTTATATTTTATGGGTCTCTGTTTAAATTTTTATCTTTGGCCAAGAAAATTATACCTGATGTTTTTGCGAAAAATTCTGTTTTTACTCAGCTGCTCCCTCCTTTTCATGCAGTGCAAAGAAGAAGAAAAACCGGTTTTTTTAAAAACGGGATTTTGGAGAGGAACAATAGAAATCCAGAATCAATCCATCCCATTCAATTTCAATATCAGTAAAACCGGTGACCGCATACAAATAACCCTGATTAATGGGAAAGAAACAATAAACATTGATGAAGTTTCTCTACTCGACGACAGCCTCAGTTTTACAATGCATATTTTTGATGCAGAAATCAAAGCCAGAATATATAATGACAGCCTGAAAGGGTATTACAAAAAAAACTTCACCACAGGTTACAGCCTGCCCTTTGAAGCTGTACATGGCAAAAACACGAGATTTGATCAGGTAAAAAACAATACCGATTTTAACGGGAAGTGGGAAACCCTCTTTACAAACTCCGAAGGAGATCAAAACTCAGGCATTGGTCTGTTTGAATTGAACGATACCACTTTTACAGGGACTTTTTTGACAACCACCGGAGATTATCGATATCTCGAAGGCTATGCTTTGAAAGACACCATGTACCTCTATTCTTTTGATGGTGATCATCTGTACAAATTCCGGGGGGTAAAATCTGTAGATACGATACATGGGGAGTTCTGGTCCGGCAAAACCGGCTATAAAAAATTCAAAGCCTTTAAAAATGAAAGTATTGAATTGCCGGATGCCTATGGCCTGACTTATCTTAAAAAAGGTTATGAAAGAATAGATTTTTCCTTTAAAGATCTGCAGGGTAATTTGGTTTCCCTGAAAGATCCGCGATATCAGAATAAGGTTGTGGTAGTCCAAATTCTGGGAACCTGGTGTCCGAACTGCATGGATGAAACACGATTTTTAGCAGATTGGTACCGAAAAAACAAACACCGCGGGGTGGAGATCATTGGGCTGGCTTATGAGAGAAAGCCTGATTTTGCCTATGCAAAAAGCCGGGTTCAAAAAATGAAAGAGCTTATGGGTGTTGACTACGAAGTCCTAATCGCCGGTGTTGCAACAACCGAATCTGCTTCAGAGTCCTTGCCCATGCTCAACCAGATCATTTCGTTTCCAACTTCAATTGTCATCGATAAAACCGGAGCTGTCAGAAAAATACACACCGGTTTCAATGGTCCGGCAACGGGCAAATATTATGACAATTTTGTTCAGGAATTTAACAATATGATGGATACTTTGGTGAAGGAATGAGCCCGGGTATTTAACTTTTCAACAAAAGCAGTAAGTAATTAACATTTGGGCATTTTTCTAAAATTCCGGCGTTTACTAATTATGACATTACATTAATTTTGTTTCAAAATAGTCTTTACATGCAGCCTGACAAAAGATTCATTACTTGGGTCATTTTATGTTTTTATATAGGTGTATACAGCCAAAAATCTGAAGTTTATACAGATGAACTTGCCGGGTTTAACCATGCCGTTCAGTTGTACGAAAATCAAGATTATTATGCGGCTCAGATCCTTTTTAAAAATATTAAAAATGATTTTGACGATACTTCAGAACTAAAAGCAAGGTGTTATTATTACGAGGCTTTTTGTGCCATAAAAACAGGACGGGACGACGGGGAATTCTTAATGAAGGAGTTTGTCGATAAATTCCCAACCAGCACCAAACGAAACAGTGCTTTTTTGGAGGTAGGTAATTACTATTATGCAAATGCAAATTATCCCTATGCCCTTAAATGGTATTCGCGTGTACATGAAGAAAGTCTTTTCCCTGAACAAAAAGAAAGTTACCAGTTCAAGTTTGCCTATGGTCTTTTCGCTACAGGAAATTACACCAAATCCAAAAGCTATTTCTCCCCCCTGCTGGATTCTCCCGTTTATGGTGCTGATGCCAAATACTATTATGGCTATATTGCCTATAAGGACGATGATTTTGTAAGTGCTGACAAGTACCTGTCTGAATCGGCCGCGAGTAAAAATGACAAGGATATTCCCTATTTTCTGGCCAATATCAAATTCAAAACAGGAAAATTCCAGGAAGCCATAGATGCCGGTGTTCCCTTATACGAAAAAACCAACGGGCTGCAAAAATCCGAACTTTCAAAAATTATTGGCGAAAGTTATTTTAATCTGGGCGACTTTGAAAATGCCATTCCCTATTTGGAAAATTATGAAGGTGTTAAGGGCCGCTGGAACAACACAGATTTTTATATGCTTGGTTATGCATATTACAAACAAAAGGATTATGAAACAGCCATTACCTGGTTCAATAAAATAATTGATGGTAAAAATGCTGTTTCACAAAATGCCTATTACCATTTGGCCGAGTGCTATATGAGAACCGATAAAAAGTCGGAAGCGCTGAATGCCTTTCGAAATGCCTACCAGATGGATTTTGACCAGACCATCAAACAGGATGCCTGGCTGAATTACGCCAAATTGAGCTATGAAATAGGAAATCCCTATGAAAGTACCCCGGAACTGATAAAGGCCTATCTGGCAAAATATCCCACTGATATCAGTGCCAAGGATCTGAACAGCATTCTCGTAAGTTCATATCTTTCTGAAAACGACTATGAAGGGGCATTAAACTTTCTGAGTACACAAAAAAATAGTGAAGATTATCAAAAAGTTGCCTACCTGAGAGGTACGCAACTATTTAAACAGGATTCCTACAAACCGGCAAAGGATCATTTTGTACTGGCGCAGAAGGCCCAAAATGAATTCTCTGCACAAGCTATTTTCTGGGCTGCAGAAAGTGATTTCCGGATGGGTGATTTTCAAAATGCATTAACCGGATTTCAGGCTTTTTTGACCAATCCCGACGCTGCAAAAACTCTGGAATACAAAAATATTAATTACCACATAGCCTACTGTTATTACAGTTTGAAAGATTATAACCAGGCGGGTGGTTATTTTGATCAGTTTATCAAAACCGATCCGCTTGATAAAAATCTCCAGAATGACAGTTACCTGCGCCTTGGCGACAGTTTTTTTGCCCTTGGAAATTATTATAAAGCACTGATTCCTTATAACAGTGCCATTGAAGGGAACAGTGCGGATGCCGACAAGGCCGCCTTTCAAATCGCTTTGTGTCATGGCCTGATGGGTGATAACGACAAAAAAATTAATGCACTTGAAGGCTTTCTGGATACAAATCTTAAATCTGCTTTGCGCGATGATGCCTTTTACGAACTGGGTAATTCCCTGACAGCTAAAAATCAGACCGACAAAGCACTGAAAGCGTATGACGATGTAATCAAAAACTACCCGCAGTCAAGCCTTGTCCCAAAATCTATGCTCAAACAGGGCCTGATTTATTTTAACATGGATCAGAATGAACAGGCTCTGGCCAAATACAAAACTGTGGTCAGGGATTATCCAAATACACCCGAAGCGATTGAAGCGATATCAAACGCCCGTCAGGTTTATGTTGAACAGGGAAGGGTTGCCGAATATGAAAAAATGGTAAAAAACATTGATTATATCGATGTCTCTTCTAAGGAAATTGATGGCACCATGTATGAATCAGCCGAAAAACAGTATGTGAACAACAATTACAAAAAGGCGATTTCTGCTTTTGAAGAATACGTAAAAAGATTCCCAAAAGGACAAAATATCATTGCATCAAAATACTATCTGGCCAGTTCCTATGAAAAAGAAGGGCAAACAGACAAAGCCAAATCCAATTACAAGAGTGTTACCGAATATCCTACCAATGATTTTACCGAAAATGCTTTGAGTAAACTGGCTGAGATCTATTTAAAAGAAAATAAATACCAGGATGCACTCCCATTGCTAACCCGTCTTGAAAAAGAAGCCGGGTCGGAAAAAAATAGACAGTTCGCACAAAGCAATCTGATGAAAAGCAATTATGCTCTGAATAAATTTGAACAGTCCGAAAAATATGCTGAAATGCTTCTGGACCAGCCCAAACTGGATCCTGAGATACGCTCAGATGCAGAAATAATCATTGCCCGCTCGGCCTTTAAAAAAGGAGACCTAAACAAAGCCCGGACAGCCTTTGAAGAACTCGAAAAGACTGCTGCAGGAGAGCTGAAGGCCGAGTCCATCTATTACAATGGATATTTCCTGAATCAGGATGGCGATTACAAAAACTCAAACGAAGTGATTCAAAAACTGGCTTCAACGTATAGTAATTACAGGTACTGGGGCGCAAAAGGCCTGATCGTCATGGCTAAAAATTATTACGGATTGAGCGATTTGTATCAGGCTACTTATATTTTGGAAAGTGTTATGAAAAATTTTTCAGAATACGACGATGTGGTCCAGGAAGCTAAAATTGAACTTCAAAAAATAAAACAGGAAGCAAAAAAAACCAATGAATCTGTTATTCAAGAAAATTAATCGGATATTTATGAAAAAGCTTGTATTTCTTATTTTTTTGCTTTTTGGTTCCGGACTCGTGTTTTCACAAAAAAAGGATACTTTGAAAACAGAGGTCGTCAAGGTGGTAAAACCCTATGCCCCTGTCGTTTCTGAGGCTCAAAAGATAAAACAGGCACCTGTACTGGACTCCATATCGCTGCAAACTAAGAAAGAAGTGAAATACACTTTTAACTCCGTGCCCGTTGTCTCAACCTTTGTTCCTGCCAAGGGCAATGCCAGGACAATCCCAAGGGAACCAAAAGAAATTTTTTACAACAATTATATTTCGCTGGGTTTTGGAAATTACAGCACACCTTTTGCAGAAATTTTTGCGCATTACAGCCTAAGCGATTACAGTGAATTCGGAGGCTTCATAGGGTATCAATCCTCAAAGGGAGGAATCGATGATGTCTTGCTCGACGACAATTATTCCGACGCAAAAGTTGATTTGTACTACAAACAGATGGAAAAGTATTATGAATGGCAGATCAGAGGAGGCATAAAAAGCCAGGCTGTAAACTGGTACGGGCTGCCTGAACAGTTAACCTTTACAGACAATGTATTGAGTTCGATAGAAGAAGAGCAACAGTATGGCACCGTTTATCTGTCAGGGGATATAGAATTTGAAGAAGCCTGGATGAAAAATGCGGAACTCTATCTGGGCAGCTTTGTTGATGATAGTCAAAGCGGTGAATACAACGCAAAAATAAAAACCAATATAGAATTTCCGGTTTGGGATGCATTTATGAATAGTTTTTTGGCCATTGAATACCTGGGAGGTAGTTTCGAAAAGGATTTTACAAATTTCAATTCTATTGAGTACAGTTACCTGAACTTGGGTTTCAGTCCGAATTTTGCCTTTTACAGGGAAGACCTTACGGTCAATGTAGGCGCCAATTTGTGGTACAGCATTACCGATACGGATGGACAGGACAGTAAATTTTACGCATATCCCAATATAACTGCCTCTTACAAGATCTTTGAAGAAAACCTTATCGCATACGGTGGAGTTACCGGCGACCTGACTCAAAATTCATATAGAGAATTTGTAGATTCAAATCCATTTCTATCTCCAACCCTGGATATACTTAGAACCAGCCAGTCCTATTTGGGTTTTATAGGTGCCAAAGGGAAAATTTTGTCTGACCTGAGTTTCAATGCAAAAATCGGTTATGGATCTGAAAAAGACAAACCTTTGTTTAAACTGAATCCGTCCAAAACAAATGGCAATATACTTTTAAATGATGGGTATGCGGCAGGAAACTCGTTTATGGTAGTTTATGATGATGTCAATACCCTGAATGCCTACGCAGAATTTATCTATGACTTTGATAACCATCTTAAATTTGGAGCCAATCTGGATTACAACCTGTACACCCCTGAAAATGAGGATCATGCTTGGAATTTACCCATGTTAAAAGCAACCCTGCTGGCAAAATACAATCGTAAAAAATGGTACGCAGGAGCTGATTTGTATTTTTACAGTGACAGAAAAGATGAGTTGACCATTTTACCTGAAAATACAACCGAACGCATTACAAACAGCGCCTTTTTTGATGTAAACCTCAACGGAGGGTATTATCTGACCAATCGCTGGTCTGTATTTTTAAAATTGAATAATGTGCTCAACCAGAACTATCAAAAATACACTCATTTTGATGTGCAAGGCTTTCAGGTTATGGGCGGACTAACCTATCGGTTTGATTTCTAAACAGCTTAGCCGGGTTTTAAAGCTTCCAAAATGATATATGTGCTATGTTAACTGCTGTTTTTGTTTCGGAATGATGTGGACTTAATTTTTTCTCATACTTCTTTTTTTGCCCAATTTTTATTTACTTTGCCAGATAAATCAACTGTTTCTAAAGTATCATTATTGGCTTGAACCATAAAAAATAAAAAAATGAAAGTAGATCTGGAACTAACAGACATTCAATTAATAATAATCAAAGATGCTTTGAATAATCATTGGAGAGAAGCAGAAATAAAATTAACTGAAGAATTTGAGACGCTCAGCTTTTTAGAAACTGAAAAATACGAGATACAGAAAGCTGAAACATACAAATTACTCATGATTTTCGAGAATTTATAAATCATGGCAAATTCTTGAAACCCTATTTTAACTAAAAATCATAAAAGGGAAAACCCTTTAAATTATCATACTCCCCCGGTTAGCAGCCTGAAATCAGGCAATTAGTACTTGAGAGAATTTCGGTTATGACCGATTTGCATTTTTCAACAAGTTATTTATTTTATCAGATTTTTGTTTTCTTTGTTTTTAATGACCGAAGCAAGCCAAAATATACATCTTGAAGCACTTAGAAAAGGGGATTCATCTGTACTGGAAAGTATATACAGATCCAACCGCGCATCATTTCTCAGTTTTGCGCTTGGATTTGGTATAAACCAGGACGATGCCCTGGATATATACCAGGATACCATCATTGCTTTCCGGGAAAATGTGACCAGTGGCAAATTAACTGAGCTGAAATGCGCCCCTTCAACCTATCTTTGCGCCATCGGTAAGTATAAGATCTTTCAGTTATTAAGGCGTCAAAAACCCAATGCGCTGAATGGCAGGGTAATTATTGAGGAAACTAACGAGGTTTTAGATGTTAACCTTTTTGAAGAAGAATACACCAACAGAATGAAACTGATCGGAGATCAATTAAAAAAATTAGGCAACCGATGCAGAGAAATTTTAATTTTGTTCTACTATGAGGGCTATACCTTGGATGAGATCGCAATGAAACTTGATTATAGCAATAAACTAGTCTTAAAAAGCCAGAAATCACGTTGTTTGAAACAGCTGAAAGACTCAATTTTATCATGATGAATAAAGAGGATTTAATTGAAAAATATTTTACAGATACCTTAAGCAATGAAGAGCGCATACTCTTTGATAAGCTGCTTCAAAATGACCAGGAATTTAAGGAGGAATTTATTTTTCGAAAAGAGCTCAAGCAATCTATTGCACATCAGCAAAGAGAAACTATAAAAAAAACGCTACAAGGGTTTGAGGATAGCATAAACAGAAAAAAGGTATTTCCCCTTAAATATTGGCTGGCTGCTGCATCCGTAGTTCTCGTTTTATCTTTAGGCTATTTTGCCTTTAGTAAATACAATGCTTCTCAACCTGAAAAATTGTTCGCTTCCAACTTTACTCCGTATGAGAATGTTGTACACCCAACTGTAAGAAACTCAAAAGATGAAAGTATAGAATCCAAAGCGTTTTCAGCCTATGACAGCGGTTCCTATTACAAGGCTATTAACTTGTTTAATTCGGTTGAAAACAAGGAAGATGACTATATAAGATTCTACAAGGCCATGAGTTTCCTGGCACTCAGCAAGAATCACGAGGCCATTGACCTTTTGCTGCCACTAGCAACAAATCCCGAGGCATCATCTGCTAAGTATAAATGGCATGCTAAGGCAAATTGGTATTTGGGGCTGGCCTATTTAAACAATAACGAAATAGACCGAGCCAAATCTCAGTTTAATGTTGTCATTAACCATCCGGCTTGTGATTTTAAAAAAGAGGAGGCCAAAGAAATTATGTCACAGATAAAATCCGATTAGTTCTTCCATTTTTTATAAGATACGAAAAGAACCAAACCTAACAGAACGGCCGCAGCATAGTAAACCTTTCTGTTCACCGGCAGCTCCAAAGGCTTCACGTTGCCACTGATTACGAAACCAGACCAGTAAAAAGGATGCCTGAGCAAAGGATCTTTTACCTCATCCAAATAGGCCAGTTTGGCATCTCTGAGTGCGGTTGATTTTGATTTCTTTTTAGCGAGGTTATTGTAAAACTCCGTAATTACCAGGGCCGTTTCCTTGTCGGGAACCTTCCATAAGCTCATGATTATTGCCGGCACACCGGCAAAATGAAAGGCTCTTGCCAGACTCATTACTCCTTCACCGGTTTCTAATGTTCCGAAACCTGTATTGCAGGCGCTCAGCACAGCCAGGTTGGATCTGAAATTTAATGCAGATATCTCCCCGGAAGTCAGGTCACTATTTTCAAACTGAAGCCTGTTGTACAAAGGATTTTCATGATCAACTTCACCGTGCATGGCCAAATGCAAAACGGAATAATTTTTATGGTTCTCCATAAAATTTTCCTTACTACAATGCTGCCCTACAAAAGTTTTCCCGTTGAATAATTTTGAAATATGTTCAACTTCACTGAGTGCCCCTGTTAGTCTGTTGTCTTTCTCGTACTCAGGAGCAAAACCTGCCCAAAATTCCTTTGTTTCATAATTAAAGAATGGATTGTTGAGTTCTCCCAACAGCCTGACTGAGCCCGCATAACTTAGGGTATATGCTTGAATCAAAAATTCCCCGGATTGATTGCTTAAAGCCTCAAAAGGCAGATAATTCAGTGCGTTATCGGGTACAATGACCAGATTGCGGTTTGATTCGATCAGCTTCCCTGCCAAAAGTTCTTTAAATAAAAAATTGCTTTCTTCATCCAGATTCTCAAGTTTGACCATCTTCTCCTGAAAATCTTTGATCTCCTTTATTATTTTTTTTGCTGAACCGTTCTTATAAAATTGTATCCTTTGTTTTTCAATAGAGATTGTATACAAATTTTCTTCTCCCAAAAAATAGGTCAGTATTTGGGTACCCGACATTAAATTGGCCTGTACATCAGCCAATTTCAACGGTTTGTACGCGTATTTCAATTTTGAATATTCACTGAATTTTTTTTGATAAGACCGCTGTAAACTGTCGAGTTTATCGTTTATTCGGATCCTTTCCGATAGCAATTTACCGGCATCTTCACCGGAAGAGCTTGAACGATTCTCGTAAATGGCCATATTAATTCTGTTCAGTTCTTTTTTCAAATGTTCCTCCATGTTCAACAGCTCCTCTGGAATTCCACTGAATCGTTTGTATTTGATATCCTGAATGCCGCTGAGCAATATGTTGTTCCTGTTCGCATCCGAAAGTTCAAAGGCTTTTTCAAGATACTTGTAATCCTTGGTCAGCTTGAAGAGTTCCCAACAGGTATTTAAGCCGCTTTCAAAAATCTCATGGTAATCATTGGCAAATAAGATCTTTGCGTTCTCTGAGGAGAAATTATTTTGAGCAAAGCGAATCAAAGCCTGTTGTTTATCTATAATTTGAGCTTTTCTTAATAAAAACTTTTTGTTGTGACTTCCTTTATACATATCTTCATTCCAATCCCCTTCCAAAGCCATGGCCTCCAATACTTCAAAAGGTGTATATGTGTTCCGGAGGTCACCGTTCTGGTAGTTTGCCTGATTATAAACCGCCTGAATTGATTTAAAAAACAGATTCTCATTTTTTGTGTTCTTGGCATATTCTGCCATTGAAATGTAGTTTGATGCCGAAATAATATTACCAATCCCATAAATTTTATCGTTCAGCTTCGTTGAACTCTCGAGCAAGGATACTATCTTGTCTTGGTTCTTATTGTTTTTTATGTAAAATTTTGCCAGTGTTGCCTGAGCCAGGGCCTGATTTGACAGATTTTCGGTTTTCTCCCCAATTCTGATCGCCTTTTTTAAATTAGATTCCGCCTTTTCCAACTGGTTGTCACTAGCCTGGGCCCTGGCCAAATCATAATAACTTTCACAGGTCCATTTATGATATTCCCCATATGTGTTCTGTCTTATTGCCAGGGCTTTTTCCAACACAGAAACCGCTTTTTTATATTCCTTTTTAACCGTAAGAATGTTGCCGTAAATGGTATAAACAAAAGTCATGTTGGGGTTGTATTCGCCATAGGATCTAATTCCTATATCCATTGCCTTCTCGGCATAGTTCTGCGCCCTGGTAATTTCTTGATTTGTGTTGTACAGGTGAGCCATTCCGATATAAACATCAGATAAAAATGACAGTTTTTCAGGTGTTTTTAACAGGTGTCTTTCTGCTTCTTTATAGAGTTCGAGCGCCTTATCTGTCTGCTCCAGATCCTCATAGGCAATTGCGAGATTGTAAGAAGAAATGGCCAGTTCATTGTTGTTGGCTCGATATTTCTTTTTTAGGGCATATGACTTTTCATAATAGTACTTGGTGCTGTCATAGTCATATAAAAAATAATGCCCCACTCCCAGCCTGTTATAGATAGATGCGAGCTCCAGGTTATCGTGCAGGTCCTTGTATATTTCCCTGGCCTTATGGGCCGTAAGTATAGCCTCTTCATACCTGCCCAAACTTATTTCAATATTGCTTTGGGTGGCATAGGTCAATGCAAAATATTTTTGAGGCGCATTTTGCCTTTGCAATTCCTGCAGTAATTTCAGACTGATCTGATGGGCCTCACCGAATTTACCCTCCCGGTTAAATGAATCTGCTTTGTCATTTATTTTAATGACATATGCACTATCCAATTTTTGACCCTTAACTTCCGGACAGATAAAAAGTAACAGGAAGTAAGATAAAATGGCAATCTTATTTCTCAAAAGGTTAGTAATATTTCAATTGATTAATTAGATCAAAGAAACAAAATTTTGGGAATTTCTAAAAACCTGAACTATTTATAGTGTTTTGCGATCAGGTCTAATTCATCAAACCATTCCTGTCCGAATCTTCTTATCAGGGCTTCTTTGACAAATTCATAAATAGGGACTTGTTTTATTTTTCCAAGGGTACAGGCATCATCACAAATTTGCCACTGGTGGTAGTTTACTGCCGTAAAATTCGTGTATTGCTGAATACGAACCGGATACAAATGGCAGGAGACAGGTTTTTTAAAATCAATTTCTCCCTTATTATAAGCGGCTTCAATGCCACATAAGGCAATTTTTTGCTCGTTGTAAATTACATATGCACAATCGGCTCCATCAATCAGGGGGGTTTCATATTCTCCCATTTCATTTTCCGTAAAGACCCCCTGAGACTCAATTGCTGCGATACCTTCCTTTCTTAGAAAAGTTTTGATTTTTGGGTAATTTTTTTTGAGAATCTGTATTTCCTGCTTTTCTAAAGGGGCTCCTGCCTGCCCGTCTATGCAACAGGCACCTTTACATGCATTGAGGTTGCATAAAAAGTCCTTCTGAAATAATTCCTCAGAAACCAGGGTTTTGCCAATCTGAAACATGCCCGTGAATTAGGCAACAAAACTACTTGGTTTTTTTAAAATAAAGCTCTATTTTCCATTTAAAACTATTGAGTATCTTTGCACCTCAAAAAAACATATCGTATGCAACTTGATTTTAGAGAAATTGTAACCGCCTCAATGGTACTTTTTGCAGTGATCGATATAATTGGGAGTATTCCGGTCATTATTTCCTTACGCCAGAAGGTAGGTCATGTTCAATCTGAGAAAGCATCGATTGTTGCTATGATCATTATGATTACCTTTTTGTTTATTGGAGAGGAGATCTTGAAACTGATCGGTATAGATGTCAATTCTTTTGCTGTGGCCGGATCTCTGGTGATATTCTTTCTGGCCATAGAAATGATCCTGGGAATTCAGTTGTACAAAGATGAAAATCCTGAAACTGCCAGCATAGTCCCAATCGCATTTCCCTTGATCGCCGGTGCGGGAACGCTGACAACCCTGTTGTCAATTAAAGCTGAGTTTCAGACTGTTAACATCATCATTGCCATTGTCGTCAATATGATTTTTGTTTATCTTGTACTTAAATCCTCCAATGCCATCGAGCGATTTTTAGGTAAAGGCGGGATTGGTGTAATAAGAAAAATATTTGGTGTGATCCTGCTGGCCATTGCCGTAAAACTCTTTGCTTCAAATATTAATGGCTTATTTGAAACCCTGTAAATGTCTATCTTTATCTAAAATATATTTATATGATTTTTGATGTTTTGGTTATAGGAGGCGGTGCTGCCGGAATGTCTTGTGCGCTGGTACTCGGATCTGCAAAAAAGAGTCCGGTTGCGAGCGAAAAAAGTATTGGAATTGTTCTGCATCAGCGGTCTTCGGCCTTGGAAAATGCGATATTCTATAATGTTTTGGGCCTTAAACCCGGAACAACAGGTAAAGATATTCTTGAAACCGGAATGGCGCAACTCACAGATAATTATCCTCATGTTATCCAGATCAAAAATGAAAAAGTCCTTCTCGTTCAGGGCGAGAAAAATAATTTTAAAGTAGGCACAAACAAAAACACCTATCAGGCGAAAATTGTGGTTGTTGCTGTTGATGCCTCAAATCTCTTTCAGATAGAGGGTTTAATGGACTCGGTGATTCCACATGAAAATATCCCGGCAATAAAACAAAAAATTCAGCTTAAAAATGTGAGACACCTTGTAAAAGATGGCTTATATGTTACAGGTGTTTTGGCCGGTCACAGAAGTCAGTTCGCTATTGCCTGCGGCAGCGGTACCCAGGTGGCGACAGACATCTTAACGGAATGGAATAACGGTATTTCTACTGTTATTCATGATGCTATTGAGAAATAGGTTTCCCTTTTCGGTTTAGTTCTATCGTCTTTTCTATCATCTGATCATCCCTGTTGATTATTTTAAAATAGGCATTCGCATCGAATAGCTGCTGGGCAAAAACCGCTTTCAGATATTGATTGATCAGCTCTTCTTTGTCTTCTTCTTTTCTGTAGTGAAAATTATTCTCTATACTTTTAATATAAGCCTTGTATATGGCATTGCTCTTATTAAATGACTTGTCAAACTGCTCAAAAGTCAGGCCTTTAAATTCATCCCTGTGCGTGTCCAGATAATCAAAAGCAAAGTCATTAATTGTTGTAAAGTGAATTCTGTCTATGTATTGTGTTGTGTCCAGGGCAACAAAAACATCGGGTACGATACCTCCGCCTCCATACACAATTTTTCCTTTCGGAGTTGTATATTTCAAACTGTCCACAACTTTTATACTGTCTTCGCTAATCAGTTCGCCTTCCTCAAAACGGTTTACGGACTCATTGAAATAGTCTTCTGCACCGTTACTGTATTCCTTCTGTATGGACCTGCCAGTAGGTGTATAATACCTTGAAACTGTTAACCTTACCGCTGATCCGTCGCCCAAATCCATTTCCTGCTGTACCAGTCCCTTACCAAATGATCTCCTGCCAATTACGGTTCCCTGGTCATTATCCTGAAGGGCACCAGCCACAATTTCGCTTGCAGATGCCGATCCTCCGTCAATGAGCACATATACATGTCCTTTTTCAAAATTTCCTTTGGATGTGGCAAAAGACTTGTCTATTTTATTTCGTTTATTTTTTGTAAAAACGATCAGTTTGCCGTCCTCTAAAAATTCGTCAATAATTTTGGTGGCCACCTGCAAAAACCCGCCGGGATTTTGTCTGAGGTCCAATACCATATTTTTCATGCCTTCCTGCTGGAGCGCATCCATAGCTACCTTAAATTCATCGTAGGTGGTAGCAGAGAATTTATTGATCTTGATATAGCCTAGATTCTTATCCAGCATATAATAGGCATCGACACTTTCAATGGCTACATCGCCTCTTACAATTGTGAATGGTATTTTTCTGTTCTCTTCTTTCCTGTAAACCGTAATGTTAACTTTCGTTTCAGGTTCTCCTTTTAATGTTTTAAGTATATAATCACTGTCCAGATTCCGGCCATAAAGTGTGTCATTATTTGCTACAAGTATTCTGTCTCCTGCTTTTAAGCCAGCTCGTTTGCTCGG
The DNA here is from genome assembly GCA_963816075.1 of uncultured Flavobacteriaceae bacterium. Classification (GTDB taxonomy): domain Bacteria; phylum Bacteroidota; class Bacteroidia; order Flavobacteriales; family Flavobacteriaceae; genus Namhaeicola. The sequence continues at coordinate 149,833 of CAWFJI010000009.1, read as the reverse complement.
GCCGTTATCCAATACTTTGATTACTGTTAGTGAATCCTTGTACATCCTGAACTGAATGCCAATACCTACAAATTTTCCATTCATGGTTTCGGTGATTCCATCCAGTTCCTGCGGGGGAATATATACGGAATGTGGATCCAGTTTTACGAGCATGTCCCTGATCGTACCGTCAAGCAAACTGTCGGCATCGACTTCATCGACGTAATCGTACTGGATATAATCAATGAGCCTTTTGATCTTTTTTTCCTGAGAACTTCCCCCGAACATCAAAACAGTTTTCTTTTGGTAATTCAGTACGCTACCGATCAGTATACCTGTGGCGACCGAAACGGCAACGATCAGGGGCAGTAATAATTTTATTTTTTTATTCATTTTCTAAATGTACAAGTTCTACATTGGCTTTTTGTAAAAATTCCAGTCCCGATGTGTCGCTGTAAGCAGTTTGAAATACTACCCTGGTGATCCCGGCCTGATGTATCAATTTGCTGCATTCCCGGCATGGCGATAAGGTGATATACAAGGTAGCATCTTTACATGACTGTGTTGATCTGGCAACTTTTAAAATCGCGTTTGCTTCGGCATGCAACACATGCCATTTGGTATATCCTTCCTCGTCTTCACAATGGTTTTCAAAACCGCTGGGCGTGCCATTATAACCATCTGAGATGATCATATTTTCCTTTACAATGATCGCTCCCACCTGTCGTCGTTTACAATAAGAAAGCTTTGACCATTCTTTCGCCATACCCATGTAGGCAAGGTCATATCTTTTTTGCTTATCCTTCTTCATACCAACTGTTTCTTTATGTCAAAATTCTCACCAAAATACGTTAATTACAGTATGTTTTCTGTTAAATATTTACCAAAAAACTCTTTCGATCATCATGGGTATCGTTATACCGGCCACCAGTGAAGAAACCATCAGGATCCAGTCCCGTTTTGACACTTTAAACACATTTTGAAAAACCAGGCCCAAAAAAAGCGTAATGATTACTATTGCGATTTGCGCAACTTCAATGCCTATCGCAAATTCCAGCAGGGGTAATAACTTTGCAGCACTTTTTCCGACCATAAGCTGAAAATAGCTTGAAAACCCAAGGCCGTGTATCATTCCAAAAATAAATGCTGCCCAGATATTGGCTGACATGGTAATCTTTGGCTTTTTTTGAAACACGATGTTCAATAAGGCTGTTAAAAAAATGGTCAGCGGTATTAGAAATTCCACTACGGACATATTGAAGGTGAATACCTTGTAAACAGACAAAAGCAGGGTAAAGGTGTGGCCCAGGGTGAAAAAAGTGATCAGCCAAAAGACCTTTTTCCAGTCTTTAAACTGATATATGATCGTCAGAACCAACAAAAACAGTATGTGATCATATGCCTTCAGATCGAGTACATGAAACAATCCTGTTTGCACATAAAACTTAAAATCATCCATATTAAAACTTAAATTGTTTAAACAAATCCCACAATACGATTCCGCAACTTACTGCAATATTTAAAGAATGCTTGGTTCCAAACTGTGGAATCTCAATGCAAATATCACAGTCGCTAACAACCTTTTGATCTACGCCTTTTACTTCATTGCCAAAAATAACAGCCAGTTTTTCTTCTTTAACTACTTTAAAAGATTGTAAAAGTATGCTGTTCTGAGCTTGTTCTACAGAGGCTATCTTAACACCGTTCTTCCTGAGTTCGGCTAACAAAGGTAAAATTTCTTTTCTGTATTCCCAGCAAACGGAATCAGTTGCTCCAAGCGCGGTTTTATGTATTTCCTTGTTTGGCGGAGATGCTGTTATCCCACATAAATAGATCTTTTCAATTAAAAAGGCATCTGCCGTTCTAAAGACAGAGCCAATATTATGCAGGCTTCTGATATCATCCAGTATCACGATAAGCGGTATTTTTTCCGTTTTCCTGTATTCTTCCAGATTCAATCTGCCTAACTCGCTGTTTTTCAACTTTCTCATATAACCTGCAGGTATAAATCGCTGCGCGAAATTAAACAAAACTCAGCGATAATCCTTGAATTCCTTACAAAGTTCGATGAAGTTTTTAGCGGGGTTAACAGTACTTTCTACAGATATTTTTCTATTTTTACGGAATTGAAGATGCAGCATTAAAAGAATCTGCTAAAAATCTCTTTATCTTTTCTTAAATTTTAAACTTCAGCCATTGCCAGCCAAAGTAACTCCCTTAATGCAGCAATACAACAAAATAAAGGCAAAGTACCCCGATGCCTTGCTTTTGTTCAGGGTAGGCGATTTTTACGAGACCTTTGGTGAAGATGCCAAACGAGCCTCTGTTATTTTGGGCATCGTCTTAACCCGCCGGGGAACCGGCAGTGAAAGCGAAACGCAACTGGCCGGTTTTCCGCATCATTCTCTCAATACATACCTCCCTAAACTGGTTAAAGCCGGGTTGAGAGTTGCGATCTGCGACCAGCTGGAGGACCCTAAAATGACCAAGACCATAGTAAAAAGAGGGGTCACAGAATTGGTCACGCCGGGTGTTGCATTGAATGATGAGGTGCTTCAGGCAAAAACCAATAATTTTCTGGCGGCTGTTCATTTTGGAAAAAAGAACCTTGGAATTTCTTTTCTGGATGTTTCCACCGGAGAATTTTTTACCGCACAGGGCGATGAAGCACATATTGACAAAATCCTCCAAAACTTTAACCCCAGTGAAATTCTGGTCCAAAAACAGAACCGGACCAAATTTACTGATATCTTTGGCAGTCTTTACCATACTTTTTATCTGGAGGATTGGGTTTTTCAAAGTGAGTTTGCCACAGAAAGTTTATTGAAACATTTTAAAGTCATATCTCTGAAAGGATTTGCTATAGATGATCTGGAAGAAGGTATAATCGCTTCCGGAGCCATACTTTTTTACTTGTCCGAAACCCAGCACAAAGACCTCCTGCATATCAGCCACATTCAAAGGATCATTGAGGAAGATTATGTCTGGATGGATCGCTTTACCATCCGAAATTTAGAACTGTACTACTCAACGGCTCCAAATGCGGTGACCTTGCTGGATATCATTGACAAAACAATTTCCCCCATGGGAGGGCGTCTTTTAAAAAGATGGCTCAGCCTGCCTTTGACAAATATTGAAGCCATACAGCAAAGACAGGCCATTGTTAAATTCTTTATCGAAAATGAGGCTGTTTTTGAAAAATTTGTTTTTCAGATCAAACAGATCGCCGACCTGGAGCGGCTGATCGGCAAAGTTGCCACGGGAAAAATTAGTCCCCGTGAGGTGGTTTCCCTGAAAAATTCATTGTTGGCCATTTCGCCTGTAAAAACATTGGCAGAACAGAGTAGTAATAATGCCTTAAAGCATATTTCCGGCGAACTGGATCCTTGTTTACTTCTTTGTGAAAAAATTGCAGGGACACTCAATGAGGATGCTCCGGTAAATCTTCAAAAAGGCAATGTCATTGCAAATGGAGTTTCTGAAGAGCTTGACGAACTCCGAAATTTATCTGCCTCAGGAAAGGGATATCTCAATATGATGGAAGAGCGAGAAATTGCACGAACCGGCATTACTTCCCTGAAAATAGCTTTTAATAATGTTTTTGGTTATTATATTGAGGTTCGCAATACACATAAGGAAAAGGTTCCTGCCGACTGGACCAGAAAACAAACCCTGGTCTCTGCAGAGCGCTATATTACTGAGGAACTCAAAGAATACGAAGAAAAAATATTAGGGGCACAGGAAAAAATAAGTGCCCTGGAACAAGCACTTTTTTTAGAACTGACTACTTTTTTACTCGGTTTCATTCAAACAGTACAAAAGAATTCCCGACAGATCGCACAACTCGATTGTTTGCTGGCATTTGCCAAAAATGCAGTTGACAATGATTATGTAAAACCTGTGGTTGATCTGAGTACGGATCTCGAAATAAAAAACGGCAGGCATCCGGTAATAGAAAAACTTCTAAATCCGGGGGAACATTATATCCCGAACGATCTGATACTTAACCGAAACCAGCAACAGATCATCATGATCACGGGACCGAATATGAGCGGTAAATCTGCCATACTCCGGCAAACGGCCCTGCTTGTCATCCTGGCACAAATGGGCAGCTATATCCCCGCTCAGCATGCAAGAATCGGTCTAATAGACAAGATCTTTACCCGTGTTGGCGCAAGTGATAATATCTCCATGGGGGAATCTACCTTTATGGTCGAGATGAATGAAACTGCAAGTATTTTAAATAACCTGTCGGAAAGGAGCCTTATCTTACTCGATGAAATCGGACGAGGTACCAGTACTTACGACGGTATTTCAATAGCCTGGGCCATTGCTGATTTTATTCACAATCATCCCTCCCATCCAAAAACCCTGTTTGCAACCCATTACCACGAATTGAACGATATGTCCGAATCATTTGATCGGATCAAAAACTTTAACGTGTCTGTAAAAGAACTTAAAGACAATGTTATTTTTCTTAGAAAGCTGGTTCCCGGAGGCAGCAAACACAGCTTTGGTATACATGTGGCTAAATTGGCGGGAATTCCTGCGGAAGTGATCCATAAGGCAAACAAACTGCTGAAAAGGCTTGAAAAAAGCCACGCCTCTGAAGAGCTACAGGAAAAGATGAAACAGGCAAATCAGGAGAACCTGCAACTGAGTTTTTTTCAATTGGACGACCCCCTGCTCGAAAACATCAGGGAAGAAATTTTAAGCACCAATATTGATGCCCTTACCCCGATTGAGGCTTTGATGAAGCTGAATGAAATCAAGCGTATGCTCATAAAAAATAAGTAACACATCATGTGCTAACCCAAATATATTATCTTTGTAATAAATACCCTAAGTATGTTATTGTTTATTAGTGGCGGTGAAATATTTTTAATTCTTGTTGTGATTGTCATGCTTTTTGGAGCAGATAAAATTCCTGAAATGGCCAGGGAATTTGCAAAAATCATGCAGCAGTTAAAAAATGCCACCAATGAAGTTAAAAAAGAAATTGTGGAAAGTGGTATTGAGAAAAAAATAGATACGGGACTCACTAAGGATATTGAACAGGAGGTCTCAAAAATAAAAAACAAGGTTCAGGATAATATTGACGATATAACAGGCTCAATTAAGCGCAATTTGTAAATGACCGGTTTTCAAAATCTGATCCAGCAGGACAGGACTTTATTTATCTTCCTTAATGGTCTAGGAAATGAACGCTGGGACTCCATTTGGCTTCTGATCACCAATCAGTTTGTCTGGATTCCATTGTACATCTTCTTCTTAATTCTCATGTACAAAAAACTCGGTCAAAAAAAATTTCTTTATTTCTTATTACTCATCATTTTATTAATAACTTTTTCAGATCAAATTTCCAATTTCGTCAAACATACTGTAGAAAGAACACGCCCTAACAACAACAGTGGCTTAAAAGATTTCATCAGGATAATACTGCATCCTACCGGTTTCGGTTTTTATTCAGGGCACGCCAGTACCTCCATGGCAGTAACAACCTTTATGTATCTTTTGCTGAAGAACCATTTTCGATATGCGCTTTTGTTTTTTATCTGGCCCATCTTATTTGCATACAGCCGGATTTATGTTGGGGTTCATTATCCATCGGATATTGTTGTTGGTTTGACCATCGGTTTTGCCCTCGGTTTCTTTTTTTATAAAACAGGTTTCTATTTTTTAAAGCCTGATATCGGGCAGTGATCAAAATAGTTCCTGGTTCAGATGACCTGGCCAAAAATAATCTCTTCTGAACATGATAAATATTAGGGTTTTTAATCTCTAATTCCCCTAATTTTACGGCATCATATCTCAAAAAATCATGAAAAAAATATACATCATTCTGGTTTCGGTCTTTTTTGTGTTTCAAAGCAAAACAACCCTGGCTCAAAATCTATCCCCCTATACCAAAGTAGGGATTCATAAAGATAACCTAACTAAAACATCCGGTGCAGTTCAGGCTGCGCTTGAATCAAAAGGATTTGTAGTAATCGGATCCTATAATCCTGAAGGAAAACCCAATTTAAAAGTGCTTGCTTTTACCAGAACTGATCTGCAACAGACCGTGATCAAAGTAAAGGACCGGGGCGCACTTGCTTCTGTATTAAAAGTTGGATTGAAATCTGTTGCTGAGGGGACTGCAATCTCTTATATTAACCCGGACTATATTTTTAATGCCTATCTGCGCAATGAATATCCAACACATGCCAGCGCCCTTAATAAAGTAAGTGCCGATGTTGTTTCAGCACTCTCTCCTCTGGGAAAAGAAAACAAGCCTTTTGGTGGCTCGATAGCCATTGCCAAACTCAGAAAATACCAGTACAAACCAACCATGCCTTATTTTTCCGATCCTGTTACTTTAAAAACATTTTCATCTTTTGAAGATGGTGTAAAAACCATCGAAAAAAATCTGCAGGCAAAAAAGGGTGGTTCAAAGCTGGTGTATCAGCTCAAGTTCAGTTCGAATAAAGTTGCTGTGTTTGGGGTTGGTTTGCTGGATACAAAAGAAGGCGAGCCTGCTTTTCTTCCTGTCATTGGTGAAGATCATTTAGCTGCGCTTCCTTATGAAATCATCCTTCAGGATAAAGTTGCCACTATGCTTCATGGTAGGTACCGTATCGCATTACACTGGCCGGATCTTACCATGGGAACATTTATGAAGATCATGAGCTCTCCTGGAGATATAGAAGATGCGCTCAAATTATTGTGTGAATGATTTTTTAACATCATATTATACAGCTTATAATCAGAAGGCCGGAAAAATATCTGAAAAGAAATTTACCGGCCTTTTTGTTGTACTTTGTACACCTCAGCTCTTAGCAAAAAATGATCATCCCTTGCGTTGGATGGTCTCAACTATACTTTTTGCAACCTTGTCGCTCGCTCCTTTTCCACCCAGAATTTTTTCAAGCCGGTAGTAATCTTCAAATATTTTTTCTCTACGGTTGCGATCCAGTAAGGCGGTTAGTTCGGTTTTCAGCCGCTCTTCATTAAAATTTTCCTGAATCAATTCCGTAACCGCGGGTTTGTCCAGGATCAGGTTGACCAGGGAGATGTATTTGATATTTTTAACCAGACGCTTACCAATTTCATAAGAAATTGTACTTGTTCTATAGCAAACCACTTCCGGTATTTTAAACAGTGCTGTTTCGAGCGTTGCGGTACCTGAAGTTACCAGAGCCGCATATGACAATGATAGCAGGTCGTAGGTTTTATTTTGAACGAATCCAACTTTCGCATTCTTTATAAACGGGTCGTAAAAGCTTTTGTGCTGGCTCGGAGCTCCTGCGATAACAAATTGATATTCCGGAAAATGAGGAACCATTGCCAGCATTACCGACAGCATTTTTGTTATTTCCTGTTTTCTGCTTCCCGGTAAAAGTGCGATAACAGGCTTATCAGTCAAATTATGTTCTGTAAGAAATTGTTTTTCATTCACCAACGGCCTGTCTGCAATGGCATCCAGTAAAGGATGGCCAACATAGTGCACCGGGAACTTGTGTTTCTTTTCATAAAAATCTTTTTCAAAAGGAAGTATCACATACATCTGATCCACGTCCCGTCTGATCTTATCAATTCTGTTTTCCTTCCAGGCCCAGATCTGAGGAGAAATATAATAATACCCCGGTATTTTATTTTCCTTCGTAAATTTTGCAATGCGCATATTAAACCCGGGATAATCGATAAAAATGACCACATCAGGATGAAATTCCAAAATATCGCTTTTGCAAAACCGGAGATTTTTAAGAATTGTTCCCAAATTCATGAGCACCTCAGCAAATCCCATAAATGCGAGTTCGCTGTAATCCTTAACTTTTACACCGCCAACTGCTTCCATCAGAGCGCCACCCCAAAATCTAAAATTTGCATCAGGATCTCTCGCCAGAAGTGCTTTCATCAGATTGGAACCATGCAGGTCGCCTGAAGCTTCACCTGCTATAAGATAATATTTCATGAAAAGTGAATAAAGAATCTGTTATAAAAATTGTGCCAGCAAGATCAAAAAAGCAATAAAAAAACAGGCCAGTACAACCCCTCGCGCCCTGTATTCCTGTTTCTTCTTCAAAAAAATAAAAAATACTGCCAGATTGGGTAAGGCCGCCAATCCCATGACCTTGCCGATCAGGTCGCCTTCTCTCATCAATTCTAAGGTAGCGCCAAAACTGTATTCCGTGCTGAATTCCACGTACAGGTAAAAGCCAAAAGACCAGGCTATCAGCCCGACCAATAAACCAATAAAAATTTCCTTCTTTATAAATCCCATTCTTCCAGGTTTTTTAACATATGGTGGGCTGTGAGATCAAAATGTACAGGAACCAGGGATACATATCCGTTCTCAAGGGCCCAAACATCGGTATCCTCTCCCTGATCCAGATTCACAAACTTACCTGTTAACCAGTAATATTCTTTTCCCTGGGGATTGACCCTTTTGTCAATTTCTTCCACCCAGTTTGCCCTGGCCTGTCTGCAAACCTTAAGACCCTTGTACTCGCCCAGATCGGGTTTTGGAAAGTTAACATTTAAAACCACGCCATCGGGAAGTCCTTTTTCAAGAACTTGCATTGCAATACTCTTTATGTATTTCTTTGCCGGTTCAAAATTTGCATTCCAGGAATAATCGAGTATGGAAAAACCTATGGCAGGAATACCTTCGATTCCGGCTTCAATGGCCGCACTCATGGTTCCGGAATAGATCACATTGATCGAAGAATTACTCCCGTGATTAATTCCCGAAACACACAGATCCGGTTTGCGGTCAAGAATTTCACCAACTGCCATTTTTACGCAGTCGGCAGGAGTTCCTGAACAACGAAATTCATTTTGTGGCACGGCATTTGAAGATATATTCTCACAATAAATTGTCGAATCGAGAGTTATAGCATGACCCATTCCGCTTTGCGGACTGTCGGGTGCCAAAACGACCACTTCGCCCAGCTCATTCATAAGTTCTATGAGTGTTCTGATTCCGGGAGCAGTAATACCGTCGTCATTGGTTACCAGAATTAGTGGTTTTTTGTTGCTGATTTCATTCATGATCGCAAAAATAAACTATTTTAATCAGCTCATTCATTAATATTTAACAATTAATTGTGAAGAATTTGGTCGAATTAATGCCCGGATTGTTAAAAGTGTGTTAGTAATTTAATTTTGTTCTGCTTTTAGCTGTCAAATTATTATCTTGGCTGCTGTTTTCAGACAGTAAAAAGTACCTAAAATAAAATTGCTTTGTTTATGTTAAGAAAATTGAAATATTTATTCCTGGTTGTATTCTTAAGTACTGTTTCTTTCGGATTTCAGAAAATACAGGAAGATGATCCGGAAAAAGACAAATTACTTATTTCCCTGATACGATACGCATTGTCAAAAGGCCATTACGAACCGGTTGCCATGAATGATGCTTTTTCAGAAAAGGTATATGATGATTTTCTTACGAATTTGGATCAGTCCAAGCGTTTATTTCTACAGGAAGATATAGATGAATTTTCAGCCTATAAGTACTTAATTGACGACCAGCTAAAAAATGAAGATCTAACTTTTTTTAAACTGGTTTACGACCGTTATCTGCAGCGGTTTGATGAATCGAAAGTGTATTATAATGAAATTCTGGCCCAGCCTTTTGATTTTAAAAAAGACAGGCAGTTCAATTATGATTATGAAAACAAACCCTATGCTGCGAATCAGGCTGAACTGATACAGGTGTGGCGGGATCAGTTAAAACTGACTACCATAACCAGGCTGCACGAAAAGATCGAAATGGATAAAAACCGTTTTGAAAAAGACAGCACCTACCGCAAAAACTCTTATGCTCTACTGGAGCAGGAGGCACGGGAAGGAACCCTGAAAAGCATGGATGAATACTACGATTTTATGGGAGAACTCGATCAAATGGACTGGTTTTCTGTATATATCAACAGCGTAACCATCGCCTTTGATCCGCATACCAATTATATGGCCCCAAAGGACAAAAAACGTTTTGATATCAGCATTGCAGGTAAACTGGAAGGAATTGGTGCCCGCTTGCGCAAAAAAGACGATTATGTAACCGTGGATGAATTAATATCAGGCGGTCCTGCATGGCGGGGAGGTGAATTGGAAGTTGGTGATGCTATTTTAAAAGTAGGCGAGGGAGATGGAGAACCGAAAGATATCATCGGTATGCGTCTCGATGATGCTATAGAATTTATTAAGGGTAAAAAAGGTACTGAGGTAAAGCTTACCGTTTTAAAAATTGATGGTTCCTTAAAAGTAATTTCAATTATCCGCGATGTGGTTGAAATGGATGAGACTTTTGCGAAATCCACCATTATAAAAAAAGGAGACAAAAAATTTGGCATGATCGAATTGCCCAAGTTCTATATAGATTTTGAAGAAAAAGATTACCGCAATTCTACCACGGATATGATCCAGGAAATCGAGCGTTTAAAGGAAGAAAAGGTAGAAGGAATATTGATCGATTTAAGAAATAACGGAGGCGGATCTTTAAAAACGGCCATTGAAATAGCCGGACTGTTTATTAAAGAAGGGCCGGTAGTACAGGTAAAATATCGCGATGAAAAACCTGTGGTTAAATACGATACCGACAAGACGCTCCAGTATGACGGCTCTCTGGTAATTCTGGTAAACGAATTATCTGCCTCTGCCTCAGAAATATTTGCTGCGGCCATGCAGGATTATAACCGCGCTGTAATAATTGGCAGCGAGCAGACTTTTGGCAAAGGAACTGTACAAAACCTGCTACCCCTTAACAATTATTACAGATATGATGAGGATTTGGGGGCATTAAAAATGACTATACAAAAGTTTTACCGCATCAACGGTGGTTCTACACAGTTGAAAGGTGTTAGTTCTGATATTGCAATGCCGGACCGTTACACGTATTTGGAAATAGGAGAGCGCGATGAAAAAAATCCTTTGAGTTGGGATAAAGTCGAACCTGCAAATTACAAAACCCTGAACTATTATGAGAATCTGAATAGTGTGATTCAGGAGAGCAAACAAAGAATACTTAACAACCCCCAGTTCAAACTCATCGATGCAAATGCAAAGTGGCTCAAGGAAAGCAGTTCAAATACGGTTGCTTACTTAAATTACGATGCTTATAAAATTGACCTGCAAAGAAAGGATCAGGAAGCCAAGGCTTTTGAAAAGCTAAACGATTATCAGAATAATTTGGTCTTTACCTCTCCTCAATACGAGTTAGCAGCCATTGAGAAAGATTCTATCCTGGGAGAAAAAAGAGAAATCTGGCACAAAAACCTGAACAAGGATATTTATGTGGAAGAAGCCGTGAATGTTTTGGCTTCTCTTAAGATAAGAAAAGACAACCTGCTGGTAAAAAATTAAAAGAATCTCGTCTAAACCCGAAAATCTGTTCGGGTTTTTTTTTGTTATTAAGCGGGTTTACAGAATTATACAAATAGCATTTAGCGAACCTTTGCGATGCCCTCTGCGAACTTTGCGTTTAAAAGTATTGAAGAAAAATCAGTTTTAAGTCTAACCGCAAGTGACGCAAAAAATTAAGTTGGGTTCAAGCGAATCTGCTTCCTGAATTATAAGAATTGCTTTTCGCGGCCTTTGCAATACACTTTGCGAACTTTGCGTTTAAAAAAATATTAATGAAAGCACAGGGAGGGAATCCGCCAATAAATTTTACTGACCAAAATAATTTTCTCACTGATTTAAGCTATTTTTGTGGATCAATTTGTTGTATTTCTAATCCTGCTAATTTTTTTAAACCATGGTAAAGTCATTAAAATTTTTCACTGTTATTTGTGTTTTGTTTTTCAGTTTTCAGTCCTTATCTGCGCAGACTATTTTTGAAAAATGGCCTGAAATAAAGAGCTTTCATGAAGTTATGTCTCAAACGTATCATCCCAGTGAAGAAGGTAACCTGAACCCCATCAAAACAAGAATTGATGAGATGGTGAAAAAAGCTGAAGCCCTGCAAACCAGCACACCAAAAGAATTCAATACTCCGGAAATTATTGCCTCAGAAAAAAAGATCTATACGGATAGTGTGGCCCTGCAAAAACTTATTGCAGAAAAAGCAGGTGACGAAACAATTACGGCGGCATTGGAAGGCTTGCATGAAGAGTTTCACAAGATCATCGGACTCTGCAATGATAGTGGCGATCATTAAAGCCTGATTGATTCACTGAAACCGGCATACCCGTTTCACATTTTATTTATCAGGCTCAATATGAATGAGAACCTGCCCCAGGTTTGGCAGATTCTCAATTAATGCATCTTTGAGGTGGTGTGACAATTCATGTCCTTTTGTAACTGAAATATTCCCGTCAACCACAGCGTGTAGGTCGATATGGTATTTCGTGCCGGCTTTTCTGATAAAGCATTTTTCTGTATCAACGATACCATTCACTGTTAGGGCTATCCTTCTCACTTCGTCGATCATTCCGTCATGGTGGTTCTCGTCCATCACCTCGCCCAGTGCCGGCCTGAATATCTTGTAGCTGTTGTACAAAATAAAGCCGGAGGCAGCCAGGGCAGCCCAGTCATCCGCTGTTTCATAACCCGCTCCAAAAACAATGGCAATGGTAATCCCAATAAATGCTGTAACTGAAGTTATCGCATCACTTCTGTGGTGCCAGGCATCAGCTCTTAAAGAGGTGCTCTGGATTTCTTTGCCTTTTCTAATTACAATTCTGTAAGATATTTCCTTCCAGAGAATGATGAGCCCAAGAATGATTAAAGTCCAGGCTTCAGGAGATTTATGTGGTGTGCGAATATTCTCAATACTTTGATGCGCGATAAGCAAAGCCGAGGAGATCAAAAACCCGACAACAAGAAAAGTGATCAGGGGTTCAATTTTACCATGACCATAGGGGTGGTTTTTATCGGGCGGTCTTTTGGCATATTTTAAGCCGAGGAGCACAAGTGTAGAAGAAAAGATATCTGTAGTCGATTCAATGGCATCGGCAATCAGGGCAAAGGAATTTCCAAAAAACCCGGCCAATCCTTTAATAATTGCCAAAAGTGTATTTCCAATTACACTAAAATAGGCTGTTCTAATGCCTTTTTGTTCATTTGTCATTTAAACATTGAATCTGATAATTGTTGCAAAGATAGGTATTTACAATGCAGTTCAGTAAATTTATTGGTCCAGTAAAACATCAGCGTTCATTTTACGCTCTGTTTTCTGTCTCGTAAATTTTAAAGTATTTTTTGATCAGGCTCACAAGGCTGGTTGCCAGAATTGCACCCGAAAAAGCCATAAAAATATCCTTCTGGGCATCCCAGATATCGCCTTGAGTTCCGAGGTAAGCATCTCCCTGAGCCTTAAAAAAAACGTCCGCAACAGCCCATTCGATGAGTTCATATAAAGCACCTATTGACAATGTGATTTCAATTGGAAGTATCCAGGACACCTTTTTTGGAAATCTTAACCATTTTAAAAATAATTCCCTCATGGGATAGGCCAGCAGAAAACCAAAAGCAAAATGAACAATCCTGTCATACTGATTCCGGGAAGTATCAAAAAGGTCTTTTAAATAATATCCAAATGGATTTTCGGCATAGGTATATTTTGAGCCATAAACATGTAAACACAGATAAACACAGATCAGCAGGTATGAGAGGTCACTGAACTTATAGGTTTTGTAGGTAAAAACCAAAAAGACCAGAAATAAAATGGTCAGTGTATTTTCTATGATCCAGTTGGCCATATCGGTTGTTCCAATAAAAGAATCTGCCCAGACTACCAGGAAAAAGCCAATAAACAACCATAACCAGTAATTGGTTTTTATGGGATTTCTTTCGGGAGATATAGCAATCGTAAATTTCATAATTACAATTTAGATCTTGATTTAAACCTCAAAGGTTTCAGAATTCGGAAATTAAGGTCGAACATTATATCAATTTTGAAGTTCATTTTCAGGAAATCGGATCAAAAAACCCGGGTAAATAAAAAATCGCTTCTGTTCCGCTTTCTGATGAAGGCGAAATCGTATAAAACTTTAAATCTTATATACCCACTCTTCCGGGTTTTCGCGGTTTATTTCCTTAAACAAAACAAAGGCCAGTATGGTTTGTCCTGTTACAGCATCCGTGTGAATCGTACCCAGGTTTTGCTTTGTTTTTACCTGGTCTCCTTTGTTTACCAGCACATTGTCCAGGTTTTTATAAACAGAAATATAATTTCCGTGCTGGACCAAAACAGCTTTTTTATTTCCGGGCAATACCTGAATGGCCAAAACCTTTCCATTAAAGATGGAGCGGGCAGGTGCTCCTTTCTCGGTAGCAAAGAAAACCCCGTTGCTTTCTATGGTAATCCCTTTTAATGTGGGGTGTGGTTGTTTTCCAAAGTGACGCACAATAACGCCCTTTTCAACCGGTGAAGGCAATTTGCCTTTATTAGAAACAAAATTATTCTCGAGGTCCTTGGCCTCAGGGGTTAGAGTAAAGCCACTGCTTTTGGTCCCTTTGACATTTGCCGTCTTGTTAGCGGCCTTATTCGAACTGGCAATGGCTTCGCGTATGATCTTTTCGAGCTCTCTTTCAATACGATCTTCTTCCCTTTGCTTTTCCTTAATTTTTGTTGTGTATTCTTTCTCTTTTTGTTTTATGGATTTTATAACTTTTTCCTGGGATACTTTTTCTTTTGTGATACTGTCTTTTTCTTCTTTATTTTCAGAAACCAAGGCCTGTTTTTCTCCTTTTTTTTCTTTTAACAGATCGTTTAAATTTTGAAGTTTAATCGTTTCTGCCGTGATCTCTTCTCCCTGTTTTTTTTGATATCCGGCATATTGATCTATGTATTGTATTCGCTTATAGGCTTGTAAGAAACTGTCTGATGACAACAAAAACATCAGCTGGCTTTGTTTCGCCCTGCTTTTATATGCCTGAACAACCATCTCCGCATATTCTTTTTTGAGTGCATTCAAATGGCCTTCCAGTTGCGATACCTGCTTTTCGTTTTTTACGATATCCCGGTTTAATTCTGCGATCTCTTTATCAATAGTTCGTATCAACTCATCGCGGACATTGATCCGCTTATTGAGGTCGCGCAGGTCTATCAGCAGGTCTTTTTCCTTCGCTTTGGATTGAAACAGCAATTGATTGATCTCCTGTATCTCCTTTTGAAGCTTTTTGCGTTGCTTTTCAAGTTCTGCTTTGCTCTGTGAAAAGGCTGAAAGGGAAGTAAATAGAAACAGTATCAGGGTAAAAAAAAGGAAACATTGCCTTTTGCAGGTTGGCCGTACTGATCCGTATTTAGTTTCTTTGTTTAAAAACTTTAAACTCATCGCAACTTTATTTCCTTATAGCCCTCCGGTATTTTGAAGGGAAAATTCAAATGCTCTACAAACTCTATCTCTTTGAAATTGATTTCTAATGAAATGTTCTTATTTTTTTTCCTTGTTTGAAGGAATAAAGATCCGGGTAGCCAGACATTCTGTTTGTTTCTGTAATCTTTATAAACTATTTCAAGACCCTTATCCGGATCCAAAATAAAAGATTCTCTGTTCATTTTAAAATGAACCGGATCGATCCGGAACACGGCCTCAAAATTATGGTTTTTATTTTTAGGAACTAATAAATAATTGTCTTCCTCAAGGGATAATTCCAGTTTTTCATTACGCAGGTCAACCAGGGCATTGCCCAATATCAGATTCTGAAGCATCTGAAAGTCAAACTCAATGCCGGTTAAGTCACTGATAAGCCGGAAATCACCATCAAAATAAGATTTGCCGATCACTTCGTAGAACGATGCTTTTTCCGGTGTTATGAATAGTTTTCCCAGCGGAAACCCAAGTTTGTTTATACTGATCCAGATCGCCGTATCTTTGATCATTCTGCAAGAAGCCTCCAGGGCCATCTCATCCGCTTCTTTTTTATATCTCACAGACATTTTTGAAGTGAATTTCAGAGGTCTGTCATCAGCTGTATAATGACGCGCCACAATTTCCTTCGGGGGCAGGTAAGTGGTATTTAAACCAGCTGTTTTAGCGCTTTTACAGGCACTAAAAGCAGTTAATATCAAAATAATATACACAAACTTCCTGATACTATTTTTGCCCATCTTTTAATTCAATCATTTTGTTATAGTATTCCGTCGCCTTGATATTTTCTCCCAAAGCCTTATTGGCCAGACTGAGGTTTTCATAAAATTTCGCCTCCATGATTGGATCATCGGCAATCCATTCTATGCCGTCATCCAGTACCTTTATTGCCTCTCTGTATTTTCGAAAACTATTCAGGGCAATGCCGTACATTAAATATACATACGCTTGTTCCGGATAAAGAGACAAGGCCAGCTTGCTGTCTTCCAAAAGCAGCGGAAATTGCCTTGTCTTCAATTCATTATCTAAAACAGCAACCAGTGATTTATAATCCTTTTTTTCATTGTAAATGTCTTTTAGTTTATCGAGGTTCGACTGAGGCGACACGGTTCTTTCCTCAGGTTCTGCCAAAGTTTGTGATTTTTCCTGAAGCAAAGATTGTTTTATGGTATCAAATGAATCCGGTAATCTGTTTTCGGAAGTCAACTTATTCATTAAATCTTTTGCCTCCTCCATTTTTCCTGCTTGAATAAATATATAGATCAGATCCGGTTCTTCATCAGGGCGCTGGGCAATGATGCGCATTTGTGCTTTTATCGCTCCTTCAAAATCGCTTTGACGTAAATTGATCTCTTTCAAATGCCTCAGTATATACAGGTTCTTGGCCTGAATTTCGAGGGCTTTGTTTGCGTAGTATTCCGATTCTGTGTATCTGCTGAGCTCAAAATAATTTTTTGAAAACTCGAACATCACGGCGATATTTTCACTATCAATATCCTGACACTCTTCCAGGGCATAGATCGCTTTATCAAAGTTTCCGATTGCCTTTTGTTGCAGCGCCTCATAAAAAAATGTGTCAAAATTGATTTCTTGCTGTTCCTCCTGCAACTGGGAGCGCATAGCCTCATCCTCCTGCCCGGTTAAAGCAGCAGAACACATGAGAAGACAAAGCAATTTGAAAGAAAAACTCATTTCAATTTTATCAATTCAACATAGAATAATCACCCAGACTTACTGATTTGAAACTGCCGTCAAACTGTACATGGTTTCCAATCATGGCTCCGTCTAGATTTGCATTTTTAATACTTGTGTTCGTCTGTATCAACGAATTTTTAATCACAGAATTCTCAACCCTGCAATGATCTCCCAGTGAAACATTCGGGCCGATCGTTGTGTTTTGCAATACGACCCTGCTGCCAATATAACAGGGTTCAATAATTGTTGCATTTTCAAAAACCACATCCGGTGAAACCAGATTGACCCCTTCTGCTTTGGCAAATTGTAGTATTTTACCATTTGTCTCTACTGTTATTTCCTTATTACCGCAATCCATCCATTCACTAACTTCTCCGGGAACAAATTTTAAACCTTTTAGCTTCATATTCTCCAGGGCATTGGTCAACTGGAATTCTCCTTTTTCGGTGATGTTGTTATCCAGTAAATATTGTATCTCTTCGCGCAATACACTGCCCTCTTTAAAATAATAGATCCCAATTATAGCCAGGTCTGATACAAAATCTTTGGGTTTTTCAACAAAATCCGTGATCACACCATCTTTGAGTTTCACCACGCCATAGGCGCCTGGATTATCAACCTGTTTAACCCAGATTGAGCCGTCTGAATTTTTATCAAGATGAAAATTTGCCCTGAACAACGTGTCGGCGAAAGCCACAACGCAAGGACCTTCCAGTGATTCCTTGGCGCATTGTATGGCATGTGCCGTGCCCAAAGCTTCCTCCTGAACGGTTACTATTCCTTTGGCACCCAGGCTTTTTGCAATAGCCAGCAATTTTTCTTCTGTATCTTTGGGAAAACTCGGGCCAATCACAAAGGCGATCTCTTCAACTTTTTGAGCTACTACTTTCACGATGTCTTCAACGAGTCTCTGCACAATTGGTTTTCCTGCAATTAAGGTAAGTGGTTTGGGGATGGTAAGGGTGTGCGGCCTCAATCGGGAACCGATTCCGGCCATGGGAACTATGATCTTCATATTGTCTATTTTTAAAATAAGAAAACGGGCAAATATACATAAAATTGCAGGGAAAAAACGATTAATAGCTGTGCACATAGGCCCCGCTGTCGCCGGTAATATGGAGTTCTAACCCTCTGGCTTTGCAGGTCTTTTCCCAGATTTTTATAAGATACCGCATATTCGACCCGTCGGCGATGATCATCTTTGGCTGAAAATGTCCGATCAGTCTGTCGAGATTGATCTTTGGCGAATTGCTCAGAATAATATGCGGGCTTGACACAGAAAGGTCTGTAAAAACAAAATCTTTTGTTATGAGCAAATAATTCACTTCCCCACAAGGGATCAGTCTCAATCCCATTGGCTGGAGCTGTATCCTTTTTACCTGATTTGCAGCCAAATAATTGGTGAGATACAATTCCGTGCTGTTCATACTGTCTTTACTTTTAATAAGCTCTGCGAAACGTCCTTTTCTGTGTATTATTGTTGTCTCTTTGAATTTTTGCATGACCACCAGCTCATTCGCTGAGCTTATTCTTTTTTTCTGAATGAGAACTGTTACCTGAATAAAAATAATCATGATAAATAAAAAGGGTAGCAGGGATAAATTGCGTACTTTCCAAAGGGCAAATGCCAGAAAAAGAAAAATATACAAGGCTATGGTTGTACTGACCGGTAAATGAATATTGTTAAAAACAAATCCTTCTGCAGAACCCAGCCAGGCTATTCCCATATTTAAAAAATCAACAGCTTGACCAAAGACCGTGGCGAACAATCGGGGCAAAACATCAAAATAAGCAAGTAGGATCACTACAAATCCAAAGCCGAGGATCGGACCCAGAAAAGGAAGAAAAATCAGGCTTGAAATGAGAAACAATCCGGAGAACTGATGAAAATAATACAAGCTTAATGGGAGCACGCCCAGCTGAGCCGCAAGGGTTACCGTGGCTAAGTTCCAGAAGTAGGAACCAATTCTGTTTTTGGGTTGGTATGTTTTCGTTAGCAGAGGTTGAAAACCAACAATAAAAAATACGGCCAGATAACTCATTTGAAACCCGACCTGCCAGAGGTAAAAAGGGTGCAGGAGCAGCAATAAGAAAAGGGAAGTAACCAGGGAGTTTTGCACAGTGATTCTCCTTTTGAACTGCGAACCGATCAGAACAGCTGTAAACATGGTTACAGCCCGCACTACCGAAGCCGAAAATCCGATAAGAAAGGCATAAAACCACAAAAAGAGGAGTAGCAGTGCAAAATGAACTGTTTTTCCATACTTTAAGCGCAACAGAGGTTTTACAAGCATTTTGAGAAACAGCAGTAAAATGCCTATATGCAGACCCGAAATAGCCAGAATATGTACCATCCCTGTGTTTTTATAATCGTTGTACAAGGCTGCATTCATTTCCTGTTTCTGGCCCAGGAACATGGCCTGAACTATAGCCATGGCATCTGGGGAAATGGATTTCTGCGACAGATTTTTTACGATCCGCTGCCTTATTTTAAAAGCTCTTCCATTCATTGTTTCTTTTTCCGGTGCTTTTCTCAAATAAGTCCCTGGTTTAAGATACATCTGATCAAAGACCTGCTCTTTTTCGAGGTAATCACGGTATGAAAACTGGTTTGGATTTTGGGCCGGAGGCACAGGAACCATTTGGCTTTTACAAGATACCAAATCGCCGGTTTGCCAGTCTGCTTGCGTACTGTCTTTGGTTATGTACAACAACAACTTACCCTGGGTTTTGCTTTGCCCAACTTGTTTTACTTCAGCAAAATAACTGTGGTATCTGTTGCTTTGTTTAAGTTGTTCATCAAGTTGCAATAACAGAACATCCCCGCTTTGTAAAAAATTCCGGTAATGTTTCGGATTGTTGAGAACCTGATTTGAATGGATCGTGATTAAACCGATGACAAAAAAAAGTAAAATTGCCAGCCCGGTGAATAAAGAATACCCTTGATCTTTTTTATTGATATACCTCATTACAACGAACATGACAAGAACCAATAGGAGGCAAAAGAATAAAGCAGTCATTACCGGAATTTGCCGGCCATAGCCGGTATAAATTCCCAGTGCTAAAAACAGCGCCAACCAGGTAGGGATGTATTTGAATTGAACCACAAGCTTGCTTTCTGGTTAATGCAGATTTGATAAAATTGTAAACCTTGAAATTTCAAAGGGGATAGAGACAGGCAAAAGCAAGGGTTTTCAGGTATTTTTAAAACTCACCATTTTTAGTTATAGACTTCTCAGCTCCTACAACGTGATGCTATCGTGCGGCAACGCAGGATTTATATCAATACCCACCCCTGTAGGCTCAACATACATGGCTTTTCGAACTTTATCCTTTTACCTTTAAACTTTGTCCTTGCTTGGTAGGGATAAAGTTTTGAATGCTGGCAATTCGTGTTGAAATTGCGTTCGGATTGATAAAATGAAGAATAATCACTTCTTTTGAAGTCGGAAGAATTCAAAGAGAAGGTGCGATAACACAATACAATATTACCAGCCCCAATATGGAAGCTGAAACCGCATATATCACTATATTCTTAATCACAATTGGGCCAGCCCATTTTCCAAGCTTATTATGCCATTTCCAAGGCAGCATAATTAATAATACAGACGTTGCAATCAGCAAGCCTCCAAAAATTTTAAAAACTTCTGAAAACAGCATATGGTCAGCATAAATAAAGAGCCCTAAACCCACAACCAATCTATAAATCTGTTCTATATAATGGGCTTTTGCTGAACTTGCGAATAAACTTAAAAAGGCAATAACAGTTTCTTTCTTGAACAAAGTTACGATCAGCAATGCAATCAGAGACAGGCTAAACAGACCCGTTATTATTCCCGCTACTATTTCCATATTCCGATCAATGATTCAATTTTTTATAAAATCCGTTCCAAATGTTACCCTCTTGAATAAGACAATACTTTTTACTTTTGCCTTTTTACTTTTGCCTTGTAAAATAGACCCCGGAAAAGAGTCTTGAGTATTGAGTATCAGTCATCCCGCGAGGCATCGCGGGGCTAAGGGTTATAAATCCCTTCGCAATCGCTTTTGCCCTATCTCCAGTTTACATGCCGCAGGCATGAACTCAATACTTTTTCCTTTTTACTTTGTCCTTTTTACTTTATCCTTTTTCCTTCACCCGGCTCAATGTCAACCCGTCCCGCACAGGCAAAAGAACC
Organism: uncultured Flavobacteriaceae bacterium; assembly: GCA_963816075.1. GTDB lineage: Bacteria > Bacteroidota > Bacteroidia > Flavobacteriales > Flavobacteriaceae > Namhaeicola. The sequence continues at coordinate 128,685 of CAWFJI010000009.1, read as the reverse complement.
GTTTCAAGTCGCGGGTCGGTTTTGAGCAACAGGTTATAGGCCAGAATGGCCTTTGTATCTTCATCATCATCTATAAGCGGCTGAATCACTTTGCCATTCCAAAGGACATTGTCGGAGATGATCAAACCCCCCGGATTCATTTTTTCGATCACAAGGTGAAAATAGTTGCTGTAGTTTGTTTTGTCGGCATCAATAAAAACCAGGTCAAATCTGGTTTCTAAATTGGGTATGATTTCCGTTGCATCTCCCAAATAACTGATTATCTGATCTTTATAAGCGGATTGTGAAAAGTACTTCTGCTGAAAATCTGCCAGCTCTTCATTGCAGTCTATGGTGTGTAAAAGCCCAGTTTTGCTCAAACCTTCTGCCAGGCAAAGCGCTGAATACCCGGTAAACGTACCGATTTCTAAAATCGCTTTGGGTTTGATCATTTTTGAGAGCAGCGACAAAAACCTGCCCTGAAAATGCCCGCTCAGCATGCGGGGAGCCAGAGATTTCTGCCAGGTTTCCCTGCTGAGTCTCTGTAAAATTTCGGGTTCCTGCTCTGAATGATCCAGAGCATAGGCCATTAATTTTTCATCAATAAAATTCATGTCTGCAAATTTATAAGATCGGGGCAAATAACCGTGCCAGTGAGCTGAGTGCTTTTTTGTACCAGGGCCTGTTTTTTAGTGAATTGAGCAACAAAGGATAGGAATCTTGCAGGTCTTCTTCAAATTGACGTTTTAAATTCTCTGCCATATTTTCATCAATAAAAAAAGCATTGACCTCTGAATTTAAACTGAAACTCCGCTGGTCGAGATTGGTGCTGCCAACTGTACTGTAGAGATTGTCGACCACCATCGTTTTGGCGTGCATCATGCCTTTGGTATAACAAAAAACCTCAACCCCGCTTTGTAAAATTTCCTTCAGATAACTTTGCGAAGCGTAAAAAGCCGTGCGCATATCCGGTTTTCTGGGTATCAGCAATTTAATCCTGATTCCGCTTTTTGCTGCTATCTTTAAAGCGTCCAAAATGATCTCCGTCGGCAAAAAATAGGGAGTTGTTAGTAGTATTTCTTCTTTTGCATTGCTGATGATGCCAAAATACGCCTCCATAATGCTCTGATAGGTAGCCCCAAAATCACTGCCCAGAATGGCCGTGTTTGTCTCTTCGCTTATCTGGTCAAAATTCAGATCAAGAATGGGTTCTGTCTTATTGCCTGTGGCGTAAAACCAGTCGTTTATAAATAAAAATTGCAGGTCTGTTACGGCTTCGCCCCTGATCATCAAATGGGTATCGCGCCAATAGAGATCCTCCTTGTTGGGATTTATGTACCTGTCAGCTATATTGATACCTCCGACAAATCCTACTTCACCATCGATCACCACAATTTTTCTGTGATTGCGGTAGTTGGCTTTGTATGCAAACCGTGAGAAAAATACAGGCATATATGCGTGTATCCGGATACCAGCCTGTTTCATTTCTTCTATTGATTTTTTTTGAATAGAACTTCCAACATCATCGTACAATACATTGACTACGAGTCCTTCGCCGGCCTTTTTCTTCAAAATGTCAAAGATCTTATTACCGATCTCATCATCTTCAATAATATAGTACAGGATATAAATAAATTTTTTGGCCAACTCCAGTTGTTTCAGCAGAGCAGGAAATTTTTCCTCCCCATTCTTCAGGACACTAACTTGATTCCTCGCCGTAAATTGAACCCTGTCAATATTATAAAACAGGTTGGAGAGTTTTTTGACATTTTGCTGCTCTGACCTATTTCTCCTGACTTTCTTTTCGTTGAGTTTGGAGATAAAATTATTGCGCCTGTTTCTGAATCTGGTATAAAGCACCTTTCTCTGATAGTGAAACCCAAAAAGAAAATACAAAATAACGCCAAGGATCGGGAACAGCAGCATCAGAAAAATATAAGCAAAGGCCTTTTCCGGTTTTTTGTGCTCCAGGATGATCAAAATGATCAAAAAACTTACAAAAAGATAGTAAGGCACCAACAAATAGGTCTTCCAACCAAAGATCTCATCCATAACAAGGTCATTTCTAAAACCGAAGCCATTTATTCTCTATCCTACCCGGTTATAATCGGGAAAGATATGCCTAGCTGGACTTATTGTGCTAAAATACATTCTTTTGAAGTGAATTCAAATAAAAATAATGGATTGAAGACCCGTTCCGGTCATTGACTTCATTAGAAATAAAACATAAAGATAAGGTAGAGCAGATACCATGACCTGCATACAAAACAATTAACCCTCCCTTTGTTCCCTTTGAGAGGAGTTTGGCTTAATATTTTTGCTTCTCAAAATTACGGTCTCATGGATCTAATCAATAATCTATATAAATTGTGCCATTTAGATCTTTTGTTCAGTATTTTTTTGATTATCGTAAAATCAAAGTTTATATTTGTTTCTTTAAAAATTCATAAAAATGAGTGGATTTATATCTTCGTCTTTAGGGAGAAAAGTCGTGATGTCATTATCGGGCTTTTTCTTGATCATTTTCTTGCTTGTGCATCTTGGTGTAAACTTAAGTTTGTTTGCAGGCAGGGAATCTTTCAATGCCGCTTCACATTTCATGGGCCATAATCCCCTGATTCAGCTGATGCAATACGTTCTTGCTGCCGGTTTTATCATCCATATTGCCATGGGGATGATACTCGAATGGAAGAACAAAAAGGCACGGCCCATCAGGTATGCCAAAAATAATGCGGCAGCCAGTGCGGGCTGGGCTTCCCGAAATATGATCGTTACGGGAGTGTTAATCTTACTTTTCCTGATCCTGCATATAAAGGATTTCTTTGTCGAAATAAAGTTCGGGCATGTACCTGATGACTACGAACTGGTTACCCAACTGTTTAAAAACCCCTTGTATGTAGTAATATATGTGATTTCCTTTATTTTACTGGGAATACACTTAAGCCATGGATTCCAGTCGGCTTTTACCAGTGTGGGCGCGCGTTCTCCTAAATACTTACCATTGGTAAAAAAGACAGGCGTTCTTTTCAGTTATCTCATTGCCCTTGGTTTTTCTGTAATTGCAATCTATTTTTATTTCAATTAATCAATAAAATGGAATCTTCGGTTTTAAATTTTATCAAAATTAGACCCGTAGACACCAAATGACCATTAAAAAGCAAAAAATTTCTACCTATGAAATTAGATTCTAAAGTTCCTGAAGGTCCGATTCAAGACAAATGGAAAAATTATAAGAACAAAATAAATCTTGTCAATCCCGCCAATAAAAGAAATATTGATATCATAGTTGTGGGCACAGGTCTGGCCGGAGGTTCAGCTTCTGCCACCCTTGCGGGGCTGGGATACAATGTGAAAGCATTTGCTTACCAGGATTCCCCCAGAAGAGCGCACTCCATTGCTGCACAGGGTGGGATCAACGCCTCAAAAAATTATATGGGTGATGGTGACTCCGATTACCGCTTGTTCTATGATACGATCAAAGGAGGAGATTTCCGCTCCCGCGAAGCGAATGTTTACCGGTTGGCTGAGGTTTCAACCAATATTATAGACCAATGCGTGGCTCAGGGAGTTCCGTTTGCCAGAGATTATGGCGGATTGCTCGACAACCGTTCTTTTGGAGGTGTTCAGGTATCAAGAACCTTTTATGCCAAAGGACAAACTGGGCAACAGTTGTTGCTGGGCGCTTATTCCGCAATGAACAGGCAGATAGCCCGCGACAAAATCACCATGTATAACCGACACGAAGTACTTGATGTGGTGATCATCAACGGCAAGGCCAGAGGCATTATTGCCCGTGACCTGGTAAGCGGTAAAATAGAAAGGCATTCTGCCCATGCTGTGGTTTTAGCTTCAGGGGGATACGGAAACTTATACTACCTTTCTACCATGGCAATGGGAGCCAATGTAACAGCCGCCTGGAAAGCACATAAAAAAGGGGCCTTTTTTGCCAACCCTTGTTTTACACAGATCCACCCCACCTGTATACCGCGCAGCGGAGATTACCAGTCCAAACTGACACTGATGTCGGAATCTTTGAGAAATGACGGCCGAATCTGGGTTCCTAAAAAACTGGAGGATGCAAAAGCACTCAGGGAAGGCAGATTAAAACCGGGACAGATCGCTGAAGAGGACCGTGACTATTATTTGGAGAGACGCTATCCTTCTTATGGAAATTTAGCTCCGCGCGATATTTCTTCCAGAGCAGCGAAAGAGCGTTGCGATGCAGGCTTTGGAGTGAATAAAACCGGAGAAGCGGTTTATCTGGATTTTGCCTCAGCCATAGAAAGATATGGTAAAACGCAGGCAAAAATTCTGGGTATCACAAATCCTGACAAAGGAAAAATTACAGAACTGGGAGAAAAGATCGTGGAAGAAAAATACGGGAACCTATTTCAGATGTACCAAAAGATCATCGATGAAGATCCGTATAAAACACCCATGATGATTTATCCGGCTACGCATTACACCATGGGCGGACTTTGGGTTGATTATAACCTGATGACTACCGTTCAAGGATTGTACGCCATAGGTGAGGCCAATTTCTCTGACCATGGAGCCAATCGCTTAGGCGCTTCTGCCCTGATGCAGGGTCTGGCTGACGGCTATTTTGTGCTGCCCTACACCATCGGAGATTATTTGGCAACGGATATTAAAACCGGAGAAATTCCCACTAATACACCTGAGTTTGATGTGGCTGAAAAAACAGTCAAAGAGCGCATAGATTTCTTTATAAACAATAAGGGAACGCATTCGGTAGATTATTACCATAAAAAACTGGGTAAGATAATGTGGGATAAAGTTGGGATGGCAAGAACTGAGCGCGGACTAAAAGAAGCCATCCAGGAGATCAGAGAGATCAGGGAAGATTTCTGGAAAAATGTAAAAGTCCCGGGTTCTTCAGAAGATCTGAACCCCGAACTTGAAAAAGCGGGCAGGGTAGCCGACTTTTTGGAATTAGGCGAATTGTTTGCCAAAGATGCACTGGAGAGGAATGAATCCTGCGGCGGCCATTTCAGGGAAGAATACCAGACGGAAGATGGAGAAGCCCTGCGCGACGACAAGAACTTTGCCTATGTGGCTGCCTGGGAATATACCGGTAAGCCCGGTGAAGCTGTCTTACATAAAGAAGAATTGATCTTTAAAGATATTGAACTAAAAACGCGCTCTTATAAATAGACCGCCCAAAAGACACCCGGTGTCAATTTGTAACAAAAATATTTGTAAAAATGAATCTTACATTAAAAATCTGGAGACAAAAGAACGCTAAGGACAAAGGGAAATTAGTGGATTATAAAATAACCGACATTCATGATCACATGTCCTTTCTGGAAATGCTCGATGTGCTCAATGAGGGCCTGGTAAATAAAGGAGAGGAACCTGTAGCTTTTGACCATGATTGCAGGGAAGGGATTTGTGGTACTTGTTCATTATACATCAATGGCGAAGCCCATGGCCCTGATCGGGGAGTTACAACCTGCCAGTTGCATATGCGTATGTTCAAAGATGGGGATACCATATATATTGAACCTTTCAGGGCAAAGGCGTTCCCTGTGATTAAAGACCTTATTGTGGACAGAACTGCTTTTGAGCGGATCCAGCAGGCAGGTGGATTTATATCCGTTAACACTTCGGGAAATACCCAGGATGCCAACGCGATCCTGATACCCAAACATGATGCCGACCTGGCCATGGATGCAGCGACTTGTATAGGCTGCGGAGCCTGTGTGGCAACCTGTAAAAACTCGAGTGCAATGCTGTTTGTGTCTGCCAAGGTATCTCAATACGCATTGTTACCACAGGGACGAATTGAGGCTACAGAACGCGTGCTCAACATGGTAAAAAAAATGGACGAGGAAGGTTTTGGTAATTGTACAAATACCGGTGCCTGTGAAGTGGAATGCCCGAAAGGTATTTCACTGGACAATATCGCCAGAATGAACCGTGAATATTTAAAGGCGAGTATCTGATCCTTACAAATTGATTTGTTAAAACGCTATACTTCTGTATGGCGTTTTTTATTTTTATACCAATTAAACCGCGAAAAACAGAATTGGTTGGACCGAATCGGTTTGCAGAACTATGTGAACTGTATTTAGCGAACTTTGCGGTCCTATTTGCGAAGTTTGGGTTTAAAAAAATAGTGAAAAAAATCTGTCATAAATTTAACCGCAAGGAACTCAAATTAAACGTCAGTTACGCAAAAAACCGGTTTGGTTTGAGTGAACCGGTTTTCAGAACCATGTGAATAGCATTTAGCCAACTTTGCGAAACCCTTTGCGAAGTTTGCGTTTAAGATGAGTATTGAAGCACTTTGAAAGCAGCCGAGTTATCTTAATGGAACGCCATTTTTTGCCTCACAAGTGGCGGTGAATAAATCCCAAAAATCCTTCCCCATGCACAGGATAAATTAGACTAAATAATTTTGTTCCTCAAAATTATAGTCGCACTGATTTAAAAATAACGTATTTTTAGGGTTAAATTAACCATTGCACATATGTCATACGATTTTTATAAGCAACTGCTCGATAACAACAAAAATTGGGTGCAGAGTAAATTATCCGCCGATCCAACCTTCTTTGATAAATTGGCCAAAGGTCAAAAACCCCCTTTGCTTTGGATTGGCTGCGCAGATTCAAGGGTGCCTGCAAATGAAATTATCGGTGCACAGGCCGGAGAGGTTTTTGTGCACAGAAACATTGCCAATATGGTCATACATTCTGATATGAATATGCTTTCCGTGCTGGATTATGCCGTAAATGTATTGGAGGTTCAACACATCATTGTCTGTGGTCATTATGGATGCGGAGGTGTTAAGGCTTCGATGGGAAATCAGTCTTTTGGTATTATTGATAACTGGATCCGTCATTTAAAGGATGTTTACAGATTTCATGCCGAAGAGCTGGATGCCATCAAAGATGAAACAAAAAAATTCGATCGTTTTGTAGAGCTGAATGTAATCGAACAGGTTTACGATCTTGCAAAAACAAGTATTGTTCAGAATGCCTGGAAAAATGGCAGATTCCTGGCCGTTCATGGTTGGGTTTATGCCTTATCGGATGGTATTATCAGAGACCTTAATCTGAACTTTACCGACAATTCTCATTTGGACGAAAGTTATCAGTTAAATCTTTAATCTTCCGGATTTTGTCAGGTATCAGCAAACATATTTCCTCTAAGTTGCCTAATGTACCCACAAGTATCTTTGCCAAAATGAGTAAACTGGCAGCAACACACAATGCGATAAATTTATCTCAGGGATTTCCTGATTTTAAGTCATCTGAAGTATTGATCGATCTGGTAGACAAAGCCATGAAAGATGGTTTTAACCAATACGCTCCCATGCAGGGATTGCTTTCCCTAAGGGAAGCGATTGCTTATAAAATTCAGCATTTATACAATTATTCCTATGATCCGGAAACAGAAATTACCGTAACCGCCGGGGGAACACAGGCCATCTTCACCATCATTACCGCCTTTGTGCATCCCGGAGATGAGGTCATCATCTTTGCTCCGGCTTATGATTGCTATGCTCCGACCATTTCTTTAAATGGAGGAAAAGTTGTGGAAATCGTTTTATCCACCCCTGATTACCATGTTCCCTGGGATGCTGTAAAATCTCAAATTTCCGGGAAAACCAGAATGATCATCATCAACTCTCCACACAATCCAACCGGAGCTTTATTGTCTGAAGAAGACATGAAAGAATTGGAAGGTATTCTAAAAAACACAGGGATTATTGTATTGAGCGATGAGGTTTACGAACATATCATCTTTGATAAAAACAGTCACCAAAGTGTAGCCCGCTTTCCTGAACTTGCGAAAAATAGTTTTATCGTTGCGTCTTTTGGTAAAACCTTTCACAACACAGGCTGGAAAATGGGTTATTGTACCGCTCCCGAAGAGCTGATGTCAGAATTCCGAAAAGTGCATCAATTTAATGTGTTTAATGTCAACCACCCCATTCAGGTAGCCCTGGCTGAATATTTAAAAGAGCCCTCGCACTATTTGGCCCTTCCGGATTTTTATCAGTCAAAACGCGATTATTTTTTAAAGTTGATCAGCCCTTCTCTATTTAAGTTCAAGCCAGCCTCCGGCACCTATTTTCAACTCCTGCATTACGAGGAAATCAGCCGTGAAAATGATGAACTGTTCGCGGATCGGCTTACTAAAGAATTCGGGATTGCTTCAATTCCCGTCTCCGTTTTTTATGAAAAAAAACTCGATCAAAAAGTTTTGCGGTTTTGCTTTGCCAAAAAGGAAGAGACCCTGGAACGTGCTGCAGAGATCATCAATCGCATAAAGTAAATACCGATGGACGAGGTTCTCAAAGTTAGTCTGGTTCAGACAAGTACCTACTGGGAAAATGCTAAAGCCAATTTGGCTTCATTAAATTCCAAATTAAATCAGCTGGAAAAAGATACTGATCTTGTCATTTTACCGGAAATGTTCTCCACCGGTTTTTCCGTTGGAAAGGAAGGCATAGCAGAAAAGATGGACGGACAAACCGTAAACTGGATGCTTGAAAAAGCTTCAGAAAAAAATTGCCTGTTGGTGGGGTCTGTCCTGATAGAGGAGAATAAAAACTATTTTAACCGCCTGATTGCCACTTTTCCTGATGGCAGGCTCTTACATTATGATAAACGACATTTGTTCTCGTATGCCGGAGAAGACAAAATCTTTGCAAAAGGAAAAGATAGGCTGGTATTCTCTTATAAAGGATTTAAAATTTGTCCGCTGATCTGTTACGATCTTCGCTTTCCGGTCTGGGCCAGAAATGACGAAAATTACGATATTTTGATCTATGTGGCCAACTGGCCCTCTCCGAGGATAAAAGCCTGGGATACGCTCTTAAAAGCACGTTCTATTGAAAATTTGTGCTATACTATCGGACTGAACAGGGTAGGTGATGACAACAACAAACTGAATTATCCCGGGCATTCAGCAGTTTATGATCCTTTTGGTGAATGTTTGCTCTCTTTTGAAGTAGATGAAGAAAAAATTAAATCGGTACAACTCGACAAATCTATGCTGGATACCATCCGTAATAAGTTTTCCTTTCTGGGAGACAGAGATGATTTTACTATAAATTTGTAGCCCGTGTTTTTAACACGCATCCACGTAACCTGATGGATAAAAAGGGGATAGTTTCTGTTTCAAGTAGAAGAGCCCGGTATAGATCAAACAATAACGCCATCTTTGATCTCCTTTTCTACTTTTAAAAAGAGTTCTTCAAAAGGCAGGTCGCTGTTTTTAACCGGCTCATGAACTTCAATACTCAGATCAACAAATACTTCCAGTGGAAAATGGCCGTATCGCACCGTTTTCCACGAATTGTTGATCGTAACCGGCACCACATAACCTGTAGGTGTTTTTTTTACCAGCATTTTCAGGCCGTTTTCTGAAAATCTTTTTGGAACACCATCCTTGCTTCTTGTGCCTTCAGGAAAAATGATAGCCGATCTTTTTGTTCTTTCCAGATATTCCCCAAAGTTTATAATAGCGCCTATGGATTGTTTTGCGTCTTTTCGATCGATAAGCACAGATCCTCCATGTCTGAGGTTAAAAGAAATACTCGGAATTCCCTTGCCCAGTTCTATCTTAGACACATATTTTGGGTGGTATTTTCGCAAAAACCAGCCCAAAACAGTAACATCATTTAAACTTTGGTGGTTGGAGACAAATATTAAAGGTACTCCTTCGGGTAACCTATGTTTATTGATATATCTGATCTTATACCCTAAGAACATAAATACTTGCCATAAGAAAAAAAACAAGGTAATCCACAGATTTCTTATGGGCCTGATACCCAATTTTTAAGGCCAGCCATTGTATTGGATGAAAGATAACGATGGCCAATCCAAAAATAAGGTAATGCAATACGCTCAGGGGATAAGATATAATTTTCTTAAAAGCCTTCATCAAACTATATAAAAAGTGCTTGTAACTGATTTAAGAGAACCAATTACCCCAGGGTATCCTGCTCAGAACCAGTATCAATGCGATTCCGTAATAAAGCAAGATCGTTTTAAATCTCCCTTTATCTGTCTGCTGTTTTTTGTGTTTTGAAAAACCCATGGTAATTAAGATAATGGCCAGGATCATCATAATGGGATGTTCAACCAGCATTAATCTCAGTTCGGGTTGTTTCATCACTTCTCCCATACCAACAGAACGCATGGTATCGTAATAATTAGAAGTGTAATAACCTATAAGGCCAATAATGAGTTGTAAGTGAAATACAATTAATGTGAACAGGGGTATTCTCAGGTCTTTCTCTTTGAATTCTTTATCAGAAAAAAAACCCATTGCTGCATTGACTACAGCAACAATCAGAACAAGTAAAGCAATATAAGCCCATCCGGAATGTAGCATTTGTATCATAATGATTTGATTTATGTTAAAATTAGAACCGCAAATTTAGTGATTTTGGCAAATAAAAAATCCCATTCCTCAATGAAAGAATGGGATTTCAAATGTGTTAATCAGTTTCTAATTAAAATCTGTATCTCACTGAAGCATTCCAGGTAGTACCGAAACCGAAGAATACCCGGTTTCTTGTGTCAATTCCTTCCCATACTTTGCTTGTATCGTTAGTGAAGATATTTGTATCCGACTCTGAAATGTACAATTCGTCAAAGATGTTGTCCACATTTACAGCAAATTCCAAAGCGCTTCCTTTCTCAAATAACCAGTTGTATGCCAACCTTGCATCAAACAGGTTGTATGAAGGCAATTCCAATGATTCTCCTCCTTCAACGGTAAAATCGGGAGCATTGATGTTCGCATATAAATTTCCGGCATACCTCCAGTTAACACCCAAAGTAAATCCTTTATAGAAATTATAGTCAGCTCCAAGAGCTGCAGTGGTCTGCGCCGCGTCACCTACTTTCACGCCATCCAAATACAAGGTTGAACTTCCCTGAAAATTCTGACTTTCATCATATAGATCTGCTACAGAATTCCCGTCGTATTCCCAGTTACCAAAAGAGGCCATTCCTCTCAAGCTCAGGTTTTCCAGAACTTTATACATAAAATCTACTTCGATACCTGTATGTACCTGAGTGATTCCCGTGTAATTGGCTGAACCTCTGAATTCCTGTGGGGTTCCTGGATTAATTGTAACCGTTCTCGATTCAAACCGGTCAGCCCATGAGGTTCTGTATAAGTTTGCATTTGCATTCAACTTAGCACTTCGGTAACCGTATCCTAATTCAAGACCAAATATTTTTTCGTTCGTCAGGTCAGGATTTAAGGTATTCATAAAATTAATATAAACTGCATCAAATTTAGGCTGTTTTGAATAGTAGCCGGTATTAAAAAACACATTGTGGTTTTCATTGATGTTGTAGTTGATACCTCCTTTTATATTTCCTCCGGTTATGTTCTCATTGCCTGATTTTTGCTCATCAGGCGTATACAGGAAGTAATCAACTCTTTCGAATCCCTGATTTGAAAAAGATCCTTGTACAAAAGCAGAAATATTATCATTCTTGTATTCAAGTTGTCCAAAAACACCGATCCAGTTGACCAAACCATCATTGTGATAATCAATTTTCTCCTGGCTATCAATATCCTCCCATGGGTTCCAGCTTGGACTTGCACTTACAAAATCTTCCTGAGTGATTACGTTACCATTGGGATTATTGATATCATCATAGTCTATATAACCATCTGCACCCAAATCGTCATTCACTACCCTGTAATGGAGTCCTTCATAGGTTCTGAGATCCAATCCTACATCAAAAGTAAAATGCTCATTGATCTCATGGTTAAAATTGATGATGCTGCCATACCAGTTATGTGAATTCATGGAGGCTCTTCTTGTTATACCATTGTCAGAACCATTACCTCCTCCTCCTCCAAGTGAAGCAGGATGTCCTGAATTCCCGGAATTATAAAATGCCCCATCGAAAGTCGTTCTGTCTACTCCAAAAGCAGGAACACTTTGCCCGGAGTTCCAGGCTTTGATGTCATCAAAAGGTATTAAACCTCTGTCTGTTTTTGGAAGAGCAAAAGATCTTTTGTTATTGATTTCACCTATTTCACCTGTACCACCACCGCGGCCCCATGATGCGTATAAAACAGTGGATAATCTTGAAGCGTCAGACATAACCCACTCCCAGTTTAAAGACATAACCGGTTTGTGGTAAAAGTTTCTTACCATACTGTACTCTTTTCCATTCAGATAACCCCAGTCACTGTTGTATTTTATGTTTGGTTCAGTAGCTTCCAAATCTATCCCTCCTGGTTGGTATTTCTGGTGGTCGGCAATCGAAGGTGCCTGACTTTTTTGGTGGTGCCATTGTGGTGCACCTGTAAAAATGAATTGCAGGTCGTGTTTTTCATTGATCTTATATCCAAAACCAAGAAAGTAGTTTGAGCCTTGAAATTTTGTTCCGTCTATATAGCCGTCACCGGAAGTATTGCTCAATAAAATACTGGCAGAAAAGCCATTTTCGAGAAGTCCGGTATTATAAGCACCCATGAATTTCATATATCCATCGTTTCCAAAGCTAGTTGCAAGGGTACCGCCTTCACGGGCTGCTGAAGTTTGGGTAATCACATTGATGGTCCCTCCAACAGAAGAGATCGCCAGTTTGGAAGATCCCAGTCCGCGTTGAACCTGCATGGCCGTTGTAACGTCTGATAATCCCGCCCAGTTTGACCAGTAAACCCAGCCGTTTTCCATATCATTTACTGGTTGGCCGTTGATCATAACGGCAGTATTGGCCTGATCAAATCCACGAATATTGATTCGTGAATCTCCAAAGCCTCCTCCTTGCTTCGTTGCATAAACAGAGGGGGTCGTTGCCAAAATTTCAGGAAATTCCTGATTCCCCAGTCTGTTTTGAATATCAACCGCTTTTATTGTAGAAACAGCCACAGGTGTTTCCCTGTCCTTGGCAATATCTATTGTTCCGGTAACTATTACTTCTTCCAGTACATTCTCATCTGCACTCAGTGTGATTGTACCAAGATTAATTGTTTCTCCCTGAGCGTTATAAGGAATATCCCTTTTCCCCATTCCTACCATAGAAACTTCTAATACACCTTTCCCGTTCTTAACTGAAAGAGAAAAATTACCGTCGAAATCAGATGCAGTACCATTAGTTGTCCCCTTTTCGAGGATACTCGCCCCTGGTAAGGGTCCGGTTTGATCTGAAATTTTACCTTCAATTGTAGTTTGAGCAAAGGAAACTGAGCTGATCAGCAACAATGCAAAAACCCAAAATAATTGAAATTTTTTCATAATAATTGATTTGAGTTAAATTCGGCGCAAAAATACAACAAAAAATGACTCTTTTATTAAATTATTCATTTTTTGCATTAAGAAACCGTTAACAAAAATCAAATCTTATTCCGAGAGAATTTTATTCGCTAGTTCCTTGCCCAATTCCACCCCAAACTGGTCAAAACTGAAAATATTCCAGATGACTCCCTGAGCAAAGGTTTTGTGCTCGTACATGGCAATAAGTGCGCCAAAATTATAAGGAGTTAATTTTTTAATAAGCAGGGTATTCGAGGGTTTGTTGCCTTCAAACACCTTAAACGGAAGCAACTGACTCGCTTTATCGAGTGTATTGTTTATTTTCATATCGAGGTAAACCTCGTCTTTGGTCTTTCCGGCATACAATGCTTCGGCTTGTGCATAAAAATTTGCCATTAGTTTTTTATGGTGGTCCTGATTGCCGTACAAAGATTCTTCAAAACCAATAAAATCGACTGGAATGAGTTTAGTTCCCTGATGAATCAGTTGCATAAAAGCGTGCTGCACATTGCTCCCTGTATTGCCCCAAATGATATTTCCGGTTTGGTAAGTCACCTTTTCTCCATCCCTGTCAACTGATTTTCCATTGCTTTCCATGGACAACTGCTGTAAAAAAGGAGCAAAATTTTCCAGATACTGGGTGTAGGGAATGACCACTTCAGACTCAGTTCCAAAAAAATTGTTATACCAGATGCTGATCAGGGCCAGGGTTACAGGTAAATTTTTCTCAAATGGGCTTCTTCTAAAGTGCTCGTCCATGGCATAGGCTCCTTTCAGAAAACTTTCAAAGCGCTCGTAACCTATAGCCAGGCTGATGGAAATTCCTACAGCGCTCCAAAGAGAATACCTGCCTCCAACCCAATCCCACATAGTAAAGATATTTTCTTCAGCAATTCCAAAATCCACAACCTTTTTCAAATTGGTTGAAACCGCGACAAAATTGTATTTGATATCACTTTGTTTTGCGCTTTTTAAAAACCAATCCTGTATAGTCAATGCATTGGTCAGCGTCTCCTGGGTAGTAAAGGTTTTAGAAACAATTACGAACAAGGTTGTTTCGGGATTTAATTTCTTGAGTGTTTCATAAACATGATCCCCATCAATATTGGAAACAAAATGAACATTCAGGTGATTTTTATAGAAGTGCAGGCCCTCAACAACCATTCTCGGCCCGAGATCAGAGCCCCCGATACCGATATTGACCACGTCGGTAAATGGTTTTCCGGTATATCCTTTTAATTCTCCCTTGATAACCTTATCTGAAAAGGATTTTATTTTCGACAATGTCGAACGTACTTCAGGCATCACATCTTTCCCGTCAACATAAACCGGCTCATTCTTCTGATATCTGAGCGCCGTATGCAGTACAGCCCTGTTTTCTGTCTGGTTGATGATATCACCACCAAAATATTTTTCAATGGCATCATTTAATTTTGACTCTTTGGCCAGGCCGAACAAATAGTCTAGTGTTTCTTTCGTTAAACGGTTCCTGGAATAATCGAGAGAGATCTCTTCAAAGGTAAGACGCATTTTCTCTTTCCTGTCTTTCTGTTTCTGAAATAAAGATTTCATGTGCACCTCCCTGATCTGTTCAACGTGTTTTGTCAGATTTTTCCATGCCGTTGTTTGGGTGGGGTTGACATTTTCTAAGGCCATTTTCTCTTGTTTTTTTACTTTCTTATTCTAAATTTCTTTTTCTTCCGGCTGGATCTTTTTCGAAGGAATTTTTTCGAGCTGGGCTTTTAAGGGTTTGACAAAGGTAAAATATTGCTCTTTGAGATCCTCTCGTATCGGTTCTGCCTCCGGAAATTTTTCCTTAAGGGGATCTATCTGTTTCCCGTTTTTCCAAAATCTATAGCATACATGTGGTCCTGATGTATTGCCTGTCATTCCAACATAACCGATGACATCTCCCTGTCTTACTGACTGACCTACCCGTACTTTTCTTTTGCTCATATGTAAATATTGGGTAGTATAGGTAGCGTTATGCTTAACTTTCACGTAATTTCCATTACCCCGGTTGTATTCCGAGGCTATAACGGTTCCATTGGCTGTGCTTTTGATCGGTGTTCCAACTGGCGCGGCAAAATCTGTTCCCAAATGAGGCCGCAAGCGATAACCGTAAAATTTTATTCTTCTGTTGAGGTTATATCTGGAAGAAATCCGGCTAAACTCCAGAGGTGCCTTTAAAAATTGTCTCCGGAGAAATTTGGCATTGTCATCGTAATAATCACTGCGGTTATTGATGGAATCTGTCATAAAATGAAAGGCATAGGTTGGTTTTCCTTTGTGTTCAAAATAAGCCGCCCTGATATTTCCAACTCCTACTGATACCGTATCATCTATGAATTTTTCATCGTAGATCAATTTAAAATTATCTCCCTTCTGAAGATGAAAAAAGTCTATGCTCCAGGCATAAATATCACTCATTTCATGGGCAAGAATATAATTAAGTCCCTCTTCATTCATGGCTTCAGACAGGGAGGAACTGATCACTCCCGAAGCCGTTTTGGTCTCAATCCGCACCTCTTTTTTACCAAAGGTGGTTTGAATGGTATCTTTAAAATCTATGATCAAATATTCAATTTGATTCGGTTGGTAAATAAAGACCTGTGCTTTTTGTGTAGTATCTTTTTTGGCAAGTATGGTATAGGGTCTGCCAACTATCAGTTTTTTAATATTGAAAGTGTCCATTGCAGCTTCTGCAATCTCGTGTATTTCTGCTCCGCTCAGTTTATGTCGGGATAAAATTTCACCGAAAGTTTCGCCGGTTTTAATCGTGTCTTTTACAACAAAATAATCGTTGAGTATATATCCGAATTCTTCAATGATTGGGATCGTTTTTTCGGCAATATCGGCGGTAAGTTCAGGCGCTGCATCTTTTTTACAGGCGTATACAGATAAAATAATCAGCCCCGCAACCACAATTTTTTTTAACATCCTTCTTATTTTGTGCAAAGCTAAATATTTTATAATGCCAGAAAACAAAAAATTTAGTTAAAACTGGCTCGAAAGTCGGATGATAATCCTTTATATTCGTCCAAATCCATTTTAATGCTTCCCACTAAAATTGAAGCTTTCAATTTTACAGGAATTCTATTTTGATCATCAGAAAACCAAACTGTCAGACTTTCATTCTCTTTAAAAACCCTTCCCTGTTGAACCAAGGGCATGATCACCAGGGTATTTATATAGCCAAATTTAGTATGGATCCGCTCCCTGCCTTTAATAATAATTTTCATGGAATGTATCTCTTCATCAAAAAACAGATCAATTGAAATAATCTCACCTGTTTCCAATTTGTTGAAATCCAGGCTTCGGAAATAATACACAGCCATCATCATATCCTTCACATTGTTATGTATTGGATAGTCTTTTCTGGTTTGCCTTTTATAATTGATTACCGTTGCTTTTAAATCCTTAAAGTCAAACAATGTTTCTTTATTCTTTGTATGACCTCCTTCTTTTATAATTCTGATAAAGCGCTGTGGTTTTAATGTATTCGCATCGAAATATGACTCATAATTGTCTCTTACCGGAAATAAAAGGTCCATAATACCCACAGACCATCCTTTGCCTATTACATGCAATCCTTGTTTATTGTTGATTTTGGCATTTTCAACTGCCAATGTGGTAAATCCAGCATGCATCAATCCATAAGTGACCTTATAGGTTAGTAGTTCACCATTTTTATACGGCAAACTATTTTGACCCTGAACCTGGCTTGTTAAAAGAATAAGTAAAAAAAGTTTTTTCATTTTCTTTACAGGAAATCATATTTCCGTATTTCCTTATGGGGTCTTAAAATTATTAATTCCTTCTTTAAGCCATGTTAGGTAATCATTAATATTGGGATTGTAAGCAGTGTGCTCATTTAAATTATTGCCATTATGGTTTAATAAAACATAATAGGGCTGTGCATTGGCCTGGTATTTCTTTATTTGAAATTCACTCCACTTATTACCAATACTTCTGATATTCTTACCCGTAATTTCAGAAAAATACTGTTCTTCTTTTGGCAATTCCCTCTTGTCATCAACATATAGTGAAATTAGAACTACTTCATTTTTCAAGACACTGAGTACCGCCGGATCCGACCAAACTTTTTCCTCCATCTTTCTGCAATTTACACAGGCATGGCCGGTAAAATCGAGCAGAACCGGCTTGTTAACCAGTTTTGCATAAGCCATTCCCTTGTCGTAATCCAAAAATGCAACCAGTCCGTGTGGTCCGAGGTGGGCGCCTTCAGGAAGAAAATGTTCTCCCTGCGCATTTCCTGCATTCAGGTCGATATATCCAACACCATTGGGAGATTCACTGTATTGCATAGGCGGAGGAAAGCCACTGATCAATTTTAAAGGAGCTCCCCACAAACCCGGGACCATATAAATTGTGAAGGCGAGTACTACAAGGCCAAAAGTAAGTCTGCCAACAGATAGATGCTCTAAATTTCCGTCGTGCGGAAGTTTTATTTTTCCGAATAAATAGAAGGCAAGGGCTCCAAAAATTGTGATCCAGATTGCCAGAAAAACTTCTCTTTCGAGCAGGTGGGTTTGTAAAACCAAATCTGCATTGGACAAAAACTTAAAGGCAAGTGCCAGTTCCAAAAATCCAAGCACGACTTTTACCGTATTTAACCAGCCCCCTGACTTCGGCAAAGAATTCATCCATCCGGGAAATGCAGCGAACAGACTAAAGGGAAGGGCTATAGCCAGCGAAAAACCAAACATGCTGATTACCGGTGCAATTCCACCCTTTGTTGCTGCCGCAACCAGTGCTGTTCCCACTATTGGACCGGTACAGGAGAACGAAACAATTGCCAGGGCCAGTGCCATAAAAAATATACCGATCAGACCTCCCCGGTCTGCCTGAGAATCAACCTTTGTGCCCCAGCTGCTCGGTAAAGTGATCTCAAATGCCCCCAGAAAGGAGACTGCAAAAACAATGAGCAACAGAAAGAAAATGATATTAAACCAGACATTGGTGGCCAAAGCATTTAAAGAATCTGCTCCGCCAACCAGGGGTGTAACAACAGAACCTAATAAAACATAAATAACAATGATCGCCAGACCAAAGAGGATTGCGTTTCTTATTCCTGTTGTCCGATTCTTGCTCTGTTTTGTAAAAAAGCTGACCGTCATCGGGATCATGGGGAAGACACAAGGTGTTAACAGGGCAGCAAATCCCGCAAGGAAGGAAAGAAAAAACAGGCCCCACAAACCCTGCTTCTCTTTTTTCGGAACAGTTATCCTTTCCACAGGTTTCTGTTCCACAACAGCATCTGTGACTGCAACTGCTGCCGGTTGTTCTGTCTCAACCGTATCTGTTTCCGGGAGAACACTGATGCCCTCGGTACTTTTCTCAGAAACCGCATCGATATTAAAAGTCAGATCAACTTCGGTTGGTGGCAGACAACTTTTGTCATCGCAAGCCATAAACTCAACCATCCCGCCAATTGTTTTAACATTGGGATTCAGTATGCGGACTTTTTGCTTAAATACACTTTCCTTCTCGAAATATTTGATATTCATCTGGAATACATTATCGAAGGATTCTATTCCTTTTCCTTCCAGGGTTTTACCGATAAACTGGTAGGTTTTTAATGAATCCTTGAAATAAAATGTAGTCGGAATGGGTCCTCCTTCGGGTACTTGCTGAGAATACAAGTGCCAGTGATCATCGATTCTGGCTTTTATTACCAATTCATATTCCTGTCCGCTAATTTTATTAACTGAGGTTGTCCATTTTACCGGCTTTAGTATTTGGCCGTTTGCTGCATTTACTAAAAATAGTAAAGCAAGGTAAAACAGAGCGATCTTTATTTGTTTCATTTCTTTATACTTATTTTTAATGTGTTTTTTGTTGTTGCTCCTATTTTAAACCGATCATCCTGTCTTTTTCCGAGTACCCAAACCACTTTGTCATCGGAAACGAGAAGCCAAATATCCTGCTTTTCTGTCAAAGATAGTTTAAGGTCCTTAAAATATTTGCTGATCTTTTTTTTGCCGGCCAAACCGAGCGGATAAAAATAATCCCCTTTCTTCCAGTGTCTTAATACGAGGGGGTATACCATGCTGTCACTGTCGACAAAGATCACATCTTTGTCGGGATTTTTCTCCATTTCTTCCTTTTCGGCATTGGTAATCCCGAACTTTTTAAAACTTATACAAGCTCCTTCATAAAAAAACGCTACTGTATCCGCATTGATCAAATACTGAATATCGTTCTTTTCCTCATTTTTTCCCAGGTACAAAAATCCCCTGTTATTCAAAAGAAAATGTGTTTTAGAAAAAACACGTTTCCCAGATTGTGCTGACAAAAGATCATAAACGCTATCCCAGTCAGTAAATCCGTAATCTTTAAAAAATTCGTACAGATAGGCTTTGGGATTATCAAGTGCGCTGATTTTTGAAATATCATATTTTGCTTCTGTTTCCTTTCCGTTGGTTTTAACTAAGGAAATAATGGAATTTATTTGAGTATTTACCAGATCCCTGGATTGATTCAAGTGGTTTAATGTGTTTTGAAAAGCATTTAAAACAGCCGGGTTGATTTCTTTGAGCAAAGGAATGATCTGGTGGCGGATTTTATTGCGTTGGTATTTTGTCTCTGCATTGGAGGAGTCTTCCCTCCATTCCCAATTATTCTCTCTGGCGAATTCATCAAGAGACTTTTTTGAAAATGGTAACAAGGGTCTGATAATATTGTCGTTTCTTTCTGGAATTCCGCACAGGCCGTCCAGCCCGGAACCCCTTAAAAAGTGGATTAAAAAAGTTTCCAGATTATCATCGGCATGATGGGCCGTAAAAACAAAATCGATCCCGTTTTCTACACATATTTTTGAAAACCATTTATACCGCAGATCCCTTGCGGCCATTTGAAGCGAAATTCCTTTTTCCTGAGCGTAGGTCTTTGTGTCAAAAGAAATATTGTGAAAGGGAACATTCCAGGATCCCGCGAGTAACTTAACAAATCGTTCATCGATTTCAGAATCACTCCTTAAGCCAAAATTCACATGTGCCACCTCAAAATTTAGCCGGAGCAGCTTCAAAAGATGCCCCAAAACGGTGCTGTCAAGTCCGCCGGAAGCCGCCAAAAGAATTTTTCTGTTCCCTAGAAAGGGAAACTTCTGATCGAGGTGTTTTTGAAAGTCAACAGGTAAATTGCTCAAATTTTTGCCGGTTTTACACAACAAAAATACTGTTTTCGTATGAGGCTAAACAATCCCGGGGCCAATAATGTTTTAGAAATTTGCTGTAACTGTAAATGCGTAATTTCTGCCCGGGGCACTTATGGATGAAGCAAATTCCTTGTAATGCTGATCAAAGATATTGTCAAGCCCAAACTGCAGGTTCACTTCTTTTAATATCCGGTATCTGGCAAAAAAATCAAGACTCGTCCAGGATGGCGTGCCGTAATATTTCTGTGTTTCTTCAATAAACGGTGTCTCCTCAATGTTGTCAATGCCTTCCTCCAGGTTATAATCCTCCAGACTTTTTTTGGTGTTAAATTTAAAATTCAAACCGGTAGCCAGTCTGTTTTTGTTATAACCGAAACCAACATTTCCAAAGGTTGGAGGAATTGAAGATAAGGGAACATCCGTATCATAGGACTTGCCTTTTGTAAATGTCAATGAGGCATAACCATTCAGGGTGTTTGTAAAATTTCCCCTGGCCATGATGGTACTACCCATCACATAAGCCTGATCCATATTAACATTGGCTGTCATGGTCATTTCTTCCCCATTGTAGATGATGGTATCTTCTCCGTTAATTTCGAAAGGTGCTCTGTAAATGTAGTCTTCCAACAGAGTATAATATGCCACTGCACTCAACAGATAATTTTTTTCATCAAAATATTTATTAATACCGAATTCGAGGTTATAAGCATACTCGGGTTTTAAATTAATATTGGGTACTGAAACAACTCCCCTTTTATCCCTTACTTTTCCTACATCATCTATATTGGGTGATCGAAATCCGGATGAAAATACACTGTTGATCTGCCAGTCTTCATTCGGTTTTAAAACGTATCCTATGGTTAGGGTAATGGCATTATTTCTGAGATGTGCTTCATCGTATGGCAGTTTAAAAAAGGTCGTATCTACCCATTTCAAATTCATGTTCGTATTGGTCAACCTGATTCCGGTGTTAAGTACAGCCTTACTTGAGAGATCTTGCCGGTAATTCCCGTAAAGAGAAGCGCTTAAATAGTCATTTCCGCCATCCGGATATCTGGTCGGTACAGGATAATTGGCCGCAACTCCCAATACTTCGTTGCCTTCGACCAAAAGGGTTTCTCCAACAGATTCTGATTTTACATCGTTATAATTAAACTCCAATCCATAAGAAAAGATCCTGTTTTCTCGAACCGAGGTATTAAAATCTGCATTTAAACTATACACCTTTACATTTGTAAACTCAGATGATCTGTTAAGATCACTGAATTTTCTTTCGGTAGAAGATTCGTCTATGTCCTGAAAAGCCAGGGTAATGGTTCCGTTTTCCATTACCGGTGTGCCCGGGTTTAATAACAATTGGGTTGAAAACAAAAATCTTTTTTGCGGCTGGTAATACCATTCAGCGTATTTAAGTGTTTCGTCATCGTACTCATTGAGTCTGTCATACCGGGGTATATCAGAGGAGTTACTGTATTGCAGGTTGAACAATAAATCCGCGGAAGGGCTCAAAGGAATATTCAGTTTTTGTAAAAGGTCCAGTTGCTTGTACCCAATATTTCTTTGCGTTTCGGGATCTGAATTTCCTACGGGCTCGGGGTTATAAAAATGGTCTGTATTGTTGGAAAACAAATACTGCTTTCCCCAATCCTCAAAACCGTGATTTCTATTTTCCCCCATTTTAAGATCTCCAAAATCGCTGCTTGAAATGGCGGTAAAGGAGGCAATTTTTCTGGATTGCAATTCTATTCCCGCATATAGCGTTTTTTCATTGTTCACTGAACTGAAACGAGACATAAAATCAACATGAACATCGTTTTTCTCGCTGGTCAAAGGTTTTCGGGTATAATAATGAATCACTCCACCCAAGGCATCCGAACCATAAATCACCGATGAAGGACCAAAAATGACTTCAGTGCGTTCTAAAATATTCGGAGAAACGGTTATTGAATTTTGAATATGACCCTTTCTGTAGATGGCATTGTTCATTCTAACCCCATCAACCACCAGGAGTACCCTGTTCGCTTCCATTCCCCTCATTACAGGGCTTCCTCCACCAAATTGTGTTTTCTGAACTTTAATTCCGGGTATTTCAGCCAGCATATCCGCTGAGGATTGGGGAGAAAAATCCTGTATGTCGTTTTGAGAAAAAACGGCGATTTGCTCTGCAATTCTTCCCTTATTTTCGGGCCTTTTGGTAGCTGAAAGAAAAATTTCGTTCAGGAATTCTGTTTTAAACTGCAAGTATACTTTTTGATCACTATTCAAAAGATGTCTTTTAAGGATTTCTGTTTCCACATAGTTTATGTGCGTGAAGCTCAGTATATCCATCTCATCAAAGGATGAGATGTCTGCACTTCCATCAATATCTGTAAGTACCGTATGGGACTTACTTTCATTTGTAATAAGCACGTTGGAAACAGGTAATCCGGAATTGTCATCAATAACAAGACAATGTTGGGAAAAAGAAATTTGTCCGGTAACAAGCAATAACAGAAACAGGATTTTTTTCATTTTTCTCTGAATAATTCCTTTAAAATCGCTAACGATCTGGGTTTTTTGAAACCGGGCAGGTGTAATGAATAATATGACAAGATCATATCCAACATAACATGCCTGGAATTTGAATTGATATTCAACTCCTCTTTTACATCAAAATTTGTGCCGATAAGTGATTTAAACAAAGTAAGATTCTCGCCTGTAAGGCATTCGTTTTTTGCGGGAAGGTCCGTAAAAATCCCTTCTTCCAGGCTAAAACAGGGTTTGTGGATGTTTTGTGTTTCAGGATAAAATCCCAGATGCCTGGTCAGTTTTAATAAAAAGATCAAATGAAAATTGGCTGTTCTGTCATGGGTATCCAGCCATTGCAGGGCTGTACTTAAAAAATTTAAAAGATCTTCGTTTTTTGTTTCTTCTTTTATTGCACTATTCAGGGTCTCTGCAAGAAACATGACTATAGCCTGTTTCTTTAAGTCTTTGGGTATGTAGGTATAAACATAGGCTACATGGACTTCAAGAATACTGTTCAATGTTCCTTTATTGTTGTGTTTGGCTGTAAGCTGTAGCTGGTTTAAGGGTTGAAAATAGGCAATATTCAATTTGCCGTTCCTTGATTTCAAGATCCTTTTGATCATATATGACCTTATACCATCTTCGGTATAGCATTTTATGATCAGGTCTGATTCCCCGTATTTAATTGCAGATAAAACGATTGCTTTTGTATTTACGAGCATCTCAGTTAATTATGGCAATTTTTGTGATCGCCGATTCCGAAGTGTCCGGCAGGGTCAGTAAAACCAAATAAATACCGGACGATACCGGGTGTCCGGCGAGATTTCTTTTATTCCAAACGACTTTTCCTCCAAAAGTTTCCTGATTTTCCCGGACATTTGTTTCAAAAACCAGCTTTCCTGAAGTATCCAATATTTTAACATTGGTGCCCCTGGGCAGATGAGAGCCATTTCTTCCGTCAATAGTGACTGTATTGTGCTCCTTTTTAACGGGATTTGGAAATGCATAAACACTTGTTAATGATTCCCCATAGGGAGCGATGTTGTTGTTAAAAGCCACGATCCCCTTATCTGTGGCAAAATATACTTTACCGGTAAGGTTGTCGATTGAAATTTTTAAAATTCTGTTGGAAGGCAGCGGAGAATTGTCTTTGTTAAAGATATGCAGGGTTTTTTGTCCGCTGCCATTGGTGTTTATGGCTCCGCCCGTATCTGTTCCAAACCACTTGTTGTCTGCCCCATCAATAGCGATCGTGTTGACCGGCTGGTCGCCAAGCAATTTTTTTGGTATTCCGTCATCAACAATAACCACGGGTTCTGCATCGTAAATGGTTTCATTGAATAAGTTACCGGGATCATAATACACCACAAGGCCCTTCAGGGTGCCGATCCAAACCCTGTTATTTCTGTCAACCACCAGTGACTTTACATTTGCATCGGGCAAGGATCCTTTCGTTGCTTCGGTGGTGAGGGCCTTTTTTTTGTCGCCGTTTTCCTGATAAACCAGGGCGCCATTTCTTCTGGAACCTATCCAAACACTGTTACTTCTGTCCAGTACAAGTTCAGTCAATCCATAACTTTCATTTGTCATGATGGAACTTAAATTAAAACTGCTCCATGTTCCGCCCGAACTCAATTTTTTTAGCCTGTTGTCAACCCAGGCATTGGCAACCCAGAAATTGTTTTGCGGATCAAAGGCTGTTCCATTGATACGGATACTTGTATTCGGGTTTCCCGGGCGGATAAAGATCTTCCAGACCGCTGTTTGTGTCGTTGAGCAAGATAAGCGGCTGATCATTTTCAACGACCAGTATGCCACTGTTCCAGGAACTGATATAAACTTTATTTTCATGATTCGGGTCAAAAGTTATATGCACAAGATCAAGGGCCGGGAAACTGCTGTTGAAGTCTGTATTGATCCAGCGCTTTTCCTCCCCGTTAAAATGTGTGTATCCGGCCCTTTTGTTAAGCGGTGTAAAAGCAGGGTCGTATCCGCCATAAACGATCCAGAGCTGTTCGTTTCCTGCTGTAATTGAAAATACTTCATTTGAAAGTGGTCCCTCGGGATGGATTTCCTCATAAATCTGCGTTCCCGTATCTTTCTTTAAAATTCCGTACTGGCTGGTGCCCAGGTAAATTTTATTGCCTTGTGCAATTGCAGTATTCAAATCAAAGGCGAATTGGGAAGTATTTGTTTCCTGTGCTACAATTTGTAAATTGTTATCAAATACAAACGCTTTCTTGACTTGTGAAAGGGTGAGGTAATCTGCAGAGGATTTCAGATCTATGATTGTGCTCTCAAAGGAATCAATTGTAATGAGGTTAATGCCGGCAATTTCAAAAAGGACATTTTCTCTGGAGGTATATAGTTTATCCTTAAAAACGGTAATGGCCTTAAAATCGCCAACAGAATCTCCCGAGGGCTGGCTCCAATTATTAAAATCGACCAATGCGGGGTTATCTATTTCTGCTGAATAAATACCATTCCTGGTGACGGCAAATATCTGGTTTCCGAAAATTGCCGTTTGGTTTACAAAAACCGCCGTTGAGCCATTTCCGATGTAATAGGTGTCTCCGAACCTTCTCTTTTCGAGGTTGTACTGCACGATTCCAAATGGAGTAGATAAATAGATATATTCTTTGTCTTCTGAAATGTGATTGATCTGTTTCTGTCCGGAGATCTCCAATCTTTCAATATCATTTGCAATTTCAATATTCCCCATTTCATCAATAATTTCTATGAGTCCTGATTCGTATCCCACAACAAAGCTTTTTGCATTTTCACTGTAGTATATACTTGAGGTTTGTTTGCCGGAAAGTCCTTGCACAGAAGAGAATTTCCGGGTTGTTTTATTGGCTTCATCATAAATAAATACGGCATTATCCGCCGCTGCGTAGATTCTTTCGTTTACTACTGTAAAGTCCCTGATATTGTTGTAAGAATAAAAATCTTCCCATAAATCGCTGTAGTCTGTTTGTGAAAAACAGCCGGTGCTGAAGAAATACATAAAGAAGTGAAGAAAAATAAGCTTATACATTGATCTTCCGGGCATTTTTTAATTTTTTCTCAAAGATATTATAAAACGTTTATCTTCTATAAATTAAGAAACAAAAAAGCCTCAAACACTCGCGTGTTTGAGACTTACCAAAACAAAACCAACTCTTTTTCAATAGCGCAATTTTCCCTTAGCGGGGGATTAAATAATCTTGGTTTTTAGGTTTATAAATTTGATATTGTTATATTTTTTCACCTAGTTGTTGACCAGGGTTGCTTTATTATCCTGTTCATCATCACTGTTTTTACTTGCAGAGAGCCCTTTGTTGCTATTCGCTTCATTGAGCAATTGTTTGTGCACACTGTCGAATTCTTTTACCGTTTTTTTGTATTCAATAATATTCGCCCACTCCGGATTAGCATTGTTTTTTACGCCTTCCTTATAGCTTGTAATCTTATTGATTTGAACAACACATTGATCGGTATATTTTGGTTTCATATTTTTAATATGTCTGAACTTCTTCTCAATCTCCTCCAGCTGAACAATGGTCAGGGCTTTTTGTTCTTCCATATAGGCATTGACTGTACTTTTTGCCTTTTCTTCTACCGCATTTCTGTTTGTGCTTTCAGAGAGTACAATAATATTGTCATTGACCACAGGACTTTTCTTATTCACATTTTCAAGCAAACGCTGATGGGTTTTATTGAATGAGATGATCTCGTTGTTATAGCTTATGATGTTCGAGTAGCCAACACCCTCATTACCGGAAACTTCTTCTTTCAGTTCTGCCACTTTCAGTTTCTCTTTGGTCAATGCAGAGGCGATTGAGGGATTTGATAATATGTCGGCTTCATACTTTGCCTCTAAAGCTGTGAGATCCGCAAGTACTTTGTGTTTTTGGCTGTTTATATAAATATCCGCTTTATTATTGGTCTTGTTGGGCTCCGCGCTGGCAGAAGTTACTGTTACCTTTTTTGCCGGGACACTTTTATTTATCGTTGTTTCCTTAACCGGTTCCAAGAGGGTTGCCGTTGGGGCCGGAGCAGTATTAGCTACAGTTCCCTGAGTGATCGTGGTTTTCTTTTCCGGTTTTGGAGCACTTACTGCCACCTCTGCTTTTGTACCTTCCTTTACCGCAACCACTTTTGTTGCCTCTTTCGGGACTTCAGTTTTTGCAACCGGTTTTACAGCAGACTTGTTTACCGGTGCTTCCTGGTTTTTTGTGAGTTCTCTTTCCTCGGCCTTGATGTTTTCCTCTTTAACTAGTGCAGCAACTAAAGGCTCACCTTTTATTTCTTCATTTTCTATAGCAACCGCCAATTCCTTTTTGGTTTCTTTATTCAATTTGAGCGGTTCAATGGAGGCTGTTTCTGGTTTATTTGTTTCTAACTTATTGTTATACGGATTTTTAACTGCCTTTATGTGCACTTGTTCTTTTAGAACAGTTCGTTCTTCTGTTTCCTGGTTTGCCAGGGAGGTCCCTTTCTCAGCAACTGTTTCCTTATTAATTTTCAATTTGATCGAGGCCCCGGAATTTGCAATTACAAATTCTGTTCTTCTGTTCAACTGATTCTCAGATCTTGAGCATTTTGCCGGATCTTCACAATTATTGAGCAATCTTTCTTCGCCATATCCTTTGCCTGTGATCCTTGACGGGTCAATTCCCTGGGAAACAATGTAATCAACAGTAGCCTGAGCCCTTCTTTGTGACAGCAACTTGTTATAGGAGGCCGGACCCCATGAGTCTGTGTGTGCATTTGCTTCTACGATGATTGCCGGATTTTCCATCATGATCTTCACAATCTTATCCAATTCAGATTTTGCGTCTGTTCTGATTGTTACCTTGTCGAAGTCGAAGTAAATCGGTGCCATATTCAGGATCTTGGACAGGTCTTTGCTCTCGTCTATACGATTCTTCTCTAACCTGGTCATATTGAGATTGGAATGCAGCGTTTTATGGTAATTATTTTCAAGGATCTCCAACCTTTGTTTTTCTTCTTTATAATTTGCGGAGTTTCCAACCAAATTGTATTCCTGGCTGCATGGAACCTTAAAGGAGTAGAAACCATCATTTTCTGTTGAGATCGATTGTATCAGTTCATTTTTAAGATCGTACAATTCAATATTGGCTCCTTTTAACAGAGCCTGAGTCTCCTTGTCTTTAATTCTACCCTCAACTGTGATAAAACAGTTTTCTGTTCTTTGATCTTTTTTTAACGTAAATGAGTACAAATCAACATTTTGATTTCCCTGTAGCCGGTTTGATGAAAAGAATCCAGTGCTTGTTTCTTCATTTATGATATATGCAAAATCATCATTGATGCTGTTGATCGGTTCTTCCAGATGATATGCTTGCGAAAGCTCATTATTAAAAACTTCTGCTGCGTAAATATCGAGGCCGCCTTTTCCTCCCTTTTTGTCACTGGCAAAAAATAGTACGTTATTGGAATTTATATATGGTGTAGTCTCCATTCCTTCCGTATTGACGGTCTTTCCCAAATTCTTAGGCTTCCCAAAAGAACCATCTTCAAGTATGTCAACAACAAAAATGTCTGTACCTCCGGATGAAGGCAACATATCTGATACAAAAAACAGTTTGTTGTTCTCTTTGTTCAATGTTGGGTAACCGTAGGTGTATTTGTCATCGCCAAAAGTTATCTCCTCAATCTCTGACCAATTACCGGCGAAATCAACTTTTGCCCGGAACAGCTCCAAGCGGTACTGTTTTTGTTTGGAACTGTTTTTTGATTTTTTGTTCCTGCTGAAATAAACTGTTTTTTGATCTGCAGTAAATGCAAGGCCGGAGGTATTGTATTTGCTGTTGATTTCTTTACTTACGGGTTTGATATTTTGAATCTCTCCGTTCAGGTCAATATCACCAATAAATAAATTTCTTTTTTCATTGGAATTTTTTTCACCTGAAGCACTTGACTTACCTGAAGTAGAAAAGACAAGTTTGTTGTTTTCAAGCATCGCCACTGCAAAGTCGGAGTCTTCCTGGTTAACTTCTAAAAACTTAATTTGGTATTTCCCCTCGGATTGTGCCAGTAATGTTGTGATATTACAAATCAAAAGCAGGCCAAAAAATAATTTTTTCATAAACACATTCATTGCTATATTGTTGTTTTTAAATACTTTATTCTTTGTTAATTGGATGAAAGATTGCAAATAGTCAAGCCTTCTTTCAAATTCACGGGGGGAGAAAAAGTAATTAACACTATGTTAATAACGCAGATATGGAAATTTAATTATGCAAAAAATTAAATTCGTTTATAAAAAATAAAAATGTCCGGCTAAAAAACCGGACATTTTTGTTTGTTTTGTAATAAAAATAATGCTTTCCTGCTTCAACCAGCAAGTACGATTATTTTTTTTCTTCAGTTGCAGGCTTTGGAGTTTCAGCTGCTGCTTCTGTAACTGCCGAACCTGAGACATATTGAGCATTCAGGCTTTCAATGACCTTAGCAGTAATATCTGCTTTTTCCTCACCGTAAAGAATGGCGTTTGTCTGGCGGGTAGTTCCAAGGATAAATGAGTAACCGTTTTCCTGAGCATACTTCTTGATGTATTCATCAACCTGCTTGAAAACATCATCCATTTTTTGCTGGCCCATGGCCTGGATTTGTTGCTGAGCGGTTTGCTGCATTTGCTGCATTTGTTGTTGTTGCTCACCCAGTACCTGTTCTCTCTGGGCTTTCGCCGCAGGGCTTAAGGTTGCCATGTTTTTTTGATAATCCTGTACATTTGCCTGGAATTCTGCAGCCATTTTATCTAAAGATGCTGACATATTCTGTGATTCAGTTTGCATACTCTTTTCTGCATCCTTTGCACCATTAAATTCTTTAACCACTTCCTGAATGTCAACATAAGCAATTTTTTGCTGAGTGCATGAAGTCAATAAAAGTAAAACAAGAATTACTCCCAATAATTTTTTCATTTTTTTTCTATTTTTTGTTATCGCTGGCAAATGTATGAAATTGAAGCATGTAAAAAACCAAAAAAATTAAAATATATAGCATTTCCCCCTAATCTCTATTATAAGAAAACTTTATTGGTAAAAACAATATCATTGTATTTATCTATTAAATTTGATCAAAAATGCAGCCCTAATTTTAAATATTTTTTCAAAAAGGTTATTTCGGGTCCATAAAAACATAAACTGCTCTTAAATCACGCTTAAATGCGTTTTTTCTTTTTTAACACATAAATTAAAGAGGAATACTCGCCTGTCGTCTTGCCTTTTTGGTTTGAGACCAACCCGTTATAAAAAGCCTGCAAATAATTGACCTTGCCGTTTTTGTATTTTTCTGAAAGAAGGCTCACGTAAAAGGCATCCCACTTCATGGGCCTTATTTCTATAATTTCCATTTGTACCTGGGAAAAAAGCAATGATATCGATCTCTTTGAAAAATGCCACAGATGACGGGGTACATCATATGCCGCCCAAAATTTCCCATAGATTTTTGCATCATATGACTTATGATTCGGAACGGCCACAACCAGATTCCCGTTATCAGCAAGTAGGTTATGGAGTTCTTTTACATATTCTGTTATTGACGGAACATGTTCCAGCACGTGCCAAAGGGTAATTACATCAAATTTCGTTTCTCTTTTATCTTTTTCGATAGTATTTCGGTATTCTTTTATATCCTGAAATATCTTTCCTTCGGTATTTTGACCTGAACTACTTTCCAGTTTCTCCAATCCAAGTTTTCTTGCTTTTTCATTTGGTTCTATCCCGGTAGTATTCCAACCGTTCTTTTTGCAGGCCACCAGAAAATCACCGGTTCCGCAACCTATGTCCATCAGATTCCCCTTTTCATGTGCCAGGCCATCAATCAAATTTACTTTGGAATTAAGGGCTCTCTTCTTTACCCATTGATACATCTGATCTATCACCGTTTTTTTGGAGTCGGTATGAGAAATATAGTCAGCACTTTCATAATACCTGTTCAGATTTTCAATTGCCGGCTGTGGGCTGGTAACAAGTAACTCTGCTTCTTTATCCTGTAGAATTGAAAATTCTTCCTGTGAAACGGCGTAATCCTTGCATTGAAAAAGTACTTTCAGGGCCTGGCCGTTCAGAGGCGATTTAGAAATTTCATTCATAAAATTTGTATTAATTTTTACTTAGAATGTTTCACGTGAAACAAGACCGGTGATATTCTATCTGCCCATATAGACCAGTAATACAGAAATATCACTGGGTGAAACTCCTGATATTCTTGCGGCTTGTGAAATGGATACAGGCTGTATTTTAGCTAACTTTTCCCTGGCCTCAAAGGACATCGATTTTATCTTATGGTATTCAAAATTTTCAGGAATCCGAATGCTTTCCAAACGATTTACTTTGTCTGCATTGTTTCTTTCCTTTTCAATATATCCCGCATATTTAATATGTATCTCGGCTTGTTCCATGATCTCTTCGTCGATCCCGTTTTCCTGAACAAATTTTTTCACCTTGTCAATCCCCAGCAAATCACGAAAAGCCAGTTGGGGTCTTGAAACAATTTTATATAATTTCATAGACTGGGATACCGGCGCACTTTCCTTTTCGAGTAAAAGCTCATTAATTTCCCCGGGGCTAATGCTGGTTTTCTGAAAAAAATCAATAAGCTGGTCTGTTTCCAGCTGCTTTTGTCTAACCCGCTCCAGTCTTTCATCGCTTGCTAAACCAATTGCATGTCCTTTTGGTGTCAAGCGAATATCGGCATTATCTTCTCTCAGCAAGGTTCTGAATTCAGCCCGTGAAGTGAACATTCTGTATGGCTCTTCAGTACCTTTTGTGATGAGGTCATCTATTAAAACTCCTATGTAAGCTTCATCTCTTTGTAACACAAAATCCGGACTCCCATTCAATTTAAGTACCGCATTGATTCCGGCCATCAGTCCCTGCGCAGCTGCTTCCTCGTATCCTGTGGTGCCGTTGATTTGTCCGGCAAAATACAAATTCCCGATCAGTTTGGTTTCCAGGGTATGTTTGAGCTGTGTTGGAGGGAAGTAATCGTACTCAATCGCATATCCAAAACGCAGAATACTTACGTGCTCAAATCCGGCGATCTGCTTCAATGCTTTAGCCTGTATTTCATAAGGCAAACTTGTAGAAAAGCCATTCACATAAATTTCATGTGTGTCCCAGCCTTCCGGTTCAACGAAAATCTGATGCCTGTCCTTTGTAGAAAAACGATCTATTTTATCCTCTATAGAAGGGCAATAGCGCGGGCCCACACCTTGTATTCTTCCTGTAAACATAGGTGATTCCAAAAAACCTTCCCGCAGGATATCATGGACCTCCTGAGATGTATAAGTCATAAAGCACGACAACTGTTTTGTCAGGGGAACTGTTTCTTTTGAAAAAGAAAATTTTCCTGGAATTTCATCACCCGGTTGCTCGATCATTTTACCAAAATCCAAAGATCTTCCGTCAACCCTCGGTGGCGTTCCGGTTTTCATTCGCCCCGCTTCAAATCCAAATTTCACCAGATCTTCGGTGATTCCGGTGGAAGCTGTATCTCCCGCTCTTCCTCCGCCAAAGGTTTTCTTCCCAATATACATTCTTCCGTTTAAAAAAGTTCCGGCCGTGATAACAACGGCCCTACCTTTTATGGAAAGCCCTAAACTAGTTTTTACCCCTTTAACTTCTTCATTCTCGATAATAATCCCGTTTACCGAGTCCTGAAACATATCTAGATTTGGTATGCTTTCCAGCTGACAACGCCAGGCCATAGCAAAACGCATCCGGTCACTTTGCGCTCTCGGACTCCACATGGCCGGACCCTTGGATTTATTCAGCATCTTGAACTGTATGGCTGTCTTGTCTGTAATAATGCCACTATATCCACCCAAAGCATCGATCTCTCTAACAATCTGCCCTTTTGCAATACCGCCCATAGCCGGATTACAGCTCATCTGAGCTATATTCTGTAAATTCATGGTGATCAATAGTGTTCTCGCTCCTAAATTAGCAGCGGCGGCAGCAGCCTCGCTACCAGCATGGCCACCCCCCACAACAATCACATCATAGATAATATCATTCAATTGCATCTTTTCCTAATTTTGTTCCACGTGGAACATTGATACCCTGCTTAAAAAGTCCGCAAAGATAAATAATAATCCTCTTTCATTCTCATTAATTCTTTTTCCTTCAAGGTTTTATCTTTATAACCACAATAATGAAGAAGTCCGTGAACCATAACACGGTGTAATTCCTTTGTCCGTTCCACCCCAAGCGTAACAGCATTTTCCACAACCCTTTCTGTACTGATAAATACATCTCCCAAAAGTGCATCTCCCTGGCTGTAATCAAAACTGATAATATCTGTTAATGTATTGTGTTTCAGATACTTTATGTTCTTTTCCAACAGATAATCATCATCACAAAAGATATAATTTACTCCTTCAATAGACTTTTTCTCGTTTTTTGCTACCTGATCCAACCACAGCTTAATGGCTCTCCTGTTCTTTAATGTGAACCTGTTCTCGAAAAAAAATCTTACCATGCTATTCTTCTTTAAAATACTCCTTTACTTTTGATTGGTAGAATGGCTGTAAAGGTAAGCTTTGCCTTGATCAGCACATCATTTGTATTTAAATATTTCAACATCTGCTCCTCTCGTTTAAGATCCGGAACTGTAAAAACCTTCTGGTTGCTGTTCGCCTTCCTCTTTTCGTCGTTCCCTTGTTTTTCGGTTGCCTGTTCAAGTTTTAACAGTTCATAATTAAAGGATCGCATTTTGTCCAGGGTTTGCTTATCAATACCTTTCTCCAATAACATCCGCTCCAGCTGATCCATATCCTTATCTATTCTTTTTATGTCATCATCTTGCATTCCTTCCTGCTTCATTAAATCGTTCAGCTCCTTTCGCAACCGACTTTGCTCCTGAAAAATTTTATACTGCGCCTCACTCATCATCTCTTTGTCCTTTTCCATTCCCGATTGCTTTTTAAGCTCCCCTTCCATTTTATCAAGTAATTCCTTCTGTTTTTGTATGATGTCCGGTAAAGAAATCGATTCTTTTGATTTTCCTTTCCCGCTTGTGCTTTGTGCATTTTTCAGATCATTCAAAATATTGCTTAGCAGGTCCGCCAGGTCGTTAGCGGCCGTCATGGTGTATTGCTGATTAACCATTGCTTCACGGACTTTTGCATCAGACAACTGTTCGAGCGACTTGTCAATATTATAGTGGGCACCAGCTACCTGTTTCTGTACCTGCCCTGTAATTTGAACTACCCTTAAGGATAAGGTATACAGACTGTCATCAATATGTTCAAAATACTCTTTCAAGATCTGTTGCTTTTTGAGTTTTTCCGGAAAATCCGCACTGTTCTCCTGAGCCTGTTCCAAAGAAACCATCAGTGCTTCCTGGTCAAAAGAAAACACCAGAAGATTATTTAAAATACGCTCAAGATCTTCGATGTTTTCATCGATCATTTCCATCTGCATTTCCATCATGCCCTGATCCATTTTCTGAGCCATTTTTTTCATTTTATTGGCTGCCTCTTTTTGATTTTGTTTGGCACTCTTCATATTAGCCTCTGAATTTTTTTCCAGCTCCTCTTTTGCCTCTTCCATACTGCTCTTGATCTCCTGCTCTTCTGTTTTGGTAGCCGGAAGATCCAAAGGAGCTTTCAGGTTTTTGTTGTCTTTATCAATCTGCTGAAGCTCCTTTTTGATCTCATCAAACTTTTCATTCAACTTTTGCTGGCTCTCCGCCTTGTTTTCAGCCGGATCATTGCTTAAAGATTCCTGCTCTTTTGCCATGTTTTCCAATTTCCTTTGAATATCCATGTACTTTTTCTCAACATAAAAGCGCTTGGTCATCTCTACTATTCTCTCCAGAGATTTTTCCTGCTGTTCATTCAAAGAATTCAGCTTTTCAAGGTTTTCTAAGAGTCCCTCCTTTTCCAGTTTCTCTGTTAAGGCCTTCAATTCATCAAGCAATCGTTGCTTTTCTTCCAAATCCTTTATTTCCTCAAGCCTGTTCTTTAGCTCCTCCTGCTGCTCTTTCAAAATTTCATCTTCATTTTCTATCTTAAGGTCCTCGAGATTATCTAAAATTTTATCCGTATTCTTCTCCAACATTTTTTGATACTGCATCTGCCTTTCCAGATAATTTTCTATTTCTTTCCTGTTATTCCAGTTCAGTCCTTCCTGAGTTCTTAGATTTTTGTCCAGGTTATCCAGGGATTGATTTGTTTGTTTGTTGCCTTTTTGGTTTTGCTGTAATTCTCTCAAATTGTCTTCCTGTTCCTTGAGTATTTCGCGGGTTTCCTCTTCCGCTGACAACTGATTGTAAAAGAAACTTCCGGTTCTGTTTGATCTGCTGCCGCGCACAGCATTGTTGTCGTAAACCACAAACACGATTTCATAGGTCTTTTCCGGCAAAAGCTGCAGATCATTGGGAAAAGAATAAAAGAAATTCTGGAGGGTTCCTTTATCGATTTCAATAAACTGTTTTGAAAATGCTTCCTGATCTGCGGGTCTGTATTGTACCTCCAGCTTTGTTAAGCCATAATCGTCGCTGATCGTACCAAAAAAAGAAGCCTCTCCTCTGGATATACTGTCTATATCTGATTTAACCTGAATTTCGGGCAAGGCATCTTTAATAACCTCTAAGCGGTAGTCTAAATTTTCAAATCTCTTTAATTCCTTATTCGAGCTGCTGATCCTGTAGCCTGTACTTTCCAATATGCCCTTCTTATAAAGAAAAAGATCTTCTCCTTTCTTTTCAAATTCACGGGTTTCCTGGTCTTGAATAAATTGCAGTTGATCCGTCGATTTCGTTCTTAATTTCCACGAAATAATGCTTCCTTCCGGAACGGTGGCATTTCCTGTATTCGTAAGGGCTTCGCGCCTTAACCCCGTGTATGCCGGATAATTGATCTCCATCTCAAAATCAGTAATAATTGGTGTTCTAACAACTGTAACATCGAAAGATTCAGAGACTTCGCGGTTGGCTCTGAGGTCAAAAGAGAACGGTTCAGTTACAGATTCAAAGACATAAACAAACCTGCTTTCGCTCTCTTTTTGCATAAAATAGCTATTTCCGTCAACATTCACAGTGACTTCTTCCGGCATGATATTGCCGATAATTTCTGCTTTGAGCTCCAATTTCTTTCCTTCGATTACCCGAAGATCACTGTTTGACAATTTAAAATAAAATGGTGCTGGCGGTTGGAAGCTTTGCCTGTGATGGACTACCCTGTCAAAACTGCCTGAAAACAGATTTTTATTCCCGGTGAGAAAGGGGAAAACCGCAATAATGAGTGGAATGATCAGATACTTTAAATATTTTCTGTTCTCTTTAAAATTTACAGCCCTTTTAAAAGGAATGAGCTGAATTTCACCAGACTTTTGCTCGATGCTCGCCAAAATCAACTCAGTAGGTTCCTTTTCATTCTTTAACTGAATGATGTTCAATAATTTATCATCCACTTCTGCGAAATGTGCCCCGATTATTTTTGCTGCCTGTGCTTCAGAGAGTCCGCCCCTGAATCCCAATAATTTCAGGGAGGGAAGAATCAAAAAACGAAGAAGGAGAAAAAATTCAACGAGAACGAATACCCAGAATAAAAGTGTTCTAAGTCCGGGTTTCAGCCATAAAAAATATTCTATAAAAAGGGTAAAAAAGAAATAGAGCAAGCCAAAGGAAATAAATAAAATGGATCCTCTGATGATTTCATTGGTATGGTATTTTTTTATGAAATCAAATAATTTCTCTTGTATGTCTGTGAAGTTGCTCAATAAATAGTTTTAAAAATATGTGCATGGTAATCCTGAAAATCCATTCTGATACGAATAAAGCCTACTTTAGTAAATGCCGTTTCCAGCATTTACAAAAATATCAATTATTCAAATTTAAGGTAATAAATATCATGTCGTGCAATCTCAAGACCAATGAATTGAAATTTTTGCAATATTCCCTCTTCATTTTTTTCTGTATTGTTAATTATTGATATTTTATCTTTGCATTCTAAACTCTAAATAATGGATAAAGAAATCAGGGTTCGTTTTGCCCCAAGCCCCACAGGCCCCTTGCATATTGGAGGTGTAAGAACGGCGCTTTTTAATTATTTGTTTGCCAAACAACACAAGGGGACTTTTATTTTGAGAATAGAAGATACAGACCAGAACAGGTATGTAAAAAATGCCGAAAAATACATCATTGATTCTTTGAACTGGGCAGGTATTCCTTTTGATGAGGGGCCTGGTAAAGAAGGAAAATACGGGCCATACCGGCAGTCAGAAAGAAAAGATATTTATCAGAAATACGCCCAACAATTAATTGAAACAGGACACGCCTATTACGCCTTTGATACCAATGAAGCGTTAGATTCACTCAGGGAACAATATGAAGAAAAGGGTGAAACCTTTATTTACAACCATCACAACAGGAATAGATTAAACAATTCCCTTACTCTTTCCCCGGAAGCCTTACAGGCAAAACTGGAAAAGGGCGAAAAATATGTGATCAGGTTTAAAACACCGGAAAATGAAATCCTGCAACTCAATGACCTCATTCGGGGAGAGATTCGGATTGATACCAATACCCTGGACGACAAGGTTTTATTTAAATCGGACGGAATGCCTACCTACCATTTGGCCAATATCGTGGATGATCACTTAATGAAAATCAGCCATGTAATCCGTGGAGAAGAATGGTTGCCCAGTTTACCGCTTCATATATTGCTCTACCGGGCCTTTGGCTGGGAAGCACCAGAATTCTCTCATTTACCACTTATTTTAAAACCCACCGGTCAGGGAAAACTGAGTAAAAGAGATGGTGACAAAATGGGCTTTCCTGTTTTTCCGCTGGCCTATACCAATGAGGAAACCGGGGAAACTTCACGTGGTTATAGAGAAGATGGCTATTTTAAAGAAGCGTTTGTAAATATGCTGGCCCTGTTAGGCTGGAATCCGGGTACGGATCAGGAAATTTTTGATTTAGATGAATTGATCACACAATTTGATATACAAAGAGTCAATAAATCAGGGGCAAAATTTGATCCCGAAAAGACAAAATGGTTTCAACATCAATACCTGATAAAAACGGATAACCTTGAACTGGCCCGTGAATTTGATCAGTTGCTCCGCGCAAAAAATATAGAAAAACCCCTGGAAACCCTGATTAAAATTGTTTCTGTCATAAAAGAACGAGCCAATTTTCTGAATGAATTCTATGATTTGGGAAGCTACTTTTTTGAAGCACCGAAAAATTATGATGAACAGGCCTTAATGAAGAACTGGAAAGAAGATACTTCAGCGCTCATGCAGGAGCTGATTACCCAGCTTCAGGATATTGATGACTTTTCCTCTTTGAATATAGAAGAAATCATTAAGACCTGGATTCAAAACAAGGAAATCGGCTTTGGGAAAATTATGCAGCCCTTCAGGATTTGTCTGGTGGGTGCCTTGAAAGGGGCTCATCTGTTTGATATTGCAGAAATTATTGGGAAAAGGGAAACAATAGACAGAATAGAAAAAGTCATTCAATTAATGAAACACAGGCAAGTTTAGCAGAACCGGTCATGAAGAGGATTTAAAAACATGAAGCACGTTAGTTCTTGTCCTTTACTGAATAATCAGCAATGTAAACGAGGTAACATGCTGATCTATTCTTTTAGATCCGTTTTTTCAACTGCTGTTATAAAATGATTCGTATCTCCCAACCAGGGAAAAGTACCAAATCTTTCAATGTAGGTTAGTTTTACGTGCTGACCCTGCAAGTCTTTTAATTGCTCCAAAACCAGCGTTTCTCCTCCTTCAACCGAAAATTCAAAATGTTGAGATTCTGATACCCCCTGGCTCAGTCTGCCTTCCCAGGTTTTAAAAACCAGGCCTTTTTTTGAAATTTTTACCAGTTCTCCTGCACGGTAACCTTCACTGTAAGGCACATAATAAATAAAAAGGAAATAGGCTATAAAAGCAACGATGATTACAATTATACCAATGGTCAGAAACCGTTTCATATCAGATAATTTTTTCAAATATAAAACATTTTCTCAACAAAATATGTTCAGGAAAGATTTGCACTTTCAAAGAATAATAAGGAATATGATTCATTGAAACCAACAGCATCTGTTAAATTGAAATATGATAAAGCCTGTCTCTAAAAAATTTGTAATTTTATAGAACTAAAATTCATAATATGTTACTCATCCCCATCATTACTGTCCTGATTCTTATTGTTTTTCTGGCGGCATTTATAGTAAAACAGCAAACTTCGGCTATTGTGGAACGCTTTGGTAAATTCGAGAGTGTGCGAACTTCCGGTTTACAATTCAAAATTCCTTTGATCGATAGAATTGCAGGACGTATCAACCTGAAAATTCAGCAACTGGATGTAATCGTGGAAACCAAGACCAAAGATGATGTTTTTGTTCATCTGAAGATCTCCATACAATTTCAGGTCTTAGAAGACAAAGTTTATGACGCTTTCTATAAACTTGAAAGTCCGAGGGAGCAAATAACCTCCTATATTTTTGATTTGGTACGGGCAGAGGTTCCTAAAATGATTCTGGATGATGTTTTTGAAAAGAAGGATGACATAGCACATGCCATCAAAACGGAATTAAAGGATGCCATGTCGGAATATGGTTATGACATCATAAAAGCGCTGGTAACTGATATAGATCCGGATGCTTCCGTAAAAGAGGCTATGAACAGGATCAATGCTGCTGAAAGGGAAAAAATAGCCGCCCAGCATGAAGGAGATGCGCAAAGGATCTTAATTGTGGAGAGAGCCAAAGCGGAGGCTGAAAGCAAACGGTTACAAGGTAAGGGTATAGCTGATCAGCGGCGGGAAATTGCAAGGGGGCTTGAGGAGAGTGTAGATACTTTGAATAAGGCCGGCATTAATCCACAGGAAGCATCGGCCCTCATAGTAATTACGCAGCATTATGATACATTACACGCCATTGGTTCAGAAAATAAAAGTAACCTGATCCTGCTTCCAAATAGTCCCAATACGGCCAGCGCCATGTTAAATGAAATGACGGCTTCTTTACTGGCTGCAAGTAAAATTAATAACATGGAAAATAACAAATAAAAAAAGCCTCCCAACAGGAGGCTTCTGATCTTTTGATTACTCTTTTTCTTTATTCTTTTCTTTATTCTTTTCGTCTTCGGCATTTGTAGCGTTTTTAAACTCTTTGATGCCTGTTCCAAGACCCTTCATCAATTCCGGTAATTTTTTACCGCCAAAAAGCAACAGAATTGCTAAACCAATTATTATCCATTGCCAGGGACCAACAATACCTAAAAAAATTATCTGTAACATGTTTCAATTATTTTAAACAAAAGTAATAATTAATTCTCAATAATCTATTGTTTTCGAACATAACCCCCTAAAGATTCTGCTTTTAAAATTTCAGCTGGATTACCCAAAACCGTAACAATCGCTCCAATTTTCGCATCTGCATCAACATATTTCGTTACATTCACTGTACATATTGCACCGGTAGAAGCTGATATGTTGGCGCGATCGGTCAATAAGTTTTCCCCTTTGTAAATTCCTCCCAAATTAATGATCACATTTTGATTTTCTGAATTACCACTCAGCTTGACTATACCGCCTGAAATAGATTTAACATCTATGGTTTTAACTTTTACCTTAATGTCTATCTGGCCCCCTTCCTGGGATTTCACGGTAAGTCTGTCCTGAGTAATGGTCTCCTTTGATGTGATTACAGAACCCTCATTTGAATCTAAAATATCGAGGTTTTTATAGTAAACTGTTATGTTAACATCTTTTACTGTAAAGGTTTGAATAATTGCCATGGTAATTTTTAATACCCCATTGATATTTTTTACAACAACATCACTTGACTTTTCACCCTCAATTACAATTTTTTGCTCGCCCGATTTAACCAAATTTACAGTAATACCTCTGTACACTTTAATTTCATTAAAGTCGCCTAAATTACTGGTAATGGTATTCTGAGCCATCATGCAATGTCCCAGTAATAAACCAATAAATACTATTTTTTTAAACATATACTTTATACTAATTTATTCTATCAAGTAAAAATCGAGCTGTTTCTTTTCAAGATCCGCCTTTTTTACTTTAATCGTAACTTCATCGCCCAACTGGTAAACATATTTTGTGGATTGACCAATAAGTGCGTATTGTTTCTCATCAAAGATATAAAAATCTGATTGTATATCTTTGATTCTTACAAGTCCCTCACATTTATTTTCAATGATCTCAACATAAACTCCCCAATCCGTGACACCTGAAATAACTCCTTTAAATTCCTGGTTATTATGATCTTGCATGTATTTTACCTGCATATATTTGATAGAATCACGCTCAGCTTTTGAAGCCATAAGTTCACGTTCAGAAGCGTGCTCACACTTTTTCTCGTAAATTTCCGCTTTAGGCGATTTTCCTCCGTCCAGATAATGCTGTAACAATCTGTGTACCATAACATCCGGGTACCTTCTGATGGGTGATGTAAAATGAGTATAATAATCAAAGGCCAGACCGTAATGACCTATATTTTCTGTTGTGTATTCAGCCTTGCTCATGGCTCTTATGGTAAGTGTTTCGATCATGTTTGATTCACTCTTTCCATGTACATCAAGCAGCAATTTATTCAAAGAATCCGTTATTAACTTTTTTGTATTTGTATTTATTCTGTACCCGAACTTGTAAATAATGCCTTGTAAAGCCACGAGTTTATCCATATTCGGTTCATCATGAACCCTGTACACAAAAGTATTCTTTGTGGGCTGAGCTCCTTTTGCCCCTATAAATTCGGCAACTTTCCTGTTGGCGAGCAGCATAAACTCTTCAATCAATTTATTTGAATCTTTGGATTCTTTGATATAAACCCCTGTTGGATTCATGTTTGAATCCAAATTGAACTTTACCTCAGTTTTATCAAAGGAAATAGCTCCTTGCTGCATGCGCCTTTTGCGCAATATTTTTGCCAGTTCATCTAATTTTAAAACGGCTTGTTTTAAAGCTTCATCCAAATTCACTTCATTTCCTTCAATGATCTCCTGGGCTTCTTCGTAAGTAAATCTGTGATCCGATAAAATTGCTGTTCTCCCAAACCACTGGTTGATCAATTCAGCTTTGCTGTTGAGTTCAAATACAGCAGAGAATGTGAGTTTTTCCTCATTGGGTCGCAAAGAACAGACATTGTTTGATAAAATCTCCGGAAGCATGGGTACAACCCGGTCAACCAGGTAAACCGAAGTTCCCCTGTTTTCAGCTTCTGTATCGAGTATGGTATCTTCTTTTACATAATGCGATACATCGGCAATATGTATACCTACTATAAAATTACCGTTTTGAAGTACTTCAAATGAAAGGGCATCATCAAAATCCTTTGCATCAACCGGATCAATAGTAAATGTCAGTATATTTCTAAAATCTCGTCTTTTATCAATTTCTTCCTTTTTGATATCAATTGGAAGTACTGATGCATATCTTTCTACTTCTTCCGGAAATTTATAGGGCAATCCATACTCAATAAGAATAGAATGCATTTCTGTTTGATGATCTCCTGGTTTCCCTAAAACTTCCAGTATTTTTCCAAACGGGTTTTTAGAGTTGTTCGGCCAGTCAATAATTTTAACCAAAACTTTGTCTCCATCTGTTCCTGAACCTAAATTATCTTTTGAAATAAAAATGTCGGTGTACATTTTTGTGTCATCGGCCACGACGAAGCCAAAGTTTTCATGTACTTCCAATACACCAACGAACTCATTTTTGATCCTTTCAATAATTTCAACTATTTCCCCTTCCTGCTTTCTGTCCTTTTTGCGCTTGTATATATAAACCTTAACTATATCCCCATTCAGCGCTTTGTTTATATTTCTTGAAGGAATATAAATATCGTGCTCCAGTTCATCACAAATAACATAACCATTGCCATTAGCAGTTACTTCCAGGGTACCGGTATAATAATTGACTTCAGGTACAAGTATGTATTTACCTCTTTCAATTTCTTCAATTCTGTTATGGGCTTTCAGCTCAGCTATTTTTTTGATAATTTCATTTCTTCCTTTCGCCTCAGTGATATTCAGCTTAGCTGCTATTTGTTTGTAATTAAATGATTTGGAATTATTATTTATAAATACCTGAAGAATACTATTGCTCAGATCCTTTATGCCTTCCTTGTTTCTTTTAATTCCTGTTATTTTTTTTGGCATATAAATTTTATGATTAATAATTTATAAAGGTACAATAAAAACCATACTTTGTATTTGGACCGTGAATAAGTAAAATAATTACAAAATTATTTAACATTTCTGTAACATTTTATTTTTTGCTGCGTCTTTATCAATATGAAACTATCTGAAAATGAAAGTCTTCCTGAAAATATTGTTTTTTGTACTGCTGGTCTTTACAGCAGCTGTGCTCTCTGTAAAATTAAGTATTGACCATTCCTTTCAAAAGTCTGAATGTAAATCGGTAGTAAGCACTGAGCTTCCTTCTGTATTATTTAAAAATTCAAAAAAAGTCTGAGTGTATTTTTACTTGTAAACAATATACTATTATAATTTATTTATAGAATTTTATTTAATATAGAAAATGGAGGTATATATTGTTTGTTAATATGTACAGTAACTTTCCGGTAAGTTATTTTTTTAAAGTACTTATTAAAATTAATCAACAGCTTAATTTATTGTAATAGATTAATAATTAAAAAAATACTACGGATATTAACAATTTGTTAATAAAGGAAAACAGGTATTTTCTTCATAAAAAACAGGTAGAAAATTATTGATAAACCGTCCTTTTTTTGTTGATAATAATATTCTAAAAACAGCATAGAATATTTTGTAATCTCATTATTTATTGGTCTTATAAAAATTCATGAAAACTCAAAATATAATTATCTATTTTTAATATAATTATATCAACAATATGGGTTAGCAGTAATCATTTACAAATCAAACATTTAAATTTATTATTAACAAATCATTAAATAAAGGTTTATAATACTGTAAAAATGTAATTTTGTACTTTAGTATGTGAGGAAACACCCACAATTAATTATTTAAACAGCCGGATAATTAAAGGTATTCCATTTGTTGTATAAAAATCAAATCAAAACAACCCTATGAAAGTAGCTATTGCAAATGATCATGCGGGAACAAAATATAAATTTTCAATTGTTGCGTATTTAAAAAACAAAGGGATTGAAGTTATAAATTTTGGAACCGATAAGGAAGAAAGTATGGATTATACGGATGTTATTCATCCTGCAGCGATCGCTGTTGAAAAGGGAGAAGCAGATCTGGGAATCATCCTCTGTGGAAGTGGCAATGGTGCCGCAATTACAGCAAATCACCACCAAAAAATAAGAGCCGCTTTGTGTTGGAATAAAGAGATCTGTGCTCTGGCCAGGCAGCATAACGATGCCAATATTTTAAGTATTCCCGCGAGATTTGTAACAGAAAAGGAAGCTATTGAAATGGTAGAAATATTCATTAATACACCTTTTGAAGGAGGCCGGCATTTGCATCGGATTGAAAAAATTCCTGTTACCAATTAGAATTTATGTCACATTCGCATCAGCTTTCAGGGAAGAAACTTTTCATTTCTATTATTTTAAATATTTCCATCACCGTTGCTCAATTTATTGGTGGAATCATTTCTGGAA
This sequence comes from uncultured Flavobacteriaceae bacterium, assembly GCA_963816075.1. Classification (GTDB taxonomy): domain Bacteria; phylum Bacteroidota; class Bacteroidia; order Flavobacteriales; family Flavobacteriaceae; genus Namhaeicola. The sequence goes on along the minus strand of CAWFJI010000009.1, from coordinate 84,135 downwards.
GTCTCTCGCTTCTATCTGATGCCGTACATAATTTATCTGATGTTATTTCATTAATAATCAGTTATATAGCAAATATATTAACCAACAGAAAGAAACAGACCTCCCAGCAGACCTTTGGTTATAAACGTGCCGAAATTGTGGCCGCATTTATTAATTCAGCTTCTTTGATTGTGATTGCTGTTTTTTTGGCCTTTGAAGCGGTGAAACGATTGCAAAATCCGATCGAACTGGAAAGTAATATTGTTATTGCCCTGGCCTTACTGGCTATTTTTGCCAATGGTTTTAGTGTATTGTTATTAAAAAAGGATGCACATCACAACCTGAATATGAAGGCTGCCTATTTGCATTTATTATCTGATATGCTCACCTCGGTTGCAGTATTGATAGGTGGTCTCTTAATGAAGTTTTTCCAGATTTATTGGCTTGATGGTGTGCTGACCATTATAATTTCACTGTACCTGCTCTTTATGAGCTGGCATATTTTTAGAGATTCCCTCCAGATTTTAATGCTTTTTGCGCCAAAGCATATTAAAATAGAGGAGATTCAGAAGGAAATCATCAAAATCGATGGTGTAAAAAATATGCATCATGTACATATATGGCAATTAAATGACAGTGAACTACATTTTGATGCCCATATCGAGTTTAAAAAGGATATCAGTCTTTCAGAATTTGATAAAAAATGCAAGGAAATAGAAAAGATACTTTCAAAAAAATTCGATATTCACCACAGTTTTTTACAACCGGAATATTCCAGAAATGATAAAAAAGAACTGATCATACAGGATTAAGCATGGAATGGAAATTAAAAACGTTTCAGGATTTAACAATAGAAGAATTTTATGAAATAGCCAGGCTAAGGATCAATATTTTTATTGTTGAGCAAAATTGTCCTTATGCAGAACTGGACGGAAAGGATGCTTTGGCCCTTCATTTTTTTGCCGTTGCAAATGATATGCCATTAAAAATTGCGGCTTATACAAGATTATTTAGGGCCGGGGATTACTATGAAAGCCCGGCAATAGGCAGGGTTGTGGTCGCTGCTGATTTCAGGAATCAAAAATTAGGGCACGAACTGATCAGGAAGTCGATCGAGCAGGTTCAAAAAAACTTTGGAGTTTCAAAAATTAAAATCGGTGCACAGGCTCATTTAAAGAAATTTTATGAAACCCACGGATTTAAACAAATTGGAACAGGATATTTGGAAGATGGAATTCCTCATATTTACATGGTGAGAGAGGAATAAAGTTTTTGTTTAAAAAAATATAGAATACAAGTTTTTTGATGTCTCAAATTCATGAGGAGCATTTTCTACTTTGGTTTCATTAAACACGGTAAAGGAACAACAGTCTTCATATTTTCTTTCCGCATCAACATAAAAATTAAAGGACATACCCTTTTTTAATTCAAAAGTAACAGTGGTTTTTTCTGTTTTCCAACCCACTGAGTTTAAGACAATGATATTTAAATTGTTTTCAGTAATGAATTGGTAGTCTAATGGTGCTTTGGTCACAGAATCAAAAACCTTGAGCTGATTGGCAAGTAAAGAACCATTGGTATATAAATTTTCCCCAGAGGCTTTATCGAGAATTTCAAAATTAAAATAATTGGGAGGGGTAAAGCAGTCAATATCTTTACAATCGTCACCATCACAGGCCATCAAAAATGACAAAATGAACAGAAAGCAGATCACTTTTCAAAATTCTTAAAATAAAGATCAATGACGGCTCAAAAATAGTCAAAAACCGTCATTTTATTCTGTATTTATAAGAATATTATCAATGTCAAAAGTGCTTGTTTTTACCGGATCCCCACCCATATATTTAAATCCGATTACGATAGTTTTTTCCAGGCAATCCAGGCTCAGCTCACCGGAATTTGTATAGACGGTGCTTTCTTTATTCTTTGCGCCTTCAGCGATCTTAACCCCGAGTTGTATCCAGGTAGCGGTATTTACATTGCCTTCATAATCAGACGAGATCCAAACCGTTAGTTTTGCGCCATTGTCATAGGAAGCTTTGGTTTGAAAAGTTAAAACTTCCTTATTTGTCTTATCCAGATTGATCTTGGGTGTTATAAGCCAGGCCTCTACATTCTCTTCACCCGTTTCATAGGCAGAAATACGCACAAAGGTATTGCCGTTAAGCAACTTTCTTTCAAATCTGCAATTTCCCGAATTTGCATTCCAGTTTGTCCATCCTGAGCTCAACAGTCCGCTGGTATTTTTAAAAGTTTCAAAATCTTCATAGTACAGTACTTTTTTCCCCGGAGCGGGGCTTGCTTCGCAAGTATAGTATACCGGATCACATCTTTCATTTTTATCGAAGGAGATCGAAGAAGGATCGTTTATAACCAGAATATAATTTTCTCCGTAAAAGTCTTTTCTTAAAACAGCATGTAAGTTTCCTTTTTTGTCAGGGATGAGATAGGATTTAAAACTAGCATAAGTGCTGGTGCTCAATAAAGAAGTCATCTGATTGTTACATTGAATTATTTCCCGGTCACCGGTATACTGGTCGTATTTTTCTCCTGAATATGTCTTTCCGTATTCACGGTCTGAGAATTGCATATTTTCAAGAGAAATATAAGTGTTGATATCATTTTCAGTAATCTGTGTCAGTTCTTTGGTTTTTGGAATAATTTTTTCAATGCTTGCGGAACGGATCAGATACTTATCGATCATGGTTGCCGGGATGGCTGCAACCTCATTGCCAATGAGGTATCCAAGGGTATAATTTCCGTTGTTGTTGGTCATACTGAGGCCGGCAAGCTTTACGTATATTTTTCTTCCCACATTAAATTTTGTGTAATAATCACTTTGTTCGATTAAAATTTCTATACCGGCACCAGGCTTTTCAGGGGTATCCTGTACAATCAGGTTCTTGTAAAAATTACCTGCCGCATCGCTGGAGATGACATATCCCTCAATAACAGACTCATCATCGGCACGAAAAGTTAAAATTTCAAGTCCTGATTGAAGGTAGGCCCCCTTTACGGACTGCATATTTGCATTGACAGAGATATCCGGTTCCGTATTCTCCGGTTCAGGAAGTGAAAATTCAGTTTCAGGGAGGCATCCCAGTATAAAAATAAACAAGACGAATAGGGTGTATATAGTTTTCATAATGTGGTTTTACATGCGCCAATAAAAAGAAATAAAATAATTGGTTCCGGTTCCATACCAGTATTTAGGCCCAAAAAGAGGCATTTGTCTTTTTTTGTCCTCCAGCAGGGTATTGTAGTTTGCATTTCTTGATTGTTCATAGCCTCCCGTTTGATAAATGGCATTATTGATATTGGCGGCACTCAAAAAGCTACCGAAATAGTGGTCTTTGAATTTCCAGCTTTTACCCATAGATACATTTATTAAAAAATAGGGTTCTATCTTTTCCTGCTCCAGCATTTTTCTGGCCAGATCGGGGTTGAGGTCGTGAATAGGCAGTCCGTCAGTATCTTTTAAGAAATTGGAAGTTCTCAACAAGGGCGCAACCTGAACAAAGGAATTGTCAAAATAGTTTGCGGTCAGATTGAACCAAAAATACTTTGGACTGTTATATGCAAATCCGGCTGATAAAGCCGTTTGCGGACCACCGGAAAGATGATAGTTTTTAAGATATGACGGACCAAATGAAGCCGCGTCAATAAAATCGTCGGAGGTCAGGTACAGATTGGGATTATTGTCATAGACTGACTGACCAAGTGCTGCAACCGCGGTCAGTTTAAAGTCAGTTAAAACAGGAATTTCAAGTGCTAATTCCATACCTGTATTCCGGTTGCTGGTCCCGGTTAAAACTTCCTGAACGAAAGCGGTAGTCTGGCTTTCGTTAATATTCATTAACCCGTCCGCATAGTAAAACGAAATTGAGGTTCGGCCTTGTTGTTGTATGAAATAGCCACTGATCCTGGCATTCATATTTGGGTGCCTGAAATAATAGTTCAGATCGGCCGATAAGTTGTCTTCAGATTTTATATCGATCACCGTTTCATTGTTTTCTCTGATATTCGAAAACGAATTTTGAACAGAGGGTGATTTTGTGGCATAAAACGCATTGGCGCTGAGTATATGCCGTCCTGTAATTTTATAAACAAAGCCAAGTTTTGAACCGTAATTCATAAAATCCAGAACTTCACTTTTGCCATAGGATTTCTCACCCGGATATCTTCCGTTTTCGTAAATACCATTGCGCTGGTAGGAAGTCAGGTCGAATTGCAGGGCTGCATAGGCTTCAAATTTTCGTCTCAGGTATTGAACTTGTGTAAAGCCATCGAACACCGAGGCGAAGACTTCGTAGTTATATTTAAACTTATCATCATTTTTCACGATCCGGTTTGGGTTCCGGAGATCATTCTGGGCTTCAGAAATGTTCTCAGAAAAATTATAAACATCCAGATAGCCCTCTCCGCCCAGGAGGTCATCCATTTCAGCATAGTACTCTGAATTTGAATTTTTGTAAGCCAGAGAAGCAGTCAGGTTGAGACTGTTTGAAATTTTATAGCTCATCATTGAATTGAGCCAAAATGTTCGGTTTTCTGCTTTATCATCGTACAAGGCATAAGTTGAAAGCAGTCCGCTATTCTTATTATTGATATTGGCCTGATACAGATCCATCCAGTTTATTTGTCCATTCTTTAAAAAGTCTTGTTCGGCCAGCCAGGCATTGGTATAATCCGGATTTTCAGGATCCTTCAGGTAGTAGGAGGGAAGTTTTTGGTAATAGGTAGGGTCAGGATTTGTTCCGCCTCCAACGAGGTATTCATTACCCGCTGAATCACTTATTAAACTGGTACCGCCGTAATCAATTCGGGAATTTTCAACCGTACCCGACTGCATGGCGAGGTTGGTGTGTACCTGCATCTTCGGGCCGGAAATCCAGTGATGATTTAGAATAACCAGGGGTTCAAGTACGGTTTGTGTTCGCGCATTTCTGATTTCATTTTCCCAGGAACCCCAATAGGAATTGTACTTATTGTCTTTCAGGTCGAATACTTCCCCGGTATAAGAAGAGGTCTTACCCCGGAAATTTTGTGCGATGATTGCTGTCAGCTGCAGTGATTGCCCGGGGGATAAAACTTTTTCGGCGGAGGCAAGAAAGGAATTTGCAAAATAAGGTGTTCCCTCTCTATACCCCGAATCTGCACTTCTGTGGCTGCCCGAAAAAAGGAAGGACCAATTATTTTTGGTGAGACCGGAACCATAGGTGAGCATAATTCTGTTTGTGTAGGCCCTGTTTGAAAAGGCATAGGACAGTTTAATTCCTTTACTGTAATCCATGGGCCTTGTGCTGATGTTGACAGATCCGCCCAGATCTCCAAAGGTAAATGATGAATTTTCGGTATTGTTTGAGATCACCTGGTGTCGGGTCGCGTCATTAAGGCCACCCCAGTTCGACCAGTTGGCACGGCCGTTCAAGAAGGTGTTCATCGGTATTCCGTTAAGGAAAATCCGGCTGTTATTGGCATTTACATTTCTAGGTCTGAAAAAAGCAGCACTGAACTCAAAAGAGCTTGTTCTGTTAAAGAGGTCCCTTCCGCTGCTCAACATTCCGGTTACGTAGTCACTTTCTTCATTTTCTTCTGCAAAAGTTGCTAGTTCATCAGATGAAATGGTATTCGAAAGGTTATTATTTACAGAAGGTCGCAACCGGATGTGGCCTAAGGACAAGGTGTCCTGAGAAGAATTACTGTCCAGGTAAATGACCAAGGATTCGTAATCGGGATGTGTAAATGAGACAGGCGTTTCTTTGCTTACAGAAAAAGAAAAAAGGAAATAACCGTTCACATCACTATGGCTCAGATAAACTGTTTCATCCATAAAAATTTGTGCGCTTTGAACAGGATTATTGCTCAGGTCATCAAGAATCCGGCCTTTAACAATAAGAGATTGCTGTGCCCAGAGTGAAATCTGGAGGGATAAGAAAAACAAAAAAAGAGTTGAAAATTTCATGATTAAGGTCTGGGCATTTAGAACTTTATCATTTTGGAAAAAAAAGGTTAACAATATTTTTTGCAAAATGTGTTAACCCTCAGGCCAAGCAGGCATCAAAGAATAAAAATGTTATTCGGAACTTTTAAAAAAATCTGCATGCTCGTAGTATTTTCAATTGCTTTTCAACTCACAGCGCAGACAAAGCAATACAAGATCTACACCCTGGGGTTTTATAATGTTGAAAACCTGTTTGATACCATTGATGATCCGGTGACTTTGGATGATGATTTTACCCCAATCGGAAAAAACCGTTACGATACGAAAACATACAGACAAAAATTAAATAAACTGTCTGCTGTGATCAGCAGGTTGGGACAGGACCTGGCCAAGGCACCCCCGGCACTTATTGGACTGACAGAGCTTGAGAACACAACTGTCCTGGAAGATTTGTTAAAAACTGAAGAATTGAAGAAATATCCCTATGAGTTTATTCATTTTGATTCTCCGGATCTGAGAGGTATTGATGTTGCGCTGGTATATTTGTCAGACCTGTTTAAACCGGTACACCAGGAAAAACTTGAAATAAAAATCTGGGATCAGTACGGCAACCGGATCTATACCAGGGATATCCTGATGGTGAGCGGAATTCTTGATGATGAGGAAGTACATGTCTTTGTAAATCACTGGCCATCGAGGAGAGGAGGGGAGAAAGTAAGTGCACACAACAGGAAAAAGGCGGCGTATGTTTTACAAAATGCCATACAACGGTTGCTGGATGAAGACCCGCGGGCAAAAATTGTGGTAATGGGTGATTTTAATGATAACCCGACAGATGCATCTTTAAAAGAGGGGTTGTTTTGCAAAAGCAATATGGAAGGATTAAAAGACAATGAATTGTATAATCCGATGGAGGCCATGTATAAAAAAGGATTGAACACCTTGGCATTCCGGGATGGTTTGCATCTGTTCGATCAGATCATGGTCAGCGCAGGCTTGATTCCGGAAAAAGGAGATCTGAAAGCGTTATTTTTTTATAAGGCAGGGATTTTTAATCCTGAATTTATAACTGCATCAACCGGTAAATTTAAAGGATACCCATTCCGCAGTTTCAGCAATAACCAATATGCACACGGATACAGTGATCATTATCCGGTATATTGTTTTTTGCTAAAAGAGCAGGATCAATAAAAAAAATTGAAAAAGGATTATTCTTTGGTTTCAGGATCTGCAACCGGGTCAACCTCTTCAACACTTTCAATTTTGTTGTCCTTGTAGGTTACCTTGGTTTTTATTCCGTCTTTCCAGTAGAACCAGACACCCACTTTATCACCGTTATCATAGGTTGCGACACATTTTCTGCTTCCATCCTGAAAATAACTTTCCCAGGAGGCATGCAATTTTTGTTCCTTATTCAGAAAACCATGTTGCATAATATTTCCATTAGGATAATAAATAGTGACCTCGTATAAATCTCCAACGGGAACTATTTTCTTCACATTCTCCTGTCCGTAGGTGGCAACAGAGAAAAAGAAAATGGCGAACAATGTAAAAAATGCTTTCATTACAAATCGTTTTCAAATTCTTCCCTAAGATAAGAATTTTTATCAATTATAAAAAATCTTTCACAGACAAGAAGGTGATTGTGTATAACAGATATTTTAGATCCTGCTCTGGTAAGTATACAGATCGTAATAACGTCCTTTTTTTTCGATCAGGTTGTTGTGATCACCCCTTTCCACAATATTTCCATTTTCGATAACCAGGATCTGGTCCGCTTTTTTTATGGTGCTCAGTCTGTGTGCTATTACAAGTGTGGTGCGATTCTTCATCAGTTCATGCAGACTTTTTTGAATGAACAATTCGCTTTCTGTGTCCAGATTGGAAGTCGCCTCATCGAGAATGATGATCTTCGGATCGGCCAGAAGCGCCCTTGCAATGGAAATGCGTTGTCTCTGTCCGCCTGAAAGTTTTACGCCCCTTTCCCCGATAACGGTATCCAGACCCTTTTCAAAGCGGTCAGTAAACTCATTCACATAAGCACCATTTACTGCTGAGATCAATTGGTCTTCCGAGGCATTGGGCCTGGGGAATAAGATGTTCTCCCGGATGGTACCCTCATAAAGAAAGTCATCCTGCAATACTACTCCCAGTTGATTCCGGAAACTGGTAAGGTCAACCGTGAGGAGGTCTGTTCCATCGATGGTGATCTTTCCGGAAGTGGGATTCAAAAAGCTGGCTGTAAGACCGGCTATGGTCGATTTACCTGAACCCGAAGATCCAACCAGTGCTGTAACTGATCCGGGAGGAGCCGTAAAGGAGATTTGGTGAAGCACTTCCTTATTTTCCTCATAGCTGAAAGAGACCTTATCAAAAATGATTTCACCATTCAGTTCTCCCAGCTGAACTGTTCTGACATTTGAATCCTGTTCTTCTTTCATCAGCATCAGTTCCTGAGTGCGGTCAAGCCCGGCCATGGCCTCTGTTAACTGGCTGCCGATATTGCTCATCTGCACTATGGGAGCGATCATAAATCCCAGAAAAAGCGTAAAGGAGACAAATTCGCCATAGGTCATGGTATTTTGCATGATAAAATATCCGCCTATACCCATAATTCCTGCGGAGGCAAGTCCCAGTAAAAAAGTGGAAGTACTCGTAATAAATGCAGTCGCGGTCAAACTTTTTTTCACATTGAGAAACAGTCTTTCCACACCATCCTCAAAGGATTTGTTTTCCTGTCCTTCTGCATTAAAGCCCTTGATCACCCTGATGCCATTTAGTGTTTCGGTCAGTCTGCCTGTTACCTCTGCATTGATCTTTCCCCTTTCCCTGAAAATGGGTCGTATCTTTTTAAAGGCATTCAAAGAGATCACCGCGAAAACAGCAACGGGTACAAGTACAAAAAAGGTCATGGTTGCATTGATCTTTATAAGGATGATCAGGGAGATCACTGCGGTTATTGAACCGCCAATGAGTTGCACCAGTCCGGTGCCAACGAGGTTTCTGACACCTTCAACATCCGACATCACCCTTGATACGAGCGCCCCTGATTTGTTGTTATCAAAAAAACTTACAGGCAGTTTTAAAAGCTTTTTTTGAACCTGAGCCCTCAAAACCGAGATCAAACGTTGCGCCTCCACACTTAATAATTTTGTCAGAGAAAAAGAGGTTACCGACTGGATCAGTATGGCAAAGCAGACCACGGCCAGCAGGCTGATGAGCGCTGTTTTATCGCCTGAAGGGATAACCTCGTCTATGAGGTTTTTGCTGGCATAGGGCAGTACCAGTCCGGAAAGGCTTTTAATAATGATCAGCACCAGGCCGATCAGAATAATCGATTTTCGGGGCCAGATATATTCTTTAAAAGCCCAACTGTAGGAAACATTTTTTTTGCTCATTTCTATGTAAATGCGAAAATCAGGCCAAATTTAAAGAATGACAATAAGGCAGATTTTCTTATTAAAGTTTTGGGCTTAATATTAAAACAAATGCTGAACGACCTCTTCTATTTTTGATACTTTGATAATCTGAATAGCATGATTTTTTGACGGAATTTTATTGAATCTGGAAACAATGATCTTTTCAAAACCCAGTTTTTCGGCCTCTACAATGCGCTGCTCAATTTTGTTTACGGCCCGTATTTCTCCTGCCAATCCAACCTCTGCAGCAAAACAGAAATTTTGAGGAATTGAGATATCTTCATTGGAGGAAAGTATAGCACAAACAACTGCCAGATCTATTGCGGGATCTTCAACGTTCAGGCCTCCGGCAATGTTCAGGAAAACATCTTTTGCCCCCAGCCTGAAGCCGGCTCTTTTTTCAAGAACAGCCAGTAACATATTTAAACGTTTGATGTTGTATCCGGTTGCCGAACGTTGCGGCGTACCATAGACTGCCGAACTTACAAGAGCCTGTACTTCGATCATCAGGGGCCTCATTCCTTCGAGGGTGGCAGAAATTGCCGTACCGGTCAGGTCGGAATCTTTTTCTGAGATCAGTATTTCTGAGGGATTGCTCACTTCCCTCAATCCCGAATTCAGCATTTCGTATATACCGAGTTCAGAGGTTGAACCAAACCTGTTTTTCTGCGCTCTTAGAATCCGGTAAGTATGGTTTCGGTCGCCTTCGAACTGCAGCACCACATCAACCATATGTTCCAATATCTTTGGACCGGCAATGGTGCCTTCTTTGGTAATATGGCCTATCAAAACCACCGGTGTGTTTGTTTCTTTAGCGAATTTGATCAGTTCGGCGGCAGTTTCCCTGATTTGTGAAATACTTCCCGGAGAAGCATCTATATAATCCGTATAGAGGGTTTGTATTGAGTCGATTACCACAATATCGGGTTCGGATTCTTCAATGTTTTTGAATATATTCTGGGTATTTGTTTCGGTCAGGATCAGACATTCATGCTGAATTCCCTCCAGTCTTTCCGCCCTTAATTTGATCTGCGACTGACTTTCCTCACCTGAAACATAAAGGACCTTGTTCTTCATCATCAGGGCAATCTGAAGCAGGAGCGTGGATTTTCCGATTCCGGGTTCACCGCCGAGCAAAACTACAGAGCCCTTAACCAAACCTCCTCCGAGCACCCTGTTGAGCTCTCCGTTGTTGGTATTGATCCTGTCTTCCTGGGAGGCGGTTATTTCATGAATTTTTAAAGCTTTGGCTACTTTTTTTACTGTGGAGGTCTGTTTCCAGTTTCGCTTTTCCTCTTTCTGAACGATCTCTTCGACCACAGTATTCCATTCACCGCAGGAAGTGCATCTGCCTACCCATTTTGGAAATTGTGTTCCGCAATTCTGGCAAAAAAAAGTGGTTTTAGTCTTCATCCATAAATTTTTTAATTTCTAATTTTCTTCCGTCAAAAACCACATAGGTAAATTGTGTAATCCAGTCGCCGGTGTTGATGTAGGTACTTTTTCCAAGCTTAATTTCCATGGGCAGGTGTCTGTGTCCGAAAACAAAATAGTCGATGTGTTCTTTACTGAGAATCTCACGGGCGTATTGAGCCAGCCATTCCCTGTCTTCCCCAAGAAAACGCACATCTTCTTCACCGGAGATCAGTTTGTTCTTTGTGGAAAGGTAATTTCCCAGTCGGATACCAATATCAGGATGCAACCAGCGGTAGAGCCATTTGGAAAGCGGGTTGGTAAAAATCTGCTTCATTCTTTTGTATCCCGCATCTCCCGGCCCGAGGCCGTCACCATGTCCAATGAGGAAATCCCTTTTTTCAAAAGTGAATTTTTTGGGTTCCCGGAAAACAGGTATTCCCAGTTCCTGCTCAAAATAATCCTCCATCCAGAGGTCGTGGTTGCCCACAAAAAAATAAACCGGAATGCCGCTGTCTCTGATTTCGGCTAATTTTCCAAGGATGCGCACATAACCTTTCGGGACGACTTTTTTATATTCGAACCAGAAATCAAAAAGATCGCCCAATAAAAAGATCACGGCTGCATCTTTTTGAGCGAGGTCCAGCCAGGCAACAAATTTTTTTTCACGCACCTTGCTCTTTGCCGCATCAGGAATACCAAAATGCTGGTCGGCAGCAAAATAAATCTTTTTGTTTGGCGGCAAATTCATGGAATCGCAGGTGTCGTTTTATACATTTTATTCTTGATCTTCAGCGAACCACTCAGCATAGGAACTGGCCGTTTCAAAAAGCTTTAATGAATGCAGGGAAACATGTTTCGGGAGCTGTTTTTTGATTCTGTCAGCAATATCAAAAAGCATGTTTTCGCTTGTAGGCTGATAGTCCACAAGAACAATTCTTTGTGCATTGTCTTTCAAGGTTTGGGCCAGCTCTTTGTGCGGGGATTTTCCATTCAGGATGGTGGTATGGTCAAAAACATCGACAATTTCTTCTTTGACAAGTTTTTTGAGATCACCAAAATCGAGCACCATGCCATTTTTGTTGTTGCTGAGATCATCAATGGGAGTTCCGATCACGGTTACGTGCAAATGGTAGCTGTGTCCGTGAATATTTTTGCATTTCCCGTCGTATCCGTAAAGGGCATGTGCCGTTTCAAAATCAAACTGTTTGGTAATCCTGATCTTCATCTGCGTTTAATTTACAATCCCCATGGGACTAAATTACATTTAATTTTTTACCTACCTTAATAAAAGCGGCAACCGCTTTATCAATGTGTTCTTTTGTATGGGCTGCGCTTAACTGCACCCGGATTCTGGCTTTCCCTTTTGGCACTACCGGGAAAAAGAATCCGATTACGTAAATACCTTCTTTTAAAAGGTCGTTGGCCATTTGCTGTGCAAGTTTGGCGTCGTAGAGCATTACAGGAACAATAGCAGCATCGGCACCTACTAGGTCAAAGCCGGCCTTTTCCATAGCACTTCTGAAATAACGGGTATTGTCTTCCAGTTTATCTCGCAAGGTCGTGTCGTCTTCGATCAGGTCAAACACTTTCAGGGAAGCACCAACGATGGCAGGAGCCAGTGAATTGGAAAATAAATACGGGCGGGAACGCTGACGCAACAGCTCAATGATCTCTTTTTTACCTGTAGTATATCCGCCCATGGCACCGCCGAGGGCTTTTCCCAAGGTGCCGGTGATGATATCCACCCGGCCCATCACATTTTTGAGCTCCAGGGTACCACGGCCGGTTTTACCGATAAAACCGGCGGCATGGCATTCATCAACCATAACAAGTGCATCGTACTGATCAGCCAGATCGCAGATCTTGTCAAGTTGAGCCACAATTCCGTCCATTGAAAAAACACCGTCTGTAACGATAATCTTAAAACGGTGACCTTTTTGTTTGGCCTCGGTCAGTTGTTTTTCGAGATCCGCCATGTTGTTATTTTCATAACGGTAACGGGCCGCTTTGCAAAGACGAACGCCGTCGATGATAGAAGCGTGGTTGAGAGAATCAGAAATAATAGCATCTTCCTCATTGAAAAGGGGTTCAAAAACACCGCCGTTGGCATCGAAAGCCGCGGCGTATAAAATGGTATCCTCTGTTTTGTAAAAACCGGCGATCCGTTTTTCCAGTTGTTTATGGATATCCTGGGTACCGCAGATAAACCGCACCGAAGACATGCCATAGCCATGGGCGTCCATGGTGTCTTTGGCTGCCTGAATTACTTGCGGATGGTTGGACAAACCCAGGTAATTATTGGCACAGAAGTTAATTACCTCCTCTCCGGTTGAGATTTTTATTACTGCATCCTGAGAGCTGGTAATGATCCTTTCTGATTTGTAGAGTCCGTCCTCTTTTATGGTTTTAAGTTCGTTTTGCAGGTGTTCTTTTATTTTTCCGTACATGGTATGATACTTTAAGCAATACAAAAGTAAGGAATTATCAAATTGCTGCCGATTTTGTTTTCACATGCAGATTGGAAGGGAATCCTTATTTTTGACAAAAAAACAGAAATGGTGAGCAGAGATGAAAAGTTAAAACTGCAATGGGAAGAAGTGCAACAGAAAGTGTCGAAAATGTTTGGCGGCGGGGAATTACTGGATGTTGATGCCATAACCTTTATCATTGGTGTACAGGAACTGGGACAGGGCTACCGCAGCTTTAAAAAGGACGAGAAACTAGACATCATGCACATAGCCATTTGCACCTTGCTCGAACCCTTTGGCTATTATGAATTTGATTATTTCGATGAACAGGGCTGGCCTCATTTTAAAGTTTTGGATGAACTGCCTTATTTAAAACCCGGTGAACAAACCATACTGATGAAGGAAGCGATTGTGATGTATTTTGAGAAGAAGTTTTGAGTATTGAGTAAACAAGGACAAAGCCTGCCAGGCAAGGACAAAGTTAAAGGACAAAGGATAAAGAAGTAAAAAGTAAAAAGGTAAAAGTAAAAAGTAATCGCGAATGGATATACATCGTAGCCCCGCGATGCATCGCGGGGTGATAGATGCACAATACCAAATTGTCAGATACCATTTCCCAAATCTTATTTTTCCAGACTTAAGGATTTTTGGATTACCCAAAATCAAATCAGCGGATATCGGCTCAATCCGTAATATGCGCGTTTTGTTAAAACATGGCAGAGAATACTTCAGGCAGGGACAAAGTTCAATGAAAAAAAGGTAATGGGTCTGGTAATTGTGGTTTTGTTTTAATAGCCTAATTATTATTTTCTTTTCATTTCCCCTAAATGAAGTCGCTGGTCCGCATATGCCGGTCTGATCAACCAACTATTTTTATTTCTTTTGCTGAAAACAATCCATAAAAAGAAGAAAATAGCCAAAAGAGCGCTTAAGGTAATTACATGCCATTCTTGTAAAACACCGGTTAGGTCTATAAGCATACCGTCTCCGGGAAAAATTCCAAAGCCGAGCAAAGAGGGTACCCTAAACCAGTAGTAAAAAGAAACAGCTGCAGCAGAAAAGAGTGGAATGAGAATTTTATGATCAAAAAACTTCTTTAATCCTAGAAACAGAACGCTTGTAAAAATTAACCCAAGCAAGGGTAGTTTATATATTTCTATAAGTTGAGCCGCGCTTGTCAGTCCGTGATAATCAGGAACGTGAAACCAGGCCCAAATAAATCCGGGTAGGCCACCCACAATCAGGAATCCCGCTATTCTTTGATAATCGGTCTTTTTAGCGGAGAGCGGGTGTATACCGGCAGTTGAATCGGGACAAGGAACCACGCATCGGATACATGAAGCGCAATGCATATTTGGTATGGAAATTTTACTCTTAAGCCCATACAACTTTTCTACCGGATGAATCGGGCATAAACTTGAGCACCAGGCACTCTTCCATTCAAAGAATAAACCCAAACCCAATGATAAAGTACCAATAGATACAATTAATAAAGCTGTTGCCAGTCCGTTCTTATCAAAAACAGCATGACGCAAGGGGACAATAATATAAAGTGCTAATACCGCCACCAGATTTAAAATACCGGATTGTTTATTGGTTATTTTTTTCCTTTTTGATATGCCTAAATGGTTGGGGAGTAAAGCTGTTGTAGCCAGGGGACAAATATTTCTCCAAATCCCTACCGAAATGACCAGAAGGGCAGGAGCAATAGGAATAAGGATGTTCCAGAATAATTGAATGCCGGTATCCGGAAAAAAAAACAAACAAAAAAGAATAGCAGCACCTGTGAGCCAAACCAGCATCTGAATAATCCTCCAAATAAGAACAGATTTTTGAGAAAAGGGGGCTGTTCGATTTCTTTTATTGGCCATCATCAAACATGAATTAAAATAAAAAACTCCTGAGAGTAGGATATAATCCTAAAAAGGATACACAAAAAGGCCAAAAGTAAAAATTCATAATTTAAATTTTATGACAATTGTCATGCAAGTCAATATTAACATTGATTCTTCCGAAACACGTATACTGGAGGATAAAATTTGATAAATTTCACGTATTTTAAATAAAGTTCTCCCTTTCAAAAAAGACCAATATTCAACAGCAGGACAAGTTGAACAGCAGATCATTATTCAACAATCAAAACGGACTCCGACTCAGAAGATCATGGAAATAAACGGATAAAAAAGTCGCCAGTAATGCAAATACAAAAAAGAAGATAATTTCATTTGTTGAAATCTTTTGTGAAGCATGTCTGTCCTTTCTTTCACAAACTTCTCCGGGACAGTACTGTGCCTTATCCTTGTGAAACAACCCGTAGATCTTACAACCAAGACAGATCCCAAATGAGGTTTCGAACCACAAGAACAATAAGCAGGTAAGACAAACCAGACTGACTATTTCGTGGTATTTGTTAAAGAGGATCAAATAGATAAACATGGTACCCGATAACAACAATCCCAGTATCCAGGCAAATCTTTTTTGCGGGGCGCCCACATAAAGAGGCACCTGTTTTCTTACGATCCACCTCCCGAGAATCAGGAAGGGAGCGTATCTCGGATTAATAAAGATCCGTATTATCAGGTCTAACATAAAAATTCCCAGAAAATGTTTAATGATAGTCAAATCACCCAGCAGGGCGGCATTCATCCAGCCGATCATTAAAGCAAAAAAAAGTATCCCGGCACCGGCACGTATTTCTCTTTCATTGAACACACGGATTTGATAGCCCTCAATGTTTTCTCCAAATGGCATAGTTGATGGTTTTTGATATATGTCGCCCTATATAAAAATTGTTACAAATCACTTAAATAAAAAAGGTCGGCAGGCAGGGATAAAGGACAAAGTTTAAAGGACAAAGGATAAAGGATAAGACCTGTCGGCCAAGGAAAAAGTAAATAGTATTGAGATATGAGTATTGAGTATTGAGAAAGAGTGTTGAATGATGAGTGAAATTGTGAATAGTGATTAGTGATATTGATGCGGATTTTCAACCCCGGCCTCAAAGAAAAAAGCCCGCCTGCCGGACGGGCAGGAATTGAGATCAAAATCAATGCCTAGTAAGACGGGAACCTGCTGATGCAGGCAAGGTAAAAGTTTAAAGGAAAAAGGCAAAAGTTTGGAAAGTTATGAATGAAGAGTTATGTATAGTGATACTATTACGGATTTAAATCCGGCCTATTTTATTTTTCGTCCTGGCTTCCAGAAAATTTTAGCGAGCCGATAGCAATCGGCAGGAGAAGGAGCAGCCAGAGAGCGAAGCGTCCTTAGGCTGCGGCGGATAAAAATTTTATGGCTAAAGCCATAGAAAAAGAAAATCAGCCTTGACTTTTTGGTTCTTTTGTGTTAAGACAAAAGAACATTAGAATAGTTTCCGAGTGCAAACGAGGAAATCATGTAGTTAAACAAGGACAAAGCCCGTTGGTCAAGTAAAAAATAAAAAGGCAAAAGGAAAAAGGAAAATGCTTGCCGGAGGCAGGTAAATTATCTTTCAGAGGTTTGAATTTATTCACTACTTTTAACGCTTAAACAGTGTATGCAATCAAACTCATCAGCCTTTATCAGGCACAATTTAAAGTTTGGAAGAATTGCTTTGGCAGAAAAAAACATCCTAAACGCCAACATATGAAACGAGTAATAAAGTGCTTAACCGTCAATGTAAATGCCTTTAAAATTTTGGCAACTTTTTGCTTTTTCGCTCTTGGTCTTAATACAGAAGCCCAGGTAAACTGGGCAAACGACGGAGTTTCCTACTTTAAATCAGAAAAAAACCAGCTTGTTAAGTATACGCTGCCGGGCAATGAAATGAAAATAATCATCTCAAAAGAGCAGCTTACCCCTGCGGGGAGGTCGGAGCCTTTGACGATCGCACATTTTTCATTCTCTTCAGACCAACAAAAAGCACTTTTGTTTACCAATACCCAAAGAGTCTGGAGGCTGAATTCGAAGGGAGACTATTGGGTTTATAATTTTAATACGAATGCCCTGACACAGATTGGAAAAGGCTTGTCTGCTTCTTCGCTCATGTTCGCGAAATTCTCTCCGGATGGGAAGACCATTGCCTATGTTTCTCAAAATAACTTATACAGTGAAGATTACGCAAGTGGCAAAATAACAGCACTCACTACCAATGGTACGGTTTCACTGATCAACGGAACATTTGACTGGGCCTATGAGGAAGAATTTGCATGCAGAGACGGTTTTCGCTGGAGCCCTGACAGTAAATCCATAGCCTATTGGCAGGTAGACGCAAGCGCCATCAAGAAGTTTTACATGATCAACAATACAGACTCTATCTATTCACAGTTGGTGCCTTTGGAATATCCTAAAGTTGGAGAAACACCTTCTGCATGTAAAATAGGTGTGGTGAACCTTGAGGACACAAAAACAACCTGGATGAATATTCCGGGAGATGCAGCTCAGCATTATCTGGTGAGAATGGAGTTTATTCCGGCAAGCAACAAACTCCTAATCCAACAATTGAACAGAAAACAAAATAAAAGCAAATTATACACTGCAGATGCCATAAACGGAAGTGTAAAAGTTATACAGGAAGAAACGGACGAAGCCTGGGTTGATCTTTTTCAGCCGGGAAATACATATGCAATTGATTACACCAATAATTTCAATTTTTTAAAAGAGACGAACAGCATACTCTGGGCATCTGAAAAGGACGGATGGAGGCACTTGTACCGGGTATCTTTAGAAGGAAAACCGGAAGTACAGATCACGAAAGGCGCTTATGATGTGATCGATTTAAAATACATTAACACCAAAGAAGGTGATGTATACTTTTTGGCTTCACCCGATAATGCCACTCAAAAATATTTATATAAATCAAAATTGAATGGAAAAGGGGAAGCGGAATTATTAAGTCCTGAGGGCTTAAAAGGAAGCCACGACTATTCTTTCTCTTCCAATGGAGAATTTGCAGAACATAAATTTTCAAACCATTATACGAAAAATGCCTCAGAGTTTATAAGTGTTACCAATCAAAAAGCATTATATGAAGGAGAAAGCATTGAAAGCCGCCTGAAAACATTCGAAGAAAAAGCGACGACCGAGTTCTTTACCTTAAAAACCGCTGACGGTATTGAAATGGATGGATGGATGGTAAAGCCAACAAATTTCGATCCGAAGAAAAAATATCCGGTGGTGTTTTATGTGTATTCAGAACCTGCCATGACCACTGTAAATGATAGGTATAATGTCAGTAGAAACTGGTGGTATAAAGGGAATATGGCCGAGGATGGATATATTTACATCTCGCTGGATAACAGAGGGACACCTGCCCATAAAGGACGGGTCTGGAGAAAGTCTATTTACAGAAAAATCGGTTTGGTCAATATAAAAGATCAGGCCATGGCGGCTAAAGAAATTTTGAAATGGGATTTTGTCGATGCAGAGCGGATAGCCGTTTGGGGGCACAGCGGAGGAGGTTCTGCCACCTTAAATCTGATGTTTCAATTCCCTGAAATATACAAAACAGGAATTTCAATAGCTGCAGTTGCAAATCAACTCACTTACGACAACATTTATCAGGAACGCTACATGGGTTTGCCACAGGAAAACAGGGAGGATTTTATTGCGGGTTCACCCATTACTTATGCCAAAAATTTGGTAGGAAATTTGCTTTATATACACGGTACCGGAGATGACAATGTTCATTATCAAAATGCTGATCTGTTGTTAAATGAATTGATCAAATACAACAAGCAATTTCAATTCATGGCCTATCCAAACAGGTCTCACAGCATAAGGGAAGGAGAGGGAACCAGAGAACATTTGTCTACCTTATATACAAATTTTTTAAAACTGCACTGCCCTCCCGGAGGACGGTAATTTTATTACAAGTTTTCGTGATGATATGAAATCGCAGACCATCCTTATTAGACAAACAGCCAGGACTGAACACCTTGGCAAAAAATTACAAACGAATCGATTACATGATAAAAAAGACCATTGCACTTTTATTTTTAGTTATCATAGTTTCGTGCTGTCAAGTCAAAAAAAGACAAGATAAGAATTTGACACATTCCGGAAATCCGATATTTTCGGGTTGGTATGCCGATCCGGAAGGCGCTGTTTTTAAGGATGAATATTGGGTGTTTCCTACTTATTCTGATAAATTTGAAAACCAGGTATTTTTCGATGCTTTTTCTTCAAAAGATTTGATTTCCTGGAAAAAACATGCCCGTATTTTGGATACGTCAATCATTAAATGGGCAAAACAAGCGCTTTGGGCGCCATCGATAACAGAGAAAAACAGTAAATTTTATTTGTTCTTTTCAGCAAATGATGTTCAAAGACCGGGAAGCACCAACTGGAGCGAAAACAATACGATTAATCATCATGGAGGTATTGGTATTGCTGTGGCAGATACCCCTTCGGGGCCATTCAATGACTACCTTGGAAAACCGTTGATAGGTGAATTTCATAATGATGCGCAACCTATAGATCAGTTTGTATTTAAAGATATTGATAACACGTATTATATGTTCTACGGAGGTTGGGGGCATTGCAATATAACCATCCTTAACGAGGATTTTACAGGATTTAATCCCTGGAGCGACAAAACCTTATTTAAAGAAATTACGCCTGAAGGATATGTAGAAGGCCCTTTTATGTTTCGCAGAAATAACACCTACTATTTTATGTGGTCCGAAGGCGGGTGGGGAAATGACTCCTATAAAGTGGCATATGCAATGGCTGAAAAGGTGACAGGACCATTCAAGAGAATTGGAACCATTTTGCAATCAGATAAAAAAATTGCTACCGGGGCAGGTCATCATTCCGTTATTAATACACCAAATACGGATGATTGGTATATTATCTATCACAGACGACCTATTCCAAATGAAGGGCGGGACCATAGAGTAACTTGTATAGACAAAATGGAATTTAATGAAGATGGTAGCATCAAACAAGTAAAAATGACCTTTGATGGGATTGAGAAAATAGTGCATAAAGTGCGCTTGGAGTGATTCAGGTAAACCCGCCGGAAGAAATTGTAAATTGCACAGGCAGGCACTGTCCATGTTTGAATAGCAAACACACCACAAAAACCAAACCCATGTAAGTTGATTTCTAAAGATGAAGCAAATAAAATAAAGCATCATACAGCCTGTCGGCCAAGGAAAAAGTAAATAGTATTGAGATATGAGTATTGAGTATTGAGAAAGAGTGTTGAATGATGAGTGAAATTGTGAATAGTGATTAGTGATATTGATGCGGATTTTCAACCCCGGCCTCAAAGAAAAAAGCCCGCCTGCCGGACGGGCAGGAATTGAGATCAAAATCAATGCCTAGAAAGACGGGGATCCTGCTGTCGCAGGCAAGGAAAAAGTCTAAAGGACAAAGGACAAAGTGATCTCGGAGGGTTTTATATTCGTAGCCCCGCGATGCCTCGCGGGGTGATAGATACTCAATATTGGTCTTGGCACGTATTGAGACATGAGAGGAACCAGGAACCAGAAGGAAAAAGCCCGCCGGCCAGGTAAAAAATCAGGGGGGAAGCAAATACAGGAACCGAATCAAATATTTTTTATTTTTACATAACAAAAAAAAGTCTATGGATAAATTGCGTTTGTTTTTTATACCGCTTGCTCTTTTGTTTGTACTTTTTTTCTCCTGTGGTGAAGACGACGAACCACCGGTCGAACCACCGGTAATAAGCTGGCCAACAGAAGATACAAGGGTACTCAGATCAGACCTGAACTTCCCCTGGGAAATCCTTTGGGGTAAGGACGACCACATCTGGATGACGGAAAGAAACGGGAAGATCAGCAAGATCGATCCCTTAAATGGAAATACGGTTTTCTCATATACAATTTCAGATGTGGTTGCCCAGGGCGAAGGCGGACTGTTGGGCATGGTTCAGCATCCTGATTTTTTAAACAATGGTCAGTTTTACGTTGTGTACAATTACAGTAAAAATGGCGTCTATACAGAAAAGGTCGTCAGGTTAAGCTACAGCAATAATGCGGTCTCGAATCCGGTAATCATTCTTGACAATATTCCGGCAGCAGGAATTCACAATGGATCAAGGCTGGTGATCTCCAGTGAAACTACACCCAAACTCTATATTTCAACGGGTGACGCAAACAATACCGCTTTGGTCCAAAACAACAATACCCTGGCAGGAAAAATTCTCAGGATCAACCTTGACGGCTCCATTCCTTCTGACAATCCTTTCCCCGGCAACCCGGTCTGGACACTCGGACACAGAAATCCTCAAGGGCTGGTATTGGCCAACGGTCTTTTGTACAGCGCTGAACACGGACCCAATATTGAGGACGAAGTGAACCTCATTGAAAAAGGCAGGAATTATGGTTGGCCAAATGTTAACGGTCCCTGTAACGAGCCTGGTGAAACGGGTTTTTGTACGACCAACAATGTAAAGGTTCCTCTTTGGTCAACAGGGAATTTGACTTTGGCTACTTGTGGCCTGGACTATTACAATGCCGACCGAATACCGCAATGGAAGAACTCATTATTGCTCGTAACTTTAAAAGATGCAACCTTATATCAATTGCAGCTAAGTGCCAACGGACAAACGATAACAAGCAGCAAGGAATATTTCAGAAGTGCCTGGGGGCGTTTGAGAGATGTATGTGTATCACCGGCAGGCAGGGTATATGTATGCACGAGCAATGGTGGCAATAGCGACAGGTTGGTTGAAATACAGAAACCGGAATAGATGTACATTTCGAGACGCTGATTTTAAGAAGAAATATTATTTGGTTGAACACCTCTCCAAACAGACAGGCGAGAATACTGAGTTTTCCGAAGGATTCTATGCGGCATATTCACTTAACTTTTACGTCGCGGTACTTCTTTTTTTATTTATCTTCGATACGGACCTAATTTAAAAGCTGGAACCTAAAGCAGGTCCTAATTTGGTTAAAGCAAACAGATCAGGCAAAAAAACAAAACGACAATGAAAAATGGTTTAGCACTTTTTATTCTGTTCATTACAGCGATTGCTTCCGCTCAATCAGGATTACCTGACTTTTTGCAGGGGACCTGGAAAATGGAGAACAAAGAGATCTATGAGCATTGGGACAAACCCAATGAAAGCGCATTAAAAGGATTTTCATATAGCTTAAAGGACGGAAAAATGACCGTTTCAGAGTACCTCGAAATTACAGATATTAATAAAGAGATCAACTACAAGGCGACTGTCCTGAACCAGAATCAGGGAAAAGAGGTAAAATTTAAACTAACAAAAAAGGACAGCACCTACACCTTTGAAAACCCGGATCACGACTTTCCCAAAAAGATTGTTTACCAAAAGCTTAACGACAAAGAAATTTTTGTCCGGGTTTCAGACGGCAGGCAAAAAGAATTTGCTTACAAGATGCAAAAACAGTATCAGAAAAACACCGCCAAAGACTCGGCGGTTTCAAATCCGAATTTTGACCCCGTCTTAGCACAAAAATTGGGTGGAGATGATTACGGAATGAAAAGCTATGTCTTGGTCATACTCAAAACGGGATCGAATCAAACAACAGACAAAGAATTAATAAACAAGAGCTTTCGGGGGCATATGGAAAACATCAATCATTTGGTAAAAGAAGGAAAAATGACAGTTGCAGGCCCACTCGGCAAAAATGACAAAGCGTACCGTGGTATTTTCATTCTGAATGTAACAACTTTTGAGGAAGCTGAAAGTTTGTTGCAAAAGGACAGCGCCATCAAAGAGGGCATATTGGACTTTGAGCTGTACAAGTGGTATGGTTCAGCCGCCTTGCCCGAGTACCTGGATTTTTCAGACAAAATTTGGAAACAAAAGCCCTAGAAAAGAGTCAAATTGTCTTGCCTCTGCCGCGATGTATCGAGAACTTTTTAACGGTTATACAGTTATGCAGTTTTATGCAGTGAATAGTGAAGTAGTGAATAGTGACGAGTCAAAACTTTATCCTTTTGCCTTTTTACTTTTTACTTCTTTATCTTTTATCCTTAATCCTTTATCCTTGCCTCCAGGCCGTTGTCATTCCGATAAGCACCTGAAAGGGGGTTGAGGAATCTCACATAACGTCTCATAAATTCTATTGAAAAGTATCAGCCGCGTATGAGTGTTGCATGAGTGTCGTATCAGCGTCGTATGAAAGTTGGTGAGTGCCTATGAAATTCATCGAATACCTCGCTCTTCGAAGTCTCCCGACTTCGAAGGAAGTGGTTTTTCTTCAAAGTATGCGGTGATGCGAAGGAGCGAAGGGACGAAAGAGCGAGTCAGCGTGAATAGTCACCTTGTGAATGATGAACGGTGAATAATGATACTATTAAGGATTTAAACCCGGCCTCAAAGAAAAAAGAATTGCGATCGAAATCAATGCTTAGTAAGACGGGGAAGCTTCGATTGGCTATGAGAAGATCACTCCGCCGCACTTAGCCTTGATGAAGGGCGAAGTGCTTTTTTATTTGCAGCCTTGATTTTTTGCCTACTTTTTGATCAAGCAAAAAGTAGGGTAGAAATCCCGAAGTTGCAAACTTCGGGTAACATGCTTTGAAACAGAACCACTCCAAACCACCCCGGCACTGCGTGCCACCCCTCCAAAAAAACGGAGGGGAATTTCCGATGAAAGAAATCTGTTTAGGTAAATGGATCAACATCAGTATAAAACCACCCCGGCACTGCGTGCCACCCCTCCAAAAAAACGGAGGGGAATTTCCGGTGAACGAGTATTTCGAGGCGGTGTTCGTAATGACAGGGAATGTAGTTTTTCTATATAATCTCAAACATTTTCCCCGGCAAGGGCCTTACCAAACCCTTTAATTCGAGTTGCAGCAAAAGTCCGGCAGTTTTATGGATAGGAAAATGGCAGTGTAGCGCCAGATTGTCCAGCAACAGTTTACCGTTTTCTTGCAGGCAGTTACAAATCACTTTTTCCTGATCATCCAGTTCTACAAAAAGTTGTTTTTGTATGGCTTTATTTTTTACTTCTTTTTCTACCGTCCAGTTCAGCATATATTCCAGGTCTTTTACTCCGGTGAGCAGAACCGCCTTGTTTTGTTTGATGAGGTTGTTACAACCGGTGCTAAATAGATCGGTGGTTCGGCCCGGAACAGCAAAAACATCGCGGTTATACGAATTGGCTATGTCTGCGGTAATCAGGGAACCTCCTTTGCTGGCTGATTCAATAACGATAGTGGCCTCAGAGATACCGGCAACGATGCGGTTTCTTTTCACAAAATTTTCTCTGTCGGGTCTTGACCCTGACCAGAAATCTGAGATGATTCCGCCATTTTCCTGCATATACTCGGCAAAGTGACGGTGTACTTTCGGATATACCCCATCGAGTCCGTGTGCCAGCACACCCACAGTTTGCAAACCCTGTTGCATGGCGGTTTGATGGGCAAATATATCAACCCCAAAAGCAAGTCCGCTCACGATAACCGGATGGTGTTTTTTTATGTCAGCGATAAAGGATTCCAAAAAAGATTTTCCATAGTTGGTCATCATACGGGTTCCTACGATGCTGAGGATTTTTTGATCTCGAAAATTGATCTTCCCTTTTTGAAAGACAAGCAAGGGCCCGTCTGCACAATGTTTGAGCTTTTCCGGATAGTCCGGATCAAAGACAGTGTGCAGCTCAATGCCGTTCTTTTCAATAAAGAGCAATTCATTCTCCGCTGCTTCAAATAGTGCTGCATTATTCAATTCCTTTAGTATGGTTTTTCCGATGCCATGGATTTTTTTTAGTGCAGACTTTTTTTCCCTGAACACAGCTTCGGCACTTCCGCAGTGGCTGATCAGTTTTTTTGCATTGATATCGCCTATTCCTACCGCCCGGTGCAGGGCTAAAATGAATCGTTTTTCCTTATTTGCCATGTAAATTACTCGTTATCAATCAACAGTACTTTGTTAATAAAAAAATGCAGGTAAAGGTAAACACCCCTTGTTTTTTTTTAGTTTTGCTGTACGTTTTACTTAATTACATTTTTTTGAAACTGGCCAATTATATTGCGGATCTCCTCTACCGTTACGAGTGCGTTATTGTACCCGGATTCGGTGGCTTTGTAAGCAACAACAGATCAGCCAGGATCGATACTTTTTCCAACACTTTTTATCCGCCTTACAAGCAGATCAGTTTTAACAGCCAGCTGAACAGCAATGATGGACTGCTTACAAATTATATTTCAAATTCAGAAAACCTCGGCTACGAAAGCGCCCTGAACTTCATAAAATTTGAGGTTGAGGAATGGAACAAAAAATTAAGTTTTCAGGATCTGGAACTCGAAGGGCTTGGTGCGCTGAGCCTTGAAAACGACAAACTGCTTTTTGAACCAAGTGATAAAGTAAATTATCTGACCTCATCTTTTGGTCTGACCAATTTTGTCAGCCCGGAGATCAAAAGGGAGAAGTACAGAGAGCAAGTCATTGCCCTGGAAGAAAAAACACCGGTCTATTTTACTGAAGAGAGTAAAAAGGCGCCCAATTACCTCAAATATGCCGCTATTTTTGTTATTGGTATATCAAGTCTTGCACTGGCAGGCAAGTTTTATCAGGACTACAGAAATTCCCAGGCCGCCAGCGTGATGCAGGCTGAGCAGAATGTGATGCAGCAAAAAATTGAAAAGGCTACTTTTGAGATCGCAAAACCTTTACCTGCAGTGCAACTGGAGATAACCGCTCCGAAGAAAAATTTTCATGTCATTGCGGGAGCTTTCCGCATACCCGAAAATGCCGAGAGAATTGTTGTAAAGCTTAAAGAAGAAGGATACGATGCCAGAATTTTGGGTGTGAACAAATGGGGTTTGAGCGTAGTATCTTTTAACAGCTACCTCACCAAAGAAGAATCTGAAGCCGGATTGGAGCAAATACAGCAAGACAAAGAAAAAGACGCCTGGATTTTGTTTCAGGAATTATAAGACTTTCTGCACATCTTTTTCTATTTTTACCAGACAATTTAAATACTTCTGCATGGCAACAAAAACTCCAAAAGAGTCACTTACCATTGTTACAGATATCGTTTTACCCGGAGAAACAAATCCGCTCGACAACCTTTTTGGAGGCGAATTGCTGGCCCGTATGGACCGTGCCTCAAGCATAGCCGCCCGCCGTCACAGCAACCGGATCGTGGTTACCGCAGCCGTAAATCAGGTGGTTTTTACCAAAGCGGTACCGGTAGGCAGTGTGTTAACCCTGGAGGCAAAAGTATCGCGTTCCTTTTCGAGCTCCATGGAGATCTTTGTGGATGTGTGGATAGAGGACAGGGAAACCGGAGAGAGATCCAAGGTCAATGAAGGCATTTATACCTTTGTCGCGGTAAATGAAATGGGGGTGCCGGTGAAAGTCCCTGAAATTGTTCCCGAAACTGATCTTGAAAAAGAGCGATATGCCGGAGCTTTGCGCAGAAAGCAGCTGAGTCTGGTATTGGCTAAAAAAATGAAACCCGAAGAGGCTACGGAACTAAAAGCCCTTTTTATTTGATCCTGGTAAACTCAATTTCATAAGACTGGTTCATGGCAGCCTGGAAATAGATGCCTGTAAGCAGATCCTGGTCTTTATCGTAGGTCAGGGTATAGGTTGAGCCCGGATAATTAGTATCCCTCAGCTCAACAAAAACATGCAGTTTTTCGTTTTCCAGTTTCCAGTTTGACTGATGCACATGGATGCTTCCCGGGTTAAAGTAAGAGGCTTTCAAACTGCCATCGGGTTTTATATCTTCCAAAACAAAACGGTATCCGCCATCCGTTCTTTCCCATTGACCTGCCATTTTTTGAGGATCAGGAGCAGTTGCTACGGCTTCAACTTTTTTCACTTCCAGCGAATTGTCCCCATTTTTTATTTGTTTGGTTTGAGAATTACAGGCAACAACAGCTACAACGGCCATTGAGATAATAATGAGCTTATACCGGTTCATAATTTTAATTTTAACTTTTTATAGGGTAAAGGGATTGGGTTGAATAAAATATACAGTCAATGCAATTTTCAGATTCCAAATATAGAATTAAATTTTATTTTTTTTACAAAAAGCACTTTGCTCATATATTGAGCAAGGACCTATACATAATTTTAGCAAATTTGTATTTCCTAAAGACAAAGGGGCAAGATACTTTTTTGTACTTTAGCTGTATAACAAATCAAACAACAATTATGGTAAGTGATAAAGAGAAAGAGTCAAAATTAAAGGCGCTTCAGTTAACGCTGGACAAACTGGATAAAACCTACGGCAAGGGATCGGTTATGAAGCTGGGTGATGTCCCTCCCAGTGATGTGGCGGTCATTCCTTCAGGCTCCCTGGGTCTGGATGTTGCATTGGGCATTGGAGGTTATCCCAAAGGCAGGGTTATAGAGATCTATGGTCCGGAATCATCGGGAAAAACGACCCTGGCACTCCACGCGATAGCGGAATCACAAAAGGCAGGAGGCATAGCCGCGTTTATTGATGCAGAACATGCTTTTGACCGGTATTATGCAGAAAACCTGGGTGTAGATACGGATAATCTGATCATCTCGCAACCCGACTACGGAGAGCAGGCCCTGGAAATAGCAGATAACCTGATCAGTTCCGGAGCCATAGATATTATGGTTATCGACTCGGTTGCCGCCTTAACACCCAAAAGTGAAATTGAAGGAGAAATGGGTGATTCCAAAATGGGTTTGCAGGCCAGACTGATGTCTCAGGCGCTGCGTAAACTAACCGCAGGTATCAGCAAAACGAACTGTACAGTAATTTTTATCAATCAGCTTCGCGAAAAGATTGGTGTCATGTTTGGCAATCCGGAAACAACCACAGGCGGAAATGCATTAAAATTCTATGCCTCTGTGCGTCTGGATATACGGAGAAGTTCCCAGATCAAAGACGGGGAAAAGGTAATTGGAAACAGAACCAAGGTCAAGGTCGTTAAAAACAAGGTAGCACCACCTTTTAAAACTGCAGAATTTGATATCATGTACGGAGAAGGGGTCTCAAAAGTTGGAGAAATACTAGATATTGGTGTTGAACAGGGGATCATCAACAAGAGTGGTTCCTGGTTTAGTTATGGTGAAACGAAACTGGGACAGGGCCGTGATGCCGTAAAAAGTCTGATTGCAGATAATCCGGAACTGGCAGAAGAACTCGAGACCAAAATCAAAGAGGTGCTCCAGGGAGGAAAATAAAACAAAAAAGGAATTAAAATAAAAAAGGTGCTCAGATCATTCCGGAGCACCTTTTTTGTTTTGTTGGAAGATTATTTATTGGCTTCCTTAATATATTTTTCCAAGGCCATGGTCATGGATGGGGTTTCTTTTGTTGGCGCCGCGATATCAATTTTTAAACCGGCCCGCTCGGCAGCCAGCACGGTTGAGTTGCCGAAAACGGCAATTTTTGTGTTGTTCTGCTTAAAATCGGGAAAATTCTTAAACAAAGATTCAATACCAGTTGGACTGAAGAACACCAGGATATCATAGAAAACGTTTTCGAGATCACTTAAATCACTGACTACAGTTCTGTAAAGAATAACCTTTTGCCATTTAACACCAAGTTCGTCTAAAATCGGTGGTATGGTTGGTTTAAGCTTGTCTGAAGAAGGGAGTAAAAACGTTTCGTCTTTGTGCTTTTTGATGAGCGGGACGAGCTCCTCAAAAGTGTTCTTTCCCACATAGATCTTTCTTTTTCTGTAGACAACATATTTTTGCAAATAATAAGCTATGGCTTCAGACTGACAAAAATACCTCATATCGTCCGGTATTTTACACCGCATCTCATCAGAAATTCTGAAAAAGTTATCTACAGCGTTTTTGCTTGTGAAAATAACTGCACTGAATTTTAAAAAATCTATCTTTTGTTCTCTAACATTTCTTGCACATTCGCCCTCCACATGAATAAATGACCTGAAGTCAATTTTCACTTTTTGCTTTTCCATTAGTTCATGGTAGGGGGACTGATTAGAAGATGGGACCGGTTGTGAAACAAGAATACTTTTAATTTTCATTGCCTTTTCCATTAACTAACAATTAATTTATAAATTAATATAATTGGAGCTATTTCCAGGGCGCAAAGATATAAAAATAAATAGAAAATATTACTAAAAT
Organism: uncultured Flavobacteriaceae bacterium; assembly: GCA_963816075.1. Lineage (GTDB taxonomy): Bacteria > Bacteroidota > Bacteroidia > Flavobacteriales > Flavobacteriaceae > Namhaeicola. The sequence continues at coordinate 54,888 of CAWFJI010000009.1, read as the reverse complement.
TTATCCGGTCGTATTGGAGTGCTTTGATATATCTGAACAAGATGACCAAAGCTAAAAAAATCAGCGCTGCGCCTATGAAGATAACATACTGACTTGAATTGACATAGGTAATGAATAAAAGAACAGGCAACAGGTAAACAGAGATCAGAAAAAGGTTGCTTAATTTTACGAATGAAAAGAATTTGTATTCTTCAAAAATCTCGAAAAGAGAGGATAATATTACCTCGAAGGTATACCTGACAACCAAATAAATAAGTACACCTGCCAGAATCTTTAGAAAATATCCCAAATCAAACCGGAATGAATCATTGACATAGGCATTAAGCGAATAATAGATCATTACAGCCGATACCAGGATGAATATCAAAAAGAAAAGGATATTGAAATTATTCCAGATCAGGGGTTTAACTTTTCCAAAGTCTGAATAGTATTTATCAGAATAGAGCAGGGAGAAAAGAGAGGAAAGCTGTTCGCTGAAGTTATTTTTAATGACTGCGATCAGTAATAAAATAACCAGGAATACGATGGTAAGCCAGTCTGGGCTAAAAACTATTCTTTCTTGTCCGTCAAACATTAATGCGACATTTTATCCTCGGTTCTGTTGTGCCGGTTTTTCAGATCTTGAGCAGTTGAATCGACCCGGTCTGCAAAGGTAATATTTTCTTCAATAACTAAGGACAGCATAGATCCTTACAATCCAATTCTGATTTTACTCCAAACCGCTGAAAAAAGTCTTTACTTTAGTTTTTATATAACCACGGAAGGATCGGGTTTAAAAATTATTAACACAAAATTAGAAATAAAATATAGTAACTTTGTTTTCGCAAAAATTTTAACATGCAGGATACGCTGGTTATTATTCCTACCTACAATGAGAAAGAAAATATTGAGAAAATAATTCGCACTACCTTTTCTCAAAAAAAGGCCTTTGATATTTTGGTTGTTGATGATAATTCTCCCGACGGAACTGCGCTGATAGTAGAAAACCTGCGCCACGAATTTCCGAAGAGCCTGTATCTCGAAAACAGGAAAGATAAGAATGGCCTGGGGGCGGCTTATATTCATGGCTTTAAATGGGCGCTGGCAAGGAAATATGAATTTATCATTGAAATGGATGCCGATTTTTCTCACAACCCGGCCGATCTGGAACATTTGTATGGGGCTTGTGCTCATGAAGGGGCGGATTTATCCATCGGTTCCCGTTATTCCAGGGGAGTCAATGTAGTGAACTGGCCCATGAGCAGAATCTTGCTGTCTTTTTTTGCATCAAAATACGTTCGTTTTGTTACCGGTTTGCCTGTGCATGATACCACAGCAGGTTTTGTTTGTTATAAACGCAAGGTGCTTGAAACCATCAATCTCGATAAGATCCAGTTTGTTGGTTATGCCTTTCAGATCGAAATGAAATTCAAAGCCTGGAAACACGGATTTACCATAAAGGAGGTATCGGTTATCTTTACCGACAGATCACTCGGTGAATCAAAAATGAATCGAACCATTATTACCGAAGCTATCTTTGGAATTGTTGAGATGCGTTTAAGGGGATTGCCAAATTAAACACGAAATCATGAAGAGTTTTTTGATTAAAAAAGCAAAGCTGGTCAATGGAGGAGTGATCACCGAGGCTGATGTGCTGATCACCGGCGAAAAAATTGCTGCCATCGATAAAAATTTAAGTGAAATTCCTTCAAACACAAGGATTATCGATGCCTCAGGAAAATATTTATTACCGGGTTTAATTGACGATCAGGTGCATTTCAGGGAACCGGGGCTTACACATAAGGCTGATATAGCCTCTGAATCCAGAGCGGCCATTGCCGGGGGAATCACTTCGTTTATTGAAATGCCCAATACCAATCCGCAAACAACTACTCAAAAACTACTCGAAGAAAAATTTGCCTTAGCTGAAGGAAAGGCCTATGCAAATTATTCCTTTATGTTCGGAGGAACCAATGATAACCTTGAGGAACTTTTACAGACCGACCCAAAAAATGTTGCCGGAATAAAGCTTTTTTTGGGATCCTCGACAGGAAATATGTTGGTCGATAATGAAAAGGTATTGGAAAAGATTTTTTCCTCAACGAAATTGCTGATCGCAGTGCATTGTGAGGATGAAGCAACCATTAAGAGAAATATGCTGAAGTACACGCAGGAATACGGTGAGGATATACCTGTAAAACTTCACCCGGTTATCAGGAGTGAAGAAGCCTGTTATCTCTCTTCCTCCCGGGCAATCGCCCTCGCAAAAAAAACAGGTGCCAGACTGCATGTATTCCATCTCTCAACAGCAAAGGAAACGGGGCTCTTCACAAATGAGATACCCCTGGAAGAAAAGCAAATCACAGCCGAAGTTTGCATACACCACCTCTGGTTTGATGATCGGGATTATGAAACGAAAGGCACACTGATCAAATGGAATCCAGCCGTTAAAACAGCAAAAGACAAGGCCGGAATCTGGGAAGCGTTGCTGGATGACCGGATTGACATTATCGCCACCGACCATGCTCCGCATACCCTGGAAGAAAAAAGCCAGGTCTATACAAAAGCACCCAGCGGGGGACCCCTGGTTCAGCATGCCCTATTGGCTATGTTGGAGTTTTACCGGCAAGGAAAAATATCACTTGAAAAAATTGTAGAAAAAATGTGTCACAATCCGGCAGTGATTTTTAAAATAGACAGAAGGGGTTATATAAAAGAGAATTATTACGCCGATCTCGTTCTGGTTGACCTCAACAAAAGTACCAAAGTAGAGAAGGACAATATCTTGTACAAATGCAAATGGTCTCCTTTTGAAGGAACAACTTTTCACAGTGCAATAACCCATACCTTTGTAAACGGAAACCTGGTTTTTGATCAGGGAAAATTTGAAGACCTGCCGAAAGGAAAAAGATTAGTATTTAACCGATGAAGAAATACTGTTTATTTTTTTTAACCACAATCATCTTATTGAGCTGCGACAGCAAAGCTAAGATCAAAAAACCGGATGATCTGATTCCACCCAAACAAATGGAGGATTTGCTATTTGATATGTACCTGGCTAATGGCGCAGTGAGTGTTCCCAATCTCAACGGAGAAAAGAACGTAAATTACATGCATCTGGTTTATAAGAAGTATCAGATAGACAGTGTTCGTTTTGCAGAAAGCTCGCTGTATTATACGTCCCGAGTTAATGATCAGGAGAGGATCCTGAGGAACGTAAAGGTCAGATTGGATGAATTGAGGGAAAAGTACAGAAAAGAGCAGGATACCCTGGCAGGCTCCAAATCGGATTCCTTGCCCCAAAACCCAATATATAAAAATGATACCACGAAATTAAAAATCAGACCACGGGAACCCATCAGGCCTAATTAATTACGGGTGGTCTTTTAAAAAGGAAGCCCCGGTCTCCTGAATTACAGTTATCATGGGACTGAATTTAAAATCGATCGATCTCTGTATTTTTTCTGAAGAATAAAGTTTTATTCCGGAGGCTGCCCTTGCAGCGTCTTGGGTTAAATCCTGTTTTTTCCCTGTCAGAAGGCTTTTCAGCCAGGACAGTCTCCAGCCTAATTCCATGCCAGCCACACTTATTTTTTTTCCGGGCTGTTTAGATCTCATACTATCGGCAATTTCGAAAAGCAGGTCTTTAAAAAAAAGATTCTCTGAAACAAGAATGAAACCCTCATTTTTAATAGAACTTTTCATGAGCGTGATCATGGCCTTTGCCACATCATTCACACCGACAAATCCGGTTTTCCCTGTTGGATAATAAGAAAGTCCACGGCGCACTTTGCTGAATATTTTACCTGTGCCGTTTTTCCAGTAACCGGGACCAATAATCACTCCGGGGTTCACAACAATGCAGTTTAGGCCCTCCTGACAGGCGCGCCAGACCTCCATTTCAGCAGCCCTTTTTGTAATGGCATAGGCACTTTTCCCTTTACTTGTTGTCCAGATATTGCTTTCGGTAATCGGTACTCCGGGATTGATCATTTCCAAAGTAGCAATAGAGCTCACAAAACAAATTTTATTAACCGATTTCAGGATGCAGAGGTTTACAACATTACTTGTTCCTTCTATATTCACCTTTCGCATCAGTGAAAAATCTTTCTGGTCAAATGAAACTGCAGCCGCACAATGATAAACTTCCGAAATTCCTTCAAAAGCCATATGCAATTCTGAAATATCTGTTATATCAGCCCTTACCCATTCAATTTTCCTGAACAAGTCTTCGCTGTGGTCAGAATAATAAGAAAACACCTTTTTTACCAAAGCCAGATCTTGCGGTTTTCGGTAGGTAGCTCTAATCCTGTGGTATTCAAGACTCAGGTGAAATAACAAATGAGAACCGACAAATCCGGTTCCGCCGGTAACTAAAATCATGGGGTAAAATTAATTATTCCGCAGATTAAATCACAGAAAGTTGAAATTTAGATTTTTGAACGAACGAGAATAAAAATATAATAATTCAGCTCTGACCGATATTGGAGGGCAATAATAAGAAACCTTCAGACTTTCTTTTTTATATTTGCCGAAATTTTATTAAAATGACGACAAATTTTGTGGAAGAATTGAGGTGGAGAGGTCTGTTACACGATATCATGCCGGGAACCGAAGAACAGTTGCAATCAGAAAGCACTTCTGCATATATTGGATTTGATCCCACAGCAGATACGCTGCATATAGGAAGTCTTGTACAAATCATTTTGCTGATGCATTTGCAGCGGGCCGGTCACAAACCCATTGCTCTTGTTGGCGGGGCTACAGGAATGATAGGAGATCCCTCCGGAAAATCGGCTGAAAGAAATTTATTGGATGAAGAAACACTGAACAAAAACGTGGCAGGTGTTCAAAAAACGCTGGCTCGTTTTATTGATTTTAACAGCGGACTTTCCAACAGCGCAATTCTTGTTAACAATTACGACTGGATGAAAGACCTGAGCTTTCTGGATTTTGCCAGAGATATCGGCAAACACATCACGGTAAATTATATGATGTCTAAAGATTCGGTAAAAAACCGGTTAAATCCGGATGCCAAGGAAGGCATGAGTTTTACGGAATTCACTTATCAATTGGTACAGGGCTATGATTTTTTATATCTCTACCAGCACAACAACTGTAAACTTCAAATTGGTGGTAGTGACCAGTGGGGAAATATCACTACCGGGACTGAACTGATCAGAAGGAAGGTTCAGGGCAAGGCTTTTGCGATTACCAGTCCGCTGGTAACCAAAGCCGATGGCACGAAATTCGGAAAAACCGAAGGCGGAAATATCTGGCTGGATGCCGGGAGAACTTCGCCGTACAAATATTACCAGTACTGGATCAACGCCAGCGATGAGGATGCAGAGAAGTACATTAAAATCTTTACATTTTTAGACAGAGAAAGCATCGAAAAACTGATCGGGGAACACCGCATTGCACCCCATGCAAGGGCTTTGCAAAAACGCCTGGCCGAAGAGGTTACCATCATGACCCATGGAGCAGAGGCTTATGAAAATGCGGTTTCTGCTTCCTCCATCCTGTTTGGAAATTCAACGGCATCAGATTTAAAACAACTGGATGAACAAACTTTTCTGGAAGTTTTTGAAGGGGTACCACAGGCAGAAATTTCGAGAAACGACCTCAGCAGCGGGGTAACTGTTGTAGATGCACTGAATAGTAAATCCGGTTTTGTAAAATCCAACGGAGAGGCAAGAAGGGCATTGAGTGAAAACTCCATATCAATCAACAAGGAAAAAGTAAACGAAGATTTTATTTTGGGTACAGCTGACCTGATAGCTGATCAGTTTATTTTGATGCAAAGAGGGAAAAGGAACTATTTTCTGCTGCGCGCAATTTAGTCAGAGCACCAGTAAGTTACAACCGCGGATATCGGAGTGATCAAAGCGACCAAGCACCTCAAAAGATCCGTCTTTATAGTTTTTCCCCAGATCCTGGGTAGCTATAAATGAACAGGAGTTGATATTTGCCAGATCAATAACATTTATGCCCCCATTTCTGGATTCGGGGAGCATGGTCATTGCATCTTCTGTATCTCTCACCAATACCTTCATCCAGGGCGGAGTATAAAAAATACCCTTTCCTTTTGAGTAGGCCTGAGACAACAGTTCTGTCATTCCGTACTCGGAATGTATCTCTGGAACACCGAATCCCCTGCAAAGGACCTGGTGTAATTCTTCACGTACCAGCTCCTTTCTTTTGCCTTTCATGCCACCGGTTTCCATAACGACCGTGTTTTTAAGTTCAAAGCTGTTTTTTTCAAGAAAGTCCAGTAAGGCAAAAGAGACGCCTATAAGAAGGGTTTTTTCTTTTTTTTCTTCCAGTTCAATTAACGTTTCTGCCAGCTCTTCAAAATTATGAAGATAAAAACCACTCCTTTTCTTTTCTGATCGTGCAATCAAAGAATTCATCATGTAGATGAGTGATGACCCGGAACGTTCGAGATAACCGGGCAATAGAGCTAGCAGGGTATAATCCTTAACCGGACCATAAAAATATTCAAATCCCTTTTTGAAACTGGTCTCATACCAATTCAAATCTGATACAAAATGATTGCTTTGCTGTATCCCGGTCGTAGCACTGCTGGTAAAGATAATCACTTCTTTTTTTAAACCGCTCACCACGCGGTGTGTCTTAAAAAACTGAATTGGCAAAAAGGGAATATTATAAATGGAATCGATTTTTTCCGGTTGAACAGACAAATATTGCAGAAAGTTTCGGTAAACAGGATTTTCTCTGGCCTGATACCTAAAAACTTTCAATGCAGTTTCTTCAAAATCAGTATCGTTTTTTAAACCAAAAATTTCCGATAATTCCATGCCGTAAATTTACTGTAAAACGATTGCATTTTTACGCAACCAAATGGCAATTATGTTATCTACATAGGACAGTGAATGTCTTTTTTTTACTGAAAAAAGTATTTTATTATTTTTTATTGTACTTTTATCTGCTTGTATCTTATATAAAAGGATCAAAGGCAGAAGAAAAAACAATAGATAATTAAGGTATTCAATGAGTCTGGAATTACTCATACAAAAATGTAAAAAAAGGGACATTAAAGCGCAATCGGAGATTTACCAGCTCTTTGCGGGGAAAATGTATGCGGTAAGTCTGAAGTATTCCAAAAGTACAGAGGAAGCTGAAGACAATTTGCAGGACGCCTTTATCACGATATTTGATAAGATAGACCAGTACAAATTCAAGGGGTCATTTGAAGGCTGGATGAAAAGGATTGTTATCAATACAACGCTGCAAACATACAGACAAAAGAATGTTCTGAATTTAGTGGAAATGAATCTGCCTGAAGAGGTAGAGGTTGAGGTAGTTGAAGAAGACATTTCCCTGGAATTTTTATTAAGGATCATACAGGAATTGCCTGAAAGATACAGAATGGTTTTTAACCTCTATGTGCTTGACGGATATTCACATAAAGAGATAGCGGATTTACTGGGAATTGCAGAAGGAACATCTAAATCAAACTTATCCCGGGCAAGACTTATTCTTAAAGAAAAAGTTCAGTTGAACCAGAAACAGAAGAATATAGGAATATTTTCGTAATGAAAGAATATAAGAACATAGACCGGATTTTTCAGGAGAACTTCAAGGAATTGGAAGTGTTCCCTCCTGAGCGGGTATGGAAAAATATTGAAGCGCAATTAAACAAAAAACAATCCCGCCGGGTTATTCCGCTTTATCAAAAGTTAAGTGGTGTCGCGGTAGCTTTTCTTTTATTTTTTTCACTGGGACTTGGCTATCTTAATCCCTGGAAGAAAGAGGGTGTTTCTACCAATGTAGTACAGAAAAACAAACCTGAAAGTATTTCTCAGGATGAAGTAACAGCAGAGGAGAATAATATTTCTTCCCCGGTTCAGTTACAGACAGAAATTGCTTTTCAGGAAGAGCTGAGCAAAGAGAGTTCGAAACAAACCAAAATAATTACACTGGATCCGGCTATTGAGGTAGCCGCGGCTGAAAGTAGTAGGACCAATTCTTCAGATGGCCAGAAATTTAAAGCTGCAAATGAAGGTAATGCCGACCGGGCTATAACCTTTTCAAACGGCAATCCTTCTAGTAACAGCAACAGGAATTTTGTTGAGAACCTGAATACCGATGTCGTTCAGTCTGAAAAGCAGAAAGAGAACAGCCGGGAGAAAAAATGGTCTGTTGGACCGACCATCGCTCCGGTTTATCTGAATTCTCTTCAATCCGGCTCGGCCATCAGCGAAAACTTGAGCAACAACAAGACCATTACCGAAGAAGCGCTTTCTTATGGAATGAAATTGAATTATCAGGTAAATGATAAAATCAACATCCAGTCAGGAATTAATAAAGTTGACCTGGGATATAATACCAAAGATGTAAATTTGGCAGTTACCAGTTCAAAATATCCGAATCACAACCTGAAGGCTGTAATTCCGGGAATTAATCTTTCAAGCGCCAGTGAAAATTCAAGCAGAGATACCGGCGAGTCAATACAAAATAAATCGAGCGTTGATGGTCAGTTAAATCAGTCATTTGAGTATGTTGAAATCCCGCTTGAAATGAAATACAATGTTTTTGAAAGCAAGATCGGTTTGAACCTGGTTGGCGGATTCAGTACCTTTATTTTAACGAACAACGAAGTTTCATTTATTAACCCTGAAAATGTTTCTACCATACTGGGGGAATCTAACAACATCAATTCATTAAATTTTAGTGGAAACCTGGGATTTGATATTGATTACAAAGTTACAAAAGACTGGTTTTTAAACGTATCACCAATGGTAAAATACCAGTTCAACACCTTTTCAAATACTTCCGGCAGTTTTCAACCCTTCTACTTTGGGGTTTATTCAGGTGTTAATTATCGTTTTTGAAAACTCACTTTTTTCCTGTTGACCTTGTACCGATTTGTTTTAAGATCGGTTTTTTTATGTCCGAAAAAGTTTAAAAAAATAGTTTATATCTCTTAACTTAGCTGAAGAATTATCTCATTTAAGGAATTATATAAATCAATATTTATGGCAATCAATATTCAAAAGATCTTAAAGAATTTAGGTATAGAAGAATTAAATTTAGGTGTGTCAACAGGATTGAATTGGAAAGATTCAACAGGAGATATTACAAATTCTTATTCGCCGATTGATGGCGCTCTTATTGGAAGAGTAAAAAATGCAACGATAGAAGATTATGAAAATGTGGTTAAGAAGGCGCAGGAAGCTTTTTTGGTCTGGAGAAAAATACCTGCGCCAATCAGAGGCGAAGTGGTCAGGCAGATAGGATTGGAACTCCGCAAACACAAAGACGACCTTGGCGCGCTGGTAAGCTATGAAATGGGTAAGATCTACCAGGAAGGAAAAGGAGAAGTACAGGAAATGATAGATATCTGTGACTTTGCTGTTGGACAGTCGCGATTGATCAATGGGGTTTCTCTGCAATCAGAAAGAAAGGAACACAGGCTTTTTGAGCAATACCAGCCCCTCGGGATTGTGGGAATTGTGACATCGTATAATTTTCCTGTTGCAGTTTGGGCCTGGAACACCGCTCTGGCTGCGATTGCAGGGGATGTAGTGATCTGGAAACCCTCTTCCAAAACACCTATATGTGCCATTGCCACTCAAAAGCTGATCTCCAAGGTACTGAAAGAGAACAATGTCCCGGAAGGAGTTTTTAATCTGGTTGTTGCAAAATCTGCTGTTATGGGTGATAACTTCCTTGCAGATCATAGAATTCCTTTGTTATCAGTTACTGGTTCAACAGCTGTCGGTAAAAAAGTTGGAGCCATTGTTGGACAAAGATTGGGAAAAACCATACTCGAACTCGGAGGAAACAATGCGGTAATTATCACGCCAAGTGCAGACCTTCCAATGGCTCTTTCGTCTACTGTATTTGGAACAGTTGGAACGGCAGGTCAAAGATGTACTTCAACCAGAAGAATCATTATACACGAAAGTATTTATAATGATGTCAGGGAAAAACTCGTACAGGCTTACAAAAAGATCTCAGATAAAATAGGAAACCCGCTGGATGAGAAATTCCTGGTGGGCCCTTTGATCGATCAGGGATCGGTGGAAAGCTTTTTACATGCAGTGAAGCGTGTACAGGAAGAAGGGGGCAAAATTCTCTTTGGTGGAGAAAGATTAAAAGGCAAAGGATTTGAATCAGGCAATTATGTCATGCCTTGTATTGCTGAGGCACAAAATGAATATGAGATCGTTCAGGAGGAAACATTTGCCCCGATCGTTTACCTCTTGAAGTACAGCGGGGATATTCATAACGCGATAGCCATACAAAATAATGTACCTCAGGGCCTGTCATCGAGTTGTTTTACCCTAAATGTCAGGGAGGCAGAAATATTTGTATCGGCCACAGGCTCTGACTGCGGAATTGCCAATGTGAACGTGGGAACTTCAGGAGCGGAGATCGGAGGCGCATTTGGAGGAGAAAAAGAGACCGGCGGAGGCAGAGAATCAGGTTCTGATGCCTGGAAAGTTTATATGCGCAGACAAACAAGTACCTTTAACTATGGAACAGACCTGCCTTTGGCGCAGGGTATAAAATTTGATTTTTAAACCAGAAAGCACAAAAAAACCGCCCCGAGAACCGGGGCGGCGGATGGTTGAAATAAATCAACCAAAATCAACTAACCAAACCTTATTTTTACATTCGCTTTAAACGAACACATTTAAAACGAGCTATTTCAATTTTTGTTGTATCCTGAATTTCCATCTTCGTAAACTACACTGCAGGATATGATATACATAAATCAATAAATGTGCCAACAATCGGGGGAGATTATTAAAGTTTTCTTAAAATTGAACCTATCAGGGGGAAGTAAAAAGACGCTCAATCAGGTATGCACAAATCTGTAAAACCGACTGCAAAGATATTTAATTATCTAAACCCCACAACCTTTTTTTAACTAAATATTGTTAAAAATAACACAAGATTTCAAAGCATTTTGCGTTATATATACAGTTGAATTTTAATTTTTATGCTATGAAAAAATTAAGTTTCCTACTGCTGCTTTCTTTGATTTCAACCGCTGCTTATGCACAATCATTTGAGGGGAAAGGCGATGTAAAAGCCAATATCGGTTATGACCTATACGGTTATGGCAACGGTATAAAAGCAAGTCTGGATTTGGGTTTGTGTGATATCTTTTCAATTGGTGCCGGCGGATCGTATTATTTTGACGAAGAGTCCGACTATTTTATTTTTGCGCGAACCGCAGTTCATTTCGGACTTATGCTGGATTTACCCTCCAGATTCGATTTTTATCCCGGGATTGAAATCGGTTATCAGGAAAGCAATGACGTAGGATTTACCGCATTTGTTGGAGCCCGGTATTTTTTCACCAACAACCTGGGTGTTTATGCCGAATTGGGGAATAATGGCAGTGTAGGGTTAAGTTTTGGGTTTTAGATTTCTGGGAATTAAAGCTCAATTTCTCCCAAAGTTTCTATATCGGTAATTTTGTAATAGAACTGCTTGCCATTGACATTATAAAGCAAAACAGCCTCGTTTTTCTTTAGTTTGAATGGAGAATCTGAAGTTTTAGGAGCCACCGTATTTCCATATTCATTCTTTGGGTCCAAAGTCATCTTCAGGTCTTTGGTCATAACAGGGCTTATCATATTTATTCTTATGTTGAATAAATTTATATTCTGAAAAACGGCATTGGCATCATATGATGTTTCATTAAAAAAAACAGTCTCAAAATGGACGCTGGGGTTATTTGTTGTCCCACTGATCTCCAATAAGGCCCCTTTCTTACCTTCAGAGGCCTGGGTGTAATTGCGGTATGTTTTTTTTGTTATTTCAAAGGGGACTTTATTTTCAACTTTTTCGGTCTGCACCTTGCAGCTTGAAAGATTGATCATTGTCAATAGAGCGAATACAATTTTTATTTTCATAGGTATATTTTAATAAGCGCGTTCTTTTTTACCCTCGTAAAAATTCATAAAAGCCTTGTTTACGACCCGAATCCCGCCGGGAGTAGGGTAATCTCCGGTAAAATACCAGTCGCCAGTATGTTCAGGGCAGGCTTTGTGCAAATTGGAGATCGTTTGAAAAATGATCTTCACTTCTGCATGGATCTTTTCTGTTTTAAGCATATCAGCAATTTTATCTGAAATCTGGTCAGGGGTAAAAGGAGCATAAATTTGTTTAACATAATTTTCCTGATCCGGGTTTGTCCTGTTCTCCCTGCATTTTTTATAAACCTCTTCGATCAGGTGGTACTGATTGGTTTCTTTTAATAAATTCAAAGTTGCTTTAAAAGCAATGAAATCTTCCAGATTTGCCATATCAATGCCATAACAATCAGGATATCTTATTTGAGGGGCAGAAGAGACGACTATGATTCGTTTCGGATTTAAGCGGTCTAAAATCCGGATGATACTTTCTTTTAAGGTGGTTCCTCTAACGATGCTGTCATCAATAATTACCAGGTTATCCGTATGTTTTACGACACCATAGGTTACATCGTACACATGGGCAACCAAATCATTTCTGCTGCTGCCATCAGAGATAAAAGTTCTCAATTTGGCGTCCTTGATTGCGATTTTTTCTGTTCGCGGCCTCATCGCAAGCAGTTTTGTAAGTTCTTCTTTTGAGATACTCCGTTTACCGGCAAGAATAATATCCAGTTTTTTTTGATTCAGATAGTTTTCTGCAGCTTCTGATAACCCAAAGAAAGATGTTTCTGCCGTGTTGGGGATGTAGGAGAATACAGTATTTTCAATGTCATGATCGATGCCTTCCAGTACTTTTGGGAATATATATTCACCAAGTTTTTTCCTTTCGTGATAAATATCTGCATCACTGCCCCTTGAAAAATAGATTCGCTCAAAGGAACAGGCCTTGTTTTCAAGCGGGGATTTGATCTCCTCTACAGAGATTCTTCCATCCCTTTTAACAATTAGTGCACAGCCTCTTGAAAGTTCCTCCACATCTTCAATGGGGACATTAAATACGGTTTGAATAACGGGTCTCTCGGATGCGACTACTACAATCTCATCATTCCTGTAAAAAAATGCCGGTCTTATTCCGTTCGGATCTCTGAAAACAAAAGCATCACCATGCCCTAAGAGCCCGGCCATGGCATAACCTCCATCCCAATTTCTGGAGGCTCTTTTCAGGATATTGCTTATGTCCAGGTTTTTTGCGATGAGCGCCGAGGCATCTTTTTTGGTAATTCCATCCATTTTCAGGGAGTCGTACAAATGTTTTACCTCATCATCCAAAAAATGTCCGATTTTTTCCATGATGGTAACCGTATCTGTACTTTCTTTGGGATGTTGTCCCAATTCGATCAATTCCTGCATAAGTTCCATGGAATTGGTCATGTTAAAATTTCCGGCGACAATCAGATTTTTGTGCTGCCAGTTGTTTTGTCTCAGGAAGGGATGCACATTTTCGATGCTGTTCTTGCCATAAGTACCATACCGAACATGCCCTAAAAACAAATTTCCCACATAGGGAAGGTTATTTTTATGCCATTCCAGATCGTTTCGGCGATCCGGATTTTCATCAAGGAGGCCATTGAGTCTTTCGGTGATCTTTGAAAAGATGTCCTGTATGGGCTGCGGATCATTGGAACGTATGCGGCTCATAAACCGGGTACCCGGATCAACGTCAAATTTTATGCTGGCAAAACCGGCGCCATCCTGCCCGCGGTTATGCTGTTTTTCCATTAACAAATACATTTTGTCAATGCCGTAAAAAGCCGTTCCGTATTTTTCCTTATAGTAGGAAACAGGCTTTAACAACCTCAACAAGGCAATTCCACATTCATGTTTAACAGCATCACTCATGCGTTCCGTAAAATTGAATTAGTATTGTTATTGCAATTCAATATCAAACTGTGTAAGTTGTTTGAATTCATTCAATCGGTCACTGATCTCCGGTTTAGTGAGATATTCCATTCTTTGTGTGCCAAATTTCTCGACATTAAAAGATGCAAGGTTAGAACCATAGATCACTCCCCGTTTCATATTCTCAAAACTGATATCATGTGTACCTGCCAGGTAACCAATAAACCCACCAGCAAAAGTATCTCCCGCTCCGGTTGGGTCGAAAACCTCCTCGAGCGGCAGGGCTGGAGCAAAGAACACTTTTCCGTCGTAGAAAAGTAAGGCTCCGTGTTCTCCTTTTTTTATGACCACATATTTTGGCCCCATCGCAAATATTTTTTGTGCTGCTTTTACCAGAGAATACTCTCCGCTCAATTGCCTGGCTTCTTCATCATTGATCGTGATCACATCTATTTTTTTGAGTACCTCCATCAGCTCATCCCATGCATTGTTCATCCAGTAATTCATCGTATCCAGCACAACCAGTTTGGGTTTTTTTGGGATTTGCCTGATGACCTCCATTTGAACAGATGGATGTAAATTTCCAAGCATCAGAAAATCCGGCTGCAGGAAATTCTCTGGAACAATGGGTTGAAAATCAGCCAGAACATTTAATTCCGTAGCCAGTGTATCCCGGCTATTCAGATCATTGTAGTATTTACCACTCCAAAAGAATGTTTTTCCGTTAGGGATCACTTGTATGCCAGAGGTGTCAATATTTTTTGTCTCAAGAAATTCCAGGTATGATTTTGGAAAGTCATCACCTACTACAGAGACTATTGCCGAATCCACATTAAACTGAGAAGCTGCCAGGGCAATATAAGTTGCGGCTCCGCCAACGATTTTTTCTTTTTTCCCGAAAGGGGTTTCAATGGCATCAAAAGCGACAGTTCCAACAATTAAAAGTGTACTCATTCAAGGGTATTTGTTTACTTTTGCAAAAGTAGGTAATATTGAGTAGATAATCGAAATATTGCTTCCTAAAATATGGGCAAGAGACAAAAGCCACCTTGGGCAGGTTTGTCGAAAAGTACAGAAATTAAAATTGTTATTATGGAGATCAAAGAGATACAGGATGAAATTATCGATGAATTTTCAACCTTTGAAGATTGGATGGAACGCTATGAATATATCATTGATTTAGGAAAGTCAGTGCCTGAAATGAAGGAGAGCAGTAAAACAAACGACAACCTAATAAAAGGCTGCCAGTCAAAAGTTTGGCTGGATACCGAGATGAAAGAGGGCAAATTGATCTTTACGGCAGACAGCGATGCCATTTTGACAAAGGGAATTATTGCCCTTTTACTGCGGGTGTATTCAGACCAAAGTCCGAAAGACATACTTGAAAATGAACTGTATTTTGTTGATAAGATCGGTCTGAAGGAACATTTATCTCCCACAAGAGCGAACGGACTCGTCTCTATGATCAAACAATTTAAATTATATGCCCTGGCTTATCAGGCTAAATTATCCTAAAAAATGTATATTTGCACTTATTTAGAATCATTCTTAAAGGAGCAATATGAACGCAATAGAAACAGAAGCACTTAGCATTAAGATTGTTGAAAAGATTAAGACAATATACGATCCTGAAATTCCTGTCGATATTTACGAACTGGGTTTGATTTATGATGTTTTTGTGAACGAGAAGAGTGACGTGAGAATATTGATGACACTAACTTCTCCCAATTGTCCGGTAGCAGAAACCCTGCCCATGGAAGTAGAAGAAAAGATCAGGTCTATTGATGAGGTTAGAAATGCTGAAGTAGAGATCACCTTTGACCCCCCATGGACGCAGGACATGATGAGCGAGGAAGCAAAACTGGAACTTGGTTTTTTATAACACAGTATGCCCGACGAAATAATCAATAAAGTTGCAAACAGCAAACTGGTTTCTTTGGACCTTGAGGATTATTATCCCAAAGGAGAAAGGGTTCTGATCGATATAAAGTACTGGCTTTTTCAGGAACAGGTTTTGATTGAAAAAGAGTACCGAAAGAGTTTGAGTGAGCAGGACTGGACTGCATATCAAAATAAGTACGTCGCTATCGCGTGTTCCTCGGATGCCATTATTCCTTCCTGGGCCTATTTATTGATCACTGTTCATTTAGCCCCTTATGCTAAAAAAATTGTTATTGGTGATCTGGAACAACTGGAAACCCTCTTGTTTGAAGAGGTCATTTCAAAGATAAATATTAAAGAATTCGCGGGTAAACCGGTTATCATAAAAGGATGTTCGGAAAAATTTATCCCCCATGCAGCCTATTCGTTACTGATTCAAAAACTCCAGCCGGTTGTATCTTCACTGATGTATGGAGAAGCCTGTTCCAGTGTACCTTTATACAAAAGAATAAAGACCTGATCAAAAGAATTCCGGGTCTTTTGTAATATTATGGCATGGAAAATAATTAATTTTGCCCCTGAAAATTAAATCAACTGACATGAAAAAACTAATTTTTTTACTGTTTCTTATTTTTTTTAGCCAGGTATTAACCGCCCAAACCAAAGAAGAACTAGAAGCAATGATTGCCTCCAAAAAAGATTCTATAGCTGCAATTCAAAAAAATGTAGATGCTGCCCAGGCACAAATAGATGCCTTACCCGGCTGGCGATATGATGCATTTGGTACAATTGGCGGCAGCTTTTCAGGCACAAAGAACTGGTATTCAAAAGAAACACCGAACAGTTCGGTGGGCAACTTTGGAATTATTATAAACGCCAAGGCGGATTTGATCAGGGAGAAATTCTTCTGGAAAAATGCGGCCAATACCAATCTCAGCTGGACAAAACTGGATGACAAGGATGACGATACAGACAGCGAAGATTTTGAAGTGGCAACGGATATCTTTAATTTATCTTCACTTTATGGATATAATTTAACCAAAAATTTCGCTGCCTCGGCTTTTGCAGAATACCGCTCATCACTGATAAATAATTTTAACGATCCCGGATTTTTGGATCTGGGTGTTGGAGCTACCTGGACACCATTCTCGGATCTGGTAGTCGTTATTCACCCTTTGAACTACAACTTTGTTTTTAGCAGTTCCGGAAACTCCTATGAATCTTCTCTTGGTGCCAAGATCGTGGCAGACTACAAAAAGGAGATCGGAAATTTAAATATTGGTTCAAATCTATCTGTTTTTCTGAGTTATCAGGACACCGATTATTCCAATTACACCTGGACGAATAACCTGAGTTACACGATCTGGAAGAATCTGGGTCTTGGATTTGATTTTGGTTTGAGAAAGAACAAGCAGGAAGCATATAATTATGAATTGAAAACAGATCCGAATGCTACGCTGAGCGGAGCTGACAATGAGCTGCAATCCTACTGGCTGTTCGGAATAAATTACAAACTATAGCACCTAACTCATTTCATACAAAAAAGCTTCCAACAGGGAAGCTTTTTTTATTGTAAATGGAGACTTCTTTATTATCTGATCAGGAAATTCTAAATTTCTTCCGCGTATTCTTCGTATAAATAATCGTTATACGGGAATCGGGTCATGTGTATTTTTTTGACTTCTTCATAAACCATATCTTTAAAACGGTCTAAGTTGCTTTGGTTAAGGGCAGAGATAAAAATGCATTTGCCGTTCATTTTTCGCATCCAGGTTTTTTCCCAGTCTTGCAGGGTATAATGCGATTTGTCTCTTTGGGTGATCAGGTCATCCTCTTCGATCACTTCCT
Organism: uncultured Flavobacteriaceae bacterium; assembly: GCA_963816075.1. Classification (GTDB taxonomy): domain Bacteria; phylum Bacteroidota; class Bacteroidia; order Flavobacteriales; family Flavobacteriaceae; genus Namhaeicola. Next base: position 37,381 of record CAWFJI010000009.1, on the reverse strand, counting down.
CTTCATAGGCATCAATTTTATTAAATACCATCAGCACAGGTTTGTCAGCGCTCTTGATTTCTGTTAAAATGATATTGACAGAATCGATATGATCTTCGAAGTTTTTATGTGAAATGTCAACCACATGAAGCAAAAGATCCGCTTCCCGCACCTCATCGAGGGTTGATTTAAAAGATTCGATGAGCTGGGTTGGAAGTTTTCTTATAAATCCAACAGTATCGGTGAGCAAAAATGGAATATTTTTTATAACTACTTTTCTCACGGTAGTATCCAAAGTGGCAAATAATTTATTTTCAGCGAAAACATCGCTTTTACTGATCACATTCATCAGGGTTGATTTTCCAACATTGGTATAGCCTACCAGGGCAACCCGAACCATTTTTCCGCGGTTCTTGCGTTGAACAGCCATTTGCTTGTCGATGGTTTTCAGCTTCTCTTTTAACAAGGCAATTTTGTCCCGAATAATACGTCTGTCAGTTTCAATTTCGGTTTCTCCGGGTCCGCGCAAACCAATACCCCCTTTTTGTCTTTCGAGGTGAGTCCATAATCGGGTAAGCCGGGGCAAAAGGTACTGACATTGCGCCAGTTCAACCTGGGTACGGGCATAGGAAGTTTGTGCTCTTTGTGCAAAAATATCGAGTATCAGGTTGGTTCTGTCAAGAACTTTGATGTTCAATACCTTTTCAATATTCCGCAATTGTGCAGGACTAAGTTCGTCATCAAAAATAGCGGTTCCTATTTTATGCTCTTCAATATAGGATTTAACCTCATCAAGCTTTCCTGATCCTATAAAAGTCCGTGGATCGGGATATTCCAGTTTCTGTATAAACCTCTTTGTTACAGCACCGCCCGCCGTATAGGTCAGAAATTCAAGTTCATCGAGATATTCAATCGCCTTTTCTTCATTTTGTTGTTTGGTAACAATACCAATCAAGACTACATCTTCTATTTCAACTTGTTTTTTTTCTATCATACCGCAAATTTACAAAGACCTTTTCATTTCCCTTCACAGATTCAAAAATTTGTAACTTCGCAGATCAAATATCCGCAATGGCAGAAAACCGGCAAGAAAATTATTTTTCTGTAGCATTTTATAATGTGGAAAATTTTTTTGATCCTGATTGCAACGAACTTACCCTGGATACAGATTATACCCCCGAAGGAAAATTTCAATGGAATGAACAAAGATACAGGATAAAGCTGCAACATATTTCCAGGGCCATATCGCAGATCGGATTTGCTAAAAATGCCGCACCTCCTGTATTTTTAGGTCTTGCCGAAATTGAAAACAAAAAAGTTTTGTCGGATCTGATACATTCTGAATACCTTGAGCCATATCAATATGATTTTGTACACTATGAATCACCGGATGTAAGGGGCGTAGATGTAGCTTTTATCTATCAGAAAAAGTATTTTGAACTCATCTATTCGGTGCCATATTCGCTTTTACTCTATGAATATGAAGATGTGAGAGACTACACCAGGGATATCTTACTGGTTTGTGGAAATTGCTATGGATCCAGGGTTTACGTTATCATAAACCACTGGCCATCAAGAAGTGATGGTAAAAATTCAACTGAAGTTAAAAGAATGAAAGCTGCCAAAACCGTACAGGGAATTATTTCTGAAATTAAAAATGAAACGCCGGATCCCTTTATTTTTATTATTGGTGACTTTAACGACAACCCGAAAAATAAAAGTATCAAAAATGTATTGATGACGGATGAACTGGTGAATCCGATGACAGAAATGGAAGAAAACGGAAAAGGGAGTCTTATTCATCTGGGGAAATGGCATTTATTCGACCAGCTAATTTTGAGCAGGAACCTGATGGGAGGCGGACCGATCCGTTTTGAAGCGGCAGGGATCTTTAAACCGGATTCTTTGCAGGACAAGTTTGGAAGGCATAAAGGACCCCTGAGAACCTTTGCCGGGAAAAGATATATTGGCGGGTATAGTGATCATTTTCCGGTTTATGCTTATTTTTCAGTTCAATAAGCAGATCATAAAACATGAATTCCAAAGCCGGGAATATAAGGCATGGCTGCGGTTCTATTAAATGAAAAGAGTAGTGAAAACGAAGTATTATTTGTTATTTTTTCTGATAAATATAAGCTGGATGATAACCGGACAAAACCTGAAGGTCATGACCTATAATATCCGACTGGATCTGGATTCTGATGCCGAAAATTCATGGACTAAGCGCAAGGATCTGTGGGTCTCACAGGTCAGATTTTATAGTCCGGACTTATTGGGTATCCAGGAAGCCAGACCGAATCAGGTACTTGACATCGCCTCGAACCTGCCTGCCTTTGCCTATGTCGGGATAGGCAGGGATGAGAACAATACAGGGGAGTCATCAAATATATTTTATAAAAAAGACAGATTTACTGTGGTCCGGGAGAGCACTTTCTGGTTATCGGAAACACCTGATCAGATTTCAAAGGGCTGGGACGCGGCGATCAACAGGATCTGCACCTATGCCCTTTTGAAAGACAGGTTCTCAAACAAACAGATTTGGGTTTTTAATACCCATTTGGATCATATCGGAGAGGTGGCCAGAACAAAAAGCATCGAATTAATCCTTTCAAAGATCACAGAACTCAATACCGGGAATGATCCGGTCATCTTTATGGGAGATCTGAATTCAGAGCCAGACACGCAAAGGATCACGGATCTGAAAACGAAGATGTTGGATACTAGAGATATTTCGCAAGAAAAACCTTTTGGTCCGGCTGGGACTTTCAATGGATTTAATCACCAGAAACCGGTTACTGTTTTGATCGATTATATTTTTATCTCAAAGAACAGTATTTTCAAGGTAAAAAAATATGCGGTTTTAAGTGATTCTGTCAATATGAGATATCCTTCAGACCACTTGCCGGTTTATGTGGAGCTGAGTTACAATTAATTTGATAAACTGAAAAAGACATGCCTGTTTATATGAAAAGCCCTGTTTTAATTGCCTTGTGTTTCCTGGTTTTTATCGGAAATTTAGATGTATCGTTTGCGCAAAAATCAGATGCTGATCTTTGGCTGACGAAAGGAGATGAATCTGTAAAATTGGAAAGGCAGCCAGTCCCGCTCAGTTTTGGCAAAGTAAAAAATGCTTATTCCAGTATAGAAATCGACGAGAACGAGGTCTTTCAGAGAGTTGAAGGCTTCGGCTACACACTTACTGGAGGCAGTGCCCAGGTTATAAACAGTTTAACAACGGATAAAAAACAGGAACTGCTGAATGAACTGTTTGGTTCAGGACCTAAAGACATTTCGGTTAGTTACCTCAGAATCAGCATAGGGGCCTCAGATCTAAGTGAAACAGCCTATTCCTATAACGACCTACCCGAAGGGCGGACAGACATGAACCTGAAACTTTTCAGCATAGCCCCCGAGATGAAGGATCTGATACCGGTGTTAAAACAGATCTTAGCGATCAATCCCAATATAAAAATTCTTGCCAGCCCCTGGTCGGCCCCTGTATGGATGAAAGACAATTACAGTACTGTTGGCGGAAGCCTTCAGGAGAGATATTATGGTGTTTATGCCAGGTATTTTGTGAAGTACATACAAAAAATGAAAGAACAGGGAATACATATTGATGCAGTAACCCCTCAGAATGAACCCCTGCACCGGGGCAATAATCCGAGTATGTATATGACATCATTCCAGCAGGCAGCATTTATTAAAGACCATTTGGGACCTTTATTTCAGAAGGCAGGCATCAGTACAAAAATCATTATTTACGATCATAATTGCGATGAACCCGGGTATCCGATTGAAGTATTGAATGATCCCGAAGCCAAAAAATTTATTGCCGGCTCGGCCTTCCATTTATACGGAGGCGATGTGAGCGCGATGTCGGCAGTAAAAAATGCCCATCCCGACAAATCGGTTTATTTTACTGAACAATGGACCTCAGCAGGTGCCGGGTTCGGACCTGATTTGAGGTGGCATTTAAAAAATGTGATCATCGGTTCTATGCGGAATTGGAGCAAAACAGCACTGGAATGGAACCTGGCCAATGATTCCTCTTTCGGACCACATACCCCGGGAGGCTGTAACCAATGTAAAGGAGCAATTACGGTTCAAGACAATACTTCCTACACCAGAAATGTAAGTTATTACATCATCGCACATGCTTCAAAGTTTGTGAGTCCGGATTCTCAAAGAATAGGCAGTACGAACATAGAAACCCTTCCCAATGTTGCCTTCAAAAGGCCTGATGGCACAAAGGTGCTGATTGTTTTGAATGATGGAAGTATGCCTGAAACATTTAATATTAAATACAATAACGAATGGATTACAACTTCACTGGAGGCCGGTGATGTTGGAACCTATATTTGGTAAAGCAATTAATTGAAAATTATGAATAAGAAAATTTTAAAATCAGCCCTTTATTTTATCCTTTTAATGTTAGGATTTAATGCGTGTAACGAAAAATCGATTGAGCCTGTTACGGAACAGCCGGCCACAACCAAATTATTTTCAGTTCAAGGCAAAACTGTACAGGTTTTCACTTCGGCTGACAGTACTGATTTGAGATTGTCAAAGACAGGTGAACTGAAATTCTCAGATTTTAAACAGCCTCTTGAAACCCAAACATGTGTTTTTGTAAATCCCGAAAAACAATTTCAAACTTTCCTGGGGATAGGAGGCGCTATAACCGATGCCACTGCAGAAGTTTTTGCAAAACTCTCTCCTGAGAAACAAAAGGAATTGCTCGATGCATATTATGATAAAGAGAAGGGAATCGGTTATAAAGTCATAAGAACAAATATACATAGTTGTGACTTTAGTTCAGGAAGTTATACCTATATAGAGGAAGGCGACAAGGAATTGAAAACATTCGATATTGGGCACGATAAACAGTTCAAGTTGCCAATGATCAAACAAGCTTTTGAAAAGGCAGGCGAGGCCATTTTTTTTGTTAGTCCCTGGAGCCCGCCGGCGTTTATGAAAGACAACAAAAATATGCTTGAAGGGGGTAAATTATTACCAGAATATTACCAGTCCTGGGCGAATTACTATGTGAAATTTATTGAAAGTTATGAAAAGGAAGGACTACCCGTATGGGGCCTGACCATTCAAAATGAGCCTATGGCAAAACAACGTTGGGAATCATGCATTTACACAGCGGAAGAAGAAAGGGATTTTCTGAAGAATTTTCTTGGCCCAACCCTCGAAAAGGCAAAAATGGGAGATAAAAAAATTATTGTTTGGGATCACAACAGAGATTTAATCACACAAAGGGCAGATGTTATTTTGAGCGATCCGGAAGCTTCAAAATATGTGTGGGGAGTTGGATTTCACTGGTACGAAACCTGGACCGGTGGTCAGCCTATGTTTCAGAATGTAAAAACAGTACATGAAAATTATCCGGACAAAAATCTAATTTTTACAGAAGGTTGTGTGGAGCGCTTTGATGCGAAAAATTATCAATTGTGGAAAAATGGGATGCGTTATGGTATCTCGATGATTAATGATTTTAATAGCGGAACTACAATATGGACTGACTGGAATATCTTGCTGGATCAGCAGGGTGGCCCGAATCATGTTGGTAACTTCTGTTTTTCTCCAATACACGGAGACACGGTTACGGGGCAACTTATTTATACCCCTTCCTATTACTTTATCGGACATTTTTCAAAATACATTCAACCGGGAGCCAAAAGAATTAGCAGTGTTGCCAGCAGAAGTAATCTGTTGACCACATCGTTCTTGAATCCCGATGGTAAAGTAGTGAGCGTTATTTTGAATACGAGTGACCAGAAAGTAAATTATTTTCTTGCGGTTGGTTCAAACGCGACGGAGATAACCATTTTACCTTTTGCAATTCAGACTTTGGTTTATTAAAAAGCGGTTGATATAGAGGTATCTATAAACTATTACTTTTAAAAGGGTAATTATTTACAGAAATATTTTATTTTCAGTTGGTCATTAATTTGATCACTTTCAGGTCTTTGAAGAAAAATATATCCAAAAACCAAGATAATTAAATGTTTAATAAAATACCTTTCTCTTGTAGTAAATATTTTACAGTGTCGTTAAATGCATCAGCAGTACTATACCTAAATTTGTAATGATACCTTGAAGTAAGTTTTGCCGGATCGAGCAATATTGGATAAATGCTGTGCTTGAGACTGGCTGGCTGCAGGTTCATAATTCTCAGATTCCATAAAATCCACATTATTCCTTTGATTACAGGAAGAGGAATATCAAAGTATTTTTTATCAGGAATAAGTTCTTTTACGGCAGAATAAGAATCTGGAGCCATATTAAATATACCATTAACCTGGTTATCCTTTAGAATAAGGGTAATTAACAAATTCATATCCTCTTCGTGTAAAAACTGCACTTTATTTTGTTCCCATTGCTTTAATCCATATTTTGAATTTGCAAAAAGTGAAATAGCACTTTTAGGCTTATTAAATGAGGGTCCGATTACGGAACAAATACGCAGACAGATGATCTTCAGCCCGTCTCTGACAGGTGCAGTGCAATAGTATTCTTCAACTAATTTTTTTATAATTCCATACCGGTATTTTCCGGGTCTTAACTTTTGGTTCTCCGAAAGCCATATTTCATTGTCTGGATTTCCACCGTATGCAGCAGCCGAACTTGAATAAATCAATTGTTTTACCGACCGTGTATTATTTGAGATATCAAGCACATTTTGAGAACCGCCAAAATCAATATCCATTTCTTTTTTACGATTTCGAAACCGATTAAATGTACTTGCGAAGTGAAGTACATGAGTTGGTTGCTCTTTCACGAAAATATCCTGCATTATTGACTTATTGCGAATATCACAATTGTAAAATTTGAAATAGGGATTTGAGTTATGGCCCAGACTTTTATTGATATCGATGCCAACTACAGGTACCCTATTGAATAAAAGATGTTTTGTAATGATTCCGCCAAGATTTCCGGAAGAACCTGTGATTAGAACTTTCATAATGTTCAAGATTTGGGTTGACACTAATAAAAAGTTAATTAAATATACGAATTTTTTATAGGAATACGAAATACCAAACAAAATAAGAATAAGCCATTTATAATTGAAGTAGAGCGTTTTATTTAAGATTAAATTTTGTAAATTGTATGAATATATGCACATTGTTTTCAGATATGAAGTTAGCCAGTGAAAATTTTCTTTGTTGTCCGGAATGCAAATCAAATCTTTCTCTTTCTCAGCAAACAGGTCTTAATGCCGATAATAAAAAATTCTTGGTATGTAGTGAGTGCAGGAAAGAATATTTAATAGAGGATTTTTATATTGATTTTACAGGAGGCAGGAAACTTATTTATAATAGCAAATGGGATGAATTTATCAGATCATTCTATGCTAAAATTTATACTCCGGCAACGAATTTTATGTTCTTATTTTGTGGCGGGGTAAAGAATGCGAAAAAGGAGGTTCTCAGTCATTTGGATTTAAAGGAAAACTCAGTGGTTCTTGAAACAGGCATCGGAGCAGCAGAGAATTTTTATTACCTTAACAGAGAAGCTAAAAATTTATCTTTTTTTGGAATTGACATTCAAAAACAAATGTTGATTCATTCGGTCAGAAATCTAAAAAAATGGAATATATCTGCTGAACTTTTTTTGGCCGATGCCGAGGAATTGCCTTTTAAAGATGAAATGTTTGATGTTGTTTTTCATTTGGGATCTATCAATCTCTTCCAAAATAAAGAAAAGGCTATAAATGAAATGATCAGAGTTGCAAAACCGGGTTCTAAAATTGTAATTGCAGATGAATCGGAAAAAGGAGGAAAACTCATGAATCTTTTTACAGGGTCAAATGAGGTTGTTGTGCCTCCTGTGAATTTAATACCAAAAGAAATGTTACATGTTCGTATTGAAACCATTTGGAAGGGGTACGGTTATGTTATTGAGTTTTGGAAGCCCTTGAGAAAATAAAATATACTGTATTTTCCTATTTCCATTATCCATGTTTATTGAGAACCTTTTACTTGTGAAATTCTTGAGCCTGCGTACAAATGAAAGCTAAATTTGTTTTATGTTCAATGGGCCTATAAAAATGAACTTTATTAGGAAAAGGATATATTTACTTAAAGAATCAGAATTAAGAAATTATTGATATGAATAACAGGTTGAAATTTAAAAATATATCTATGCAAGAATACAAGTTCTTCACTATTAGTGTATTAATCCTGTTTGTTTTTATTTCCTCTTTTTCCAATAAGAAAAGCATGATCATGACCACAGAAAAACAGAATTCGGTAATCGCTCACCGGGGTGCATGGAAGAAATTGGGGCTACCACAGAATTCTATTGCCTCCTTGAAACAGGCCATTGCGCTGGGCTGTATCGGCTCCGAATTTGATGTCTGGATGACAGCCGACGGACAGTTGGTTGTAAATCACGATCAGGAATTTGGCGGGCTCGATATTGAAAAGACAAATTATAAGGATCTTTTGGTCCATAAACTTTCAAACGGAGAACAAATTCCCACTTTGGCTGAATATATCCGGGCAGGGATGGAAAATAATCCCAATACCCGATTGGTTTGTGAAATAAAACCTTCAAAAATATCAAAGGCCCGCGGTGTTTCGATCGCAGAGGAAACGGTAAAAATGATCCGGATCCTGAAAGCAGAGGCTATGGTAGACTATATCAGTTTTGATTTTGAGATTTTGAAAAAAATAAAGGAATTAGAACCTGAGGCACAAGTTCAGTTCCTGAATGGCAACAAGTCTCCGAAAGCCATCAAAAAAGCGGGCATGGAAGGGATCGATTATAACTACATGGTTTTTAAGGTCTTGCCAAAATGGGTAAAACAGGCAAAAAAAGAAGGGATCATATTGAATACCTGGACGGTAAATGAACCGGAAATGATGGATTGGTTTTTAAAGAATGAATTCGATTTTATTACTACTGATGAACCGGAATTGCTGCTTCAAAAACAGAAAAGTTTATGGACAGAAGGAAATTCATAAAAAACGGAACCATACTTTCGGCGGCCCTGTCGGTTAGCCCGGTAAACAGCAATACAGGAGGATCAGGCAAAAAACAATCCTTCAAAGCAGCCTTCCTGACCGATGTTCATATCAAACCAGAAGAAGTAGCTGAAAAAGGTATGCGCCAAGCGTTCCGACATGTCAATTCCCTGCAGCCTGCACCGGATTTTATCATCAACGGAGGAGACAGCATCATGGATGCCCTGGCAGCGGATCAAAATGAAACCCGTGCGCAATGGGATCTCTGGGAAAAGGTATTGCTTGAGGAAAACAAACTGCCAGTTTATCATTGTATTGGTAATCATGACATCTGGGGCTGGCAGGTAGATGATGAGCGTATCCGTTCAAATCCATTATACGGTAAGAGCTGGGCGGTTCAACAATTCAAACTGCAGAACAGATTTTACAGTTTTGAAAGGGAAAAATGGAAATTTATTGTTTTAGACAGCACGCAACAGGACGGCGCCGGCTATATTGCCCGGTTTGATGAAGAACAGTTGGCCTGGCTTGAAATGGAATTAAATCAGAGTCCGAAGGAGAAGCATATTTGCATAATCTCTCACATACCCATCGTTTCTTTTTGCAGTGCCCTGTTCTTTGATGAAATGCAGGCCGACGGAAATTGGAAACTTCTGAAAGTTTTGTTGCATGCTGATGCACGAAGGGTGATCAAGTTATTCAGGAATTTCCCAAATGTTAAGGTCTGTTTAAGCGGACATATTCATTTGCAGGATGAGGTCGAATATATGGGTGTGCGGTATTTTTGCAATGGCGCAGTGAGCGGCAACTGGTGGAAGGGTCCGTTTAAGGACTTTGAACCTGCCTATGCCCTTTTCGATTTTTATGAGGACGGAAGTGTTGAAAGAAAAATGATGGTGTATTAAAGAAACGAATTTTTTTAAAGACCGGGATTCAATGCTCGTTCATTAACATCTTATTCGGCATCTTCAAGCAGATACGACTCTGAGCTGATATGAAAAAGCGCATCCCCTCTGTTTACAATGGCTGTTTTATTGGTACAAATGATATAGCCGCTGTGAGGAGCTTTTACTTTTTTTTCGAAATCCCCGAAAGGGTCTGTGATGTAGCCCAATACCTCTTTTTTCTGAACAAATTCCCCATTTCCGGTTTTCAGGTTAAACATACCTGAGTGTTTTGCGCGTACCCAGGAAGATTTTTTAATGACCACAGTATTGGATTCGATGGATTTATTATTGTTCCGCATTCCAAGATAAGCCATAATATTTTTCGTTCCCTGAACGCCTGCCCTCACTACTTCTGGATCAATATTTTTTGCCTTGCCACCCTCAAAAAGGAGGGTGGTTTTACCCATTTTATACAGGGTTTCCCGGATTGATTTACTGATATAATTTGAATGGACAATAAATTGTGCTCCAAAGGCTTTTGCCAGGTCAAAGGATTTTTCTTCATTCAGAACACAACGCACATGTGGGATATTATCTCTTTCCTGACTACCTGAATGAAAATCCAGGATGTAATCTACATGCGGGGCAATCTCGGTAACAAAATGATGTGCGAACTGACTCGCCAGGGAGCCTTTTGCAGATCCGGGAAAGACCCTGTTCAGATCACGGCCGTCAGGAAATTCCCTGGTTTGATGAAGGTAGCCAAATATATTAAATACAGGTATGCAAATTACTGTGCCCTTGATAGGATTGTTTGATCCGGTTTTGATGATTTCGCGAATTATAGAAACTCCATTCACCTCATCACCATGTATTCCCCCGATGAGCAATAAGGTAGGACCACTCATTTTTGCCCTTTCGATGATAATTGGAATGTGCAGGGTATCTCTGGTATGCAGTTTGGCAACTTTAACTTCGATTACTTTGCTTTCTCCTGGTTTGATTTCTTTACCTAGAATTTTCATTATGAATCAAATGTGTCTTTCTACATATTTAATGATGGCGCCTGCAATATTTTTGCCTGTGGCCCTTTCAATTCCTTCAAGCCCGGGGGAAGAATTAACTTCTAAAACAAGAGGCCCCCGATTGGATCTTAACAAATCCACACCGGCTATACCCAACCCCAGGGCGCGTGCAGCTTTGATGGCTGTAATTTCTTCTTCATCAGTTAGTTGTACCAGGCTTGCTGTACCCCCGCGGTGCAGGTTAGACCTGAATTCCCCTTCCTTTCCTTGTCTTTTCATGGCACCCACCACAACGCCATCAACCACAAAAGCCCTGATATCCGAGCCACCGGCTTCTTCAATAAACTCCTGTACGACAACCCGGGCCTGCAGGCCATTAAACGCTTCTATAATGGACTTGGCGGCATTTTTTGTTTCGGCAAGAACAACACCCAGGCCCTGTGTGCCTTCAAGCAATTTCAACACCAGCGGGGTGCCGCCTACATAATCGACCAAATGATCCACTTCTTTGGAATAATTTGTAAAAACGGTTTTTGGCATACCAACTCCCGCGCGTGATAAAATCTGTAAGCTACGCAGCTTGTCTCTGGACCTTACAAGCGCAACAGATTCCACAGCGGTAAAGACCTTCATCATTTCAAACTGCCTGACAACGGCTGTACCATAAAAGGTAACCGAGGCACCAATTCTGGGGATAACCGCATCAAGATCTTCCAGATAATGGTCTTTATAAAATACTTTGGGGCGTTTTTTTTCAATTTCAATATTGCACTTCAAATGGTCAACTACCAAAGCCTCATGTTTTCGTTTTTCTATTTCTTCAACCAGACGTTTGGTAGAATACAATTTTGGATTTCGCGACAGTATGGCTATTTTCATTTTTTTCTTTTGATTTTTTTAATTTTTTGTTTGAACGAAAGATTGGTTCTGTCGGTATCCACATTGAATCGTTTACTCAACAATTCCCGGCCCAAAAGTACAGGGTATTTCATATCACCCCTTTCACTTAAAGACAATTTTATGGGATATTCATTACCAAAAAGAATGATGGTGGTTTCAATAACGTACCGGTCTTCTGCGGTGCCAAATGAATTTTTTATCGTTTTTATAGAATAATGTTCCGTGTAAAAAGACTTTTCATTGTAATCATGATGACTCGGGTCCAGCAGTCTGAACTGAATAACTTTTTTAAAATCGATGATCGTTTCCTCGATCAGATGACAATGGATGGAAGAGGAATAGGCACCTGTATCCGTTTTAACAGCTATATTTTCCAATCCGAATTCAGGAAAATCCACCATGTCTTCTCTTCCGATAAATATTTTTGTGATCATTAAAATAAATTATATCCCATAGAAAAACAGTACATAAAAGTAAATAATATTCAATTACTACTTAAATCCTAGCCTGATATTCGTGAAGTAAATCTGAATTGGTAAAAAATCTGACTCAGGAAAATGCGGGAATTCCCGTAATATCCATTCCGGTGATGAGCAGATGAATATCGTGTGTGCCTTCATAGGTAATCACCGATTCAAGATTCATCATGTGCCTCATGATGGAGTATTCTCCTGTAATTCCCATAGCCCCGAGAACCTGTCTTGCTTCTCTTGCAATGTTGATCGCCATTTCTACATTATTTCGTTTGGCCATGGAGATCTGAGCAGAACTTGCCCTACCCTCATCGCGCAGCACGCCCAATCTCCAGGTTAAGAGTTGGGCTTTGGTTATTTCAGTGATCATTTCTGCCAATTTTTTTTGCTGAAGCTGAAAGGCTGCAATCGGTTTACCAAACTGGATTCTCTCTTTAGCATATCTCAGGGCCGTATCATAGCAGTCCATGGCAGCACCGATAGCGCCCCAGGCAATACCATATCTGGCAGAATCCAAACAGCTCAAAGGAGCACCTAAGCCGGATTTGCCCGGAAGAAGATTGGCTTTGGGTACTTTTACATTCTCAAAGATCAGTTCGCCGGTAGCGGATGCGCGCAGGGACCATTTGTTGTGTGTTTCGGGAGTAGAAAAACCCTCCATTCCGCGCTCGACGATGAGGCCATGTATTCTGCCCTCTTCATTTTTTGCCCACACAACAGCAATATCCGCAAAGGGGGAGTTGGAGATCCACAATTTTGCCCCATTCAGCAAATAATGATCACCCATATCTTTGTAACGGGTTTCCATGCCACCGGGATTTGAGCCGTGATTCGGTTCGGTCAGACCGAAACAACCCATCATTTCACCTGAGGCCAATGAGGGTAAATATTTTTGTTTTTGCTCTTCACTACCGTATTTCCAAATAGGATACATGACCAGTGACGATTGTACCGAGGCAGTTGAGCGAACGCCGGAATCACCTCTTTCAATCTCCTGCATAATTAGTCCATAGGAGATCTGATCGAGACCCGCTCCACCGTATTCCATGGGAATATAGGGCCCGAAAGCACCTATTTCAGCCAGTCCTTTAATGAGTTGCCTGGGAAATTTTGCATTTTGTGCAGCATCCTCAATGATAGGAGAGACTTCTCTTTTCACCCATTCTCTGGCCGCATCGCGAACAAGTTTGTGTTCCTCGGTTAAGAGATCGTCCAATTGAAAATAGTCAGGGGCTTTAAATAGATCTTGTGCCATACAGGTCTGTTTTATTCTGTCAAAGGTACAATTTCGGGCATGAATTTTAAATAAAAAAAATCGTTTTAAAGCGTAATTTTAATTGTCTAATTTTGCAAGGATGCGATATACTTTTACGAAGCCGGAAAGGTTAAAAAATGACAAAGAGATTTCAAGGTTGTTTGAAGAGGGCAAATCGATTACCGTTTTTCCAATCAGGCTTATTTATTTGTTTAGTGATGGAGATGAACAGGAGCATATCAAGGCGGCATTTACAGCATCCAAAAGAAATTTTAAAAAGGCCGTGGACAGGAACAGGATAAAGCGACTGTTAAGAGAATCCTACAGGTTAAATAAACCGCAATTATACAGGAGTTTAGATACTAAAAACTATATATTTATGTTTATATACATCGGTAAGGAAGCAGTTAAAATGGATATTATAAATCAAAAAATGCTGCAACTTTTCGATAAATTTTTATCAGCTCAAAAACAACAATAAAGCGAGGTTATTCCTTATCTGATTTTGTTAAATCAAATATAAAATGAGACAAAAATTGAAAAAAATCGGTATTGCCCTTCTGTTGCTTGGAGGCAGCTATTTTTTTGTTGCCTTTAAAACCGATTACTTTGAAGTGGCAAAGCAGATAGAAATATTTACTACCCTGTTCAAGGAGATCAATATGTATTATATCGATGAAACGAATCCCGCAGAGCTCACTGAAAAGGCCATTGAAAGCATGTTGAATGAACTGGATCCCTATACGAAATTTTATGATGAGCAGGGAGTCGAGGACGTCAAAATGAATGCTGCCGGGGAATACAGTGGAATTGGCGCAACGACCAAGTACATGCAAAAAAGACTGGTATTGTATGAATTGTACAAAGACTTTCCGGCCGAGAAAGCCGGGTTAAAAGTTGGAGACGAAATAATTTACGTCAACGATCTAAAGGTTACGGAAGAAAATATTAATGAAATAGCTGCTTTGCTGAGAGGTTCAGAAGGAACCAGCGTAAACTTAACCGTGTTAAGGCAGAAAAAACAGTATAAATTTTCAGTAGAAAGGACAAAAATCGAAGTTGAACCCGTTCCTCACTATCAAATGATCGATGATAAAATCGGGTATATTTCTTTTGACAAATTCAACTCCAAGGCTTCTTCCTCAGTAAAAAAAGCCTTTGAAGACCTGAAATCACAGGGCATGGAAAAGCTGATCTTTGATTTGAGAGATAATCCCGGTGGCTTGCTCAATGAGGCGGTTGACATTACCAACTTTTTTATCCCAAAGAATGAAGTTGTGGTGAAAACAGAGGCAAAAATGCAGAAGTGGAGCGAAACATATAAAACCAATAACGAACCCATAGACCTCCAAATTCCCATAGTAGTGCTTATTGATAAGAACTCGGCCTCTGCCGCTGAAATTGTTGCCGGCTCTTTGCAGGATCTCGACAGGGCGGTAATTTTAGGTGAGCGATCTTTTGGAAAGGGCCTAGTGCAGCGCTACAGAAATTTATCCTATGGCACCAAACTCAAGATCACGATCTCAAAATACTATACCCCCAGTGGTAGAAATATACAGGAACTGGATTACAGCCACCGCACGAAGAATGAGATACCAAAATTCTCAAAGGAGAATAGAAATGCCTTTAAAACCAAAAACGGACGTATTGTTTATGACGGTGGAGGTATTGAACCGGATATTAAGATGGGTGATGCTGAAACAACCTATGCTACAAAAGCCCTTTTTTCTTCCGATCTTATTTTTGATTATGCTACGGAATACTATTACGTACATCCGGGTATTGATACCCCGGAAAAATTCTCATTTAAAGAACAGGATTTTCAATCTTTTTTAGGATATTTAAAGAAACATCCCGATGCTTACAGAACCCGGTCAGAGGAAATTTTCATTGCAGGCATGGAAGCAGCAACCGAAGAGAAATACAACAGCTCAATTAACACTGAGTACAAGGGATTAATGCAGAAGATGGAAGAGGCAAAAATGAAAGAGATCTCTGAGAATAAAGATGAAATTTCGAGACAGGTATCGGATGAGATCATCAACCGGTACTATTACAAAAAAGGGGTGTACGAAAATCACATTTACCACAGCGAATATATTTTAAAAGCTGCTGAAATTTTGAGAGATCAGGATAGATACAGGGAAATATTACAAGGCAGATGAACAATATAAAAAGAACCAGGGCACAGGAATCTTCACAAGCCATAGAGCGCCTGTATATCACTATGCGCCATCTTTTCAACCGCGGTTTTTACAAACCGATGGGAATTTCCGGAAAAACACTGAGAGAGGCTTTATTGATACTGCGTCCTGAAATCTATGGATCCATAGCGGAAGAAAAATCTGAACTCAACGGCTTGCTTTATATCATAGAAAGATTGCCGGAAGGGATAGCGGAATGCCAATACATTCAGTTAACCGCAGAGGAAGGCATGTCTAATTCTCATTTTGAAGCGATCATCCCTGTAAAGAGGAGAAGGAATTGTTACCGCATTGACAAGGACCAGATGAACATAGAAATAACAAGAGGCAGGTCCGATATCTATGATGTGCTCACACACCTGACTTTCCTGTACATGGAGTCCGAAAAGATCGCAAGAAAAGTTTTGTACAATGAAGATGACAATTTAAGCAGGGAATGGTCTATTCTGGAAGAAACAGTGCTTGGAAACAAGAAATTGACCAAGAACGAGAAGGAGATACTATTCTCTTATATGTCCACTATTTTAGGAAGAACCTTTCAGGAGGTTCAGATCTTTTATGACAAATTCGAGACCAAAGAAAGGCCCAACCGTTTTTTTGAGATCATTTTCTGGATGGGCAATCTGGCGATAAAAGAGATCCTTGAAGACAAAAAGCGAGTTATCAATTTTAGTCCGGTTCTGCGTGAACAAATCGGCCATCATATTTATGGGGAAAAATGGGCTAAGCGCATTAAAGATGTTATATATCAGAAAAATCTGCTGCACCGCGAAATTCACATCATCAGTGCCAACATGCACAGTGTTATGAACTCTTTGTATATAAAACTGGCCCTTCCTCAGGAATTCGAAAAAAATCCCGGAATGGGCATGTTTGAGCTTTTGAGTAAAGAAGAAAACGATCACCTGCAAAAAGCGGTCAAGAAATCGGCAGCAAAGAACGGCCTGGTGTTTGTTGATGACACTTCTGGCACCAATATAGATGTGCAGATCATTGATACGGCCAAGATCGATTTTGATAAAACGATATTTAAAACGACTAAAGCCGGAGAAGAAAGACCAGTGATCATTGTCATGGATTATGCATTTGGAGAACAGGCCTACGAAACCTTAGACGAATTGTTAAAACCCTATATCAGCGAAAGCGGAGAAAGGAGTTTTCTGAACATCGATTCGGTTTCAATCATGGGAAAGGCAGGTATTTTAAAAGGGGGGAAAGGTGATATTATGATCCCGACAGCCCATATTTTTGAAGGGACGGCAGACAATTATCCTTTTAAGAACAGACTGAGCACCAAGGATTTAAATGGACACGGCATCGATGTGTTCTCAGGAACCATGGTCACTGTGCTGGGAACTTCTTTGCAAAACAAGGACCTGCTTGAATTTTTTTATAATTCCAGCTGGAAAGTGATCGGACTCGAAATGGAAGGTGCACATTACCAGAAAGCAATACAGTCGGCGTCAAAAATAAGGGGGAATATCAAGAAAAAAGTACAGGTTCGCTATGCGTATTACGCATCGGACAATCCTCTTGAAACAGGAAGTACCCTGGCTTCAGGCGGACTGGGAACTGCCGGGGTAAAACCCACTTATCTGATCACCCAAAAGATCCTTGAGCAAATATTTAATGATTAAGTAATTACCCAAATAATGGCTGAAAAACAAAATATACCACAAAATGATGAGGTGGACCTTGGAAACTTATTTAAAATCATAGGTAAAGGATTCAAAAACTTATTCAATACAATCCTTGGGTCTTTAAAAGGCCTGTTTCACCTGTTGGTTCAGTTGTTGATTTTTGTGCGAAACAATCTGCTGAAATTAGGAGTTTCCATGATCCTTGGAGCGGGAATCGGTTTGTTTCTTGACTTCAGCATTCCAAAGCCGTATTATTCAAATATGGTTGTTGAACCGAATTTCAAAAGCACCCAGCAGCTCTACAGCAATGTTTTATTTTATCATGAGCTGGTAAAGCAAAAGGAAACGGATCAATTGGCTTCCTTATTGAATATTTCCCCCGAAGAGGCAAAAGTACTGAAAGGTTTTTATGTGGAACCGATCCGGAATGAAAATGAAAAATATGAGTTTTTCAACAGTTTTACTGAAAATATTGATACAGCGATGATCAGCAGGATAGACATAGAATCCTTCAAAAAAGCCTTTACTGACCATGATTACAGGTATCATAAAATAACAGTAAAATCCAATAACAACCGCATATTTGAAAAACTAAGGGATCCGATAGTCAGTTCGGTCGGGAACAATGCCTATTTCAAAAACCAAAAGAAGATCAATGATGAAAATCTGCTGCAGAATGAAATGGTTTTAAGAAAGTCGCTGCTGGAGGTTGACAGCCTGAGAAAGATTTATAATGAGGTCTTACTTTTGGAAGCAAAAAAAGCAGAAACAGGAACCTCGATCACCCTGGCTGAAGGAGCCAAAAAAACCGGAGAACTGGAACTGTTTTCCGAAAGCTTGCTGCTCAACAAAGAACTGATAGAAAATAACCGGGAAAAGGCTGAAACCACAGAGATCATCAATGTAGTTTCCGATTTCACCAAATCAGGCTCGAAAGAAAGAGAATGGTATAAAAAATACATCTTTATACTGGGCCTGGGCTTTGGATTGCTGATGTTGCTGGTTATACTATTAAAGCATCTAAACAGCTACTTGAGGAAATACAATTGATCTCTGATGAATAATAGAGATAGTGTTTTAAAAAATAATATTTCTTTCGGGGTATTTTACAAAATATTAAATATGGGAATTGCGTTTTTTACGATTCCTATGGTTTTTAATTTCTTAGGCACAAAGGATTATGGAGTTTGGGTTACAATTTTTTCAATTGTTAATGTAATAATTTACCTGGATGGTGGAATTACTAACGGGCTTAAAACTAGTCTGGCAGAAAATCTATCCAATAAAGAATATGAAAAGGCCAAAACATATGTTTCTTCAGCTTATATAATAATAATATTTATTTCAGTTTTACTGTATATTTTAGGGCTTACCATACTTTATTATATTGATTTACAAGATTTATTAAAAACAGAAGTTGATCAACTGTACTTACAAAGTATCTTCTTTATTGTTTTAACTACAGGTACAGTTGGAGCGGTATTAAACCTCTATAAGTCGCTATTTTATGCAAATCAGCAATCTTCAATTGTTGAATTATCCATGTTGATAAATCAAATGGCAATTTTTGTCATTTTGCTTATTTTTATAAAATATTTTAGAAGCTCTATTCAATATGTTGCCATTATATATGGAATCTCGGCCATTTCAACGGGAGTCTTTTTTTCTTATTTATTTTTCAAGAGGAATCTAGAAATTTTACCTTCTTTTAATTTTTTTAATAAAGAAACATCAAAAAAACTCATTAAACTAAGTTTAGAGTTCTTTATGATTCAGTTATCTATGTTAGTAATTTTTAGTACAGACAATATAATTGTTAGTACTTTACTCGGGTCTGAAGAAGTAGCAAAATATGATGTAGTGTTTAAGTTTTTTCAGTTTTTTATTACTTTTTCAGTTATAATACAAGATCCATTTTGGGCGATGTACTCAGATGCATATCATAGAAGAGATTTCTCTTGGATCAATAAAACCTTAAAAAAATGGAATCTTTTATTTATTGGTTTTTTTTTATTTGTTCTTATTATAATATTTATTGCCAAACCCTTAATACAATTTTGGTTAAAACTTGATTTAGAAATACCGTCAACATTAATTTTTTTGATGGGTATCTTTGTGATTTTAAGAGTATATGGGATTATCTACATGAGCTTTTTAAATGGAATAGGGAAAATTAGATTACAAATGTGGTTGTATATTTTTGGGGCTGTAATAAATATTCCCATTTCAATTTTTTTTGTGAAGGTCATGAAGATGGGTAGCAGTGGAGTTATATTGGGAACTATTTTAAGTCTGTTGGCCATGGTAATTTTTTTGCCAATACAAACACATAAAATTTTAAAAAATGAAGTTTATTAACTTAATAAAAAAACTCATAAATCCCTTTAAAATTGACATTGTCAAATATCCTAATTCCGATTTAAGACGACGAAGAAAATTATTAGAGCATCATAAGATTTCAAAGATTTTAGATGTTGGGGCCAACGTGGGCCAATACGCAATGTTAACTCGCAAACTTGGATTTAAGGGAGAAATAATTTCATTTGAACCCATATTATCAGTATTTAATCAATTATCAAAAAACTCTGAAAAGGATAAAAAATGGAAAGCATATAATTTAGCTATTGGATCAAGAGAAGAAAAGAGTACAATAAATGTCTCAAAGAACTCTTACAGTAGCTCAATGTTAGAAATATTAAAGACTCACACGTCTTGCTCGCCTGATGCTGAATTTATAAGAAATGAAGATATAATTGTTACTACAATAGATAAATTATATGCTGATTTAGTAGATAGAAATGATATTGTTTTTTTGAAAATAGACGTGCAGGGGTCAGAAAAATTTGTAATTCAAGGAGCGGAAGAATCGTTAAAAAAAATAATGGGAATTCAAATTGAAATGTCTATTGAAGAATTGTATAGGGATGAAATTCTATTTTTAGAAATGATAATGATATTAAAAGATCTTGGATTTAATTTATATAGTCTTGAGAATGGATTCTTTAATACCAAAACAGGCAAATTACTTCAAGTAGATGGAATATTTTTCAGGGATGAATAATAAACGGATTAGCATTATAACGGCGACATATAATAGTCAAGGAACCTTAATAGACACTATTGAATCCGTTCTAAACCAAAAATATAGTAATATAGAGTATATAATTATAGACGGTGCCTCAACAGATTCTACGCTCAAAATTATACAGTCCTATAAAGAGAATTTTAAAAAAGCTGATATTGATTTCAGATATATTAGCGAACCAGATAATGGTATTTATGAAGCAATGAATAAAGGGATCAGTATGGCAACTGGAGAATGGATTGGCATTTTAAATAGTGATGATTGGTATAATGACTCAGCAGTTTCTGAATTGGTAAAGATTCAAGTAAAAAACGAATTTTCTATTATTTCAGCAAACATGAATAAAGTGGACAAAAAGAGGAAAGATTTTAAAAGTTCTTTACAATAAAAAAAACCTACCTAAATATATTAAAAGAACGATGCCCATTAATCATCCGGCAACATTTGTGAACAGAAGTGTTTATGATAAAATAGGTAATTATAACTGTGAATATCGTTTGTCTGCTGACTATGATCTGATTTTAAGGGCCTACAATGCCGGAGTTCATTTTATATTTATGGATACCATATTGGTAAATATGAGAAATACAGGGGCTACTCATCAATTAAACAATATTTTTGTAACAGCTAAAGAGGATTATGCCATACGAAAAGCTCATTTCATAAAGGGAGCACAGATATATTACGTCTTGAGAATTGGGTTTAATTTTTTAGTAATTATCAGAGAAGTCTACAGGAAAATGATAATGAAGCTCATGCATTTATGATTAAAATACTTTTTTATTTATTCATTTTTTTTGCCCCTTTTACAAGTTTTTTTGCCATATCAGGCTGGCTTAGATTACCTGTTATGATTAATCAACTCTTATTGATTGCCGTAATAATAATGATATTGCAAAAGGGGAGGCTAAAAATAAAATGGATAGTAACAGAGGATCTTTACCTAATTGGGTTCCTGATATTAGTTTGGTTAAGTTTTCTTCTTGGATATAGAGAACAAAGGAGTTTTAATCATTCCCTCGCATATACAAATAGTGTTCTATTTTATTTTTTCCTATCAAAATACACAATTACGACTTTAAAAATTTCCGTTAAAGAAATATCAAAAATTGTATATTGGTCTTTTTTGGTATCTTCTTTTATCATTATTGCCGATTTTATTGGCAAGAATTATTATAACCATAGCATACGAGAACTTTTTTCTCACGTTGATGGTATTACGAGCAATATGGACTATTTTATTCGGGCTAATATGTTTCGAGTAGGAGGTGTCGCAGAAGAGCCTGGACATATGGCATTTTTTTACAATATTTATTTTGGCATAAGCTTGTATTACCTTCAAATTGTAAAATCCGAGGTAAAATTTAAACTCATAATAGCTTTATTTGTTTTTGCACAATTTGCCATGTTCTCAAATGCCGGAATTGTTCTGCCCATAATAGCAGTACTTTTAATATTTGTCTTTGATAAACTTAACAATTTGAAATTATCAAAGAAGGAAATTTCATCTATTCTATTATTAGGTTTTTCTTTTCTTCTAATTCTTATATTAACTAGATTTACTGAATATGCCAAGGTTTTTCAAAGTTTTATTGATAAAATTCTGTTTAATGAAGGTAAAGAATATTCTTCCAGTGGAGCAAGATTACATCAGTGGTCGCGCGCGTTAACAAATTTTGTTAAACATCCGGTTTTTGGTAATGGCCCAGGATATGGAGTTCAGGAAGAAAAAGAAGGATATTTAAATGTATATCTAACAATATTATCAGATGTTGGTATCATTGCTTTTATGTTTTTCCTGTTGCTTTTCAATGGAGTATAATTGCTAAGGCATTAAAATCAGATAGAGAAATTAGACCTTTTTTATTTTTTTGTATTATAACCTCGTTTTTACATTTATTTATAATTGCTGATTTTTATAATGCTCCATTGTGGATATTATTTTTTTATGTACAATTAGTATATTTTGAAAATAAAACGTAGTTTTTAACTAAGAGAAACATCTATAATTTACTTAAAAAATGGAGATGAAAATTGTACACTTAATAACAGCTTTTGGTTTTGGAGGAGCAGAAAAGTTGTTGCTAAATGTAATAAATGCTCAAGCTCACAACCATCAAGTTTCTTTGATATATTTTAAACCCATAAATGATCTAATCGTTGATCTGAACATCAAAGTAGAGGTACGATATTTTCCAATTAATTTTTTTACGATACCTAAACTAAAGAAATATTTTACTGAATATCAGCCAGATATCATTCACACACATTTAAGTCATGCTGATATTTTAGGACAGCTAAGTGCCAGAGGGAAGTAAGGCCAAAAAGTTTTGTACAATACATAACATTTATTTCACAAAGAACTTTTTAGACATTATTATTTTTAAAATATACAACATATTTTACGTGATGAACAATGTAATATCAATATCAAGATCTGTTGAAAATCACGTTATTAACACCCTGAAGATACCCAGAGAGAGAGCTTTTTTACTACCAAATGCTATTCCTCAAGAAGCAATTTTTAAATCAAAAAAGTCAAATGATAAAATCAAGATACTATTTGTTGGGAGGTTGGTAAAACAAAAAAATGTTGAAACCCTTATTAAAGCTTTAAATACTTTAAACGACAAAGATTTCAGGAAATCCATAGAGGTTGATATTGTTGGTGATGGTCCCTTAATGGGAAAATTAATTGCATTGACAAAAAGCCTTAAACTTAGTCATATGATTAGTTTTGAGGGGAATAAAAAAAATGTTGAATCATATTACCAAAAAGCAGATATTTTTGTATTACCTTCAATTTGGGAGGGCTTTGGTTTGGTTATATTGGAATCTTTCAAAGCTAAAGTTGCTGTGATTTCCAGTAACATTGAAGGACCATCGGAATTGATAAGACATGGGTTTAACGGGTTATTGTTTGAACCAGGAGATTATATTGGATTAGCAAATAATATCGAGGAATTAATCAAAAATGTTAAAAAAAGAGAAGACATTGCAGAGAATGGACAAAATACTTTAAAAGAAGAATATCATATAGATGTCTACGTAAAAAAATTAAATGTACTCTATGAAAATTCTAAATAACTTAAAAAATCAATATTTTATTGATACTTACTCATTGTTACTTTATCTTATAGTTTCATTCTCTTTCCCACAAACAGATGTCCTATCCATAATATTAATACTTTTAATTACCCTAGTACAGATTTTAAGAATAGTTTATAATAAGGTAAGCATAAAAGATGTATCGAACACATATTTTTTTTTGTTGGTTTTCTCATTACCTTTCTATAGAAGTGTTCACACGTTAATTTTAGTTCTCAATATAATATTTAATTTGTGGTTTTTTTTTAAAGAAAGGCCAAGATTAAATTTGAAAGATTATAAAACTGAAGCATATATTCTTATTTTATTTACAATTATACTAATAAACAGTATTATACATAAACCGTTTCTAAAAGACATTGATACTTATTTATATATACTTTTTTATCCGTTTTTATTTATTCTTTTAAGATTGAATAGCATAAATAACATAGTTCAAAGAGCGGTAAAAACATATATCACCTCGGTTCTCCTTTTAAGTGTTTATTTATTTTCTATTAATTTGTTTGATAATAAACTCTCGTTAACTACCAATACTTTTTTTTCTGAATCGACAGAAATGATACACGTGTACTTCGGCATGTACTTAGGTCTGGCACTAACTTTTTTAATAATATTATTTGTAAAAAATGAAAATTATTTAAATAGAAAATTAGATATTTTGGTGTTCCTGTTTTTTTTTCTGTTATTAATTAATATTGGCGCAAGAACAGCTTTATTTAGTGTGTTTATAATAATTGCTACAGTTATATTTTTAATGGTTAATGCAAATATATTCGTCAAAATTACTATTTCAGCCCTTACTATACTCATGCTTATGGTTGTTGGTTACAAAACAATACCAAGAGTAAAAGACGATTTGATTTCAATGCAAAATATGTATTCTTCAATAGAAACAGACAATAAGGAAGATCTCGTAAATAATTCATGGAGTAATATGTATAAAAGATATCTAGTTTTGGATTATTCAATTAAAGAAATAAAAAACCATTTTGTTTTTGGAATAGGATTAGGAAATGTAACAAATAAAATTAGCGATCAGATTTTAAAAGATGGATACAAGTATTTTCAACCAATGAATACGCACAATCAATACCTTCATTTTTTATTGGGATTAGGGATATTCGCTTTTTTATATTTCATTTTTATCTTATTTCGATTCAAAGTATATAATCCTGAATGGGGTTATTTTTTATTATTTTTTATGCTGGTCATGTTAACAGAATCTATTCTCGTAAGAGTAAAAGGGATTTCCTTATTCTTTATGTTTTATCTTGTGTTCTCATCACATAAAAATCATTGAAAAAAATAGTCCACATAGCTATTCCGGTTTCCGGCGTTGGGTTATATATTGACCTATTGACCAGATATATGGATAAAAATCGATTCACTAATATCTTGATAAGTAATAATAAGAAGGCAAGCTTTAATTTTGCAGATAATTCAGAAAATCCAATATCTATTTATAAAGTTAACCTTATACGTGATCTAAATTTTATCACTGATATAAGGTGTTTATTCGAAGTTATTAAAATACTAAAAGAAGTCAAGCCGGACTTAATTCATTGTCATAGCACAAAAGCCGGAATAATTGGTAGAATTGCAGGGGCATATTTAGGAATTACCCACTGTATACACACCCCATGCTTTTTCATATTTAAGTACAAATAATCGCTTAAAAAAAACATTTTATAAATCTATAGAAAAATCGTTTGTGGTTTTTCCATCTTCTATATTAGCATGCTCTAAATCTGAATACGATAGAGCTTCAAAGGATTTAAATTTTAAAAAAAATAAGATCTACTTATGGGAAAATTCAGTTGAAGAGGAAACATGTCTTAAGTCCCCAAATGCAACAAAAAGTATAAATATGACTTATTTATGTTCAGTGGGAAGGGCTTCGTATCAGAAAAATTTTGAAATGCTTGTCCGAACGATAAGTTTTGTTAAAAAAAGGGTTAGTGACATTCACTTAATAATTGTTGGAATTGGAAATAAATCCCAGTATAATGAAGCTTTAGAGGCACAGATTAGCAGATTGGGATTATCAAAAAACATTACAATAATCCCTTGGTTAGATAGAAGAGAAACATTAAATATTATAAACGAATCAAACATTTATCTTTCATCATCATTATACGAGGGGCTTCCTTACGCTGTACTTGAGGCTATTTCACTTTCAAAACCATGCATTGTCACAAACGTTGACGGGAATAAAGATTTAATTTTTCACAATTATAACGGCTTTCTAATCGAAAAGAATGATGACGAAGCAATGGCTAAGGGAATAATAGCCCTTTTACAGGATAAAGAGTCACTTAAAAGAATGTCAAATAACAGTAAGAAGATATTTATAGAAAAATATAATATCATTAATAATATAAAAAAATTAGAAGAAATCTATTTAGAAAAAATAGCTAATGACATAATTATAAATCCAAGCCTTTGAATAAAAGCTATTCATTATTAATCAGACCGGTATTTCTACTATTTGACTTAATCATACTCAATATAGTAATTATTTATGCGTCTGATAATGATTATCTAAACTTTACTTATTTAATATACACGAATATTCTTTGGATATTATTATCTAATTATACCGGTTATTATATAATTTATAGATTTACTAATTATTTCAGATTGCTTAAGCTTTTAGTATCTCAATTTATATTATTCTTCCTCGCCTATTTCGCGTATTTCGGAATTTTTGAGAAGGATGCCGGTATAAATAACCTGCTTGGGGTCTTTGCCCTTATTTTTGGCGCAATAGCCGTTTTTAAATTTTTTTCCTTTTACCTGCTGAAAATGATTCGCAGAAGCGGTAAGGATTTCAGGAATGTGATTGTACTTGGCCTTGACCAAACAACCGAAAGGCTCATTAAACTTTTCGATGAAAGAAAGGATCTGGGTTACCGCTATTTTGGTTTTTTTTCGGATGAGGAAAGTTCGGAAGAGAAATATCTCGGAACAATAAAGGAAAGCCGGGAGTACATAATGCTTAAACACATTGATGAAATTTACTGCTCACTTGCCGCGCTGGACAAGGAACAGATCAAGCTGTTCACCAAGTTCGCCGTGAAGCATTCCAAAAACATCAAGCTTATACCTGAGTCAGGGGAATTTTACGGCAAGCATTTTACCGTGGAGTATTATGAAAACACCTTGATCCTGAATGTGAAAAAACTTCCTTTTGATGATCCCAAAAACATACTTATCAAAAGGATCTTTGACGTAGTATTTTCTGTTTTAGCCATCGTTTTAGTGCTCTCCTGGTTAACACCCTTGTTGTTGATACTTATTAAACTCGAATCAAAAGGGCCTTTGTTTTTTAAACAGGTCAGGGAAGGGCTGAAAGGCGAAAAATTTATCTGTTATAAGTTTCGTTCCATGGAGGTAAATCATCTGTCGGATACGGTTCATGCCACAAAAGACGATGAACGCATTACCCGTATCGGGGCTTTTCTGAGAAAGACCAGCATAGATGAATCACCTCAGTTTTACAATGTGCTGCGCGGGGATATGAGTATAGTCGGGCCGAGGCCGCACATGAACGCTTTGTCGAAATCATATCAGAAAGAAATAGACAATTATATGGAACGGCATGCGGTAAAGCCGGGGATTACCGGACTGGCTCAGGTAAGCGGCTACAGGGGAGAGGTTAAAAAGAGAGCGGATATAAAGAACAGGGTCAGGATGGATATATTTTATATAGAAAACTGGTCATTTTTTCTCGATCTCAAGATCATCATACAAACTGTATTTAATGTATTTAAAGGGGAAGAAAAGGCCTATTAGCGAATGACAAATAAAATACAAATAAGCGGAAGCATCGTATTGTTCAACGAGGATATTAAAGAATTGTCTGAAACGATTGACTTGTTTTTTAAATATTCCGCTGTCAAAAAAGTTGTTCCTGATCGATAATTCTTCTGAGAGAATATTTTACAGCAGGTATGAACATCCGGATATTGAATATATTTTTGTTGGAAGAAATGTAGGTTTTGGCGCAGGACATAATTTGATATTGGATAAAATCAGGGAACTATCTGATTGTCATTTGGTACTCAATCCCGATGTTTCTTTCAGAAAACAGGTTATTCCAAACCTGATCAAGGCTTTAGATAAAGAAGAAGATGTGGTTTTAATTGCTCCAGGAGTATTGTTTCCTAACGGGAAACACCAGTACACCTGCAGGAGGTATCCTGATTTTTCGGAATTACTCTTGAGGTATTTGGGCTTTCCTTCAAAAAAAGTGCAGAACGGA
This sequence comes from uncultured Flavobacteriaceae bacterium, assembly GCA_963816075.1. Lineage (GTDB taxonomy): Bacteria > Bacteroidota > Bacteroidia > Flavobacteriales > Flavobacteriaceae > Namhaeicola. The sequence continues at coordinate 9,577 of CAWFJI010000009.1, read as the reverse complement.
GAGTACAAAGACCGGGATCTTTCAAAACCATTTTACCCGGATGTGCTCCACGGCTGTTTTTTATTATTAAAAACAAGATATTTTGTAGACTTGAAGGGTTTTGATGAGCGGTATTTTCTGTACATGGAAGACGTTGACCTGTGCAGAAAAATAGATGGTATCGGCAAAAGGAAACTCTATTATCCTGAAGAGGTCATTTGCCACGTACTCAAAAGAAGGTCGTCCAGAGACATAAAACTTTTTACCATCCATCTGATTTCAGCAATAAGGTACTATTTTAAATGGAAAAAGGTAAAATAAGCAGCAGGCAGCTCATGGGTAAGTTTGGGTTTTAACGTATATTCGTAACGCAACAAAAAGAAGAAAATGAATGTATTGATCATTGGATCAGGCGGCAGGGAATGTACTTTCGCCTGGAAATTGGCACAGAGCAAAAAAACGAAAAATCTGTTTATAGCCCCCGGGAATGCAGGTACGTCGAAGTACGGAACAAATCTGGACGTCGACACGAATAATTTTGAGAAAATAAAAGAAGCAGTGCTTGCCAAAAAGATCGATCTGGTGCTGGTTGGCCCTGAAGATCCGCTGGTTAATGGTTTGCACGACTTTTTCCTTTCGGATGCAGTCATTAAACATATTCCGGTTATCGGTCCGCAAAAGTGGGGAGCACAACTGGAAGGGAGTAAGGAATTTGCCAAGGAATTTATGATGAGAAATCAGATCCCAACTGCCAGATACCAGAGCTTTACCAAAGCCAATCTGGAACAGGGCTTTGTTTTTTTAGAAACCTTACAGCCACCATATGTACTGAAGGCAGATGGTCTGGCGGCCGGGAAAGGAGTGCTTATTCTGAATGATCTGGAGGAAGCGAAGCAGGAACTGAAAGAAATGCTTGCCCATGAAAAATTTGGCAGGGCCAGTGCAAAAGTGGTCATCGAAGAATTTCTGGACGGCATTGAAATGAGTTCTTTTGTTCTTACTGATGGCGAAAATTATGTAGTACTGCCAGGCGCCAAGGACTACAAAAGGATTGGAGAGGGAGACAAAGGGCTGAATACAGGCGGTATGGGAGCCGTTTCCCCGGTTTCTTTTGCCGACAGTACCTTTATGAAAAAAGTGGAAGAGCGGATCATTAAGCCTACCATTCAGGGCTTAAAAAAAGAAGAAATTCCGTATGTGGGCTTCATTTTTATTGGGCTGATCAAAGTAAAAGAAGAGCCCTACGTGATCGAGTACAACGTTCGTATGGGAGATCCGGAAACGGAAGCGGTAATACCCCGCATAAAATCTGATTTTTTAGATCTTTTGATGGCAGCAGCCGGAAAGCGGCTGGATCAGGTCTCCATGGAAACAGATCCGCGCACGGCGGTTACCGTTATGGCGGTATCAGGCGGTTATCCGGAAGCCTATGAAAAAGGAAAAGAGATCCACGGACTCGAAGTGATCGAAGATTCCATGGTATTCCATGCAGGGACAGCTGTTAAAAATGGTAAAACTGTTACCCATGGCGGACGCGTAATTGCCCTGACCTCGCTTGGAAATACGATGCAAGAGGCCATAGATTTGACTTACCGGAATATGGGGAAGATCTGTTTTGATAAGATGTATTACCGAAAAGACATTGGATCAGACCTGTGATTAATTCTCCCTGATGGTGATATGAAGAAGATTTTAATCGCACCATTGAACTGGGGATTGGGGCACGCAAGTCGCTGCATACCCCTTATAGCAGCATTGATAAAACACGGTTATCAGCCAGTAATGGCAAGCGACGGCCAGGCGCTGGAATTGTTGAAAAAAGAATTTCCGGATCTCAAAGCCTATGAGCTTCCTTCCTATAATATCCGGTACAGTAAAAATGGTAAGTTGCTCAATGCCCTGCTGATCAAACAATCCGGCAAGATCTTAAAAGCCATAAAAAGAGAACAGGAAGTAACCCGGGAAATTATTGAAAAGGAAAAGATCTGCGGGATTATTTCAGACAATCGTTTCGGTGTCAGGTCAGATAAAGTTTACAGTGTGTACATCACCCACCAGTTGCGGGTATTATCGGGGCTTACCACCTTTATAACCAGCCGGATCCACCAACAAATGATCAAAAAATTTGATGCCTGCTGGGTTCCGGATCATCAGGCTTCCTTTTATTTATCTGGAAAATTATCACACCCGGCTCCCAAAGGCCTTCAGGTGAAATATATAGGTCCTCTGAGCAGGTTAGAGAAAGTGCCTTGTGAAAAAGAATTTGATCTTATGGTCATTTTATCCGGTCCCGAACCGCAAAGAAGTATCTTGGAAGAAAAACTAAGGCTGGAATTGAAAAATTTTGAGGGAAGCATACTTCTTGTGCAGGGCCTGTTGGCTGGTAAACAGACAAAAATTTTGAAAGATGCAATGCTCATTGTCAATTATATGCTGAAAGCAGAGCTTCAGGAAAGTATCTGCAAGAGCCGTTTGATTATAGCGAGATCAGGATACTCAACCCTGATGGATCTGGAAAAACTGCAGGCAAAGGCATTTTTCATTCCAACACCCGGGCAAACAGAACAGGTTTATCTGGCAAAATATTTAAAAGAGCAAAAAATTGCGGACTATGCCGTACAAAACGCGTTTAAGTGTCTACAGCTAGAGGGCAGTAGGGAATACAACGGGTTCAGTCATAAAAAAACACCGGACAAAGATATTGAGGCATCTCTATTCGATGTTTTCAAAAAAAGTTTAAATATTTAAATAGGACTTGTCTCAGTACTGTCTATGTTTCTGACATTGACCAGTTTATTTGAATCGTAGATCAATTCCTTCACCGTGCCATTTGCCAGCACATACCATTTTCCTGTTTTTTTCCCGTTTTCATAATTGGCAACAGCTGTTTTTTTGCCCTCCTCATTAAAGGTGATCCATTCTCCGTGCAACTTGTTATTCAGAAAGAAGCCAACTTCCTTCACTTTACCAGTATCAAAATAATAGGTTGCCTTTATCAGGTCACCCTGTTTTTCTAATTTGGGTTTTATTTCCTGGGCAAACCCCAAACCGACAAAAAAAATAAAAAATACCAGTGTAAAAAATTTCGTTTTCATGACAACCGCAATTATTATAAGTTAAAATTACAAAATTTACATTATAAAAACATTTACTTAACAGTAACTTAACATTGGATAAAAAATTGCCCTATTCTAATTTGTTGAGTGTAAACCCAAAGACAGAGCCTTTCCCCAGGTTACTTTCCACGAACAATTCCTGGTCATGTGCCTCAACTATATGTTTTACAATTGCCAATCCCAAACCGGAACCCCCGTGTTCCCTGGACCGGCTTTTATCTGCCCGATAAAATCTTTCGAATAAGCGGGGTATATGTACAGGGTCTATCCCAATTCCGTTATCGGCAATTTTTATAATGAATTTCTTACGGGAATGTGAGCGTATACTAACAATCGTTTTGCCTCCAAGTTTGCCATAATTAATGGAATTGGTGATCAGATTGATCAAAAGCTGCTGAATTTTTTCGATATCGGCATTTACCAGCAAGGGGGCGTCGTATAATTTATCAAAAGACAAGGTAATATTGCGTTTGGCCGCATTCATTTCCAGCATTTCAAAAACCTCATTCACAAGATTTACGATATTAAAATGACTGTAGTTCAATTTCATGCCCGTTTCCAGCTTGGAGATCACATCCAGGTCTTTGACAATGGCGTCCAATCTTTCTAGGCTCTTGTTGGCCCTGTTGAGGTATTTCTGCAACAAATCAGGATCCTCCATGGTATCGCCAAGTAAGGTGAGTATATAACCTTGGGCAGTAAATAGCGGGGTTCTCAGTTCATGTGACACATTTCCTAAAAACTCTTTTCTAAAAGTATCCCGTAAGTGTAAATTTTCTATCTCTGCGATCTTTGACTCTTCAAAGCGTTTAAACTTGGTTATCAGTTCCTCTATGTTTGGGTCAAGGCTCTTATCAATGTTTAATTTTTGTGCCTGAAAATTGGAATCCGAGATCTGGTCTATTTGTTTATTGAGGTAATAATTCAAACCTGAATAATAAAGAAGACAGAAAATAAAAAAAATAAGCACCATGAAAAAAAGAACACTGAGCGCTGACCATTGGTTGTTAAAAATAGAATAAAAGATAAGCAGGGCAATGGCTGTTATGATTACTGTAACTGAAGCGAGCAGGATCGAGAATCTGATGGGAGCGCTAAGTTTCAAGGTCAGATAACAAATTTATAACCAACTCCCTTTACCGTATCGATTCTGTTCTCTCCGATTTTCTCCCGCAGTTTTCTGATGTGAACATCAATGGTTCTGCCACCAACCACAACATCATGACCCCAGATATGTCTCAGAATATAATCTCTGTTAAAGACCTTGTTGGGCACACTCGCCAGCAGTACCAGTAATTCAAATTCTTTACGGGGTAAAATAATTTTCTTATCACCTCTTTTCACAAAATACTCATCCTTGTTAATGATGAAATCATCAAAACGAATAATTTTTTCCTCGGTCTTACTTTCGGATTTTATCCTGCGCAGGAGAGCATTCACTTTGCTGACCAAAACTTTTGGTTTGATTGGCTTGGTAATATAGTCATCTGCTCCTGCTTCAAAACCGGCTAACTGGGAATAATCTTCGCCCCTGGCAGTAAAAAAAGCAATGATGGTTTGTTCAAGGCCTTTTGTTGCCCTGATCTTTTCACAGGCTTCGATACCATCCATTTCCGGCATCATAATATCCAGCAAAATAAGATTCGGGGTAATTTTATTGGCCATCTTCACTGCCTCAGCTCCATTTGTGGCAGTAAACACCTGGTATCCCTCTTTTTTAAGATGATAACCAACCAACTCAAGAATATCCGGTTCATCATCCACCAACAGTATTTTTAAAAATTCATTTTGCATTTAATAAAGGTATTTCAATCCAAATTTAGTCAAAAAACGATTACTCAAAAGGAATTAACCATTTAATAACGCGGCCATCATGAAACGCATAGGTCATTCACATAATCATAAAATCAACTTAACAGACAGTTAACATGACAGCTTCATCTTTGCAGCGTAATTTTAAACAAACTAAAATGAAAAAAACGATTTTAATTTTAATTGGAATTTTAACTTTTGCTTTCACCGGTTGTGGTGATGATGATGAGGATCCGATCGTGATAGTACCCACCTGTAGTGATGGTATTCAAAACGGAAACGAAACAGGTATTGACTGTGGCGGAACCTGTGCTCCTTGTATAGGAAGTGTAGATGTAAGTGGTTTAATAACACAAAATACCACCTGGACCAGCAATAACACATACATTTTGAATGGTAAAGTAGTTGTGGGTGTTGGTGTGACTTTGACAATTGAAGCCGGTACCATAATTAAAGGAAAACCCGGTACAGGTTCTTTGGCATCTGCGCTTATTGTTCAGAGAGGATCAAAAATTGATGCTCAGGGAACGGCAGATAAGCCGATTGTATTTACTGCTTTCGATGACAATATCCAGGTCGGACAAAAATTCGGAACAAATTTAAGTATTGCTGACAACGGAAAATGGGGAGGTTTACTTATCCTGGGTAAAGCCAAAGGTTCATTCAAAGGTGACGTATCTGAGGTTCAGATTGAAGGAATCCCTGCGAGTGATACATTTGGATTATATGGAGGAAACGATGATAATGACAATTCCGGAGTTTTAAAATATATTTCTATCCGTCATGGTGGTGCCGAAATCGGAGAAGGTAACGAGATCAATGGCCTAACTTTAGGAGCGGTTGGTAAAGGTACTGTCATTGAGAATGTTGAGGTGGTTGCAAATTTTGACGACGGTGTCGAATTTTTTGGAGGCAGTGTAAATGCTTCTGGTCTGATGGTTTGGGGAGCAGGAGATGATGGTCTGGATGTGGACCAATCTTATTCAGGAACAGTAACCAATTCTATGGTGATTTTAGGTGATACCTCTGACCATGCCCTGGAAATTGATGGGCCCGAAGGATCATATGAAGCAGGATTTGTCTTAAAAGACCTGACCCTAAAAGGAAATACAGTTACCGGTGACGGTGAATATGGAGACTACAGAGACAGGGCGATGGGAGAGACCAATAACGTATATGCATATGGTTTCAAAGCCTCAGCAGATGTGGAGTTGGATAATGACGGTGTTGCAACAAATTACAACAATGGTAAGCTGAAATTTGGTACCTGGCAGATCGTTTTGCCGGAAGGAGTTACAGATGTGAAAACGATTTTCGCAAACAAGGCAACGGGAGTGACCGTTACAGGATTTGGCGACAATGCCGCAGCTGTGACCGCAGGATCTCAAACGGTTGGCGCAACCTTATCAGCATTTGACTGGACTTATGCAAAAAGCAAGTCAGCATATTAAATCAACTCACCAATCATATTTATAAAGAACAATTGTTCATCTTTTTCAGGATGGACAATTGTTTTTAATTAGAAAAGAAAAGAAAAAAGCATTATAATTTTAGAAAAGAAGAAATGAAAAATTTAAAATGGACGTTCCTTGTCTTATTGAGTTTAAGCATCCACAATTTGTTTGCACAGAAAGGGGATCTGATCGGAAAAGTAATCGATAAGGAAATCAACGACGTATTACCCTTTGCCAATGTACAGGTGAAAGGCACAACAATTGGGACAACTACAGATTTTGAAGGGATTTACTCCCTTAAAATGGATCCGGGCGTATATACAGTTACATTTTCATTCATCGGATATGAAACGGTAGAAATCACAGAAGTAATCATTAAAGCCGGGCAGGAGACCACAGTGAATGCGTCAATCGGGCCTTTGTCAAATCAACTGGAGGAAATTGTAATTACTACCAGAACCTCCGATAATACTGAAGCAGCGATTTTGGATGTTCAAAAGAAATCGGTCAATTTAATAGATGGGATGTCTTCCCAGGCCTTTAAAAAAGTGGGCGCAAGCAATTTGGTAAATGCGGTTAGAAATGTGCCGGGAGTATCGGTTCAGGGAGGAAAATATGTTTATGTAAGGGGTCTTGGTGACCGATATACAAAATCTATATTAAACGGGGTAGATATTCCCGGACTTGATCCGGATAGAAATACCGTGCAAATGGATATTTTTCCGACAAATATTCTAGACAATGTCCAGGTGATAAAATCTTCCACGGCTGATCTGCCCGCTGATTTTACCGGAGGGATGGTCAATATTGTAACCAAAGACATGCCGACAAAAGAAGAATTCAGCGTATCAGTGGGTATTCAGGTGAATCCTGAAATGCACTTCAATTCTGATTTTTTAACTTATGAGGGCAGCTCCACAGACAAGCTTGGTTTTGATGACGGCATGAGAAGTTTGCCTATCAGCCGGCAACAATATATTCCGAGTCCCTCAGAAAACAATCAATTATTGACCGTTGTTACCCAGCAGTTTAATCCTGAAATGAAAGCCAAGAAGGAAAAAAGTTATATGGATGCAAACATGGGGTTTACCTATGGAAATCAGTTCAATGTGGGCAGTGACAAGCAGCTGGGATTTTTAGCAGCAGGTTCCTACCGGGAGGAATACATATTTTTTCAAGACTTTGAGAATGGAAATTACAGAAAATCTGCAGATAAAACTGTAACCGAATTATCCCTCGCAAAAGGTCAGGTTGGAGATGTGGGCAGAAATAATATTTTGTGGAGCGGCCTGGCAGGACTTACTTTGAAAACACCAAAAAGCAAATACAAATTAACTGCCATGCATATTCAGAACGGTTTGTCAACAGCCGGGTATCTGAATCAGCAAATTCTATTTGCCGATGCAGTAGAGGTGTATAAAGACAATCTGGAATACAAGCAAAGTCAGATTTCGAATGCCTTGTTATCAGGAAAACACTCAAATGATGACGGTTCCTGGGTAACTGAATGGAAGCTTTCGCCGACGTATTCAAGAATTGATGACAAGGATGTAAGGGTTGCCCCTTTTAAGTATGAAGAGGACGAGGATATTTTTACGATCAGCCCAAGCTCAGCCGGAAATCCTTCAAGGATCTGGAGAAATCTTGAAGAAATAAATGGTGTCGGGACTTTAAATGTCCAAAATAGACACCAGTTGTTTAAGAAACCGGCGAAAATCATTTTTGGGGGAGGATATACCTATAAGGAACGCGATTTCAGCATTGATAATTACAGAATCAGGATACAGGGCGGACAAGCTCAGCAACTTTATGGTGATGCTGACGGCTTGTTGCTGGATGAAAATCTATGGACTGTAAGCACAAGAAGAGGATCTTATATAGAAGGAAATTTTGAACCTGCAAATACCTATAACTCCATTCAAACCGTTGCAGCTGCTTTTGTTTCAGAGGAATTTCAGATAACGCAAAAATTAAAATCCATTTTGGGCTTGCGTTTTGAAAAATTTGATCTGTATTACACAGGACAAAATAATTTTGGAGATGTTGTTTATGATGAAGAAAAAGTATTGGATAAAGCAGATTTATTTCCTTCTCTGAATTTGATATACAGTGTTAATGATGAGTCAAACGCCCGAATCTCCTATGCCAGAACAACGGCCAGGCCTTCGTTTAAAGAAGCGTCGATTACCCAGATATTTGATCCCTTATCCAGTACAACATTCAATGGTAATATTGACCTGCAACCAACCTATATCGATAATTTTGATGTTCGCTATGAAAGATTTGGAAGCAATGCACAAATGTTCGCTGTTAGTGGCTTTTTTAAAAATTTCATCGATCCGATCGAGTTGACCTATTTTTTAGCGGCACCTGATCAGTTTCAGCCAAGGAATTTAGGAAATGCCATAGTCTACGGTGTAGAATTTGAAATCAGAAAAGACTTTAATTTTATCTCGGAGTCTTTGAAAGACCTTAGTTTTAATATGAACTTTTCGCTTATAGAATCTGAACTGGAGATGGGTGAAGATGAACTCGAGGCGAGAAGACTTAGTTTACGAGAGGGCGAGGAACTGGAAGATACCCGCGAGTTGCAAGGGCAATCGCCCTATTTGATCAATGTGGGGCTGAATTATGGCAATGAAGATAATGGCTGGCAGGCAGGTTTGTTCTATAATATTCAGGGAGAAACCCTGGAAGTGGTAGGAACCGGAGATGTTCCGGATGTTTATACCATGCCATTTCACAGCCTTAATTTTAACATGTCAAAGTCATTTGGCAAAAATTCAAGTTCCAATATCAATTTTGGTATTAAAAACATTCTTGATGATGATGCCGAAAGCCATTATCAGTCATATAAGGCAGAAGATCAAATATTTACAAAACTTACTCCGGGAAGGGGTTTTACTTTGGGCTACGCCTATAAATTCTAAACAAGAGCTTTTTTTCTTTTCTGTGCCATCCCCTAAAGGTTAAATTCCTTTTGGGATGGCTTTTTTTATGTTTACCTTTAGGCAGTTAATTCATTCATAAATAAAAAATGCAGGGTAAAATAAAATTGAAGGACATCCTGTTCCTGGATATAGAAACTGTTCCTGAAGTTGCTGAGTTTTCTCAGCTTGAGGAGACAAAAAAGAACCTGTTTGACAAGAAAACAGCCTATCAGCGAAAAGAAGAAATACCCCTTGCAGAATTTTATGAACGCGCAGGCATCTGGGC